>NZ_WOAC01000009.1 GCF_009749525.1 Mesorhizobium xinjiangense | reverse complement strand
CGGCGGCCGGCCGCGAGGCGGCCCGTGTGGAGGCGCCGGCGCCGCGGCCGACCCAGGGCGCGCGCGTCCAGCGCGAGGCGCAACCTTCGTTCATCGGCACCGGCGAGTTCGAAATGCCGGCGCTGCACTTCCTCGCCGAGGCCAAGAATGTGACGCGCGATGCGAGCCTGTCGCAGGACGCGCTGGAGCAGAATGCGCGGCTTCTGGAAGGCGTTCTGGAGGATTTCGGCGTCAAGGGCGAGATCATCCATGTGCGTCCCGGACCGGTGGTCACACTCTACGAGCTGGAGCCGGCACCGGGCATCAAGTCGTCGCGCGTCATCGGCCTGGCCGACGACATCGCCCGCTCGATGAGCGCGATCGCCGCGCGCGTGGCGGTCGTGCCGGGGCGCAACGCCATCGGCATCGAGCTGCCCAACGCCAAGCGCGAAACCGTCTATCTGCGCGAGATCCTGGCCAGCCGCGATTTCGAGCAGTCCAAGGCCAAGCTGGCGTTGGCGCTCGGCAAGACGATCAACGGCGAGGCGGTCATTACCGATATTGCCAAGATGCCCCACCTGCTGGTGGCCGGGACCACCGGCTCGGGCAAGTCGGTCGCCATCAACACGATGATCCTGTCGATCCTCTACCGCATGACGCCGGACCAGTGCCGGCTCATCATGATCGATCCCAAGATGCTGGAACTGTCGGTCTATGACGGCATTCCGCATCTGCTCTCACCCGTCGTCACCGACCCCAAGAAAGCGGTCGTCGCGCTCAAATGGACGGTGCGCGAGATGGAGGATCGCTACCGTAAGATGTCGAAGGTCGGGGTGCGCAACATCGACGGCTTCAATCAGCGCGTGGCCCAGGCAATCAAGAAGGGCGAACCGATCACCCGCACGGTGCAGACCGGCTTCGACCGCGATACGGGCGAGGCGATCTACGAAACCGAGGAACTGGATCTCAAGCCGCTGCCCTTCATCGTCGTCATCATCGACGAGATGGCCGACCTGATGATGGTCGCCGGCAAGGACATCGAGGGCGCGGTGCAGCGGCTGGCGCAGATGGCGCGCGCGGCCGGCATCCATGTCATCATGGCCACGCAGCGCCCGTCTGTCGACGTCATCACCGGCACCATCAAGGCCAACTTCCCGACCCGCATCTCCTTCCAGGTCACCTCGAAGATCGACAGCCGGACCATTTTGGGCGAGCAGGGGGCCGAACAGCTGCTCGGCATGGGCGACATGCTCTACATGGCCGGCGGCGGGCGCATTCAGCGCGTGCACGGGCCGTTCGTCTCCGACGACGAGGTGGAGCAGGTGGTCGCTCATCTGAAGGTGCAGGGCGTGCCGGAATATCTCGACGCCGTCACGGAGGACGACGGCGAGGACGATGGTGGCGGCCCCGGTGGGGGCGGTGGCAGTTCCGACGACGGCGGCGACCCCTACGACCAGGCGGTGGCGGTGGTGTTGCGCGACGGCAAGGCCTCGACCAGCTACATCCAGCGCAGGCTCGGCATCGGCTACAACCGCGCCGCCTCGATCATCGAGCGCATGGAGCAGGAGGGCATCGTCGGCGCGGCGAACCATGCCGGCAAACGCGAGATCCTCGTGCCGACGGAAGACGACAAGATGTGACCGTGCGACGCGTCGCGCAGCCTGCCGCCGGATGCAGTCAAACTAAGGCCCAACTCCGGGAGTAGGACGCCCGCATCAGGCAAGGAGAATCGCAATGACCAATGCCATTCCATTCGCCCCTTTGCGCCTCCTTCGTCGGGGCGCGACGGCCACGGCAATGGGGATCATGCTGCTCGGCGCGGCCGGCACGATGGTGCCGGCGATGGCGGTGCGCGCCGAGGCGGCCGCCGACATGGCGGCGGCGCAGAAGATCGCCAACCATTTTTCCAACGTCCGCACCATGATGGGCGAGTTCGTGCAGTTCGGTCCGCGCGGCGAGCAGACGGGCGGCAAGTTCTATATCGAGCGTCCGGGCAAGATCCGCTTCAACTATGAAGAGCCTTCCGGCTTCCGTGTGATCGCCGACGGCACCTCGGTGGTCCTGAACAACCAGAAGCTCAGGACGTGGGATCTCTATCCGCTGTCGAAAACGCCGCTGAAGCTCTTGCTCGATGATCACATCGACCTGTCCAGCAACAAGGTCAGCGAAGTGCGTCAGGAGGCCGACCTGACGACGATCAAGCTGCACGACCGCTCGGTTTTCGGCAATTCGACCATCAGGATGATGTTCGATCCCAAGACCTATGAGCTCAGGCAGTGGACGATCACCGACGCCAAGGGCCAGGACACGACGGTGATGATCTTCAACGTCAAGCAGGGCGTGACGTTCGACCCGTCGGTCTTCGAGATCGACTATGCGGTGGTGAACACCAGCCCGAACTCACTCAGCCAGCAGCGCCGCAGATAAGCTGCACACCAAACCTGTGGAAGAACGGCCGCACGGCGCTATCGTGTTCCGTGCGGCTTGTCACGGCGTCGCAAGCCTGCCAATTTCCGGCCGCGTTTCCCGACCGGATATCTCCATGTCATTTTCGATCGCCACCTGGAACATCAACTCCGTGCGCTTGCGCATGCCGCTGGTGGAGCGGTTTCTCGCCGAGCACCGTCCCGACGTCCTGTGCCTGCAGGAAACCAAATGCGTCGACGATCTGTTCCCCTTCGAGGCCTTCCGCGCGCTGGGCTACGACCACATCGCCGTCAGCGGACAAAAGGGGTATCACGGCGTCGCGACGGTTGCGCGCCGGCCGCTCGAGACGGTGGAAAAGCGCGATCTCTGCGCCATGGGCGACCGCCGGCATGTCGCCACGCGTCTGAAGGCCGGTGGCAAGACCATTCTGCTGCACAATTTCTACGTCCCGGCGGGCGGTGACGAGCCCGATCCGCAGGTCAATCCGAAATTCCGCCACAAGCTCGACTTCATCGAGGAAATGCGCGGCGTGCCGGCCGCCTTCGACGGCGAGTCGGCGTCTGTCCTGGTGGGCGACCTGAACATCGCCCCGCTCGAGGCCGATGTGTGGTCGCACAAGCAACTTCTCAAGATCGTCAGTCACACGCCGGTGGAAACGCAGGGGCTGGAGGCGATGCGCGCGCATGGCGGATGGGCAGACCTCATGCGCCAGCACATCCCGGCGCCGGAAAAGATCTACACCTGGTGGAGTTACCGGGCGCGCGACTGGGAGGCCTCCAACCGCGGCCGCAGGCTCGACCATGTCTGGTCGTCGGCCAATCTGGCAGCCGATCTGACGGGCATCGAGGTCGTGAAATCCGCCAGGGGTTGGGAACGACCCTCCGACCATGTGCCGGTGATCGCGCGATTCGGCTTCGAATAGGCCGCATGCGCATCCTGTGCCGAGCCGGGCGGGCAAAAATTAGTCCTGCGAGAATTTCGGCGCCAGATTGCCGATCGACTCCGTCATCTCTGCGAAACGCTGGGCGAGCCGGCGATGCAGCGCCGCCGCGACATCCGGATACTCCTCCAGGATGCGCCGGAACAGCGTGCGGTTGAGACGCATCAGCTCGACCTCGGTTTCGGCCATGGCGCCGGTCAGCCGCGTCGTCTCTGCAATCAGCGCCAGTTCGCCGAGCACCGAACCCTTGCCGTGCGAGGCGAGAGCGATGCGTTGGCCGTCCTGTTCGGTGAACAGCGTCACCTGTCCCTGGATGACGACGAAGGCGCAATCGGCCGGCGCGCCCTCGCGGTAGAGCTCGCGCCCCGGCGGCAGTCTCAGACGTTCGGTGCCGAAGGCAAGAAGGCGAAGCTGCTCCTGCGACAGAACCTCGAACAATTCCACGCCGGTCAGAATGCCGATATCGTCATCGAGCGCCATTCAGGTCTTCCCGGCTCCCCTGGTTCGGCTCCCCGCTTTACGGAATCGGTTTGCCGATCCAACCCTTTGATTTGACGCGATTCCAATGTCGCGCGATCACGCGCCCGCGGCGCGCACTTTGCCGACTCACGGGACGAGCTTGTATCCGCCGCTTTCTGTCACAAGAATTTCCGCATTGGAAGGATCGCGCTCGATCTTCTGACGCAGGCGGTAGACATGAGTTTCGAGCGTATGCGTGGTAACGCCGGAATTGTAGCCCCAGACCTCCTCCAGCAGGACGTCGCGGGTGATCACCTTCTGGTCGGCGCGGTAGAGGTACTTGATGATGGCGGCTTCCTTCTCCGTCAGCCGCACCTTGCCGCCGCGCTGATCCAGAAGCAGCTTCTGGCTCGGCTTGAAGGTGTAGGGGCCGACGACGAATGTCGCGTCCTCGCTCTGCTCGTGCTGGCGCAACTGGGCGCGGATGCGGGCAAGCAGGACGGCGAAGCGGAAGGGCTTGGTCACATAGTCGTTGGCGCCGGCCTCCAGGCCGAGGATCGTATCCGAATCGGTGTCCTGGCCCGTCAGCATGACGATCGGCGCCTTGAAGCCGCCCTTGCGCAGGATCTTCACCGCTTCGCGGCCGTCCATGTCGGGCAGCCCGACATCCATCAAGAGCAGATCGATCAGGCCGCCGCGCGCCGTCTGTATGCCCTTGCCGGCTGTTGCTTCCTGGATTACGCGGAATTCCTCGTAGAGCGATAATTGCTCGACGAGCGTCTCGCGGAGGTCCTGGTCATCGTCGACAATCAGAATGGAACGTGAAGTCATCTTTCATCCTGTTTCCTGGCACAAGAACGCAATTGCGGGCAAAACTCGACTCGCTCTATTCGCAACCAACAGGTTACGAAAGCCGATCACCGTGATTTGTTCGCCGGTTCAATCATACTCCAAAATTCGTGAGCGCAATGAGGCAGGCGTGAGAATTGCGGCCAGGCCGCTGCCGATCGTGGTCCGGCCGCGCCCCGGACGGCCGGCCGAAGGGCTTCTGTGGCTCGACGGACAGGTGTTTCCCTGCGCGCTCGGCGCGGGCGGAATCACCGCCTTCAAGCGCGAGGGAGACGGGGCGACGCCGCTGGGCGCCATGCGGGTGCTGTGGGGCTACTACCGGCCCGGACGCGGTCCCGGCAGGCCATCGCGGCTGGCCTTTTGGCGCGAGACAAGCGATCTCGGCTGGTGCGACGCGCCCGGCGACCGCAACTACAACCGGCCGGTGCGCCTGCCCTATCGCGCGAGCCACGAGCGCATGCAGCGGCCGGATCACCTCTACGACATGTGCATCGTGCTCGACTGGAACATGCGCCCGGCGATCCGCGGTCGCGGCAGCGCCATCTTCCTGCACCTGGCGCGGCCCGGCTACCGGCCGACGGAAGGGTGCGTGGCCGTCTCCCGGCGCACCATGCTGCGGCTCCTGCAGGTCTTGCGGCCGGGCAGCGTGTTGCGCGTCTGCAGATAAACGGCGGGCGCCACCTGCTTCAGATGAAGTCCCAGACAATGGTCTTTTTGACTTCGGCATCTTCGAGTGCCCGCGTTACCGGGACCTCGTAGCGCGCGCGTTCGGTAAGCCGCTTGCGCGGAACATAGGCGCGGCCGGGATCGCCGACAATGATGCTCGCCCCCCGTGCGGCGAGCGCGTCGAACCATCCGACCAGTCGCTCGGCCAGTTCCCGGTCGTAGAAGACGTCCCCGGCGAGAACCACGTCCCATCCCGCATCTGTGCCGATCAGGTCGTCGGCACAAAAATCGGGCGTGAGGCCGTTGGCCTCGCCGTTGAGCGCGATTGCCGCGCGGCAGAAAGGGTCTATATCGGCGGCCGTCACGGCTGCCGCGCCGGCCTTGAGCGCGGCGATCGCCACCAGGCCGGAGCCGGACGCGAAATCGAGGACATTCAGCCCGGAAACCGTGTGCGGATTGTCGAGAACGAAGCGCGCGAGTCCCTGTCCGCCGGCCCAGGCAAAGGCCCAGAAGGGCGGCGGCAGGCCGATTTCGTTCAGCTCATCCTCGGTGCGGTGCCAGAGCGCGTGCGCCTCGTCGGCCAGGTGCAGGCGGATTTCCGGCACATGCGGCGGACTGGCCAGCGTGGTGTTGGCGCGGATGAAGGTGGCGGCCTTTTCAGGAGAAAGCGTCATGGCAACCATCGTTTCGCGCGCGAAACAGCCGGAGCCGCGCCCTCAGGCCTCGTTTTTCAAGCCGCCCATGCGGCAGATTTCGGCCCATTCGTCGGCCTGCACCGGCTGCACCGAAAGGCGCGAATTATTGACCAGAACCATTTCGGCGAGCTTCGGATTGACCTTGACGTCGTCGAGCGACACGGGCTTTGGCATGTCCTTCACGGCGCGGATGTCGACGCATTCCCAGCGCGGGTCGTCGGTCGTGGAATCGGGATGGGCGAGCGCGCAGACCTCGGCGATGCCGACGACCTCCAGCCCCTTGTTGGAATGGTAGAAGAAGCCGCGGTCGCCGATTTCCATGGCACGCATGTTGTTGCGCGCCTGGTAGTTGCGCACGCCGTCCCATTCCTCGCCCGTTTCTCCCTTGGCCTTGAGCATGTCCCAGGAGAACTTGAACGGTTCCGACTTGAACAGCCAATATTGCATCAGACCTGCTCCGGTGCGTTGAAGACCCAGTTCCAGGGGCGGATTTCCACCGACGAGAAGAGGCCGGCGACGGCGTAGGGGTCGGCCTGAGCGATCGCTTCTGCTGCGCCCTGATCGGCGGCCTCGACGATGACCAGGCTGCCGTTCGGCTTGCCGTCGGGATCGAGGAAAGGTCCGGCAGCCTTCAGCGTTCCCTTCGCATTCAGGCCGTCGAGATAGGCCACATGGTCGGGCCGCGTATCGAGGCGCATTTGAAGGTGGTCGGGCTTGTCGGTGCAGATCAGGGCAAACAGCATCATACGGTCTCCGCAAATCCAGTCTGTTTCGTGGTCATGTTTCGCTTTTCAGGGGGCGGGCGAGTAGGGCGTTCATCGCCTCGCGCACGGTGATATCGCCATCCAGGATCCTCGCCACCTGCTCGGTGATCGGTGCTTCGAGCCCACGTTCGCGGGCGATCTTCAGCGCTATGCCGGCGGTCGCCACGCCCTCGGCGAGCGGACGCCCGTCGAGCGGCTCGCCGCGCGCCAGCGCCAGGCCATAGGCGAAATTGCGCGATTTGCCCGAACCGCAGGTCAGGAACAGGTCGCCGAGGCCCGCCAGGCCCATCAGCGTTTCGGCGCGCGCGCCGAAGGACTGCGCGATCCGGCGCAATTCGACGAAGCCGCGCGTCACGATGGCGGCCTGGGCGCTGGCGCCGAGATCGGCGCCGGCCACCGCGCCGGCGGCAATCGCCATGACGTTCTTGAGCGCGCCGGCCGCCTCCACGCCGGTCAGATCGTCGCTGGAATAGCAGCGCAAGGTGGAGGTGGAGAGCCGTGCGGCAAGCGTTGCCGCCGTATGGCCGTCCCGAGCGGCGACCGTCACCGCCGTCGGCAGGCCCGCCGCCACGTCGGTCGCAAAGCTCGGCCCCGAAAGGGCGGCTGCGGGATTGTTCGGCAAGATGCTCTCGCAGACCGCCGACAGCAGATCGCCGCTTTCGGCGTCGATGCCCTTGGCGCAGATAACCAGCGGTGCACCGGCGGGGATGTGCGGCGCGGCCTGGCGCAGAAAGCCGGCGAGCGCCTGGGCAGGCACGACCAGAAGCACGCAGTCCGTGCGCTCCAGTGCGGCGGCGAGGTCGGTCGTCGCGGCCAGGCGGTCGTCGAGTTGGATGCCCGGAAGATATTGCGGATTGAAATGGGTGCGATTGACCGCGTCGGCGGCGGCCTGGTCGCGCACCCAGAAGCGCGGGCTCGCACCGGCGCGCGCCAGCGTCACGGCCAATGCGGTGCCCCAGGCGCCGCCGCCGAGAACCGCCGTCGTTCCCGTGCCGGCACTCATGCCTTGGCCCCCCGCTTGCCGGTGCCGATCAACGGGGCGGCACGCTCGTCGAGCGGCCAGCGCGAGCGCGGCCCGAGCGCCATTGCCTCGGCGTCCGGCCGTATGCCGGCATTGATCCTCTCGATCGCCGTCCAGGCGATCATCGCCGCATTGTCGGTGCACAGTTCCATCGGCGGCGCCAGGAAGGTGAAGCCGCGCCCGCGGCAAAGCTCGAGAAGGGCGGAGCGTATGGCGCTGTTGGCGGCCACACCGCCGGCGACGACGAGAACGGGCCCGGCAATGTCGGCAAATTCGGCCTGAAACCGCTCCAGGCTCCTGCCCACGCGATCCTTCAGCGTCTCGACAATGGCATTCTGGAACGAGGCGGCAATATCGGCGACGTCGCTTTCCGACAGCGGTGCAATCGCACTCGCCGCCTGGCGCACGGCCGTCTTGAGGCCGGAGAAGGAAAAATCCGGCCGCGCCTCGCCTTTCAGCGGCAGCGGCAGGTCGAAGCGGTGCGGATCGCCGTTTGCCGCGGCGCGTTCCACGTTGGGGCCGCCGGGATAGGGCAGTCCAAGCAGCTTGGCCGTCTTGTCGAAGGCTTCGCCGAGTGCGTCGTCGATCGTCGAGGCCCAGCGCTCAAATTGTCCCGGACCCTTGACCAGAACGATCTGGGTGTGGCCGCCGGAGACGAGCAGCATCAGATAGGGAAATGCGACATCGCCCTCCAGTCGGGCGGAAAGGGCGTGGCCTTCAAGGTGATTGATCGCATAAAGCGGCCGGCCGGTGGCGGCCGCGAGCGCCTTGCCGGTCATCAGGCCGACGAGAAGCCCGCCGATCAGGCCCGGTCCGGCGGTCGCGGCGATGGCGTCGACCTCGGCGAGCCCGGTCGCCGATTCGGCGAGCGCGGCCTCGATGATGCCGTCCAGCGCCTCGACATGGGCCCGCGCGGCGATCTCCGGCACGACCCCGCCAAATGCTGCATGTTCCTCGACCTGGCTCAGCACCACGTTCGACAGGATGCGCGGACCGGTCGACCGCGACCACGACACGACCGCGGCCGCCGTCTCGTCGCAGCTCGTCTCGATGCCGAGCACCCTGATTTCGCCTTTGCCTGCGCCCATGTTTGCAGCGCTGCCCTTTCCGGAATAGGAAGGTCCCGGATCGAGCCCGAGACGGCACGGGAGTTAGCACGGACATGGCCCCATGCAAACAGCACAACTGAGGATCGGAACGCGCGGCAGCGCCCTGGCCCTGGCGCAGGCGCACGAGACGCGTGAGCGGCTGATGGCTGCGCACGGCCTTCCGGCGGAGGCCTTCGCCGTCGAGGTGATCTCGACGAGCGGCGACCGCATCCAGGACCGGCCGTTGTCGCAAGCCGGCGGCAAGGGGCTGTTCACCAAGGAGATCGAGGAAGCGCTCATCGACGGGCGTATCGACATCGCCGTGCATTCCTCGAAGGATATGCCGACGCAGTTGCCTGAGGGGCTCAGGCTTTCCGCCTTTCTGGAACGCGAGGACCCGCGCGACGCCTTCATCGGCGGCACGGCGGCACGGCTGAAGGATTTGCGCGAGGGCGCGGTGGTCGGCTCTTCCTCGCTGCGCCGCCAGGCACTGATCAGGCGGATGCGGCCCGACATCGAGGTCGTCATGTTCCGCGGCAATGTGCAGACGCGGCTCAAGAAGCTCGACGAGGGGCGGGTCGACGGAACGCTGCTCGCCCATGCCGGGCTGCGCCGGCTCGGCATGACAGACCGCATCACCGATCTCATGGCGCCCGAGGAATTTCCGCCGGCGCCGGGCCAGGGCGCCATATGCATCGAAAGCCGAACGGGCGATGCGCGGGTGGAAGCCATGCTCGCCGCCATCGATCATGCCGAGACCGGCACCGTGCTCGCCTGTGAGCGGGCGTTTCTCGCCGCGCTCGACGGGTCGTGCCGGACCCCGATCGCCGGCCTGGCGCGGATCGACGGCGACCGGCTCTCCTTCTCCGGCCTCATCCTGACGCCGGATGGGAGCGTGAGCCACGACATTTCGGCCGAAGGCCGGGCGGGTGACGCCGCGAAAATCGGCCGTGAGGCCGGCGAGCGCGTTCGGGCCAAGGCGGGCAGCAGCTTCTTCGAGACCTGGGAATAAGTCGGTGCGGGTTTTGGTGACGCGGCCCGAGCCCGGGGCGAGCGCGACGGCGCGGCGCCTCGCCGCACTCGGTCATGCACCGCTCGTCATGCCGCTCAGCGAAACACGGCCGCTTGCCGGCCAGACACCGCCCGAAACGGTCCCGAATGCGGTGGCGGTAACCAGCGCCAATGCGCTGCGCCATGCCGATTCGCGCCTGTTAACGTCGCTGCTGCAGACGCCGTGTTTCGCGGTTGGTGCACGCACGGCGGATCTCGCGGGCGAGGCCGGGTTCAAGAATGTTCTGGCAGCGGGCGGAGACAGCCGCTCGCTCGCCGCGACGATCGGCGAAAGACTGCCCGCCGGGGCGCACATTTTTTATCTGTGCGGCCGCACCCGCCGTTGCGAATTCGAACAGCTTCTGGCCGCGGCCGGCTATGCCTGCACGCCGCTCGAGACCTATGAGACACGCGCACTGACGCCTGATCCCGCGATCCTGAAGCGCGCCGGCGCGGTCGATTGCGCCCTTGTCTACTCGCCGAACGGCGCGCGCGCGCTCGCCGGCCTGGCCGGCAGTGACGAATTCGCGCCCTGCTTTGAAAAGACACAATTCCTTTGTCTCTCGCCGGCCGTGGCCGACGCTTTGGGGCGACTCGGCACGCAGCGCGTCCGGGTTGCGGGCCGGCCGGACGAGGAGGCGCTGTTTGCGCTTCTGCCGAAAGGCTGAGGCAAAATCACTACACAAGCCTGCGCCGCGCGTGCCAATGTGCTACCAGCGGCCTGCCAACAGATTGCGGAGCGAGCAATGGTCCAATCGCCCAAACCCCGGCACTCGAAATCCCGTCGCGATCCGGTGACGATCGATCTCGATCCGAAAGAGGTCTCGCGTGCCGATACCGCCGAGACGCCGGACAAGCCCGACAAGGTCGCGCAAGACAAGCAGGCCAAATCCGCCGCTGCGGCGGACCCGAAGGCCGGCAATGCCGAAAGCAAGCCTGACGCGGCCAAGGACGAAAGCGCGCCGGCAAAAAGCGACGCGGCCGGTCCCGGCAAGACGGAGCCGAAGCCGGGCCAGAAGGGTGGCCCGCCCGGCGATGGCGGTTCCGGCGCGTCGAAAACCAGGCCCGAATCGACCGCCGGGCCGGCACGCCGCACCGGTGGCATGCCGGCGCTCGGCGCCGGTGTTGCAGGAGGGATCGTCGCCCTGGCGGCGGCGGCCGGGCTGCAATATTCCGGCGTCGTCCCGTCCGTCGGGGCAGGATCGGGCGGTGAAGCCGTGGCGGCACTGCAAAGTCAGGTGGCTGAAATCGACCGCCGGCTGGCCGAAAGCGATGGAGACGGCGCCGAGGGCGCAAGCGCGGCGCTCGACGCGGCCAATGCGCGCATCGATTCGGTAAGCTTGTCGCTCGACGAACTGCAATCCACCGTCGCGTCGCTGAGCGCCGCCGGCGATTCGGCGCCGGGCGCAAACGGCGAGGCGGTTGCGGCGCTCGGTGCCCGGCTCGACGATATCGAGCAGCGTATGGAGAATAGGGCTTCCGGCGACGCTGCCTCCAGCGAATCCGTGCAGTCGCTCGAGCAACGCCTCGGGGCCCTCGAAGATACGGTGCAGACGGCAAATGAGGCAGCCAGGGCGGCGCAGGAGTCCGTCACCCAGCAGTCGGACCGGGCCAATCGTCTCGATGAACGGCTGGCCACGCTCGAGACGCGCATGTCCGAACTCGCCGCCCGCCTTGACGAGCAGGCCGACAATCCGCGCCTGGCGCAGGCCATCGCCGCTTCGGCGCTGAAATCGGCGATCGACCGCGGCGCGCCCTTCATGGACGAACTGGAGACCTATGCGACGCTCGCCCCCTATGGCCCGGAGATCGCGGCGCTGCGCGATCTCGCCGCCGCCGGCGTGCCGACGCGCGAGGCGATCGCCGAGGAGGCGGGTGATGCGGCCTCGTCCATCGTCCGCTCCACGCAGAATGTGAACGAGGAAGCCAGCTTCGTCGAACGGCTCTATTCGAGCGCCCAGTCGCTGGTCAGCGTGCGGCCGGTGGGCGATGTCGAGGGCGACAGCGTGCCGGCGATCGTGGCGCGCATGGAGGCGGCCATCAAGGCAGGCGACTACGACAAGGCGATTGCCGAATACGATGCGCTTCCCGAGCCTGCCAAGGCGGCCGGGGCGGACTTCGTTGCCAAGGTGCGCGCGCGCATGACGGCGGACGAACTGGTCGACGCGGCGCTTGCCGGCGCATTGAAGTCCTGACGCGAAGGAAGCGGCATGATTCGGATTCTCCTTTTCCTCCTCGTCGTATTCGCGCTCGGACTCGGCTTTGCCTGGCTCGCCGAGCGGCCCGGCGAACTCGTCGTCACCTTTTCCGGCTATCAGTACCAGGTCACGCTGATGACGGCCGCTGCCGTCGTTACGGCGATCGTGGCGGCGGTGATGATCCTGTGGTGGCTCGTCAAGAGCATCTGGAACAGCCCCTATCTGGTGGCACGCTATTTCCGTGTCAGGCGACGCGACCGCGGCTATCAGGCCCTGTCGACGGGCATGATCGCGGCCGGGGCCGGCGACGGCGCCCTGGCACGGCAGAAAAAGCGCGAGGCGATCAAGCTGATCTCCTCCGACCAGGAGCCGCTGGTCCATCTGCTCGATGCCCAGACGTCGCTGCTCGAGGGCGATCATGAGGCGGCGCGCAAGACGTTTGAGGCGATGCTGGACGATCCCGAGATGCGCGTGCTCGGCCTGCGCGGCCTCTATCTGGAAGCCGAACGCATGGGCGATCGCACTGCCGCCCGGCATTATGCCGAACGGGCGAGCGAACTCGCGCCGCAGCTCGGCTGGGCATCGAACGCTACGCTCGAGGCGCGCACGGCCGAGGGCGATTGGGACGGCGCGCTGCAACTGCTCGATGTTCAGAAATCGACCAAGCTGGTCGATGCCGATGAAGGCAAGCGCAAGCGCGCGGTGCTCCTGACGGCCAAGGCGATGGACCTGATCGACAGCGACCCGCTGGCGGCGAAGAACGCGGCCATCGAGGCCAACCGGCTGGCGCCCGATCTCGTGCCGGCGGCGGTGATGGCGGCCAAGGCGCTCTTCAGGCAGGACGATCTGCGCAAGGGATCGAGGATCCTGGAGGCGGCCTGGCGCACGCAAGCCCATCCCGACATCGCCGATGCCTATATCCACGCTCGCCACGGCGATTCCGTGCGCGATCGGCTGGCGCGGGCGCGCCGGCTGCAGTCGCTGCGCCAGAACAACGCCGAATCGGCGCTCGTCGTGGCTCGGGCCGCGCTCGATGCCGGCGAGTTCGACATGGCGCGCAAATCAGCCGACAGCGCCATCCGCATGGCGCCGCGCGAGGGTGCCTATCTGCTGCTGGCCGACATCGAGGAGGCGGAAACCGGCGATCAGGGCCGCATCCGGCAATGGCTGGCCAGGGCGCTGCGCGCGCCGCGCGATCCGGTCTGGGTCGCCGACGGCATGGTGTCGGAGCGCTGGCTGCCCTTCTCGCCCGTGACGGGCCGGCTCGATGCCTTCGAGTGGCGCGCGCCGGTGGAGCGCGCCGGACCGATGATCGAGGATCACGGCCGGCCGGACGAAAGCGAGGAGCCTGCATTGTCGGCCGAAATCGAGGAGCCCAAGCCGGCGCTGCTTGAAGAAGTGGTCGAAGAAGCGACAGTGATCGAGCCGCCGCAAGATGATGCCGGGAAGGACGAGCCGCCGAAGAAGCCCGACGGCGAGATCAGCGACGATGTCGCCACGGTGGACGAAAGGGCAGGCAAGGAGACCGGCGAAAGCGTCGCGGAGCCAAAAGAGGAACCGGCCCCCTCCCCTATTCCCGACGATCCCGGCGTCGAGCAGGAGAAGAATGGACGGGCTCGGGACGAGCGGTTCAGATTGTTTTAGGCTCTGTTGATAATCGCCCCCGGCAAGCGGCTCGTACCGAAAAATGGAATCCATTTCGCGACATGTGCCCCCAGGCGGAACAAAGTCCGGCGCAACGGTTGTGGTTCTGGAAATCGCGTCCGTGACTCCGGCGCGCCGGTTGCCTATCTTTTCGGGTGAGACAAAATGCGCGAGGTGTGAATGTTCGACCGGCTCATAGATTTTCTCAGAGACCTGCCCGGTGCCGGTTCGGGGCGTGACGGCGAGGCCGACGAGGATCCGCGTGTTGCTGCGGCGGCGCTGATGTTTCACGTCATGGATGCCGATGGCGTGAGGCTGGACGTGGAGCGCGAGCGGCTGGAAGCGGCGCTGTCGGAGGCCTACGGCATTTCGGGCAAGGATCTCTCGGCGCTCGTCGCAAAGGCAGAGAAGGCCGATCGCGAGGCGATCGACCTCTATGCCTTCACCAGCGTCTTGAAGCGGCATCTCGACGAGCAGGGACGTTTCGAATTCATTCGCATCATGTGGGAGATCGTCTTCGCCGACGGCGAGTTGAGCGAGCTGGAGGACAATGTGGTGTGGCGGGTGGCCGAACTCATCGGCGTCGAACGCCCGGAAAGGATTGCGCTGCGCCAGCAGGCCCAGGAGGCGAGCGGCGTGGCGCCGGGATCGGGCGACGGAGATTGAGGCCGTGCAGCGTTTGGTGAAGCGGGACAAGCCGAAAATCCTCATCGTGATGCATCAGGAGACGTCGAGCCCCGGACGGGTCGGCCATCTGCTGCTCGAAAGCGGGTTCGAGCTCGACATGCGCCGTCCGCCGCTGGGCGACCATCTGCCCGAGACGCTGGCCGACCATGCCGGGGCCGTCGTTTTCGGCGGGCCGATGAGCGCCAACGATACCGACGCCTTCGTGCGGCGGGAAACCGAGTGGCTGAAGGTGCCGCTCGAAGAGAACAAGCCGTTTCTCGGCATCTGCCTGGGGGCGCAGATGCTGGTCAACCATCTCGGCGGCCGCGTGGAGGGGCGCGACGACGGGCAGGTCGAGATCGGCTGGTATCCACTCAAGGCCACCGAGGCGGGCAAGGCGCTGATCGATTGGCCCGACGTGGTCTACCAGTTTCACCGTGAGGGCTTTTCGCTGCCGTCCGGCGCGACACTCTTGGCGACGGCCGCGACCTATCCCAACCAGGCCTTCCGCTATGGCGAGAACGCCTGGGGCATCCAGTTTCACGCCGAGCTGACGCGGGTGATGATGCAGCGCTGGGTGGTGCGCGGGGCGCATCGCTTCGTGCTGCCCGGCGCCCAGCCGGGCCGCGATCATCTCGGCGGGCGCATGATCTGGGATTTTCACCTGAAGCGCTGGCTGGCCGGGCTCCTCGACATGGTCTTCCATAGCCCGCATCCGCATGTGGCGGGGCAGAATCAACTGGAGACGGGTTAGCCAAGAGGGAATGGCGGCCGCCCGTTGCATTCGATTGACTGGCAGGAAAAAAGTCGCCTGGTGGAGCCGAGGGGGATCGAACCCCTGACCTCGTCATTGCGAACGACGCGCTCTCCCAGCTGAGCTACGGCCCCGTCCGGCGAATGGGCGGCATTTACGAGGCGCGACCCGGGCCTGTCAAGCAGATGTTGGCTCTCGTCGATAAGACAATCTTGCGCGTGGCAGCATGGGCGACGGCATTGGCGCCGGATCCGGCGAAACTGGATACTGCCGGCCATGGACCGGGCGGCGACGAAACGCAAGGCTTGTCGCCGGGCCGGTCAATGGCTACATGTCGCAAAACCGATTGGAGACCGGCATGCTCGCGCTTATCCAGACCGTCGTTTTGGCGATCGACATTTATTGGTGGTTGATCATCGCTTCGGCGATCTTTTCCTGGCTGTTCGCCTTCAATGTCATCAACGGACGCAACCAGTTCGTGGCAACCATCGGCGATTTCCTCTACCGGGTCACCGACCCGGCCTTGAGGCCGATCAGGCGGTTTCTGCCCGATCTCGGCGGCATCGACATATCGCCGATCATTCTGCTTCTTCTCCTGTTCTTCCTGCGTCAGTTCATCCTGACGACCCTTGCCCCGGCGCTCGTCTGACGGGTCCATACGCTGCTTTCGCATTGTCGAGAGCGGCGTCGAGATCGCCATCAGGCTCACGCCGAAATCGTCGATGGATGCCGTGGAGGGCGTGGCCAGCAGTGGCGGCGGGCTGTTCCACCTCAAGGCGCGCGTGCGCGCGGTGCCGGAAAAAGGCGCGGCCAACACGGCGCTGGAAAAGCTGATCGCCAGATGGCTCGGCGTGCCGAAAAGCACCGTGTCGGTGGTCTCGGGCGGCACGAGCCGCCTGAAAACTGTCCGTGTTGTCGGAGAAAGCACCGAGCTTGCGGAAAAACTTGCCGCCGCGGCCAACGCCGGGTCGTGATGAGCAGCGTTCGGTTGAACGCTTGCACGGTGTGTGTTTCCACTTGTGATGGAAGTGCTGTAAGCTCCGGCCATCGACTGACCGGCGCAGGCGCGTCAGGGCGGGGAAGCACGCAATGCGTTACTTGCTTTCAGGGCTGATCCTGATCATCGCATCGATGCCGGTGAACGCCGAGGAAGTCTACAGCGCATATACCGATCTCGTGCCCGAGAAGGATTGTGCCGTCTTTGCAGCGCCACCGCCCGGAGAAGGCGACTGGTACAAGATGATCTGCGCTGGCTGGCGCGGCTATCCTGTCCAGATCGACTACAGCGACGTTCGAGCCTCGGCCTATTTCGGCTTTCCCCGGTCGAGCGATCTTGCCCTGCCCTGGGAAAGTTTCGTGGCGTTCAACACGTTCGGAAAGACAATCGAATGGCGCATCAGGCGCCAGGGCAACCGCGAGGAGCCTTATGCGACGATCCTGCGCTGGTTCGTCGGCGGTGCGGATGAGGGCGACACCACCGAAGTGCTCGTCGTCGAGCGGGTCGGCTGGCACCATTTCAGGGAAGGCTGCGCTGTCGGCCTGGTTGTTGCCACCGGCAATCCGGACGCCAACGCCATGGCGCGCAAGATGGCCGACGAGGAGACGCCGCGCTTTGCCTGCGGCGCCGACCAACCCTTGGTCGTCGGCGCCGACGGGGTTCATACGCCCGAGTTCAGTCGGGTCGAGCCCTGACGGGCGCTCTCGTCAGGCCTTTTCGGTCTTGCCGCGCTCGATCGCCTCGACGATCATCTTGCGGGCATAGGCGGCATCATGCCAGCTGCCGATCTTGACCCATTTGCCGGGCTCGAGATCCTTGTAGTGCTCGAAGAAGTGCTCGACCTGCTTGAGCGTGATCTCGGGCAGGTCCGTATAGTCGAAGACGTTCTCGTAGCGGCGCGTCAGGTGGGCCGAGGGAACGGCGATCACCTTTTCGTCCTGCCCTGCATTGTCCTCCATGATGAGGACGCCGATCGGGCGCACATTGATGACGCAGCCGGGCACCAGCGGACGCGTATTGCACACCAGCACGTCGATCGGATCGCCGTCGCCCGACAATGTGTGCGGAACGAAGCCGTAATTGCCCGGATAGTGCATCGGCGTGTAGAGGAAGCGGTCGACGATCAGCGTGCCGGCTTTCTTGTCGAGCTCGTATTTGATCGGCTGGCCGCCGACGGGAACCTCGATGATGACATTGACATCGTCCGGTGGGTTGTCGCCGATCGAGATGGCGTCGATGCGCATGGAATGGTCCTTCTGTCTGGATCAACTGCCGGCAGGGAGCATGGGCCGTGCCGGCAAACGGTCGCGGTTCCGATAGCCCCTTGTGCAGTGCAGTGCAAGGCACGGCCGGCATAAGCGGGATCAACGATCCGATTCAGGCGGATATCGCGGGGTGATCGAGGGCGTTATGAAACGGCGGTCAGTTCCAAACGAAGGCGAGCTTCTTCAATGCCTTGTTGTCGAAGACCTCGACGCCTTCGGCGATGTCGCGCCCGCCGGCACCTCGATAGAAGTCGAGCGCGCCGATATTTTCCTCAAGCGCCCATACGACGAGCCCCTTCAGCCCGAGGCGGGCAAGGCGTTCGCGGGCGGCGGCGAAGAGACTCGTTCCGAGCCCCACGCCCTGATATTGCGGCTTCAGGTAGAGCTCGTAGATCTCGCCCTGCTGCGGCAGTTCGCGGGCGCGGTTGCGCCCAAGCGTCGCGTAGCCGGCGATCTCTCCGCCGAGTTCGACGACCAGGATGGCCGAAGCGCGGCGGATGGCGCGCGACCACCAGTCGGGCCCGCGCCGGTTGATCATGGCGCGCAGCGCGCGATGCGGAATGATGCCGGCATAAGCGCCCTGCCAGGCTTCGAGGTGAACCTCGGAGATCGCAATGGCGTCCGTTTCCTCGGCGCGGCGGATATCTATGGTCAGCGCAGTCTTCATGATTTGTTAACCATAGCGCCGCGGTGGCGATTCCGGCAAGAGTCTCTGTCATCAAAAGCCGGCGATTGCACATGTGATCGCCATCACCGCAAGATCGCCGGTCGTGCGAGGGCCTGTGCGGCGCGCCCTATCGCTTTGTTACGACGCGTCGAAAACCGATTCCGTTTGAGAGGGACATACTCTAAGAATCGGAGGCCGTGTGACGGGGTCAGCAATGACGGAAGACGACGACAAGAGAACAGGTGAAGCCAGGCGCATTCTCGAGCGCCTGCAAGCCGAATCCGATCCATCGAGCACGCTCACGGCGCGGGCGGCAAAAAAGGCGCGCAACCATCTCACAGCCGCCGACGCCGACCGCAACGACAGCGTCGAATTGTGGGGAACGCGCATCGGCCGGGTTCTGGGGCTGGTGGTCTTTGTGGGGCTGCTTGTGTGGCTGTTGTTCCTCCTGGCCGAAGGACAGCTATGATGGTTCATCCCATGCCCGGCCGCCGCCCCTCCGTGATCGCCATTTCGAGCCATGTGGTGCGCGGCTGCGTCGGCAATCGCGCCGTAGTGTTCGCGCTGGAAACATTGGGCTTCCCGGTCTGGGCCGTGCCGACGGTGACACTGTCCTGGCATCCCGGCCACGGACCATCGACCATGATCGTGCCCGACGACGAGAAATTTGCCGCGATGCTGGCCGATCTCGCCAACGCGCCCTGGATCGGCGAGGTCGATGCCGTGATTTCGGGCTATCTCGGCAGCCCGGCGCAGGCGAGCGCCGTTGCCGGGCTGGTCGAGGCGGTCAAATCCGCCAATCCGAAAGTGCTCTATCTGTGCGATCCGGTGATGGGCGATCTCGGCGGCCTCTACGTGCCCGAGGCGATCGCTGCGTCGATCCGAGACGCATTGGTGCCGCGCGCCGATATCGCGACGCCGAACCGGCACGAACTGGCCTGGATGACCGGACGCCGGGTCGAAACCCCGGCAGAGGTCGTCGATGCAGCCGGAAGCCTGGGGCCGCAAACGGTCGTGGTCACCTCGGCGCCCGCCGGCAGCAGCGATGCGACCGGCAATCTGGCCGTGACGTCAGATGCCGCTTACTTCGCCGATCACCCTATTGTGGCTCGCCCGCCAAACGGGCTCGGCGATCTGACGGCGGCGCTGCTTCTGGGCCGCTTGATCTCGGGGCTTGCCCTTGAGGCGGCGCTGGGCGAAACGACGGCGGCGGTCTACGACATCCTGCAGGCCACCGTGGCGCGCGGCGGCGACGAATTGCAGATCGAGACCGATGCCGCGCTTCTGGCACAGCCTTCGAGCCATATCGCGGTGCGCGAATTGACGCTCACGGGCAAGCCGGGCTGATGACAAGGCCGATCGTGCCGTCCGGGCGCGTCGTCGTCGGGGCCGACGGGTGCCGCGGCGGCTGGGTCGCGGTGATCGCCGATCCCGCGCAGACCATGCGGGCCGCTGTTTTCACCACCTTCGCGGAACTGATCGGCACCCTGCCGGATGATGCCGTCATTGCCGTCGATATGCCGATCGGCCTGCCCGAGCACACGCTTTCCGGCGGGCGCGGTCCGGAGGCGTTGGTGCGGAAGTTTCTCGGCGAGCGCCAGTCGAGTGTCTTTTCGATCCCCTCGCGGGCCGCCGTCTATGCCGAGCCCGGCCCCTTCGACGGTGCCGACGAGTGGTACGCGGCGCACCGGCGGGCGAGCGCCGTGGCGCGGCAGACCTCCGATCCGCCGCGCGGCGTTTCGATCCAGGCCTTCGGCATCTTCGGCAAGATCAGGGAGGTCGACGGCCTCATGCGCGCCCGCCCCGATCTTCACGGGCGGCTGATCGAATCGCATCCCGAGGTCGCCTTCTGGCGCCTCAACGGCGGCAGTGCCATGAGCCTGCCGAAAAAGATCAAGGGCCGGGTCAACCCTGCCGGCATGGCCGAGCGCAAGACGCTGCTTGCCGCCTGCGGCGTGGACCAGACGGTGATGGAAGCGCCGCCGCCGCGCGGGGCGGGCGAGGATGATCTGCTGGACGCCGCCGCCGTGATGCTGATTGCCGCGCGCCACGCAAACGGTATGGCGACCCCTTTTCCCGATCCGCCGGGCCGCGATGCGCACGACATTCCGGTCGCGATATGGGCCTGAGGGCGGCGAAGCAAGGATTGCCTTGGACGCCGGACCTCGCTATCGAAAGACCATGAGCCATTTGCCCGATCGCCTGCTTGCCGGATACCGCAATTTCATGGGCGGCCGCTTTGCGGTCGAGACAGACCGCTACCGGGAACTGGCCGAACGCGGCCAGACGCCGGAAACGATGGTCATCGCGTGCTGCGATTCGCGCGCCGCGCCCGAAACCATTTTCGACACCGGACCGGGCGAATTGTTCGTGGTGCGCAATGTGGCCAATCTCGTGCCGCCCTACGAGCCGGACGGCGCCCACCATTCGACCTCGGCGGCACTGGAGTTCGCGGTGCAAAGCCTGAAGGTGAAGCACATCGTGGTCATGGGGCATGGCCGGTGCGGTGGTATCCGCGCCGCGCTCGATCCGTCTGCCGAGCCGCTGTCGCCGGGCGACTTCATCGGCAAATGGATGGGGCTGGTGGCCCCGGCGGCGCAGGCCGTTTCGGACAACAGCCTGATGACCGGCGCCGAGCGCCAGACCGCGCTCGAACGTATCTCGATCCGCTATTCGATCTCCAATCTCAGGACATTTCCTTGCGTCAGCCTTCTCGAAGGCAAGGGAAAGCTGTCGCTGCACGGCGCATGGTTCGACATCTCGACCGGCGAACTCTGGGTGATGAACCGCGAAACCGGCGATTTCCAGCGCCCGGATCTGGGCTGACGTTCCGGAAACGGTCTTGCCGGGCGCATCGGCGGGCGAGGGGCGACATGGAGGTTCACATGCATCGAACTGGCTTTGTGCTGGCGGCACTGGCGCTGCTCGTTTTTCCGGCGGCCGGCCTGGCATCGGATGCCGAAAGCGTGCTGTCGCGTTGGTATGACGCGCTCGCCCGGGCCGACCGGACGGCGCTCGACCGTCTATTGGCCAACGATGCCGTCATCCGGCTGGAAGATGTGGGCATCGAGCAGACGAAGGCGGAGTTCCTGGATTCCATCGAGGAGTGGGAGATCGCCGTCGATGGTGCCGGCATCAGGCACCGCATCGAGCAGGAGGAGGGCCGGTCCGTGACCGCCCTGGTCTGCTACGACTTTCCCGACAACGATCTGTTGACCCGCGAATGGTTCGTGCTTTCTGGCGACCGGATCAGCGAAAGCGTCCAGGCGAGCGTGGCGGAGAATTGCGCCGAGTTCTAGCGCGCGTTCGCTTCAAACGGAAACGTTTGAAGCGAAGATATGCGCGCCAGATCAATATGCTGGAACATGTACCTTTCGCTCAAACGATTCTGTTTGAGCGGGACATGTTCTAAGCGCCGGGACCGTGCGCCTGGGCTTCGTCTTGCGCTGCGGGATGCGGAACGAAACTGACGGGCTCCGGCAGCAGGCGCCAGATCAGCCATGAAACGATCGCTGTCGCCCCGAAGGCCGGAACGACGGTGGCAAGCGCCAGCACCGGGTCGCCGATCAGGGCCGCGACCGACCCGCCGACGAGACCGGATCCCATCTGCATGAAGCCGAGCATCGATGCAGCGGCGCCTGCGATGTTCGCGAAAGGCGCCATGGCGGCGACCGTCATGGCCGGCATGATGAAGGCGATGCCGAAGGCGTATACTCCAACCGGCCCCATAATGCCGAGAAAGGTCGGCTCGGCGATGCGCAGCCCGACGCCGAGCGCAATGCTGGCAACGCCGATGCAGGCGAGGCCGACCGGCACCAGCCGGAAGGCGGAACGGGTTTGCATGAGCTGGCGCATGGCGAGTGCACCGGTGAGAAACAGGCCGGACTGCATCAGCATGCCCATGCCGAATTCGGTCGGTTCCAGCCCGACGCGGTCCATGAGGACGAAGGGCAGGATCGTGGCCAGCGTGTAGAGGGCGCCGACCGAGCCTGCAATGACGAGGCTGGACGTCAGGAAGTAGGTGTTCGCCAGAAGACGGCGATAGGAGGAGAACAGGGCCTGGGGCCGGATGCGCGAGATGTCGGGCGAGACGGTTTCCTTCAGGCCGAACTGCACGGCGACAATGACGCCGAGACCGAGCACGAGCATCAGCGCGAAGATCGCGTGCCAGCCCGCCAGTTCGAGCGTCAGCCCGCCCAGCGTCGGCGCGACGGCGGGTCCGACGGCCAGCATGACGCCGATCATGTTCATGATGCGGGCGCTGGCCTCTCCGACGAAGAGGTCGCGCACCAGGGCACGCGAGATCGCAACGCCGACGGCCGCGCCGACGCCTTGCAGGAAGCGGGCGGCAATCAGCACCTCGATGCTCGGCGCGACGAGGGCGAGCAGGCTGGCGGCGAGGTAGATCACCATGAAGCCGACGGTCACCGGCTTGCGGCCGAGCCCGTCCGACAGAGGGCCGCAGACAAGCTGGGCGAAGGCGAAGCCGGCGAAATAGAGCGACAAAGTCATCTTCACTGCCGCTTCGCTGGTCCCGAAGGCATGCGCGATCTCCGGCATGGCCGGCGTGAACAGCGCCATCGAAATCGGGCCGACGGCAACGAGCAGCGCCCCGATCAAAGTGACGCGGCGCTCGCTCATGATCTGCTGCGGCCTGGGAGGCAGCGCGTTCATCGGGTTTCGCCTTCTTCGTTCGCGGCCTGTACCTTGAGCTCGATCAGACGCGCGCGAACATGCTTCAGCTTCTCAAGCATCCGCTCCCACTCGCTGTCCTCCATCGAGGCGGAGAGATCGGAACGGATGGACGCACTGACCTTGCGGATCTCGGCGAGCAGGTCTTCTGCCGCTTGCGTCAGGCTCACGAGTTTCGCCCTGCGGTCGGCGGGATCGGGCGCGCGGGCGATCAGGCCGCGCGATTCCAGCCGGTCGAGAGTGCCCGAAAGTGTCATGGCCTCGACGCCGAGACGTTCGGCCAGCAGGTGCTGGCGCATCGAGCCGCAGCGGGCGATATTGGCCAGGGTGCGTGCCTCGGCAGGCGTTACGGATAGTCCGATGCGGGCAATGCGGCGCTCGAACTCGGCGCGGAAAAGACGCGAGAGATCGCCGACCAGGAACCCGATCGTGTCTGGGTCGGTTGATGGGGACATGATCATTGCTAAGAACAACTGATAATAAGGTCTACTTATTAATTTCCGGGTCGATCGTCAAGAGTTGCGCGGGGTCGCGGGCGCGCCTACATCGAGCCTGCAATCGATAGGCGAGCATCAAGAAGGATCGCATCCGAATGACCGAACAGATCTCCCAATCCGATCTCCTGGCCGATCCGATCGTCGATTGGAACGGCCCGCTCGGTCTGCCCCGCTTCGACGCGATTGCGCAGGATGCGTTTGCGGCTGCGTTCGACACGGCACTTGCGGCGCACGAAGCGGAGATCGCCGCCATCGCCGGCGGCCGGGACGATCCGACCGTCGACAACACGCTGGCCCCGCTCGAACTGTCCGGTCTGGCCCTTTCCCGCGTGGCCGCCATCTTCTGGTGCAAGGCCGGTGCCGACACGAACGACACGATCCAGGCGCTCGAACGCGAGATCGCGCCGAAGATGGCCCGGCACGCTTCGGCGCTCTACATGAACGACGCGCTGTTTCGGCGCATCGACGCGCTGTACGAGCAACGCGAGACGCTCGACCTTGACGCGGAGACCAAGCGGGTGCTGGAGCGAACCTGGAAGCGCTTCGTGCGCGCCGGCGCCAAGCTCGACGCGGCCGGCAAGGTGCGGCTGGCGGCGATCAACGAGGAACTGGCATCGCTCGGTGCCGGTTTCGGCCAGAACGTGCTGGCCGACGAACGCGAATGGGCGCTCTTTCTGGGCGAGGATCAACTGGCCGGACTGCCCGGTTTCCTGCGCGGCGCGATGGCCGAGGCGGCCGCCTCGCGCGGACAGGAAGGGCGTTACGCCGTCACGCTTTCGCGCTCGATCGTCGAGCCGTTCCTGGCTTTTTCGGCGCATCGCGAATTGCGTGTAAAGGCCTATCGCGCCTTCATCGGACGCGGCCAGAACGGCGGCGCGCACGACAATTCGGAGATCGTCGCGAAGACGTTGGCGCTGCGGGCGGAGAAGGCCGGGCTGCTCGGCTATCCCTCGTTTGCCGCGTTCAAGCTCGACGATACGATGGCCAAGACGCCGCAGCGCGTCTTCGGGCTACTCGAACCGGTATGGGAAAAGGCGCTGGAAAAGGCGGACGCCGAGCGGGCCGAATTGCAGCGCATCGCCTCGGACGACGGCCAGAACGATCCGATCGCCGGCTGGGACTGGCGTTATTATGCCGAGAAGCTGCGCGCCGAGCGTTTCGATTTCGACGCTCAGCAGGTCAAATCCTATCTGCAGCTCGACAATGTGATTGCCGCCTGTTTCGACGTGGCCGGGCGGCTGTTCGGCCTGTCTTTCGAAGAGCGCAAGGATATTGCCGCCTGGCACGAGGATGTGCGCGTCTTCGAGGTGCGCGATCCGGACGGATCGCATCGCGCGACCTTTCTGGCGGATCATTTCAATCGCTCGTCCAAGCGCTCGGGCGCCTGGATGAGTGCACTGCAGCCCGGCCACCGGCTCGGCGCGGGCGCCAAGCCGATCGTCTACAATGTGATGAATTTCGCCAAGCCGGCCAGGGGCGAAAAGGCGCTTCTGTCGCTCGACGAGGCGCGCACGCTGTTTCACGAGTTCGGCCATGCGCTGCACGGCATGCTGTCCGACGTCACCTGGCCGTCGGTCTCCGGCACGTCCGTTTCGCGCGATTTCGTCGAACTGCCCTCGCAGCTTTACGAACATTGGCTGATGGTGCCGGAAATCCTTGAAAAGCATGCGCTTCACGAAGAGACGGGCGAAGCGATGCCGCGCCAGCTCATCGGCCGGATCGAGGCCGCGCGCACCTTCGGTGCGGGTTTCGCAGCGGTGGAGTTCACGGCCTCGGCGCTTGTCGACATGGCCTTTCATGCGCAAGGCGAGGCCCCTGAAGACCCGCTTCGTTTCGAGGCCGAAACGCTGGCGCGCCTCAATATGCCGGAGGCGATCGCCATGCGCCACCGCACGCCGCATTTCCTGCATGTCTTTTCCGGCGACGGCTACTCCGCCGGATATTACTCATACATGTGGTCGGAGGTTCTCGACGCCGATGCATTCGCCGCCTTCGAGGAGGCCGGCGACGTGTTCGATCCGGGGCTGGCGCAAAAGCTGCGCGAGCACATCTATGCGGCGGGCGGATCAGCCGATCCCGAGGATCTCTACACGGCGTTCCGCGGCGCCCTGCCCGATCCGCAGGCGATGATGGAGAAGCGCGGCCTGACCTAGCGCGCATATCTTTGCTTCAAACGTTTCCGTTTGAGCGGGACATGCTCTGATCCTTGCCGCGTCCGTCGGCTGTCAAGAATATTTCATGGTCCTGCAATCGGCCTGCAACAATGCGGGCCGACTTTGCGCGCGCATTCTCATAGCCATCCGGGGACGACAGCCATGAAATCAACTGCAAATATCACGCGCCGCAGCCTTCTGGCGACGGCCGGCGCCGCCGGCATCGTCGGGGCGTCCGGCCTTGCCATGCCGTTTTACTCGCGCGCCAACCAGCGTCCGAGCTTCACCCACGGCGTGCAATCCGGCGATGTCGACATGAATTCGGGCATGATCTGGACACGCGCCGACCGCCCGGCCAGGGTGACGTTCGAGGTCTCGACCGCCGAAAGCTTTGCCAATCCGACCAGGCTGGCGGCGCTCGACGCACTGCCAGAAAACGATTTCGCCGTAAAACGGCTCCTGGAGGACCTGCCCGCCGACCAGGATATCTTCTACCGCATGGTCGCGGCCGATCTGTCCGACATGAACGCCACCTCCGAGCCGATCGTCGGCCGTTTCAGGACGGCCCCGGCCTCGCGCCGCAATGTGCGCTTCGCCTGGTCGGGCGACACGGCCGGCCAGGGCTGGGGCATCGACGAGACCGGCATGCTGACCTATGCCACCATGGCCAAGCACACGCCGGATTTCTTCCTCCATTCCGGCGACACGATCTATGCCGACGGGGCGATGCAGGACGAGATCGAGCTGAAGGACGGCACCAAATGGGTCAACACGGTGCTGATCGACGAAAAGCGCAAGGTCGCCGAGACGCTGGACGAATATCGCGGCCAGTGGAAATACAACATGATGGACGAGCATTGCCGGGCGCTGAACGCAGTTTGCCCGACCTTCTTTCAGTGGGACGATCATGAGGTCGTCAACAACTGGTCGGATTCAAAAAACCTGATGGAAGACGACCGCTACACGGAAAAGTCGGTTCGCGTGCTGGCCTCGCGTGCGGCGCGCGCCTTCCATGAAATGACGCCGATCCGCTACATGCCGGCCGAGCCCGGCCGCGTCTACCGCAAGATCGCCTATGGGCCGCTGCTCGACGTGTTCTTCCTCGATCTGCGCAGCTATCGCGGTCCCAACTCGAAGTCGATGCAGGATATGCCGTCCTCCGAGAGCCAGATTCTCGGCGAGGAGCAGATGAAATGGCTGAAGCGGGAACTGGCCAACTCCAAGGCGACGTGGAAGGTGATCGCCTGCGACATGCCGATCGGCCTTGTCGTGCCCGACGGCGAGTTGATCGAGGGTGTGGCCAATGGCGACGGCGGAGCGCCGAAGGGCCGCGAGTTCGAGATCGCCGACATCCTGCGCTTCATCAAGAATGCAGGCATCGACAACACGGTCTGGTTCACCGCCGACGTCCACTATACGGCGGCGCATCACTACGACCCGTCAAAAGCCGCCTTCCAGGATTTCAACCCGTTCTGGGAGTTCGTCTCGGGCCCGCTCCATGCCGGAACCTTCGGCCCCAATGACCTCGACATGACCTTCGGGCCGGAGGTGAAATACGTCAAGGCGCCGAGCGAGGAACAGGGCGCCAACCTGCCGCCCTCTGCCGGCCTGCAGTTCTTCGGCCTGGTCGACATCGACGGCGCGAGCGAGCAGATGACGGTGCGCCTGATGGACCGCGACGACAACGAGCTCTACAAGGTCACGCTGGATCCCATGCGCTCGGCCTGAGCGGCATCGCGGTAGACGACGATCAAGCGATGGCGGGCCCTCGGCCCGCCATTGTGTTTGTGGCCAGTGTCGCCTGCCATCCCTCCGACACCTGAGCGCGATCGGTCGATCTTGACATTGGCGAGCGGTGGCGCAGCTTGGCACATAGGGTATGCCGGCGCATCGGCCCGGAATCGCGATGCGCAGATCAGAGTGTTGGAGCGTCGATGCAGTGGTCCTTTCCCATCGGGCGCGTCGCGGGCAGCGAAGTGCGCATTCATCTCACCTTCTTCCTGCTCCTGCTGTGGATCGGCATCGTGCATTTCCAGGCAGGCGGTGCGGCTGCGGCGACCGACGGCATCGTTTTCGTCATCGCGGTTTTCGCCTGCGTCGTGCTGCATGAGCTCGGTCATGCGATTGCCGCCCGGCGCTACGGCATCAAGACGCCGCGCATAACGCTTCTGCCGATCGGCGGAGTGGCCGAGCTCGAACGCATGCCCGAGAAACCGTCGGAAGAGATCGTCGTCGCGCTTGCCGGTCCGCTGGTCAACGTCGTTATCGCCGCGGTGCTGCTCCTGTTTCTCGGCGGACGGTTCGATCCGGACACGCTCGCCTCGATGGAAAACCCGGCGACCGGCTTTGCCGCCCGGCTGGCGGCAGTCAACATCGTGCTCGTGCTGTTCAACCTCATCCCGGCCTTTCCGATGGATGGCGGGCGGGTTCTGAGGGCGCTTCTCGCCATGCGCTACCCGCGCGTGCGCGCCACCGAAATCGCCGGTACGATCGGCCAGATCGCGGCATTTGCCTTCGGTTTCCTGGGGCTGGTCGGCGGCAATCCGCTGCTGATCTTCGTCGCCATCTTCGTCTATCTGGCGGCCAATGCCGAGACGCAGGCGACCGGGCTGCGCGATGCAGCCCGGGCCGTCAAGGTCCGCGATGCGATGATCACGAGCTACGAGTCGCTGCGGCCCAATGCGCGGCTTGCCGATGCCGCCGATGCGCTCCTGCGCACGACGCAGCACGAATTTCCGGTGACCGACGGCGGCCGGCATCTGCGCGGCGTTCTCACCCGGGCCGCCCTCGTCGAGGGGCTGCGCGAGCACGGCGCCGACAAGCCGGTCATCGAGATGATGGTGCGCGACATTCCGAAGGTGCGTGACACTGCGTGGCTGACGGCGGCGATCGACGCGATGCAGGAGGGCCGGGTTCCGGCGGTCGCCGTGGTCGGCGCCGACGACCGCATGGTGGGTTACGTCACCTTTGAAAACATCAGCGAACTGATGATGCTGCGCGCGGCCGGCAAGTGGCGCTGACCGCTCCCGCTTGGGCCATCAACGCCAGCCGAGCGCCGGCGCGACGTGTTTCAGGATCGCCTCCATGACGTGCGCATTGTAGTCGACGCCGAGCTGGTTGGGCACCGTGAGCAGCAATGTGTCGGCTTCCGCGACCGCCTCGTCCCCGGCGAGCTGCCTGACGAGGTCGTCCGGCTCGGCGGCATAGGAGCGGCCGAAGATCGCCCGCGTATTCTCGTCAATGTAGCCGATCGAGTCACCTTCCTTGCCGCTCTGTCCGAAATAGGCGCGGTCGCGGTCGTCGACGAGGGCGAAGATGCTGCGGCTGACCGAGACGCGCGGCGTCCGCTCATGGCCGGCTTCCTTCCATGCCTCGCGATAGGCCCGGATCTGTGCCGCCTGCTGCACATGGAACGGCTCTCCGGTCTCGTCGTCCTTCAGCGTCGAGCTTTGCAGGTTCATGCCGAGCTTGGCGGCCCATGCGGCTGTTGCGTTGGAGCCGGCGCCCCACCAGATGCGCTCGCGCAGCCCGTCCGAATGGGGTTCGAGGCGCAGCAATCCCGGCGGATTGGGAAACATCGGTCGTGGATTGGGCTCGGCGAAGCCTTCGCCTTTCAATATGTCGAGGAAGACCTCGGCGTGCCGGCGGCCCATCTCGGCGTCGCTCATACCTTCCGGCGGCTGGTAGCCGAAATGCCGCCAGCCGTCGATGACCTGTTCGGGCGAGCCGCGGCTGATGCCGAGCTGCAGGCGCCCGCCGGCGATGAGATCGGCCGCACCGGCGTCTTCTGCCATGTAGAACGGGTTCTCGTAGCGCATGTCGATGACCGCCGTGCCGATTTCGATGCGGCTGGTCCTGGCGCCGACCGCAGCGAGCAGCGGAAAGGGCGAGGCGAGCTGTCGGGCGAAGTGATGGACGCGAAAATAGGCGCCGTCCGCGCCGAGCTCTTCGGCCGCAACCGCCAGGTCGACGGACTGCAGAAGGGCGTCGCCCGCCGTGCGGGTTTGCGACTGGGGGGATGGGTTCCAATGGCCGAAGGAAAGAAAGCCGATCTTCTTCATGGAATGCCTCGATGCGTTACGCCGGTTGCGGGATTGATCGCAAGGATGACGCATCGCGGGAGACATTGAAAGCGGCGTGCCCTTGAACGCTGTGTCCCCGAACCGCGTGTCTCGTCGACATCGCGCGACAGCAAGGCTGTCGTGGCCGGAAATGCTAAGCCGGTCCTGCGGCAATGGGAGTAAGATCGGCGCACCGGTCGCAGAAACCGGGTGTATCGAGAAACCATGTCCGCAAAACCAGAGGGAAACGGCAATGAACTGCAAGACCATTTTTGCGCGCTGCGGCGCGGCGACGGCCATCGCAACCGGGCTCGCCCTCGCGGCGCCGGCGTTCTCGCATCCGCTCGACGGTCTGTCGAGTGCGGAAATCCAGTCGGTGGTGGAGATCCTGAAGGCGGACGGCAAGACCGACGCCGACAGCCGGTTTCCGCTGATCGAGCTCAAGGAGCCTGACAAGTCGCTGGTGCTCGATTGGGAGGAAGGCGACCCGCAACCGCGCCGGGCCACGGTGAATGTGCGCACCTCGTCGGGGGTCTTCGAAGGGGTCGTCGATCTGAACGACAAGACGGTGGAGAGTTGGCAGCCCGCCGCGGGCGAGACCATGATCCTGCTCGAGGAGTTCATCGGCGCGATGGAGCTGGCGCTCGGCAATCCCGATTTCGTCGCCGGGCTCGACAAGCGCGGGCTGACGCCGGCGGACGTCTTCTGCCTGCCGCTGACGGCAGGCTCCTTCGGCACGGCGGCCGAAGAAGGCAAGCGGCTGATGAAGGTGCCGTGCTATGTCAATCCGACGGGCTCCAACTTCTACGCCAAGCCGATCGAAGGCTTGTTCGCGGTCGTCGACCTTGCCGGCGGCGAGGTGGTCGAGGTCGTCGATACCGGGGCGGTTCCCGTACCGGAGGACCCTTGGGGCTATACGCAGGACGAGATTGCGGCCAGAGACGGGATCGAGCTGCGCGAGGCGACAAATCCGGCCATGCTCGGCCAGCCCGAGGGCGCCAATTTCTCCATCGACGGCTCCAGGATTTCCTGGGACATCTGGAGTTTCCGCTGGCGCGTCGACAAGCGCCCGGGCGTGGTGCTGTCGCAGATTGCGGCCAACGACGGCTCCGGCCCGCGCTCCGTCCTCTACCAGGCGCATCTGTCGGAAGTCTTCGTGCCCTACATGGATCCGGACGCCGGCTGGTACTGGCGCACCTATATGGACTCCGGCGAATATGGTTTCGGCATCTTCCTGAGCCCGCTGACGCCCGGCGTCGACTGCCCCGAATTTGCCGCCTATCTGCCGGCCGTGGTGCACGGCGACGACGGCATGCCGGCCGAGATCCCGGGTGCGGTATGCATCTTCGAGCGCAATATCGGCGATCCGGCATGGCGCCATTACGAGATCTTCGCGCAGAGCCCGGACGCCCCGGTGCCGGCGGAGGGCCGTCCGGCGAGTGAACTCGTGGTGCGTTCGGCTTCCGAGGTCGGCAATTACGACTACCTGATCGATTACGTCTTCCAGCAGAACGGCACGATCCGCGTCATGGTCGGATCGACCGGGCTCGATGCGGTCAAGGGTGTCGCCTCTACCTCGATGAAGGATGAGACGGCTGCGACCGACACCGCCTACGGAACGCTGATTGCGCCCAACCTGGTGGCGCCCAATCACGACCATTTCTTCAATTTCCGCTTCGACTTCGACATCGACGGACAGGACAACACGTTCATGCGCACCGGGCTGGTGCCGGCCGAGTTGCCCGACGACCTGCCCCGGCGCTCCATGTGGGTGACGGACACCAAGGCGGCGGCGAGCGAGCTCGAAGGCCGCTACAAGGTCAACCCGGCAACGCCGGCCATGTATCACGTGATGAACATGGGCGCTGAAAGCGGGCTCGGCCATCATCCGGGCTACATGATCATGCCCGGCAACAGCGTCGCCTACGGTCCGCTCGATCCGGCCAACGATCCTCCGATCAAGCGCAACGCCTATATCGATTACACGTTCTGGAACACGCCGTACAACGTGGACGAGCGCTATGCGGGCGGCAAATATGCCTTTCAGAGCGATGGGTCCGACAGTCTTCCGGCCTGGGTCGAGCAGGATCGCAGCATCGACGACACGGATATCGTCACCTGGTACACGATGGGCTTTCACCATGTTCCGCGCATGGAGGACTGGCCGGTCATGTCGACCATGTGGAAGGGGATCTCGCTGGTGCCTTTCAACTTCTTTTCCCACAATCCGGCCATGACGATCCGCAACCCGTCCTGAGCCTCGCGTGCGGGCAGCCCTGCCGGGTCTTTCCACTTGTTCCGGGATTGCGATAGGCTGGCGGCCATGCGCATGACCGAGGCTCGCGAAATGGCACCAGGCGGCACGATCGGCAGCATCGATGCGCGCGTGCTTGCAGGGCTGGCGCCGCATCTTGCAACGGCGGGCCTCGATCCGGCGGCCGTCGCCAGGACCGCCGGCCTCGAAGACCCGGCTGCGGCGACCGGGCGCAGCGCCATCGCGCTTTGTGAGTTCGTGCGGCTCCTCGAGGCCGCGGGAGCCGGGAGCGAAGACCCCGGTATTGCGTGGCGGCTCGGCCGCGACTTCGTGCCCTGGGCGATGAAGGACATGTTTCCCGGCATCGACGGGGCAACCCTTGGGGATCTGCTTTCAGGGGTCGTCGGCGCGATCGGACAGGTGCAGTCCGGCAGTCTATTGCGCATGCGCGTCGACGATACCGTGGCCATCGTCGAATACCGGGTGCTCGATCCGGCGATCTGGCCGCGGGCGCGCGACGTCGAGTTCACCTTCGGTTTCCTCGACGGCGTCGTGCGGTGCTTTGCCTGCGCTTCCTTCCGGCCCGAGAGCCTCGTCTTCGAGCACGAGGCGCATGCCGGCGCCAACGGCTTTGACCGCAGCGTCGGCCTGGCCTGCATCTACGGCCAGGCGGTGAACCGTTTTGCATTGCCCGCGCGCATGCTGGATCTGCCGTTGGCCCGGCCCCTGTCCGGCGTCGCGCCGGCATGGCCGGCCGTCCGGCCCGACGGCGAAGCCGACCTTGCCACCCGTTTACGCCTTGCCATCCTGTCGCTGATCGGCGAGGGGGCGATCAGCCAGCGTCGTGTGGCCGCGCTGTGCGGCATGTCGGAACGGACATTGCGCCGACGGCTATATGCCGAGGGGATACAGTTTCGCCGCGAGGTCGAGTGCGTACGCATGGACTATGCGCGGCACACCGTGGCGTCGACGCGGCTGCCGATTTCGGAGATTGCCGAGCGGCTGGGCTATCGTCAGCCCGGCGATTTCTCGCGTGCCTTTCGCCGTGCCGAAGGGCGCGCGCCGCGGTCGCTGCGGCGCGGTGCGGCGGATCGAGGCGAGGTGCATTGAACCTTCCCCTTTCGCATTTGCGAAAATGCCTGTAAGAGCGCGCCAACCGAAACATTTCGTCAGTATAGCGGCGTCGGCGGTCGAGACCGCCCGCAGACATGGCTGCACCGCTGGCGGGAACGAGCTTCCGAGACCACACTATGAACCTCCGCAATATTGCGATCATCGCGCATGTCGACCATGGCAAGACGACGCTCGTCGATGCGCTCCTGAAACAGTCTGGCGCCGTGCGCGACAACCAGCGCGTCGAAGAGCGCGCCATGGACTCCAACGACCTGGAGAAGGAGCGCGGCATCACCATTCTCGCCAAGGCGACCTCGGTGGAATGGAAGGACACGCGCATCAACATCGTCGACACGCCCGGCCATGCCGATTTCGGCGGCGAGGTGGAGCGCATCCTGTCGATGGTCGACGGGGCGATCGTGCTTGTCGACGCCGCCGAAGGCCCGATGCCGCAGACCAAGTTCGTCGTCGGCAAGGCGCTCAAGGTGGGGCTCAAGCCGATCGTGGCCATCAACAAGATCGACCGGCCCGATGCGCGCGCCGACGAGGTGATCAACGAGGTGTTCGACCTTTTCGCCGCGCTCGACGCGACCGACGAGCAGCTCGATTTCCCGATCCTCTACGGTTCGGGCCGCGACGGCTGGATGGCCGAGAACCCGGAGGGGCCGAAGGAAGACGGGCTGGCGCCGCTCTTCGACCTGGTCCTGCGCCACGTGCCGGAGCCGAGTGTGGGTGAGGGACCGTTCCGCATGATCGGCACGATCCTGGAAGCCAACCCGTTTCTCGGCCGCATCATCACCGGGCGCATTGAATCGGGCTCATTGAAATCGAACCAGCCGGTCAAGGTGCTGTCGCGTGACGGCTCGCTCCTGGAAAACGGCCGCGTGTCGAAGATCCTTGCCTTCCGCGGCCTGGAACGCCAGCCGATCGAGGAGGCGCAGGCCGGCGACATCGTGGCGATTGCCGGGCTGTCAAAGGGCACGGTGGCCGACACGTTTTGCGATCCCGCGGTTTCGCAGCCGCTGGAGGCCCAGCCGATCGATCCGCCGACGGTCACCATGTCCTTCATCGTCAACGACAGCCCGCTTGCCGGCACGGAAGGCGACAAGGTGACGAGCCGCGTCATTCGCGATCGGCTGTTGCGCGAGGCGGAAGGCAATGTGGCGCTCAAAATCGAGGAATCGTCGGACAAGGATTCCTTCTACGTCTCGGGCCGCGGTGAATTGCAGCTCGCGGTGTTGATCGAAACCATGCGCCGCGAGGGATTCGAACTTGCCGTGTCGCGGCCGCGCGTGGTCATGAAGAAGGACGAGGACGGCCAGCTCCTGGAGCCGATCGAGGAAGTCGTCGTCGACGTGGACGAAGAGCATTCCGGCGTGGTGGTGCAGAAGATGTCGGAGCGCAAGGCCGAGATGGTCGAGTTGCGCCCTTCGGGCGGCGCCCGCCTGCGGCTGGTCTTCCACGCGCCGACACGCGGGCTGATCGGCTACCAGTCGGAGCTTTTGACCGACACGCGCGGCACGGCGGTGATGAACCGGCTGTTTCATGCCTACGAGCCCTACAAGGGCGAATTGCCCGGCCGCACCAACGGCGTGCTGATCTCCAACGAGCAGGGCGAAGCGGTCGCTTATGCGCTGTGGAACCTGGAGGATCGCGGGCCGATGGTGATTGACCCCGGCGTCAAGGTTTATCATGGCATGATCGTCGGCATCCACAGCCGCGACAACGACCTGGAAGTCAATGTGCTGAAAGGCAAGAAGCTGACCAATGTGCGTGCCGCCGGCAAGGACGAAGCAGTCAAGCTCACGCCGCCGATCCGCATGACGCTGGAGCGCGCTCTGGCCTGGATCCAGGACGACGAGCTGGTCGAGGTGACGCCGAAGTCGATCCGGCTCAGAAAGCTCTATCTCGACCCGCATGAGCGCAAGCGCTTCGAAAAGCAGAAAGTCGGCGCGGCGTAGAGCCCAAACACCTGCGTGTCATCCCGCTCGTCCAGCCGGGATGACCGATGCCCGTGATCGGCCGCCTCAGACAAACAGCGCCCGCGCCTTCTCGACCTCCTCGCCGATAAAGGCGGAGACGGCCTGGATGCGGCGCAGCGGTCGCATCGATTCATGATAGACGAGCCAGTAGGCGCGGCGGATCGGCGGCGCGGCCGGCACCTGCACGAGGTCGTCATGCGCCCGGGCGACGAAGGTGTGCAGAATGCCGATGCCGGCCCCGGAACGCACGGCCTCGGTCTGGCCGAGGGCCGATGAGATCTGGAAGCCGGCGTTCCAGTCCGTGGCGAATTCGCCCGCATAGTCGAGCGAGGGGTTGATGACGAGGTCGCCGACATAGCCGACCAGCCGGTGACGGGCGAGCTCTTGGCGCGACTGCGGCAGGCCGTATTCGGCGGCATAGGTACGTGAGGCGAAAAGTCCGAGCGAATAGTCGACGAGTTTCGACGCCACGAGGCGGCCTTCGGTCGGCCGCTCGACGGTAATCGCGATATCCGCCTCGCGCCGCGACAAGGAGAAGGAGCGCGGCACCGGCACGAGCTGCACGGCAAGATCGCGGTAGCGGGCCGTCAGCCGGCCGAGGCGCGGGGCCAGGAAGGCGACGCCGAAGCCGTCCGGTGCGCCGATCCGCACGACACCTGCGACATCGTCGCCCTCGCCGGCAATCTCGGCCCGGGCGACGATCATGTCGGCTTCCATGCGCTCGGCGACGCCGAGAAAATGTTCGCCTGCCTGGGTGAGCTCGCTTCCCGTCGTCAGGCGGCGAAAGAGCTTCGTCTTCAGGCTTTCCTCGAGCGCGGCCACGCGCCGCGAGACGGTGGCATGGTTGAGGCCGAGGCGGCGCGCAGCGCCCAGGATCTGGCCGGCGCGGGCGACCGCGAGGAATATGCGCACGTCATCCCAGTTCATGAAGTGTCCTGAACGAGCAAGGGCGTGACGCCGGTGCTCTACGTTGCCCCCTCTGTCCTGCCGGACATCTCCCCCCCCGAGGGGGGAGATGGGCTGTCGTCGTTGACATTGCCAATCGCCGACATTGCAGAAGAGGCGGGGCATCCTTGAAAGGAAATCTCCCCCCGTGTGGGGGAGATGGCCGGCAGGCCAGAGGGGGGCGTGAAGGAACGCGGCGTTTCAGGGCTGAAAGTGACATTCCAGTTATTATGCAGAAATTGGCAAACATGGCCAGTTGCGCTTTATTTTTTGCACATCGGATGCGTTGCGAGTCGCGTTGCATTCGCCTTGCCAAAGCAGGACAATGCGTCAACTCAAGCTTCAGGGAGTGAGACGATGCAGGAAGTCGGGCATTACATCGGCGGCGAGCATGTCGCCGCAACGGGCGGGCGCAGCCAGGACATCATGCAGCCCATGGACGGTTCGGTGCGCGGCAAGGTCGCGCTGGGAAGTGCGCAGGACGTGCGCAAGGCGGTCGAAAACGCCAGGGCCGCACAGCCGGGTTGGGCGGCGACCAATCCGCAGCGCCGGGTGCGGGTTCTGATGAAGTTCCTCGACCTGGTGCACAAGGAATATGACGAGCTGGCCGAGCTTCTGGCGCGCGAACACGGCAAGACGATTGCCGATGCCAAGGGCGATATCCAGCGCGGGCTCGAGGTGGTCGAGGTGTGCATCGGCGCTCCCCACATGATGAAGGGCGAATACACGGAAGGCGCCGGGCCCGGCATCGACGTCTATTCGATGCGCCAGCCGCTCGGCGTCGTGGCGGGCATCACGCCGTTCAACTTCCCGGCCATGATCCCGCTGTGGAAGATCGCCCCGGCGATCGCCTGCGGCAACGCCTTCATCCTCAAGCCGTCCGAGCGCGATCCCGGCGTGCCGATGCGCATTGCCGAACTTTTCGTCGAGGCGGGGCTGCCGGCCGGCATCCTCAATGTCGTCAATGGCGACAAGGAAGTGGTCGACGCGATCCTCGACGATCCCGACATCAAGGCCGTCGGCTTCGTCGGCTCGACACCGATCGCGCAATATATCTATGCCCGCGCTACGGCGAGCGGCAAGCGCGCCCAGTGCTTCGGCGGCGCCAAGAACCACATGATCATCATGCCGGACGCCGACCTGGACCAGGCGGTCGACGCGCTGGTCGGCGCCGGCTACGGCTCGGCCGGCGAGCGCTGCATGGCGATCTCGGTCGCCGTGCCGGTCGGCCAGGAAACGGCCGACAGGCTGGTCGAGCGGCTGATCCCGCGCGTGGAAAGCCTCAAGGTCGGCCCGTCGACGGATTCCTCGGCCGATCTGGGGCCGCTGGTAACCAGCCAGGCGCTGGAGCGCGTCAAGGGCTATGTCGATCTCGGCGTCGAAGAAGGCGCCAAGCTCGTCGTCGACGGCCGCGGCTTCAACATGCAGGGCTATGAGAACGGCTTCTACATGGGCGGCTGCCTGTTCGACGACGTGACGCCGGAGATGCGCATCTACAAGGAGGAGATCTTCGGCCCGGTGCTTTCGGTGGTGCGCGCGCCGACCTACGAAAACGCGCTGCAACTCGCCAACGATCACGAGATGGGCAACGGCGTGGCGATCTTCACCCGCGACGGCGATGCCGCGCGCGACTTTTCGGCCCGCGTCAATGTCGGCATGGTCGGCGTCAACGTGCCGATCCCGGTGCCGATCGCCTATTACACCTTCGGCGGCTGGAAGGCCTCGTCCTTCGGCGATCTCAACCAGCACGGCCCGGATGCGTTCCGCTTCTACACAAAGACCAAGACGGTCACCTCGCGCTGGCCGTCGGGCATCAAGGACGGCGCGGAATTCGTCATCCCGACGATGAACTGAGCCCGACGGTTTCCTGTTTTGCGCGTCCTCGCCGCCTTGCGGCCGCGGGCGCGCGGCGGGGCATCAAGGACGGCGCGGAATTCGTCATATTGGCGGCGGCCGGGCGGAAGCGAAAGCCGCCCGCTCCGTCCAATTGCGTAGCGTCGGCGCGCGGCCCGACCAATGGATGGCCTCCAATCACTCTTCGGTGACTATATCTTGCTGGCGCACCACGGCATAATCATATCCTAGACAGAGCGGTATGGCCTTGAGGCGAAACCGCTGTGGAACAGACCGGAAAAACAGAAGGGAGCGACGCGATGACGACGTCGAAACCGGCCTGTATCATCCCGGTGGCGCGAAGCTGAACCCCACATCTTCCTCGCCGGGACGAGCTGGCGAAGGAGATGTGTGATGCACGTAAATCGAATTCTCAACACCATTGTGGCCGTAGCAGGCGCGGCCCTGCTGACCAGCGCATTCGTTACCGCGGCCGAGGCGCAGCGCGGTCCGTGCACGACGCGGACCGAGGTGGTTTCCTGGCTTGACGAGCGTTTCGACGAACGGCCGGCCGGCTTCGGCCTTATCGGCGATCAGGCGGTGCTGGAGCTGTTCAAGTCTGCCGATGGCACCTGGACCGTCATCGTGACCGACCGCAACAAGCGCACATGCCTGGTGGCGGCCGGCGATTCCTGGGTCGATATCGAGCCGCCGGCCATGCCGGTCAGCACCGACCGCTGATTGTGGCGGGCCAGGCACGACGGTGCCAACGCCCGGTTGAAAGGAGCGGGGCGATGCGATGTTTCGCTGCGACTCAGAAACGTGATGGAACAGGCGCGCATGAAGGCGCTTTTGAAAGATGCGAGCCTTGGCGGCGTGGCTTGCGCATTGCTCACGCGGATAAGCCGTTCCTGAACGAGGGCGGCAGGAGGAAATGTCGATGATGCGCACCTCCCTTATTGCCTTTTCGGCCATCGTCTTGCCGGTCTCGGCCTATTCGGTTCCGATCGTCTGGGATGCGGTGGAGACGCGAGACAGCGTTCGCGCGGCCGGCCCGTCGACCGGGCAAGCCGGCCAACCGGTGCCGCAGATCGTGTCGTGCGGCGAGCGCGACGCCATTGCCAGCGAACTCGACATGCAGTTCCACGAGGTTCCGACCGCACTCGGCGTTCTGGACGAGACCACGATCATGGAGCTGTTCGTTTCGGCAAGCGGCAGCTGGACCTTGATGTCGACGGATACGACCGGCCAGAGCTGTATCATGGCCGTCGGGGAAGGCTTCGAAAGCAATCTGCCGCTCCACGAGGCGGCGGGGTTGAACCCGCCCGGAGGCAGGCACGAGAAGTCCTCGTGAGGCGGTGGGGCCTCAGCGCCTGATCGCCTTTTCCGCATTTGAGCGCAGGAGAGCCATCAGACGCTTGGCCTGCTTGCCCGCGTCGTCGGCGTCGCCGTCCAGAATGGCCCGGATCACCTTCACATGATGCTCGGCGGCATCGGCCAGTCCGCTGTCGCTCTGGTAGCGAAACCAGAAGCGCCGGCTGTGCGTCTGCAGGGGTGCCGCCAGACGCGCGGCGAAGGGATTGTCGGCGGCCACCCCCATCGCCTCGTCGAGGGCCTTGTCGGCTTCCAGAAAGGCGATGACATTGCCGCTGATGACGGCGCGCTGCATCGACATCGCCGCGTCCTTGAACCGGATCGACAATTCCGGCGTGGCATAGCGTGCGGCGGACCGCGCGAGAACTTCCTCGACCCCGCGCCGCGCGTCGATGACCCTTATCCAGTCGCCGGCGGCGAGCGGCGCGATCGCCAGCCCGGCCCGCGGGCGCACCTCGACCAGGCCGTCCCAGGCCAGCCGCTGCACGGCCTCGCGCACCGGAGTGCGGCCAAGGTCGAGCTGTTCGATCAGCGCGCCCTCCGTCGTTACGCTGCCAGGCGGCAGCTCCAATGTCACGATCATGCGTTCGAGCGCCCGATAGGCCTTGGCGGCGGCTGGTTCGTTGTGGCGCGGCGGCGCAATCGTCATTGCTGAGCTCCGATTTGATATATTTCTCATATATCATCAGGAATCATCGATTGACAGAGAGCCGCCCGGATTGATATATCAATAATATATCAGAGGAGCGTAACAATTATGTGGTCAGGCGTCATTCCGGCAGTCACGACGAAATTCACCGAGGACGATCGCCTCGATCATGCGGAGATGGAGCGCTGTTTCGCGCTGCAGCTGGAAGCGGGGTGCGACGGCCTGATCGTCGCCGGATCGCTCGGCGAAGGGCCGATGCTGTCGCAGGACGAGAAGATCGAGGTGCTGAAAACGGCGCGCAGGGTCGCGGCCGGCAAGCCCGTCCTGCTGACGGTCAATGAAGCGGGCACCCGCGAAGCATGCGCGATGGCGAAACAGGCCGCCGCCGCCGGCGCCGACGGGCTGATGATCGTGCCGAGCCCGATCTATCACACCAATGCCGATGAGACGGTCGACGCGCTGTCGGCCGTCGCGGCCGCCGGCGACCTGCCGGTGATGATCTATTCGAACCGCGTCGCCTACCGGGTCGACGTCACGGTGCCGATCATGGAGCGGCTGGCGGCCGACGAACGCTTCGTGGCGATCAAGGAATCCTCCGACGATATCCGCCGCTCGACCGAGATCATCAACGCGCTCGGAGAGCGCTACGACCTCTTCACCGGTGTCGACAACCTCGCCTTCGAGGCGCTGTCGGTCGGTGCGGTCGGCTGGGTCGCCGGGCTGGTCACGGCATTTCCGCGCGAGACCGTGGCGATCTACCAGCTGATGAAGCAGGGGCGGCGCGAGGAAGCCCTGGCCATTTATCGCTGGTTCCGGCCGCTGCTCGATCTCGACGTCTCGACCTATCTGGTGCAGAACATCAAGCTTGCGGAAGTGTTGGCGATCGGCTCCAACGATCGCGTACGCATGCCGCGCCAGCCGCTTGCCGGCGAGCGTCGTGTGGCGGCCGAGAAGATCGTGAAGGACGCGCTGGCGTGCCGGCCCGAGCTTCCCGCATTCTGAGGACCCGCCCGTGGCGAAGCCGGACAAGCCCGAAACGGATATCGTCATCGTCGGCGCCGGGATCGTCGGCATCTGTGCGGCTGCCTATCTGGCCGAGACCGGGCGCCGCGTCACGGTGATCGACCGCACCGGCGTGTGCGAGGAAACCAGTTCCGGCAATGCCGCCGCACTCGCCTTTTCCGACGTGCTGCCGCTGGTGCAAAAGGGCATGCTGGCGCAGGTGCCGAAATGGCTGATGGATCCGCTTGGGCCGTTGTCCATTCCGCCTGCCTACATGCCGCAACTGCTGCCCTGGCTCGTGCGCTTCTGGCGGGCCGGTTTCGCCGACCGCTACGAGGGTGGACTGGCCGCCCAAGGCGCGTTGATGGGGCTGGCCGAGGCGGAGTGGATGGCGCTCTTGGAACGATCGGGCACCCGGCATATGCTCAACGAGCACGGCGCGCTCGAGCTTTATGACAGCGAGGCCGGCTTTCGCAATGCACTGCCAGGCTGGCAGGCGAAAGAACGCATGGGCTTCGCATTCGAGCACATCGATAAGGCCCGGCTGGCCGACTATCAGCCCGGCCTGTCGGATCATTTTGCGCGCGGCAGGTATGTTGCGGGATGGAAGAACGTTTCGGACCCGAAACTCCTCGGCAAGGCGCTGTGGCGCCATGCCGAATCCAAGGGCGCGGATTTCGTTTCCGGCGAGGTGGTGCTGGCGCGGCCGGCCCATGATCGGATCGCCGTTCAGCTTCGGCATGGGGTCACGCTCTTGGCGCAGAAGCTGGTGATCGCCGCCGGCGCCTGGTCGCATCGCATCGCGCGGGGCTTTGGCGACCGCGTGCCGCTGGAAACCGAACGCGGCTACAATACGACCCTGCCGGCGGACGCCTTCGACGTCAGGATGCAGCTCATCTTTTCCGAACATGGCTTCGTGGTGACGCCGCTGTCGACCGGGTTGCGCGTCGGCGGGGCGGTCGAGCTCGCCGGACTGAAGCGGCCGCCCAACTTCGCCCGCTCAAGAGCGATGCTGGAAAAGACGAAGCGCTTCCTGCCGGGGCTGAAGACGCAAGGCGGGCGCGAATGGATGGGCTACCGCCCCTCCCTGCCGGATTCCCTGCCCGTCATAGCTCGGGCAAAAGACGCCCCGCACGTCGTCTATGCCTTCGGCCACGGCCATCTGGGCCTCACGCAGGCCGCCGGCACGGGGCGGATCGTGCGCGACCTGGTGGTTGGCGACACACCGGCTATCGACATTTCGCCCTTCAGGGCCGATCGTTTCTGAAAAGGCTCGGGTACAAGCAGCATGGCGCGGCATTCCTTCCACTGCATCGACGGACACACATGCGGCAATCCCGTGCGCCTCGTCGCCGGCGGGGGACCGCTGCTCGACGGCGCCACGATGATGGAGCGGCGGGCGCATTTCCTGGCCGAGTACGACTGGATCCGCACCGGGCTGATGTTCGAGCCGCGCGGTCACGACATGATGTCGGGTTCGATCCTCTATCCGCCGACGCGCGCCGATTGCGACATCGCGATCCTGTTCATCGAGACCTCGGGCTGCCTGCCGATGTGCGGCCATGGGACGATAGGGACCGTGACCTTCGCCGTCGAGCACAGGCTGGTGCGCCCGAAGACGCCCGGCGTCCTGAGGCTCGACACGCCGGCCGGCCCAGTTATCGCCGAGTACCGTCAGGAGGGTGAGCATGTCGAAGAGGTGCGCATCACCAATGTGCCCTCCTTCCTGCATTCCCAAGCGCTCGCGGTGGACTGCCCGGCGCTCGGGCCGCTCAAGGTCGATGTCGCCTATGGCGGCAATTTCTACGCCATCGTCGATCCGCAGGAGAACTACCGCGACATGGCCGACCATTCGGCGTCCGAGCTGATTGCCTGGAGCCCGGTGCTGCGTCAGAGGCTGAACGAGGCCTACCGCTTCGAGCACCCGGAGAACCCGTCGATCGCCGGCCTTTCCCATATCCTGTGGACCGGGGCGCCTACGGTCGAAGGCGCGCATGGCCGCAACGCGGTCTTTTACGGCGACAAGGCGCTCGACCGCTCGCCCTGCGGCACCGGCACCTCGGCGCGCATGGCGCAGCTTGCCGCCAGGGGTGTCCTGGAGCCGGGCGACTGCTTCGTCCATCAATCGATCATCGGTTCGCTCTTTCACGGCAAGGTCGAAAAAGAAGTCGGCGTCGGCGATCGCAGGGGCATCGTGCCATCGATCGGCGGCTGGGCGCGCGTCACCGGCTACAACACGATCTTCATCGATGATCGCGACCCGTTCGCACATGGATTTGTGGTCAAATGAAGCGGGAAAGGACGCCAAACCCGACCTGCTCGGAGCAGTCTTCCTTTGCAAGGATCCACGAACAATGAGGGGCCTGTTCGAAAATCATGCAAAATGACGACGAAATTTGCCGCCACAAGGCAAAGACATTGCAGTGGGCCAGTGATAGCTTGCGCGCTGGTCCACGGGCCCGTGGCTGCTTTGCTCAAAATTTCACGTTGCATTGTCCACAGAGGCGGCGTCGCGAAAATTTGACATTGCAATCGCGGTTCGAAGGTCTAGGACTAGGGGAAATAATCGAAGGAGTGCGCCGTCCGCGCGACATTCCCGGGGAGCAACACAGAATATGGAATATTTCATCCAGCAGCTTATAAACGGGCTGACGCTGGGATCGATCTATGGGTTGATCGCCATCGGCTACACGATGGTCTACGGCATCATCGGGATGATCAATTTCGCCCATGGCGATATCTTCATGATCGGGGCGTTCATCGCTCTTGCCGTCTTCCTCATCCTGACTTCGGTCTTCGGCTTCGCTTTTCTGCCGTTGGTCCTCCTCATCGTTCTCATCGTGGCCATGCTGTTCACCTCGGCCTGGGGCTGGACGGTCGAACGGCTGGCCTACCGCCCGTTGCGAGGGTCCTTCCGGCTGGCGCCGCTGATCACCGCCATCGGCATGTCGATCGTCCTGCAGAACTTCGTGCAGGTCACGCAGGGCGCCCGGGTCAAGCCGCTGCCGCCGCAGATCCAGGGCGGCGTGACGCTGATGGAGGGGATGAACGAGAACGGCCCCATCGTCGTTCAGCTCTCCTACATGCAGATGATCATCATTTTGTCGACGGTCGTGCTGATGGCCGGTTTCACACTGCTGATCTCGCGCACGGCGCTCGGCCGGGCCCAGCGCGCCTGCGAGCAGGACCGCAAGATGGCGGCGCTGCTTGGCGTCAATGTCGACCGCACCATCTCGCTCACCTTTGTCATGGGCGCGGCGTTGGCGGCGGTCGCCGGACTGATGTTCCTGCTGCTATATGGCGTGATCGATTTCTATATCGGCTTCCTGGCCGGCGTGAAGGCGTTCACCGCCGCCGTGCTCGGCGGTATCGGCTCACTGCCCGGCGCCATGCTCGGAGGGTTGCTGATCGGGCTGATCGAAGTCTTCTGGTCGGGCTATTTCACTGTTGAATACAAGGACGTTGCGGCATTCTCGATCCTCGCCATCGTGCTGATCTTCCTGCCGTCCGGCCTGCTCGGCAAACCGGAAGTGGAGAAAGTCTGATGGCAACGAGCACGTCTTCGCTCCCCGCGCCGGCGCGGTCGTCGTCGCTCGCCGATTCCCTGCGTGACGCCGGCACGGCGGCGCTGCTGGTCCTGGTGCTCGGCTTCTTCTTCCTCGGCGTCAGAACGGACATCGCGCCGGGCGGTCTCACGCTCACCTTCCGCTGGGGCCTGCTGATTTCGGCTGTCGCCGTCGTCTTTGCCGGGCGGCTCGCGCTCAATCTTTTCGTCTTCAAGGCCAAGCAGCCGGTGACGGGGCGTATGGCCGGGATCCTCGAAGGCACCGACCTGTCCGGCCTCGGCAAATGGTTGTCGCGTATCCTGCTCGCCTTCGCGATCGTCTTGCCCTTCTTCTTCACCGTGTTCTTTCCGGACAGGGACCGCCAGTATATCGACCTCGCCATCCTCATCATGACCTACATCATGTTGGGCTGGGGGCTGAACATCGTCGTCGGGCTCGCCGGTCTGCTCGATCTCGGCTATGTCGCCTTCTATGCCGTCGGGGCCTATTCCTTCGCCCTTCTGGCGCAGAATTTCGGCTTCGGTTTCTGGATGGCGCTGCCTCTGGCTGGACTGCTGGCCGCCTTCTGGGGCGTCATTCTCGGCTTCCCGGTCTTGCGGCTGCGCGGCGACTATCTCGCCATCGTCACGCTGGCCTTCGGTGAGATCGTCCGCATCGTGCTCCTGAACTGGTACCAGTTCACCGGCGGGCCGGACGGCATCTCCGGCATTCCGCGCCCCACCCTCCTGGGGCTGGAATTTTCACGCGGCGACGACGGTTTTGCGGCATTCTTCGGCCTGCAATACGATTCCATCCACCGCTACATCTATCTCTACTACATCATCTTCATCCTCGCGATCATCACCAATGTAGTGACGATGCGGCTTCGCCGTCTGCCGATCGGACGAGCCTGGGAAGCGCTGCGCGAGGACGAGATCGCCTGCCGGTCGCTCGGCATCAATACCACCAACACCAAGCTTACCGCCTTTGCCATCGGCGCCATGTTCGGCGGTTTCGCCGGATCGTTCTTCGCCACCCGGCAGGGCTTCATCTCGCCGGAGAGCTTCACCTTCCTCGAATCGGCGATCATCCTGGCCATCGTGGTGCTCGGTGGGCTGGGTTCGCAGATCGGCGTCGTCATCGCCTCGGTCGTCATGATCGGCGGCATCGAGATGCTGCGCAATCTCGGCTTCCTGTCGCAGATCTTCGGACCGGGCTTCGATCCCACGCAGTATCGCATGCTGATCTTCGGCCTCGCCATGGTGATGATCATGGTGTGGAAGCCGCGCGGACTGATATCGACGCGCGAGCCCACCGTCGTGCTGAAGGAAAAGAAGCGCATTGGCGCCGACATGGTCGCGCAGGGTGAAGGTCACTGATGGATACGGCAGCAATGGAACAGACCACGCCGGCCGCATCTGCTGGCAATCGCTGGGATGTTGATCCCGTCCTCACGGTCGAGCATCTGACGATGCGCTTCGGCGGCCTGGTCGCCGTCAACGACCTGTCGTTCAACGTCGGGCGCGGCGACATCACCGCGCTCATTGGCCCGAACGGCGCCGGCAAGACGACGGTCTTCAACTGCGTCACCGGCTTCTACAAACCAACCGAGGGCCGCATCGTGATGCGTCACGGACCGGGCCTTCAGGCGGAAGCCGTCGATGCGGTCACGGCCAGCGGGCTGCGCTACCGGTCCATGCCGGAGGGGTCTGTCTTCCTGCTCGAGCGCATGCCGGACTTCGAGATATCGCAGATCGCCAAGGTTGCGCGTACCTTCCAGAACATTCGCCTGTTCGGCGGCATGACCGTGCTGGAAAACCTGATGGTGGCCCAGCACAACGCGCTGATGCGCGCCTCGGCCTACACGGTCGGCGGCATATTCGGCATCCCCGGTTTCAAGAATGCGGAGAAGGCGGCGATCGACAAGGCCAGATACTGGCTGGAACACGTCAATCTGATCGAGCGCGCCGACGACCCGGCGGCCGACCTGCCCTATGGCGCGCAGCGGCGTCTCGAGATTGCGCGGGCCATGTGCACCGATCCGCAGCTCCTGTGCCTCGACGAACCGGCGGCGGGACTGAACCCGCGTGAGTCCGCCGAGCTCAATCGCATCCTGCAATTCATTCGGCAGGAAGGCACCTCCATCCTCCTGATCGAGCATGACATGGGCGTGGTCATGGAGATCTCCGACCACATCATCGTCCTCGATTACGGCGTCAAGATCTCGGACGGCGCGGCCGACGAGGTCAGGACCGACCCTAAAGTGATCGCCGCCTATCTCGGCGTCGACGACGAAGCCGAAATCGACGTGCCGGAAATCAAGCAGGACGTGGAGGAGGTTGTGCATGTCGCGGCGGCGCCCGCGGCTGCCGCAACACGAAAGCCGGCGAGGAAGAAGGCAGCACCTAAGGCCAAGGCCGCGCCGAAAGCCAAGGCGGCGGCAAGGCCCGCCGACGATGCCGGGGGCCATGCCGGAACGCGGCCTGCCGGCCTGGAAGCGCCGCGCGCCGCAGGCGCCGACAATCTCACGCTCATCAAGGGCGTCGGGCCGGCCAGCGAGAAAAAGCTCAACGCGCTCGGCATCTGGCATTTCGACCAGCTTGCCGCCTGGAAGAAGAAGGAGGTCGAATGGGTCGGCGCCTATCTCGCATTTCCCGGCCGCATCGAGCGCGAGGAATGGGTGAAGCAGGCCAGGACGCTGGCCAAGGGCGGCAAGACGGCCTTTTCCAAGCGCGTCGCCAAGGGCGAGGTACCGACGAGCCGGGCATCGAAGCCGGCCGCGCGCGGTAAGGGAGGCAAGGCATGAGCGCCAACGGACAGGCCCTATTGAGCGTGCGCAAGGTCGAGACCTATTACGGCAAGATCGTTGCGCTGCGCGGCGTCGACGTCGATGTCGACCGTGGCGAGATCGTCACGCTGATCGGGGCCAACGGGGCCGGCAAGTCGACGCTGATGATGACGATTTGCGGCAATCCGCAGGCGCGCGCCGGGCAGATCATCTATGACGGACAGGACATCACCAACATGCCGACGCATGAGATCATGCGGCTCGGCATTGCACAGTCGCCCGAGGGCCGGCGCATCTTCGGCCGCATGACGGTGATGGAAAACCTGCAGATGGGCGCCAGCCTCGTTGCCGAAGAGCATTTCGACGAGGATCTGCGCCGCGTCTACGACCTGTTTCCCCGCCTGAAGGAGCGCGCCGGCCAGCGCGGCGGCACGCTTTCGGGTGGCGAGCAGCAGATGCTGGCAATTGCGCGGGCGCTCATGGGGCGACCGAAGCTGCTCCTGCTCGACGAGCCGTCGCTCGGCCTGGCGCCGCTCATCGTCAAGCAGATCTTCGAGGTCATCGCGGAACTCAACCGCAATGACGGACTGACCGTCTTCCTGGTCGAGCAGAATGCCTTCCATGCGCTGAAGCTGGCGCATCGCGGCTATGTTATGGTCAACGGCAACATCACCATGAGCGGTCCCGGGCGCGAACTGCTGAAGAAGGAAGAGGTGCGCGCGGCCTATCTGGAAGGCGGACGGCATTAGAGCAATTCCAGGAAGGCGGAGACCGGTTCTGCGTTTGGAATTGCGACAAAAGAAGAGTTGGATCGGTCATCGATACCGTGAAGCGATGAACCGATCCGGGGAGCAACGATGGAACATCAAAATTCCCTTTTGTGGGAAGTCACATTATTCGAATTTGTGCTTGTCACGGTCTTGCTTGCCGGGTCGGCGGCCTATCTGACCGGACGGGCGGCGGCGCGCAGCTGGCTGACCAATGCGCAACTGTTCGGCTATATGGTGCTCCTGGCGGCCGCGACCCGATTCATCCACTTCGCGCTGTTTGAGGGCACTCTGCTGACGCTTCACTATTATACTGTCGATCTCATCGTGCTGCTTGCTATCGGTTACGCTGGCAAGCGCTTCACGCGCGCAGCGCAGATGACAACCCAGTACGGGTTCATTTTCGGCCGCAGCGGGCCGTTTGGCTGGACGCCGCGGCAGAGTTGAATGGCGGGCCGAAACGGCGCAAGGAAGTTCGACCGAGAGCCTTTATTTCAAGCGGGAATTGGGCTTTTATGTCGAGAAGCGGGAAGGGAACACCCGCACAGAGCCGGATGGGGGAGCCGAAACACCATCAACCACCGGTTTCAACCGATCGTCAGGTGTTTAAGGGAGATATCATGAAAAAGGCACTTTTGGCTGGGGTTGCGCTCAGCTTCGCAATGTCGACGGCGGCCTATGCGGACATCCTCATTGCGACAGCCGGACCGATGACGGGTCAGTACGCGTCCTTCGGCGCGCAGATGAAGGCGGGAGCTGAACAGGCCGTGGAAGACATCAACGCGGCGGGCGGCGTCAACGGCGAAATGCTGAAGCTCGAGGTCGGCGACGATGCTTGCGACCCCAAGCAGGCGGTTGCGGTTGCCAACCAGATGGCCGGCAATGGCGTCGTCTTCATGGCGGGCCATTTCTGCTCCGGTTCCTCGATCCCGGCTTCAACGGTCTATGCCGAGGAAGGCATCGTGCAGATCTCGCCGGCCTCGACCAATCCGAAATTCACCGATGAGCGTCCCGGCCCCGGTACCTATCGCGTGTGCGGCCGTGACGACCAGCAGGGTGACGTGGCCGGCGCCTATCTGATGGAAAACTTCGGTGACAAGAAGGTCGCCTTCGTCCACGACAAGACCGCCTACGGCAAGGGTCTCGCCGACGCGACCATGGCGGCCTACGAGGCGGCTGGCGGCAAGCCGGCGCTCTACGAGGCCTACACGGCCGGCGAGAAGGACTATTCGGCGCTGGTCTCGAAGCTCAAGGCCGAAGGCGTCGGCGTGCTCTATGTCGGCGGCTACCACACCGAGGCCGGCCTGATGGCCCGCCAGATGAAGCAGCAGGGCATGGACACCGTGCTCGTCTCGGGTGACGCACTGGTCACCGACGAGTACTGGGCCATCACCGGCGACGCCGGACAGGGCACGCTGATGACCTTCTCGCCCGATCCGCGCAAGAACCCGGATGCCGCGCCGCTGGTCGAGAAGTTCCGCGCCAAGGGCATCGAGCCGGAAGGCTACGTGCTCTACACCTATGCCGCTATCCAGGCATGGGCGGACGCCGTCGAGACGGCGGGCTCGACCGACTTCGACCCGGTTATCGAGGCGCTTGATGCCGGCACGTTCAAGACCGTGCTCGGCGAGCTTTCCTTTGACGACAAGGGCGACGTGACGCTGCCCGGCTATGTCTTCTACGAGTGGAAGGACGGCAAGTACGACTACGTGAACTGATCACGCACGTCTTACGTGAACGCATCTGGCCCGGCGCGGAAACGCGCCGGGCCATTTTTGTGTCGGCAAGATGAAAACAGCCAAGTTTGCACTGCAACAATTTCGGGCTATTGATGGCGTGTCAGACCAGATGGGAGCCTGCCCTTGCCGATCACCAAGCTGCTTGTCGCCAATCGCTCCGAAATCGCCATCCGGATCTTCAGAGCGGCAAACGAACTCGGCATAAAGACCGTCGCGATCTGGGCGGAAGAAGACAAATACGCGCTGCACCGCTTCAAGGCGGATGAATCCTACCAGGTCGGCCGTGGTCCGCATCTCGACAGGGAAATGGGCCCGATCGAAAGCTATCTGTCGATCGACGAGGTGATCCGGGTGGCGAAGCTTTCGGGCGCCGACGCCATCCATCCCGGCTACGGCCTGTTGTCGGAAAGCCCGGAATTCGCCGAGGCCTGCGCGGCGAGCGGCATCACCTTCATCGGCCCCAGGCCCGAGACAATGCGCCGGCTCGGCAACAAGGTGGCCGCGCGCAACCTGGCCGTGGAGGTGGGCGTGCCGGTCGTTCCGGCGACCGAGCCGCTGCCCGACGACATGGCGGCGGTCGGCGCCATGGCCGCCGAGATCGGCTTTCCCGTCATGCTCAAGGCCTCCTGGGGCGGCGGCGGTCGCGGCATGCGGGCGATCCATTCCGCGGATGACCTGGCGCGCGAGGTCACCGAGGCCAAGCGCGAAGCCAAGGCGGCCTTCGGCAAGGACGAGGTCTATCTGGAAAAGCTCGTCGAGCGCGCCCGCCATGTCGAGGTACAGGTGCTCGGCGACACGCATGGCACTTGCGTGCATCTGTTCGAGCGCGATTGCTCCATCCAGCGGCGCAACCAGAAGGTCGTCGAGCGCGCGCCCGCACCCTATCTCGACGCCGCGCAGCGTGAAGAGCTGTGCGAGTATGCGCTGAAGATCGCGCACGAGACGGATTATGTCGGCGCGGGAACGGTCGAATTCCTGATGGATGCCGACACGGGCGCCTTCTATTTCATCGAGGTCAATCCGCGCATTCAGGTCGAGCATACGGTGACGGAGGAGGTCACCGGCATCGACATCGTCAAGGCGCAGATCCACATCCTCCAGGGCGCGGCCATCGGCACGGCCGAATCCGGCGTGCCGGCGCAGGTCGACATCAGGCTCAACGGCCATGCATTGCAGTGCCGCATCACGACCGAGGATCCCGAGCAGAACTTCATTCCCGATTACGGGCGCATCACGGCCTATCGCGGCGCCACCGGTTTCGGCATCCGGCTCGACGGCGGCACGGCCTATTCGGGCGCGGTGATCACCCGTTTCTACGATCCGCTGCTGGAAAAGGTGACGGCCTGGGCGCCGACGCCGCAGGAAGCCTGCCAGCGCATGGACCGGGCGCTGCGCGAATTCCGCATACGCGGCGTGGCGACGAACCTGACCTTTCTCGAGGCGATCATCGGGCACCCGGCATTCCGCGACAACGCCTATACGACGAAATTCATCGACACGACGCCCGAGCTCTTCACCCAGGTCAAGCGGCAGGACCGGGCAACGAAGCTCCTGAACTATCTGGCCGATGTTTCCGTCAACGGCCATCCGGAAACCCGCGACCGGCCCCGGCCGCCCAAGGAGATGGCGGCACCGGTCGTTCCCTTCATCGACGGCGAGCCGCCGGAAGGGACAAGGCAGCTTTTCGAGCAGATGGGCCCGCAAGGCTTTGCCAAATGGATGCGCGAGCAGGTCCGTGTGCTGATCACCGACACGACGATGCGCGACGCTCACCAGTCGCTGCTCGCCACCCGCATGCGCACGCACGATATCGCGCGTGTCGCCGGCACATATGCCCGGGCGCTGCCGCAGCTCTTCTCGCTCGAATGCTGGGGCGGAGCGACGTTCGACGTGGCGATGCGCTTTTTGACCGAGGACCCCTGGGAACGCCTCGATCAGATTCGCAAGGGTGCGCCCAACATCCTCACGCAGATGCTTCTGCGCGGCGCCAACGGCGTCGGCTACACGAGCTACCCCGACAATGTCGTGCAGCACTTCGTCCGCCAGGCGGCGGCCGGCGGCATCGATCTCTTCCGCGTCTTCGACAGCCTGAACTGGGTGGAGAACATGCGCGTGGCGATGGACGCCGTCATCGCCGAGGGCAAGCTGTGCGAGGCGGCGATCTGCTATACGGGCGACATTCTCGATCCGGCGCGGGCGAAATATGACCTCAAATATTACGTCGCGCTGGCCAAAGAACTCGAGGCGGCGGGCGCGCATATCATCGCCCTCAAGGACATGGCCGGGCTGTTGAAGCCATCGGCCGCCGCCGTGCTGTTCAAGGCGTTGCGCGAGGCCACCGACCTGCCGATCCATTTCCATACGCATGACACGTCGGGCGTTTCGGCGGCGACGATCCTGGCGGCGGTCGAGGCGGGGGTCGACGCCGTCGACGCGGCAATGGACGCGCTTTCGGGCAATACCTCGCAGCCCTGCCTGGGCTCGCTCGTCGAGGCGTTCAAGGGTGGGCCGCGCGACAGCGGCCTCGATCCGCAATGGATCCGCCGCATATCCTTCTACTGGGAGGCGGTGCGCAACCAGTATGCCGCCTTCGAAAGCGACCTCAAGGGACCGGCCTCGGAGGTCTATCTGCACGAAATGCCCGGCGGACAGTTCACCAATCTCAAGGAGCAGGCGCGCTCGCTGGGGCTGGAGAGCCGCTGGCACGAGGTCGCGCAGGCCTATCACGACGTCAACATGATGTTCGGCGATATCGTCAAGGTCACGCCGTCCTCCAAGGTCGTCGGCGACATGGCGCTGATGATGGTGAGCCAGGACCTGACCGTGGCCGATGTCGAGAACCCGAAAAAGGACATCGCCTTTCCCGAATCGGTTGTAGCCATGCTGCGCGGCGACCTTGGCCAACCGCCTTGCGGCTGGCCGAAGGTGTTGCAGAAGAAGGCGCTGAAGGGCGAAAAGCCGACCACGGCGCGCCCGGGCGCGCTGTTGCCGCCGGCCGATCTCGAGGCGTCGCGCAAGGAGGTCGAGGGGAAGCTGGGGCGCACGCTCTCCGAGTTCGAATTCTCGTCCTGGCTGATGTATCCGAAAGTCTACTCGGATTTCGCCGCCGTGCAGGAGGAATACGGTCCGGTCTCCACGCTGCCGACGCCCGTCTATTTCTACGGCATGAAGCCGACCGACGAGATCTTCGTCGATATCGAAAAGGGCAAGACGCTCGTCATCCGCTGCCTGGCGATCGGCGAGACGGACGACAAGGGCATGGTCACGGTCTTTTTCGAGCTCAACGGACAGCCGCGCCGCGTCAAGGTGCCCGACCGCGTTCATGGGTCTTCCGCCGCCCAACTCCGGCGCAAGGCCGAGGCCGGCAATGCGGCGCATGTCGGCGCGCCGATGCCGGGCGTCGTCTCGACGATTGCGGCGGCCGCGGGCAGCGCAGTGAAAGCGGGCGACGTTCTGTTGTCGATCGAGGCGATGAAGATGGAAACGGCGCTGCACGCCGAGCGCGACGGCACGATCACCGAGGTTCTGGTGAAAGCTGGCGACCAGATCGACGCCAAGGACCTGCTGGTGGTGTTTGCCTGAGCCGGCGCACGCTCCTGCGTCCGCGCTGTGCGTCAGAGCATGACGGGCCCGTTCCGTAGCCGGCCGGTCAGTCGGTTTCGGTCGCCTTGTCTTCGTGGCGGATGAAGGACTTGTAGATGAAGCCGCGCTTGTCCTCATAGGCCACGGCGCACCAGTTGCAGTCGCTCTCGGCCTCGACGTCGGCATTGGCCGGAACCACCATAAGGATCTCGGCCTCGTCAGCCGGCCCGGCCCGCATGTTGACCCAGCGTGTCACGGTGGCCGGTGAGAGCCCGGCCGCCGGGATCGAGGCGGTTTGCGCGGTGTCGATTTCGCTGGACGCCATTTCCAGCTTCTCCTCGAGGGCAGCGGCTTCGGCTTCGGTTTCGGCGATCTCGACCACGGGCTCCTGTTCGTCACGCGAGGAATAGGCGATGACGCCGCTGTCGGCATGCGGTTCGTCCTGGCTCCCGGTCAGGCTGCGCAACGCGCTGAGCGCGGTCTTTTCCTGCGCAGTGGGTGCGGCCGCATCATATGTCTTCGCAAGGGCGCGCAGCTTTTCCGGCGCAAGCTCTTGATTTGGGAGTTGTTCATCGCTCCAGCGAGGGTCGGCCGCGCCGAGCGGCGAGAGCTCTTCGCCAGCGTTGCGGGGCGACCCGCGTTCCTGCCGATTCTCGGACTGCCCCACATTCAAATTGTCGGCTTGGCCCACATTCAGATCGTCGGGTTTCCCCACGTTCTGATTGTCGGGGTCCCCCTCCATGCGCTGGCTGACGAGGATCACCGGTTGAGCGGCCGGCGGCGTGGAGGTGGGGCTCGAAGCCGACGCCACCGCTTCGATCTCGCTCGTGCCGTTCCACGTCATGGCAATGACGCCTGCCGCAGCCACGGCGCACACCGTCAGCGCCAACGCCACGGCGACTGCCGGGCGGCGCAGGCCGTGCGCGGCGTTGGCGCGGGCGCGCATGCGCAATTGCGAAAGAGCCTGATGCGTGCTGCGCCCGCGAAACGGGCCGTCGTCGGGAATAGAGCGCTTGTTCATGGCAGATCTCCACGCCGCACAATGACCTGAAACCCGATCGCAACGATCTTCCGCCTCCCGTCCGCAGTGTGTCGCTGCCGAGGGGAAGGCTGGCGCAAGCGATCGTTAACGATCTGTTAGCCATATTCGTGACGAGCGAATGTGGCGCGGATAGGTCAGACGGCCATATGTGATCGACAAGACAGGGGTCGTGGCCCAAGAATTTTCATTGTCTTGCCCTTGATAAGCCCTTCATACGGTCCAACCTGCACGCTTGATGCTGAGATTCGGCGCGCGACCCTCAACCTGCAGATCGATCATCTCGCCTTCGGGCCATTTCGACGAGGAGGCGGTGTGCGAATTTTCCGCAGGAACAGGCAACGGCCATGAGACCGAACAATACGAGCGCGAACCAATCGAGGGCGCAGGCGCGCAAGGGGCGCTGGGCCGTGGCGGCGATGTTTCTGGCCAACGGTTTCATGATCGGCAGTTGGGCGCCGCAGATCCCGGTGCTTCTCGAACGGTTCGATATCGGCGAAACGACGCTGGGCCTCCTCATCCTTGCTTTCGGAACCGGGGCGCTGCTTGCCATGCCGTGGAGCGGGGTGCTGATGGCCCGCCTCGGCTCGGCCGCAGTGCTGCGGGCCTTCGCGCTGGCGGCATCGTTCGGGTTGTTGATCGTTGCGCTGGCGCCCAATGTCTGGTTGGCGCTGCCGGCATTGCTTTATATGGGCGGATCGATCGGCGCGATGGACGTGGCGATGAATTCCAACGCGGTGGCCGCAGAGCGCAAGCTCGGCCGCGCGATCATGTCGTCCTCGCACGGTTTCTGGAGCCTCGGCGGTTTTGCCGGCGGCGCGCTTGGCGGCGTGGCGATCCAGGCCTTCGGACATGTCGCGCATGCGGCGTGCGTCACGCTTGTCGTCCTGGCCGTCGTGGTTGCGGCGATGCGGCATGTCGTGACGGACGACCGGCCGGTTGCGGCCGGGCGCGCCGGCTTCAGGCTGCCGGCCAATCCGGCCGTCTACCTGATCGGCCTCATGGCGCTGATGTCCATGGTGCCGGAAGGGGCGATCCTCGACTGGGCGGCGCTGCATCTGCAAAAGGCGCTCGGCGCCGATATCGCGACGGCGGGCTTCGCCTTTGCCGCATTCTCGGCGACCATGGCGCTGATGCGTTTTTGCGGCGATACGGTGCGCGACCGGCTGGGGGCGGTGACAACGCTGCGCCTGTCGGGCCTCGTGGCCGCTTCCGGCATGCTGGTCGGCGGGCTGGCGACGAACCCTTACCTTGCCATCGCCGCCTTCGCCTTTTGCGGCCTCGGCATCGCCAACATGGTGCCGATTGCCTTTTCGGCGGCCGGCAACCAGCAGGGCATGTCGTCGAGCACCGGCATGAGCGTCGTCACCACGATGGGCTATTGCGGCATCCTGGTCGCGCCGTCGGCCATCGGATTTATCGGCGAGCGAACCGGCTTCGGGCCGGTTTTCGTGGGCCTGTCCGTACTGCTGGTCGTCGTGTGTCTCATGGCCAGCCTGGCGCGCTCGGCCGAATTTGCACCTCAGCCGGCCGAATAGCGCTTCAGTTCGTCGAAGAGAAAGTCGCGCACCAGGCGCACGCGCGGACTGGTGCGCAGGTCGCGATGCATGGCAAGCCATACGGGCAGACGCGGCAGCGGCAAGCCGGGCAGCACCACCTCGACCTGCGGTGTCCGGGCGACGAGCGAGCTTTGCGCGAAACCGATGCCGTTGCCGGCCTTGATCGCCTGCCAGACGACGATCTGGTTGTCGGTTCTGAAGCGGAATGCGTGACGGTCGATGACAACGCCGAGCCGTGCGAATTCGTCGATGATCTCGGTGCCGCGGTCAAAGCCGATCAGGTCGTGATCGAGCAGATCTTCCGGCGCCGAGGGGCGACCGCGCCGATCCAGATAGGCCGTGGCCGCGCAGGCCGTCAGCGGCAGATCGGCTATCTTGCGCACCACGAGATCGAGCTGGGTCGGCTCCGTCATTCGGATGGCGATGTCGGCGTCGCGGCGTAGCAGATTGTCGACCTGATTGGAGGCGACGATTTCGAATTCGATCTCCGGTTCCATCTCCGCGAACCGCGCCAGCATGTCCGGCAGCACATGAGCCGCGACCACTTCGCTGGCGGTAATGCGCACCGTGCCGGCGACATTCGCCGCAGCACCCTGGGCAAGCCGAACGAAGGCGTCGGCATGGCCGCCGACCTGCCGCGCGCGCTCGAGCAGAACGGCGCCCTGATCTGTCAGCGCGTAGCCGCCCCGGCCGCGGCGAAACAGGGTTGCGCCCAGCGCCCGCTCAAGTTCGGCGATGTGACGTCCGAGCGTCGGCTGGCTGGCCGAGAGCCGGCGCGCGGCCCCGGAAAGGCTGCCTGCCTCTGCGACAGCCAGGAAGCTGCGGATAAGGTTCCAGTCGAGATCGCTCATAGCTCTATTCAACAGTGAATATCTAGAAAGCACAATCGTCGAATATAAATTCATGTTCAAATGACCCATCTTGCAGCCGTCAGCAAGGAGCAGAAACATGAATACAGCAATCGTTCTGGGCGCAGCGGGACGGGTCGGTGATGCGGCCGCGCGCGCCTTTATCAAACGCGGATGGCGGGTCAAGGGCGCGGCGCGCGGCGCCAAGGCGGCAACGCTCGCGCCCGGGGTCGAGGCCGTGCAGGTCGATGCCTTCGACCGCATCGGCCTGATCAAGGCTTGCGAAGGCGCCGACGTCATCGTCAATGCGCTCAATCCGCAATACACCGAGTGGCGTGAAACGGTGCTGCCGATGGCCGAGAATGTCGCGGCCGCGGCGCAAGCCACCGGGGCAACACACATGCTGCCGGGCAATGTCTACAATTTCGGTCATGCGGTTCATCCCGGCATGAAGGAGGACGCCCCGCAGGTCGCCTCGACCGAGAAGGCCGAGATCCGCATCGCGATGGAAAACCTCTTTGCCGAGCAGGCCGAGAAGGCCGGCGTGCAGACGCTCATCCTGCGCGCCGGCGATTTCTACGGCGGCACCCGGCCGCAAGCCTGGCTCGACCTCGTCATCCTGTCGAAGCTGGACAAGGACGTTCTCGTCTGGCCGGGACCGATGGACCTGCCGCACGCCTTCGCCTATCTGCCCGATCTCGGCGAGGCCTTCGCGCTGCTGGCGGAACGGCGCGCCGAGTGTGCGGACTTCGACAGCTATCATTTCGCCGGACACACATTGACCGGCGAGGAGATGAAGCGCGCTGTCGAACAGGCGGTCGGCCGTCCGCTGGCGAAGCGCGGCGTCTCCTGGCCGTTTTGGAGAACGGCGGGCCTTTTCGTGCCGATGATGCGCGAGATCGCCATCATGTCCTATCTGTGGCGCATAGGCCATTCGCTCGACGGGACGAAGCTCGCCAACCTGCTGGGAACAGTACCCGAAACCGACCCGGTCGAGGCACTGTGCCAGGCGATTTCCGATCTGAAGCTCGACGGAGCGTATCGGGTGGCGGCGTGAGCTATTGAGCTATTCGGCCGCCTTCCGCAGGCCGGCCGCATCAGTCTTTGCGGCCGTCCGGTCTTCGTCCTTTCCGCGCTTGCGGCGGAAGCGGCGCAGAAAGGCGTAGAGCCTGGACTCGTTGCTGCGCGTGACGATCATCAGCAGTGACGGCGTGACGACCAGCGTCAGGATGGTCGAGAAGGCAAGGCCGAAGACGATGGCGCTCGACAGCGCGATCCACCATTGGGTGGAGGGCGCACCGATCGTCATCTCATGGTTCAAAAGCTCGAGATTGAAGCCGAAGGCGATCGGCAGAACGCCCAGTATCGCCGTCACGGCCGTCAGGACCACCGGCCGGGCACGCTCGCGGCAGGTCTGGAGAACCGCGTCGAGCTTGTCCCAGCCCTCGCGGCGCAGCCTGTCATAGGTGTCGATCAGCACGATATTGTTGTTCACCACGACGCCGGCCAGCGCAATGACGCCGATGCCGGTCATGACGATGCCGAAGGGCTGGCCCATGATCAGGAGGCCGAGCAGCACGCCGATGGTCGACATGACGACGGCCATGAGCACCAGGCCGACGGAGATGAACTTGTTGAGCAGCGCCAGCAGGACGACGAAGATGAGGAAGATCGCGGCGCCGAAGGCCTTCGACAGGAAGTCGCTCGCCGCCTGCTGTTCCTCGTCCTCGCCGGCGAGCTTCCAGCGCACGCCCTGGCCGGCGAGGTCCATCTCCTCGAGATTGGCCACGACCTGTTGGCGCACAGGGTCGGCCTGCACGCCTTCGCGAATGCCCGCCTGCACCGTCACGGTGCGCACGCCGTCGATGCGGGTCAGCGTGCCGGTGCTCTGCGCCGGCCTGCGCGACACGAAGGTGGAGATCGGAACCGAGCCTTCGGGGGTTTCCACCCTGAGCTGGTCGAGCGTGGCCAGCGTTCGCCGGTCCTCGGGCAGGCGCAGGCGGATCTCCACGGCGTCGTCGACGCCGGCGGGACGGTATTCGGACAGCTTCAGGCCGTTGGTGACGAGTTGCACCACTGTGCCCACCGATCCAGGGCCGATGCCGAACCGGGCGGCCATGGAGCGGTTGACTTCGAGCTCCCAGTCGATGCCGGGCGGCGGCAGGCCGTTGGAAATGTCGATCACGTCGGGGACCGTGCGCAGCATGGCCGCAGTCTCGCGCGCCACCTGGTCGAGCCCTTCGGGCTCGCTGGCCGACAGCCTGATCTGGATCGCCTTGCCGGTCGGCGGTCCGGCATCGGGTACCGAAACCTCGATGTCGGCGCCCGGTATGCCGGTCATGGCTGCGCGCAGATCGTCGAGGATCTCGCTGGCCGGCTTGCGTTCGCGCCAGTCGACGAACTCGTACTGGATGACCCCGATCACGTCCTCGTCGACCTCGAAGCCGCCGCCGCGCGTCTGGCCGACACGGGTATAGATCGTCTCGATGCCGGGCCATCCGAGCATGCGCCGCTCGGCCGCGCTGACGAGAATGTCCTGTTCCTCGAGCGAGAGATTGCCGCGGGCATGCACGTAGAGCAGCCCGTATTCGGGTTCGACGCTGGGGAAGAATTCCACGCCCTTGCCGTATGTGCCGTAGGCGTATGGCACGGCGACCAGTGCGGCGATGGTGGCGAAGGTGACGATGAAGGGATGGCGCACGGCCCGATGGACAAAGCGCATGTACCAGCCGTCACGCTGCTGTTCCTCGACCATCGGGCGGGCAAACAGGGCGCCGAGCGCCGGCACGAAGATGAGCGCGTAGATGAGCGAGGAGGACAGCGTGACGATCAGGGTGATCGGCATGTACTTCATGAACTCGCCGACGACGCCCGGCCAGAACAGAAGCGGCGAGAAGGCGGCGACACGCGTTGCCGTGGCCGCCACCACCGGGCCGGCCATGCGTCGCGCGGCAAGCGCGAAGGCTTCCGTCTTGGGCATGCCCTCGGTCATGCGGCGCTCGGCGAATTCGGTGACGATGATGGCGTCGTCGACCAGCATGCCGACAGCCAGTATGAGCGAGAACAGAACGACGATGTTGACCGTGTAGCCGGCGAGCGCCAGCCACATGATGCCCATCAGGAAGGAGGCTGGAATGGCCAGGCCGATGAGCAGTGAGGCGCGGCCCGAAAGGGCATAGAGGATGACGATGAAGACCAGGATGACGGCGGTCAGGACGGAGTTTTCCAGATCGCCGAGAAGCTGGCGGATCATAGTCGACTTGTCCTGGCTGTAGGAGATCGTCGCCCCCTCCGGCAGGAGCTCCTGGTACTCCGCGGCGACCGCCTTCACCGCGTCGACCGTTTCGACGAGATTTGCGCCGGTGCGCTTGGAAACCTCGATGGCGATCGCCGGCTGGCCGTCGACACGCGTAATCGTCTCGGCGTCCTTGAAGGTGGAGCGGATGGTGGCGAGATCGCGCGCCCGCACGACGGCATTGTTCTGGGCGACGATCGGCAGGTTGGCTATATCCTCCGCGGTCTCGATCAGCGCAGGCACCTTGACGGCGTATTTTCCCTCGCTGCCCTCCATCGCTCCCGCAGCAACCAGCGCATTGTTGGCGTGCACGGCGGTGACAAGCTCACCGAGCTGCAGCCCGTAGGAGGACAGTTTCATCGGGTCGATGACGACCTCGACCAGATCCTCGCGCGCCCCCTGAAGGGCGCCGTCCAGAACACTCGGGATTTCCTCGATGCGGTCACGAAGCTCGCGCGCGGCACGCGTCAGCGTGCGTTCGGGCACATCGCCTGCAAGCGTCACGACGAGGATCGGGAACTCCGACAGGTTGACCTCGTTGACGGACGGTTCGTCAACGTCTTCCGGCAGATCCTGCTCGGCGTCGGCGACCTTGTTGCGCACGTCCTCCAGCGCCCGGTCGAGATCCGATCCGGCCTGGAATTCGACGATGACGTTGCCGCCGCCCTGATAGGCCGTCGAGCGCATCTCCTTGATGCCGCTGATCGATTTCAGCCGGGTCTCGACGGGCCGCAGAAGCAGGCGCTCCGAATCCTCGGGCGAAATGCCCTGATAGGTGAGGCTCACATAGATGATCGGAATCTGGATGTCCGGCTCGGCTTCCTTCGGGATGGACTGATAAGCCATCGTGCCCGCGATCAGGAAGAACAGCAGGATCGAGATCGTCAGCCGGACGTTGCGTATGGCGTAGTCGACAATGCCCATCTCAGCCAGCGCCCATCCTTCGTGTTACCGGGCCGCAACATCGCCGACCAGCCGGCGAATGACGCTTTCATTGGCCTCGACGGTCGCGACCTTGTCGCCTTCGGACACCAGCTCCTGCCCGGAGACGATGATGCGTGCATCCTCGGGGATGCCGGCCAGCACCAGGGCCTCCGGCGTGTCCTCGACAATATCGATCGGAATGAAGTTGACCGTATCGTCCGGCGTGGCGATGCGGATGCCCAGTTCGCCACGTTCCGACAGGGTGACGACCGAGCGCGGCAGCTTGACGGCGCGCACCTTTTCAGCCTGCAGGACGATCTCGGCGGTCATGCCGGCCGGTATGGCGCGGTCCGGGTTGGGAACGGCAACCTCGATGCGAAAGGTGCGCGTCTGCGGCGAGGCGTCACGGCTCAAATAGCGCAGCGCGCCGCTGACCCGCTGGCCGTTGACCAGCCGCACCTCGGCGCTGGCGCCGGGCTCCAGTTGCGACAGGTCTTGCTCGCTCACTTCGCCGACGGCGAGAACCGGATCAAGGCTGAGGATCGTCGCGACTTCCGCACCCTGCTGGATGGCGCTGCCCTCCTCCACGTCGACCTGGTCGACAATGCCGTCGAACGGCGCGCGGATCTCGCTTCGCGCCAGCTCGGCCTTGGCCGTTTCGAGCTGCGAGCGGGCGGCGGTAAGCGCGGCGCGGGCGCTTTCGCCCTGCAGCTTCGCCATATTGCCGCTCTTGAGCAGCTTTTGGGCGGCGTCATATTCGGATTCACGCTGGGCGACCAAAGCCTCGGCCATTGCAACGGCCGCCGGCCTTTCCTCGGCGTCGAGGGCGAGGATCAGATCGCCCTTTTTCACAAGGCTGCCCTCGCTGACCGGGATGGTGTCGATGATGCCGCCGCTGCGCGCGGCAAGGCTGGAGCGCTTGTTGGCTTCGGTCACGCCCGAAATGCGGATGGTGCGCGCATGGTCGATGTGTTGCGGCGCAACGACAGCGACAGTGCGCAGCGGCGTGGCCGGCGGCTCGGACGTGCTGGCGGCCGGATCTTCCTCGCCGACGGCGACGGCGCTGCCGACAGAGGAGAACTGACCGGTCACGACCCATGCCGCCGCTACGGCCAAGACGACGAAAGCCGCCAATCTGTGAAAGGGTATTTTCGGCATTCCGATCACCCGGTCTCCGGTTCTTGCGGCAGGGCCTTCCGACTTCCACAACGCATTCCGATATGGGTGGCCGGCACAATCCATTCAACGCCAGGGTGACAATTACCGCAGGCGGGCGCAGTTCTAGACGATAGTGCCGACTTGAAACAGCCAGAAATATTCATGGTTTGATTGATCCTGACAAATGGTTGACAACAGGATTACTGTTTTCACAAGCGCAGCCCGAATATTAATTGTTCAACACGCGATGAACTTAATATCCCGTGCCTGCCGGGCCGACGGTCCTGAGTATTCATTCGCCGTTGCGGCCAGTCTTGCGCATGCGTGACATCAGACGAACTCAACCGCGTTCGACAGTGGCAGCCGGCGCACGCGCTTGCCGGTAAGCGCGAAGACCGCATTGGCGAGCGCCGGCACGGCAGGCGGCGTGGCGATCTCGCCTACTCCACCCATGCGATGGTAGTTCTCCAGGATTGCGATCTCGAATTGCGGGCACTGGTTGATGCGCATGGCGTCGAAATCGTGAAAATTCGACTGCTCTGTCATGCCGTCGGCAAAGGTGATCTCCTGGTTCATGGCCGATGATAGGCCGAAGACGGCGCCGGAGACGAGCTGGGCTTCGATGATCGCGGGATCGAGGGCACGCCCGACATCGGCGACGATCCAGACCTTGTCGATGCGGATGCCCTGTCCGGTCTCGGCGATCTCGACCGCCTCGGCCACCCATGAGCCGAAGGAAAGCGTAAAGGCCATGCCTTTCGCCCGCCCCGCGGGCACGGGCGCGCTCCAGTTCGAGATCTCGGCCAGCCGGTCGAGCACCTTGAGCGCCGCGGGGTGCTCGCCCATCAGGGTGCGGCGCATGGCGAGCGGATCGAGCTTTGCGGCAGTGGCGATCTCGTCGAGGAAGCATTCGTGGAAGAAGCCGTTATAGGAGTTGCCGACCGATCGCCAGAAGCCGACGGGAATGCCGAGCGGCGTCTCGACCGCGCCGACCCGGTAATCGGCGATGGAATAGGGCTGGTCGAAGGACCCCTCGACGATCGATTTGTCAGGTCCGACCGGCGAAATGGATGGGAATGTGCGCTTGAGCACGCTGGCCATGATGGAGGGCGAGGCAATGCGCATGTCGAGCGCGACGGGCAGGCCGTCCTCGCCGAGACGGGCGCGAAAGCGGCCACGCGCCGCAGGACGATAGACGTCATGGGCGACGTCCTCCTCGCGCGTCCAGGTGACCTTGACCGGGCGACCGTCGGCGTGCCGGGCCAGCAGGGTGGCATACATGGAAAAACCCATCTCGCCGCGCCGCCCGAAGCCGCCGCCGAGATGCGTCGTGTGCACATTGACGCTTTCGATCTCGACGCCGGCGAGATCGGCGCACAGTTGGCGCGTCAGGGTCGGCACCTGATTGGGCGACCATAGCTCGAGCACGCCGCCGCTGAGCCGTGCCGTGGCGTTCATCGGCTCCATGCAGGCATGGGCAAGGAAGGGAACGGCGTAGTCGGCCTCGATCACCCGTTCGGCCGGCGCGTCGGCAAAGGCCGCGTCCACATCGCCGTCGTCGCGCAGAATGTCGCCCGCGCCGGAGGCAAGCGCCTGTTTGAACGCGGCTTCGATCGCCGCGTCGTCGGCCGGATAGTCTGCCGGCCCCCATTCGACCTCGATCGCCGCGGCGGCCTGGAAGGCGGCCCAGGTGTTTTCGGCGATCACGCCGAAGCCGTGACCGTATGTCGTGTCGATCGGCACGATGGCGACGACCCCGGGCATGGCCTCGGCCCTTGAAAGGTCGGTCTCGATCGGTCTTGCTCCAAAGCGCGGGCTCATCCTGACCGTGCCGTAGAGCATCTCGGGCAGGTGCACATCGATGCCGAAGATCGGCGCGCCCGTCACCTTTGCCGCCATGTCGACACGCGGTTGCGGCTTGCCCAGGAGCCGCCATTCGCCAGGCTCCTTGAGCGTGATCTGCGATGGCGGGTCGATCTCGGCGGCCGCGGCGGCGACCGCGCCGAAAGTGACGGAACGGCCTGAAACCTCGTGCAGGATCGACTTGCCGCGGATTGTCAGTTCGTTCGCGGAGACGCCGAGCGCATTCGCGGCGGCCGCCGTCAGCATGTGGCGGGCGGCGGCACCGGCCCGGCGCATGCGCTCGAAGCCGTCGCGCACCGACGAGGAACCGCCCGTCGCCTGAAGGCCCAGCACCTTGCCGGCCGCGCCCATGGCGCCGCGCATGGTTTGCGCGATCATGCCCTCGTCGAAGAGGGGGAATGGACCGCCCTCGGCCAGCATGGCCGAATTGTAATAGGCGTAGGACGCTGGCCCGTGCTCGACCGAAATGTCGTCGAGCCCGACGCCGAGTTCCTCGGCAACGAGGGCGGCCAGCGTGGTCGAAACGCCCTGGCCCATCTCGGCGCGCGGCGCGATGACGGTGACGGCGTTGTCGGCGGTGATCTTCACATAGGGATTGAAGGTGGCCTCGCCGCTGTCGAGATCGTCTTCAAGCGGGTTGGGATAGGGCGCGCGGACGTAATAGTAGCCGACGGCGACACCGCCGGCGATTGCCGCGGCGGCGATGAGAAAGCCGCGCCGGGTGATCGTGCCGAGCCGGGACATGTCAGGCGCCCGCCCTGGATTTCACTGCCGCGGCGCGCTTGATGGCGGCGCGAATGCGCGGATAGGTGCCGCAGCGGCACAGATTGCCGGCCATCGCCTGGTCGATGTCGTCGTCGGCAGGCTCCGGATTTTCTTCCAGCAGAGCATAGGCGCTCATGATCTGGCCCGACTGGCAGTAGCCGCATTGCGGCACCTGCTCGTCGATCCAGGCCTGCTGCACGGCGTCGAGCGTGTTGCCGTCGGCGAGACCTTCGATGGTCGTGACCGCTCCGTCCACATAGCCGACAGGAATGGAACAGGAGCGCGTCGGCATGCCGTCGACGAGCACCGTGCAGGCACCGCAGGCGGCAATGCCACAGCCGAATTTGGGGCCCATGATGCCGGCAAGGTCGCGCAACGCCCAAAGCAGCGGCATGTCGGGGTCGGCGTCGATATCCACCGCATTACCATTGACGGTCAGGCGCATGACGTTACCTTTCGCGGTCGTTTGTGTGGCGCGCGGAGGAGCGCCTTCAAAAGCGGCGATTGACAGTCTGACAAATGTCGTCATTTTGTCAACAGGTCTTGCGGTAAGCATTTTTGGGCAGAATGGATCAAGCAACCAACGGTGAGACGGCAAAACGCAGGCGCATCCTCGACGGAGCGTTGCAGGTGTTCCTGGCGTACGGATTCCAGCGCACGACGATGGACGATATCGCGCGCGCGGCGGAGGTCTCACGCCCGGCGCTCTATCTCGTGTTCAGGAACAAGACCGACATCTACCGGGCGATCGCATCGTCGCTTTTCGAGCGCTCCGCGCAGGCCGCGCAGGCTGCGCTGGCGGGCGACGGCCCGTTCGCCGAGCGGGCCGAAAAGGCGATCGACGATGCGATCCTGGCGATGATGGAAGGGATCGTCACCTCGCCGCACGGCGCCGAGATGCTCGACATGAAGAACGCACTTGCCGCCGACCTTGCCGAGCGTTGGCGCAACGGCTTCGTCGACGCCTTGACCGCGGCGGTCGAGACGGAAGCGGCACGGCGTGGCACCGATCTGGCCGCACGCGGCCTTACAGCGCAAACGCTCGCCGAGTTGCTGCTCGACGGGCTGGAGGGCATGAAGGCACGAGCGACGGACCCGGCCGAATGGCGTGTCGGCACGCGGCGGCTTGTCCGGGTGCTGGAACTGTCGCTTCAGTGACCGGCACGCATGCCCGTCGGCTTTTCATGCGAGGCGAGGAATTCGCGCACCCGCCGGCCCATTCCGCCCGGCTGCGGCCGCAGGCTGTCATCCAGTTCGCGGTCGAGCGGCAGTGACGGGCGTAGGCCGACATGCTCGAAATCGGTTTCCAGCCAGTCCTCGGCCGCGGTGCGTCCGAGATCGCGCAGATATTTCAGGAACGCCCATTCGGCGTTGATCTTGGATGAGGCCGACAGGTCCTTGAAGGCCGCGTCGGCGTCGATCCGGTGCATACGGATGTCGCGATAGTCCTTGCGGTCTAGCCGGCCGGCGGCGATCAGCTCCTTGACGAAGGCGATGGCGCGGAATTCGCGCAGCAAGCCGGCATTGAAGGTGATTTCGTCTATCCTGTTCTGGATTTCCGTGGCGCTCGTCGGCGTATCTTCGCGATTGACCGGGTTGATCTGGACAAGCAGCACGTCTTCGATCCGGTTGGCCCTGAAGAAGGGATAGATAGCCGGATTGCCGCCATAGCCGCCGTCCCAATAGGGCACGCCGTCGATCGTCACCGCCTGGAAGATCTGCGGCAGACAGGCCGATGCCATCACCACGTCGGCGGTTATTTCGTGGGTCGGAAAGACGCGCAGCTTGCCGGTGTGGACATTGGTGGCGGACACGAACAGGTGGATGCCCGTGCACGCGCGCACGCGCTCGAAGTCGATCTCGTGTTCGACCGCTTCACGCAGCGGATTGATGTTGAGCGGGTTGGCGACATAGGGCGAGAAGAGCCGCGAGATGGATTCCCACCAGATGTAGCCGGGCGTGTTCTCGATCGACCAATTGCCCAGCATGACGTCCCACGGCATGCGCTGGACGGGGCTGAAGCGGCCCTTGCGGGCGACGGCGCGCCATAAGTCATGCAGCTTCTGGCGTGCGCCGTCGGCCCCGCCGGAAAGCCAGCCGTCGGCGAAGGCGACGGCGTTCATGGCGCCGGCGCTGGTGCCGGAGATGGCGGCGACATCCAGCCTGCCGTCCTGCAGCAGGCGGTCGAGCACGCCCCAGGTAAAGGCGCCGTGCGAACCGCCGCCCTGCAGCGCCACATTGATCGGCTTGGCCGATCGGCCATTCGCCTTGTCAGTCATGTTCGCGCCCTCCGGGCGGCCTGCGCCTCAGTCCGCCGTCCAGCCGCCGTCGACGGAAATATGCGTGCCGTTGATCTGTGCGGCCGCGTCGGAACACAGGAACACCGCGGTGGCGCCGATCTCCTCGACGGTGACGAATTCCTTGGTCGGCTGCTTGTCGAGCATCACCTCGCGGATGACCGTCTCGCGGTCCATGTCATGTGCCTTCATCTGGTCGGGGATCTGCGCTTCGACAAGCGGCGTGAGCACATAGCCCGGACAGATCGCGTTGCAGGTGATGCCGCTGGTGGCCACTTCCAGTGCCACCGTCTTGGTGAGCCCCATGATGCCGTGCTTGGCCGAGACATAGGCCGACTTGAAGGGCGACGCGACGAGGCCGTGGGCCGAGGCGATGTTGACGATGCGCCCGCGTCCGGCCTTCTTCATGTGCGGCACCGCCGCGGCAATCGTATGGAAGGAGGAGGAAAGGTTGATGGCGATGATGGCGTCCCACTTCTCCGCCGGGAACTCCTCCACCGGCGCGACATGCTGGATGCCGGCATTGTTGACGAGGATGTCGACGCCGCCGAAGCGCTCGACGGTCGTGTCCACGAGGGCGCGGCATTCGGCACCCTTCGACATGTCGGCCTTGACGTAGACAGCCTCGACGGAGTGGGACTTTGCGATCTCGCTCGCGATCGCATGATCATCGGGCGTGTCGGAGAAGGAATTGACGACGACGTTGCACCCGTCGGCGGCGAGCGCATGGGCTATGGCCAGTCCTATGCCCGAAGTCGAGCCGGTGACGATCGCAGTTCTCCTGGCGGGCATGGCGGCATCCTTTCCTGATGGTTCGTCACACTGTTCACAACGTCATGTGAGTGTCTTTCGACGATATTGCAATGCAACATGGAAGCCAAGCATGGCGCCGATATGTCCAGGGTGCGGGCGGACCGGGTGCGTTTTGCCCTTTCCAGGGCGGACGATAGGTCTTATCTGGGAGCGCGAAGCAACATCGCGCGTTGCACGCCGGTAGGCGGAACGGGTGATCGTGTCTATGATGCCGCATTGCGGCAGGGACGAAGCGAGAATTGGCTCAAGAGCACAACATGCAGGATGAAGCTCAGCCGCGCCGCCGCTCGGTCGGCGTCAGGGTCGGCAATGTGACGGTCGGCGGCGGCGCGCCGATCGTCGTCCAGTCCATGACCAACACCGACACCGCCGATGTCGACAAGACGGTCGCCCAGGTCGCAGCACTCTACGAGGCGGGTTCGGAGATCGTGCGCATCACCGTCGACCGCGACGAGGCTGCCGCCGCCGTGCCGCGCATCCACGAACGCCTGATGCGGCTCGGCCTGGACGTGCCGCTGGTCGGCGATTTTCACTATATCGGCCACAAGCTCCTGGCCGATCACCCGGCCTGCGCCGAGTCCCTGGCGAAATACCGCATCAATCCGGGCAATGTCGGCTTCAAGGACAAGAAGGACCGGCAGTTCGCCCAGATCGTTGAAACGGCGATCCGTCATGACAAGCCGGTGCGCATCGGCGTCAATTGGGGTTCGCTCGACCAGGAACTGCTGACCAGGCTGATGGACGACAACCAGGAACAGGGCTCGCCGCTGACGGCCGAACAGGTCATGCGCGAGGCGATCGTCCAGTCGGCCATCCTGTCGGCCGAACTGGCCGAGGAGATCGGCCTGCCGCGCGACAAAATCATCCTGTCGGCCAAGGTGAGCCGGGTGCAGGATCTCATCGGCGTCTATGGCGAACTGGCGCGGCGCTCGGATCATGCCCTGCATCTCGGCCTCACCGAGGCCGGCATGGGCACCAAGGGCATCGTCGCCTCGTCGGCCGCCATGGGCATCGTCTTGCAGCAGGGCATCGGCGACACGATCCGCATTTCGCTGACGCCGGAGCCGGGCGGCGACCGCACGCGCGAGGTGCAGGTGGCGCAGGAACTCTTGCAGGTGATGGGTTTTCGCCAGTTCCTGCCGGTCGTGGCGGCCTGCCCGGGCTGCGGACGCACCACCTCGACCGTGTTCCAGGAACTGGCGCAGAAGATCGAGGGCGACCTGCGCGACAACATGCCGGTCTGGCGCGAGAAATATCCGGGCGTGGAGGATCTGAAGGTCGCCGTGATGGGCTGCATCGTCAACGGACCCGGCGAATCCAAACATGCCGATGTCGGCATTTCGCTGCCCGGCACCGGCGAAATGCCGGCCGCCCCGGTCTTCATCGACGGGCGCAAGGCGGCAACGCTGCGCGGACCGAAGATCGCCGAGGAATTCCAGGAGATGGTCGCCGACTATATCGAGCGGCGTTTCGGCGACGGCGGCAAGGCGGCCGCAGAATAGGATGTGGCTCAGGTTGGCGAGCGCCCTGACGGCGGCCAGCCTGTTCTTCGCCCCTGCCGCCATTGCGGACCCGCCGGCACCCCCGGACCACCTCCCGCTGACGGCGCGTCACGTCTGTGCGCTCATCCTCGAACATGCGCGCATAAACAGCCTGCCGCCGGAATTCTTCGCCCGGCTGATCTGGAAGGAAAGCCGCTTCGACGCCAACGCCGTCAGTCCGGCCGGCGCGGAGGGCATTGCCCAGTTCATGCCGGGCACTGCGCGCCGGCGCGGCCTTGCCGACCCGTTCAACGTCTATCAGGCGCTTCCCGCATCGGCCAAATATCTGTCGGAACTGAAAACCGCCTTCGGCAATCTCGGCCTTGCCGCGGCCGCCTATAATGCCGGCGAGTATCGGGTGACGCGCTGGCTGGAGACCGGCGGCTTCCTCCCCTTGGAGACGGAGAACTATGTCATCGACATTCTGGGCGAGGCGGCGGATGTCTTCGCCGACCCGTCGCACACCGGCACGATCCACCCGCTCGACCCCGAAAAGCCGTTCATGGAGGCCTGCGCGGCGCTGCCGGTGACGCGGTCGGCAACCGTTCCGATGGCCAGCATTCCCGTGAAACCGTGGGGCATTCAGGTGGCGGGAAACCCAAGAAGGGCCGCCGCCATTCGCCAGTGGCAACGTGTGAAGGGACGGTTCGCCGCATTGCTGGCCGATCACGAGCCGGTCGTCAGCCGTGTCCGCTCGCCCGGCGTACCGCGCGGCATCTACGCTGTCAGGATCGGCGCCGAAACGCGGGCCGAGGCGGACGTCATTTGCCAGAAGCTGCGCGGGGCGGGCGGCGCCTGCGTGGTCTTGCGGAACAGGTGAAGGGGAAGGGAGTAGGGGAATAGGGGAAATGGTGAGTCTTGCGTCGTCGGCCGAAACCACGATCCCCTACTCCCCTACTCCCCTACTCCCCTACTCCCCTACTCCCCTACTCCCCTACTCCTCACGCCGTGTGCGCCATCTCGCCGTCCTGCAGCCAGGTCTCGATCTTGATCGCCAGCTTGTTGGGCGAGATCGGCTTGGAGAGATAATCGTCCATGCCGGCCTCGAGACATTTTTCGCGGTCGCCCTTCAGCGCGTGCGCCGTGACGCCGACGATCGGCGTGCGCGTGCCCATACCCTGTTCGATCGAGCGGATCTCGCGGGTCGCCTCCAGACCGTTCATTTCCGGCATCGAGACATCCATCAGCATCATGCGCGGCTTGTGGCGGCGGAACATGTCGAGCGCGGTGCGCCCGTTGGAGGCGATCTTGTAACTGTAGCCGAGCCCGTTGAGGATCTGGCTGAAGACGAGTTGGTTGACCTCGTTGTCCTCGGCGACGAGCACGTCGAGCGGCTCGGCCTCCTGAAGTGTGGCGGCGGAGATGCGCCGTTCGGCGAGGGCAGGCGCGGGCTCGGTGCGTGCGGCAACGCGCTGCGGCGCCGATTCGTGCTTGTCGGGCGTGGTCTCGACGGCCCGATCCCGTTCCGCGTCTTTTTGCAATTGTGGATGGAGCGCCGGTTTCTGAGTCTCCTGCAATTGCTCCGTACGCGCCCGCTGCATGACGCAGACCAGCGTCTCCAGCAGCGCCGACGAGCGGGCCGGCTTGTTCATGTGGGCGGCGATCCCGTAGTCGCGCGCCAGCCGCGTGGTGTCGACCTGATCGACCGACGTCAAAAGCACGACCGGCAGGCCATGCGTGGCGGGGTTCTCGTTGATCGCCCTGGCGACGTCGGCGCCGTTCATGCCGGGCATCTGGTAGTCGAGGATGACGCTGTCGACGCGCACCCCAACGGAGGCGGCGCGCTCCAGGAAGGCGAGGCCTTCGGCGCCGCTGGTGGCGGCGGCGCTGTCGAAGCCCCAGCTGCGCAGTTGCTCGGTGAGAATGTCGCGGTTGATCGGGTTGTCGTCGATGGCCAGAACGCGGGCGCCGGTCACGTCGACCGGCAACGGCCTGGGCGCGACGCCGCCCGGATCGGCGTCGAAGACGACCGAGAAGGAAAATGTGGAGCCCTTTCCGGGCGTGCTCTCGACGTCCATCCGCCCGCCCATGAGGGCGACGAGGCGCGAGGCGATCGCCAGGCCGAGGCCGGTTCCCTCGTGACGCCTGGTCGAGGAGGCGTCGACCTGGGCGAACTTGTCGAAGACGGCTTCGAGCTTGTCGGCGGGAATGCCGATGCCGGTGTCCTCGACGCGCACGAAGACCTCGACCGTGTCGCCGGCTTCTTCGCCACGCACGTCGATGAGCACGTGGCCCTTCTCCGTGAACTTGACCGCGTTCCCGAGCAGATTGGTGGCGATCTGGCGAAAGCGTCCGACATCGCCGACGACCGTTGCCGGCAGTGCCGGATCGACCCTGACGATCAGTTCGAGATCCTTTTCCGCCACCTTTGCCGAGACGAGGGTGGCGACGTCCTCGACCGCCTCGGCCAGGGTGAAGGGGGCCGGATCGAGTTCGAGCTGCCCGGCGTCGATCTTGGAGAAGTCGAGAATGTCGTTGATGATGGTCAGGAGCGCGTTGCCCGACTTCGCGATCACGTCGACGAACATCGTCTGCCGGTTGTCGAGCTCCGTGCGCGCCAGGAGTTCGGCCATGCCGAGAACGCCGTTCATCGGCGTTCGTATCTCGTGGCTCATATTGGCCAGGAATTCGGATTTGGCGCGGTCGGCGGCTTCCGCCTTTTCCTTTGCTGTCTCAATCGAATCATGGGCCCTTTGCAGTTCCTCGTGTGCGTTGGAAATGCGGCGCGTCATCGGTTCGAAGATGCGCAGCCCGACGATGACGGACGCCGCCATGATGCTGCCGGCAACGAGCATCAGCGTCCATTGCAGCGCGTCGTATGTGCGGATCATGTCGTCGTTCAGCCGGTCGAGCGTCGCCGTCAGGTTGGGGCGCACCCGGTCCTTGGCCAATCGCTTGAGGTCGGCAAAGACGCGCTGGGCGGCCGGCTGCGAATAGTCCTCAAAAATGTCGAGCCGGTCGGCATGGGTCAGAACTTCCCTGATATCCTGCTTCAGCGAGTGCGCGCCGTCCTTGCCTTTCCAGATGTCCTTGACGATCTCGGGCGCTTCCAGCCCGGCAATCGCGTCCAGCGCCGGGTCGTCGTGCCGGGCGGGCTCGGCCTCGCCGCCTTCCTCGGCCTGCGTGAGCGACTGGCTTTCGCCCATCGAGACCTCGCCCTCGACGGCCTGTTCGAGGGCTTCATAGGCGGCGGCAAGGCGGGCCAGGGCAACGCGCAGTTCGCCGCGATTTTCGGCGATGGCAGCCTCCGAGGCGGCGCTGAGCGTGCCGCCGGGCCCGTCGAGGAACTGGACGGTCGAGGCGGCGGCGTCGATGCGCGCATTGTCAAGGCGCAGGCTCCGATACAGCACATCCCCGGTTGCATCGGCCATGGCGCCGACGACGGCGCCGAACTTCACATTGGTCTTGGCGTCCTGCGACTTCCACAGCAAAACGCCGGTGCCCGTAGCGAGCGCCAGGACGAAGCCGACAAGAATGATATAGAGCCTGCCGCGCATATAGGCGCGCGTGATGACTGAAGACATGAACGAAATACCCATAGCCCCGATACGGGAAAAGAATTGGCCAATCCGATTAAGTAGCGCTTAACGCAGGCGAATATTCCGATCGGCGCCGCCTGCACGAACGGTACGGGGCGCGCATTTCGACGCGCGGGGCGCGGCGCCGTGGTCCGTCATGTGCCGAAAGGCGATCGCTCGTGTCGGCGCGGTCAGTGCATGCGTTCGGCGACGAAGGAGGCAGCCAGGCGCAGGCGCCGCGCTTCCTCGCCGAAGGGTTGCAGCAGGTCGTGCGCCTGCTCGACCAGCCCGTCCAACTGCCGGTTGGCCCAGTCCACGCCGTGCAGCGAAGCCAGCGTGGCCTTGCCGGCGGCCGCATCCTTGCCGGTCGCCTTGCCCAGGGTCTGCGCATCCGAGGTCAGGTCGAGGAGGTCGTCGGCCAACTGGAAGGCAAGACCGACGGCGGAGCCGAACTCGGCCAGCCGCTCGGTCTCGGCTGGGCTCGCTGCCCCGATCAGGGCGCCGGCCTGGCAGGCAAAGCGGATGAGGGCGCCGGTCTTCATCGCCTGCAGGCGAATGATGCCTTCCTCGTCCGGCCGCCTGCGTTCGGCCTCCAGGTCGAGCGCCTGGCCGCCGACCATGCCGCCCAGGCCGGCGGCCAGCGCCAGTTCGCGGATCAGGGTCAGACGGATATCGGTCGGCAGCGCGGTGTCGTTGGAAGCCACGATGTCGAAGGCGTAGGTCAGGAGCCCGTCGCCGGCGAGAATCGCCGCGGCCTCGTCGAACGCCTTGTGCACCGTCGGCTGGCCACGGCGCAGATCGTCGTCGTCCATCGCCGGCAGATCGTCGTGAACGAGCGAATAGCAGTGGACGCATTCCAGCGCCGCGGCAACGCGCAACGGTGCTGTGCCGTCGATGCCGAACAGGGCCGCGCTCTCGATGAGAAGGAACGGCCTCAGCCGCTTGCCGCCATTGAGCACGCCATGCCGGATCGCCGCCATCAGCCGCTCGGGCCGGTCGACCTCACCGTCGCGCACGCGGCTGTCGAGCAGGTCGCGCAGCACGGCTTCGACCGCGTCGGCGTGCATCATGCGGGCGGCCTCGAAGGCCATCATGTCTTCCTGTGTCATACCGGCGAGCGATGGCGCCAAAATACGCGAGCGTCAAGGCGCTTCGGCCGGCGGCATTGCAAGTCGCGCCGCAGGCCTTTATGCGGTTGATCAGGGAGCGAGGGGGTCCGGCGTTTGCAGGTGCGATGGAGATTTCCGGCTTGAGGGACCCGGTCGTCGATCCGAAAGGCGGGAGAAACCGCACGGCCCGCCGCCCGCGCCGCCGCGGCAGATCGGCCTCGTTCCGGCGCCCCTGGCTGCGCCGGCTCGTGATTGCGGCGGTGATCGTGGCCGCCTTGCCCCTGGTGCTGAGCGTGCTCTACCGCTGGCAGCCCGTGCATCCTGTCTCGACCATGATGATCCGGGACCTCGCGGCGTTTCGCGGCTATGACCGGCAATGGGTCGATCTCGACGAGGTCGCGCCGGTATTGATCCATTCCGTGATGATGTCGGAGGACGGCCAGTTCTGCCGCCATCGGGGGATCGACTGGGGCGAGCTCAACGCGGTGCTTGACGACGCGCTGGCCGGCGAGCCGGCGCGCGGCGCCTCGACCATCCCCATGCAGACGGTCAAGAACCTGTTTCTCTGGCACGGCCGGTCCTATGTCAGGAAGGCGGCGGAGCTTCCGCTCGCCGTCTATTTCGACACCGTGGTGCCGAAGCGGCGGATCATGGAGATCTATCTCAACATCGCCGAATGGGGACCGGGCATCTACGGGATCGAGGCGGCGAGCCGGCACTATTTCGGCAAGCCGGCGAGCGCGCTCGGGCGGCGCGAGGCGGCCTTGATGGCGGTGACGCTGCCCAATCCCGCCGCCCGCAATCCGGCCCGGCCGAGCGCCGGGATGCGCCGGGTCGCGGCAATCGTCGAGCGCCGGGCGAGCAGGGCAGGCGGCTATGTGGGCTGCCTGGATTGAGGTGATCGGCGCGTTGCGCGCCTGTGCCAAAAAAATTCTCGGCAGTGCTGGTCAAATGTGTTGTCAGCGTGTATAGGCACGCGACTTTCAGATTTGCGTGCCCGTCGCAATGCGGCCCTTGGTTCAAGGGCGCGATGGGCCTTGACCAGTTGATGGAGCAGGTTCCATGGCAGTACCGAAAAGAAAGACCACCCCGTCGAAGCGCGGCATGCGCCGCGCCGCCGACGCGCTCAAGGCCCCGACCTATGTCGAGGACCGCAATTCCGGCGAGCTGCGCCGTCCGCACCATATCGACCTGAAGACCGGCATGTATCGCGGCCGTCAGGTGCTGGAGCCGAAGGAAAGCTGATCCGGCGCCCGACCGCTGGTCGGGCCGTGCTGTCACCGACAGCCGATCACGTTGAAAAGACCGGTCACTGGCCGGTCTTTTTTGTTTTGCGGTGGCCGCTCTCGACAGGGCGGCGACACTGTCTCATCCCGCATCGGCGGTGAAACCGGCCGATTCGATTCCGGCGATCGCGGCTGTCTCGTCATTATCGGACGTATCGCCCGAAACACCGACGGCGCCAATGATCCCGCCTTCGGCATTGCGTATGAGCACGCCGCCGGCAACCGGTACGATGCGCCCACCCGAAACATCCGAAACGCCCGAGACCAGATGGGGCCGCTCGGTCGCGAAGGCTTCGAGGCGGCGCGAACCGGCGCCGATCGCCAGCGCGCCATAGGCCTTTCCGGCAGACATTTCCGGGCGCAGGAACGATGCGCCATCCTGGCGCTGGAAAGCGACGAGATGTCCGCCTGCGTCGAGTACGGATATTCCGAGCGGCCTGAAGCCGGCTTCGGCGGCCTTGGCGAAGGCGCCGGCGATGATCCGGCCGGCATCGGCGAGCGTGAGCTGTGGCATATGATTTCTCCCTTGGTGCAACGGCATGGCTTGTGCGAAACAAAGGTCTGATCGGCGGGGCCGTGTGCATATTGTTTCACGCCGCGGCTGCCGCAAGCGGGTAGGAGGAAGAATGCGCAGATTCGACCTGCCGGGACGTTCGCCGGTGATTGCCGAGAACGGCTTGGCCGCCACGTCGCATCCCCTGGCCACCGCGACGGCGGTCGCGGTGCTGCGCGAGGGCGGCAACGCGGTCGACGCGGCGGTGGCGGCCTCGGCGGTATTGTGCGTCGTCGAACCGCATATGACCGGCATCGGCGGCGACTGTTTCGCCATCATCGCCGAGCCGGACGGATCCGTTCACGGGCTGAACGGATCGGGCCGCGCGCCTGAGGCGGCCAACGCCGCGGGGCTGCGCGAGGCCGGCTTCGACGAAATGCCCCAGAATGGCCCCCATAGCGTCACCGTGCCGGGTGCGGTCAAGGCATGGGAGACGTTGCTGGAGCGCTTCGGTTCGCGCGGCTTCGATGAACTGTTCGGCGACGCCATCCGCTACGCCGAAGACGGTTTCGCCGTGCATGCCCGCGTGGCGCGTGACTGGCAGCGCCAGGTGGCCGCGCTGGCTGCCGACGAGGGCGCGGCAATGCACTGCCTGATCGGCGGGCAGGCGCCGGCGGCGGGTTCGCGCTTTCGATTTCCGGCGCTCGCCGGCACATTGCGGGCGATGGCCAAAGGGGGCGCGAAGGCCTTTTATGAAGGACCGATCGCCGCCGAGATCGCCGACACCGTCCAGGCGGGCGGGGGTGTCTTGTCGCAAGCCGACCTGGCCATGGTGACGGCCGATTGGGTCGAGCCGATCTTGACGCGCTTTCGCGATCACGACATCCTGGAAATCCCGCCCAACGGGCAGGGGATCACGGCGCTCATCCTGCTCAATCTTCTGGAGGCGTGCGGTGCCGGCGCCTGCCCGCCGCAAAGTGCCGACCGACACCACCTGCAGATCGAGGCGGCGCGTCTCGCCTACTCGGTGCGCGATCACATGGTGAGCGACTCCGCGACGATGCGCGTCTCGCCCGCCGACCTGCTGTCGGACGCCTACACCGAGCGGCTCGCCGCCTGGATCGACCGCGACCGGCGCAACGCGGGGCTTCGCGTGCCGCCGGCGCCGCGCTCCGACACGGTCTATCTCACCGTGGTCGACCGTGACCGCCGCGCCGTCTCCTTCATCAATTCGGTCTATGATTCCTTCGGGTCCAAGATCGTCACGCCGCAGGGCGGTGTCGCACTGCAAAACCGGGGCGCATGCTTCAGCCTCGAGCCCGATCATCCCAACGAGTACGGGCCAGGCAAGCGGCCCTTGCACACGATCATCCCGGCGATGGCAATGCGCAATGGCCGGGCCGAAATCTCTTTCGGCGTCATGGGCGGGGCCTACCAGCCCATGGGCCAGGCGCATGTGCTGTCGAACATGCTGTGTCACGGCATGGACCCGCAGGCCGCACTCGACGATCCGCGCCTGTTCTGGGGCGAGGATGGGGTGCTGGAGGCAGAGACCGGCATTGCCGAGGAGGTTCGCGGCGAACTCGGCGCCCGCGGCCACACGCTGCGCGCTGCCGAAAACCCGCATGGCGGCGGGCAGGTCATCCGCATCGATCATGACAGCGGCTTCCTGATCGGCGGTTCCGATCCGCGCAAGGATGGCTGCGCGCTGGGGTGGTGAGAGAGTAAAAACCGACCGCCGGCCGCGCCGCGCCGCCGGCTCAACCCATCTGGTCGATCTTGCGCTGCATGGCGGCGATCTGGTCCTTCAGTTCGCGCAGTTCCGTGGCCTTGTCGTCGCCGTTGGCGGATTCGCCGGCCCCGGCGTCCCGCGGCTGTTCGCCATTGCTCGGGGGAAACGGCGTGAACATGCGCATGGCGTTCTGGAACAGCTCGATATTGCGCCGCGTCTGCTCCTCGATCGCCTTCATCGGCGAGGCGGCATTCATCATCTCCACCGGCGACTTGCCGAAGGCGTCCTTCATCTGCTCGCGCAGACGCTCCTGCTCCTTGGAGAAGGCGATCATCGACTGTTCGAGGAAGCTCGGCACGACCATCTGCATCTGATCGCCGTAAAAGGAGATCAGCTGGCGCAGGAAGGACACCGGCAGCATGTTCTGCCCGTCCTTGTTCTCCAGTTCGAAAATGATCTGGGTGAGGACGGGATGCGTGATGTCGGCGCCGGTCTTGGCGTCCTGAACGGTGAAATCCTCCCCGCGCTTGACCATCTCCGCCAGGTCTTCCAGCGTCACATAAGTGCTGGTACCCGTATTGTAGAGGCGGCGGTTGGCGTATTTCTTTATCACCACCGTATCGTCTTTTGCTGGCACTCGACCCTCCCGAATATGCCGAAGCAACGCCCAGTTGGACGCCTTGCCACTTGGCCTCCGGGCGAGGATATGCGCAAAAGCACATCGAATGAAAGAGATTTGTGCAGTGCAGGAACCGGCGCGCCGCTACCGGTGCGTGTTGCGCGGCCCCGGCATGCGCGCGGACGCTGTCTGGTGGTTTGGTCGACTGCCATTGCGGGTTTGACTTCGGCCGTGGATCGGGCAAGAAAAGTCTGGAAGGTGCGGCCAGCGCTCGCTGCGGCACAGTTCGGTTTTCAAGGAGACGCCCATGTCCGCTTCCAGCAACATCGTCATCGCAGCCGCGGCGCGCACGCCGGTGGGCTCCTTCAACGGTTCCTTCGCCGCCGTGTCCGCGCATGACCTGGGAACCGTCGTCATCCAGGAACTGCTCAAGCGGTCGGGTGTCGAGGCGGCGGAAGTGGACGAGGTCATTCTCGGTCAGGTGCTGACGGCCGGCCAGGGCCAGAACCCGGCCCGCCAGGCCGCCATCAACGCCGGCCTGCCCAAGGAGGCGACGGCCTGGGGGCTCAACCAGGTGTGTGGCTCCGGCCTGCGCGCCGTGGCCATCGGCATGCAGCAGATTGCTTCCGGCGATGCCGAGGTCATCCTGGCCGGCGGACAGGAATCGATGTCGCTGTCGCCGCATTGCCAGCACTTGCGGGCCGGCGTGAAGATGGGCGACTACAAGATGATCGACACCATGATCAAGGACGGCCTGTGGGACGCCTTCAACGGCTATCACATGGGCAATACGGCCGAAAACGTCGCCAGCGAGTTCCAGATCACGCGCGACGACCAGGACCGTTTCGCGCTCGCCTCGCAGAACAAGGCGGAAGCCGCCCAGACCGCCGGCAGGTTCAAGGACGAGATCGTGCCGGTGACGGTCAAGACGCGCAAGGGCGACACCGTGGTCGAGCGGGACGAATATATCCGCCTCGGCGCCACGATGGAGGCGATGCAGAAGCTGCGTCCGGCCTTCGACAAGGAAGGCACGGTAACGGCCGCGAATGCCTCGGGCCTCAATGACGGTGCGGCCGGCGTCGTCCTGATGAGAGAAGAAGAAGCCGTTCGGCGCGGCATCAAGCCGCTTGCCCGCATCGCGTCCTGGGCGACCGCCGGGGTCGACCCGAAGGTGATGGGCACCGGTCCCATCCCGGCGTCCAGGAAGGCATTGGAAAAGGCCGGTTGGAAGCCCGAGGACCTCGATCTCGTCGAAGCCAACGAAGCCTTCGCGGCGCAGGCCTGCGCGGTCAACAAGGGCATGGGCTGGAACCCCGACATCGTCAACGTCAATGGCGGGGCGATCGCCATCGGCCATCCGATCGGCGCGTCGGGTGCGCGCATTCTCAATACGCTGCTGTTCGAAATGCGCCGTCGCGGCGTGGCGAAGGGCCTGGCGACCCTGTGCATCGGCGGCGGCATGGGCGTCGCGATGTGCGTGGAAGGGCTGAATTGAGGGAACAGGGGATCAGGGAGTAGGGCAAGGGAAACAACCGGCCGCAAAGAGCGCCTCATTCCCTCACTCTCAAATTCCATAATCACCGAAGCTGGGAGGAACGTATGGCAAGAGTGGCTCTGGTTACCGGTGGCTCGCGCGGCATCGGCGCCGCGATCGCCGTCAAGCTGCAAGACGCAGGATACCGCGTGGCCGCAAACTATGCCGGCAATGACGAAGCGGCAGAGCGGTTCACGGCCGAGACAGGCATCCCGGTCTACAAATGGTCGGTGGCTGATTATGACGCCTGCGCGGCCGGCATCGCCAAGGTGGAGGCCGATCTTGGTGCGGTCGAGGTGCTGGTCAACAATGCCGGGATCACGCGCGATGCGCCCTTCCACAAGATGACGCCGCAGCATTGGCGCGATGTCATCGACACCAATCTCAACGGTGTCTTCAACATGACGCACCCGTTGTGGAACGGAATGCGCGAGCGCAAGTTCGGCCGCATCATCACCATCTCCTCGATCAACGGCCAGAAAGGGCAATTCGCCCAGGCCAATTACTCCGCCTCGAAAGCCGGCGACCTGGGCCTCACCAAGGCGCTGGCCCAGGAAGGCGCGCGCAACGGCATCACGGTCAACGCCGTGTGTCCGGGCTATATCGCGACCGACATGGTGATGGCGGTGCCGGAAAAGGTCCGCGATCAGATCGTTGCCCAGATTCCTGTCGGGCGTCTCGGCGAGGCCGCCGAGATCGCGCGCTGCGTCGTGTTTCTGGCTTCCGACGAGGCCGGCTTCATCACCGGTTCGACCCTGACGGCGAACGGCGGGCAATATTTCGCCTGATCGGCAAGGCACCGCCGAGGGTGGCCGTGCCAGAGGCGACGTCCAGACTCTCTCTGGTTGCGTTTTGGGATTCAGCATCTGGTAAGAAAAGGCGAGTCAGATCAATATGTTGCGGTGAACAAAGCATGAATCGGCGAGAGTCAGCGATTCGTCGCCGTTTCGTTCCAGACTCGTTCCGGTTGTCTGCCGATTCACCGTACAACGTCATTGCGGCCCATGTGCCGATGTGGCCAATTTGATTGTCATCGGCGCGGCCTTTCCTGTAAGAATTGCCGCTGCACGAAACAGGTGCGATCGCTCTGCCCGCTTGAAGCTGGCGAACTCGGCCCCAATATGTCCTTCGCCAGGGAACCGTCTCCGATTTCATGAACGTACAACCCCATCAAAGCGCGCCGCTGATCCTGTCGGGCCGGGACGTCGTGGCCGTGTTGGGTCCGACCAACACCGGCAAGACGCATCTGGCCATCGAACGCATGGTGGCGCATGAATCGGGCGTCATCGGCCTGCCGCTTCGACTTTTGGCACGCGAGGTCTATGCGCGTGTGGCCGAGAAGGTCGGCAGCGCCAATGTCGCGCTGATCACCGGCGAGGAGAAGATCCAGCCTCCCGGCGCGCGCTATTCGGTGTGCACGGTCGAGGCGATGCCGCGCCAGACCGATGCCGCCTTCGTCGCCATCGACGAGGTGCAGCTTGCCGCCGACCTCGAGCGCGGGCACATTTTCACCGACCGCATCCTGCATCTGCGCGGCCGCCAGGAAACGCTGCTTCTGGGGGCGGCCACCATGCGCGGCATCCTGGAAAAGCTGATCAGGGGCGTGTCCGTGGTCACCCGGCCGCGCATGTCGCATCTGGCCTATGGAGGGTCCAAGAAGCTCACCCGGCTGCCGCGCCGCTCGGCGATCGTCGCCTTTTCGGCCGACGAGGTCTATGGCATTGCCGAGCTCATCCGGCGTCAGCGCGGCGGGGCGGCGGTGGTGCTGGGCGCCCTTTCGCCGCGCACGCGCAACGCCCAGGTTGCGCTCTACCAATCCGGCGACGTCGACTATCTGGTGGCCACCGACGCGATCGGCATGGGACTCAATCTCGACGTCGACCATGTCGCCTTTGCCCAGAACCGCAAGTTCGACGGTTTTCAGTACCGGCAACTGACGGCGGCCGAGCTCGGCCAGATCGCCGGCCGGGCCGGCCGCCACGTACGCGACGGGACCTTCGGCGTGACCGGACGGGTCGATCCGTTCGAGGACGACCTGGTGCGGAAGATCGAGGGTCATGATTTCGATCCGGTGCGGGTTTTGCAATGGCGCACGGCGGAATTCGACTTTTCCAGCCTCGCGGCGCTGAAGCGTTCGATCGAAGCGCCGTCGCCGGTCGAGGGCCTGACGCGCGCCCTGCCGGCGGTCGACGCGCGGGCCCTCGAGCAATTGTCGAATGACGGGGAGATACGCGCCCTGGCCGGATCGCGACGCAATGTCGAGCTTTTGTGGGAGGTCTGTGCCCTGCCCGACTACAGGCGCATAGCGCCGGCGCAGCATGCCGAGCTGGTCGCCTCGATCTACCGTGACCTGGTGCGCCTCGGCCATGTCGACGAAGACTACATGGCCGAACAGGTCCGACGCGCCGATTCCGATGCCGGCGACATCGACGCCCTGTCGCAGCGTATCGCCCAGATCCGCACCTGGACATATGTCTCGCACCGGCCGGGATGGCTGGCCGATCCCGCACACTGGCAGGAAAAAACGCGCGAGATAGAGGATAGACTGTCGGATGCCTTGCATGAGCGGTTGACGAAACGCTTCGTTGACCGCAGGACTTCCGTGCTCATGAAGCGCCTGAGAGAAAATACGATGCTGGAAGCAGAAATTAACCCGGGCGGCGACGTCCTCGTGGAAGGCCACCATGTCGGCGAGTTGCAGGGATTCCGGTTTACCGCGGATCAGTCTGCTGCCGGCGAGGACGCCAAGGCCGTGCGCGCAGCGGCGCAAAAGGCGCTGGCCTCGGAATTCGAATCGCGCGCCGAGCGCTTCGCCGCCGCGGCCAATGGCGATATCGCACTGGGCTCGGACGGCGTGCTGCGATGGATCGGCGCGCCGATCGCTACGGTGGTTGCCGGCGAGGACATTCTGAAGCCGCGCGCCGTGCTCCTGGCCGACGAGCAGCTCAACGGTGCGGCGCGCGACAAGGTCGGTGCGCGCGTCGAGCGCTTCGTCGCATATCAGATCGAGAGCCTGCTGAAGCCCTTCCTCGACATTCGCAACGCCGATCAGCTTTCGGGACTGGCGCGTGGGGTGGCGTTCCAGCTCGTCGAACAAAACGGCACCCTCAACCGGCGCGACGTGGCCGAAGAGGTCAAATCGCTCGATCAGGATGCACGCGCGTCGCTGCGCAGGCTCGGGGTTCGCTTCGGCGCCTACCACATCTTCATTCCGGCGCTTCTGAAGCCCGGCCCGGCGGGGCTCCTGACCCTTCTTTGGGCGCTGCAGAACGAGGGCAAGGACAATCCGGGCTTCGGTGATGTCGTCAATGCCCTGGCATCGGGCCGCACTTCGCTGGCGATCGATCCGACCTTCGAAAAGCAGTTCTACCGCCTCGCCGGATATCGTCTGCTCGGGCGGCGCGCCGTGCGCATCGACATCCTCGAGCGGCTGGCCGACCTGATCCGCCCGGCCCTATCCTGGCGGCCGGGCAACGGTCCACGTCCCGAGGGCGGGTTCGACGGCAACGCTTTCGTCGTTACGCCGGCCATGATGTCGATCCTGGGCGCGACGGCCGAGGACATGGAGGAAATCCTCAAGGGGCTGGGCTATCGCGGCGAGCCACAGCCGGCCGCAGAGGTCAAGGCGCGGCTGGACAGCCTCGACGAAGAGGCGAGGGCAGCAGTCGAAAAGGCAGCGGCTGACAAGGCGGCGACCGAAACGGCGGTGGCGGCCGCAGATGCCGCATCGACCGGCGGTGAACAGCCTCAGCCGAACGAATCCATCGAAGGTGCGACAGGTGCCGAGGTGGCAGGCGACCAGGAAGCCGTGCCGCATACGTCGCCTGAAACCGCCGCGCCAGAGGAGCCCGAGGCGGAGGCCCCGCCAAGCGCTCCGGCATCCGATGGCAGCGGCCCGGCCGAGGTCGCGGCTGCCGACGACACCCATTCCACCGCATCCGCCGGCGCCCGGGACGTCGACGACGCCGCGTCCGAGATGCCGGCCGAGCCCGATGGAACCGCCGGGGTGGCGACGAGCGAAGCCGAAGCCCCCGCCGCGCCCGCTGAAGACGAGGCATCCGAAGCGGCGGAAGAGCCCAAGCCGGTCATGCTGTGGCGCCCGGCGCGCTTCGAGCGGCCGCGTCAACGCCAGGAGGGCCGCGGCCGCCAGGGCGAGGGCGACGGGCGGGCCAAGCGCGGCAAGGAACGTTTCCAGCGCAAGGCCAAGGGCAAGCCGGGCGGCAAGCCCGACGGCGCGCGGGCCAACGGCCCCGACGAGCGGCGCGGCAGGAATGCCGTCAAGGGCCGGCCGGACGGGGCGCCGAAAGGCCGCGGCGGCAAGCCGCGCGAAATGGATCCGGATTCGCCCTTCGCCAAGCTGGCGGCGCTGCGCGACCAATTGACCAAATAGCGGAGCGGAGATGGCGCAGGCGGACCGTCAGCGCATCGACAAATGGCTGTTTTTCGCGCGCGTCGTCAAATCGCGCTCGCTTGCCGCCAAGCTGGTCGAGGCCGGGCGTGTCCGGCTGAACCGGGCCAAGACCGACCAGCCGTCGCAGCCCGTGCGGCCGGGCGACGTGCTGACGATCACGCTCGAACGGCGCATCATCGTCTACCGCGTTGTGGCTGCGGGCGAGCGGCGCGGACCGGCGACCGAGGCGCGCCTGCTCTATGAGGACGTGTCGCCCGAGCGGCGGCCGGCGACCGACGCCGAAACCGCGCAGTCGGCCCCGCGCGATCCGGGCCAGGGGCGGCCAACCAAGAAGGAGCGCCGGCAAACCGACCGGCTGCGCGACCCGGACTGAAAGGCCGCCGGGCGGCGGCATCAGCTGCTCCGGATGCGCTTGGAAAACCATTCCGCGCAAGCGGGCCGGCGCGGCAAAGCGCCTCTTGCGCGGCCCCGCCAAAGGGGATACCTCACCCGCCAGATCGAAATTTGTTGCGGGATTGTTCCTGGAGCCGCCCTATGACCTATATCGTCACCGACAATTGCATCCGATGCAAATATATGGACTGCATCGAAGTGTGTCCGGTGGACTGCTTCTACGAGGGCGAAAACATGCTCGTCATCCATCCCGACGAGTGCATCGATTGCGGCGTGTGCGAACCGGAATGTCCTGCCGATGCGATCAAGCCGGACACCGAGCCCGGTCTCGACGACTGGCTGAAGGTCAACACCGAATATGCCGACAAATGGCCGAACATCACGGCCAAGAAGGAGCCGCCGGAGGATGCCAAGGAATTCGACGGCGTCGATGGCAAGTTCGAGAAGTATTTCTCGCCCGAGCCGGGCGAAGGCGACTGACGCATCGCCGCGTGCTTCGTTTTGGGGTCCAGGCTCCCGTCCCAAATTGGCAGCCCGTATACGGCCGATTCGCTACATCAAGGCCTTGACTTGCCGTTGAACGGCCAATTTGTTGATTCTTTCGCATAATTGTGTTATATAGCAACCATCATGCGGGTATTACGACGTCCATTGATGGCGCTTAAGCCTTAATCACCGAAAGGTACGACAACGCATCCGGACCAAGGCGACTTGGCCCCGGCGCAGAACGGAATGTTGTGTGCGTCGGGCCGGCAAATTCCGGCGTTGTCCGCTTGCGCTTGCAGTGCTGTTTGTCCCGCTTCGCCGAATCACGATTCCGGCCGCCAGATGCCGGTTAAAAACAGGAGTTTAAGGCGTATGGCAACCCAGCAGAAGAAGACGGCAACGCGGCAGGGCTTCAAGACCGGCGAGTCGATTGTCTATCCGGCGCATGGCGTCGGCCAGATCGTCGCCATCGAAGAGCAGGAAGTCGCGGGCCACAAGCTGGAACTTTTCGTCATCGATTTTCAAAAAGACAAGATGCGGCTGAAGGTACCGGTGGTCAAGGCTGTGTCGATCGGCATGCGCAAGCTCTCCGAAACCGACTATGTCGACCGTGCGCTGAAGGTGGTTCAGGGCCGCGCCCGGGTCAAGCGCACCATGTGGTCGCGCCGCGCCCAGGAATACGACGCCAAGATCAACTCCGGCGACCTGATCTCGATCTCGGAAGTGGTGCGCGACCTCTATCGCGCCGAGAACCAGCCCGAACAGTCCTATTCGGAGCGCCAGCTCTACGAAGCCGCGCTCGACCGCATGGCGCGGGAAATCGCTGCCGTGAACAAGGTCTCGGAGACCGAGGCGGTGCGCCTGATCGAAGTCAACCTCAACAAGGGCCCGCGCCGCGGCGCCAAGGCCGACAACGAGGAAACCGAGCAGGAAGAAGCGGCGTAACAAGCCCCAATCCATTTCTGTTCTCTGTCAAAGCCCGGCCGGATCAAGGCCGGGCTTTTTCGTTATGGGAAGATCGTTTGCCGGAACCACAGTGGACGCGTGGCGGGCAAGGAACTTTTGCCCCCCGAAAACGTTTCCCCGAAAGCGTTGCCCCGAAAGCGTTGATTGTCCGATTGGTCGTCCATGCGTCGGACGGCGCCGGCGGCGGGTGCAAATGCGCGGCCGGCGAAGCGCTGGGAACGCATAGGACGTGATGTGGACCACGGCAAGCGGAGGCGACGATGAGGCAGCTTGGCCGGATCAGCCGGTCGATGATGCGCGAAGCGATGCGCGCCCCCTATCTGGAGCGCGACGAGGAACACGAACTGGCCGTGAAATGGCGGAAGACGCACGATTGTGCGGCGATGCACCGGATCGCTACGGCGCATATGCGGCTCGTGGTGTCGATGGCGGCGAAATTCCGCCGCTACGGATTGTCGATGAATGATCTGGTGCAGGAAGGCCATATCGGCCTGCTGCAGGCAGCACAGCGCTTCGAACCGGACCGTAACATACGCTTTTCGACTTATGCCTCCTGGTGGATCCGCGCCTCGATCCAGGACTACATCCTGCGCAACTGGTCGATCGTTCGCGGCGGGACGAGTTCGAGCCAGAAGGCGCTGTTCTTCAATCTGCGAAAACTGAGGGCGCGGCTGCACCAGGGGCGGGAACTGTCGCGCGGCGAAATGCACAACGAAATCGCGCTTTGCCTGGGTGTATCGGCCGACGATGTGGCGCTGATGGATTCGCGGCTGTCGACGCCGGATATCTCGCTGAGCCTGCCGCCGGTTGCCGGCGAGGAGGGCAACACGGTTTCGGCGCAGTTCTTCGTCAGCGACGAGCCGCTGCCCGATCAGATCGTCGGTGACGCGATCGATCGCGAGAGGCGCAGGCGCTGGCTGCGCACGGCGCTCCGCGAACTCAACGCCCGCGAGTTGAAGATCATCCGCGAGCGGCGCCTGAAGGAGGACGGCGCGACCCTGGAATCGCTGGGGTCGACGCTCGGCATTTCCAAGGAGCGGGTGCGCCAGATCGAAAGCCGGGCGCTGGAAAAACTGCGCGGCGCCCTCATCAAGGCACATCCCGAAATGGCGCTTATCGGCGCCTGAAGGCCAGGCGTACCCGCCACTGACCAAAGGGGTGGCTTGCGTTGCCGCGCAATCGGTCCCACATTCGGTGCGTGTTCAACGAATCGAAAGGAGGTGATCCAATGTCGAGTGGTTTCGTTTTCCAGGGCGTGGCTTCGACGGATTGCCCTTTCGGGAAGCAGTCTTCCTGATCAGGTGCATTTCGCGCGGCCGGCGGATCTAGGGATCGAAGAATCGGTCGCCTTGGAGCCGCGGACCAGAGCCGCGCCATGGACGGAAGCACGGGGGCCGCCTCATCGGGCGGCCCTTTTGCTTGGGCTCGCGCGGCGCTACTTGATCAGCGACAGGCGCTCGATATTGCCGACGATGGTCTGGAAAGCGTCGTCGAGGTCGTCGCCGGTGGAGGCCTCGAAATAATGCTGGATCGAGCCTTCATCGGGCGAGGCGCAGTTTCGCATGACCTGCTTGGCGCTCCATTTGTCGAGCTGAAAGCCGATCGAGAATATCTCTATGCCATCGTCTTTCATGGCCGCGCAGAAGCGCTCGGCATAGTCGCCGGACTTGGTTTCCTGCCCATTGACATTGACCGTTCTGGTCCGTCCCCAGCGGTCAGTCGTCGTGTAGTCCACGCCCGCATAGGCCGTGTTGAATTCGCCATCCGTCATAAGCACCAGGAACTTGCCGACCTTCTCGGGGTCGTGGGCGGCCGGTTTCGAGCCAGTGGGTAGTTCACTCGCCCACTTCTCCGACAGCATGTACCAGCCCCACTGGATGCCTATCTGTCCGGCGGTCGTGCCCTTGGCTTCGAAATCGTTGATCTCGCCGACGAGCTTTTCTACGTCGGCTGTCAGCGGCACGACCACGGCAGATGGGCAATCGCCGCGATCCAGCCTGTCGTCGCGATTGACCCAGGCGAAATAGTCTTCATCGTCGTTGTTCTGGCGAATGGTCGTAGGTGCCGCGTCGGAAATATCGACCTCGCGATCCTTGTTCTTGCGCTCGGTGGTGCAATCGTCGTCGTGCGGTCCCATTGCCGGTTCCAGCGGTTCGTCCTTCTGTGGCGGCAGGTCTGGTTGATACTTGCCGTATTTCTCCCGGAATACAGTATCGTAGAGCGAACCGACGTTGACCGCCGCAGCATAAGGAACGATCGACACACGCACCCGCGGGTCGTCGGCGTTCTGCCCTTTGAGGAACGATCTGACGGCGTTCTTCGCGGCCACTTTCAGGTCCCGCATCCTTTGCCCTTCCATCGATCCCGTCACGTCGAGCACCATCGCCACCTCGACCGCCTTGTCGGAATAGATCGCCTCGGTCGAGACGCTGACCTTTTGCGACTTGGACATGGAAAACAGCGGAAAGGCGTAGTCGATGTCGACGCTGGCGCCGGCGGCGACGGTGCGCCTGATCGGGTCGATCCTGACATAGTCGAGTGTCAGGCGGTCCTGCTCGGAAAAGCCCAGCACGCCGTTCGCCATGAGGAAGGCGCGGACCATCTCTTCTGCTTCCTCCTGCTCGATCGCGCGCGTCGTGAGGTCGCGCGCCGTCGAAGTGACGGCCGAATCGAGCGCGGCCAGCAGGTTCGAACGCGTATTGGTGATCTGCGCGGTGTTGATGGCGAAGCCGGCCGCCAGCGCCATCAGCACGACCGCCGCGCCGGCCGCGGGCGCGAAGGCGCCGTCTTCACGGCGTGCGAATTGCCGCAGCCGTTGCTTGCATTGCGAAAGCCCTGTCCACATGCCGCCTCTCCATGCGTTGCGTCACGGCCGGGCGATGCAGGATGCCTGCCGTGCTTGCCCTTCTTTGGGGCGGCGTCAGTGAATCAGCGGTAAATATTTGACTTCATTTAATTTTCGGTGATCTGCTGGTAAATGCGCCATTAAGCGGGAAGCTTCAAATCGACAGGAAAACGGGCGCGTGACCTATCCTGCATCCGTCGGGCCTCCCGATGTGTGCCATAACGGCACGCGATGTATCCTTTCGGCACATGATTGTCCCGAAGCCGCACAGGCGGAGCTATTCGCACCAGGGCTGCCGGCGTCCGCCGGCATAGGGCCGGACAAGGCGGCGCGCCAGCATTTCGCCGGTCAGGCCCCGCCCGTCGGCCGTTTCAACATCGGCGAGCACACGCCCGTAATATTTGCCGGCCGATATGTTGGAGATTCTAACCGGCCCCGTGCCGACAAGGGCGGACAGGGCTTCGCGGGCACGTGCGGCGGTCCGTCTTTCCTCTTCACATGCGGCCCGTGTTTCCGGCGCGTCGATGCCGCGCAGGCGGATCGTCGCGGTGACCACGTGGCCGGGCCAGATCGTCGCTTCGGCAACCAGCGTGTCGCCGTCGATGATGCGCAGCACGTGCGCCTCGACCGGGCCGGGAAAATCGCCCTTTGCCGCCGCCGCAAGGGCTGGAGCGGCTGCGCCGGAGAATGCGGCGCACAGCGCGACGCAACAAAGAAGACGGTGAAGAGTGGCGTTTAGCGACATTCTAGGTATTTATTCCTAGAATGCATTGAATGCAAGCCGTTTCGTCCCGGCATGCGCCATGCCTGACGGGATCGGTCAGAAATCGCTCGCTATGCCCTTGACCTCCCAGTCGCCGTAGCGGCCGGGCTCAAGCCCGCCGCGTCCGCCCAGCTCCTTCGGCATGGCGGTCTCCTTGCGGCGATAGTCGGCCCGGCGGGCCTCCGCCTCGGCCAGCGCGCGGCGGGCGGCGGGCGGCAACGGCCTGGCCGGGGCACTGCTGTCCGGGCTGGCGGCCTTGTCCCTGTTCGTTTCGTCCATCCTGCGGCGCCTTGTGCAATATTGAAGTGGTCATGCGGCTTCCCCATCATATAAGGGATTGCAGGCGCAAAAGCGAAGCCTTCGGCGCGATTGGAGAATCCTGATGAACATGATCCGCACGGCAATGCTGATCGCCGTCATGACGGCACTGTTTATGGCGGTGGGTTATGTCGTGGGCGGCGCCGGCGGCATGATGATCGCATTTCTCATCGCGGCGGCGATGAACCTGTTTTCCTACTGGAACGCCGACAAGATGGTGCTGCGCATGCACCACGCCGTCGAGGTCGACGAGGCCAGCGCGCCGCAATTGTTTAAGATCGTGCGCGGCCTGTCGCACAATGCCGGGCTTCCCATGCCCAAGGTCTATCTGATCGAGAACCCGCAGCCCAACGCGTTTGCCACCGGGCGCAATCCGCAAAACGCCGCCGTCGCCGCGACGACCGGGCTTCTGGAGCGGCTCACCTATGAGGAAGTCGCCGCCGTCATGGCGCATGAGCTGGCCCATGTGCAAAACCGCGACACGCTGACCATGACGATCACTGCCACGCTTGCCGGCGCCATCTCCATGCTGGGCAATTTCGCCTTCTTTTTGGGCGGCGGCCGCAACAACAACAATCCCTTCGGCTTCGTCGGGGTGCTGATCGCGATCATCGTCGCGCCCTTCGCCGCGATGCTGGTGCAGATGGCGGTCAGCCGCACGCGCGAATATTCCGCCGATCGGCGCGGCGCGGAGATTTGCGGTCATCCGCTGTGGCTCGCCTCCGCGCTCGGCAAGATCGCCGGCGCCGCCCATCAGATCCGCAATGCCGATGCCGAGCGCAATCCGGCCTCTGCGCACATGTTCATCATCAATCCGCTGACCGGCGAGCGGGCCGACAGCCTGTTTTCGACCCATCCGAACACCGAAAACCGCATCGCCGCGCTCCAGCAGATGGCCGGCCAAACCGGCACCGGTGGCAACAGTCCGGATGGCGGGCGGGGCGTGCCGCGCGAGCCGGATCGTACCGCCGCGCCCGAGGCTGGTCCCTGGGGTGGCGGACAGGCCGGGCCGCGCAACGATCCGAAACCGAAAGAGGCTCGTTCCGATCCCTGGAGCCGCAACCCGACCGGGCCGAAAGGTCCGTGGTCGTGACGAACCCTGCGGTTCGGCGTTCGCGGCAGGTGCGCCACGGCTCCGATCGCGCGGCCGCGGGCCCGCCCGACATTCCGGGCCTTGCCGCGCGCGCGGCTGCCGCACGCCTTTTGGCGGCCGTCATCGATGCGAAGACGCCGCTCGACGGGTTGACCGACGCCGAGCATGGCCACCCGCAATATCTGGCGCTGGAACCACGCGACCGGTCGCTCGTCAGGGCCATCCTGGCGACGACGCTGCGCTTCCGCGTCACGATCTCGAAACTGATCGAGAGCAGGCTGGAGCGGCCCTTGCCTGCCAAAGCGACGCAGCTCTCCCATATTCTGCATGTCGGGGCTGCGCAGATCCTGTTTCTCGACGTGCCCGACAGCGCGGCGGTCAATCTGGCGGTCAGCCACGCACGGTCCGACCCGCGCACGACCCGCTTTGCAGGCCTTGTCAATGCGGTCCTGCGCGAACTGGCGCGACGCAAGGAACGCGCGTTGCCCAAGGTGCTTGCCGAAACCGCCGATGCGCCCGACTGGTTAGCCCAGCGGCTTGCTGCAGCCTATGGTCCCGAAAAGGCGGCTGTCATTCTCGATCTTCAGCGCAGCGAGGCACCGACCGATTTCACGGTCAAGGCCGACCTGGCCGGCTGGGCGGAGCGTTTCGGCGGCATCGTGCTGCCGACGGGCACGGTGAGGGTGGCAAAGCTGGACGGGGCGGTTGCCGATCTCGACGGCTTCGCCGATGGCGCGTGGTGGGTCCAGGATGCCGCGGCGGGCCTGCCGGCGCGCATGCTCGGCGATGTTGCCGGCTTGCGGGTCGCCGATCTGTGCGCGGCGCCCGGCGGCAAGACGGCGCAACTCGCCATGGCCGGGGCAAAGGTCACGGCCGTCGACGTATCGGCAAACCGGCTCAAGCGGCTGCAAGCCAATCTGCAGCGGCTGAAGCTCGATGCCGAGATCGTCCAGGCCGATCTTCTCAAATGGCAGCCGGAACGGCCCTTCGACGCGGTGCTGATCGATGCGCCCTGTTCGTCGACCGGCACGGTGCGCCGCCATCCGGACGTTCCCTGGACCAAGAGCCCCGCCGACATCGAAAAGCTGGCGCACTTGCAGCGCCGCCTGCTCGAACGCGCCGTGACTTTTGTGCGGCCCGGCGGACGGATCGTCTTTTCCAACTGCTCGCTCGACCCGCTCGAAGGCGAGGAACTTGCGGCGGCCTTTCTTCGCGAGACAGGTGCCGTGGAGAGCGATCCGCTGCAGCCCGGCGAGATCGCAGGCTGCGATGATTTCATCGATCCCGAAGGTCGGCTGCGCACGACGCCGGCCGATCTGCCGCATGCCGACAAGACGCTTTCCGGCCTAGACGGCTTCTTTGCGGCACGGTTTCGCCGCCGCGCCTGAGGTCAGTGCATTTTTAAGTGTCACAGAGACCGTTGAATCATATAGGCTATTCGCGGAATTCGTTCGAGGGATGCGGCAATTGTCGAATGCAGCGGGACATTCTCCGCGCTTGTGGGGACTTGTCGCCAGGGAGATATGGCGGCGTGCGCGGCGGCGCATACGCACCGGGCCCGTCTATCGTTGGCGCTTCGCCGGGCGTACACCCGAGCGGGTTCTGATCGCGCCGCCCGACCTGCGCCTCGCCGACCCGCAGATCGCCAGCGAAATCTATTTCGGGCGTTTCCCGCTGGCCGGCCGGATGGTCGACACCGGCGGCCGCTCGCCTTTCGAGATCCAGGAAGCGAGCGCGGCATGGAAGCGCTCGCTCAACAGCTTTCGCTGGCTGCGCCATCTGCGCGAGGCCGGCACCGAGCTGGCGGCCGGCAATGCCCGCGCGCTGGTCGGCGACTGGATCGCCGTCCACGGCTCACACATTGAAGGGCTCGCCTGGGAACCGGCGGTCACGGCGCGCCGGGTGATGGCCTGGATGCAGCATTCGACCGTGGTCCTGCAGGGGGCGGAGTTTTCTTTCTATCGCGCCTTTTTGAGGTCGCTGGCCGTGCAGATACGCTATCTGCGCTCCATGGCGCCGGATATGCCGGACGGCGAGGAAAGACTGCGCGCCCGCATCGCGCTTGCCTTCGCCGCCCTTTCCCTGCCGGTCTCGACTGCCACCTTGCGCAGCGCCACGCGCAATCTCGCTGATGAGCTCGATCGGCAGATCCTGCCTGACGGCGGCCATATCTCGCGCAACCCGATGGCGGTCCTGGAACTGCTGGCCGATCTCCTGCCGCTTCGCCAGACCTATGCCAATCAGGGCCAGACGCCCCCGCCGGCGCTGCTCGGAGCCACCGACCGCATGCTGCCGGCGCTGCGCTTCTTCCGCCACCAGGATGGCAGCCTGGCGCGTTTCAACGGCATGGGCGCGACGATACCCGACCGCATTGCTGCAATCCTTCGTCTCGACGACACGGCCGGGCAGCCGCTGCTTCACGCGCCGCATTCAGGCTATGAGCGCCTTTCGGTCGGCACGACCACCGTGATCGCCGATACCGGGATGCCGCGCGCGATCGAGGTTTCGGCCGGCGCTCACGCCGGTTGCCTTTCCTTCGAGATGTCGGCCGACCGGCGGCCCTTCATCGTCAATGCGGGCGTGGACGCCTACGGGCCGGCCGAATACCGCGTCCTGGCGCGCGCGACGGCCGCCCATTCGACGGCAACGCTGAATGACACCTCGTCCTGCCGGTTCACCTCGTCGGGCCGCATCCAGCGGCTCATCGGCACGGCGCTTGTCGCGGGGCCGAAACGGGTGCGCGTGCGCCGCACCGACCGTGACGAGACGCAGGGCTTCGCCGCCGCCCATGACGGCTATGTCGCGCCCTTCGGGCTGGTGCACGAACGCGAGCTGTCGCTGTCGGGCGATGGCGGGCAGTTGAGCGGCTCCGACCGTTTCCGCCGCCCCAACGGCCAGCCGCCGCGCACCGGCGCGCGCGACAGGGCGGCGATCCGCTTTCATATCCATCCAGACACCGAGCTCATGCGCGATCCGGACGACCGGCTGGTGCTGTATGCGCAGGGCGCGCCGGCCTGGACCTTTTCGTGCGAGGAGATCGCGCCGGCGGTCGAGGAGTCCATCTTCTTTGCCGGAATCTCCGGCCCGCGGCGCAATCTGCAGATCGTGCTCGACGTCCCGTTGGCGCAGACGAGCGAGGTTCGCTGGCGTTTCATGCGCACCGAAATCGAGGATGCGGGCGAGCAGGGCGCTGATCGCGCGCAGTGATTCGCAGCCGATTTCCGGCGTTGCGCTCTCCTGCGGACCCGGCATGCGGCAGGCATGTTTCCTAACTCATCCTTAACCATGATGCTGCATGAGTAAGATGGTTAATTTCCGGAAAAATCGCGGCGCCTTCGTTTTACCAAGATTAAACCGGAAAACGCCGCAAAAGGCGTATCGGGGTGGTATCGAGCCTTCTGCGGGTCCGGTTCGACAGGGATGATGCGTCGGGCTTCGCTGGCCGCCGCCTCGCAATCTTTAAGGACAGGATGTCAATGGAATCACTCGCTCTTGTAGAGCCGACCGCAAGCCTGTCGATCTGGACGCTGTTCTGGCAGGCCGGCTGGGTCGTCAAGCTGGTCATGATCGGGCTGCTGTGCGCCTCGATCTGGACCTGGGCAATCATCATCGACAAGGCCGTCGCGTTCGGCCGCATGCGTGCCGCTCTCAATCGCTTCGAGCAGGTCTTCTGGTCCGGACAGTCGCTGGAGGAGCTCTACCGTTCGCTGTCGGAGCGCAAGACCTCCGGCATGGGGTCGATCTTCGTCGCCGCCATGCGCGAATGGAAGAAGAGTTTCGAAAAGGGCGCCAAATCGCCGCTCGCGCTGCAGACGCGCATCGACAAGGCGATGGATCTCGCCCTGACCCGGGAGATGGAGGGGCTGGAGGGACGGCTCGGCTTCCTCGCCACCGTCGGCGCCTCGGCGCCCTTCATCGGGCTTTTCGGCACGGTGGTGGGCATCATGACCTCCTTCCAAGCGATCGCCGGGTCGAAATCGACCAATCTCGCCGTCGTCGCGCCGGGCATTGCCGAGGCGCTGCTGGCCACCGCGATCGGCCTGCTGGCGGCCATTCCGGCCGTCGTCGCCTACAACAAGCTTTCATCCGACGCTGGCAAGCTGGCCGTTCGCATGGAGGGATTTGCCGACGAGTTCTCGGCCATCCTTTCACGTCAGATCGACGAAAAAGTCGCGACAAAGGGCTGAAACACTCATGGGCATGTCCATCGGACAGACGGGCGGCCGCGGCGGCCGCGGACACAGGCGGCGGGGACGCCACCACGGCCTGATGGCGGAAATCAACGTGACGCCGTTCGTCGACGTCATGCTGGTGCTCCTGATCATTTTCATGGTGGCGGCGCCGCTCTTGACGGTCGGCGTGCCGATCGATCTTCCCGAGACGCAGGCCAAGGCGCTCAATTCGGATACGCAGCCGATCACCGTGTCGGTCAACCCGCAGGGCCAGATCTTCCTTCAGGAAACCGAGATTCCGATCGACGAGGTGGTCGCCAAGCTGAAGGCGATCGCGCGCGCCGGATATGAGGAACGCATCTATGTGCGCGGCGACAGATCAGCCGATTACGGCACGGTGATGCGCGTCATGGCGCGCATTTCCGCGGCCGGGTTCCACAATCTCGGCCTCGTCACGCTGCAGGAAGAGGACAGCTGATCGGCGATGAAGATCGGCCTCGTCACATCGACCGCTTTGCATGTGGTGGTCCTGGGCTTCGGCCTGGTGAGCCTGCAGGCGCCGCGCGCCTTCGAGGCGGCCGATGTCGAATCGCTGCCGGTCGACATCGTGCCCATCGAGGAGATCACCCAGATCCAGGACGGCGACAAGAAGGCTCCGATGACGGAAACGCCGGCGCCATTGCCCACCGAGCGGCCCGACATCGTGCCCGATGCGCGCAAGGTCGGCGAGAACGACGTCGACACCGAGGCTGCGCCGGTTCCCGACACCAAGCCGAAGCCGGTCGAGACGGCGGCGCTGCCGGAGCCGTCGCCGGAGCCCGCACCCGACCCGACGCCGGAGCCCGAGGTGGAACAGCCGCAGGCGAACGAGCCCGAACCCGTGCCGGCCACGGAAGTGGAGCCGCAGCCGCAGCCGCGCCAGGAGGTCACGCCCGACCCCACGCCGGAGGCGGCCGAGCCGGAAGAAGCCGAAGCCGAGAACGCCCATCTGCCGCAGACGGCGCCCGCGCCGCAGGCTCGGCCCGAGCCGCCCAAGGCGCAGACCGCCAAGGCGCCGGACCGCAAGACGTCCGAAAAGCCGGCCACCAAGCAGGCCCAGAAGCCCGAATCCGACGAGAAGGAATTCGACGCCGACGAGGTGGCCGCCCTCCTCAACAAGCAGACGCCGTCCGGCGGCGGCGCCAAGCGCTCGACGCAGGAAGCCTCGCTCGGCGGCCGCAACCCGACAGGCGGCGAGAAGCTTTCGCAAAGCGAGATGGACGCGCTGCGCCAGCGCCTGGGAAGCTGCTGGAACGTGCCTGCCGGTGTCGACGATGCCGACGCGCTCAAGGTCTCGGTGCGTTTCCGCCTTGATCGCTCGGGCAACCTGGAAGGGCGGCCGGAGGTCATCAAGGGCGGTGCCAGTTCGGGTCCCCGGCGGATCGCCGCCGAATCGGCGGTGCGTGCCGTTCAGAAATGCGAGCCGTTCAATCTGCCCTCCGACAAATATCAGACCTGGGCCGAGGTCGTGGTCAATTTCGACCCGAGCGACATGTTCTGAGCCCGGACCGACAAGACAGAAGGTTTTGACATGAAGATCACCCTCAGACCCCTGGCTCTTGCCGCCGCCTTCGTCGCCGGCTTTGCGGCCGTGCTGACCGGGCCCGCGCAGGCGCTGGTCGAGATCGACGTCAACAAAGGCAATATCGAGCCGCTGCCGATCGCCATCACAGACTTCCTCGCCGCCGACGCGACCGGCGCCGAGATATCCGAGATCGTCGCCGCCGACCTGCGCCGCTCGGGCCTGTTCGCGCCCATCGACAAGGGCGCCTTCATCGAGAAGATCTCCAATCCGGACGTCGCGCCGCGCTTCGAGGACTGGAAGGTTATCAACGCCCAGGCGCTGGCCACCGGTCGCGTGACGCAGGAAGCCGACGGCCGGCTGCGCGTCGAGTTTCGCCTGTGGGACACATTTGCCGGCCAGCAGATGCTCGGCGAGCAATTCTTCGCCTCGCAGACCAACAAGCGGCGCGTGGCGCACATCATCGCCGACGCGATCTATGAGCGGTTGACCGGCGAGAAGGGCTATTTCGACACGCGAATCGTGTTCATCGACGAATCGGGGCCGAAGAACCAGCGCAAGAAGCGCCTGGCGATCATGGACCAGGACGGAGCCAATGTGCGCTACCTGTCCGATGGACGGTCGATCGCGCTGACGCCGCGCTTTTCGCCGACGCGCCAGGAAATCACCTACATGTCCTATGAGAGCGGCCAGCCGAAGGTCTATCTCCTGCAGATCGAGACCGGGCAACGCGAACTGGTCGGCAACTTTCCGGGCATGACATTTGCGCCACGCTTCTCGCCCGACGGCCAGAAGGTGATCATGAGCCTGCTGCGCGACGACGGCAATTCCAATATCTACACGCTCGATCTGAGAAGCCGTTCGACGACGCGGCTGACCGATTCCAACGCCATCGACACGTCTCCGTCCTATTCGCCCGACGGCAACCAGATCGTGTTCACCTCCGACCGCGGCGGTCGCGCGCAGATCTACGTGATGAACGCGGACGGCTCGAACCAGCGCCGCATCTCGTTCGGCGACGGCAGCTATTCGACCCCGGTCTGGTCGCCGCGCGGCGATCTCGTCGCCTTCACCAAGCAGACGGGCGGTCAGTTCGCCATCGGCGTCATGCGCACCGACGGCTCGGGCGAGCGCATTTTGTCATCGGGCTTTCTGGAGGAGGGTCCGACCTGGGCGCCCAACGGGCGCGTCTTGATGTTCTTCCGCGAGGCAGCCGGCTCGGGCGGGCCGCGCCTTTACTCCATCGACCTGACGGGGCGCAACCAGCAGCCGGTTCCCGCACCCAATTTCGCCTCGGATCCTGCCTGGTCGCCGCTGCTCGAGTAAATTGGGGCAGTGATGCCGCGTTTCCGCCCCAATTGGGCCTACGGTGCACGGCAGACGACAGCAGACGCGGTTAGCGCGCGTTTGCTTCAAACGGAAACGTTTGAAGCAAAGATATGCGCGCCAGCTCAATATGTTGGAGCATGCACCTTTCGCTCAAACGATTCCGTTTGAGCGGGACATGCTCTAAGGGTGGACGCCAAAAGAATTCGTTAACCGCGTTTGTTGGTGCTCGGTTAACCGCAATGTGGTTACTGAATCTCGAACGAAACGCCAATTTGCGAAGGAGAGGCGGCCATGCGCCGTAGCGCAGCACTGATCAAGATTCCCGCCGTCATCGCCCTGTTCGCCGCGCTCACCGTTGCGGGCTGTGCCTCGAAGAACAACGTTCCCAACAATGCGGCAGATCTGGGTCTGGGCTCGGCGACGCCCGGCTCGACCCAGGAATTCACCGTCAATGTCGGCGACCGCATCTTCTTCGACACCGATTCCTCGGTCGTCAGGGCCGATGCACAGCAGACACTGGCGAAGCAGGCGCAGTGGCTGAAGCAGTATCCGAACTATTCTCCGGTCACGATCGAAGGCCATGCCGACGAACGCGGTACGCGCGAATACAACCTGGCGCTCGGTGCCAGGCGCGCCGCCGCAGCGCGCGATTTCCTTGTTTCCCAGGGCATTGCCGCCAGCCGGCTGAAGACCATCTCCTACGGCAAGGAACGACCCGTCGCAGTGTGTGACAACATCTCCTGCTGGTCACAGAACCGGCGCGCCGTGACGGTGCTCCAGGGTGGCGCAGGCAGCTGATCGGCGACACTGGAAACGAACCGGAAAGGGCGGTCGGACGACCGCCCTTTCGTCGTTTATGACCAGCCCATGAGGCAAGCAGGAGCGGCAAATCAAAATTTGGCCGAACTTGGCCTGCCTGATATGGTCCAGCCGGCCCCACGGGGCCGAATTTGATTTCCACGGCGAGACAGACATGAATCTCAGGTCATTGATTTTGGCTTTCGTCGGTATGCCCATGCTTGCGGCGACGCAGGCCTCGGCGGGTCCGACCTTTTCTGCCGGCGGGCATCTTGCGGACTGGACCGCGCGGAGCGGCCCTGCAATGCCCATCGTGCGGGTACAGGCCAGCGATCCGCGCATCACCGCTCTGGAGGAGCAGGTGCGCCAACTCAACGGCAGGCTGGAAGAGCTCAACTTCCTGATCCTGCAGATGCAGGACGAGGTGCGAAAGATGCAGGAGGACAACGAGTTCCGCCTGCAGCAGTTGGAGGACCAACGCACCGATGCCGGGTCGGCATCGCGCCAGCGCGACGTGGCGAGCGAGCAGCCGGCAAACGAGACGGCGGTAACGGGCAGTGCCGGGAGCGGCGATCCGCCCCGGACCCTCGGCTCGGTCACCTTCGATGCCGACGGCAATCCGACCAGCGGCACCATCGAGACCGATGGCGCGTTGCCGGGTGTCGCAAACTCGGGCACGGCCCGCACGACGAACGGCCAGGCCACCGACGACACCGTGGTCGCGGCGCTGCCGCGCACCGACAGCCCGGACGAACTCTACCGCAATTCCTATGATTTCATCCTGTCGGGCGACTATCGCACCGCCGAGGCGGGGTTCCGCGAGCATATCAAGCGCTTTCCCGACGATCCCAAGGCGGCGGACGCCCATTACTGGCTGGGTGAGGCGCTGCTCGGCAGGGAGCAATATCGCGATGCGGCGGAAGTCTTTCTCGCGGCAAGCCAGGATTACGCGGATTCGGGCAAGGCGCCCGACATGCTGTTGAAACTGGGCATATCCCTGGCGGCGCTCAATCAGCGCGATGTCGCCTGCGCCACCTATGCCGAGATCAGTAAGCGCTACACGGACGCGAGCGCCGCCCTGAAGGATCGCGTCAAGCAGGAACAGGCGCTCGCCGGTTGCTGAACGGATCGCATGCGGCGCAATTCGCCACGCTCTTCGACGGACTGGACTTTCGCCCCGGGCGCACCGTCATTGCCGCCGTTTCCGGCGGCAGCGATTCGACCGCCCTGCTCCTTCTGCTTCAAGACCATCTGCAACGCACCGCGCTTCAGGTCCCGCTTCTCGCGGTGACGGTGGACCACGGGTTGCGCCTGGAAGCGGCCGACGAAGCGCGGCAGGTTGCAGCGCTATGCGCCAGCCGCGGCATTGCCCAAAGAACGCTGCGCTGGGAAGGCGAGAAGCCCGGGGCGGCACTTTCGGCGACGGCGCGCGAGGCCCGCTATCGCCTGCTGGGCGAAGCGGCGGCGGATAGCGGTGCCGGGTTGATCCTCACCGGCCATACGCGCGACGACCAGGCCGAAACGGTTTATATGCGGCGGCGGCGCGGCGACGGGCGCGGCCTTGCCGGGATGGCTGCCGTGACGCTTTTCGACGGGCGCTTCTGGATCGTCCGGCCGCTGCTCGAAACCGCGCGCGCCGATCTGCGCGCTTTGCTTGAAGCCGAAGGGGTTGGCTGGATCGACGATCCGAGCAACACGGACATGGCGAGCGAGCGGGCGCGGGCGCGCAAGGCGTTGAGCGGAGAGAGAGCGGCGCGTCAGAGTGAGGAGACGCTGGTGCTGGCCGGCAAGGCGGCCGGCGCGCGTGTCGCCGAGGGGCGGATGGCGGCGCGGCTCATCGAGACAGGTGCGCGGCTCGTTTCGCCCGGGCTGGTCGAACTCGGCCCGGCCATTTCCGAGGCGGACGCTGGGGCCGGCGACCTTGCCCTTCGCATCCTGCTTGCTGCGGTGAGCGGACGCGAGCATCTGGCCGACGCCGCGCGCGCCGCAAAGATGCGGGCCCGGTTGCGGCAAGGGCCATTCCGTTCCACGCTCGGCGGCGCCGTTCTCGATCATCGCAAGGCCGGCACCTTCCTGTACCGCGAACGCCGCGCCGGCTGGACGGGCGCGATGCCGGCCAGACCTGGCGCGACGTGGGACGGCCGCTATCGTCTTTCCGGTGACGCGACATTGCCGCAAGGCGCCGTCATCGAGGCTGCCGGTCCCGTTCTCGCCACTGCGCGGGCGCGGGACCACGTCGGACCGCCTCCCGCTCTCGTGCGCGCCGGGCTCGCTACGCAGCCCGTTATCCGCCGGCGCGATGCCTGCGGGACCGAGGAGATCGTGCCGCTCGCCGCTTCCCTGTTTGAGCGCCTGCCGGCGCCCTGGGCGCGGTTCCTGCCGGGCTTCGACATGGCCCCGGCGGCCGCTGTGGCCGGCCTCTTCGACTGTGCTGAAATACCGCCCTCGCCTTGGCCCGGTCACAATGCCGCATAATGTGCTTAACCCAACCGCTGTGTCCGGCTTGGCAAGGACCGGAGGCCTCCCTATGTTAAGGCCAATACTTCCACACAAGAAGGCGCGCCCCGTATGGAGCGCGCATGGGACCCGCCGATGAATCCAAATTACCGCAACCTCGCGCTCTGGGCGATCATCGCAGTATTGCTGATTGCCCTGTTCAATCTGTTCCAGACGCCGCAGCAGCGTGGCAACATGCGCGAAGTCGCCTATTCGGAATTCATCCAGGACGTGTCGTCCGGCCGGGTGAAGTCGGTGACCATTTCGGGTGAGCGCATTACCGGTTCCTACCGGGACGGCGGCGCATCCTTCCAGACCTATTCGCCGGGCGACTCCTCGCTCGTGCAGCGGCTGGAGGAAAAGGATGTGACGATCAATGCGCGCCCCGAATCGGACGGCTCCAACAGCCTGTTCGGCTATCTGATCTCCTGGCTGCCGATGATCCTGATCCTCGGCGTGTGGATATTCTTCATGCGCCAGATGCAGTCGGGCTCGGGCCGTGCCATGGGTTTCGGCAAGTCCAAGGCCAAGCTTCTGACCGAGGCGCATGGCCGCGTGACCTTCCAGGACGTGGCCGGTGTCGACGAGGCCAAGGAGGATCTCGAGGAGATCGTCGAGTTCCTGCGTGACCCGCAGAAGTTCCAGCGCCTTGGCGGCAAGATACCGCGCGGCGTTCTGCTGGTCGGCCCGCCCGGAACCGGCAAGACGCTGCTCGCTCGCTCGGTCGCCGGCGAAGCGAATGTCCCGTTCTTCACGATCTCCGGTTCCGACTTCGTCGAGATGTTCGTCGGCGTCGGCGCATCGCGCGTGCGCGACATGTTCGAGCAGGCCAAGAAGAACGCGCCCTGCATCATCTTCATCGACGAGATCGACGCGGTCGGGCGTCATCGCGGCGCCGGGCTGGGCGGCGGCAATGACGAGCGCGAGCAGACGCTGAACCAGCTGCTCGTCGAGATGGACGGCTTCGAGGCCAATGAGGGCATCATCCTGATCGCGGCCACCAACCGGCCCGACGTGCTCGACCCGGCGCTTTTGCGTCCCGGCCGCTTCGACCGCCAGGTCGTCGTGCCCAATCCGGACATCGCCGGCCGCGAGAAGATTTTGAAGGTGCATGTGCGCAACGTGCCGCTGGCGCCCAATGTCGACCTCAAGATCGTGGCGCGCGGCACACCGGGCTTTTCCGGTGCCGATCTGGCCAACCTGGTCAACGAGGCGGCGCTGATGGCGGCGCGGCGCAACAAGCGCCTGGTCACCATGGCCGAATTCGAGGACGCCAAGGACAAGGTCATGATGGGTGCCGAACGCCGCTCGCACGCCATGACGCAGGAAGAAAAGGAACTGACCGCCTTCCACGAGGCCGGCCATGCCATTGTGGCGCTCAACGTGCCCAAGGCCGATCCGGTCCACAAGGCGACGATCATTCCGCGCGGCCGCGCCCTTGGCATGGTCATGCAGCTTCCCGAGGGCGACCGCTATTCGATGAGCTACATGTGGATGATCTCCAGGCTCGCCATCATGATGGGCGGGCGCGTGGCCGAAGAACAGAAGTTCGGCAAGGAGAACATCACCTCGGGTGCGGCTTCCGACATCGAGCAGGCGACCAAGCTTGCCCGCGCCATGGTCACGCAATGGGGCTTTTCGGACGAGCTCGGCCAGGTCGCCTATGGCGAGAACCAGGAAGAGGTGTTCCTCGGCCATTCGGTGGCGCGTCATCAGAACATGTCGCAGGAGACCCAGCAGAAGATCGACAGCGAGGTGCGCCGCCTGATCGACGAGGCCTATACCACGGCGCGCGACATCCTGACCAAGAAGAAGAAGGACTGGGTGGCGATCGCCGAAGGCCTGCTCGAATACGAAACGCTGTCGGGCGACGAGATCCTGGCGCTGATCAGGGGCGAACGGCCCTCGCGCGATATCGGCGACGACACCCCGCCCAGCAGAGGCTCCGCCGTGCCCAAGACCGGTGCGCGCAAGCAGAGCAAGAAGGGTGGCGAAGAGCCCGATGCGGGCATGGAGCCGCAACCGCAGGGCTAGCGACCTAGATCATAGCGCGAAGCCATGATGCCACCGGCATCGTGGCTGCTCGTTGGAATCGTTTGAGCGAAAGGTACATGCTCCAACCGGGGCGGCCGTGACTTCGTCGACAAGGCAGGCCAAGGGCTGCTGCGGCGCTGAATTGCGAGCCTGCCTTAACCGTTTGTACACCTTGATCCCAATCGCAATTTGGCGTCAATGATCGGTTACACCGGCTCATATAAAGTGATTCTTTACCGCCCTGTGCCTGTGCAAGAACTGGCCGAGGGGTACAACTGGTTTGGGGACACAAGTGTGATGTCGAGACGCTATTTCGGTACGGACGGGATCCGGGGGCGGGCCAATTCCTTTCCAATGACCGGCGAGGTCGCCATGAAGGTCGGCATGGCCGCCGGCCTGTCCTTTCAGCGCGGCAGTCATCGCCACCGGGTCGTTCTGGGCAAGGATACCCGCCTGTCGGGCTACATGCTCGAAAATGCTCTCGTTTCCGGATTTTGTGCCGCCGGCATGGACGTCTTCCTGCTCGGACCGGTACCCACGCCGGCCGTCGCCATGCTGGCGCGCTCGCTCAGGGCCGACATCGGCGTCATGATCTCGGCCTCGCACAACCCCTTCTACGACAACGGCATCAAGCTGTTCGGCCCCGATGGCTACAAGCTGTCCGACGAGATCGAGGCGCGCATCGAGTCCATGCTCGACAAGGATCTCGACGCCGAACTGGCGACGTCTGAGGGCCTCGGCCGGGCCAAGCGCATCGACGGCGTGCACGACCGCTACATCGAATTCGCCAAGCGCACCTTGCCGCGCTCCATGTCGCTGGCCGGCCTGCGCATCGTCATCGACTGCGCCAATGGTGCCGCCTACAAGGTGGCGCCGGCCGCCCTTTGGGAACTCGGCGCCGAGGTCATCGCCATCAATGACGAGCCAAACGGCCTCAATATCAACGACGATTGCGGTTCGACCCATCCCATGAACCTGTGCAAGAAGGTGCACGAGGTGCGTGCCGATATCGGCATCGCGCTCGACGGCGACGCCGATCGCATGGTCATCGTCGACGAGAACGGGACCGTCGTCGACGGAGACCAGATCATGGCGCTGATCGCCGAGACCTGGCACCACAACGGCAAGCTGACCGGTGGCGGCCTTGTTGCGACGGTCATGTCCAATCTCGGCCTGGAGCGGCACGTGAACGGGCTCGGCCTGTCGCTGGCGCGCACCAAGGTCGGCGACCGCTACGTCGTCGAGCACATGCGTGCCCACGGATTCAATGTCGGCGGCGAGCAGTCGGGCCATCTCGTGCTGTCCGATTTCTCGACCACCGGCGACGGTCTTGTCTCCGCACTTCAGGTGCTTGCCTGCGTCAAGCGGTCCAACCGGCCGGCAAGCGAGGTCTGCCGGCGTTTCGAGCCCGTGCCGCAGCTGCTCAAGAATGTCCGTTTTGCCGGCGGCAAGCCGCTCGAGACCGCCCAGGTCAAGGCGGCGATCAAGGACGCGCGCGAGCGGCTGGGCGATGCCGGCCGCCTGGTCATCCGACCCTCGGGCACCGAACCGCTCATCCGCGTCATGGCCGAGGGCGACGACAGCAATCTGGTCGAGCAGGTGGTCGACGACATCGTCGGCGTGATCGCAGACGCCCGCACCGCCGCCTGAGCGGGCGGGCAGATATTCGTCTCCACGAGAATTCAAGCCAACATGTGCAGGTGCGGCCCAGGCCGTCGCCGTCGGATTCTTGGTGAACAAACAGGGTTAAGCCTGCCTTAACCTCTATCCCTCACCTTGCCCGCAGAGTTTGGGGCCCCGGCGTGTGCAGCGCCGGGCAATATGGTGGGGTAATCATTATGCACAAATATGCACGTTGCGCCCTTGCGGGCGTGATCCTGGCCGGCGGCGCGTCGCAGGCACTTGCCGCCGACATCATCGACCCGGTGATCGTCGACCCGGCGCCGGCACCAGTCTCCCATGGCGGCTGGTATCTGCGCGGCTATCTCGGCATGACCAACCAGGATTTCGACGAGATCACCTCCGATCTCTATCTCGATCCGGCGATCGAGGCCTATGGCTGGCACGACAGCGGCAGCTTCGCCTCCTCGCCATTGGCAGGCGCCGGCATCGGCTACCAGTTCAACGACTTCCTGCGCGGCGACGTCACGGTGGAATATCGCGGCAAGGCGGATTTCTACGCGCTCGACTGGAAGACGGTCGACGGCGAGACGACGACCAACGACTTCACCGCCAAGAAGTCCGAGTGGCTCGTTCTGGCCAACGCCTATGCCGATCTGGGCGACTTCGGCGGCATCAAGCCCTATGTCGGTGCGGGCATCGGCGCTTCGCGCAACACGATTTCCAATCTGCGCGACGTCAATGTGCTGAGCAGCGGCGCGGCGCGGGCCGAATCCGATCCGAGCTGGGAATTCGCCTGGGCGCTGCATGCCGGCCTCGGCTTCCAGGTCACCGACAACGTGGCCCTCGATCTCGGCTACAGCTATGTCGACCTGGGCGACGGCAGGACCGGGCCGATGCTCAACGACGATCCGGCCTACGACATCCCCAATGACGGGTTCGTCTTCAACGATCTGACCTCTCACGACGTGAAGTTCGGCGTGCGCTACCTGTTCAACTGAGCGCTTCGCGAACTGGAATCGAATAGCGGCTGTGCGGGGCCTCGGTTTGTCGACAGGCCTCGCCGCATTTGCATCGTCATCCTCGGCCCTGTGCCGAGGATCTATGAACATCAACAGCTTAGCAGATCCCCGGGACAAGCCCGAGGATGACGAAAGACCAATTTTGCACCAGAGACTCCGTATGCGGGGCCTTCTCCTTTGCTTCTTGCCGGATGCTCGCAAAGCGGCTTTTCAACCATCCCGATCATCCTTAACCGCGACTTAACCACTATGGTTAACACTGCTTGCCGGAACAGCGGCGGGGCGGGCCTGGGCAGGCTCACGCGCTCCAGGCAAATGGGGGATTCCTATGAAACTGCTTGTGCAAACTGCGATATCGCTCCTTGGCGTGGCGGGCCTTGCCGCGCCGGCGGCTGCGGCGGATTACGAGCCGCCGATCTATATTGACGAGGCACCCGAATATGTGCCGGTCGAAGTCGGATCGGGCTGGTATCTGCGCGGCGACATCACCTACAACGTCAACGATCCGGAGTATGATTTCGTCCTGGCCGGCATCGAGACCGACAATCAGCGTTTCGGCGGCACGCTCGGCATCGGATACCACTTCAACGATCTGCTGCGCGGTGACGTGACCTTCAATTATGTCGGGCGGGACGAGTGGTCGCTGAACAACGGCACCGATTCCATCGAGATGGAGAACTGGGTCCTGGGCGGCATGGTCAACGGTTACATCGACCTCGGCACCATCGCCGGCATCACGCCTTATGTCGGCGGCGGTATCGGCCTGCTGACGTCGAAGCAGTCCTTGACGATCGACTCGCCCACACTGGGCATCGATGCGGACTTCTCGGACCGGCAGACCAAGTTCGCCTACTCGCTGGCGGCCGGTGCGAGCTACCTGCTGTCGAAGAACCTGTCGCTCGACGTGGGCTATCAATATCTGAGTTCGCCGGACATGGACTATGTCGATACGTCGACCCTGACGGTCGAAGACGGCTTCGACTACCATCAGGTCAAGGTGGGGCTGCGCTACGATCTGTGGTGAGCATGCCGTCATCGACATGATTTGAAAGGCGGTCCGCGGGCCGCCTTTTTGCGTTTGCGGCGCCCGAACAGGGCGTCCGCCTGCACCTGTTCCGGTTGCGACAGGGAATTTTCCCTTGACGCCGCGCGGCCAACCCAATATCGCCGTGCGTGGGCCACCCCTCCCCACCGAGGGGCTGCTATCTGGAAGGGTAGAGCGACAATGACAAATCTTTCGAAGCCCGGACTCCGTCCGGCGAACCCCAATTTTTCCTCAGGTCCGTGTGCAAAACGTCCCGGCTGGTCGCTGGCGGCGCTGGGCGATGCCGCGCTCGGCCGTTCGCATCGCGCCAAGATCGGCAAGTCGAAGCTCGCCGAAGCGATCGAACTGACGCGCGAGGTGCTGCAGGTTCCCGCCGACTACCGCATCGGCATCGTGCCCGCCTCCGATACCGGAGCGGTCGAGATGGCGCTGTGGTCGCTGCTCGGCGCGCGCGGTGTCGACATGGTGGCCTGGGAATCCTTCGGCTCCGGATGGGTGACCGACGTCATCAAGCAGCTCAAGCTTGACGATGTGCGGCGCATCGAGGCCGATTACGGCGCGCTGCCGGACCTGGCGACGATCGACTTCGATCGTGACGTCGTCTTCACCTGGAACGGCACCACCTCCGGCGTGCGGGTGCCGAACGGCGACTTCATTCCGGCCGATCGCCAGGGCCTGACAATCTGCGACGCCACCTCGGCGGCCTTCGCCCAGAAGCTCGATTTCGCCAAGCTCGACGTGGTCACCTTCTCCTGGCAGAAGGTGCTGGGCGGCGAGGCCGCGCATGGCGTGCTGATCCTTTCCCCGCGCGCGGTCGAACGGCTGGAGAACTACACGCCGGCTTGGCCGCTGCCCAAGATCTTCCGCATGACCAAGGGCGGAAAGCTGATCGAGGGCATCTTCAAGGGCGAGACCATCAACACGCCGTCCATGCTGTGCGTGGAGGATTATCTCGACGCGCTCAACTGGGCCAAGTCGACCGGCGGGCTCGACGGGCTGATCGCCCGGGCCGATGCAAACTTCGCCGTCATCGACCGTTTCGTCGCCGCAAGCGATTGGGCGGCGCATCTGGCCGTCGAGCCGGCGATCCGCTCCAACACCTCGGTCTGTCTGTCGATCGTCGACGACGAGTTCCTGGCCCTCGACAAGGACGCCCAGGCGGCCTTCGCCAAGGGCATGGTCGCGGCTCTCGACAAGGAGGGCGTGGCCTATGACATCGGCGCCTATCGCGATGCGCCGGCGGGCCTCAGGATCTGGGCCGGAGCGACGGTCGAAGCATCCGATCTCGAAGCGTTGATGCCCTGGCTCGACTGGGCGTTTGCATCCCAGAAGGCGGCGTTGAAGGCGGCCGCCTGAGCGCCTTGCCTCCCCTTGAGGGGAGGCTGGCGAATGATGCGAGCCGGGTGGGGTCGTCCTCACCCGCGCATTCCCAAGAAATCGAAAGGCCGTGCCCGGCCGTAAGAACTCCATCCGGTCGCTTCGCGACCACCTTCCCCTCAAGGGCGAAGGACAATAGCGCCAAGGAATACACCCATGCCTCGTGTACTCGTTTCAGACAAGCTTTCCGAAACCGCTGTCCAGATCTTCAAGGATCGCGGTGTCGATGTCGACTATCTGCCGGACGTCGGCAAGGACAAGGAAAAGCTCATCGAGATCATCGGCCAGTATGACGGCCTGGCCATCCGCTCGGCGACGAAAGTGACCGAGAAGCTGATCGCCGCGGCGGACAATCTCAAGGTTGTCGGACGTGCCGGCATCGGTGTCGACAATGTCGACATTCCGGCCGCCTCGCGGCGCGGCATCATCGTGATGAACACGCCCTTCGGCAATTCCATCACGACGGCCGAGCACGCCATCGCGCTTCTGTTTGCGCTGGCCCGCCAGATCCCGCAGGCCAACAGCTCGACCCATGCCGGCAAATGGGAAAAGAACCGCTTCATGGGCGTCGAGGTCACCGGCAAGACGCTGGGCGTCATCGGCTGCGGCAATATCGGCTCCATCGTCGCCATGCGCGCCGTGGGCCTGAAGATGCATGTCGTCGCCTTCGATCCGTTCCTGTCGGAAAAGCGTGCCTCCGAACTCGGCGTGGAGAAGGTCGAGCTCGACGAATTGTTCGCCCGCGCCGACTTCATCACGCTCCACACCCCGCTCACCGACAAGACGCGCAACGTCATCAATGCCGAGGCGATCGCCAAGATGAAGGACGGCGTGCGCATCATCAATTGCGCCCGCGGCGGTCTGGTGGTCGAAGCCGACCTGGTCGCCGCGCTCAATAGCGGCAAGGTGGCCGGTGCGGGCGTCGACGTGTTCGAGGTCGAGCCGGCGACGGAGAACGCCCTGTTCGCGCTCGACAATGTCGTGTGCACCCCGCATCTGGGGGCATCGACCAGCGAGGCGCAGGAAAACGTCGCCATCCAGGTGGCCGAGCAGATGTCGGACTATCTGCTCAAGGGCGCCGTCACGAACGCCATCAACATGCCGTCGATCACGGCCGAGGAGGCACCGCGGCTCAAGCCCTTCGTCAAGCTGGCCGAGGTGCTGGGCGCATTCGTCGGCCAGGTGACGGAAGAGCCGATCCGCGAGGTCGAGATCCTGTTCGACGGTTCGACGACGACGATGAACACGCGGGCGCTTGTCAGCGCAACGCTGGCCGGGCTGATCCGCCCGCAGGTCGCCGACGTCAACATGGTGTCGGCGCCAATCATGGCCAAGGAGCGCGGCGTCATCCTGTCGGAGGTCAAGCGCGACAAGTCCGGCGTCTTCGACGGCTATATCAAGCTGACCGTGAAGACCAGGAGCAAGACGCGGACCATTGCCGGTACGGTGTTCTCCGACGGCAAGCCGCGCTTCATCCAGATCAAGGGCATCAATCTCGATGCCGAGGTCGGCCAGCATATGCTCTACACGACCAATATGGACACGCCCGGCATCATCGGCCTTCTGGGCGGCATCCTCGGCAAGAACGGCGTCAACATCGCCAACTTCCAGCTCGGCCGCACGACGCAGGGCGGTGATGCCATCGCGCTGCTCTATCTCGACGAGCAGATTTCCGAAAAGGTTATCGAGGAACTGGTGGCCACCGACCAGATCGTCTCGGCCAAGCCGCTGCGGTTCGACGTCAACGGGTTCTGATCCGGCGGCCGGACATCGCAGGCATTGGGAGGCGCGGTTCCGGCCGCGCCTTTGCCGCTCGCAGCTACCCCATCTTCCGTCCGCTCCACTCGGCCAGCCAGATGCCGCCCATCACCAGGGCCAGGGCGGCGCCGTGATAGGGGCGGAAGGGCTCGCCGATCACGACGATCGCCAGAAGCGTTCCGAAGACCGGCACGAGGTTGATGAACAGGCCGGCGCGGTTGGGGCCGATCAGTTCGACGCCGCGCACATAGAAGATCTGCGCCAGGAGGGAGGGGAAGATCGCCGTATAGGCAATGACGCCCCAGCCCTGCGTGCTCGGCCAGACCGTGGCGCCCGTCCAGTATTCGATGACGGCGAAGGGGATCGTGAACAGGCAGGCCGAGGCCGAAAGCACGATCATGAAGCTTTGCCAGTGTATCTGCGGCCGGAAACGCAGGGCGACGGTGTAGCCGGCATAGACGGTGATGGCGAGGAGCATCAGCGCGTCGCCGGCATTCACGTCGAGACGCAGAAGCTGCAGCGGATCGCCGTTGCTGGCGGTCAGTGCGATACCGGCCAGCGACAGGAAGAAGCCGACGATCTGGCCGGCCGAGACGCGTAGCCGGAAGAAGATGAAATTGGCGGCGAAAATGAGCATCGGAATGCCGGCCTGCTCGATGCTGACATTGACGGCCGTGGTGTAGTTGAGGGCGGAATAAAGCGCGATGTTGAAGGCCGAGAAGCCGACAATGCCCAGTCCCGCAAGCGTCGGCATATGGGCGCGCACGACGGCCCAATCCTTCGCAAGCTGCCGCCATCCGATGAGACTAAGCCCCACGCAGGCAAACCCCCAGCGGGCCGCCGTCAGGAGCATGGGCGAGACATGCCCGACGGCAAGCTTGCCCGCGACTGCATTGCCGCCCCACATGAGCGTTGTCAGCATGAGCAGGACATAGGCTTGGCGGTTCATGAGCTTCCCCGGATTGCGTATGGTGCCGCAAGTAGAAGTCTCGCCGCCATGTGTAAATGTCGCCAATACGAGAATTAATTGGGCCTGATCGACCAAAGAAAGGTCGCACTTGACGCATTGGGTCGCTATAGAGGCCTGTCAATTCAGCCGGCCGACATGGTCGGCCGGCCTGCAGATAGAGGAAGTCATCCATGGCCAATGTGGTGGTCGTCGGTTCGCAATGGGGCGATGAGGGCAAGGGCAAGATCGTCGACTGGCTGTCGGAACGCGCCGAAATCGTGGTGCGCTTCCAGGGTGGCCACAATGCCGGCCATACGCTGGTCGTCGACGGCAAGGTCTACAAGCTCTCGCTGCTGCCCTCCGGCGTGGTGCGGCCGGGCAAGCTGTCGATCATCGGCAACGGCGTCGTATTCGACCCGCACGCCTTCGCGGCCGAGGTCGAAAAGCTGCGCGAGCTTGGCGTCGACATCTCGCCCGACAATCTGAGGATCGCCGAGAACACCGCATTGATCCTCTCCCTGCACCGCGAACTCGACGGTTTCCGCGAGGATGCCGCCTCCAATTCCGGCACCAGGATCGGCACGACGCGGCGCGGCATCGGCCCGGCCTATGAGGACAAGGTCGGCCGGCGCGCCATCCGGGTCATGGATCTGGCCAATGCCGAGACGCTCGCCGGCAAGGTCGACCGGCTGCTGACCCATCACAACGCGCTGCGCCGCGGCCTCGGCCACGCCGAAGTCTCGCATGCCGACGCCATGGCCGAGCTGACCTCGGTCGCCGACAAGGTGCTGCCCTATATGGACCGCGTCTGGAAGGTGCTCGACGATGCGCGGCGCGCCGGTTCGCGCATTCTCTTCGAAGGCGCGCAGGGCACGTTGCTCGACATCGACCACGGCACCTACCCCTTCGTCACCTCTTCCAACACGATCGCCGGCCAGGCGGCCACCGGCTCCGGCGTCGGCCCCGCCGCGATCGGTTACGTGCTCGGCATCACCAAGGCCTATACGACGCGTGTCGGCGAGGGGCCCTTTCCGACCGAACAGGACAACGAGATCGGCAACTTCCTCGGCGAGCGCGGCCGCGAATTCGGCACGGTCACCGGCCGCAAGCGTCGTTGCGGCTGGTTCGACGCGGTGCTGGTGCGCCAGGCCGTCGCCGTCAACGGCATCAACGGCATCGCGCTGACCAAGCTCGACGTCCTCGACGGTCTCGACGAGATCAGGATCTGCACCGGCTACAGGCTGGACGGCAAGGAGATCGACTATCTGCCGGCGAGCCAGAGCGCGCAGGCACGCGTCGAGCCGATCTACGAGACGCTCGAGGGATGGAAAGAGACGACGGCCGGCGCGCGCAGCTGGGCCGATCTGCCTGCCCAGGCGGTCAAATATGTCCGCCACGTGGAAGAATTGATCGGCGCGCCCGTGGCGCTGCTTTCGACCAGTCCCGAGCGCGACGACACCATACTTGTGACGGACCCCTTTCAAGATTAGTTTGACAAACAGGGAGTTGGCGGGGAACCTCGCCGCGGCCACAAGAAGGACAAGCAGGTCGGCATCGAATGGCGGATTTCGTAGCGGTTTTGAGGAAAACCATAGGCGGGTTGGGCGAAACAACGCCCGAAATCCGCGAAAAGGTTTACCAGAAGGCCAGGAACACCATCGAGGCCAAGCTTGCGGCGCTCAACCCGCCGCCGCCTCCGGCCGCTGCCGATCGCCAGCGTCAGGCCCTCGAAGACGCCATCCGGACGCTCGAGGCCGAATATGCGCCGGCGCAGCCCGACGCCTCGGACCCGCTGAACGAACTCGACGAACTGTTCCACGAGCTGGCGACGACGAAGCCCAGCGATCGCGCGCATGACGGCGATGCGGCGGCCGCAGCGGTGGCCGACCAGGAACTGGTCGGACATGAGCCGTGGTTCAAGCCGGTTCCGGACGACGATCCCGCTGAAGCCGCTGAGGCGGCCGCTGAGCGCGCAACCACCGATCCTGCCGAGTTTGCCGCCACGGACGACCGCGCCGAGTTTGCAGTTACGGACGATGCTGCGACGGATCCGCTGGTGGATGCGTCGGACTGGCCCGAGCAGGATGCGGCAATCCCGCCCGAGGAGGAGCCCGCGGCCGTCGATATCGCCGCTGCCGACGGCACCGCGCCGCAGGAGACGCAAAACGGCCCTGAAACTACGGCCGACGAGCCGGCCGCGCCGGGGCGCTCGCGGATCGGATGGGTGATCGCTGCATTGGTTCTGCTGGCCATTGCCGGCGGCGGCTATGCGGCCTGGCTCAACAAGGACAGCCTTGGCGATTTCGTCGCCAGCCTGCAGCAGGATAGCGCCACCGGCGACGACGCTGGCGCGCCCAGTGACACGGAAGATGCCGCGCCGCCGGCCGAACCCGACGAGGGGTCCGCCCAGGACGGCGCGCAGCCGGAGAGCGCGCCGGCGACGCCAGAAGGGACCGCCCCGGAAGCCGACCAGCAGGATGAAGGCGCGGCCAGCGACGGGCCGGAGAAGTTCACGCAGCGGCTCCTGGCCGACGGGTCGGAGATCGACGCGGGTCGGGCAGGAGAGGAAGCGACAATCGGCGAGGGAACGTCCGTTGCGGCCTCGACGCCTTCCGAGCCATCCGCGGCGCCGGACACATCCGCCGGCGTGCCCGTCGGGCAAAAGGCGATATTCTACGAGGAACGCACCAATGTTGCCGAAGGCTCGGCCGAGAATGGCTCGGTGGTCTGGTCGCTGGTGCAGGAATCGCCGGGCGGAGATCTGCCGCCCGAGCCGGCAATCCGGGCCGAGGTGACCATTCCGGGCCGCGATCTGCAGTTGCGCATGACGATACGGCGCAATGGCGACGAATCGCTGCCGGCCAGCCACATCGTCGAGCTCATCTTCCTGGCCCCGGAAGGCTTCGCCGACGGTGGCATCGACAATGTGCTGCGCATGACGATGAAAAGCTCCGAGGAGGCAACCGGCAATCCGCTGCTCGGCATTCCGGCGAAGATCGCCGACGGCTTCTTCCTGATCGCGCTCGACAACGGAGAGACGGAGGTCGAGGCCAACATGACGCAGATGCGCCGGCAGGACTGGATCGACGTGCCGGTCGTTTACAAGTCGGGCCGGCGGGCGTTGTTCACGATGGAAAAGGGCATTCCCGGAGACAAGGTGTTCGACGAGGCGCTGAAGGCCTGGCAGAGCGGCACGAGCGGGTAGCCCCTGCAATCCAATCCCGGTGCACAAAAAAGGGCAGGCGGCATCTGCCGCCCGCCCTCATAGCACTGTAATGCGCGCCGCGGCCTGTGGCCGCTCAGTGCGCGTGGGCGTCGATGGTCTGCAGCGACTGCGCCTGGCGCAGGGCCGCCGCCTTGACGGCGTCCTGGACCTTCTCGAAGGCACGCACCTCGATTTGGCGCACGCGTTCGCGGCTGATGTCGAACTCGGAGGACAGCTCCTCCAGGGTCATCGGGTCGTCAGACAACCGGCGCGCCTCGAAAATGCGGCGCTCGCGATCGTTGAGCACATTGAGCGCCTCGCCGAGCATCCCGCGGCGGTTTTCGAGTTCGTCCTGCTCGACGAGCATGTCTTCCTGCGACTGGTGCTCGTCGACCAGCCAGTCCTGCCACTCGCCGGATTCGCCTTCCGTCGCCCGGATCGGCGCGTTGAGCGAGGCATCGCCCGACAGGCGGCGGTTCATCGAAATGACCTCGGCTTCCGACACGTTGAGCCGGTGTGCGATCTCGGCCACCTGCTCGGGATTGAGATCGCCTTCGTCGAGCGCCTGAATCTTGCCCTTGACCTTGCGCAGGTTGAAGAAAAGACGCTTCTGGTTGGCCGTGGTGCCCATCTTCACAAGGCTCCACGAACGCAGAATATATTCCTGGATTGCCGCCTTGATCCACCACATGGCGTATGTTGCGAGGCGGAATCCCCGTTCGGGCTCGAATTTCTTGACGGCCTGCATGAGGCCGACATTGCCTTCCGACATCACTTCGCCGATCGGCAGGCCGTAGCCGCGATAGCCCATGGCTATCTTGGCGACCAGCCGCAGATGGCTGGTGACGAGCTTATGGGCCGCTTCGGTGTCGCCATGCTCGCTGTAGCGCTTGGCGAGCATGTATTCTTCCTGCGGCTGAAGCATTGGAAAGCGGCGGATTTCTTCGAGATAGCGCGAAAGACCGCCTTCTCCCGACGCGATACTGGGCAGTGTCTGGGCCATATAGCACCCTCCCTCTCGATGGATTGTTCCCGGTGTTCCGGCGAACTCGACCGCGGCCGCAAGCGCACCACGGCATATGCCTAATATAGTGCGAAATCTGGCAATTTCACGCTTGCTGACGCCGTGATACGATTTGTCACGTCAAAGTGAACAATACTCACATTTCGCAATGCTGAAAACTCAGCTTCTGGGCAGGTCGCGCAGTGCCCTGACAAGCCCTGCCATATCCGCTGGCAAAGCTGTCTCGAAGCGCATCGTTTCGCCGGTTGCCGGGTGCTCGAAGGCCAAAAGCCGCGCATGCAGGGCCTGGCGCGGGAAAGCCGCGGCGATCGAGCGTGCCGGCTCCGCCAGCCGGTTGGCCTTGGTGCGGAACGCCAGGCCGTATTCGGGGTCGCCGATCAGCGGATGGCCGATATGGGCCATATGCACTCTGATCTGATGGGTGCGTCCGGTCTCCAGCCGGCAGTCGACGAGGGCGGCCAACGCGCCTTCCGGCGACGCGCCGCCGAACATCTCGCTCACCGAATAGCGCGTTACGGCATGCCGCGCATCCTCGCGCCCCGCATTGACCACGGCGCGCCGGGTGCGATCTCTGGTCGAGCGGCCGAGGGCAGCGTCGATGGTGGCGTTCATGCGTTCGGGCGCGCCCCACACCAGTGCCGAATAGGCGCGCTCCAGGCTGCCCGATGCCCCGTGATCGGCGAAAGCGTCGGCCAGGGCACGATGGGCCTGGTCGGTCTTGGCGACCACCATCACGCCGCTCGTTTCCTTGTCCAGCCGGTGCACGATGCCCGGCCGCTTCACCCCGCCGATCCCCGACAGCGTGTCGCCGCAATGGGCGATCAGTGCGTTGACCAGCGTGCCGGTCCAGTTGCCGGCGCCGGGATGCACCACCAGGCCGGCCGGCTTGTCGATGACGATCAGATGGGAGTCCTCGTAGAGGATGTCGAGCGGGATCGCCTCGCCTTGCGGTTCCGCCGGCTCGGCCTCCGGCACGGTGACGGCGACGGTCTCGCCGCCGGCGAGCTTGCGCTTCGGCTCGTGGGCCGGCCTGCCCGACACCGTCACATGGCCGCCGCGGATCAGCGCCTGGATGCGGCTGCGCGACAATTCGCCTTCGAGCGCCGCCGCCAGCCACTGGTCGAGCCGCTGGCCGGCCGCTTCGGGCGGCGTGACAAGGGCTTTCCTTGGCGCAGCGCCTTCGCTATCAGGAACGCTCATTGCAGCACCCGGAGCCCGACAGAATGACACAGGCGGACATCGACCGCGATGGCGAGGAAAAGCCCCTCGACCCCGCCATGGAACGGGTGCGGCGCAAGATGGTGCGGCTCCTGGTGATCTCGATCGGCATCATGATGGTCGGACTTATGGCCGTGCTGGCGGCGATTGTCTACAAGGCCGCGTCAGGCGACGAGGCGCCGGCCCAGGCGCCGGCGGCAATCCCGGTCACCCCCGGCGAGGGCATCGCGCAAGGCACGATCAGGCTGCCGCAGGGTGCGCGCGTCGTCTCCCAGTCGGTGGCAGGCGGGGCGATCTCGCTCAATGTCGAACTCGAAGACGGCGGCCGGGCGATCCTTATCTACGACATGGCCGCGGACCGCATCGTGGGGCGTTACGACATCGTCACGCAGGGCGAATAGCAGGGCGCTGCCATGGCCCATATGATCAGCGCCATCACCCTCGTCGTGGGTAGTTACGACGAGGCGCTCGCCTGGTATCGCGACAAGCTCGGCTTCGTGCTCCTGGAGGACACGCCGCTTGACGGCGGCAAACGCTGGGTGCGCGTCGCGCCGCCCGGTGGCCAGGGCACCTGCCTGCTTCTGGCCGAGGCGGCGAGCGAGGAGCAAGAAGCGCGTATCGGCAACCAGACGGGCGGACGTGTCGGCTTTTTTCTGGAGACCGGCGATTTCTGGGCCGATTACGAGGCCATGAAGTCGCGCGGGGTCCGCTTCGAGGAAACGCCGCGCGAGGAGCCCTACGGGACCGTCGCCGTGTTCCGCGACCTCCACGGCAATCTGTGGGACCTGCTCGAGCCGAACCGGCCATAACGAGATCGCGGGGGGTGGTCTGTGACAGCCGACCTGTCGCGGTCGTCGCAAAAGCGTCACTTCTCATCAAATGCACTGTTGCATTTGCCTACGTCAGGCCCTATATCGGCCCGGCTTGCCCGCGCTCCCATCGTCTAGCGGTCCAGGACGCCGCCCTCTCACGGCGGAAACAGGGGTTCGATTCCCCTTGGGAGTACCAGCAAATTCAAGCACTTCACAGCAATCAGGTAAAAATCCGGAATAAAAGAACCGGCGTACATTGGCTCACGGCTCTGTAGACTGGCACATCGAGTCGTGCTGAAATCCCTCTTGGGTAATGGGAGGGGAAATCCGATGACAACCTCCAGGACGCCATGGTGAAACATATGGCGCATTCGTCCTGGCGGCCCGATGCCCACCGGGGCGAAATTGCAGCTGTGTACAGGGGCTTCATCGACGTCAAGCTGATTATCCTAGCGCCGCCAGGCAACAGCACGAAGTGTCGACTTCGCGCTTAATTCGTGTCGCAGCAATCCTGCTCTGCAGCCGGAGCAGCGCCACTGGCCGCCTGTGCCGGCTTGTGCTGTTACGTGTTACGTACTATATAACGCTCCATGGCACGATTCTCGGATAAAGCCACCGAGCGATTGTTCACTGAGGGCACTTGCCCGAAGCAGTGGCAAGCCATCAAGGACGCAGCGCTGCGGAAGTTGGACCGCGTGCGGTATGCTGCCCGGCTGGACGACTTGACGACTTGAAGATACCGCCGAGCAACAATCTCGAAGCGCTTAAAGGCGATCGCAAGGGCGAATACAGCATCCGCATATCGGGCAGCGCCTCGCGCTATCGTATCGTTTTCAGATGGTCGGAAGACGGGGCACACGACATCAAAATCGAGGACTATCATAGGAGGTGAGCAGCACATGAGAACTGTAACGCATCCTGGTAAGATGCTTAAATATGAATTCCTGGACGAGTTGGGTATCTCCGCCCGCGAACTTGCGAGGTCGATGAATGTACCACCAAACCGAGTAACAACTCTCCTTAATGGCACCCGTGGCATGACTGCCGACACCGCCATACGGCTTGAAAAGGTTCTTGGTGTAAGTGCTGAATTCTGGATGCGCCTGCAAGACGCACACGATTTGTCCAGAGCGCAGAACGAGAACGACTATACCGGCCTTGCAAGGCGAAAAGAGCTTGAGTGTGCCTGAGCAGCAGGGGGGACGCCCCCTGCTGGCTTTGCTTCAAACGTTTCCGTTTGAAGCAAACGCGCGTTAAGCACCGGTTTACGGATGTCAGACGGCTTGCCGGTTGCGTCGGGCGGCGAATTCCCTTCCGCTTGACCATCCGATTGTGAAGGAAGGAGAAAATTATGGACGCCGCATCGCTGCTGATCTTTGCCGGCGCCCTGCTGGTCGCCGCCGGCTCGCCCGGCCCCAGCATCGCGGCGCTGGTGGCGCGCGTGATTGCGCGCGGTTTCCGCGACGTCTTTCCCTTCCTTGCGGCCATGTGGATCGGCGAGGCGATCTGGCTTTCGCTGGCCGTCTTCGGGCTCGCCTTCGTGGCGCAGAGCTTCCACTATCTCTTCCTCGCCATCAAATGGGCCGGCGTGGTCTATCTCGTCTATCTGGCGTGGAAGATGTGGCGGGCCCCGGTGGCGACGGACGGCAGCGTGCTGCCGCGCCAGGACACGCCCTTGCGGCTTTTTTCCGCCGGCATGGCGGTAACGCTGGGCAATCCCAAGATCATGATGTTCTATCTGGCGCTCTTGCCGACCATCATCGACCTCGCCTCCGTCGATCTCGTCGGCTGGGCGGAACTGACGGCGACGATGGCCGTCGTGCTCATCGGCATCGATCTCACCTGGGTGCTGGCGGCGGCGCAGGCGCGCCGGCTCTTGAAAAGCGCCCCGGCGATGCGCCTCGCCAATCGTATAAGCGCGACGATGATGGCCGGCGCCGCGGCGGCGATCGCGGCGCGCAACTGAATTGGCTCTACCGCGCCATGGCGTGATAGTCGTCGTTGGGCCGCATGTCGACGGCGGCCGCCATGCGGTTCGACATGTTGAAGAACGAAGCCGTGGCGGCGATGTCCCAGATGTCGCGATCGCAAAAGCCGGCATCGCGCAGGCCCTGGCGATCCGCCTCGACGATCTTGTCCGGCGCCTCGGTGAGCTTGACGGCGAAATCGAGCATCGCCGTGTGGCGCGCGGAGAGGTCGGCGGCGCGATAGTTCATCACCATCATCTCGCCCAGTGCCGGATCGCCGGAAAGCTGGCGCACCGCCGCGCCATGCGCGGTCAGGCAATAGTAGCAATGATTGACCGACGACACGGCGACCGCGATCATCTCGCGCTCGAGCTTGGACAGGCCGGACGCGCCGAGCATGAGATCGTTGTACATGTCGATGAAGGCCTGCAGCTTTTTTTCGTCGAAGGCGTAGGCCAGGAGCACGTTCGGAATCATGCCCAACTTTTCCTCGCATTTGTCGAAATAGGCGCGTACGCCTTCGCTGAGGTCTTCAGCGGGACTCAAATCGAGAGCGGTCGTCTTGGCCGACTGTCTGGTCATGATCTGTTCACTGCCTTTCTCCACAGTGCGACTTTCGCGTGCCGCGGCGTAGGGTCGCAATCACGCCCGAGTCTGCTACGATATCGATAAAGCTGCCGGAGGTAAAAACATGGCTGCTACCAAGGGGAAGGAAACGACCGGGCCGAAGGCCCCGCCGGTCAAGGCCGTCAAAGGCGAGGCGGCCAGGTTCGACGAGCTTTTGTTTTCCCGCGCCGCTGCAGAGGACCTGGCAGCCTATTCTCCGGCCATGCTGGCCCGTGCGGCCGAACTGGCCAAGACGTGCGTCAAGCGCCACCGCAAGGGCGAATCGGTCATCGATATCGAGCGCGACAGCGGCATCGAGCGCGACGGGCTTGCGCTCACCGCCATCACCGTCGTCAACGACAACATGCCCTTCCTGTTCGATTCGGTCATGGGCGAAATCGCCAGCGGCGGTGCGGAGGTGCTTTTCGTCACCCATCCCGTCATGCTGGTCACGCATGACGCCGACGGCGTCTGCGCAATCGCTGGGGAAACGGCGGTCGTGAAATCCGGCGCCGACCGTGTCAGCGTCATCCACGTCCATGTTCCCATGATGACCAGCGAGGATGCAGCGGCGCTGGTCGGGCGCATCGAATATGTTCTGGGCCAGGTGCGCGCGGCCGTCAACGGCTGGAAACCGATGCTCGCCAGGCTCGAGCAGACCATCTCCGACTTCCGCTACAAGCCCGTTCCGCTGCGCCAGGAATCGGTGGGCGAAGCCATCGACTTCATGGAGTGGCTGCGCGACGACAATTTCACCTTTCTCGGCATGCGCGAGTACAGATATACCGGCGGCGAGACGGCCGGCACCCTGGAGCGCACCGACAAGCCGGGTCTCGGCATTCTTGCCGATCCCGATTTGCTGGTGCTGCGCGGCAGCACCGCCTCGGCAGTTACCACGCCGGAGATCCGCGCCTTCCTGCACGGGCCGGAGCCACTGATCGTCACCAAGGCCAATGCGCGATCGGTCGTGCATCGCCGTTCCTATCTCGATTATGTCGGCATCAAGACCTTCGACGACGAAGGGGTGCTTTCGGGCGAGCTGCGCATCGTCGGCCTGTTCACCTCGACCGCCTATACCCGCTCGGTCTTCAAGATCCCCTATCTGCGCTCCAAGGTGGAATCGGTGCTGGCGAAATCCGGTTTCGAGCGTGACGACCATTCCGGCAAGGCGCTGAGCAACGTGCTGGAATCCTATCCGCGCGACGAGCTGTTCCAGATCGACGCGACCATCCTGCGCAAGCACGCCATGGCCGTGCTGGCGTTGGGCGAACGCCCGCGCGTGCGCGTTCTGGTGCGCGTCGATCAGTTCGACCGCTTCGTCTCCGTCATCACCTTCGTGCCGCGCGACCGTTACGATTCGCGGGTGCGCGTGCGCATCGGAGACTATCTCAAGACCGCCTTCGACGGGCGGCTGTCGGCCTATTACCCGGCCTTTCCCGAAGGCACGCTGACTCGCGTGCATTTCATTATCGGACGCTCGGGCGGGAAGACCCCGAAAGTGCCCCAGGCGATGCTCGAGGCGGCGGTGCGCGACATTGTGCGCACCTGGGACGACGAGCTGCGCGCGGCAATTGCCGAAAGCGGCACGTCGAGCGCACTCGCTTCCCTGGCGACGCGCTTTCCCGAAACCTACCGCAACAGCTTTTCGCCCGCCGAGGCGCTGGTCGATGCCGGCCGCATCGCGGGGCTCTCTCCCGACAATCGGATCGCCATCGACTTCTACCGCCACGCCGAACAGCCGGACGAGCAGGCAGCGCTGAAGATCTATCATCACGGCGCCGCCGTCTCGCTGTCGCAGCGCGTGCCGCTGCTCGAAAACATGGGGTTCCGGGTCATTTCCGAGCGCACCTTCGAGGTCCCCTCGCAGGACGACGACAAGGTCTTCATCCACGATATGGAACTTGCCGGCACCAAGGGCGGGGCGATCGACCTTGCCGTCGGCGGCGAGCGTTTCGAAGATGTCTTCCTGTCGGTGTGGCACGGGGCCAGCGACAATGACGGCTATAATGGCCTCGTGCAGACAGCCGGCTTGAGGTCCCGGGAGATCGCCGTCCTGCGTGCCTATGGGCGCTATCTGCAGCAGGCCGGGATACCGCAGAGCCAGGATTTCGTCGCCGCGGTGCTCAACCGCTATCCGGCGATCGCTTCCGATCTGCACCGGCTGTTCCTGGTCCGCTTCGATCCGGCCATGCCGGCGGGCGCGGCGGCGAGCGAGCAGGACGCAATCGCCGAGCGCATCACCGGAGCGCTGGAAGATGTTCCTGTGCTCGACGACGACACGATCATCCGGCGCTTTCTCAACCTCGTGCAATCGACCTTGCGCACCAATCATTTCGCCGAGGCGAACGAACACGCCACCTCGCTGGCCTTCAAGCTCGACCCGCGGGCGCTCACCGGTTTGCCCGAGCCGCGCCCGTGGCGCGAGATCTTCGTCTATGGACCGGAAGTGGAGGGCGTGCATCTGCGCTTCGGCCCGGTGGCGCGTGGGGGGTTGCGCTGGTCCGACCGGGCGCAGGACTACCGCACCGAGGTGCTCGGGCTGGTCAAGGCGCAGCAGGTCAAGAACGCCGTCATCGTGCCGGTGGGCGCCAAGGGCGGGTTTTATCCCAAGCGGCTGCCGCAGGGCGGGACGCGCGAGGAGGTCTTCGAGGCCGGCCGCGCGGCCTACGTCAATTTCATCTCCAGCCTGCTGTCGATCACCGACAATCTCGACGGCGACACGGTCGTGCACCCTGAAGGCGTGGTGCGCCAGGACGGCGACGATCCCTATTTCGTCGTCGCCGCCGACAAGGGCACGGCGACCTTCTCCGACACGGCCAACGCGATCAGCCAGGCGCACGGCTTCTGGCTCGACGACGCCTTCGCCTCGGGCGGCTCGGCCGGCTACGACCACAAGAAGATGGGCATCACGGCGCGCGGCGCATGGGAGGCGGTGAAGCGTCATTTCCGCGAAATGAACCGCGACATCCAGAGCGAGCCGTTCACCGTCATCGGCGTCGGCGACATGTCGGGCGACGTGTTCGGCAACGGCATGCTGCTGTCGCGCCAGATCCGGCTCGTCGCCGCGTTCGACCATCGCGACATCTTCATCGATCCGGACCCGGACCCGGCGGTCTCGTTTGGCGAGCGCGAGCGGCTGTTTTCGCTGCCGCGCTCGAGCTGGCAGGACTACGATGCCTCGAAGATCTCGTCCGGCGGTGGCGTCTTCTCGCGCTCCAAGAAGTCCATCACCTTGTCCGAAGAGGCCGCGGCGGCCATCGGCCTTAACAAGACGGTGGCATCGCCGACCGAGATCATGCGGGCCATCCTGAAGACCGGAGTCGATCTCCTGTGGTTCGGCGGCATCGGCACCTATGTGCGCGGCTCGGCCGAAACAGACCAGGATGTCGGCGACAGGACCAATGACGCCATCCGCGTCACGGCGGGTGAGCTCGGCGTCAAGGTGGTCGGCGAGGGCGCCAATCTCGGTCTGACGCAGAAGGCACGCATCGAGTTCGGGCTGGCCGGCGGGCGCTGCAACTCCGACGCGATCGACAATTCGGGCGGGGTCAATTCCTCGGATCTGGAGGTCAACATCAAGATCGGGCTGGCTGCGGCCATGCGCGCCGGCGACCTGACGCGGCCGGCCCGCGACAAGCTGCTGGCGGCGATGACCGAGGAGGTCGCCGGGCTGGTTCTGGCCAACAACTACCGCCAGACGCTCACCATTTCCCTTGCCGCGCACCGCGGCATGGCCGACCTGCCGCACCAGCAGCGCATGATGGCGTCGCTGGAGGCGCGCGGCGAACTCGACAGGGCGATCGAAACCCTGCCCGGCGACCAGGCCCTGGCCGAGCGCGCGGCCAAGGGCGAGCCGCTGACCCGCGCCGAGATCGGCGTGCTTCTGTCCTATGCCAAGATCGTGCTGTTCGACGACATCATGGCCAGCGGACTGCCGGACGATCCGCATTTCTCCGACGACCTGCTCGGCTATTTCCCCGAACGCATGGCGAAGAAATACGCCTGCGAGATCGAAGGGCACAGGCTGCGCCGCGAGATCATCGCCACCGAGCTTGCCAATGACGCGATCAATCATGGCGGGCCGGCTTTCGTCAGCCGCATGCTCGACATCACCGGTGCCAGCGCGGCTGAGGCGGTCGCGGCCTATGCCACGGTGCGCGACGGCTTCGGCCTGCCCGAAACCATCGGTGAGATCGACGCTCTCGATACCAAGATTGATGGAACGGCGCAGCTCGACTTCTACCTGACGGTCGGGCGCCTGATCCACACGGCGAGTGCCTGGCAGCTCAAGAACGGCAATCAGTCGGCCAGCGTCGGCGAGCGCATTGCATCTCTGCACGATGCGCGCAGCGCGCTCGAAGCAAGGCTGCCGAAGCTGTTGCCGGACTTCACCAGAAGCAAGCTCGAGGAGCGGGCGAGCGCCTTCCAGGCTGCCGGAGCCCCGACGCCGCTGGCCGAAAGGCTGGCGCTGCTCGGAATTGCCGAGATGATCCCCGATATCGACCTCGTCGCCCGGTCGGCCGGGGCGGATCGCGTGGCCGCGGCCAAGGTCTACATGACGGTGTCGGAGGCCTTCCGCATCGGACGCATCGAGGAGGCGGCGCGCGCCGTTGCGCCTTCAGACTATTATGACGGGCTCGCCCTGTTCAGGGCCAACGACATGATCGACGCGGCACGGCGCGGCATCGCCGTTGCGGTTCTGGGCAGCTACGGCAAGACCGCCGATCCCGTCGGCGAATGGATTTCCGCCGGCGGGCAGCGAGTGGCGCGCACCCGCGAGAGACTGCTGGCGTTGACCGAAAGCGGCGACATCTCGGTCTCGCGGCTCACCGTGGCCGCCGGGTTGATGGCGGATCTCACGGTGGCGTAGCGCGCGTTCGCTTCAAACGGCAACGTTTGAAGCGAAGAGAAATTGCGGCAAATCAAAGCGTTGGATCAGGAACCAGTTCCGGTAAGCCGATCCACAATCGGGCGGACCGGCACCGGCGGAGGACAGATGGACGAGCAGGAAGGCCGCGCCCCGCGGCGCGGCATTTTGGGCTGGATGCTGTTCGACTGGGCGCAGCAGCCTTTTCACACCCTCATCATCACTTTCGTCTTCGCGCCTTATTTCGCTTCCGCCGTCGCGCCCGACGCCGCCAGGGGGCAGGAGCTGTGGGGCTATGCGACGGGTCTCGGCGGGCTGGCCATCGCGCTGACTTCGCCGGTGCTCGGCGCCATTGCCGACGCCACCGGGCCGCGCAAGCCCTGGGTGTTCGGCTTCGGCGCGCTCGGCGTGCTTGGTTGCTTCCTGCTCTGGTACGCCGTGCCCGGATCGCCGCATCTCGGCTTCGTCATGCTGGCGGTCGGGCTGGCGCTCATCGGCATGGAATTCGCCGCCGTCTTCAACAATGCGATGATGCCCGACCTCGTGCCGCGGGCGGAACTCGGCCGGCTGTCGGGATCGGCCTGGGGGCTCGGCTATCTCGGCGGGCTCGTGTCGCTGATCATCGTGCTCGGCCTGCTCGCCGGCCAGCCCGAGACCGGGCGCACCTTGTTCGGGCTCGAGCCGCTGTTCGGGCTGGACACGGCGGCGCGCGAGGGCGACCGGGCCGCCGGCCCGCTGACGGCGCTGTGGTTCATCCTGTTCGTCACGCCGATGTTTTTGTGGACGCCGGACGTGAAACGCCGAGCCTCGACGCAAGGCGCGGTGCGGCGCGGCCTGGCCGAACTCGGCGGCACGCTCCGCCGCCTGCCGGGCGAGCGCAGCTATCTCGGCTTCCTGTTGTCGAGCATGTTCTATCGCGACGCGCTCAACGCGCTCTATGCATTCGGCGGCATCTATGCCGCCGGCGTGCTCGGCTGGTCCATCGTCGAGATCGGCCTGTTCGGCATCCTGGCCAACATCACCGGGGCACTCGGCGCCTGGCTCGGCGGGCGCGCCGACCAGGCTTTCGGCCCCAAACCGGTGGTCACCGTCTCGATCCTGACCCTGACCTTGTGCTGCCTGATGGTGATCTCGACCACGCGGGCGCAGGTCTTCTTCATGCCGTTGGAGGCCGGAACGGGCCTGCCCGACACCCTCTTCTATATTGCCGGTGGGCTGATCGGCGCGGCCGGCGGCTCGATCCAGGCCGCATCGCGCACACTGCTGGTCGACCAGGTGCCGCGCGAGAAGGTGACGGAAGCCTTTGGGCTCTATGCGCTGTCTGGCAAGGCGACGACTTTCATCGGGCCACTGGCGATCGCCCTTGCCACCGCCTTCTTCGGCCAGGAGGTGTTCGGCCTTTCGAGCCAGGATGCCCAGCGCCTCGGCGTGACGCCGATCATCGTGCTCTTCATGGTCGGTCTCGTCCTCCTGCCGCTGGTCAAAAGCAAGGATTATGCGCCGGCAGCCAAGGTGTAGGATTTCGCCTCCAGGGCGTCATCCCGGCCGAGCGAAGCGAGAGCCGGGACCTATTGGAAGGAAATCGTAGAGCACGGCCCGCTTCTCGTTTCAGTGACTTTCAGTGCCGCCAGCTCCTTCTGCGGAGACCGGCCGTGCTGCTCAATGGGTCCCGGCTCTCGTTCGCGATGCTCACTCGGCCGGGATGACGGCGCGGGTGCGCCCCCTCCACCGCCTTCGGCGGTCCCCCTCCCCCGTGAACGGGGGAGGATCAGTGCTGCGGTCGGCCGGGATCCCCCCCTGCGAAGCGGGGGAGGGGGACCACGCGCAGCGTGGTGGAGGGGGTGTGCGGCTCAGAGTGATCGCGTGGCCAGTTGTCCCTCAGTGCCGGAAATGGCGCATGCCGGTGAAGACCATGGCAATGCCGTGTTCGTCGGCCGCCGCGATCACCTCCTCGTCGCGCATCGAGCCGCCCGGCTGGATGACCGCCGTCGCGCCCGCCTCGACCGCCGACAACAAACCGTCGGCAAAGGGGAAGAATGCGTCGGAGGCGACGACCGAACCCCTGGTCTGCGGCTCTGCAAGCCCCGCGGCCTTTGCCGCGTCCTCGGCCTTGCGGGCCGCGATACGGGCCGAATCGACGCGGCTCATCTGGCCCGCACCCACGCCGACCGTGGCGCCGTCCTTGACGTAGACGATGGCGTTGGATTTGACATGCTTGGCGACGCGGAAGGCGAACTTCAGATCGGCGAGTTCCGTCTCGCTCGGGGCGCGTTTCGTGACCACCTTGAGGTCGAGATCGTCGACCATGCCGTTGTCGCGCGACTGGACAAGCAGCCCGCCCGACACGGTCTTGGCGGCAAGGCCCGGCGCACGCGGGTCGGGTAGGCCGTCGGTGACGAGCAGGCGCAGGTTCTTCTTCGCCGCGATGATGGCTCGGGCCTCCTCGCTGGCGCCCGGCGCGATGATGACCTCGGTGAAGATCTTGGCCATTTCCTCGGCGGCCGCGGCGTCGAGCGGCCGGTTGAGCGCCACGATGCCGCCGAAGGCGGAGACCGGATCGCAGGCCAGCGCCTTGGCGTAGGCCTCCTTCAGCGTCGCCGCCTCGCCCACGCCGCACGGATTGGCGTGCTTGATGATGGCGACGGCGGCCGTGCGCTTCGGATCGAACTCGGCGACCAGTTCGAAGGCGGCGTCGGTGTCGTTGATGTTGTTGTAGGAAAGCTGCTTGCCCTGGATCTGGGTGGCAGTCGCCACACCGGGCCGCGTGTCGCCGGAAAGATAGAAGCCCGCCTGCTGGTGCGGATTTTCGCCATAGCGCATGAGCGGACCCAGATGGCCGCCAAAGGCGCGCCATGCGGGATGCTCGATGTCGAGCGTCTCGGCGAACCAGCCGGAGATCGCCGCATCGTAGGCTGCGGTACGGGCAAAGGCCTTGGCTGCGAGCTTCTTGCGGAACTCGAGCGACAGCTTGCCCTCGTTCATCTCGAGCGCGGCCAGCACCGCCTCATAGTCGGCCGGGTCGGTGACGATCGCCACATAGGCGTGGTTCTTGGCCGAGGCGCGCACCATGGCGGGGCCGCCAATGTCGATATTTTCCACCGTCGAGGCGTAGTCGCCGCCGGAAAAGCGCACCTGTTCGAAGGGATAGAGATTGATCACCACGAGATCGATCGGGGCAATGCCGTGGGCTTGCATGGCTTCGGCGTGCTCGGGATCGTCGCGCACGGCCAGCAGACCGCCATGGACCAGCGGATGCAGCGTTTTGACCCTGCCGTCCATGATCTCGGGAAAGCCGGTCACGTCCGAGACGTCCTGCACGGCAAGCCCGCTTGCAGCGATCGCCTTGGCCGTGCCGCCGGTGGAGATGAGCTCGACACCCTTGTCGGCCAACCCGCGCGCCAGCGCCTCGAGGCCGGTCTTGTCGGACACGGAAAGAAGGGCCCGCCTTACGGGGACGAGATCGGGGGCGGGGATATTCTTTGCGGCGACGGCCATCGGCTCACGGAGCTCCTTCTTCTTCCACGGCGTTCGGACAGGATCGACGCGCCGATCGTTCAATTGGCGCATCGTTCCCGTGACCAATCACAGTCGGTATTAGCGGTCGCTGCGCTTGCCGCATTCATGCTGGCGACTTGGCCGGCCCGCCATCGGCAATGGGCGGGCGAGACCGCCAGCGACGTAGCACAGTCGGGCAGGAAAACAAATGCTCGCGAATGCGACCGGTCAGCGCCCCGCCTTAGGCATGAAGGCTTCGACCCAATCCTTGGGGAAACGGCGCGGCCGGCCGCTTTCGCCGATGATCGCGGCCTCGACCTTCGCCGTCACGAGGACGGTCTCGCCGCGCTTCATCTCCTGCGCCATGAAGATGCGGGCGCCGGAAATGTCCACGGTGCGCGTGTCGATGGTCACGATATCGTCCATGCGGGCGGGGTTGCGGAAATCGATCTCCATGCGCCGCACCACCCAGACGATGCGCTCGCCGAGGCTGCCGTCGGCGAGCTCGGTATGGTGGACGCCGGCCAGGCGCAGGAAGTCCGAACGCCCGCGCTCCAGAAACTCCAGATAGCGCGCGTGGTAGACGACGCCCGAAAAATCGGTGTCGGCATAGTAGATCCGGGCGTGCAGCCGATGGCCGAAATCGGTGAGCACGCCGGAAAGGCCGGTCTCCTCAGCGCCTTCACGACCCGTTGCGCCTGCCATGTCGATCCGTCCCGTCCTGCCTCGCACGCTCGACCGGTGATCGCATTTCGCGTCCGGGCGATCAAGCGCGCCTATTCGTCCTCGAACAGGCGGCTCTGCGTGGCCGCCGCATCGCGCGGCGCTTCCAATCCCAGATGCCGCCAGGCGTTGGCCGCCAGCACGCGGCCGCGCGGCGTGCGCTGGATAAAGCCCTTCTGGATCAGATAGGGCTCGATGATGTCCTCGATCGCGTCGCGCGGCTCCGACAGGCCGGCGGCGATGGTCTCGATGCCGACCGGCCCGCCGCCGAAATTCATCGCGATCATCGACAGGTAGCGCCGGTCGAGCGCGTCGAGGCCGAGGCTGTCGACCTCGAGCCGCGACAGGGCCACGTCGGCGACCTGGCGGTCGATCGTCGCCGCGCCCGCCACATGGGCGAAATCGCGCACCCGGCGCAACAGCCGGCCAGCGATGCGCGGCGTGCCGCGGGCGCGCCGGGCGATCTCGGTTGCCCCGTCATCCGACATGGCAAGGCTGAGAATACGCGCGCCGCGGCGCACGATCATCTCCAGTTCCTCGACCGTGTAGAAATCGAGCCGGACGGGGATGCCGAAGCGGTCGCGCAGCGGATTGGTGATGAGGCCGAGCCGGGTGGTGGCGGCGACCAGCGTGAAGCGGGCGAGATCGATCTTGACCGAGCGCGCCGCCGGGCCTTCGCCGATGATCAGGTCGAGCTGGAAATCCTCCATCGCCGGGTAAAGGATTTCCTCCACCGCCGGGTTGAGCCGGTGGATCTCGTCGATGAACAGAACGTCGCCTTCTTCCAGATTGGTCAGGAGCGCGGCCAGATCGCCCGCCTTGGCGATGACCGGACCGGAGGTGGAGCGGAAATTGACGCCGAGCTCCTTGGCCATGATCTGCGCCAGCGTCGTCTTGCCGAGGCCCGGCGGGCCGACGAACAGCACGTGGTCGAGTGCTTCGCCGCGGCTCTTGGCGGCTTCGACGAAGACCTTCAGATTGGCCCGCGCTGCGGCCTGGCCGACGAAATCGTCGAGCGATTGCGGGCGCAGCGCGACATCGACATCCTCGCCGCGCTTTTCCGAAGAGATGAGGCGCGGATCGGTGTTCATGAAAGCAGTTCCGAGCCGGGCCGGTGCAGCATGCCCGCAAGTTCGATCGCACGCTTGTTGCGTGCTTTCACCAAGACCCCATCATCCTGAATCCGATGCTCGATCCGGTCCCCGGGTTTCAGCTTCAGATGTTCCCTTATCTCCAGGGGGATCGTCGTCTGACCTTTTACGGTCACCTTCGACTGGTAGCCCATGTCCATTATCCCGATTCGATCCTTGCATCTGGCAAATTTCCTACTCGAATAATCATAGTAAGAAATTTCCCTATCGACATGGAATGCTCACCGCGCCAGTTCCTTCAGTCCAAGCCGGATCAGCCGCGCCGAATCGGCATCCTCGCCGGCGGTCTTCATCGCCGCGGCGATGGCAGTGGCGGCGATGTCGCGCGAATAGCCGAGATTGGTGAGCGCGGAGACCGCGTCGGCCACCGGTGCCGCCGCCGCTCCGCCGCCGATCTCGCTCTTCAGTGCGATCGTTTCGTCGGTCGGGCCGGCCAGGGCAGGCACCTTGTCGCGCAGCTCCGACACGATGCGTTCGGCGACCTTCTTGCCGACGCCCGGCGCCCGGCTCACCATCGCCACGTCGCGCAGCGCCACCGCATTGGCGAGTTCGGTTGCCGACAAGGTCGACAAGACGGCCAGCGCAACCTTGGCCCCGACGCCCTGGACTTTGTTCTGCAGGAGCCGGAACCATTCGCGCTCGAGGGCGGAGGCAAAGCCGTAAAGCCGAATCATGTCCTCGCGCACATAGGTCTCGATGAACAGCGTTACCGCTTCTCCCGCACCGGGCAGGGACGACAATGTGCGCGCCGGACAATAGGCGACATAGCCGACGCCGTGGACGTCGACGACGCAATGGTCTTCTGCGATCTCGTCGATCGTTCCCTTCAGCTTGCCGATCATGGGCGGATCTCCGATTCATGGATGGGTATCCGGAGCAAGGACGTCGACGCCCGGAAAATATGAACGAAAGCCGGTCGGATCCCGCGTCAGTATTGTATACTCTCTGATGGCGGCATGTCCGCCGATCAGGAAGTCGGGCAGCACTCGTTCGCGCGGACCGCCAAGACGGCGATAGCGCATGAAGGCCTTCGATGCGGCGAAGGCTGCCTCCCATGGCAGTGCTTCGCGCAAGAATTCGCCTTCGGGCAGTACGCTGTCCACCTCATCGATCGTGTCATACCGCATCGAAAACTCGGCGTAGATGATCTGGTTGATGATAACGCTGCCACGCTTGCGCACATTTTCCAGCTTGGATCGTGACCATCTGAACCAGACCGGGTCGCGGACAGCAATGTCGATCAGGACATTGGTGTCGACCAGTGTGGCCACGTTCAGCGATCCCGCGTCAACGTCATGATGTCATCGGCATTGATTGCCTGATCGCCGGTCCCCTCGAGGCGATCCAAGGCCGCCAGAAATCGATCAAGCCCCTCGCGATCGACCTGCCGTTGTTCGTCGTCTCGGCGCGTGATGGTGATCTTCCCGCCTTCAATGCCGAAGATGACTTCACTGTTGGCGTGAATGCCGAACATCTCCCGCAAATCCCGTGGGATCGTCACCTGCCCCTTGCTCGTAACGCGCATTGCCGACTCCAATTCTTACACGTAAGAATTATTCCAACTTGCGGAACATGTCAAGAACATTGGGGTGCCGGGGCAGCTTCACGCCCCCAACGCGGCAAGCCGCGATTGCACGCTCTGGCGGTGATGGGCGTGGCAGACGGCGATGGCCAGCGCGTCGGCGGCGTCGTCGGTGTCGAAGCGTGCCTTGGGCATCAGCACCTTGACCATCATGTGGATCTGCTTCTTGTCGCCATGGCCGACGCCGATGACCGATTTCTTCACCGAGTTGGGCGCGTATTCGGCCACCGAAAGTCCGGCCAGCGCCGGCACCAGCATGGCGATCCCGCGTGCCTGGCCGAGCTTCAGCGTCGCTGTGGCGTCGCGGTTGACGAAGGTCTGCTCGACCGCCGCCTCATGCGGGGTCTGGTCGCGGATGATTTCGGCCAGTCCGTCATGCAATTGGCGCAGCCGCTCGGCGAGCCCCGCCTTGCCGTCGGAATGAACCGTGCCGGCGGCGATGAAGGTGAGCGTGTTGCCGAGCGCTTCGACCACGCCCCAACCGGTGCGCCGAAGGCCGGGATCGATGCCGATGATGCGAATCGCCTGCTGCATGGTCCTACCTTATTCGTCTACAGGACCATTGCCAGCCGGATGTGAACAAATCAGAAACAACGTCGAGAAATCCCGGCTGCTCGCTCGGGCCCTGCCGCAACTTCATGATGGCCGACGGACCATTGGTATGACATTGCCCGAATTCGACGTGCCGCTTGCCATCCTGATTGCGACCGTCGCGATCGCCGGCGTGGCGCGCGGCCTGTCGGGTTTCGGAACCGGCATGATCGTCGCTCCCGTCGCGGCGGCGCTTTACGGGCCCAAGGCGGCGCTGGTCATCATCGTCATCATCGACTCCATACCCACCGTGCCGCTGACCCTGCCCGTGATGAAGATCGCGCGCTGGCGCGAGGTGCTGCCGGTGGCGGTCGGCCTGGCGCTGTTCCTGCCGTTCGGCATCTATATCCTCAAGAATGGCGATCCGACGGTGCTCAGATGGTGCATCTGCATCGCCATCCTGGTCTGTGCCGCCGGCCTGTGGGGCGGCTGGCGCTATGACGGGCCGCGCGGCCTGCCGGTCTCGTTCGGGGTCGGCGGCATTGCCGGCACGCTGGGCGGCATCGCCTCCATCCCCGGCCCGCCGGTCATCTTCTACTGGCTTGCATCCACCCTGCCGGGGGCCGTGGTGCGGGCCAACCTGCTCACCCTGTTCCTGCTCGGCGAGTTCCTGTCGATCGGCAATCTGTGGGCTGCCGGCCTGTTCGAGCGGTCTGTCGTCATGCTGGGGATCGTCGCCGCGCCGCTCTATTTCGTCGGCCTGCTCGGCGGCTGGCGGCTCTACGGCCTGGCGAGCGAGACGACGTATCGGCGCGTCACCTTCTGCCTCATCCTGGGGGCCGCGCTGCTTGCCATGCCGGCGGTCGAGCCACTGTTTCGGGCGATGGCGCGTTGGGCGGCGTGAGGATCAGCCGTGGCCGAAGGCGGTGTTGAGAAGCCGGATCTGGTCGGACACCGGGTTGGCCGTATCCTGGTCGGTTGCGGCGTCGGTCACGCGGCCATAGACCTCTTCGTCCATGCGCCGCACCAGCGACTGCAGGCTGAGCGAACGCGCCACGAGATCGCGGAACGCCCCGGGGAGGTCGTTCCAGTCCTTCGCCTCGTTCTGGGCCGAGGCAGTATCGAGGCGAACCTTGACCTTTTCGGCCGCAACCTGCTCGCGCGTCATTTCGCCGGAATTGGCCGCACGCTGCAGCAGCAGCCATGAGGCGACCTGCATGAGCCGCGTGGTCAGCCGCATCGATTCGGCGGCATAGAGTGTGGCTGCGCCGCGGCCCAGCGTTTTCGCGGCCGCCCGGCCCTCGCCGTCGAGATATTCCGCCGTCTCTTCCACGAGCGCCATGCCCTCATCGTAGAGCGGCTTGAAGGAGGGGGAGAACACGCGGTGCTCCGCCAGTATGACGGTGTCGGCCATTTTCCTGTTCGGCTCACTCATTGCCTGCGCATCCCTGAACCTCGAAGCGCCGCACGTCCTGCGGACAAGCAAAGGCGCTCTCTCACCTGAACCTGCGCCGCTGCGCCGGCATCGTCAATCGCCACCTACACGATTGTGGTGGTGGTCTCCGACCGGTCCGAGCCGAAAATGCGGCTTCTTCCCCGGCAAGGCAAGGGCGTGTTTAACAGAAGGTTAATGGAGCGGCAAAGGCTGGATAGTCGGCCAGGGTGCGGCACAGGCCGCAACAAAAAAAGAGCCGCATGGGAGCGGCTCTCAGGAGTCTAACAGGGAGGCGTCAAACAGAGCAGCTCGGCCGCTCAGTAGGAATCCAGATCACTGGATGAAGATAGTAAACGCACGTAAAGCTTAATGGAGTGTTAACAGGGCCGGGATTCATGGAAAAACGAGCGGTATTGCACAAGGAACGCTCATGAGGATGATCCATTTCATCACGCATCCCGAAGTCGTGGTCGATCCCGGCCGGCCCGTCCCGCGCTGGCATCTCTCCGACAAGGGCATCGCGCGCATGCGGAGCTTTGCCGCGTCGGCTGCGATGCAGGACCTTGGCGCGGTCTGGGCCAGCGAAGAGACCAAGGCGATTGAAGCTGCGGGCATCCTCGCCGCGGCGCACGGTCTCCCTGTCGCGGTGCATCCCGGTCTGAATGAGAACGACCGCAGCGCGACAGGCTACCTGCCCGCGCCAAAGTTCGAGCAACTGGCCGACCGGTTCTTTGCGGAGCCGGTGACGAGCGTTCAGGGGTGGGAACGCGCCGTCGACGCCCAGCGGCGGGTCCGTGCCGCCTTTGTCTCGATCGTCGACGCCAACGCAGACGGCGATGTGGCGATCGTTGCCCATGGCGGGGTCGGAACGCTGCTCTTGTGCCACCTGTCGGGCTTGTCGATCAGCCGCCGGCACGACCAGCCGTTCCAAGGCCATTTTTGGAGCTACGCCGTGGCCGAGCGCCGCATGCTCTCGACCTGGCGCCCCATCGCGCCGCAATAGCGTTGGCGACCCTTACAAGCTCTTTGCTTCCTCGCGCAGGCGGAATTTTTGGATCTTGCCGGTCGAGGTCTTCGGGATCCCGGCGAAGACGACCTTACTGGGGCATTTGAAGCGGGCCAGCAGGCTCCGGCAATGGTCGATGATCTCGGCTTCGCTTGCGGTTCGGCCCGGTTTGAGTTCGACATAGGCGACCGGCGTCTCGCCCCATTTGTCGTCCGCCTTGGCGACGACGGCGCAGGAGGCGACGGCAGGGTGCTTGTAGAGCGCGTCCTCGACCTCGATCGAGGAAATGTTCTCGCCGCCGGAAATGATGATGTCCTTGGAGCGGTCCTTGAGCTGGATGTAGCCGTCGGGATGCATGACGCCGAGATCGCCGGAATGGAACCAGCCGCCGGCCAGCGCCTCCTCGGTTGCTTCCCGGTTTTTCAGATAGCCCTTCATGACGATGTTGCCGCGAAACATCACCTCGCCGATCGTCGCGCCGTCGGCGGGCACTGGCTGCATGGTCGCGGGATCCATCACGGCAAGCTCCTCGAGCGCGGCATAGCGCACGCCCTGGCGCGCCTTCTTCGCCGTGGCGGCGGCGCTGTCGAGCCCGTCCCACTCGCCTTTCCATTCGTTGACCACGGCCGGCCCGTAGGTCTCGGTCAGACCGTAGAGATGTGTCACGGTGAAACCGGCCTCGGCCATGCCGGCCAGCACCGGTTCGGGCGGGGGTGCTGCGGCCGTGCTGAAGGTGACGGCCTGGGCGAAGCTGCGCTTTTGTTCCTCTGGAGCGTCGATCAGTGTCGCCATGACGATCGGAGCGCCGCACAGATGCGTCACGCCATGCTCGGCGATGGCGTCATACATCGCCTTGGCGCGCACCCAGCGCAGGCACACATGCGTGCCGGCCTGCATGGCGAGCGTCCAGGGAAAGCACCAGCCGTTGCAGTGGAACATCGGCAGCGTCCACAGATAGACGCAATGCTTGCCCATCTGCGCGTGGATGGTGTTGGCATAGGCCATCAGCGCGGCACCGCGATGGTGATAGACGACGCCCTTGGGATTGCCCGTCGTGCCGGAGGTGTAATTGAGCGCGATGGCGTCCCATTCGTCCGCGGGCATCGTCCAGGCGAAATCCGCATCGCCGGATTGCACGAAGGTTTCATAGTCCAGCGACCCGATCGGCTCGCCCTTGGAGTAGGGCGCGTCATCGGGATATTCGGGGTCGTCATAGTCGATGACGACCGGATCGACGCTGGCCAGTTCCAGCGCTTCGCCGACGACGGCGGCAAATTCCCGGTCGACGATCAGCAGCCTGGTCTCTGCGTGGTCGAGCTGGAAGGCGATGATGGCTGCGTCGAGCCGCGTATTGAGCGAATGGAGTACCGCCCCGGCCATCGGCACGCCGAAATGCGCCTCCAGCATTGCCGGCGTGTTCGACAGCATGACCGTCACCGTGTCGCCCCTGCCGACGCCCTTTTGCGCCAGCGCCGAGGCGAGCATGCGCGAGCGTCGATAGAAGTCGCGATAGCTGAGCTTGCTTGTGCCGTGGATCACCGCCGGATGATCGGGATAGGCCCTGGCCGCCCGCTCGAGAAGGCTCAGCGGCGTCAGCGGCTGAAAATTGGCCGCGTTGCGATCGAGCCCGATATCGAAGATGTTGGCCACCGGCGTTTCCTCCGCTTTTGGTTTTCGAAGAAGATTATCCGCCAATTGCGGACGCGTCATCAGCCGAAGGCCGCCGCGCCGTCCCAGACCAGCTTGATCGCCACGATGAGCACCGTCGCATAGGTCAGTAGATAGAAGATTTCCGCCCGCATGCGCTTGACCACGAAGGCGTCCGAAAGCGTGGCGAGCGGCGCCAGCGGCAGGAGCGCGGCCGAGGTCGCAAGATTGACCGTGCTGAACTGGCCGAGGGCGAAATAGGGGACGAGCTTCACGGCGTTGACGACGGCGAAGAAGATGACGCTGGTGCCGACGAAGATCTTCGGCTCCATGCGCAAGGGCAGGGTGTAGACCTGGTAGGGCGGGCCGCCGGCATGGGCGACGAAGCTGGTGAAGCCGCTGACGGCGCCCCACAGCAATCCGAGCCCGGTGCGCGGCGATGCGGATCCTTCGGAGCGGGCAAATTTCTGCATCAGCCAGCGCAGCACGAACAGGATCGTCACCAGGCCCAGGATGAGGCGCACCGCGTCGGCGGTGACGAGTGCCGCCGTCAGCCAGCCGAGCGCGATGCCGACCAGTGCGCCGGGAAGCATGATGGCGAGCACTTGGCGGTTGAAATAGCCGCGCCACGACCACAGCGACACGATGTCCATGACCACCAGGATCGGCAGCAGGATTGCGGCCGCCTGGACCGGCGAAATCACCAGCGCCATCAGCGGCACGCCGAGAAAACCCATGGCGCCGCCCAGCCCGCCCTTGGCCAGACCGACGAGGATGACGGCGGGCACCGCGGCGAGATAGAAGACGGGGTCGGTAATCACGGCATCCATGGAAGAACCGGCAGAGGGAGAGAATTTGATCGCATGTGTGCCCCTTATTCGCCGAGCCGCCACGACTGTTCAAGGGCGTCCGAGTGCTCTATGCCAAACTGCAAACATTTTCGAAGGCCAAAGCCGGAAGCTCCATGACCGAATCAAGACCGCCAGAGCGCTGCCGTCTCGTGCTGATCGCGCCGCCTACCCCCGATCCCGCGCGGCTCGCCGCCGCCTATGATGGCGGCGACGTCGCCTCGCTCATTCTGCCCGTCTACGACATGGAGGAAGCCGGCTACCAGCGCCTTGCCGAAAAGATCGTGCCGGCGGCGCAGGAGCGGGGGATAGCCGTCATGCTGACCGGCGAGGGACGCATCGCCGCGCGCGTCAAGGCCGACGGCCTGCATGTCGAGGGCGGCCGGGACGTGGTGGCCGACGCCGTCGACCGCCTGCATCACCAGATGATGATCGGCACCGGCGGCGCAAAGACGCGCGACGAGGCGCTCGCTCTGGGCGAGTTGCAGCCCGATTACATCTTTTTCGGCCGCTTCGGCTACGACAACAAGCCGGAACCGCATCCGCGCAATCTGACCCTCGGGCGCTGGTGGGCCGAGATGGTCGAGATCCCGGTCGTCGTCATGGGCGGCAACACAACCGACAGCGCGGCGGCGGTTGCGCAAACCGGGGCCGACTTCGTCGCCCTTGGCGCGGCCGTCTATGCGCCCGACGCCGACCCGGCTGATGCCGTGGCGCGGGCCAATGCGGTGCTGGATGCCGAGGTGCGGACACCGGGAGACGTCGGGTGAGCGTGGTGCGGTTCGTCGGCGCGGCCGTTCTGGCGGCATTTGTGTACGCGGTGCCCGCCCTGGCCGCCGAGGGCGACCGGGCCGGACCGTCCCACGTGGATATCGTCGATCCGCAGCGCTTCGGTCAGAAGACGCCGGATGCCGCCTATGGCGCCTTTCAGCGCGGCCTTTATATCACCGCCCTCAATCTGGGGCTGGCGCGGGCGCAGAAGGGGGATGCGGCCGCGCAGACCCTGGTCGCCGAGATCTATTCGCGCGGCCTGGGCGTGCGGCGCGATCCGGCCGCAGCGGCCGAATGGTACGGCAAGGCGGCCGAGCAGGGCGTGCCGGAAGCGCAGCTCCAATACGCCCTGGTGCTGATGGACGGCAAATATGCGTCCCAGGACAAGGACCGGGCCTATGAACTGCTCGGCCAGGCGGCCGATGCCGGCAATCGGCTTGCCATGTTCAATTATGCCCAGATGACGATCGAGCGCGAACCCGGACCGTCCGGTCTCGACAAGGCGATCGACTATTACGAGAAGGCGGCCGAACTGGGCCTGGCCGACGCCCAATATGCGATGGCCCAGGTCCTGGCGCGCGGCACCGGCGGACGCATGGCCGACGAACGCGCGGCACGGACGCTTCTTGCCAAGGCGGCGCGCCAGAACTACGACACGGCCCAGGTCGAACTGGCGACCTGGCTGGTCGAAGGCCGCGGCGGCCCGCGCGACTACGAGACCGGCTTTCGCTGGATGAAGCTGGCCGCCAATGGCGGCAACGTCGCCGCCCAAAGCCGCCTGGCCAAGCTCTACTGGCAGGGCCTCGGCACGGAGCCGGATTCGATCGAGGCGGCGGCCTGGTACATCCTGGCCCGCCGCGCCGGCCTGAAGGACCCGGTTCTCAACGATCTTTTGGCGGGCCTGACGGCGGAGGAGCAGAAAGAAGCGCTGGAGCGGGCGAACCGCTTGCGCTAGCGCGCGTTCGCTTCAAACGGAAACGTTTGAAGCAAAGATATGCGCGCCAGATCAATATGTTGGAACATGTACCTTTCGCTCAAACGATTCCGTTTGAGCGGGACATGTTCTAGGACCTGCAGGCATTCGCCCGGACCAGTCGCAGCTCGACAGTCCTGGCCGCGCGGCGCTCTCTTGCCTATCGGGCCGATTTATGGTCTTGGAAGCGCGAATTCATCCAGTGTGGTCGTTTTGAGGTTCGTGACATGCCATATATTGCGCGCCGAGACGAATTTCAGAGCCAAAACCACGCTGCAATCATGAGGTTGCTGGTGTGGGACACTAGTGGTGCCGCAATGCAAGACAATTTCCGGATCAAGTGAACATGAAGATCAACGGCAACGAAATCCGACCGGGCAACGTCATCGAGCACGATGGCGGGTTGTGGGTCGCGGTCAAGACCAACGCGGTCAAGCCGGGCAAGGGCGGCGCCTACAATCAGGTCGAACTGAAAAACCTGATCAACGGCACCAAGCTCAACGAGCGCTTCCGCGCCGCCGCAACGGTGGAGCGCGTAAGGCTCGAGCAGAAAGACTTCTCCTATCTCTACGAACAGGGCGAAGCGCTCGTGTTCATGGACACGGAGACCTACGAGCAGCTTGAGCTGCAGAAGGATTTCGTCGGCGACCGCGCCGCCTTCCTGCAGGACGGCATGACGGTGACGGTGGAACTCTACGAGGAAAAGCCGATCGGCATCTCGCTGCCCGACCAGGTGACGCTCGCGATCGCCGAAGCCGACCCGGTGGTCAAGGGCCAGACCGCGACGTCCTCCTACAAGCCGGCCGTGCTCGAAAACGGCATCCGCGTGATGGTGCCGCCCTTCATCGAGGCCGGCGAGAAGATCGTCGTCGACACCAGTGAACTGACTTACATCCGCCGCGCCGACTAGGCCTGGGGCGAAAAGGGAACTTACATATATGGCCCGCTCGGCTCTTCTCAACGTCATGGTTCAGGCGGCCAGCAAGGCCGGCCGCTCGCTCGCCCGCGATTTCGGCGAAGTGCAGAACCTGCAAGTGTCCCTCAAGGGACCGGGCGACTATGTCAGCCAGGCCGATCGCAAGGCCGAGGAAATCATCTACAACGAGCTTTCCAGGGCCCGGCAGGGCTATTCCTTCCTCATGGAGGAGCGCGGTGTGGTCGAGGGCGACGACCCGCAGCATCGCTGGATCGTCGATCCGCTCGACGGAACGACCAATTTCCTGCACGGCATTCCGCTGTTCGCCATTTCCATCGCGCTGGAGCGCCAGGGGCAGCTTGTCGCCGGGGTGATCTACAATCCGGCCATGGACGAGCTCTACACCGCCGAGCGCGGCGGCGGCGCCTTTTTGAACGACCGGCGCCTGCGTGTGGCGGCGCGCGGCAGACTTGTCGACTGTGTGATCGGCACCGGCATTCCCCATCTGGGTCGCGGCCATCACGGCAATGCGCTGATCGAATTGCGCAACGTCATGGGCGAGGTCTCCGGCATTCGGCGCATGGGTGCCGCCGCGCTCGACCTGGCCTATGTCGCGGCGGGCCGCCTCGACGGATTCTGGGAAGCCGGCCTGTCGCCCTGGGACACGGCAGCAGGGATGCTCTTGATCCGGGAGGCCGGCGGATTCGTCAGCGACGACGAGGGCGGCCAGGCGATGTTCGACAAGGGCACGATCGTTGCCGGAAACGAGGCGATCCACCGTGCACTCCTGAAGCAGTTGAGGAAGCCCCTGGCCGGCAAGTGAGGCCGGATCGACGCCTGCCGGAATTGGTTCAGCGGCCGCTTTGTGACCGCGGGCTCAAAAAAATGTCACGCTGCCATGGCAGGAGGAGGCCATGGAGGACAATTCCCGCCCTTTTCGAAGCCCTCATGTGCCCTATTCGGGCCGATACAGCTATTCGCGCGCCGAACTCTGGGCCGACGGGATCGTGCATGCGGTCGGCATCGTGCTCGCGATCACCGCCGGCGCTGCGCTGCTGGCGTTGTCGTTCGGCCATGCCGGAACAGGCGAATACGCCGCGGCGGTCTTTTATGTCATATCGCTGCTGACGGTCCTGTCGGTCTCCTGCGCCTATAATCTGTGGCCCCTTTCGCCGGTCAAATGGGCGCTCAGGCGCTTCGATCATGCCGCCATCTATCTCCTGATCGCCGGTACCTACACGCCCTTTCTGGCACAACTGAACATGCCGACCGCGCTTCTCATGTGCCTTGTCGTATGGGCTGCCGCAGGCCTCGGCATGGCGGTCAAGCTCGTCCTGCCCGGGCGCTACGACAGGCTGGCGGTCGTGTTCTATCTGGCGATCGGCTGGAGCGGTGTGGCTGTCGCCGGTGAGATCGGCCGCGTCCTGCCGGCCTCGACCGTCTGGCTGATCGTTGCCGGCGGCATCGTCTATTCGTTCGGCGTGATCTTCTTCATCTGGCAAAAACTGCGCTTTCAGAGTGCCTTGTGGCACGGCTTCGTCATATCGGGCGCGGCATGCCATATGGCCGCGATGATGGACCTTCTTGTCATCGCACGGCCATGAGATGGCTGCATGCGCCTTCCAATTTAGTCACAATTCCGATTAGAGTCGCAACGGGACATAGGCCCGGCGGCCATCGGATTTCGCGCACGGCGCGCGGAAGTCCCGATGACGTGGCGGGCCGGGCGGAGCGAATTCGAGGGCATTGCAAATGGCATGGTTCAGATCTCGGGCAACGGACGGCTTGGACGAGAGCAGCCTGTTCGATCCGCACAAACTGTCGAGCCCCCAGGTCTTCCTCTTGTCGATGCTCATCTTCCTGGCGATTTCGGGCTTCGTGGCGGCGATCCTCTATCGCCAGATCTCGTCGGCCTTCGCCACCAATCCGGGCCTGAACGGGCTGATCCTGGGCGTGCTCGCCGTCGGCATCCTGCTGGCCTTCAAGCAGGTCACCAGGCTGTTTCGCGAGGTGCGCTGGGTCAACGCCTTCCGCACCGGCCAGGATGCCGGCCAGCCGGTTCTCCTGGCGCCGATGAAGGCGATGCTGTCGCGCTCCTCGGCGACCGCGCTGTCGACCGCGTCGATGCGCTCGATCCTCGATTCGATCGCCACGCGCCTCGACGAGAGCCGCGACATCTCCCGCTACCTGATCGGACTGCTGGTGTTTCTCGGCCTGCTCGGCACGTTCTGGGGCCTGTTGCAGACCATCGGCTCCATCGGCGACACGATCCAGTCGCTCGACCCCGCATCGGGCGACGCTAACGACGTGCTCGACTCGCTGAAGGCCGGGCTGTCGGCACCGCTTGCCGGCATGGGCACGGCCTTCTCCTCGTCGCTGTTCGGCCTGGCCGGTTCGCTGGTTCTCGGTTTTCTCGACCTGCAGGCGGGCCGGGCGCAGAACCGCTTCTATACGGAGCTGGAGAATTGGCTTTCGAGCGTCACCGACCTTGGTTCCGATTTTCAGCTGGCCGCCGCGACGAAGGGCGAATCGTCCGACGAGCTGCGCGAAATGGCCGAAAGGCTGAAGGCCATGCACGAGACCGGCGGCTCCAACCAGCGTGTCGCTGCCTCCATGGCGTCGCTTGCCGACGGGATCTCCGGGCTGGTGAAGAACATGCGCAACGAACAGCAGATGATGCGCGACTGGGTGGAGGCGCAATCGGAAGAACAACGCGCCACCCGCGCTACGCTGGAAAAGATCGCCGAATCGCTGAAGAGCCACCAGGAGGCGCGCTGACATGGCGCTCGCCCGCACCAGGCGATCGCAGCGCGGCGTCGACTACTGGCCGGGCTTTGTCGACGCGCTGGCGACGCTGCTTCTGGCCATCATGTTCCTCCTGTCTGTCTTCGTGCTGGCGCAGTTCCTGCTCAGCCGCGAGATCACCGGCAAGGACGCGGTGCTCAACCGCCTCAACGCCCAGATCAATGAGTTGACGCAGCTTCTGGCGCTGGAGCGCTCCAACACCCAGGATACCGAAGACCAACTCGCCAATCTGCGGGCTTCGCTGAGCGAGACGGAAGAGGAACGTTCGCGGCTGGAAGAGCTTCTGGCGCAGGACACCGGGGCCGGTGAGGCGGCACAGGCCCGCATCAGCGGCTTGCAGGGCCGGCTGGAGAGCGAGCAGCAGGTATCCCAGCGCGCCCTTTCCCAGGTCGAGCTCCTGAACCAGCAGATCGCCGCGCTGCGCCGGCAGATCGGCGCGCTGGAACAGGCGCTCGACGTGTCCGAGCGGCGCGACCGCGAATCCAACACCAAGATCGCCGATCTCGGACGCCGCCTGAACGTGGCGCTCGCGCAGCGTGTCCAGGAGCTGAACCGCTACCGCTCGGACTTCTTCGGACGCCTGCGCGAGATCCTGTCCGACCGGGAAAACATCCGCATCGTCGGCGACCGCTTCGTCTTCCAGTCGGAGGTCCTGTTTCCCTCGGGCTCGGCGATCCTCAACGACGCCGGCCGGGTCGAGATGAAAAAACTCGCCGACGCCCTCATCGACCTGCAGAACGAGATTCCGCCCGAGATCAGCTGGGTGCTGCGCGTCGACGGCCACACCGACGATGTGCCGCTTTCGGGCACGGGGCGTTATGCCGACAATTGGGAGCTTTCCTCGGCGCGCGCGACCTCGGTGGTCAAGTTCCTGATCGACAACGGCGTGCCGGCGAACCGCCTGGTGGCGGCCGGTTTCGGCGAATACCAGCCGCTGGAAGCCGGCGAGACGCCCGAAGTGCGGGCGAAGAACCGACGCATCGAGCTCAAACTGACCGAGCGGTGAGGGCAGCTTCACGCTCTCGCGGTTCGGCAGGCTCACCATGAGGGCGCCTGACACCGGTTCATCCACCCACAGATCGACGCCAATTGCGCTTGCCGCCCAATCCCTTACCATGCGTTGCAAACGGGGATGGATGCCGTGGCAGAAGGTGCGGATGCGATCATCATAGGCGGTGGGCTCGCCGGCCTCGTGGCGGCGGCGGAACTGGCGGATGCCGGCCGCAGTGTGACGATCCTCGAGCAGGAAGGGCCGAATTCCCTCGGCGGCCAGGCGTTCTGGTCGCTCGGCGGCCTGTTCTTCGTCGACAGCCCCGAGCAGCGGCGAATGCGGATAAAGGACAGCCGCGAGCTCGCCTGGCAGGACTGGCTCGGCTCGGCGCAGTTCGATCGCGCAGAGGACTATTGGCCGCGCAAGGTGGCCGAGGCCTATGTCGACTTCGCGGCCGGCGAGATGCGCTCCTGGCTGTACGCCATGGGCATGCGCTGGTTCCCGGTCGTCGGCTGGGCCGAGCGCGGCGGCGGCCACGCCGATGGTCACGGCAATTCGGTTCCGCGCTTTCACATCACCAGGGGCACGGGTCCGGGCGTGTTGGAGCCCTTCGTGCGGCGCGTGCGTGCTCACGTCGCGGCGGGACGGGTGGAGTTCAAGTTCCGGCACCGCGCCAGCCGGCTGATGCTTTCCAACGGTGTCCTACAAGGGGTTGCCGGCGAGGTGCTGGCGCCGTCGACGGTCGGACGTGGCGAAAAGTCGGGCCGCGACGTCATTGCCGAATTCGAGATGCCGGCCAGCGCGGTCATCGTCGCCTCCGGCGGCATCGGCGGCGATCTGGACCTGGTGCGCCGGAACTGGCCGGTCGAGCGTCTCGGGCCGGCCCCGAATTCGATGATCGCCGGCGTGCCGCATCACGTCGACGGGCGGATGATCGCGGTGGCCGAGGCCGCGGGTGCGGCAGTCATCAATGCCGACCGCATGTGGCACTATACGGAGGGCGTGAAGAACTGGTCGCCGATCTGGCCCAACCACGGCATCCGCATCCTGCCCGGCCCGTCGTCCATGTGGTTCGACGCGCGCGGCGAGCGCCTGCCCGCGCCCTGCCTGCCCGGTTTCGACACGCTTTCGACGCTCAGGTACATTCTGGCCACCGGCTACGACTGGTCGTGGTTCGTCCTGACCCAGCCGATCATCAAGAAGGAATTCGCGCTTTCGGGCTCGGAGCAGAATCCCGACTTCACCGCCAGGAGCTGGCGTGCGGTGCTCAAAAGCCGCCGCGGTGCGGGCGCGCCGCCGCCGGTCGAGGCGTTCAAGGAGAAGGGCGAGGACTTCATCGTCCGCGATTGCCTGCGCGATCTGGTCGAGGCGATGAACGCCAAGACCGGCGAGAAGCTGATCGATTGCGAGCGGCTGAAGGCGCAGATCGAGGCGCGCGACCGCGCGATCGACAATCCGTTTTCCAAGGATGCGCAGGTCACCGCGATCCGCGGCGCCCGCGCCTATCTGGGCGACAGGCTGGTCCGCACCGCCGCGCCGCACAAGATCCTCGACCCCGACAACGGACCGCTGATCGCGGTGCGCCTCCATATCCTGACGCGCAAGACGCTGGGCGGCCTGCACACCAATCTCGACGGCGAGGCGCTGGACCGGAGCGGCGAGGCGATCCCCGGTCTTTATGCCGTCGGCGAGGTGGCCGGCTTCGGCGGCGGCGGCTACCACGGCTACAACGCGCTGGAAGGAACCTTTCTCGGCGGGTGCATCTTTTCCGGCCGCAATGCCGGCCGGCACGCCGCAAGCCGGCTTGGCTGATGCCACCCCCGCGTCCGGCAACGATCCAACGATCCAACGATCCAATATCGCGACAAGGAGATAAGATGAGCATAGGCACGACAAGCGCGTATCGGCCGATCCCGCTGCCCGACTATGGCGAATTGCCGGTCGAGGAGATGCGTGCGCGGGCGCACAGGTTTTACGAGGACATCCGAACGCGTCACACGGTGCGCGATTTCTCCTCGCGCCCGGTGCCGCGCGACATCATCGAGACGTGCATCCTGGCCGCCGGCACCGCGCCGAGCGGCGCCAACCATCAGCCCTGGCATTTCGCCGTGATCGGCGATGCGGCGATCAAGGCGCGGATCCGCCAGGCGGCGGAGGAAGAGGAGCGCGCCTTCTACGAGGGCCGCGCCGGCGAGGAATGGCTGAAGGCGCTGGAACCACTCGGCACGGACGCCGCGAAGCCATTTCTGGAGGAGGCACCGTGGCTGATCTGCATCTTCGGCGAGCGCAAAAGCCGCTCGGCCGACGGGGTCAGGCGGAAGAACTATTACGTGCCCGAATCCGTGTCGATCGCGACCGGTTTTCTCATCGCAGCCCTACACCGCGCAGGACTGGCCACACTCACCCACACGCCCAATCCGATGAGTTTTCTGAACGCGATCTGCGGCCGCGATCCGCACGACAAGCCCTATATCCTGCTCGTCGTCGGCTATCCCAAGGAGAACGCCACCATTCCGGCCCATGCGACGGAAAAGAAGCCATTGTCGGAGATCGCGACGTTTCTGTGAGCGATGGCGGGAATGGCCGCCATGTGATAAGGATCATACGATTTTGTACTACTGTGGAGTATGCAAATGAGAGAGCCATCCAAGGAAAGGGCGACATTCTCCATCGATGCGGCCGTCAAGGAGCAGTTGGACCGCGACATTCCGAAGAGCAAGCGCTCCGGCTTTGTCGAATTGGCGATTGCCGATGCATTGCGAAAGGTCGCCGTCGCGCGATTAAGGCAAACCCTCGACGAAATCCAGGGAACGTCCAGCGGCGAAGAAGACAGCGTCGAACTGCTGCGCCGACTGCGCCGCGAGCGCGAAGCGTATCAGGTCGATCGCCACGCTCGGCCTCACTGATGTTCGTTCTTGATGCCTCCCTTCTAGTCAAGCTGTTCAGAGACGAAAACGACAGCGTCCTGGCGCGGTCCGCGATCGAGCATTTCGCGGAGAACGCCACCCAGATGATCGCACCCACCTTGGTGCTCTATGAGGTGTTGTCCGTCGCATTGCACTATTCGGTTCCGTTCGACGTTCCCATGAGATTGCTGAATGACTTGCGGCAGGTCGGCTTTCTCCTGCTTGAGCCAGATTTCGAGGAATTGAAGCAGGCCGAACGCATCGCCACTTCGCGGACACCGGCTCGAGGTGCTCCACAACTCCAGGACTCGATCTATCACGCGATGGCGATTATGCGCGGCGGTGTGTTTCTCACCGCCGATGAAAGGCATTTCGAGAAGACGAAGTCGTTGGGATGCATGACGTTGCTCGCCGATTGGCGACCCGATCAGCCCGTTACTCCGCCGCATTCCTGAAGGCGTCGGCGCCGGTTTCGAATTGCAGCCGGGCGAGCTTTGCGTAAACGCCGTCCTGCGCCACCAGGCTGTCATGGGTTCCCTGCTCGACGATGCGCCCCTCGTCGAGCACCAGGATGCGGTCGGCCTTCAGAACGGTCGCCAGGCGGTGCGCGATGACCAGCGTCGTGCGATCCTTCATCAGGCGTTCCAGCGCCGCCTGGACCAGCGTCTCGCTTTCGGCGTCGAGCGCCGACGTCGCCTCGTCGAGGAGCAGGATCGGCGCGCCGCGCAGGATTGCGCGGGCAATCGCGATGCGCTGGCGCTGGCCTCCCGAAAGCGTGATGCCGCGCTCGCCGACCATGGTGGCGTAGCCCTTGGGAAGCGTGCGGATGAATTCGTCGGCCAGCGCGTCGCGTGCCGCCGTTTCGATTTCGTCGTCGCTTGCGTCCGGCCGACCGAAGGCGATGTTGTCGCGTATGGTGGTTGCGAAGATCGTCATTTCCTGCGGCACCAGGGCAATGCGTTGCCGCGCGACGCGCGGGTCGGCCTGCGTGAGGTCGATCCCGTCGATCGCCACCGCGCCCTCCTGCGGGTCGTAAAAGCGCATCAGGAGAGAGAAGACCGTGCTCTTGCCGGAACCGGACGGGCCGACGATGGCGATCGTTTCGCCGGGCTTGGCAGTAAAGGAGAGCCCGTGCAGGGCCGAGCGTTCGGGATGCGTCGGGTAGGCGAAAACGACGTCGCGGAACTCCAGCGCGCCGGGCGCGTCCACGGGAAAGCGTTGCGGGGCGGGGGGTATTGTGACGGTCGGTTGCTCTGCCAGCAGCTCGGCCAGGCGTTCGGCGGCGCCCGAGGCCTGGCTCAATTCGCCCCACACGTCGGAAAGCGCGCCGAGCGCCCCGGCCGCAAACACCGCATAGAATACGAACTGGCCGAGCGTGCCGCCGGAAATCGAACCGGCCAGAACGTCCTGCGAGCCGATCCATAAGACGGCCACCACCGAGGCGAAGATCATGAAAATGGCGAAGAAGGTGAGCAGCGAACGGGCGCGGACGGAGGATTGCGCCGCGTGGAAGGCGTTCTCGACGGCAGAGGCGAACGTGCCCGTGACCAGTCGTTCGTTGGTGAAGGCCTGCATGGTGCGCACCGCGCCGATCTGCTCGCTCGCATAGGCCGAGGCGTCGGCCAGCATGTCCTGGGCGAGGCGCGACTTGCGCCGGACCGAACGGCCGAAGGCGACGAGCGGCAGGACGATCAGCGGGATCGCGCCGATGACGAGCAGGGAAAGCTTGGGGCTCGTCACCACCATCATGACGAGCGCGCCGACCCCGAGGATGATGTTGCGCAGCGCGACGAAAACGGTCGCGCCGAGCGCGGACTTGATCTGCGTCGTGTCCGCCGTCAGCCGCGAGACGATCTCGCCCGAGCGCACCCGGTCGAAAAAGGCCGGCGACAGGCTGGTGACATGTTCGAAGACGTCACGTCTGAGATCGGCGACAATGCGTTCGCCGAGCGTGATGACAAAGAAGTAGCGCAGCGCCGAGGCCGCCGCGAGCACGGCGGCGATCACGATCAGCATCGAGAAATAGTTGGCGATCAACGCGGAATCGGAATCGGTAAAGCCGTGGTCGATCATGCGCCGGACCGCCAGCGGCAGGGACAGCGTGGCCAGTGCCGCCAGCACGAGCGAGACACCGGCGCCCGTCACCAGGCCGCGATAGCGCCGGAGATAGGGCAGCATGCTGGTGAGTGGTCTCAAGGACCTTTTTCGCGTGTCTCCGTCGGTCGGCAATGCCGCCATCGGAACCTCTCTTTCCGCCCGGTGCGGGCCGGGCGCCCGCCATGCTGCGCGGTCTTGTGATTCCCTGCCGGCTCATGTATAGGCACGCCGACCGTTTCTTGAAGCCGTAGCCCCCAATGGCCGCGGCTTCAAGCTTTAGTGAGTGGGCGACATCGCCGCAGGCGCCGGTGCGGCGGCGCGGGCCCTCAGGACCAGGACAAGACCGATGAAGCAGAACATCCATCCAGACTATCACACGATCAAGGTCGTGATGACCGACGGCAGCGAATATTCCACCCGCTCCACCTGGGGCAAGGAAGGCGATACGCTGAACCTCGACATCGATCCGCGCACCCATCCGGCCTGGACCGGCGGCCAGCAGACGCTCCTCGATCGCGGCGGCCGCGTATCGAAGTTCAAGAACAAGTTCGCCAATCTCGGCATCTAGCGCGCGTTCGCGCGCCAGATGGCATTTCGAAAAGCCCCGCTCCGGCGGGGTTTTTTTGCTGCACCATCATTCCGGCGCGATGGCCGGAATCAGGCCGGCTTCGTGTCCGAATGCCCCAGATCGCGCTCCGGCCAGACGATGTCGCGGACCTTCTGTTTCAGCACCTTGGCTTCGGGGAAGCCGCCGTCGCGCTTGCGCTCCCAGATCGTCTCGCCGTTGCAGGTGATCTCGAAGGCCCCGCCGGTGCCCGGCACCAGGGTTACCTCGCCGATATCGGGGCCGAAGGTCTGCAGCAGTTCCTGCGCCATCCAGGCGGCGCGCAGGAGCCACTGGCACTGCGTGCAATAGGTGATGCGGATGGCCGGTTTCGCGGGTGTCGTCATGCGGCGCTCAGCTTGGCCATGGTCTCGTCGTCGACCTCGAAATTGGCGTAGACGTTTTGCACGTCGTCGTCGTCCTCGAGCACGCCGATCAGCTTCATCAGCGACTGGGCGCGGTCCTCATCGACCGGAATCGTGTTCTGCGGCTTCCAGATCGCCTTGACCGATTCCGCCTCTCCGAGCGCGCCTTCAAGGGCTTTCGATACGTCGCCAAGGTCTTCGAAGGCGCACAGGATCGTATGGCCGTTCTCATCCGATTCCACGTCCTCGGCGCCGGCCTCGATGGCCGCTTCCATCACCTTGTCCGCATCGCCGGCCGATGCCGGATAGACGATCTCGCCGACGCGGTCCCACATGAAGGCGACGGAGCCCGTCTCGCCCAGCGACCCGCCGGCCTTGGTGAAGGCGGCGCGAACATTCGACGCCGAACGGTTGCGATTGTCCGTCAGTGCCTCGACGATCAGCGCGACACCGCCCGGCCCGTAACCCTCGTAGCGCACTTCATCGTAGTTCTCGCCCTCGCCGCCGCTCGCCTTCTTGATGGCGCGCTCGATGTTGTCCTTCGGCATGGACTGCGCCTTGGCGTTCTGCACGGCGAGTCTCAGACGCGGGTTCATGTCCGGGTCGGGCATGCCCGTTTTTGCGGCAACGGTGATTTCGCGCGCGAGCTTGGAGAACATCTTGGAGCGAGCGGCGTCCTGCCTGCCCTTTCGATGCATGATGTTCTTGAACTGTGAATGGCCGGCCATGGCACCTCTGCTCGCTGTTTTCCAGATCGGTTCATCGCTTCACGGGATCGACGGAACCGATCTAGCACTTATCTGTCGCAATTCCGCACGGAGAACCGGTTTCCACTTCTCCTGGAATTGGGGCGCCTTATAATAATTTCCCGCGCCAAGGTCCAGAACCGCGCCGGCCATGCCTCGCGAAATCGTGATGACGCGCAGCCTTGCGCGCATGGCCTAATGGGGCAGCTTTCCGACTGCGACGGAGACTGCCATGCCTTTCACCCGTTTCGCCGCCATGATTTTCTTGTTTCTCGCCATGCCGCTTGCGCATGCCGCCGCCCAGGAGCAGGACGCCCCGGTGCCCTCGCAATGCCTGGCGATCGCGCAGGACCTGCCGTCCGTCACCTTTGCCGCCTTCGCGCCCGCCATGCGCGACATTCAAAGCGGAGCGGTGACGATCACCTATGCGGGCCACTCGACCTACATCATCGAGACGCCGGCCGGCGTGCGCATCGCAACCGACTTTTCCGGCGCCTATGGCCATACGCCGCTGCCGCGCGTCGTCACGATGAACAAGGCGCACCGGACCCACTTCACGCCGACTCCCGATCCCGGCATCGAGCATGTGCTGCGCGGCTGGAACCCCGACGACGACGGGCCGGCGCGCCACGCGCTGATGGTCGACGACGTCTATATCCGCAACGTGCCGACCGACATCCGGCGTTTCGACATGATGGAAAAGGACGGCAATTCGATCTTCATCTTCGAGGTCGCCGATCTGTGCATCGGCCATCTGGGCCATCTGCATCACGATCTGACCGATGCGCATTACGCCGCGATCGGTCGGCTCGACATCGTCATGGTGCCGGTCGACGGCGGCATGACGCAGTCGCTCGTCGACATGAGCGAGATCACCACGCGGCTCTATTCGTCGGTCGTGCTGCCGATGCACCGCCATTCGACACCCATCGGCGAGTTCCTGACGTTGATGGGCGAGGGCTTCGATGTCGTCTTTCGCAGCGAGCCGGCGTTCACCGTCTCGCTCGAAAGTCTGCCGCAGAAGCCGACGATCCTCATTCTCGACGGCGTATGAGCTGCGTCTACTTTGCCTGTTCCCGCGCTTCCTTGTCGAGCCGGCGCTTGCGCCTGGCCATCATGTTGAGCCCCTCCACCAGGGCCGAGAATCCCATGGCTGCGTAGACGTAACCCTTGGGCACATGCACGCCGAAGCCGTCGGCGATCAGCGTCATGCCGATCATCAGGAGAAAGCCCAGCGCCAGCATGACGATGGTCGGGTTGGCGGCGATGAAGCGCGACAGCGGCTCGGCCGCGATCAGCATCATCGCAACGGCGCAGATGACGGCGATATACATGATGGCGATCTCGTTGGTCATGCCGACCGCGGTGATGATCGAATCGACGGAAAACACCAGGTCGAGCAGCAGGATCTGCATGATCGCGGCGCCCACGCCGAGGCTCACCGCCTTGCCCACCATATTGTCCTTCGGGTCGTCGGGATCGACCGAATGGTGAATTTCCTTGGTCGCCTTCCAGACCAGGAAGAGTCCGCCGGCGATCAGGATCAGGTCGCGCCATGAAAAGCCGTGATCAAAGGCGGTGAAGACCGGCGTCGTGAGTTGCACGATGAAGGAGATGGTTGCCAGAAGGACCAGACGCAGCACCAGCGCGCCACCGATGCCGAGACGGCGCGCTCGTTTTTGATGCTCCTGCGGCAGCTTGTTGGTCAGGATGGAGATGAAGATCAGATTGTCGATACCGAGCACGATCTCCATGACGACCAGCGTGATGAGCGCCGCCCATCCTTCCGCGCTGCCCAGCCAGGTGAAATGCGGCGCCAGAAAGTCGATGATTGGCATGGCGGAATGTCCTCGATCTCGGGGTTGGGACTGGCGTAGAGTTAGGCTGGGCTCATTTAGAGGTCAACGTCAGGCCCAGAATGACGGCACGGTTTCCTCCAGCCGCGGTCCGAGCCTCAGGGGAGCGACCTTTTCGGCAAGGCCGGTCGCGTCGGATATTTCGACCGCCAGTCCGCAAACCGTCGCCGGGCCGGAAGCCGCCTCGAAACGTCCCTTGGGAACCTTCGACAGGAAGCGGTTGAGCGGTTCCTCCTTGTCCATGCCGAGCGAGGAATCATAGTCGCCGCACATGCCGGCATCGCTCAGATAGGCGGTGCCGCCGTTGAGGATCTGGTGGTCGGCGGTCGGCTGGTGGGTGTGCGTGCCGACGACCAGGCTGGCGCGCCCGTCGACGAAATGGCCAAAGCACATCTTCTCCGACGTCGCCTCGGCGTGGAAGTCGAAGACCACCGCGTCGGCCTGTTCGCCCAGCGGACAGGCGGCGAGTTCCTTCTCGGCGGCGTGAAAGGGATCGTCCAGCTCGGGGTGCATGAAGACGCGGCCCATGATGTTGGCGACCATGACGCGGGCGCCGTTTCTGGCCACGTAGAGGCCGGAACCGTGTCCCGGCGTGCCGGCGGGGAAATTGGCGGGCCTCAGGAACCGGTCCTCGCGGCCGGCGAATTCCAGCGCCTCGCGCTGGTCCCACACATGGTTGCCGGTCGTCACCACGTCGGCGCCGGCGTTCAGCGTCTCGCGATAGATGTCTTCGGTGATGCCGAAGCCGCCGGCGGCGTTCTCGCCATTGACGATGACGAAGTCGAGACGGAAATCGGAGATCAATCCCGGGAGCTTCGACCAGACCGCCGTGCGGCCCGTGCGTCCCACCATGTCGCCAAGAAAAAGAAGCCTCATCAGCATGCCTGTCGAAACCGGACGGAACAGCCGGACAGACATGGCAGCGATCGTCCGGTGGCGATCCCGCTCCGGCAGGAAAGGCTCATCTACAGGGATCAACCGAGACGGTGCAAGCCGCTTTCGGTCAGGATTTCGGGAATGACGACGTCGTGCGGCTCGTCGGGGACCGCCGCAACGTGCTGGCAATCGAAGGCGATGCCGATGAGACGGGGTGCGTGGCCGCCCTCCGTCAACCGCGCGATCGCCCGGTCGTAATAGCCGGCGCCGTAACCGATGCGGTGGCCGCGTGCATCGAAGGCCGCAAGCGGCACGAGCACGATTGCGGGATCGAGAACGGCGGCATCCGGGCCGGGCCCCAAGGTTCCGAAACCCATGTCGATCAGTTCCTCACCGCGCTTGAGTTCGCGAAAGACGATCGTCGTCTTGTCGAGGATCGCTGGCAGGCAGAGCCGCGCGCCGGCCTCCATAAGGGCGAACATGGCCGGCCTGACATCGACTTCGGAGCGCATCGGCCAGAAGCCGGCAATGACCGTGCCGGGCTCGACGGCGATCTCGCGCGCTGCCGTTTCGGCCATGGCGAGCGAGGCCTCGATGCGCCAGGCTGCGTCGAGCGCGTCGCGCCGGGCGAGCGCTTCGCCGCGCAACTGCTTTTTCATATCGCGCACGGGAACGATCATGCCTGCACCCTTACAGGCTGAGAATGGCCAAGGCCAGAGGGGCATGCAAAGGGCAAAGGCGGCGTTGCCGAAGAGGAAGGACGCGACGATCCGCACAGACCGGTGGAGAGGTTGATCCCGGGTGCCTACAACGTAGGTGGGCGCCGTGTACCCGAGCCCACGAGCCCGGGCAGGGACAGCTCCCTTGGGATCAGTAAGGCCCCGGGGAATAGTTACTCCTGCCGTGAAGCGCAGACCGTCGGCGGCGAATATAGGCGCGCGGGGAACACTTCGCCAGACCGCTTTCGGCGTGGCCGGCAAAAATCCGCTGCCCCTTGCGCCCTGCCGCCGGGCTCCTTAACGTCCCGGACAATCCGACCTTAATCCGGGACAACTGAAAAGCATGCGATTTGAAGGAACGTCGGCCTATGTCGCCGACAAGGATCTGATGGTGGCCGTCAACGCGGCGATCGCGCTCGAGCGGCCGCTTCTGGTCAAGGGCGAGCCGGGAACGGGCAAGACGGAACTGGCCAGGCAGGTGGCCGCCGCGCTCGATCTGGACCTGATCGAGTGGCACGTCAAGTCGACCACCAGGGCGCAGCAGGGGCTCTACGAATATGACGCCGTGACGCGCCTGCGCGACAGCCAGTTGGGCGACGAGCGCTTCAACGACATCGCCAACTACATCAAGCGCGGCAAATTGTGGAAGGCCTTTGCCACAGACAAGAAGGTGGTGCTCCTGATCGACGAGATCGACAAGGCCGATATCGAGTTTCCCAACGACCTGTTGCAGGAGCTCGATAGAAACGAGTTCTTCGTCTACGAAACCGGCGAGACGGTCAGGGCAAAGCGCAGGCCGATCGTCATCATCACCTCGAACAATGAGAAGGAGCTGCCCGACGCCTTTCTGCGCCGCTGCTTCTTCCACTATATCCGCTTCCCCGATGCCGAGACGCTGGGCCGCATCGTCGACGTCCATTACCCCGGCATCAAGCAGAACCTGGTGCGTGCCGCGCTCACCCAGTTCTACGAGGTTCGTGAGGTGCCGGGCCTGAAGAAGAGGCCGTCGACCTCCGAGGCGCTCGACTGGATCCGCCTGCTCGTCGCTGATGACGTTCAGCCGGAGGACCTGCGCGCCGATGCCAAGAACGCCCTGCCCAAGCTGCACGGCGCGCTGTTGAAGAACGAGCAGGATGTGCACCTGTTCGAGCGCCTGGCCTTCATGGCGCGCCGGCAGTCATAGTGGGTTGGTTCGAACTGGACCTTTGCGCCGGCAATGGGTCGGAACAGGCTCGGTGGAGCACGCCAACCGGGAGACGCCGATCATGACCGACATAACCATCCGACCGCTCGAACAGGCCGACCATGCCGAATGGCACCGCATGTGGACGGCCTATCTGGAGTTCTACAAGACCTCGGTGCCGGAAGAGGTTTATGCCACGACCTGGGCGCGGCTGTTCGACAACGGCGAATATGAGCCGAACGGGCTGATTGCGGAGCTGGACGGCAAGCCGGTCGGGCTGGTGCACTACATGTTCCACCGCACCTGCTGGTCGGTGAAGAACAATTGCTACCTGCAGGACCTTTACGCCGACCCGGCTGCGCGCAGCAAAGGCGTTGGCCGGGCGCTGATCGAGGCGGTGTATGAAAAGGCCGACACGGCGGGCGCGGGCAACGTCTACTGGATGACGCAGGACTTCAACGAGACGGCGCGCAAACTCTATGATCGCATCGCCAAGCTGACGCCGTTCATCAAATATCAGCGGTAGGTTGGCGGGCGGCTCAGTCCACGCGGATGCTATCCGGGTTTGGCCCAAATGCCTCGAGCATCACGCAGCGTATCGCGTCGGATGCCGGCAACCGCGTGTGCACCTTACGATGCAATTTGATGTCTGCGGTGACGAAGCTGCAATCTTCGACGATAGCCAGCGCCAGGTAAAAGCAATCGTAGACGGGATGGCCCAGGTCCAGCGCAAGTTCCACGGCAAGCGGACCGAGCGTGTGCATGGACACGGTCCAGACTTCGAACGTATCGATGAACTGAGCGGCCTTTATGGCCTCTTCGCGTCCGAGTTCGCCACGGGCGACCTTTTTCCAGACAATGTTGGCGCATTCCGCGTAGATCAGTTGCGGGGCGATCAGACGGCGGTCTCGCGTGAGCGCTCGGGCCTCTTCCTGCCCGTCCTCCGGCACGACCCACTTGATGGCGACGCTGGCGTCAACGACGAGCTGCTGCGTCAACGTTCGTCCCGCGACTCACGCAGCAGAACTTCGGACGGAGTGTGATGCCGGCCCTTCAGTCGTTCGCGGAATTGCGCGGCGCGCTTGTCCCATTCCGCCCGATCGATAGCGGGAGGCGAATTCCACAGTAAGGCTGACTTCAAGATTTCCCGATGCTCGGCTTCGGCCGAGCGGCCGTTATTCGCCGCCCTCTCCTTGAGGCGGGCAACGATTTCGTCGTCGATATTGCGCACATGAAGGCTGGCCATCGCAAATCTCCCGATCCATCAGTATATAGCATTTTGCTAGCACGGCGTCCATCTTGCGTTCGCCGGGCCATTGAAGCAAAACACGTCCATGTTCATTCCATTCTTCCTCGAATTGAAAGCCGCGCAAGTGCCGGTCTCGCTGCGCGAATATCTGGCACTGCTGGAGGGGATGGAAGCCGATCTCGTCACCTATGACGTGGAGGGTTTTTATTATCTGGCGCGCGCCGCACTGGTGAAGGACGAACGCCATATCGACCGCTTCGACCAGGTCTTCAGCCATGTCTTCAAGGGGGTGGAAGCGGTTTCGGGCGAGGGAGCGGTCGATGCGGCCAACCTGCCCGAGGAGTGGCTGCGGCGGCTGGCCGAAAAGCACCTGACGGACGAGGAAAAGAAGCTCGTCGAGGCGCTCGGCGGCTTCGACAAGCTGATGGAGACGCTGAAAAAGCGGCTCGAGGAACAGAAGGGCCGCCATCAGGGCGGCTCGAAATGGATCGGTACGGCCGGCACCTCGCCCTTCGGCGCCTATGGCTACAATCCCGAGGGCGTCAGGATCGGCCAGCACGAATCGCGCCATCGCCGCGCGGTGAAGGTGTGGGACAAGCGCGAGTTCAGGAATTTCGACGATTCCGTCGAGCTCGGCACGCGCAACATCAAGGTGGCGCTGAAAAGGCTGCGCCGCTGGGTGCGCCAGGGTGCGAACGAGGAACTCGACCTGCCCGGCACGATCCACGCGACCGCCGAGCACGGCTATCTCGACGTCAAGACGCGCCCCGAGCGCCACAATGCGGTGAAGCTCTTGATGTTCTTCGATGTCGGCGGCTCGATGGACGACCACATCAGGATCGTCGAGGAGCTGTTTTCGGCCACGCGCGCCGAATTCAAGCACATGGAATATTTCTACTTCCACAACTGTCTCTACGAGGGCGTGTGGAAGGACAATCGCCGCCGGCATTCCGAGGTCATCCCGACCCATGACGTGGTCCACAAATACGGTCCGGACTACAAGGTGATCTTCGTCGGCGACGCCTCCATGAGCCCCTACGAGATCGCCTATGCCGGCGGTTCGGTGGAGCACTGGAACCAGGAGGCCGGCATCGTCTGGCTGCAGCGCGTGCTTGCCCAGTGGTCGAATGTCGCCTGGCTCAACCCGGTGGCGGAAAAACACTGGGGCTACACGCATTCCATCCAGATGATGCGCGATATCTTTTCCGAACGCATGTATCCGATGACGCTCGCCGGGATCGAGGCGGCGACGAAGGAACTGTCGCGCAAGCACTGAAATCGCTGCGCCTGTCGCAAAACCTCTCCATTGCCGCCGATGAATCGGCTATGAGATCGGGCAATGAAACTTCTGCGCCGAACAGTCGACAATATCCTCGAGAAGAACCACATCAGCGCGCCCGATCGCGAACTGGACGCGGCCGAGCGGCGGAGCCATCTCGTGGCCCATGGCGATTTTCCGCTCGCCTATGCGGCGGCCACCGAGCCCTATCTGAAATCATTTGGCGATCAACGCGGCTTCGTCGCCTACGGCCAGAAGATGGGCTACACATTCGCCATGGGCGACCCCGTGGCCGGCGCGGCCGACCGGGCGAAACTGATCGAGGAATTCATCGCGACGTTCCGCCAGCCGTCCTTCGCCGGCATCTCGCGAGAGGTGGCCGAGATCCTGGCGGGGCTTGGCTACCGGATCACCCAGTTCGGTCTCGACAGCGTGCTGGATCTGCCGGGACACAGTTTCGCCGGCAAGGACGGCAAGTCGATCCGCTACGCGACAAGCTGGATGAGGCAGAACGCCATTACGGTCGAGGAACGCCCCATCGAGGATTTCCCGGCCGAGACGATCGAGCGCATGTCGCAGCAGTGGCGCCGCACGCGGGTCAACTCCAGGCGCGAGATCCGGTTCTTGAACCGCAGCTTCCTGCCGCAGCCCGAGGAAGGCGTCAGGCGCTTCTTCGCGGTCGACCCGGCGGGCAAGCCGATCGCGCTCATCTCCTTCGATCCCATCTACCGAAACGGCGCGGTGACCGGATATCTCGCCTCCAGCAAGCGTCGCTACCCCGAGACGTCGAGCTATGTCGACCTCGGCATAATGCGCCATGCCACCGATTGCTTTCGCGAGGAAGGCCACGAGACGCTGTGGCTCGGTCTGTTGCCGATGGTCCGCACGAAGCCACTGCCCGGGCGCGACGACCCGCTGCTGCGGGCGATCTTTGCCTGGGCCTACCGCTCGAAATGGGTCAATGCGCGCATCTTCAGCCTGCAGGGCATCGCGGCCTACAAGGACCGCTATCGCGGCCGCGACATCCCCGTCTACGTGGCCACGCCCGGCCGATACAGCGCCGTGACGCTGATCGCGCTCCTGAGGCTCATCAAGCTGATCTGAGGCAAGGCCCCGCGGCGGTCACGCCATGCCGAGCGCGTTCAGATAGAGGTCGAGGATGGCCTCCTGCTCCTGCCGCTCGGCCTGGTCCTGCTTGCGCAGGCGGATGATGTGGCGCACGGCCTTGGTGTCGAAGCCCGTGCCCTTGAGTTCGGCGTAGACGTCCTTGATATCGTCGGCGATCGACTTCTTTTCCTCTTCGAGCCGCTCGATGCGCTCGATGAAGGCGCGCAACTGTCCTGCGGCGATGGTCTGGCTGGATTCGCTGGTGATATCGTCGGCCATGTCAGTCTCCGGAATTCTCGTCTGCGACGCGACTCACGAATGCCGGCGCCGGTTGATCGGGCGCTTCGATGCCGCAGCCTCCCGCGCCGGTCAAGCCACCAATCGCTCAAATTCAGTAAAATGCCCGGGCGAACCGATCCGCTTCCCCAGGACGGTCCTGTTCGTCAGGAGGATTGTGACGCAGCCTGCCGCACGGCGACCCGCGTCGCCAGCGTCTCCATACGCTCGGCCAAGCCGGCCAACGCACCCGATATTGCAGTGTCGCTCTTGTCGGATTTCAACGTCGCCTCATCGCGTGCCTTGCGCATCGTGCCCACTTCGGCCTCCAGCGCCTTGAGGCGGCGTTGCAGCTCGGTCAGCTCGTCCATCACCATGATGCCGGCCATGACCGTCAGGCGCTGGTCGCCGATCTCTCCGAACGAACCTTTCAGGTGGGACACATAGCGGTCGAAGCGCTGAGCGAGATCGACCAGATGCTCTTCCTGGCCCTCCTCGCACGCCATCCTGTAGGTCTTGTTGTCGATGATCACCGTGATCTGCGCCATTTTCCTCTCCTTTCATCAGGACAGCGTCATCCCTGGGCGCTGAACCGACAAACGTCCTGCCGTCTCCCGATGACGCGGGAGAAACGCGAACTCCCGATGGCGCGGGAGGATCGCCATCTCCCGATGGCGCGGGAGAAACGCCAAACGCTTCAGCGATCAAGGACCGCGCGGATGGTTTCCATGGCCGTCACAAGGCGGCGCGACACCTCCTTGTTGGCGTCTTCGAGCCGGTCGGCGCGGGCCTCGGACTGGTCCAACTCCTGCGCCAGGCGGGAGCGGTCGGCATTCATCCGCTGCACCTCGGCATCCGCGTCGGCGTAGTCCTGTTGCTGTTCGAGGCGTGCAGAGACGGCGTCTTCCAGAGCATCCATGGCTTTGGTGAGGCGGCCAATCGTCTCGTTTAGTGTCGCTTCCGCAGTCATTTTTTGCGGCAGTCCCGAATCGTTCGCATTTGGAACGCGTTATGCATGAAAGATTACGCAGAGCATGAATGCATCGTCAATAAACCGAATCACTGGTCCCCAGCATTCCTGCATGAGATCGGCGAAATAAGGGCATCGCGCCAGGATTTGCACGGTCGGGATTTGTTGACTCGGCGACGCCACCTGCTATGTGGAGCCTGCTTTTGCGGGCCGCCTGGCCCGGTGCATCCACAATTCTGTCGGTTTCACGACCAGCGAGCGATGATGTTCACACGCGAAAAACACGACCGCATGGCGAATGCGATCCGATTCCTCTCTGCAGACGCTGTCGAGAAGGCCAAGTCGGGCCATCCCGGCCTTCCCATGGGCACGGCCGACATCGCGACGGTGCTGTTCACCCGCTATCTGAAACATGATCCGCACAATCCCAACTGGCCCGACCGCGACCGCTTCGTGCTGTCGGCGGGCCATGGCTCGATGCTCCTGTACTCGCTGCTTTATCTGACCGGCTACGAGGACATCACGCTCGACGAGATCAAGAATTTCCGCCAGCTCGGATCGCGCACCGCCGGACACCCCGAATTCGGCCATGCGGCAGGCATCGAGACGACGACCGGGCCGCTCGGCCAGGGGCTGGCCAACGCCGTCGGCATGGCGCTTGCCGAGCGCATGCTGAACGCCCAGTTCGGCGACGATCTGGTCAATCACCACACCTATGTGCTGGCCGGCGACGGATGCCTGATGGAGGGCATCAGCCAGGAGGCGATCGCACTGGCCGGGCATCTCAAGCTGTCGCGGCTCATCGTGTTCTTCGACGACAACGGCATTTCGATCGATGGTCCGGTGTCGCTGAGCGATTCCACGGACCAGTGTGCCCGCTTCGAGGCGTCCGGCTGGGCGACGATCCGCTGCGACGGCCACGATCCCGATGCCATCGCCAGCGCCATCGAGGCGGCGCGGGCGTCTGACCGACCCACGCTCATCGCCTGCAAGACGACCATCGGCTTCGGCGCGCCGACCCGCGCCGGCACCAACAAGGCACACGGCTCGCCGCTCGGTGCAGAGGAGATCGCCGGTGCGCGCAAGGCGCTCGGCTGGGAGGCCGAACCTTTCGTCGTTCCGTCCGACATTCTCGACCATTGGCGCCTTGCCGGTCTGCGCTCGGTCAAGGAGCGCAAGGAATGGGAGGCGCGCCTGGCGGGCGTCGATTCGGAGCTGCGTGGCGAGTTCGAGCGGCGTATGCGCGGCCAGTTGCCCGGCGGGCTCGACGCGACCATCGCCGACTACAAGAAGCAGCTCGTGCAGGACAAGCCGAAGCTGGCCACGCGCAAGGCGTCGGAAATGGCGCTCGAGGTGATCAATGCCGCGGTTCCCGAAACCGTCGGCGGATCGGCCGATCTGACCGGTTCCAACAACACCAAGACGAGCCAGACCACGCCCGTCACGGCAGACGATTTCTCCGGCCGCTACATCTATTACGGCATTCGCGAGCATGGCATGGCCGCGGCGATGAACGGCATTGCGCTGCATGGCGGTCTTATTCCCTATGGCGGCACGTTCCTCGTCTTCACCGATTATTGCCGGCCGGCGATCCGGCTCTCCGCGCTGATGGGCAAGCGGGTCGTCTATGTCATGACGCATGATTCCATCGGACTTGGCGAAGACGGACCGACCCACCAGCCGGTGGAGCATCTTTCGGCCCTGCGCACGATCCCCAACCTGCGCGTCTACCGTCCGGCCGACGCGGTCGAGACCGCCGAATGCTGGCAATTGGCGCTCGAGGATCAGAGCGGGCCGGCCGTGCTCGCCCTGACGCGGCAGAACCTGCCGGCGCTGCGCACCGAGCATGTGGAGGAAAATCTCTGCTCCTATGGCGCCTACGAGATCGGCACGGCCAGCGACGACGCGGCCGTCACGATCTTCGCCACCGGGTCGGAGGTCGAGATCGCGCTCGCCGCGCAACGCGCATTGGAGGCCAACGGTCATCCCACCCGCGTCGTTTCCGTTCCCTCGATGGAGCGCTTCGCCGCCCAGAGCGCCGACTACCGGGCTGCCATCCTCGGCAATGGAGGCGTGCGGGTCGCCATCGAGGCCGGCGTGCGGCAAAGCTGGGACCGCTTCATCGGTCCCGACGGCATTTTCGTCGGCATGCACGGTTTCGGTGCCAGCGGCCCCTATGAGCAGCTCTACGCGCATTTCGGCATTACCGCGGAGGCGGTTGTCGAACAGGTGGAAGCAAAGCTCCACAACGGCTGACAATGCCGGGCATCAACCTGTCTGCAGGCTGATTCGGCATTCCCGGTGGCGCCGGCGAGCGAAGTCGGACGGCCTCGGCCAGGCGCCCGCCCCGAGGCCGCGACATATTATCGATTAGATCGAGGCGGCTGCGTTCTTGTGACGCAGGTGCGGCCTGCGCATGGCTGGATTCTTCGTTCGGCCACCGCTATGTAGCGGCTTCCGCTTGCCGCCGTGACACCCGGTGAACGTGGCGGGCCGAACCAGCATCCGCGCAGCTTCGCGCGCTTCAGCTTCTGAAGGGATAATCCATGACCGTCAAAGTTGCCATCAACGGATTTGGCCGCATCGGCCGCAATGTCGTGCGCGCGATCTACGAATCGGGCCGCAAGGACATTGATGTCGTCGCCGTCAACGACCTCGGGCCGGTCGAGACCAACGCCCATCTTCTGCGCTACGACAGCGTGCATGGCCGCTTTCCCTCCGAGGTGAAGGTCAACGGAGACGAGATCGCCATCGGCTCGGATTCCTTCAAGGTCCTTGCCGAGCGCGACCCTTCCCGGCTGCCCTGGGGCGATCTGGGCGTCGACATCGTCCTGGAATGCACCGGCATCTTCACCTCCAAGGAGAAGGCCTCGGCGCATCTTGCCGGCGGGGCCAAGCGCGTGCTGGTTTCCGCGCCGGCCTCGGGCGCCGACCTGACGGTCGTCTACGGGGTGAACCACGACAAGATCACCGGCGACCATGTCGTCCTTTCCAATGCTTCGTGCACGACCAACTGCCTGGCGCCGGTGGCCAAGGTGCTCAACGATACATTCGGCATCGAAAAGGGCTTCATGACCACGGTGCACGCATATACGGGCGACCAGCCGACGCTCGATACGATGCACAAGGACCTCTACCGGGCGCGCGCCGCCGCCATGTCGATGATCCCCACCTCGACGGGTGCGGCCAAGGCCGTAGGCCTCGTCCTTCCCGAGCTCAACGGCAAGCTCGATGGCGTGTCGATCCGCGTGCCGACACCGAACGTCTCGGTCATCGACTTCAAGTTCGTGCCCAAGAGGAAGGTTACGGTGGAAGAGGTCAACAACGCGCTGGTGGCAGCCGCCGACGGGGCACTGAAAGGCATCCTCGCCTACACGAACGAGCCGCTGGTCTCGATCGACCTCAACCACAACCCGGCCTCTTCCACCTTCGCCCTCGACCAGACGAAGGTCATCGACGGTGATCTGGTGCGCGTGATGTCCTGGTACGACAATGAATGGGGCTTCTCCAACCGCATGGCCGACACGGCGGCGGCGATCGGCAAGACGATCGCCTGACACGGCAACGCCATCGAACGTCGAGACGCCCGGCACCACCGGGCGTTTTTCGTTGCATGGCAAAGTCTTAATCGCGCCGGGTCGGCGCAAATTTTGTCTCGCGCACTTGCAATCGGCCTTGTCTTCGCCGCACTCTTTGTCAACCCAACGGGGAGGGTGAGCGGAGCGCCGAGGGCATGGACAACTCGATCTACTTGATAACGCTGGTCGGCACGGCGCTCGTGCTTACGGCGGCGTTTTCGAGCCTGATCGCCTTTCGCTTCGGCACCCCGCTGCTGCTCATCTTCCTGGGCATCGGCCTCGTTACCGGGGTCGACGGTCTCGGCATCAACTTCGACAATGCGGCGGTCGCCTTCTTTGTCGGGTCGCTGGCGCTGGCCGTCATCCTGTTCGATTCCGGTTTCGGCACGCCGGTCGCGACCTTTCGCCAGGCGGCGGCGCCGGCGGTAACCCTGGCAACCATAGGCGTGGCGCTGACGGCGGCGCTGCTCGGCGTTGCCGCCTACTACCTGACGGATCTGAGTTGGCCCGAAGCCTTCCTGCTTGGCGCCATCGTCTCCTCGACCGATGCGGCCGCCGTCTTCTTCCTGCTGCGCGCCGGCAATCTGCTCATCCGCGAACGCGTGCGCTCGACGCTGGAGATCGAATCAGGGTCGAACGACCCGATCGCCATCTTCCTCACCATCACCTTCGTCTCGCTGATCGCGTCGGGGGCCAGGCCGGAAGCGGAGGTGCTGCTTGTCGACATCCTGATCGGCTTTGCGACGCAGATGGGGCTCGGCCTGGCGGCCGGCCTGGCCGGCGGCTTCCTGATCGCGCGGCTGGTCGAAAAGCTGACGCTGGATGCCGGGCTCACGCCGATCTTCGTCATAGCGCTCGCCCTGCTGCTGTTCGGTGTTGCAGGCGCCGTCGGCGGTTCCGGTTTCCTGGCGGTCTACGTCGCCGGGCTGATCGTCGGCAATTCGGACATCCGCTCGACGGTCCAGCTCAAGCGCTTCCAGGCCGGGATGTCCTGGCTGGCGCAGATCATCATGTTCCTGGTGTTGGGGCTGTTTGCCACGCCGTCGCAATTCGGCGCCATCGCGGTGCCGGCGATCGCGCTCGGCCTCGTCCTGATCTTCATCGCGCGTCCGGTTGCGGTCTGGCTGTGCATGGCGCCGTTCCGCTTTTCGCGCGCCGAGACGGCCTTCGTCTCCTGGGTGGGGCTGCGCGGCGCGGTCTCGATCCTGCTGGCGATCCTGCCGCTGACGGCCGAGCTGCCGAATGGCAACGCCATCTTCAACATGGCCTTCATCATCGTTCTCGTATCGCTGGTCATCCAGGGCTGGACGCTGGCGCCGATGGCCCGCCGGCTCGGTCTGGTCGTGCCGCCGCGCACCGGCCCGCTCGACAAGGTCGAACTCGAATTGCCCGGCTCCTCCCATCACGAGTTGCTTGCCTACCGGGTGGCACCCGGCAGCCCGGTCGCCCAGGGCGTTCGCGTGCCGCGCTGGGCGCGTCCCTCCCTGGTGGTGCGCGAAGGCCGCTCGATGACCTACCAGTATGCCGGACGGCTGATGGTCGACGACCATGTCTACATCTTCGTGCCGGACCGCTATCCGCGGCTGCTCGACCGGCTTTTCGCCAGCAAGGCCGATCTCGATCCCGACGACGACGAGTTCTTCGGCCATTTCGCCATCGACGCGACACGACCGGCGGCCGATCTCGACGCTGCCTATGGCCTGCAACTGAGCGAGGAAGAAGCGGCGATGCCGATCGTCGAACTGATGAGACAGCGTCTCGGCGGGCGCGCCGAATATGCTGATCGCGTGGCCATCGGCCCCGTCGAGCTGATCGTGCGCGACGTCAACGACAAGGGCGCAATCACCGAAGTGGGTCTGTCCTTCGAACCGCAGGCCGCGCCGCCCAAGGTGCCGGTCTTCCTGAGCGCCGGCGAGATCCGCGACCGGTTCGTTCAATGGTTTCGCGGCTGGCGCGAGCGGCGCGGCGCGCGCCACAAGGACGAGTTGCCGGAAACCGAGGATTGATGCTGCGGCCCTGGTCTTTCGTCACAGTGCGACTGACCGCTTGCGCCGGTCCGTACGGCATGTATGGTCCGGCCCGCCCTTGGGATGCGCCTGTCGTTCGTTGGTATCGACGGCTTGATCCGGCGCATTGATTGACGGCAAAACAACGTGAAGTGACGTATTGCCGATGTTTTGTGATTGCACGCGAGAGGAACCCAGCCATGCCCGCCTTCAAAACCCTTGACGACATCGGCGACGTTGCCGGCAAGCGCGTGCTGGTCCGGGTTGACCTCAACGTGCCGATGAAGGACGGCCGGGTGAGCGACCTGACCCGCATCGAACGGGTCGTTCCCACCATCGAGGAGCTTTCCGACAAGGGCGCCAAGGTCATTCTTCTGGCGCATTTCGGGCGGCCGAAGGCCGGGCCCGATCCGGCACTGTCGCTGGAACCGGTCGCCCATGCCTGTGAGGCCGTGCTCGACCGCCGGGTCCATTTCGCCAAGGACTGCATCGGCGAGGCAGCGGCGCGTGCGGTGTCGGACATGACCGCCGGCGACATCCTGCTTCTGGAGAACACCCGCTTCCACAAGGGCGAAGAGACAAACGATCCTGCATTCGTCGAGGCACTCGCGGCCAATGGCGATATCTACGTCAACGACGCCTTCTCGGCCGCGCACCGCGCCCACGCCTCGACGGAAGGCCTGGCGCATCATCTGCCGGCTTTTGCCGGACGCACCATGCAGGCCGAGCTGGAGGCGCTCGAAAAGGGCCTCGGCGATCCGGTGCGGCCGGTCGTCGCCATCGTCGGCGGGGCCAAGGTCTCGACCAAGATCGACCTTCTGATGAACCTGGTGAACAAGGTCGACGCGCTGGTGATCGGCGGCGGCATGGCCAACACATTTCTTGCCGCGCGCGGCACGGATGTGGGAAAGTCGCTGTGCGAGCACGACCTGGCGGCGACGGCCAAGCAGATCATGATCGAGGCGGCCGAAGCGGGCTGCGCCATCATCCTGCCGGTGGACGGCGTGGTGGCGCGTGAATTCAAGGCCGGGGCGGCAAACGAGACCGTCGCGATCGGCTCTGTTGCGGACGATGCGATGATCCTCGATGTCGGACCTGAGACCGTTGCTGCGGTCAATGCATGGATCGAGCGCGCCGCGACGCTGGTGTGGAACGGTCCGCTCGGCGCATTCGAGATCGAGCCGTTCGACGCGGCGACCGTGGCGGCGGCAAAATACGCTGCCGCAAAGACCGGCAATGGCCGGCTCGTCTCGGTGGCCGGCGGCGGCGACACCGTGGCGGCGCTCAATCATGCCGGCGTGGCCGACGAGTTCACCTATGTGTCGACGGCCGGCGGCGCGTTCCTGGAATGGATGGAGGGCAAGCCCCTGCCCGGCGTGGAAGTGCTGAAGCGCTGAGCCGGAGAAGCGGTTCCCGCTTCGCCTGGAATTGCTAAACCGATTGAATTTCTTTCAATCGATTCAGGCTCTTAACACGCAGTTCCGTTTCGGCGAGCCTTCTGATAGAGGCCAGATATTCTGTTCAGGAGGTACGCGTAATGAGCGAACGGCTAGAAGACATTGCGGCCGCCATGGTGGCTGACGGCAAAGGCATTCTGGCGGCGGACGAAAGCTCCGGCACGATCAAGAAGCGTTTTGACACGATCGGTCTCGAATCGACCGAGGAAAACCGCCGCGACTATCGCGAAATGCTGTTTCGCGCCGGCGACGCGATGAAGGACTGCATCTCCGGCGTCATTCTGTTCGATGAGACGATCCGCCAGAAGGCGGCCGACGGCACGCCGCTGGTCGACATCATCAAGGCCGCCGGCGCGGTTCCCGGGATCAAGGTCGACAAGGGTGCCAAGGCGTTTGCCGGTTTTCCCGGCGACAAGATCACCGAAGGCCTCGACGGCCTGCGCGAGCGGCTTGCCGAGTATTACGAGCTTGGCGCGCGCTTTGCCAAATGGCGCGCCGTGATCGACATCGACACGGCCAATGGCGTGCCCTCTGGCGCGGCCATTGCTTCCAACGCCCATGCGCTGGCATGCTATGCGGCGCTATGCCAGGAAGCGGGCATCGTGCCCATCGTCGAGCCGGAAGTTCTGATGGACGGGGCGCATGACATCGACACCTGCTACGAGGTCAGCCGCCTGACCTTGCTCAAGCTTTACGGCGAGCTTTACGCCTGCCGCGTCAAGCTGGAAGGCACGATCCTGAAGCCCAACATGGTGATCGCCGGCAAGAAGTCCGGCAAGCCGAGCAGCCCGGAGGAAGTGGCCGAAAAGACGCTCAAGCTGTTCCGCCAGGCCGTGCCGGTCGCGGTTCCCGGCATCGCCTTCTTGTCGGGCGGCCAGTCGGACGAGGAGGCGACGTCCAATCTCAACGCCATGAACGCCATCGGCCCGCATCCCTGGAAGCTGACCTTCTCCTATGGCCGCGCGCTGCAGGCCGCGCCGCTGTCGGCCTGGGGCGGCAAAAAGGAAAACGTCGCCGCCGGCCAGCGCGCCTTTGCCCACCGCGCCCGCATGAACGGCCTGGCCGCTTCGGGCAAGTGGACCGGGGAGCTCGAAAAGGCCGCCTGATGCGTCAGGACCAGGAACGATCCATCAATGACATTGAAAGCCTGGGCCGCGCGGTCCGGGCTTTTTCTTTTTGCCGCTGAGCGCTACACAAATTGGGTGCCGCGCTCGGAGAACGGACGACAGTTGTCCGGTTCTGGCCGTACCGTGCGTTCGGCGCCGCGGCGCTGCCGCCGCGTTCGATTTGATCTGCCGGAGATGTCCGTGACCCGTCTGCTTGCGCTTCTCACCTGGCTCGCCTTTCCGCTCTATGCCTGGCAGGGGATCGCCGTCAGGCTGCGTACCGAGCGCCTGCGCCCCGCCGCCCGGCGCGACGCTCGGCACCATCGGCGGTGCCGGCGAGCCGGTGCGGGTGCTGGTCGTCGGCGATTCCTCGGCCGCCTCCGTCGGCATCGACGACAATCGCGACGGTCTGGCGGCACTGCTTGCGCAGCGTTTCCACGACGAGACGGGCCGTCCGGTCCATTGGCGGGCCGCCGGCGCGAACTCGGCCACCGCCGGCGCGCTGCGCGACTACGTCGTACCCAATCTCGCGGCCGAGCCGTGGACCCACATCGTGCTCGCCGTCGGCACCAATGACGTGAAGAACTTCCATACGCTCGGCCGCTTCAAGCGCGAATTCGGCGGGCTGATCTACGCGCTGCGCGCAAAATGGCCGCAGGCGCGCCTCGTCTGGTCGCCGGTCATCGACATGACAACCATTCCCGCCTTGCCGACGCCGCTGGCGGCGATCCTCGACCTGCGCGCCCGCGCGATCAACGATCTGGGCCAGCGGCTGTGCCTGGAACGCGGCGCCGTGCCGGCGGAACGCCTGTCGGTGCTCGATCCCGTAACGGGCTTTTCAAGTGACGGCTTCCACGCCTCGCGTGCCGGCTATGCGGCCTGGGCGGAACATCTTTACGGTCTCGTCTTCGCGGACGACAGGGCCAGGCCGCATTCAGTTTCCGTGGCTGAGTAGCACCGTCAGCGAAATGGCGCCAAGAGCCACCAAAGCGAGCTTCCAGAAATCGGAGCGCTTGCGCAGGCCGGGCAGACCGAGCGGCTTGATGATGTGCGCCGCCATCATCGCGACGATGAGAATGGAGAAGATCTTGGTCATGCGGGGTCCGTTGGGCGGATCGGCGGTCGATATCCTTTGATCAGTGCGCGACGCTCATGTCAAAATCCGTCCAATGGAGGATGGACGCCGGCTGGGCGTCGGGTATCGTGGCGGACCCGGATCGGAACACCGGCCGGTCATGTTGCAGGGAGGGCAACGCATAATGTCGCACTATCAGGAAACCTATGATCGCTGGCAGCGCGACCCCGATGCCTTCTGGCGCACGGTGGCGAAAGGCATAGACTGGATCGTGCCGCCGGAGCGCATCTTCGATCCCGACTCGGGTCCCTATGGGCGCTGGTTCCCCGATGCCGTGTGCAACACCTGCTACAACTGCATCGACCGTCACGTGGAAGGCGGGCGCGCCGATCAGGCAGCGCTGATCTATGACAGCCCGATGACCGGACGCCAGCAGCGCTACTCCTTTGCCGAATTCAAGGAGGAGGTGGTCGCGCTGGCGGCTGTCTTGCGCGACCTGGGCGTCGAGAAGGGCGACCGCGTCATCATCTATATGCCCATGGTGCCGCAGGCCGTGTTTGCCATGCTGGCCTGCGCGCGTATCGGCGCCATCCATTCCGTGGTCTTCGGCGGCTTCGCCTCCAGGGAGCTTGCCACGCGCATCGACGATGCCAGGCCGAAGGCCGTCATCTTTGCCTCCTGCGGGCTGGAGCCCGGCCGCGTCGTGGCCTACAAGCCGCTCATCGACAATGCCATCGAAATGGCTGACCACAAGCCGGAGCACTGCATCGTCCTGCAGCGCGAGGAGCAGCCTTGCACGACCGTCGCCGGACGCGACATCGACTATGCGCAAGCCGTCGCCGCGGCGAAGAACGCAGACGTCGAGGTCGACTGCGTGCCCGTGGCGGCGACCGATCCGCTCTATATCCTCTACACCTCCGGCACCACCGGCCAGCCCAAGGGCGTGGTGCGCGACAATGGCGGCCACATGGTCATGCTCCACTGGTCGATGTGGAACGAGTACGGCGCAAGACCGGGCGAGGTTTTCTGGGCGGCATCCGACGTCGGCTGGGTGGTCGGCCATTCCTACATCGTCTATGCGCCGCTTCTGGCCGGCTGCGCCACGGTGCTGTTCGAGGGCAAGCCGGTCGGCACGCCCGACGCCGGCACGTTCTGGCGCGTCATCGCCGATCACAAGGTCGCCGCGCTCTTCACCGCGCCGACGGCGTTTCGCGCCATCAAGGGACAGGATCCGCGGGGCGAGCATATCGGCCGATACGATCTGTCGAGCCTGCGCACGCTGTTCCTGGCCGGCGAACGGGCCGATCCGGAGACGCTCAAATGGGCCGAGGAGAAGCTCGGCGTGCCGGTGATCGACCATTGGTGGCAGACGGAGACCGGAGCGCCGATCAGCCAGAACCCGGTCGGCCTCGGCATGCTGCCGGTCAAGCATGGCTCTCCGGGCGTACCGATGCCGGGCTACGACATCCGCATTCTCGATGATTCCGGGGCGGAAATGGCGCGTGGCGGGCTCGGCAATGTCGTGATCCGATTGCCGCTGCCGCCCGGCTGTCTGCCGACCTTGTGGAACGCGGATGAACGTTTCCGCGAGGCGTATCTGGCCGAATTTCCCGACCATTACAAAACGGCCGATGCCGGCTATGTCGACGAGGACGGCTACCTGTTCATCATGGCGCGCACCGACGACATCATCAACGTTGCCGGACACCGTCTGTCGACCGGCGGCATGGAGGAAGTGGTGGCCGAGCATCCGGACGTCGCCGAATGCGCGGTGATCGGCGTAGCCGACGAACTGAAGGGGCAGGTGCCCTATGGTTTCGTCGTGCTCAATGCCGGTGTGGCGCGGCCGGGCCGCGAGATCGAACGGGAGGTCGTGGCGCTGGTGCGCGAGAAGATCGGACCGGTCGCCGCCTTCAAGACCGTCGTCACCGTCAAGCGGTTGCCGAAGACGCGCTCGGGCAAGATCCTGCGCGGCACGATGCAGAAGATTGCCGACCGGCACAGCTGGACCTCGCCGGCGACGATCGACGACCCGGCAATTCTCGACGAAATCGCCGCGGCGTTGAACGAGCGCGAAACAGGAACATAGGGCGGCCCGACGCGTCTTGACCCGGTGCGCCAATTGGGGTCAATGTCCGCCCGCGCGCGCCGGCGGCTTGTCGGCGTTGCCGGGGCATTCGGGAGAGTTTCATGGCACTTGACGGAAAAAACGCGATCGTGACGGGCGCCGCCGGCGGCATCGGCTATGCCATCGCCGAACGGCTGTTGCGGGAAAAGGCGAAGGTCATCATCGCCGACATCGATGCGCAGAAGGGCCAGAAGGCCGAGCGTGATCTGGCGCCGCTCGGCGAGGTGCGGTTCGTCAAGGCCGACGTCGCCAAGCGGCTCGACGTGCACAATCTGGTCGCCGCTGCAGTCGACACATTCGGTGACATCGACATCCTGGTCAACAATGCCGGCGTCGTGCATGGGGCCGATTTCCTCGATATCAAGGAAGAGGATTTCGACCGCGTCATGGACATCAATCTGAAGGGCTCGTTTCTGACCGGCCAGGCCGTCGCCCGGCACATGGTCGAGCGTGTCAAGGCAGGCGGAGCCGTCGGCTCGATCGTCAACATGTCGTCCGTCAACGCCGTCTTCGGCCTGCCCAACCAGGTGCCGTATTCGGTGTCGAAGGGCGGCGTGAACCAGCTCACCAAGGTGATGGCGTTGTCGCTCGCGCCCTACGGCATCCGTGTCAACGCCATCGGCCCCGGCTCGATCATGACCGACATGCTGTCCAGCGTGAATTCGGATCCGGCGGCACGCAATCGCATCCTGTCGCGCACGCCGCTCGGCCGTGTCGGCGAACCTTCCGAGATCGCCTCGATCGCGGCGTTCCTGGCCTCCGATGACGCCAGCTACATCACCGGCCAGACGATTTACGCCGATGGCGGGCGGCTGCCGCTCAACTACACGGTTCCCGTCAAGCCGGAATAGCGCGCAGCCTTCGAGCCGGGCTCGTGGCGCCGGCGCGCGCAATGGCGTTGCCGCAGCGCAAGCGGTGCTGACAGAAGGTTGTCAGTTGGCCTGTGACATTCTGCCTTCATCGAACAAATGATGGAGGCAGATGATGAACCCGTTCTATCGTGGCCTGCTCGGTCGGATTGACGGCCAGCGCGCGCGGTGGCGCGCGTTGCGCGACGAGATCCGCACGGAAAGGATACTCAATGAGCTCCCTGCCCATATCCGCAAGGATATCGGCTGGCCCGACGCGCGCGGGGGTCGCCTGGACGGGCGCCGTCGCTCGCAATGGTCCTTGTGAGGCAGCCGAAGCGCGACAGGGAGATGGGCAACATGAAGGGCAAGACAGTCGGTATGATCTTCGTCGAAGGATTCGCGGACTGGGAATACGGCTTCCTGTCGGCCTCCGTGGTCGAATGGTTCGGCGGCAGGATCGTCGCGCTTACGCCGGGGGGCGGGGGCGTGCGTTCGGTATCCGGGCTGATGCTCGCCGACTGCCGCGATTGCCGCCCGGAGGACAATGACGATCTCAATGCCATCGCCGTCATCGGCTCGGATTGTTGGCAGGCAGCCGACGCGCCGGACATCGCACCGCTGCTGCGGGCCGTTGCCGATCGCCGCGGCGTTGTCGGCGGCATCTGCGGCGGGACATTGGCGCTGGCCCGCGCCGGGCTGCTCGAGAATCGCAGACACACCAGCAATGGCCGTGTCTGGATTGCCGATCATCTCGATTCCTATCCCGGCCAGGGCCTTTACCGGGATGTGCCGCATGCAGTTCGTGACGGCAACGTGGTTTCCGCACCGGGCTCGGCGCCGGCCAGTTTCGCGGCAGAATTCCTGGAAGCGCTTCTGCCGGAGCGCGAAGACATGATCGTACGGCTGCGCGCGCTGTTCGCCAGCGAGCATGCCGCTGGGTGAGGCTCCTGACATAAGGCTGTCAGGAGCGCCGCAATAGTGTGCTATCAAACATCCTGGAGAAATTCGCATGAACGCGTTTGTTCCCGACCATGCCATCATCTGGGCGGAAATACCGGTCACCGATATGGAGCGGGCCAAGGCGTTTTATGCCGCGGTGCTGCAGAACACGCTGGTCGACGACGATCCCGGGCCCAACCCGATATCAATGTTCGTCGTGAAGGAGAAGGGCCGTGCCGGCCATCTCTATCCGGGAAAGCCGGCGGCGCCGGGAACCGGCAGTACCGTCCACCTCGCCGTGCCCGCTCCGCTGGAGGATGCTATGGAACGGCTGGAAGCCAATGGCGGCAGCGTCGTCACGCCGGTCATCGAGATTCCGGCCGGGCGATTTGCCTACTGCCTCGACCCCGACGGCAACAGCATCGGGCTGTTCTCGCCATCAGGCGCATGAGCGAAAGGATTCCGCATGAGACGCGCGGACAGATTGTTCCAGATCGTACAGCATTTGCGCGGCGGCCGGTTGGTCACCGCGCGTATGCTGGGAGAGTGGCTCGAGGTCTCCGAGCGCACGGTCTATCGTGACATCGCCGATCTGCAGTCGACGGGCGTGCCGATCGACGGCGAAGCCGGCGTCGGCTACATCATGCGCTCGGGCTATGACCTGCCGCCGCTGATGTTCACGCGCGACGAGATCGTGGCGCTGGTGGCCGGGGCGCGCATGGTGCGCGCATTCGGCGGCGCGACCATGGCCCGCTCGGCCGAAGAGGCTCTGGTCAAGATCGGCGCGGTGCTGCCCGATTCCGAGCGCGACCACATCTCGCGCACCGAGATCCACGCGCCGCTCTATGTGGTGAGCCAGGCCGATCGTGAGGCGATCGATGCGATCGAGCGCGCGATCGACGCGCGACAGGTGCTCAGTCTCGATTATCGCGACGAAGCCGGCCGCAGTTCCATGCGTGATGTGCGCCCGCTCGGCCTGTGGTTCTGGGGCAAGGTGTGGACGCTGGTTGCCTGGTGCGAACTGCGCGGCGATTTCCGCGCCTTCCGCATCGACCGTATCGCCGAACTGGATCCGGCCGGCCGTGCCTTCAAGCCGGAGCGCGGCAAGCAGCTTGCCGATTTCTACCGCGCCATGGAGATGCAGCAAGGCGGCGGGCCCGACAGGACGCGCCGCCCCTCCGTCGACGCGGCTGGAGCTTAGAGCAATTCCAGGAGAAGTGGAAGCCGGTTCTCCGTCCGGAATTGCGTCGAATCAAAGGGTTAGATTGGCGAACCGATTCCGCGAAGCGGTGAGCCTGCGAACGCTTTTCTAAGGCCTGTTGAGATTCAGGATTCCACCCGCGGCTTGAACATGATTCAAGCTTCGGATGGAACGATTCGTACTGACGGACGCCCAGTGGGCGAAGATGGAGCCGCATTGTCTGGGTAAGCCGATCGACCCTGGACGCAGCGGAGGCGACAACCGGCGCTTCATCGAAGCGGTCCTGTGGGTGGTGCGCACGGGTAGTCCGTGGCGCGATCTGCCGGCCTTCTTCGGCAAATGGAACACGGTCTTCAAGCGATACCGCGACTGGGTCAAAGCCGATGTTTTCATTCGGCTTTTCCAGGCCTGCTCGGACGAGCCCGACA
>NZ_WOAC01000008.1:170000-177626 GCF_009749525.1 Mesorhizobium xinjiangense | reverse complement strand
GAGCGCCGCTCATAGCGGTCCTCGATGATCTCGAGGAGATCGCGGCGCTGTTCGTCGTTGAGCTTTTCGGGTCCCCAATCGTCGAGGACGAGCAGGTCGGTGCGGGCCAACGCCTTCAGCATCCTGGCATAGCGGCCGTCGCCCCTGGCCAGGGCGAGCGTGGCGAATAGCCGTGGCGCGCGATGATAGACGACTGAGAAGTCCTCGCGACAGGCCTTATGACCGAGAGCACAGGCAAGCCAGCTCTTGCCGACGCCGGCCGGGCCGGTCAACAGGAGCCCATGACGTTGTCGGATCCAGTCGCAGCCTGCGAGCTTGAGGAACAGGGAACGATCGAGACCGCGTTCGGCACGGAAGTCGGTATCTTCGACCTGCGCGTCATGGCGCAGCCGGGCCGCGCGGGCACGCGCCTCGAAGCGCTTCTGGCGTCGTAATGTCGCTTCCTGCTCGAGCAGGATGGCGAGCCATTCGCCATGATCGAGGGCGCGCGCTTCCGGTTGGGCGTCGAGGTCCTGGAAGCCTTTGGCCATGCCGTGCAGTCCGAGGTCGCGCAGCATGTCGAGGGTGGGATGGGTCAGCATGATCTTTATCTCCTTAATGGAAGTAGCCGGGACCACGCAGATTGGCGTGATCGATGACGGCGCCGGGGTTGCCGGCAGGCCGGGCGGCCTTGTGGTTGGTGATAAGGGCGGCGATGCTCTTGCAGGTCAGCCCGCCGATCTCGACAGCGCGGGCCGACACCGCCTCTGCGCGTTCGCGATGGAGATCACGATACAGGCGCAAAACACCCAGGCAGGTGCGGAACCCCTGCTCGGGATGAGGCCGGCTGGCCAGGATGGCGATGATCAGCCCCTCGGTCTGTGGTCCGATCGAAGCAGCCCATCGTCGAAAGCGGTCAGGAGTCCACTCCGCATATCGACGGTGGGAACTGGGCATGTGCTCAGGGTTCGTGCCGTAACGGCGTCCGCCATATCGGCGCTGATGAACGGCGACGCGCTTGCCGCGATGGAATACCTCGATCGTCCTTTGCGTCGCGCGGATATCGACCTGCTGGCGGATGAGGCTGTGCGGCACGGAATAGAAGAAGGTCTTGAACTCGACATGGTAGTCGGTGGCGACACGGGCCAGGTGCCATTCGGCGAACTCGTAATCCTGTGCCGGCAGACTGGCCAGCGCCGGCCGTTCCACCGTCTCGAACAAATGCCGGCGGCTGACGCCGAGGCGGCGCATGACATGGTCGTTGATCCGATCGAGTGCGCCGGCGATCGCGGCATTGGCCTCGGCCAGCGAGAAGAAGGTCTGATGCCGCAGCCGGCCGAGGATGCAGGTCTGGGCAAAACGGACTCCGTTTTCGACTTTTGCTTTATCCTTCGGGCGCCTCGGCCGTGCCGGCAGCACGCCGACGCCGTAGTGCGAGGCCATCATGCCGTAGCTGCGGTTGATCTCCGGGTCATAGAACGAGGCCCGATTGACGCCGGACTTCAGATTGTCGGGCACAATCAGGCGCGGCACGCCGCCGAAGAAGCCGAACATGCGCACGTGGGCGCCGATCCAGTCCGGCAGCGCCTGCGTCCATGTCGCCTCCGCGTAGGTGAAGCCGGAGGCGCCCAGAACGGCAACGAAGATCTCCGCCTCACGGATCTCGCCGGTCAGCGGATCGACGATGGCGATCTTCTTGCCGGAATAGTCCACGAAGACCTTGTCGCCGGCAGCGTGCTCCTGGCGCATGGTCGGCGAGAGCCGCCGCTCGAATCTGCGAAACAGATCACAGAAACGGCTATAGCCGTAGCCGCCGGGATGAACGGCGCGATACTCCTCCCACAGGATGAGCAGCGTCACGCCCGGCTTCTTGAGCTCCAGTGCCAGTTGCGCCCAGTTCGGCTCGGGACGCCGCCGCAGACCTTGCTTGACCCCGGCCCGGGCGAACAGCCTGTTCTCGAGCGCATCGTCGGTAAGGTCGCCCGGCAGCGGCCAGTTCAATCCTGCTGCTGTCGCGCGCTTGAGATTGTCCTGGACGGTGCTGCGCGCTATGCCGAGCGTCAGCGCGATATCGCGGGTGCTCGTCCCGTCTCCGGCAAGCCGGAGCATTTGTCGTAGTTGTCTCATGGTCAGCCTTCTCTTTGCTGGCATCGCGCGTCCCTTTTGCAAAAGGACCGTCATGCCAAAGTTGCTGACCCAGGTGGTCTGTCTTCAGCCCCCTAAAGTGGCCGGATATTGATCGGAATCCCGGCCGGCTTCATGTCGGAATGGTGGCCGGCTTCAAATCGGAATACCCGGCCGGTTTGAATCGGAATCCGCATATTGATCGGAATCCCGGCCGGCTTCATGTCGGAATGGTGGCCGGCTTCAAATCGGAATACCCGGCCGGTTTGAATCGGAATCCGCAGCTCGATCGCATCATCATGACCTTCAACGACGCCTTCCTGGCTTTTCCCGGCCTGCTGCTGGCGCTCGGTTTCATGGCCGTGTTCGGCGCCAGCCGCAACGGGATCGTCATCGCACTGGGCCTTGCCTACATGCCGGTCGTCGTGCGTGTGGTCCGGGCCACGGTGATGTCGCTGCGCGAACGAGAGTTCGTCGAAGCCTCCCGCGTGATTGGCAATAGCGAACCAATGACCATGATGCGCCACGTGCTGCCAAACTGCGTTGCGCCGGTAACCGTGCTTGCGACGACAATGTTCGGCTGGATCATCCTGTCGGAAAGCGCACTGTCCTTCCTCGGACTGGGCGTTCCGCCACCGGCCCCCAGCTGGGGCAATATGCTGGCGACGGCGCGCGCCTACATCAACGAGGCGCCGCACCTGATCATCCTCCCGGGCCTATGCATCTCCATCACGCTTCTCGGCGTGAACATGCTGGGCGATGCAGTGCGCGATTGGCTCGATCCAAAGATGCGAAACTGAGGCGTGTCATGCTAGCAGAGGTGGAAAGCGGCAACATGCTCAGCGTTCGCGATCTTTCGGTTTCGGTCAGCCAAGGCGGCGCCCGCGTCGTGGACGGCTTATCCTTCGATCTTGCCGCCGGCAGCATGATCGCACTCGTCGGGGAATCCGGATCGGGCAAGACGATGGCGGCGCGTGCCGTCCTCAACCTGCTTCCGCCGCCCCTGGTCATCGAGCCGCAAAGCAGCATCCTGTTCGATGGAACAGACCTTACGCAACTCGACGCAAAAGGCCTGCGTGCAATCCGCGGCGCCAGCATCGGAATGGTCTTTCAGGAACCCATGGTCTCGCTCAACCCTTCCATGACCATCGGCGAACAGATGGCAGAAGGGCTGCGACTTCACCGGAAGATGGACAGAAAGGATATTCGCGAGCAATCGATCGCCATGCTCGAGCGTATTCGGATAAACGATCCGCACAGGTGCTTGCTCTTCACAGAACGTCTCAAAAAGTTCGGGCTGCATCAGTTGATCGCGCAGCGCGGCGAGAATCCGGGTCTCAAGCTCAAAGCGGCTGATCCGGGCGCAGTTCCGGCAGATGCCTTTGTTCCTTGCAGAAGAACATCCGAACTGGTTGCGATAGACGATGGAGTAGCCGCTGCCGCATTCGGCGCACTTAATCAGCCCCGAGAAGAGGTAGCGGGTCCGCTTGGCCGCGGTCAGGCCGTTGCCGTCGTCTTTGACGTGACGTCCACCTCCGCCGATGCGTCGATCGAGAAGGCGGTCGCGGCGGGGAAGCCAGCGACGACATCCGCGCCTTGATCGGCCAGATCATCGTCTCTCCCGGTCCGGACGGCAAGGTCGACCTCTGGCTGGAGGGTGATCTGGCGGGCATACTCAGCTTGGCTTCGGGCACAAAAAAACCCGCTCATCCTTGGGATGAACGGGTGCTGTTATCGTTGGTTGCGGGGGCAGGATTTGAACCTGCGACCTTCAGGTTATGAGCCTGACGAGCTACCGGGCTGCTCCACCCCGCGTCAAAGGTTTTTGCGGGCCGCGGGTTGCGGCCTTTTTGCGCCTGGAATGGCGGTTTGTGTGTGACGAGAAGCTGATATGTGTTTTGCAGACCTGGCAGCGACCTACTCTCCCGCGTCTTGAGACGAAGTACCATCGGCGCTGGGGCGTTTCACGGCCGTGTTCGGAAAGGGAACGGGTGCAGCCGCCCCGCAATAACCACCAGGTCGGCAAAACGCATATCAAATCGAGAAGCTGTTTTTTGTATAGTTCCGGCTTGCGCCCTCGCGAAGCGAAGCTTCGCAAGCGCGTGCGAGCCTTTGCGCGCCCCCGTCCGGAGGATAGCGGCAAAGCCGCATACATCCGTGAGGACAAACAAAAGGCCGACTGGCCGTCGGCGCTGATGCGCCGCGTTGTCCGCAGGGCAGCGGCGAAGCCGCGTACGCCCGTGAGGACCACATAACGCGCGACTGCGCGTCGCCGGTCGTCCGGCGCCCTCGCGGAGCGCCCGCTCCGAAGGAGCGGACGGCGCGTGAGCGCTCAGAAAGATGAGCATTGGCAAATGAGAACGATCAAGCCAATCGAGCTATTAGTACCGGTAAGCTTCACGCATTGCTGCGCTTCCACACCCGGCCTATCGACGTGGTCGTCTTCCACGGCTCTGATAGGGAACACTCGTTTTCAGGTGGGTTTCCCGCTTAGATGCCTTCAGCGGTTATCCCGTCCGTATATAGCTACCCTGCACTGCGGCTGGCGCCACAACAGGTCCACCAGAGATACGTCCATCCCGGTCCTCTCGTACTAGGGACAGATCCTGTCAATATTCCTACACCCACGGCAGATAGGGACCGAACTGTCTCACGACGTTCTGAACCCAACTCACGTACCGCTTTAAATGGCGAACAGCCATACCCTTGGGACCTGCTCCAGCCCCAGGATGCGATGAGTCGACATCGAGGTGCCAAACAACCCCGTCGATATGGACTCTTGGGGGTCATCAGCCTGTTATCCCCGGCGTACCTTTTATCCGTTGAGCGATGGCCCTTCCACACGGGACCACCGGATCACTATGACCGACTTTCGTCTCTGCTCGACTTGTCAGTCTCGCAGTCAGGCAGGCTTATGCCATTGCACTCAGCGAACGATTTCCGACCGTTCTGAGCCCACCATCGCGCGCCTCCGTTACTCTTTAGGAGGCGACCGCCCCAGTCAAACTACCCACCATACACTGTCCCGGACCCGGATGACGGGCCGCGGTTAGACATCCATATAGATAAGGGTGGTATTTCAAGGGTGGCTCCACCCAGGCTGGCGCCCGGGCTTCAAAGCCTACCACCTATCCTACACATGCCGACACGAATGCCAGTGTAAAGCTATAGTAAAGGTGCACGGGGTCTTTCCGTCTAACCGCAGGAACCCCGCATCTTCACGGGGAATTCAATTTCACTGAGTCTGTGCTGGAGACAGCGGGGAAGTCGTTACGCCATTCGTGCAGGTCGGAACTTACCCGACAAGGAATTTCGCTACCTTAGGACCGTTATAGTTACGGCCGCCGTTTACCGGGGCTTCGATTCAAAGCTTGCACCTCTCCTCTTAACCTTCCGGCACCGGGCAGGCGTCAGACCCTATACGTCGTCTTGCGACTTCGCAGAGCCCTGTGTTTTTGATAAACAGTCGCTACCCCCTGGTCTGTGCCACCCCCCAACGGTTGCCCGAAGAAGGGTCACGCTTATCCCGAAGTTACGCGTGCAATTTGCCGAGTTCCTTCAGCACAGTTCTCTCAAGCGCCTTGGTATACTCTACCAGTCCACCTGTGTCGGTTTCGGGTACGGTCTATATGGAGGAGCTATTTCCTGGGACCGCTTCGCCGCAAGGTCAATCCGATAAGACCTCACAACACACGCGATCCGTCACTACCTCCAGGCCCACGAATATTAACGTGGTTCCCATCGACTACGCCTTTCGGCCTCGCCTTAGGGGCCGGCTAACCCTGCTCAGATTAACTTTAAGCAGGAACCCTTGGACTTTCGGCGAGGGGGTCTCTCACCCCCTTTATCGTTACTCATGTCAGCATTCGCACTTCCGATACCTCCAGCAGCCCTCACGGGTCCGCCTTCATCGGCCTACGGAACGCTCCGCTACCGCTCACGCAAAAGCGTGAACCCAAAGCTTCGGTGCATGGCTTTAGCCCCGATACATTTTCGGCGCAAAACCCCTTAATTAGACCAGTGAGCTGTTACGCTTTCTTTAAATGATGGCTGCTTCTAAGCCAACATCCTGGTTGTTTTGGGAGTCTCACATCCTTTCCCACTTAGCCATGACTTGGGGACCTTAGCTGTTGGTCAGGGTTGTTTCCCTCTCCACGACGGACGTTAGCACCCGCCGTGTGTCTGCCGACTAGTACTCCTCGGTATTCGGAGTTTGGTTAGGTTTGGTAATCCGGTGAGGACCCCTAGCCCATCCAGTGCTCTACCCCCGAGGGTATTCGGTCGACGCTCTACCTAAATAGATTTCGCGGAGAACCAGCTATTTCCGAGTTTGATTGGCCTTTCACCCCTAGCCACAAGTCATCCCAATCTATTGCAACAGATACGGGTTCGGCCCTCCAGTACGTGTTACCGTACCTTCAGCCTGCTCATGGCTAGATCACTCGGTTTCGGGTCTAATGCGTCGAACTGAACGCCCTGTTCAGACTCGCTTTCGCTGCGCCTACACCTACCGGCTTAAGCTTGCTCGACACACTAAGTCGCTGACCCATTATACAAAAGGTACGTGGTCACCATTGCAGGCTCCCACTGTTTGTAGGCAATCGGTTTCAGGTACTCTTTCACTCCCCTTGTCGGGGTGCTTTTCACCTTTCCCTCACGGTACTGGTTCACTATCGGTCATGCACGAGTACTTAGGCTTGGAGAGTGGTCTCCCCATGTTCAGACAGGATTTCACGTGTCCCGCCCTACTCAAGGACTTTTGATCGCATTATGCGTACGGGGCTGTCACCCGCTACGGCCCGACTTTCCAGACGGTTCCGCTTGGCTCTCAAAAGCCGCTGGCCTGGTCCGCGTTCGCTCGCCACTACTTGCGGAGTCTCGGTTGATGTCCTTTCCTACGGGTACTTAGATGTTTCAGTTCCCCGCGTTCGCCTCTTGAACCTATCTATTCAGCTCAAGATACCTTGTTAACGATAGCTAGAAACCATTTGGGTTCTCGCTCACGGGGCCGCACCGGCCGCTTGCGCGGCCTGGCCCCTGCGCGGGCGCGGACCATAAGGTCCGACGACCTAGCGGTCTATGACAGATAAACCGCATAGACCGTGCCGATCCGCACTTCCGGATGTCGAAGACATCCGCAAGGCCGACCGGCCGTCGCGCCTTTTGGCGCGCCCCGTCCGGAGGATAGCGGCAAAGCCGCGTCCATCCGTGAGGACAGAACCAAAATGATTTTCTAGCTATCCAAGGTGGGTTGCCCCATTCGGAAATCCACGGATCAAAGGTTATTCGCACCTCCCCGCAGCTTATCGCAGCGTATCACGTCCTTCATCGCCTGTGCATGCCAAGGCATCCACCAATTGCCCTTAAGACACTTGATCGTTCTCATTGCCAATGCCCACCGTCCATCCTCCCCAGGATCAAAGATCCGAAGGAAAGACATATGGACCATCCAATAACCGGAGCAAGCTCCGGCGTTCGAATGTTGGGCACGGCACAAAAAGACCAGCTTCTCGAGATCAATCC
>NZ_WOAC01000008.1:0-167500 GCF_009749525.1 Mesorhizobium xinjiangense | reverse complement strand
CAGGATCAAACTCTCATGTTTGAAAGACTTGATTTGGCTTTAATTGGTCACGCTTGAATCGACGAGAACATTCACACCGTCCCTCAACGAAAATTCCGTCGATCCCAAAGGATCGGCGAAAATATCTCCGTCAAAAGAACGTGTAACTTTCTCTCGAAACGTGTCCGCCAAAGTCTCTTCAAGCCTCAAATCCCTTCCAGGACCCGAGACCCGCAGGAACCTTGCCGCCCACGTTTCTCTTTCTTCCAATATTCAATTGTCAAAGAACAGACACCGCATACGCAATGTCATCGGCCGTTACGCTTGCGCCTTCCAGCCTTCTCGAGTGTCGCTCACGCGGCTCTCTTGATTAACCCAAACACAAGGGCGAAGCTCTCTGCCGCCAGCGGCACCGCCGCCCTCGTTGGTGAGGCGTATATAGTCGCCACCAATCCATACTGTCAACTCAACAAACAAACTTTTTTGGACCTTTTGCAGACAGCTTCGGCCGTCCCGTTGCCGGAAAGTTTTAAGTCATTGAAATTACATTGAAAATCAATTATTCACAGGCGGCGACGAGGCCTCCTTCCGGGTACGGCAGCGCTGCATTCCTGCGCAATGGCGGCTTGCAGGGGCCGGCGGGCCGGGATTTTCGGTTTCGTGCGGGCATCGCATGGCCTGGCCGCAGGGCCGGCGACCCATCTTCTGCCGGGCTCCCGCATAGGCCGGCCGGCATCGACGTCGATGAGCGGTGTTCCTCCTGTGACAATGTTCATAGACGGCGCACGTCCAGCATGGGATAATTGTCATTCTGGTGATCGTGACATTGACGGAGCGGTTCCATGCAACTTCCTACGCGCAACCATCGCCTGTCGATCCTCCTGCTGGCGCTAGCGGCGCTGGCCGTCGCATCGGCACCCGCATTCCATATCGAAACCGCCGCGCTGGCGCAGGAATGCCCGAACGGCAACTGCCCGAAACAATGAACCGGGAGAGAGTGCCATGCTTGCCCTGTTCTCCTCGCCCGCATTCTGGTTCGGGGCGGCCGTTCTGTCGTTCAGCCAGGTCGGCAAGTTCTGCGAATTCTCGGCACCGCAGACGACGCCCAGCCCGCGCTCCAACCTGATCGCGCAATTGCGCCCAAGGGACTTTACGGATGCCTGGACGTTCAATGCGGCGCTCGCGGCGTTCCTCCTCGCCTCCTTTGCGGCCTATACCCTGCTTTGCTCCGTGCCGCCCGGCGTGCTGGAAGGCTGGATGACGATCGCCGGCGGCGACAGCGGACGGTCGCACCTGACGGATCCCTCCATCTTCCCATTGATTGTCGCGGCCATGATGGTCGGCCTCACCCAACCCTTTCCCGGCCTGGACAGGATCGCCAATTTCCAGAAGGAGGTCTTCCATCGCTGGATCGGCATACCCGAGCATGTCGCCCGCATTTCGGCGCATTTCGCCGACGAGATCCTGGCCCGCAGCGATGGGCCCGAAGCCCTGGCGGCAGAGTTGGAGCAGATGCTGAGCGACCAGTGGATTCACAGGATCGGCGCCTTTGCCGACACGAGCTTCTACAGCGACTATGTCGGCCAGATGAAGCTCGACCGGCAGGCCGAACTTGACGAGATCCGGCAGGGATCGTCGCGCGAGAAGCGCTTCGTCGTGCAAGACCTGATCTTTGCCGCCGCGGTGGCCACGGTCAAGAGCGGCGGCGGGCGCGCACTGCCCAAGCTCGCCAAGGCGCTCGCCGTCTCGATGCCGGACCAGGAACGCCGGCCGAAAGCCTGGAGCAGCGGCATTCTCGTCTTTCTCCTGTGTGCCGTCGTGCTTTGGGTCGTGCTGCCCATGTCGTCGATGCAGACCTTTGTCGACGGCGCGCTCGGCAAACGCGAGAGCTGGGATTTCTGGCCGGCCTCGCCCGCCATGTCCGGCCTGTATCTGCTGTCGAATTACGTGCCCCTCTTCTTCGCCGTGGTCGTCGTCAACATGCTGGCGCTCGAGCGACTGTCGTCGGGCTCGGAAACGGACGATCGTTCGGTATCCGCCATCGTCGAGCGATATGCCCTGCCGATCGTCCTCGTCGTGGTTGCGATCATTCTCTATGATTACGCCCAGGCGCTGATGGACCGCGGCGCATTCGACGGCGCCTATGACGGTTCGGTCTGGACATTCATCATCCGCAGGCTGCCGTTCTTCTGCCTGCACGCCATGGCGCCGGCCATTGCCGCGCTCATCCTGGTCGTCTTCACCATTCGCGCCGACCTGCGCAGCACGCTGCGCGAACGTATCGCCTGGGCCGCGGGCCTCGCCGCGATCGTCGGTCTCGTCTCCTACTTCTATGCCGTCGGCCGCCTGGAGTTTCAGTTCCAGGCCCCGCCGGATGCCGGCCGCGACTTTCGTTATCTCGTCGTCGTTCTCCACGTGGCTTCCGCCCTGGTGGCCTTCGCGGCCGTCAACTTCGCCATCCGCCGCCACGCCGCGCGATTCGTGAGGACGGCGCCTGGCGGCACGTCGCGCCAGGCGGCACGGGCATGAGTGGCGTCCTTCATTGTCCCGGCGCGGCGCGCGCGGCGGTGGCGATCATCTCGAACATGACTTCCGAGGCCGGAGAGAGAGAACGCTGTGCGTGAAGGATCAGGGAATAGGGTTCGACCCTGATCTCTTCATCCACCGGCAGTTCGACGATACGGGCATTCATCCCCTCCTCGCCGCCATAGAAGTCTGCCGCCGCCTTGGCCACCGGCGCAATCGCGTTCGATCGGCTGATATAAGCGAGCGTCAACAACAGCGACGAGGTGCCGAGCACCTTGTCGGGCAGGGCGATGCCGCGCGCCATCAGGTGGGCTTCCACCGTACGCCGCAAAAGCCCGCCCGGCGCCTGCAGCACCCAGTCATAAGCCACGCAATCCTCGAGCGCGACGCTGGTCCGCCGTGTCAGGGGATGGCCGCTGCGCACGATCAGGCTGATCGGTTCCTCCGCGATCAGCCGCGTCTCGAACATCTTTGGATCGACATCGCCGAGAATGCGCCCGATGAAGAAGTCGACCCGCGCCGCCATTAGGGCCTCCGCCAGGCGGTCGCTCGTGTCGACGCTGACCGTGATCGAGATGCCCGGATGGGTCAGCCGCGCCTGGCGCAACGCCGGCAGCACGAGGTCGAGCGCCGGTCCGGTCACCGCGCCGATGGAAACGGAGCCCTGCATGCCGCGCTCCATCTCGCTGATCTCGCGCGCCGCGTCGTCCAGCCCCTGCAGCGTCGCCCGCGCCCTGTCGGCAAGGCGTTCGCCATAGGCCGTCAGGACGATGCCGCGCGCATGACGCGCGTAAAGCGGCACGCCGACGATCGCTTCGACCTCGGACGCCATGCGCGAAGCTGCAGGCTGCGAGATCGCCAGTTGCGCCGCCGCCGCGCTCATCTGGCCCGTCTCCTTCAAGGCGACCACCAGACGCAGATGGGTGAGCTTCAGTCCGCGGCGTATGAGGATGCCGCTTTCAAAGGGCTTCGTCCGGTCGTTCACGCATTGGCTCCATTCAATAAATATATCAGAATCGGCATATCAATCGTCGAAGTTCGCATTTGACCTGCATATCACCCCTTCATAGGACTGTCAGGCCTCGCGGGGGCGGCAGACAGATCGCAAGCAGCCGCGGGAGGATGGGAGGAACGACTTCTTCGCGGCCGGCACCGTCTTTGCCGCCCGAACCGTTTCCGTCTCGATCTGCAATTCGCCAGTCCGGCAACGCCGCCGCTTCGAGCGGCACGTCTATTTATTGGGAGGACCAGATGAAACTTCTGACACTTGCACTGGCGACGACGGCTATCGTCGCCGCCTCTTTCACCGGCCCGGCCGGCGCGCAGGAAAAAGGAACGGTCGGCATCGCCATGCCGACGAAATCCTCGGCCCGCTGGATTTCCGACGGCCAGAGCATGGTCAAGCAGTTCGAAGACGCCGGCTATTCGACCGACCTGCAATATGCCGAGGACGACATCCCCAACCAGCTCGCCCAGATCGAGAACATGATCACCAAGGGGGTCGACGCGCTGGTGATTGCCGCCATCGACGGCACCACGCTGTCCAATGCGCTCGCCAACGCCGATGCGGCCGGTATCGAGGTCATCGCCTATGACCGGCTGATCCGCGACAGCGCGCATGTCGACTATTACGCCACCTTCGACAATTTCAAGGTCGGCGTGCAGCAGGCCAACACGCTGGTCGACGGACTCAAGGAGCGCTTCCCGGACGCCGAGCCCTGGAATGTCGAGTTGTTCGGCGGCTCACCGGACGACAACAACGCCTACTTCTTCTATGACGGCGCCATGTCGGTGCTGCAGCCGCTGATCGACGAAGGCAAGATCGTCATTGCGTCCGGCCAGATGGGCATGGACACGGTCGGCACGCTGCGCTGGGACGGCTCCGTCGCCCAGGCACGCATGGATAACCTGCTTTCGGCCAACTACACCGGCAAGACCGTGCACGGCGTACTGTCGCCCTATGACGGCCTGTCGATCGGCATCATCTCCTCGCTCAAGGGCGTCGGCTACGGCTCCGGCGACATGAAAATGCCGATCGTTTCCGGCCAGGATGCCGAGATCCCTTCGGTCAAGGCGATCCTGCGCGGCGAGCAATATTCCACCATCTTCAAGGACACGCGTGAACTGGCCCGTGTCACGGTGGGCATGGTCGATGCGGTGCTCGGCGGCGGCGAGCCGGAAATCAACGACACCGAGACCTACGACAACGGCGTGAAGGTCGTGCCGTCCTATCTCCTGGAGCCCCTGCCCGTTACGGCGGCCAACTGGGAAGAGAGGCTCGTAGACACCGGCTACTACACCAAAGACCAGGTCCAGTAGCCGCAACCTGTCTGCCTCCCTCCCCCTTCGACAAGCTCAGGAGAGGGGAGGGATTGAGGGTGGGGTCCCGGCTAAGGCACCCCATCCTCGATAACCCCGCCTACCCTTAGGACGCGAGCCATGTCATCCGACATCATTCTCGAGATGCGCGACATCACCAAGACCTTTCCGGGGGTCGTCGCCCTCGACAGGGTCAATATCGAGGTCGAGCGCGGCGAGATCCATGCGCTGGTCGGCGAGAACGGCGCCGGCAAGTCGACCCTGATGAAGGTGCTGAGCGGCGTCTATCCGCATGGCTCCTACGAAGGCCAGATCGTCTACAACGGCGAGGAGAAGGCCTTTCGCGGCGTTGCCGACAGCGAGCGTGAAGGCATCATCATCATCCACCAGGAGCTGGCGCTGGTGCCGCTCCTGTCGATCGCCGAGAACATCTTCCTCGGCAACGAACGCGCCCGACGCGGCATCGTCGACTGGCGCGAGACCAACCGGCGAACCCGCGAACTCCTGGCCCGGGTCGGGCTCACCGAGCACCCCGAGACGAAGATCACCAATATCGGGCTCGGCAAGCAACAGCTCGTCGAGATCGCCAAGGCGCTGTCGAAGGAAGTCAAGCTTCTCATCCTCGATGAGCCGACCTCCTCGCTCAATGAAAAGGACAGCGACGCGCTGCTCGATCTGTTGAAGGAGTTCCGCGAGCGCGGCATCTCCTCCATCCTCATTTCGCACAAGCTCAACGAGATCTCGAAGGTCGCCGATACGATCACCGTGCTGCGCGATGGGGCAACCATCGGCACGATCGACTGCAGCGCCGGGCCGGTGAGCGAGGACCGCATCATTCGCGACATGGTCGGCCGTTCGCTGTCCGACCGCTATCCGCCGCGCACGCCGAAGATCGGCGAGACGGTCTTCGAGGTGAAGAACTGGACCGTCCATCACCCGATCCACACCGAGCGCAAAGTGGTCGACGACGCCAACCTGTCGGTGCGCCGCGGCGAGGTCGTCGGCATTGCCGGGCTGATGGGCGCGGGACGCACCGAGCTCGCCATGAGCCTGTTCGGCCGCGCTTATGGCCAGAATATCTCCGGCGAGGTGCTGATCGACGGCCGGCCGGCCGACGTTTCCACCATCCGGCGCGCCATCGACGCCGGCCTCGCCTACGCCACCGAGGACCGCAAGACCTACGGCCTGGTGCTCGACGAGACGATCCGGCGCAACATCCCGCTGGCCAAGCTGGAGGCGGTGGCGTCCAACATGGTGGTCGACGAGCGCCGCGAGCAGGCGGTGGCCGAGCAGTTCCGCGACAAGATCAACATCAAGTGCTCCTCGGTGGCGCAGGAGGCGGTCAACCTTTCGGGCGGCAACCAACAGAAGGTGGTGCTGTCGAAATGGCTGTTCGCCGACCCCGACATCCTCATCCTCGACGAGCCGACGCGCGGCATCGACGTTGGCGCCAAATTCGAGATCTACACGATCATTCGCGACCTGGCGGCGGCCGGCAAGGCCATCGTCGTCATCTCGTCGGAAATGCCGGAGCTGCTGGGCATTTCCGACCGTCTCTACGTGATGAACGAAGGCCGCATCGTCGGTGAGCTGCCGACGGCGGAAGCCACCCAGGAGCGCATCATGTCGATGATCATCAAATCGGCAGGACAATTGGCTGGATAACAAGACTATGACCGAAATCGTATCGTCCGCTCAGGGCGCCACAACCGGCGCCAAATCCTCTTTCGGCTTTCTGCGCAACCATCTGCGCGAATACGGGATCCTGTTCGCGCTCGTGGCGATCATGGCGTTCTTCCAGATCGTCACCGGCGGCATTCTGCTGAAACCGGTCAACCTGACCAACCTGATCCTGCAGAACAGCTACATCGTCATTATGGCGATCGGCATGCTGTTGGTCATCGTCGGCGGCAATATCGACCTGTCGGTCGGCTCGGTGCTCGGCTTCATCGGCGCGCTCGCCGCCGTCATGATCGTCAACTGGGAAGTCAATTACGTCGTGACCGGGATCATCTGCCTGGCCGCGGGCGCCTTGATCGGCGCCGCGCAGGGGTTCTGGGTCGCCTATTACAAGATCCCCTCCTTCATCGTCACGCTCGCCGGCATGCTGGTCTTCAAGGGGCTGACGCTGTGGCTACTGGAAGGCCAGTCCATCGGCCCCTTCCCGCGCCACTTCCAGCTGATCGCCTCCGGCTTCATTCCCGATATCTTCGGCGCCGAGAACATCAACCTGTTCTCGCTCGTCCTCGGCGTTGTCGCGGCTGTGGCCCTGCTCTTCCTGGCGGCGCGCAACAGGCTGCATCAGCAGAAGTCCGGCATCGTCGACGAGCCGTTCGCCTTCTTCCTGGTAAAGAACGCGGTCATCGCCCTGGCGATCGTCTATATGAGCTATCTCATGGCGACGTTCCGCGGCCTGCCGAACGTCTTTATCATCATGGCGCTCCTGATCGCCGTCTATTCCTTCCTCGCCGGGCGCACGACCATCGGCCGGCGCATCTACGCCATCGGCGGCAACGAAAAGGCGGCCAAGCTCTCCGGCATCAACACCGAACGGCTGACCTTCCTGACCTTCGTCAACATGGGCATGCTGGCCGCGCTGGCCGGCCTCGTCTTCGCCGCCCGTTTGAACACCGCCACGCCCAAGGCCGGCCTCGCCTTCGAACTCGACGTGATCGCAGCCGTCTTCATTGGCGGCGCCTCGATGTCGGGCGGCGTCGGCACGATCGTCGGCGCCGTCGTCGGCGCCTTCATCATGGGTGTGATGAACAACGGCATGTCGATCATGGGCATCGGCATCGACTGGCAGCAGGTCATCAAGGGCCTGGTGCTGCTCGCCGCCGTCATCTTCGACGTCTACAACAAGAACAAGGCTGCCTGACCATGCTCCTTTCCCAGATCAAGACACCGGACGGCGCGCTGCGCGTCGTCGCCCGCGAGGGCACCGAAGCCTATGAATTGCGCGACGCCGCAAGCGTCTATCAACTGGCACTCGACTGCGCCAAAAGCGGCGAGACCATTGCCGCCCGGATCGCCAAGCTGGGCTTCGCCGCCCCCGTCGATCTCGAGCGGGCCTATGAAGAAGGCCGCCTGCTGCCGCCGATCCTCCACCCGGATCCGGCGCACCTGCATCTGACCGGCACCGGGCTGACGCATCTGGGGTCGGCCTCGACGCGCGATTCCATGCACCAGCAGCACAAGGCCGACGAGGCGGAGATGACGGACTCCATGCGCATGTTCCGCATGGGGCTCGAGGGCGGAAAGCCGGCCAATGGCCAGCCCGGCGTGCAGCCGGAATGGTTCTACAAGGGCAACGGTCACGCCGTGGCGGCGCCCGGCGCACCGCTGGCCTCGCCGCCCTTTGCCGACGATGCCGGCGAGGAACCCGAAATTGCCGGCATTTATGTCGTCGGCAACGACGGCACGGTCTTTCGTGTGGGATTCGCACTGTCGAACGAATTTTCCGACCATGTGATGGAGCGCGTGAACTATCTCTATCTCGCCCATTCCAAGCTGCGCCCGGCATCCTTCGGCCCCGAAATCCTGATCGGCGACCTGCCGCAGGACATCCGCGGCACCTCGCGCATCGTGCGTGGCGACAAGGCGATCTTCGAAAAGCCGTTCCTGTCGGGCGAGGCCAACATGTCGCACACCATCTCCAATCTGGAGCACCACCATTTCAAGTACGGGCTCTTCCGCCAGCCGGGCGATGTCCATGTCCACATGTTCGGCACGGCGACGCTCTCCTTCGCCGAAGGCGTGCGCACCGAGCCGGGCGACCGCTTCGAGATCGAGGCGCCGGAATTCGGCCTTGCACTGAAAAATCCCGTTGACGCAACCGCGGGGCCGGAACGCGACGAAGTCGTCGCCGTGAAAGCACTTTAGGCAAAGGCAAACGAGAACCCCATGACATTCAAGAAGGCCGAATGGCCGCGCAGATTGCGCTCTCAGGAATGGTATGGCGGCGACAGCCGCGACAACATCTATCACCGCTCCTGGATGAAGAACCAGGGCCTGCCGGCCGACCTGTTCGACGGCCGGCCGGTCGTCGGCATCTGCAACACCTGGTCGGAACTGACCCCGTGCAACGCGCATCTGCGCGACCTCGCGCAGCGGGTGAAGCACGGCGTCTACGAGGCCGGCGGCCTGCCGGTCGAGTTTCCCGTGTTCTCGCCGGGCGAGCCCTCCTTGCGCCCGACGGCGATGATGTACCGCAACCTGTGCTCGATGGACGTGGAGGAGGCGCTGCGCGCCAATCCGGTCGACGGGGTGGTGCTGTTGGCGGGCTGCGACAAGACCACGCCGGCGCTGCTGATGGGCGCGGCGAGCGTCGATCTGCCGGCCATCGTCGTCTCGGGCGGGCCGATGCTCAATGGCTGGTTCCGCGGCGAACGCGTCGGGTCGGGCACCGCGCTGTGGCAGATGTCGGAGGACATCAAGGCCGGCAAGATGTCACGCGCCGATTTCCTGGAGGCCGAGGCCTCCATGTCGCGCTCGCCGGGTTCCTGCAACACGATGGGCACCGCCTCCACCATGGCCTCGATGGCCGAGGCGCTCGGAATGGCGCTTTCGGGCAATGCGGCCATTCCGGCCGTCGACAGCCGCCGCCGCGTCATGGCGCATCTGACGGGCCGGCGCATCGTCGATATGGTCAAGGACGATCTGAAACCCTCCGACATCCTCACCCGCGAGGCTTTCGAAAACGCCATCCGCACCAATGGCGCCATCGGCGGCTCGACCAATGCGGTGGTGCATCTCCTGGCGCTCGCCGGGCGTATCGGCGTCGACCTGACGCTGGACGACTGGGACCGGCTCGGCCGCGACATCCCGACCATCGTCAATCTGATGCCCTCGGGCAAATATCTGATGGAAGAGTTCTTCTATGCCGGCGGCCTGCCGGTGGTGCTGAAGATGCTGCTCGATGCGGGCAAGCTCAATGGCGACGCGCTGACGGTCGCCGGCAAGCCGGTCAGCGACGAACTCACCGAGGTGCGCAACTGGAACGAGGACGTCATCCGCCCGGTCGAAAAGGCGCTGACGCAGCAAGGCGGCATCGCCGTCTTGCGCGGCAACCTGGCGCCCAATGGCGCGGTCATCAAGCCCTCGGCCGCCAGCGAGCGTCTGATGAAGCATCGCGGCCGCGCCGTGGTGTTCGAGGACATCGACGACTACAAGGCCAAGATCAACGACGAGACGCTCGACATCGACGAGACCTCGATCATGGTCTTGAAGAATTGCGGGCCGAAGGGCTATCCGGGCATGGCCGAGGTGGGCAATATGGGCCTGCCGCCGAAGGTCTTGCGCAAGGGCATCACCGACATGGTGCGCATTTCGGATGCGCGCATGTCGGGCACGGCCTATGGAACCGTGGTGCTGCACACCTCGCCTGAAGCCGCCGTCGGCGGGCCGCTGGCGGTGGTGCGCGACGGCGACATGATCGAGATCGACGTGCCGGGACGCCGCCTGCATCTCGACATCTCCGGGGCGGAGCTCGAACGGCGTCTGGCGGCATGGGCTCCTGCGGTGGAGACGCCCGAAAGCGGTTATGCCCGGCTTTTCCACACCCATGTGCAGGGCGCCGACACCGGCGCGGATTTCGATTTCCTCAAAGGCGGACGCGGAAAGGCGGTGCCCCGTGACAGCCACTGAGCCGATGAAGATCGCCATTGCCGGCGTCGGCAAGATCGCTCGCGACCAGCACATTCCCTCGATCGCGAAAAGCCCGGCCTTCGATCTGGCAGCCACAGTGAGCCGCCACGCGAGCGTCGAAGGCGTCGATCACTTCGAAACGATGGAGACCTTTCTGGCGGCGCGCCCCGATGTGAGCACGGTAGCGCTCTGCGTGCCGCCGCAGGTGCGCTTCGAGATGGCCCGGGCAGCACTCGAGGCGGGCCGCCACGTGCTTCTGGAAAAGCCGCCCGGCGCCACCGTCGCCGAGGTCCACACGCTCGCAGGCCTCGCCACCGAGCGCGGCCTCACCCTCTTTGCCACCTGGCATTCACGCTTTGCGCCCGCCGTGGCACCGGCAAAGGCGTGGCTGGCCGACAAGAATATCCGCCGGGTGGAAATCATCTGGAAGGAGGACGTGCGGCGCTGGCATCCGGGCCAGGAATGGATCTGGCAGGCCGGTGGCGTCGGCATCTTCGATCCCGGCATCAACGCGCTGTCGATCCTCACCGAGATCATGCCGCAGCCCGTTCACCTCACCGGGGCGGAGCTGGAATTCCCGCAAAACCGCGATACGCCGATCGCCGCGCGGCTTTCCTTTGCCGGGGCCGGCGGCGTCGCAGTCACAGCCGATTTCGACTGGCGCCAGACAGGGCCGCAAAGTTGGGACATCACGGTGGAAACCGACGGCGGAACGCTGTATCTCGGGGCCGGCGGAGCGACCATGGCGATCGACGGCAAGGAGATCCGCCAAGGCCCGGAAGCCGAATATGACGGCATCTATGCGCGCTTCGCCGAGCTCCTGCGCGCCGGCTCCAGCGAGGTCGACGTCTCGCCGCTGATCCATGTGGCCGACGCCTTCATGCTCGGCAAGCGGATCGTCACCGATCCATTCATCGAATAGGCTGCCCAATCGGCAGCCGGCAAACAAGGACACTGGGAAGACATGACCGACAGCTACACGCCAAGCGGAAAACACCTGATCGCCGGCGAATGGGTGGAGGGCGCCTCGACCTTCCGTTCCGCTCCGGCAAGCGGCCCGGCACACGATTATGCGGCCGGCACCCGCAGCGATATCGACCGCGCGGTAAAGGCGGCCGAGGAGGCTTTCTGGTCCTATGGCTATTCGACGCGCGCACAGCGCGCCGCCTTCCTCAACGCCGTCGCCGACGAGATCGAGGCACGCGGCGCCCGGATCACTGATATCGGCCACCGCGAAAGCGGCCTTCCCATGGCAAGGCTTGAGGGCGAGCGCGGCCGCACCACAGGCCAGTTGCGGCTGTTCGCCAATCACATCCTGAAGGGCGACTATCTCGACCGGCGCCATGACGAAGCGCTGCCCGACCGCAAGCCGGCGCCGCGCCCAGACCTGCGCCTGATTCAGCGGCCGATCGGCCCGGTCGGCGTGTTCGGTGCATCGAACTTCCCGCTCGCCTTTTCCACCGCCGGCGGCGACACGGCGTCGGCCCTTGCCGCCGGATGCCCGGTCGTCGTCAAGGGGCATCCCGGCCATCCCGGCACGGGCGAGATCGTCGCCGAGGCGATCCTGGCCGCCATCGAAAAGTCCGGCGTCCATCCGGGCGTCTTCTCGCTGGTGCAAAGCGACACGCGCGAGGCGGGCGAAGCGCTGGTCCAGCACCCGCTCGTCAAGGCCATCGGCTTTACCGGCTCGCTGGCCGGCGGCCGGGCCCTGTTCGATCTGGCCAACAAGCGGCCGGAGCCGATCCCCTTCTTCGGCGAGCTCGGCTCGGTGAACCCGATGTTCCTGCTGCCGGAAGCCGTTGCGGCGCGCGGCGAGGCGATCGCCGGCGGCTGGGCCGGCTCGCTGACCATGGGCGCCGGCCAGTTCTGTACCAATCCGGGCATCGCCATCATCAATGGCGGCGCCGAGGCCGATGCCTTCCAGACAGTGGCCACCAAGGCGCTCGGCGAAGTCGCGGCGCAGACCATGCTCACCGAGGGCATCGCCGGCGCGTTTCGCGACGGCCAGGCGCGCATTGCCACGGTCGACGGCGTGGCGGAACTGGTCGCCGCGGGATCCGATGGGCGCAATGCGGCCCCCTATCTCTATACGGTGAGCGGCGAGGCCTTCCTTGCCAATCCCGGTCTAGCCCATGAGGTCTTCGGTCCGCTCGGCATTCTGGTGCGGGTCAAGGGCGAAGACGAAATGCTCTCGGTTGCCCATGCGCTCGAGGGCCAGCTCACCTGCACGCTGCATATGGACGACGGCGATACCGCACTTGCCGCAAAGCTCATGCCGGTGCTGGAACGCAAGGCGGGACGCATTCTCGCCAACGGCTTCCCGACCGGCGTGGAAGTGGCCGACGCCATGATGCATGGCGGCCCCTATCCGGCCAGCACCAATGTCTCGACCACCTCGGTCGGCACGCTGGCGATCCGCCGCTTCCTGCGCCCGGTGAGCTATCAGAACATGCCCGAGGCGCTGCTGCCGGCCGATCTGGCGTAGACTGCGTCAGACGATCTTGCCCTTCACGCGGTCGCGCCCGACGATGATGACCGTCTCCATGGCGGCGGCGGCCGCGTCGCCGTTGTGGGCCTCGATGGCCTTGACGATGCGCCGGTGCTGGCGGACCGACGTCTCATGCGTATCGTCCTCCACCGGCGAGCTCAGCTTGAAGGCCGACACCAGCGCCGCCTCGATCAGGTTGCCGACCGAATACATGAAGGGGTTTTTCGAGGCATCGAGCAGCGCCAGGTGGAAATCGAGGTCGGCGACCGCGAACACCTCCTTGCTGCGCGCCGCCGCCATCCCGTCGACCAGGGCGTGAAGTTTCCGGATATCCTCGCCGCCGGCCTTCTTCGCCGCGAGCCGCGCGGCGAACGGCTCGAAGGACAGGCGCATCTCGCTGAGGTGACCCAGGAATTCCTCGGTGACGCCGGCCTCGAAATGCCAGGTGAGCACGTCGGCGTCGAACAGGTTCCATTTCGTGCGTTCGGTGACGCGGGTCCCGATGCGCGCGCGGGCAAAGACGAGCCCCTTGGCCGAGAGCGTCTTCATCGCCTCGCGCAGCACCGTGCGTGATACATCGAACCGCTCCGCCAGCTCGGCGTCTCCGGGCAGCAGCGAGCCGACCTCATAATCGCCCTTGATGATCGCCTTGCCGATCTCGTGCACCACGAAGGCGTGGTTGTTGCGCGTCACGTTGCCGGTGATTGCCGTCCTGAGCAAATCCATGTTCCCTATCGTGCTCCGGCCGGAGACCGCCTCTCCCGCGAGGTGAGCCAGACAAGGCCCTTCTGCAAGGCGATGAAGGCAAACAGCAGGACCCCGATGAGGATCTTGGTCCACCAGCTCGAAAGCGTTCCGTCGAAGATGATATAGGTCTGGATCAGCCCCATGATCAGCACCCCGATGAGCGTCCCGGCAACGAAGCCGCTGCCGCCGGTCAGAAGCGTCCCGCCGATGACGACGGCGGCGATCGCGTCGAGTTCGACACCCACCGTGGCGAGCGAATAGCCGGCCGAGGTGTAGATGGAAAAGACGATGCCCGAAAGGCCGGCCAGGAAGCCCGACAGCGCATAGATCGCAATTGTCGTGCGGCCGACCGGAACGCCCATCAGGTGCGCCGTCTGCGCGCCGCCGCCCAGCGCATAGACATTGGTGCCGAAGCGCGTCCAGTGGGCCACCACGATGCCGGCCAGGAAAACCACCAGCATGGTGCCGCCGATCAGGGTCAGCCGGCCCTTGCCCGGCATCAGCCAGTAGAGGTCCTGCAGCGTGTCGTAGAACTCGTGCGTGATCGGCACGGAATCGATGGAAAACACATAGGCCATGCCGCGCGCCAGGAACATGCCGGCGAGCGTGACGATGAAGGGCGGCATTTCCAGCCCGTGAATAATGGCGCCCATCGCCGCGCCGAAAGCCGTCGTCACGACGAGCAGCACGGCAAACACGATGAGCGGATGCAGGCCGGTATCGCGCAGAAGCACGGCGATGAAGACGCCGGAAAAGGCGATAACCGAGCCGACCGACAGGTCGATGCCGCCCGACAGGATGACGAAGGTCATGCCGACGGCGACAATGCCGAGAAAGGCGTTGTCGGTCAGGAGATTGCCGATCACCCGCGTCGACAGCATGGCCGGAAACTGGGCGTAGCAGACGGCATAGGCGACCAGGAAGATGGCGAGCGTCGCCAGAAGGGGAAGCGTGCGCGCGTTCATTGGACCACCGGCTCGGTTTCGGATTGCGACGACGTCTTGTCGCGGCGCAGGAAGATCAGCGTCGTTCGCACTGCCGGCGACTGCATGACAAGGATGACGAGAATGATCGCCGCCTTGATGATGAGGTTGTATTCCGGCGGAAAGCCCGACAGCAGGATGCCCGTATTGACGGCCTGGATGATCATGGCGCCGATGAGCGAGGCCAGGATGGAAAAGCGCCCGCCGAGCAGCGAGGTGCCGCCGATCACGACGGCAAGGATCGCGTCGAGCTCGAGCCACAAGCCGGCATTGTTGGCGTCCGCCCCCCTGATGTCGGCGGCCGCGATGATGCCGGCGAGCGCGGCGCACAACCCGGACGCCATGTAGACCGCGATCAACAGCACCCGGGCATTGATGCCGGCAAGCGTGCTGGCGCGCCGATTGATGCCGATCGCCTCGATCAGCATGCCGAGCGCGGAGCGCCGCACCACGAGCGCCACCAGCGCTCCTGCCAACACCCAGATCAGCACCGGCATGGGCACGCTGAAAAAGGCGCCGGAGCCGATGAAGATCAGCCCCTCATTGGAGAAGGTCAGGATCGCGCCCTCGGTGATCAGCTGTGCGATGCCGCGGCCGGCGACCATCAGGATCAGCGTCGCCACGATCGGCTGGATGCCGAGCACGGACACCAGCAGGCCGTTCCACAGGCCGCAGGCAAGACCGGCGCCAAGCGCCAGCGCCAGGGTCGCAACAAGCCCCATGCCGCTGGTGATCGCCGCGGCCGCCACGGCACCGCAGATCGCCATGACCGCGCCCACCGAAAGGTCGATCCCTTTCGTTGCGATAACCAGCGTCATACCGATCGCCAGGAGCGCCACCGGCGCGCCGCGGTTCAAGATATCGATCGGGCTGCCATAAAGCCGGCCATTGGCAATCGAGATCTCGAAGAAGCCTGGGAACACGATGGCGATCAGAAGAAGCGTCGCGGCCAGCGTCACCAGTTGGGGCGCTATCCGGCGCAGTAGATGTCCGGCCGCACTCATGCGTCCTCCCGTTCCGGCGCCGCGATGGCCGCCACCATATTGTCCGTCGTGATGTCCTCGCCCGCCAGCTCGGCGACGTGATGGCGATCGCGCACGACGATGACGCGATGGCTGTAGGCGACGAGTTCGTCGAGCTCCGAGGAAATGACGAGCAGCGCCATGCCCTGTTCGCACAATTCCTCGATCAGCCGGATGATCTCGGCATGCGCGCCGACATCGATGCCGCGCGTCGGCTCGTCGAGGATGAGAAAGCGCGGATTGGTGGCGAGCCATCGAGCCAGGATGACTTTCTGCTGATTGCCGCCCGACAACTGGCCGACGGGCTTTTCCGCATTGGGCGTGCGGATATCGAGCCGGCCGATGAACTCCTCGGCCATGGCCGCCTGTTCGCGCGCCGGCACCGGCCGCGTCCAGCCGAGCCGCGCCTGCAGCGCCAGCACGATGTTTTCGCGAACGCTCAGATCGCCGATGATCCCATCGCTCTTGCGGTCCTCCGGGCAGAAGCCGAATCCGTGCGCGATGGCATTGCGTGGCGTGCCGAGAGGAAGCGTTTCTTCGCCTTCGACGGCACTGCCGCTGTCGTGCGCGGAGACGCCGAACAAGACCTCTGCCGTTTCGGTGCGCCCGGACCCCAGAAGGCCGGCGACACCGATCACCTCGCCCTTGCGGATGTCGAGATCGAACGGCGCGATCTTGCCCGCGCGGCCGAAATTGCTGAACCGGATCAGCGGCGGACCGTCGGGACGCTCCGTGCGGCCGCTCTGGCGCGTTTCCTCCACCAGTTCCCGGCCGAGCATCATGTTGACGAGATTGACGCGGTCGAGCTCGGCCGCCATCTGCGTGCCCACCAGCCGGCCATTGCGCAATACAGTGATCCGATCGCTGATCTCGAAGACCTGATCGAGGAAATGCGAAATGAACACAATGCCCAGCCCGCGTTCCTTGAGCGAACGCACGACGTCGAACAGCAAGCGCACTTCCTGCGCATCGAGGCTCGCCGTCGGTTCATCGAGAATGAGGACCTTGCCCGAAAGCGACACAGCGCGCGCGATGGCGACGACTTGCTGCACGGCAACGGAAAATTCCTCCAGGTTGCGCGAGACGTCGATGTCGAGCCCGTATTGCGACAGCGTGCGCCGCGCCCCCGCCTTCATCGCGGCACCCGTGATCAGGCCCCAGCGCGTCGGCTGGTGACCGAGATAGAGGTTTTCCGCCACCGAGAGATTGGGCAGCAGATTGACCTCCTGATAGACGGTGCCGATGCCGAAGCTCTGGGCTTCCAATGTATTCCTGGGATCGATGGCACGGCCATCGAGTACGATCTCGCCGCTATCGCGCCGGTAGGCACCGGTCAGGCATTTGATGAGCGTGGATTTGCCCGCCCCGTTCTCGCCGAGAAGCGCGTGGACCTCACCGGCATGCAGCGTGAAATCGACCTTGTCGAGCGCGACCGTGCCGGGAAACACCTTGGTCACGGCCCGTGCCGACAGAAGCGGCTGGCTTTCAGTCACCCCCAATCCTCCCAATGATGTATGTCGACGGCGCGCCACCACGCGCCGAGAGGGGCCGGACCCGGCAGTGTAGCCGGGTCCGGCCGGCGCCCTTAGTAGCCGAGGTCCTTCTTTTCCTCATAGACGGCCATCGGGTCGTCATCGGGCGTGAAGAGCTTCGATTCCGTCTGGATGAACTTCGGCGGCATGGTGCCATCCTTCATGTAGGCGGCGAGCGCGTCGAAGGCGGGACCGGCCATGTTCGGCGTCAGTTCCACCGTGGCGTTCGCCTCGCCGGCCGCCATCGCCTTGAAGATGTCCGGAACGGCGTCGATTGAGACGACCAGGATATCCTCGCCCGGCTTCAGCCCGGCTTCCTTGATCGCCTGGATGGCGCCGACGGCCATGTCGTCATTGTGCGCATAGAGCGCGCAGATATTCTTGCCGCCGTCTTCCGCCTTGAGGAAGCTTTCCATGACTTCCTTGCCCTTGGTGCGCGTGAAATCGCCCGTCTGGCTGCGGATGATCTCGAGGTTGTCGTGACCGGCAATCGCGTCTTCGAACCCCTTCTTGCGATCGATCGCGGGAGATGAACCCGTGGTACCCTGAAGCTCCACGATGTTGCACGCCTCACCATCGGTCGCGTCGACCAGCCATTTGCCGGCGACGTTGCCCTCATGGACGAGGTCCGAGCCGACCGCCGTCAGATAGAGATCCTTCGACGAATCGACCATGCGGTCGAGCAGCACGACGGGGATCTCGGCCTCCTGGGCCTCCTCCAGCACGCTGTCCCAGCCGGTCGCCACGACCGGTGCAAGCAGGATCGCGTCGACGCCTTGCGCGATGAAGGACCGCAGCGCCTTGATCTGGTTTTCCTGCTTCTGCTGGGCGTCGGCGAATTTAAGGTCGATGCCGCGCTTTTCGGCTTCCTGATGGGTCAGTGTCGTCTCGGCGGCGCGCCATCCCGATTCCGACCCGATCTGCGAAAATCCGATTGTCTGCGCCGTGGCAGCGGACACGGCAAAACCCATCGACGCGGCGGCACACGCGCCGATCCATGCTTTTTTCGAAAGCATCTGTCTCCTCCCTATCAATGCTCGGGGTGATTTCCCCGAACACCAAAAATCATATTATATTACTTTTGTAAACCGCAATTCACCAGTCCATTCTGGCCATGCCGGACGCACCCAAATTATTGACATCAGCGCTCAACTTATTTAGCCAATTCTCACCCTGCCTCTTCCGTCCCGCTGGCCGGATGGTGACGAGCGTCGGGCAGACGCGGACTGCATCCGCAGCAAGGTCTGACGAGGAACGATGCTCGCTGCCCCCATCATGCAAGACGAGGACGATGCGACCGACATTCTGCTGAAGGTCGCCGCTGAGCTCGTGCCGGCCATGAAAGGCACGCTCGGGCCCTTGCCGGACAGCGGCTGGGTGGGCCCGGGAGGCGACAACGGCGCCGAGCTTCGCCGTCTTTGCGCCGCGCTTGTCGAACGCCATCCAGAGGCCGGCAGGGCCTTTGCCGCCGTCAGAAGCTGGACCTGGCTCACCTGGCAGCCGGTCATCCTTGGCGTCATCGCCGTGCACGGCGCTGCCCGCGTGGCGCCGATTTCGGCAATGGGACAGCGCGTCGGTGACGCCGAAGTCGTGGGTTACTGCATCCCGCACGAGGGCCGTGGCGCGACAGACACCGCCGAGTGCATTCGCCAAAGCGGCGAGGAGCTACGTGCCCTTGCCGAGCTGCTGCTCGACGAACTCAACACGGTCGCGCGCATGAAGCCGGTGATCGCGTTCAGGCTTCTGGCCGACCGCCTGCTCGGCACGCTTTCGCATCTGCGCCATCACCTGCCCGGCGCAGACACCGAAACGGTGGAAGCCTATGCCGACGCCTGGATGTCGGCCGCCGGGCTGAGCGGAATGAGCGGTTTGAAACCGCTCGAAATCACCGGCGGGCGCTTCGAGCTCGTGCTGGACCGCAAGGCCTGCTGCCTGGAATATCTCAAGCATGACGGCCAGCTTTGCGCCTCCTGCCCGAAGCTGGCGCCGAACGAGCGCGCTGCGCGCATGCGCCAGGCCTGGCTCGATCACGGCTAGTGCGCGTTCGCTTCAAACGGAACCGTTTGAAGCAAAGATATGCCAAATCAATATGCTGGAACATGTACCTTTAGCTCAAACGATTCCGTGTGAGCGGGACATGTTCTCGGCAGCCGTCGCTTTCCAGCTCAGATATGCAGGGCGTGACCGAGCGCCTTCATCGCCGCTTCCAGGAACGCCTCGCCCTGGGTCGGGTGAGCATGGATGGTGCCGGCAATGTCCTCGAGCCGTGCGCCCATCTCGATCGCCAGGCCGAAGGCCGCCGAAAGTTCGGACACGCCCTGCCCGACCGCCTGGATGCCGAGCACCAGATGATTGTCGGCGCGCGCCACGACGCGCACGAAGCCGTCTTCGCCGAGCATCGTCATCGCCCGGCCATTGGCCTGGAAGGGGAACTGCCCGGTCTTGATCTCGACGCCGGTCGCCCGCGCCTCTTCCGGCGACAGACCGGCCGAGACCACTTCCGGATCGGTGAAGCAGATGGCCGGGATGCAGCGCTTGTCCCATGTCCTGCGGTGTCCGGCGACGATTTCCGCCACCATCTCGCCCTGCGCCATGGCGCGATGCGCCAGCATCGGCTCGCCGGTAACGTCGCCGACGGCGTAGATGCCGCGCATCGAGGTGCGGCAGGTCTCGTCGATGCGAATGAAGCGGCCGTCCATGTCGAGGGCCAGTTCCTCGATGCCCCAGCCTTCGGTCAGCGGTTTGCGCCCGACGGTGACGAGCACCTTGTCGGCCGGCAGGCGCACTTCGCCGCCATTGCCGTTTTCGACCACGAGCGTGTCGCCCTTCTTCGACATGCCCTTGGCCTTTGCGCCCGTCATGACGCTCACGCCCAGCGCGTCGAGACGCTTCAGGACCGGCCGCGTCAGCTCGGCGTCGTAGAGCGGCAACACGCGATCAAGCGCTTCAACGACCGTGACGGCGGAGCCGAACCTGGCGAAAGCCATGCCCAGTTCGAGGCCGATATAGCCCCCGCCGACGACGGCGAGCTTCTCCGGCACACGATCGAGCGCCAGCGCCTGCGTGGAGGTGATCACATTGCCGCCGAACGGCAGCGGCGGCAGGTCGACGGAGGCCGAACCGGTTGCGATGACGATCGTCTCGGCATGAATGAGCTGGGTGCCGGTCTCGGTTTCCACCTCCACCGTCTTGCCGTCGCGGAACTTCGCCCAGCCCTGGATCGATTTCACACCCGCCTTCTTGAACAGTCCGGCCACGCCGTTGTTGAGCCGGCCGACGATGCGGTCCTTCCAGGCGACGGTCTTGCCCAGATCGATGGCGGGCTTGGCCAGCGAAATGCCGAGCGGGCTTTCGCCACCCGCCATATGCACCACCTTGTCGAACTCCTCGGCCGCGTGGATGACCGCCTTGGAAGGAATGCAGCCGACATTGAGGCACGTGCCGCCGAGGCGCCCGGCCTCCACGACCACCGTGTCGATGCCGAGCTGGCCGGCGCGAATGGCGCAGACATAGCCGCCGGGCCCGGCGCCGATGACGAGCAGCTTGCAGGAGATCTCTTTCATGGTCTCACATCCTCAACCTGATTCCGGCCCTACGCTATGGCTCCGGGCGTTCGTCGCTCGAAAAGCCAAATCGTTGGCTTTTCGTCCGCTGCGCGGAACACGCCTCACCCCTCCACGAAGATCATCGCCGGCGTTTCCAGCAGCGTCTTGATGCGCTGGATGAAGACGGCGGCGTCCCAGCCGTCGATGACGCGGTGGTCGAAGCTGGACGACAGGTTCATCATCTTGCGCGGGACGAATTGCGTGCCGTCCCAGACCGGGCGCACCATGATCTTGTTGACGCCGATGATCGCGACCTCGGGATGATTGATGACCGGCGTCGTCACCACGCCGCCCAATGCGCCGAGCGAGGTGACGGTGATCGTGGACCCCGTCAGTTCCTCGCGCGTCGCCGTGCCGGCCTTGGCGGCCTCGGCCAGCCGGTTGACCTCGGCGGCGCAATCCCAAAGGTCGCGCGCCTCGGCGTGGTGCACCACGGGCACGACGAGCCCGGCATTGGTCTGCGCCGCGATCCCGATATGGATGCCGCCGTAACGATGAATGACGCCCGCCTCGTCATCGAAGCGCGCATTGATGTGCGGCTGCTCGGCAAGCGCCTTGACCATGGCCCGCACCAGGAAGGGCAGGATGGTGAGCTTGGCCCGTTCTGCCTTGCGCTCGCCATTGAGCTTCGAGCGCAGTTCCTCGAGCGCCGTGACGTCCACCTCCTCGACATAGGTGATGTGCGGTATGCGCGATTTGGCGAGCGCCATCTTCTCGGCGATGCGCCGGCGCAGGCCGACGATCTTGATCTCCTCGACCGATGTGTCGGGCATGAGCCCGCGCGCGGCCGGCTGGGCGCCGCGGGCAATAAAACTGTCTATATCCTCATGTGTGATCCGGCCGGCAGGCCCGCTGCCGGGCAGCTGGCGCAGATCGATGCCGGCTTCCCTGGCCCGTAATCGCACGGCCGGCGAGGCGAGCGGCTTTTCGCCTTCAGGCCGCGGCAGGCCGGTCGACGCCAAGGGCCGGCGCGGAGCCACCGCTTCGGCGGCCTCAGGCGTCGTTTCCGCGCTCGGCACGTCGGCCCGGATCTTGTCCGTCTCTTTTTCGCCGGCGGGCTCAATCGGCGGTGCCGACTTTTCCGCCTCGTCGGAGGAGGCGTTCCCGGCGTCGGCTTCCTTGTCGTCAGCGACCGCGCCTTCGACGATCAGCCGGATGAGCGGCGAGCCGACCGGCACCACGTCGCCGACCTCCGCACCGAGCCAGATCACCTCGCCATCGGCGGGTGATGGGATCTCCACCGTCGCCTTGTCGGTCATGACGGCGGCGAGGATCGCGTCCTCGCGCACCAGGTCGCCGACCTTCACGTGCCATTCGACGAGCTCGGCCTCTGCGACACCCTCGCCGACATCCGGAAGCTTGATGGTGTGTTCCGCCATCTCAGGCCTCCATCGTTTCGATCAGCGCCTCGCCGACCCGATGGGGGCCTGGGAAATAGTCCCACTCCTGGGCATGCGGATAGGGCGTGTCCCAGCCGGCGACGCGGGCGATCGGCGCTTCGAGATGATAGAAGCAATGCTCCTGGACGAGTGCGGCGAGCTCGGCGCCATAGCCCGAGGTCAGTGTCGCCTCGTGCACGACGACGCAGCGCCCCGTCTTCTTGACCGAGGCGACGATCGTATCGAGGTCGAGTGGCAAAAGCGTGCGCAGGTCGATGATCTCGGCGTCGATACCCATCTCCTCGGCCGCAGTCTGCGCGACATAGACCATCGTTCCGTAGGCCAGGATGGTGAGTGCCGCGCCCTCGCGGCGCACCGCGGCCTTGCCGAGCGGCACCGTGAAGTGGCCATCCGCCACCTCGCCCAGCTCGTGCTTCGACCAGGGCGTGACCGGGCGCTCGTGATGGCCGTCGAAGGGTCCGTTGTAGAGCCGCTTCGGCTCCAGAAAGATCACCGGATCGGGATCTTCGATCGCCGCAATGAGCAGGCCTTTGGCGTCGCGCGGATTGGACGGCACGACGACCTTCAGGCCGGAAACATGCGTAAACAGCGCCTCGGGGCTCTGGCTGTGCGTCTGTCCGCCGAAGATGCCGCCGCCCGTCGGCATGCGGATGACGATCGGGCAGGTGAACTCGCCGTTGGAACGGTAGCGGATGCGCGCCGCCTCCGAGACGATCTGGTCGTAGGCCGGATAGACGTAGTCGGCGAACTGCACTTCCGCACAGGGCCGCAGACCGTAGGCCGCCATGCCGATCGCCGTACCGATGATGCCCAATTCGCTAATCGGCGTGTCGAAGCAGCGCGTATGGCCATATTTCTGCTGCAGGCCCTGGGTGCAGCGGAAGACGCCGCCGAAATAGCCCACATCCTCGCCGAACACGACGACATTGTCGTCGCGGCCCATGGCGACGTCCATGGCGCTGCGGATGGCCTCGATCATGGTCATGCGGGGCATGGGAGGCCTCCGGTTGTGATCAACATCGGCACCGCGCTGACGGCACCCCCTCCACCGCCTCCGGCGATCCCCCTCCCCCGTGAACGGGGGAGGATCAAAGGCGCGGCCTGCCGCGACGCTGGCTCCTCCCCTGCGGAGCGGGGGAGGGGGACCATGCGAAGCATGGTGGAGGGGGCACATAAGCGGCTCATCATCCTCACACCCCCGCCTTCTGGCGCTGCCGGCGCAGATGCGGCGGCATGGTTTCGTAGACACCTTCGAACATGTCGCGCGGCGATGGCCGGCCGCCCGAATGCAGCGTGCCGTGCTTTTCCGCCTCCTTCTGGGCGGAAATCACGGAATCGAGGATTTCCGCCTCGGCCTGCTTGTGGCGTTCGTCCGTCCACAGCCCGCGCCGGATGAGATGGTTCTTCAGCCGGATCACCGGGTCGCCGAGCGGCCAGGCTTCCGATTCCTCCTTGGGCCGGTAGGCGGACGGGTCGTCGGACGTGGAATGCGCGCCGACCCGGTAGGTCACATATTCGACCAGCGTCGGCCCCAGATTGCGCCGCGCCCGCTCGACCGCCCATTTGGCGACCGCGTGCACGGCCAGATAATCGTTGCCGTCGACGCGCAACGTCGGCAGGCCGAAGCCCAGGCCGCGGGCGGCAAAGGTGCCCGAACCGCCCCGCGCAATGCCCTGGAAGGTCGAGATCGCCCATTGATTGTTGACGATGTTGAGGACCACCGGCGCGCGGTAGGTCGAGGCGAAGACGAGCGCGGCGTGGAAGTCGCTCTCGGCAGTCGAGCCGTCGCCGATCCAGCCGGCCGCGATTTTCGTGTCGTTCTTGATCGCCGAGGCCATCGCCCAGCCCACCGCCTGGACGAACTGCGTGCCCAGATTGCCCGAAACCGAGAAGAATCCGTGCTCCTTGGAGGCATAGAGCACCGGCAGTTGGCGCCCCTTCAGCGGGTCGGACTCGTTGGAATAGATCTGGTTCATCATGTCGACCATCGGATAGTCGCCGGCGATCAACAGGCCGGCCTGGCGATAGGTCGGAAAATTCATGTCGCCGGGCTCGAGCGCCTTGCGGAAGGCGCAGCTCACCGCCTCCTCGCCCATATGCTGCATGTAGAAGGAGGTCTTGCCCTGGCGCTGCGCAGTCTGCATGCGCGCGTCGAAGGCGCGCAGAAGCATCATGTGGCGCAGGCCTTGCGCCAGTTCCTCGTCGGTCAATGTGCCGGCCCACGGGCCGACGGCCTCGCCCTGCCGGTTGAGCACGCGGATGATGGAATAGGCGAGATCGCGGATCTCGCGAGGATCGACGTCAACCGGCGGACGGTCTACCGATCCGGCCTTGGGAATCACGACATCGGAGAAGTCCGGCTGGTCGCCGGGTCGCACTTCCGGCTCAGGAACATGGAGGCTGAGCCTCGTCTTGCTTGCCATGCAAACTCCTCCCGCTGCACCGCGCACTCCCTCCCGATAAGGAGATGGAGCATCACCTTATAGCGGCAAGTCAATAGGTCAGCAATACTGACCCTTCATGATTTATAGAGGGAGATGGAGGCAGCCGGGACGCATCTGCGCCCCGGCAAGAGGAACGGCACCGGCTATTCGGCCGCCTCGGCGTACTGCGAAGGCACGTAGTTGAGTACCGGCCCGAGCCAGCGCTCGACCTCCTCGATCGCCATGCCCTTGCGCCTGGCATATTCCTCGACCTGATCGCGCTCGACCTTCGCGACCCCGAAATAGTAGCTTTCGGGATGCGCGAAATAGAAACCCGAAACGGAAGAACCCGGCCACATTGCGTAGCTTTCTGTCAGTTCGACGCCGATCTTTTCCTCCGCATCGAGCAACCGGAACAGCGTCGTCTTTTCCGTGTGGTCGGGCTGGGCGGGATAGCCAGGCGCGGGCCGGATGCCGCGATATGGCTCGCCGATCAACTCTTCGGGCGAAAGATCCTCGTCCGGCGCATAGCCCCAGAACTCCTTGCGCACGCGTTCGTGCATGCGCTCGGCAAAGGCTTCGGCGAAGCGGTCGGCCAACGCCTTGACCATGATCGAGGAATAATCGTCATTGGCCCGCTCGAAGCGCTCGGCAATTGCGACCTCCTCGATGCCGGCCGTCACCACGAAACCGCCGAGATAGTCGGCCTTGCCGCTGTCTTGCGGTGCCACGAAGTCGGACAGCGCAAGATTGGCCTTTCCGTCGCGCTTGGCAAGTTGCTGGCGCAGCGTGAACAGGCGCGCCAACTCCTCCTTGCGGCCGTCGACGGTGTAAAGCGAGATGTCGTCGCCCACCGCATTGGCCGGCCAGAAGCCGATGACCGCCTTCGGCGCGAACCACTTCTCCGCGATGATCTGCTTGAGCATGGCCTGGGCATCGTCGAAGAGCTGACGCGCCGCCGCGCCCTGCTTTTCGTCATCGAGGATCTTCGGATAGCGCCCTTTCAACTCCCAGGTCTGGAAAAACGGCGTCCAGTCGATGTAGCGCGCCAGGTCGGCCAGGTCCCAGGTCTCGAAGACCCGCGTGCCCAGGAAGGACGGCTTGGGAGGCTCGTGGGCCGCCCAGTCGATCTTGTGGGCGTTTGCCCGGGCAGCTGCCAGCGGCAGGCGCTTCTTGGCGGCTTCCGAACGCGCGTGGGCGTCGGCAACCTTCTTGTACTCGGCCTGCACCGTCTCGATGTAATTGGCCCTTTTCGTCGGCGACAGCAGGCTTGACACCACGCCGACTGCGCGGCTGGCGTCTGTGACGTAGATGGCCTGGTTGCGCTCGTAGCGCGGATGGATCTTGACCGCCGTGTGGACGCGGCTGGTCGTCGCACCGCCGATCAGGAGCGGGATGTCGAAGCCCTCGCGCTCCATCTCGGAGGCGACATGCACCATCTCGTCGAGCGACGGTGTGATGAGTCCGGACAGCCCGATCACATCGACATCTAGTTCGCGCGCCGTCTCCAGAATCTTGGTCGACGGCACCATGACGCCGAGGTCGATGATCTCGTAATTGTTGCAGGCCAGCACCACGCCGACGATGTTCTTGCCGATGTCGTGGACATCGCCCTTCACGGTCGCCATCAGCACCTTGCCGGCGCTCTTGTGTTCGCCGCCGCCGGCCTCCTTCTCGGCCTCCATGTAAGGCAGCAGATAGGCCACAGCCTGCTTCATCACGCGGGCCGATTTGACCACCTGCGGCAGGAACATCTTGCCCGAGCCGAACAGATCGCCGACGACGTTCATGCCGGACATCAGCGGTCCCTCGATCACGTGCAGCGGCCGCTCCGCTTGGCTGCGCGCCTCTTCCGTGTCGGGCTCGATGAATTCGGTAATGCCGTTGACCAGCGCGTGTTCGAGCCGCTTGTCGACCGGCCACTCGCGCCAGGACATGTCCTTTTCCCGCGCCTCTCGACCGCCGGTGCCCTTGTAGCGTTCGGCAAGGTCGAGCAGGCGTTCGGTTGCCGTGCCGCCTTCCTTCGGCGTGCGATTCAGGACGACGTCCTCGCAAGCCTCGCGCAGTTCCGCATCGATCGATTCGTAGACGGCGAGCTGACCGGCATTGACGATGCCCATATCCATGCCGGCCTGGATGGCATGATAAAGGAATACCGCGTGCATGGCCTCGCGCACCGGCTCGTTGCCGCGGAACGAGAAGGAGAGGTTGGACACCCCCCCCGACACATGCGCATAGGGCAGGTTCGTGGTGATCTCGCGCGTCGCCTCGATGAAGTCGACACCGTAATTGTCGTGCTCCTCGATACCGGTGGCGACCGCGAAGATATTGGGGTCGAAGATGATGTCTTGCGGCGCCAGCCCCACCTTCTCCGTCAGGAGCTTGTAGGCCCGGGCGCAGATCTCGACCTTGCGCTCCTGCGTGTCAGCCTGACCCTTTTCGTCAAACGCCATGACGACCACCGCCGCACCATAGGCGCGCACGAGCTTGGCCTGATGCAGAAAGCCTTCCTCGCCCTCCTTGAGCGAGATCGAATTGACGATCGCCTTGCCCTGGACGCATTTCAGCCCGGCCTCGATGATCTCCCATTTGGAGGAATCGATCATGACCGGAACGCGGGCGATATCCGGCTCGGCGGCGATGAGGTTGAGGAATTCCACCATCACCTGCTGCGAGTCGATCAGCCCCTCGTCCATGTTGACGTCGATCACCTGGGCGCCGTTTTCCACCTGGTCGCGCGCGACATCGAGCGCGGTCGCGTAATCGGCGGCCTTGATCAGCTTGCGGAAACGGGCCGAGCCGGTGACGTTGGTGCGCTCACCCACATTGACGAATGGAATTTCCTTGGTCAGCGTGAACGGCTCGAGGCCCGACAGGCGCAACTGCGGTTCGATCGTGGGCACGGAGCGCGGCGCATGTTTCGACACGGCGTCGGCGATGGCCCGGATGTGATCCGGCGTCGACCCGCAACAGCCGCCGACTATATTGACGATGCCTTCGCGCGCGAACTCCTCGATCTGCGCCGCCATCGCCTCGGGGCTTTCGTCATACTCGCCGAACTCGTTCGGCAGGCCGGCATTCGGATAGGCGCAAACGAAGGTGTCGGCGACGCCGGAAATCTCCTCCAGATGGGCCCGCATGGCATTGGCGCCGAGCGCGCAGTTGAGCCCGATGGTGAAGGGCTTGGCGTGACGCACAGAATGCCAAAAGGCCGTCGGCGTCTGCCCCGACAGCGTGCGGCCGGACAGGTCGGTGATCGTGCCCGAGATCATGATCGGCAGATCGACGCCCTTTTCCTCGAACACCTCGATGCAGGCAAAGATCGCCGCCTTGGCGTTGAGCGTATCGAAGATGGTCTCGATCAGGATGATGTCGGCGCCGCCGTCGATAAGCCCGCGCAACTGCTCGCCATAGGCGATGCGCAGGTCGTCGAAGGTGACGGCACGAAAGCCCGGATTGTTGACGTCGGGCGAGATGGAGGCGGTACGGTTGGTCGGCCCCAGCGCGCCGGCAACGAAGCGGCGCTTGCCGTCTTCCTGGGCCGCACGGATCGCCGCGCGGCGCGCAAGGCGCGCGCCGTCACGGTTGAGATCGTAGACCTCGTCCTGCATGCCGTAGTCGGCCTGGGCAATGGACGTCGACGAAAATGTGTTGGTCTCGATAATGTCGGCGCCGGCGATGGCATATTTGTAGTGGACCTCCTCGATCGCCGCCGGCTGGCTCAGATTGAGGAGATCGTTGTTGCCCTGCTGATGGCAGGCGCAGCCGCCGAAGCGATCGCCGCGGAAATGGTCTTCCCCAAAACCCAAACCCTGGATCTGGGTACCCATCGCGCCGTCGAGAATAAGAATACGCTCGCGCGCAGCCGCCTCTAGCGCCGCGCGCACCTCACGTCCGTCCGCTCGTTCACCGAGCGGCCCAAACAACTCGTCCTGTACGTTAGACATAATTCCCCTATGCTCGGGACATTCGCAATTGCAAGGCCGGATGTTCACATAAGGATATCTTTATGTCAACATGGAATACCGTCCGACAGTGCATGGCTGGAACAATCGAAATTTCCGCATAGTGGCTTGCAGACTGCGTCCTGAACGTCCATCTGCTGCCTTTTGAGGCAGCGGGCGCAATTGCGATGCCCGCGGGCCGGAGCACCCGACATGGCGAGAACCGACATCTATTCGGCGCCGGCCCTTCCGGCGCGGGAGGCAGGCTGGGGCGCGGAACTGCGCGCCACGATCCGGCTCGCCTGGCCAATGGTGCTGACCAATCTCGCCCAGAACGCCATGACGGCAACCGACGTCATGATGATGGGACGGCTCGGCCCGCTGGCGCTCGGGGCCGGTTCGCTGGGCTTCAATCTCTACTTTGCGCCGCAGATCTTCGGCCTCGGTCTCATCCTGGCGACCTCGCCGATGATGGCGCGCGAGCTCGGCCGCGATCGCCATTCCGTGCGCGACGTGCGCCGCACCGCACGCCAGGGCATGTGGATCGCGCTTGCCGTGGCAATTCCCATCTGGCTGATCCTGTGGTTCACCGAGCCGATCCTCCTGGCCATGGGCCAGAAGCCGGACCTGGCCGCCGGGGCTGGCAGCTACGTCCACTGGCTGCAATGGGCGCTCTTGCCGTTTTACTGGTACATCGTGCTCAGATCGTTCATCTCCGCCCTGGAGCGGCCGCGCTGGGCGATGTTCATCGTCATCCTGGCCGTCGCCTTCAACGTTCTCGCCAACTGGTGCCTGATGTTCGGCAATCTCGGCTTTCCGGCCATGGGCGTGGCCGGCTCCGGCCTGGCGACCACCTTGTCGAGCCTGTTCATGCTGATCGGCCTGGTGATCGTCGTCACGACCGACCGGCAGTTCCGCCGCTACAACCTGTTCGGCCGTTTCTGGCGGCCCGACTGGCCGCGCTTCTTCGAGCTCCTGAGGCTGGGGCTGCCGATCGCCGGCATCGTGACCTTCGAGGTCTCCATTTTCAATGCCGCGGCACTCCTGATGGGCCTCATCAGCGCGACGGCGCTGGCGGCCCATGCCATTGCCATCCAGATCGCCTCGCTGAGCTTCATGGTGCCGATGGGCATCGGCCAGGCGGTGACCGTGCGCGTGGGGCGCGCCTACGGCGCCGGCAACACGGATGCGATAACGCGCGCCGGCTGGACCTCCTTCTGGCTCGGCACCGGATTCATGTCGATCATGGCGCTGGTCATGCTGTTCTTCCCCGATCTGCTCATCAGGGCCTTCATGAACCCGTCCGTGCCCGACAATGCGGCCGTGGCGGCGCTCGCCGTCAGCTTCCTGGCCTATGCCGCGCTGTTCCAGATCGTCGACGGAGCACAGGCCGTCGCCAGCGGAATGCTGCGCGGGCTGCACGACACCAAGGTGCCGATGATCCAGGCCGCCATCGGCTACTGGGGCATCGGCCTGCCGCTCGGCGTGGTGCTGGCCTTTCCCGCCGGCCTCGGCGGCGCGGGGATATGGATCGGCCTGTCGGGCGGGCTCGCTGCCGTCGCCGTCATGCTGATCGTGCGCTGGCAGCGCCGCGAGGCACTGGGGCTGACGGTATAGGCATAGCGGCCCGTACGCCGACAATCGTGTGACAACCTTGTGCATTGGCACCATCAGCCTTGACCCTTACGCCACGTCAGGGATCATCGGAGGAGATGGCGCCCCGATTCGCAGATACCCCCTCGCCCCCATGCCGGCCGGACCGAACCCGCTCGGCCACCGGTGCGGGCATGAAATGCGCGGCGGGTCGATGGTCATGACGAAGCCGTCCTCGCTTGTCTCCGCCGAGGCGCTGGCCGCCATCGACCAAATCGCGACCCGGCGCGATCTCTCGCGCTGGTTGGCATCGGCATGCTGCGTGGCCGGCGCGCCGCATTTCCTGCTCGTCGCCACCATGGGCGACGCGGGACGGCAGGGCGAACGCATCCTCGCCTCCAACTGGACCTATGATCTCGTCCACCTCGTCGGGCTCGATCACATTCTCGCTTTGGCCGAGGGCGCGCACGCCGTTGCCATGGGCGAGCAGGCCGCGTCGATCCAAGCCGTTGCCGAGGTGATGTTTTCGCAATCGGTCAGCGAAGTCCTGGCCGAGCACGGATTGGCGGCGTTCTGCAGCCTCGAATTGCGCCCCGGCCCCAGACATTATCACCTCGTCCTGGCCGCGCCCGCCGCAAATGCCTTCCGCCCGGAGAGGCTTGGCGAACTTCAGATGATGAGCGCCTATGTCCTGTCGCGCCTGTCCAAGGCGCTGTCTTCGGCCGGGTCCGGCGAAGCGCTGTCGGATCGCGAGCGCGAATGCATCCACTGGGTGGCACAGGGCAAGACGACCGACGAGATCGCCGTCATTCTCGGCCTCACCTCCAACACGGTGAACAGCTATCTGGTTCACGCCATGCAGCGCTGCGGGGCCCGCAATCGGGCCATGGCGGTCGCCGCCGCGATCCGTTCGGGAGCGATCTGAGCGGATGGCCCGGCACAACGGATATACACAAGGCGAAGGGCCGGCTTCCACGGGATCGGCAAACCGCGAGGCGACAAGCCTCCACGATGTCGAAGCGATTGTCGAGGCAGTGCGCCTGGCACGGACCTTGGCAAGCCAAGCGGGTGCCGCCTTCTACGGCGTTTTCGCCGATCACGCTTCCCAGCCCGTCATATGCATCGACAGCGAGTTTCCCAAGGTGTCGGCGACCAGCCGGCGCATTTGCACTGCCGACGATGCCTGGCCGCGTCGACAGGCGCGACCGCTGGACCCGGTGTGGTGGCACGGCGAGGCGGGAAACCGCACCGACGCCGGTTCGCGCCGCTTCATCCTGGCCCGCGCCATCGCCGCCCTGACGCCGAACCTGCCGGGCATCGCCCTGCCGGTCTATTGCCGAAGTGGTTCGGGCTTCGTCGTCTTCGCCGGTCATGGCCTCACGCTGGATGACGCGGCGCTGTGCGAGCTGCACCGGCGCTGCTTTCCGCTGTTTGCCGCGGCCCGCAGCGTGGCCCAGGCGCATGTCAACGGTTTCGATGCGTTGTCGAGCCGCGAAGTGCAATGCCTGCAACTGACCGCAGACGGCAGGACGAGCGAGGAGATCGCGGCCCAGCTCGGCCTGTCGGTGCACACCGTCAACCGCTACCTCGCCGCGTCGACGCAAAAGCTCAATGCGGTCAGCCGGGTGCATGCCGTGGCAAAGGCCATGCGCATGTCGATCGTGGAATAGTCCGCCTGCCCGACACGGCGAAAATCCGGATCAGGCGCCGAGCGTTTCCGATTTCATGATGCGCGCGCCTGCAATCGCCGTGGCCAGGCGGCGCGTGTTTTCCGTCGGATCGTTGGAGGCGTCGTCGAAGGAGACATAGCTCACATCGATCCCGGCGCGCAGCGCGGTGAGCGTCAGCGTGAAATAGATCGTCGCCCCGCTCGGCCGCAACTGCATGTCGAGCGTGATCGTCGGTTCGCCGGACCAGGCCAGATCGACGTCGCCGCCATGGCCGAAGCGCAGCGTGCCCGGCATGAAGTAGAGTTCGGCCGCCGATTCCACGAGATCGTCGATGGCGGCGAAATGCTCCAGCCGGATGAAGGCCACATAGTCGGCGACCTCGACCATGCGCAACTCGCGCACGACCTCCTGAATTGCCTTGCCGACGATGATCTCTCTGGCGGATGAATGGGGCTGCCGGATCATTGATGCCTGTCGCCTGTTGTCGGGCCCTTCTCGTTGGCCTGGATGATTCGGATCAGTTCCGCCACGGCCTGGTAGAACTGCGGAGGTATCAAACTATCAACCGAAACTTGATCGAACATGGAGCGGGCGAGCGCCACATCCTCGAAAACCGGAATATCGTGCTCGGCCGCGATCTCTCGAATCTTCAGCGCGATCAGGTCCTGTCCCTTGGCGACGACGATCGGCGCTGCACTTTCCTCGCGCACATAGCGCAGTGCGACCGAGTAATGGGTCGGATTGGCGATCACCATCGTCGCCGTCGGCACCGCCGTCATCATGCGCCGCCGCGCACGGTCGCGGGCCAGCGAACGCATGCGCGACTTGAGGATCGGATCGCCTTCCGCCTGCTTGATCTCGTCCTTCACTTCCTGCCGCGTCATGCGCAGTTCCTGCAGCCAGTGATAGCGCGACCACAAGAGATCCGCCGCAGCGACGATGGCCATCGCCAGCGTCACGCCGACCGCCAGTTGCACGACCAGGTCCCGAATGACGATCCCGAAGGCGGCGGGATGCGTGGTCATCCCGCTGAGCAGGCGGATATGGGCGTCGTGCATGATGAACATCAGGAAGATGCCTGCGAAGAGGACCTTGCCGAGCTGCTTGAGAAATTCGACAAAACCCTTGGCGCCGAACAGCCGCCCCCAACCCTTGGCAATCGAGATGCGCGACAGTTTCGGCATGATGCGGTCGCCGACCATGCGCGGCGTGTTCTGCAGCACGGAGGCGGCGATGCCGGCCGCCATGACCAGAGACAGCAGAACGATGATGGCGCGTCCGATCTCGATGAACACCAGCCTGTAAAGGGCGATGGCATCCATCGCCGTCTCCAGGCGCCATTCCTCGGGGCGCTCCAGAAAGGTTGACAGAAAACCCGCCAGATCGAGCATCGTCCCATAGGCGAAGAACAGCGCAAAAAGAACAAAGGCCAGCAGCGAGGCGAAGATCGGAATTTCGCGGGCGAAGGGAAGATTGCCCTTCTCCATGCTGTCGCGGATCTTCTTCTCGGTGGCCTGCTCGGTCTTGCTTTCCTTGTCGGGTTCTTCAGCCATTCCTCACCGGTCCGAACCGCACCATCTGCAACAGGTTGCCCGGCTCACGCGACGGCATCCTCCGCCGAGGGCAGTTCGATCAGGCCATCTCCGGCCATGCGGATGGCCGTGGAGGCGATTGCCCTACGGGCCTTGGTGATGTCGGACGACGGGGTGTTCCCGTCATCGGCCGAAAGCTCGGACTCGATCATGCGCCGCGAACGCGCACCGAGCGCCGACAGGACGGCCTCCGAAATATCGGAACTGGCGCCACGCAGGGCAATCGTCACGATCTCTGTCGAGAATCCGTCGAACAACAGCCTGCGCGCTTTCTCGCCCATGTGAACCACGTCCTCGAAGGCGAAGAGCTGCGCGCGGATGCCGGCCACGTCCGCCGAACCCGCGCCCTCGAGATCGGCCAGCATTTCGTCGACATCGCTCTTGTCGAGCTGGTTGAGCAGCGTCGCCACGCGCGCCTGGCCGGCCGTCGACGACTTCTTGGCGCTTTCGCCGAGCAAGCGCAGCCGGACATTGCTTTCGACGATCTTCATGGCCTGCGGCTTGACCGGGCCGATCGCCACCATGCGTTTCATCACCTCGCCGCGTGTCGCCTTGGGCATGGTCACCATCACCTTTGCCGCGACACCGGAGGCGAGGTTGGTCAGGATCAGGGCGGCCGTCTGCGGCCGCTCATTGGCGAGGAACGAGCCGACGACGTCGGGCTCGAGGTTTTCGAGCGCTTCCCACATTGATTGCGTGCCGTCGCCGGCTTCCTCGACGGCGCCGTAACGCATGATCGCGCTGACTTCTTCGGGCGAAAGCGATTCGTTGAGGATCTTGTCCATCGTGGCAGCCGAATCCATCAGCCCGGCGCCTTCGGCAAACTCGTCCTCGAATTCCGCGATGATGCGCTCGAGCTCGCTTTGCGGGATGGTCTTGAGCAGGCGTGCCGCCTCGATCAGCGATTTCAGTTCTTCATGGCTGAAATATTTCAGCAGTTTTCCCGCCGCCGGCTTGCCCATGGCGACCAGTATGGCGGCTGCCTTCTGGGCCCTTGTCAGGAATGGCAGATGCATGCTCGGCGCCCCGCCGGCGTCTGCGAAAGGCTGCTCCATCTCCACCTCAGGCGGCCCTCGAACCGCCGATGATTTCCGTCAGCCGGATGCCGAAGCGCGACGGGTCGTTGTCCAGCACGGTGATTTCGCCACGCGCCACGCGCCGGCCGTTGACGACGACGTCGACCGGTTCGCCGATGCGCCTGTTGAGCGCGACGGTCGCCCCCTTCTTGAGCGACATGAGCTCGGAGACCTGCATTTCCGCGCTGCCCAGAACGATCTGCACATCGACGGGAATATTCATGATGAGGCCTGTTCCAACCTCCTCATCGCCGGTGTCCTGGCCGTTCGAAGCCGCGGCCGGCTGCGCGGCCTCGAACGACGCGGCGACGTCTGCCGAGGGCCACGCCGGCTCGCCGGATGCATCGCCGGGCTGCTCGTGCAACACATCGCGCAATTCGTCGATGGCCTTGTCCAAATCTTCCGCCGCGACTTCCTCGTTCTCGGTCTTGGCCGCTCTCGCCTTGCTCATCTCCACTCTCCGCTGTGGCCGGGGATGCTGCCTGCAATTGTCATCAGGCGGCTCCCGGCCCTTCATGGGACTCGGTTCCGGCCCGGTAGGCCGACTTGATACGTACGGTGTAGTTCTGCCCGAGACGGCCGAACTCGCACATGAACAACGTCTTGTTGCGGGCCGACAATCGTGCCTCGCCCGGCGCATCGGCGCTCAATTCGATAAGCTGCCCACGTTTCAATTCGGCGACTTCGCCGAGTGACATCGTCCCGGCCGGAACGGTCGCCTGCAGGGTAACCTGAGAGTACAGCACCTCCTCGCTGAAGCGCTCGCTCCATTTGCCGGCCGCCGCCGCGTCGCCGGCATCCGCATTGGCGCGGTTGAGAAGGACGCGCTGGGGCAGCACCGCCACCAGCGTCCCGGAATGGCCCGGCGCGCCGATCGAATACTCGACCCGCACCGACGGTCCGTCGCGAAAGCTCATCTTGCGCAACGCATCGCCGGTCTCCACCGGCGGCAGTGGAAACCTGATCTGCAGCGAACGCCATCCCGTGCCGTTGAAAGCGCCGGCGGCTTTCTGCAGCGCCAGAGCGGACGCGTCGATCTCCATCTGGGACAGTTCGTGCTCCAGAATGCCGGCCCGCATATCGGGACCGGCGCCGAACAGGTGATCGACGATGACGCCGATGGCCTGCGTGTCGAGACGCATGGTCAGTGCATCGGGCGAAATGGACGAGGCCGTAACGATCACCGCCTCGTTTGACGCACAACCCTCGAGCGTCGCCGCCATCCGGTCGACCCTGACGTCGGTCAATTCGACATCGATCCTGTGCCCGAACAGTTCGTTGAGCGCGTCCTCGAGCGGCTTCAGCGAGCGTTCGGCGAAGTTGCGCGCCGCTCGCATGACATGGTCCGGCGCCCCGGTGGCGCCGATGAGCCGCTCCAGGACCGAGGCTTCCATGCCGTTGCCGTCCTTGGGCATCGTCTCGGGCATCTCAGGCCGCCTTCTTCATTTCGCCGTTGCCGATATTCAGCGTCTGCTGCTCCACCGCATCGATGGACGGCCTGTCGTAGGACGAGATTGTCTTGCGGCCGAACTCCAGCGCCACCTGCGGCAAGGCGCCGTTCATGTAGGCGAGCAATGTCTGCTTGACGATAACGTAGAGCCGGTTGCGCTTGTCGCGCACGCTCTTGATCTTCGCGGCCACCGGGCCGACCACCGCATAGGACAGGAAGATGCCGAGGAACGTTCCCACGAGCGCGGCGCCGATCAGCGCGCCCAGGATCTCGGGCGACTGGTCGAGCGCGCCCATTGCCTTGATCACGCCGAGCACCGCGGCAACGATGCCGATCGCCGGCAGGCCGTCGCTCACCGCAATCAGCGCATGATAGGATTTCAGCTTGTCGTGGCGGATGGTATGGATTTCCTCATCCATCAGCGCCTCGATCTCGTACGGTCGCGCGTTGCCGATGATGATGATGCGGCAATAGTCGCAGATGAAATTCGTCAGATCCCTGTCCTTCAGGATCAGCGGGTAGGCCTGGAAAATGGGCGATTCGTCGGGGCTGTCGATATGCCCCTCGACCTCGCTGCGCGACTTGGTCTTCAACTCGCGCATCAGGCTGTGCAGCAGCCCGAGCATTTCCAGATAGTCGCTCTCCTTGGGCACCGCGTGACGAAACGCCTCCATCAGCGCGCGCCCGGTGTCCTTGACCGTCGACATCGGATTTCCGACCAGGAAGATGCCAAGGGCGGCGCCGACGATGATGACGAACTCGTAGGGCTGCATGAGCACGTTGATATGACCGCCCATGGCCATGAAGCCGCCGAGCACACAGCCCATGGTAACGGCAAAACCAATGATGATCCCCAACGCGCAGCCTCCAGACAACCCGACTTGCTTCCTGCCTAGCGCCCGTGCCTTGCGTGAAGCTTGAACGCGGCGTCCGGAAAGCTTCGCGCAAGGATTGCCCGTTATGGTCCGCAATGGGCGAACTCAATGCGGGGGCATCGATGCTCAGCACTTATTTCAGCTACAACCTGATTACGCGCGACCTCGACCGGTCGCTGGATCGCGTCGAAGCTCGGCCGCTGGTTCAGCGCGAGAGCGAGTACTATCTGGAAAACATCACCAGCGTTAAGTCGATCGACGCGTTCCTGTCCGACGACCGGCTGTTTCGCTATGCCATGAAGGCCTACGGCCTGGAGGATATGGACTACGCCAAGGCCTTCATGGAAAAGGTGCTTACGGAAGGCATCGACGACGAGGAGAGCTTTGCCAACAAGCTTTCCGATTCGCGCTACAAGGAATTCGCCGAGGTCTTCAACTTCGCCCGCCACGGCGAGACTGCGACGCTGTTCGAAAGGGCCCAGCAGGGCACGGTCGATCGCTACGTCCGCCAGACTCTGGAAGAGGATGCGGGCAACCAGAACGAAGCCGTGCGGCTTGCGCTTTATTTCGAGAGGAAGGCGCCGGAGGTCGGATCCGTCTACGGCTTGCTCGCCGACAGCGCCCTGGCCCGGGTCACCTACACCATGCTCGGCCTTCCCGACTCGTTCGCCGCGCTCGACATCGACAAGCAGGCCGAATTCATCAAGGAACGCATCGACATCGAAGACTTCGGCGACCCCGAAGCGCTGGCGGAAATGGTGCGGCGCTTCACCGCCATGTGGGACGTGCAGAATCCCGACACGACCGCCGTCAACAATGTCTCCATATTGTTCAGCGAGCCGGCCGAATACGGCATTTCGACCAACCTGCTCCTGACCCTGCAGCAGATGAAGAGCTGAGGACACCCCTTGCAAACAGGTCTCTACGTTTCCCTTTCGGCGCAACTCGCGCTCGAAAAACGCCTGACGACGATCGCCGACAATGTCGCCAATGCCGGCACGGTCGGCTTTCGCGCGACGGAGGTCAAGTTCGAGGATCTGGTGTCGGGCGTCGGGGTCGAATCGACCTCCTTCGTCTCGACCGGCAAGACCTACCTGCCCACGCAGGCCGGGCCGCTGCGCCAGACAGGCAATCCGCTCGAATTCGCCATCCAGGGCGATGCATGGTTTTCCATCGACACCCCGGCCGGCAATGTGCTGACCCGCGACGGGCGCTTTACCATGCTGGAGAACGGCGATCTCGTGACGCTCGAGGGCCATCCGGTGCTCGATCCCGGCGGCGCGGCCATTCAGCTCGATCCCCTGGCAGGCCCGCCCGTGGCGAGCGCCGACGGCATGCTGCGCCAGAATGGTGCCCCCGTGGCGGCGATCGGGCTGTTTGCCTATACGCCCGGAGACGATTTCGTCCGCTACGGCAACTCCGCCGTCGTCCCGGCCGCACCGCCCGAGGCGCTGGTCGACCGCACCGACATCGGCGTGGTGCAGGGCTTCGTCGAGGAATCGAACGTCAATCCCGTCGAGGAGATGACGCGCCTTATCATGGTTCAGCGCGCCTTCGAACGGGCCTCCGCCCTCATGCGTGACAGCGGCGAAGCCCTCGACAAGACCGTCAAGACCATCGGCACCTGATGGAAGATGGCACGGTGACGAGCGCTGAGGAGGCACCCGGCATACCGGTCCCGTCGCTCGCCGATACGGCACAGCCGGCGCCTGATCCAACGGAACATGCGCCGCGGCCCGACGCGCTGAAACGCCTCGAGATTGTTCATGCCGCGATGGCGCGGGGGGATAATCTGGTCCGGCGGGGCGGCCCGGTGACGGAGGTTTCGGCAACGCATTTTCGTGTCCGTGGCGTCTCTTCGGCCTGCCGCCTCGGCGATGTCGTCGAGCACCGCACGCGTCGCGGCAGCCGGTCGGGCGAGGTTGTCCAGATCACGCGCGATCACGTCCTCGTCGCTCCTTACGAGCAAGGAGCCGATGCCGGCGTCGGCGACATCGCCTTCATTCGCGGCGAGCAGAGGCTGGCCCCCGACATGGCCTGGCGCGGTCGCGTGATCGACGCGCTGGGACGCGCGGTGGACGGCGGGGCACCGCTCATTTCCGGCGCCGACGAAACGGCACCCCTGCCGCCATCAGCCTTGTCGCGGCAGCGCGTCGACGCCCATCTGCGCACCGGAGTGCGCGTCATCGATATCTTCACGCCGCTTTGCTACGGGCAACGCTTGGGCGTCTTTGCCGGTTCGGGGGTCGGCAAGTCGACGCTGCTTGCCATGCTTGCCAGCGCCGACGCCTTCGACACGGTGGTCGTGGCGCTCGTCGGCGAGCGCGGGCGTGAGGTGCGGGAATTTCTCGAAGACACGATCGGCGCCGAAAGCATGGCCAAGACGGTCGCCGTCGTCGCCACGAGCGACGAAAGCGCCATGATGCGCCGGCGCGCATCGGGAACCGCGATGTCGGTGGCCGAATATTTCCGCGACAAGGGCCACAGGGTCCTGCTGGTGCTCGATTCGATCACCCGTTTTGCCCACGCCCTGCGCGAGGTGGCGATCGGCGCCGGCGAACCGCCGGTCGCCCGCGGCTACCCGGCCTCGGTCTTCACCGATATGCCGAAGTTGCTTGAAAGGGCCGGGCCGGGCCGCGAGGGGGCCGGTTCGATCACGGCGATCATTTCGGTCCTGGTCGATGGCGACGACCACAACGACCCCGTGGCCGACTCCGTGCGCGGCATTCTCGACGGGCATGTCGTTCTCGACCGGTCGATCGCCGAACAGGGGCGTTATCCCCCCGTCAATCCGCTGACATCGGTTTCGCGTCTGGCCAGCCGGGCCTGGACCGAAGACCAGCGCAAGCTCGTGACACGGCTGAAAGCCATGATCGCGCGCTACGAGGAGACGCGCGACATCCGCCTGCTCGGCGCCTATCAGCCGGGCGCCGATGCCGAGCTCGACAACGCGGTCAAGCAGGTGCCGGTGATCTACGAGGCGCTGATGCAAAGCCCCCACGACCGGCGCTCCCCCGATCCCTTCGCCGATCTGGCGCAGCATTTGAAGCGACAGGAGAACACCGATGGCTAATGCCGCTCCAGGACAGAATATGTTCGCTTCTCCGTCCGCAATTGCGAACCCGGGCAATGCTGCCGAGCCTGCCGCATACAGGCTCCCCTGGTATCGGCGCAACACGTTCAACATGTCCGATGCCGTGCTTGCCGGACTGGGCATCGGCATCGCCGTCGCCGCCGCGACGTTCCCCTGGTATGTCTTCCTCAACCAGGACAAATTCGGCGTCGCCGCGCTCGAATTCGAGGGAAACGAAGCCGCTTCCATCATCAGCGCGGCCATGACGAACACGCCGAGAGGTTTTCCTCCCGAGGATCTGACCGGGCTGTCGCTTGACTACGCGGCCACCGGCTCCCTGCCGCCGCGCGGGCAAAGGCCGGACGCGCCGGCCGCCGCCAAGCAGCCCTTCCCCGGAACGCCTCCCAACTATGCGCTGATCCATGTGGCAAACGGCCGGGCGCTCATTCGCGACGCAAAAGGCCTGTGGATCGTCGAACGCGGCTCGGTCCTGCCGGACGACAGCCGCGTGGCCGCGATCGAGACCCTCAACGGCGCATGGGTGTTGCGCACCAACGACAATCGCGTCGTCGAAATCTCGCAAGACGCCGGCGCCCTGCAGGTATCGGTAAAGCGCTGAGCCGGCATTCCGCTACACTTTGCAACAGGGCGCTGCCCGCAAGGTCCACACAAGACTGGCCACCTATGATTCTTCGCAGACGAGGGAAGGATCATGGAACCCGTATCGCTGTTCGATCTCGCTGCGCAACAGGCACGCTGGCTCTCGGTTCGCCAGTCGGCGGTTGCCGGCAACATCGCCAACGCAAATACGCCTGACTATCAGGCGGTCGACGTGGAACCGTTCGAGCGCGTCCTCGACAACGGCAAGCTTGCCGTCGCGCCCACGCATCCCGGCCACATACCGATCGGGACCGCCCCCGGAGCGGTCAATGTGCGTGAGGACGCCGACGCCGTCGTCAACGAGTCGGGCAACTCGGTGTCGCTCGAACAGGAAATGGTGAAAGCCGGAGAGGTGCGGCGCACCTTCGAAATGAACACGGCGATCGTCAAGGCCTTCCACCGCATGATGATGATGACGACGAGGACGTGATGCCGCTCGATCCGCTTTCCGCCACGGTCAAGATCGCCGCTTCCGGCCTCAACGTTCAATCGGAACGCCTGCGCATCGTCTCCGAAAACCTGGCCAATGCCCAGTCGACGGGCACCGAACCGGGCGCCGATCCCTATCAGCGCAAGACGATCAGTTTCGCCTCGGCGCTCGACCGCGAGATCGGCGCCGCTTTCGCCGAAATCGATTCCATCCAGCGCGATCGTTCCGAGTTTCCGCTCGAATACATGCCCGGCCACGAGGCGGCCAATGCCGACGGCTTCGTCAAGATGCCCAACGTCAACCCGATCATCGAAATGGCCGACATGACCGAGGCCAACCGCTCCTACGAGGCCAATCTCCAGGTCATCAAGCAGGCGCGCGAACTGATTTCGATGACGATCGATCTGATGAGGTCGCAATCATGATCACGGGAATAAACCCACTCGACAGGATCGGCATCAGCCCGGCCGGCGGCGAACTGGATGCCCGCCCGACGGCGCCGGTGTCGCCTGCCGCGACGGCCACCAGCTTCGCCGAAGCGCTGTCCGCAGCGGCCACCCAGACGGTGGGCGCGCTCGACCGCGCAGAGACACTGTCCATGCAGGCGCTGCAGGGCGGAGCGGAAACGCGCGAGGTTGTCGACGCCGTGATGAGCGCCGAGCAGAGCCTGCAGGCGGCGATCGCCGTGCGCGACAAGATCGTGACCGCCTATCTCGAAATCAGCCGTATGTCGATTTGAGGAGCTGAGCCGACATGAAAGCCCTGGCCATCGCAGCAACCGGCATGAACGCCCAGCAACTCAACCTGGAAGTCATTGCCAACAACATCGCCAACATCAACACGACCGGCTTCAAGCGGGCGCGCGCCGAATTCTCCGATCTGCTCTATCAGGTCGAGCGGCTGGAAGGCGTTCCCAACCGCGCCAACCAGGCCGTGGTGCCCGAGGGCGCGAGCATCGGCCTGGGCGTCAAGACCTCGGCCATCCGCAACCTGCATGTCCAGGGATCGCTGACGAGCACGGGCAACAAGTTCGACCTGGCGCTCAGCGGGCCGGGCTGGTTCCAGATCGAGGGCACCGACGGCCAGACGCTCTACTCGCGCGCCGGCTCCTTCAATACCAATGCCAATGGCGAACTGGTGACGGCGGACGGCTACAATGTCGTGCCCGACATCGTCATTCCCGAAGACGCGGTCGAGGTTATCGTGAACAAGTCGGGCCAGGTCTTCGCCCGCATCGACGGCCAGCTCGACCTCGAAGACCTCGGCCAGCTCAGCATCGCCACCTTCGCCAACGAGGCGGGTCTTGCGCCACTGGGCGACAATCTCTTCCGTGAAACCGAGGCGTCCGGCCAGGCCAATGTCGGCATTCCCGGCGATCCGGGCTTCGCCACGGTCGAGCAGGGTTATCTCGAGGACTCCAATGTCGATCCCGTCAAGGAGATCACCCAGCTCATCTCGGCCCAGCGCGCCTATGAGATGAACTCCAAGGTCATCAAGGCGGCCGACGAGATGGCCGCCGTCATCACCCAGAACATCAGGTAGGACGATGTCGGGCCGGCTTTCCGCAAAAACACTGTGCGCCCTTGCCGTCGCTCTGGCCGCTTCCTGCGGTGCCGGGCCGGCCATCGCCCAGGACGTCGTCGTGACGCCCAAGCGGGTCATCTATCCCGGCGAGACGGTCCAGGCCGACGCCTTGAAGGAGGTCACCCTGCGCGCCGGCAGGAAGGCGCCGGGCTCCGTCGCGCTCGTCATCGACCAGATCGAGGGCAAGGTGGCCAGGCGCACGCTTCTGCCGGGCAAATATGTCTCCTTGAGCGCACTGCGCGAGGCTTATGCGGTGGAAGCCGGGACGGCGGTACAGGTCAAGTATATCCAGGGCGCGCTGCGCATTTCGACGACCGGCGTGCCGCTGCAGCCGGGCGCGATCGGCGACGTGGTCAAGGTGCGAAATCTCGACAGTGGCTCCATCTTGTCCGGAATGGTGATGGCCGACGGCACGATCAGGGTCGGCGGCCGATGATCGCACGGCGGCTCCTGATGATCCTCGCGGCAACCGGCTTGCTCGCGGCGTCGGCCGTGGCCGCCGATTTCGAACCGTCCGGCGGGTTTGCGGGGGGCGGCGGCGCCGGGCGCGACATCGCCGCGCTCGGCGGTCCGTCCCATCTGCCCGAGCCTTCGGGCGCCAGCGCCCGCATCAAGGACATCGCGATGGTGCAAAGCGCGCGCGACAACCAGCTCATCGGCTATGGCCTGGTGATCGGTCTCAACGGCACGGGCGACGGCCTGCGCAACGCGCCGTTCACCGAGCAGTCCGTGCGCGCCATGCTGCAAAATCTCGGCATCGTGCTCGATGGCGGGCGCAACCGGGCCAAGAATGTCGCCGCCGTCATCGTCACCACAAGCCTGCCGCCCTTCGTCCAGTCGGGCGCGCGCATCGACGTCAACGTCTCCTCGCTCGGCGACGCCACCTCGCTTGCCGGCGGGACGTTGGTCATGACCCCGCTGCGCGCGCCGGACGGCGAGATCTACGCGGTTGCACAGGGCCCGGTTTCGGTGTCGGGCTTCACGGCCCAGGGCGAGGCCGAGACCCTGACAAAGGGCGTGCCGACCTCCGGGCGGGTGCCCAACGGCGCCATCGTCGAGCGCCAGATAGAAGCCCGCTTCAACGACGACCGCGTGCTCACCCTGCAACTGCGCAATCCCGACTTCTCGACCGCCATCCGCGTCACCGACAGGATCAACCGCTATGCCCAGGAGCGCTTCGGCCGCGGCGTGGCGAGCGAGCAGGATTCGCGGACCATTCTCATCAAGCGCCCGGCCGATATTTCGGCGGCACGGTTCTACGCCGAGATCGAGAACCTGCCGGTCCATACCGACAGCCCGGCACGAGTGGTCGTCGACGAACGCACCGGCACCATCGTGATCGGCCAGGACGTGCGGATATCGCAGGTCGCCGTCAGCCATGGCGCGCTGACCGTGCGCGTCACCGAGCAACCCGTCATCGTCCAGCCCGAGCCCTTCTCCTTTGGCGAGACGGCCGTCGAGCCCTCGACGATCATCGATGCCGAACAGGAGGACGGCCGGGTCGCCATGCTCGACGGGCCCGACCTGCAAACGCTCGTCGCCGGGCTCAACCGCATCGGCGTCAAGCCGGACGGCATCATCGCAATTCTCCAGGGCATCAAGTCGGCCGGCGCGCTGCAGGCCGAGCTGGTGGTGCAGTAGGTGGCGGCAATGGCTGACAAGGACAGGCGCAAATCCGACCGGCCGCACCTCGGCATCGGCATCGCCGCTGCCATGTTTGCCGCCGGCCTTGCCGTGGGCAGCGCCGGGGTGAGCCCGACCTTGGCCCAGGTCAAGGACGCGACGCTCGAGATGACCGACGAGGTGCGCGCCTTCTGCTCCAACATCGCCGATGCCGCGCGCGACCGGCGCTACGCCGTACAGGCCGGGCAGCTGGAGGATCTCAAGAAGGAGATCGACGCACGCATGACCGAGCTCGAGACCAAGCGCAGCGAGTACGAACAGTGGCTCGAGCGGCGCAACAAGGTCATCGAGCAGGCCAAGGAAAGCCTTGTCGGCATCTATGCCGAGATGCGGCCGGACGCCGCCGCCGAGCGCATGGAGGCGATGGATGCGGCCCTGGCCGCGGCCATTCTCATGAAGCTGAAGGAACGCCAGGCCGGCGGCATCCTCAACGAAATGGCCGCACCGGCCGCCGCCAGGCTGACCGGTGTCATTGCCGCCGTCGCCAAGCCGGAGGACCCGACATGATCTGCCGCACCGCCGTGCTGCTTGCGGGTCTGCTGCTTGCCGGTTGCGCCACCGATTTTCGCGAGCTCGGCCGCGAGCCTGCCCTCTCGCCCGTCGGTTCCGGGCTGGAGACGGCGGCCTCGACCGCCAGCGCCTATCCCGAGCCGCCGGCAAGGCCGGTCAAGCGCTTCTCGCTCTGGGACGACGACCAGAGCCGGCTCTACAAGGACGCGCGCGCCTTGAGCGTCGGCGACATCCTCACCGTCCTCATCAAGATCAACGACAAGGCCGAGCTGGTCAACGAATCCGACCGCAGCCGGAAGACGAGCCGCTCGACCGGCATCGGCGGCGCATTCGAATGGGACGGCGCCGGCTCGTCCGGATCGGCCGATCTCGACATCAATTCGAACTCCAAGTCGGAGGGGTCCGGCGAGACCAACCGTTCCGAGCAGATCAGGCTGTCGGTCGCCGCCGTCGTCACCGACGTGCTGCCCAACGGCAATCTGATCGTGCGCGGCTCCCAGGAAGTGCGTGTCAACGCCGAATTGCGCGTGCTCACCATCGCCGGCATCGCGCGACCGATCGACATCGACGCCTACAACACCATTCCCTACGAGCGCATCGCCGAGGCACGCATTTCCTATGGCGGTCGCGGTCGCTTGTCGGAGGTCCAGCAGCCGCCCTGGGGCGCGCAGGTCCTCGACGCCATCTCGCCCTTCTGAACCGCTTGCTTGGACACGGCCATGGCCAACACCGAGGACCAATCCGCTCCGGACAAATCCCCTTCGCTGCTCGTGCAGAGCGGCGTGCTCGTGGCGATGACGCTGCTGGCGATCGGCGGCGGCTGGTTCACCGGCGCCTATCTCAAGCATGACAGCCTGGCCCGCACGCCGATGCCGGAGCCGAGCTCGATCGTGCCGGGACGCGATGCGCCGGCAGACGAAACGCAGACAGGCATCAAGAACCGCGGCGGGCCGGCGCGCGCGATCATCCCGCTGGAGCCGATCACGACCAACATCGCCGCGCCCAGCGAAACCTGGGTGCGCATGGAACTCTCGGTCGTTTTCTCGGCCACGCCGGACGATGAGATCGTGCGCAAGATCCATCAGGACCTTCTGGCCTATATGCGCACCGTCACCCTCAACCAGATCGAAGGGGCAAGCGGTTTCCAGCATCTCAAGACCGATCTGGCCGAACGCGCCCGCATCCGCTCCGACGGGCTGGCGAGCGACTTGATGATCAGGACCCTGCTGTTCGAATGAAAGTGCTCCTCGCCGCCGCGGCGCTCCTCATCCTGGCCGCGCCCGCCCACGCCCAGCAGATCGACCTCGGCGCGCTGACCGGCCAGGCCGACGGGGCGACGATCGGCACCATCATCCAGATGTTCGGCCTCTTGACGGTGCTGTCGGTGGCGCCCGGCCTGCTCATCATGGTGACCAGCTTCACCCGCTTCATCATCGCCTTTTCCATTCTGAGGACCGGCATCGGCCTGCAGACGACGCCGGCCAACCTCATCCTGATCAGCCTCGCGCTCTTCATGACCTTCTACGTCATGACGCCGACCTTCGATCAGGCCTGGAACCAGGGCGTGCGGCCGCTGGTCAACAATGAGATCGACGAAAGCGAGGCGATGCAGCGCATCGCTTCGCCGTTCCGCCAGTTCATGCTCGACAATGTCCGCGAGAGCGATTTCGACCTGTTCGCCGATCTCGCCCGCGAGCGCGGCCAGGATGTCGTGCAGGACGAGGCGGTCGATCTGCGCATCCTGGTGCCGGCCTTCATGATTTCCGAGATCCGCCGCGGCTTCGAGATCGGCTTCCTGATCGTCCTGCCCTTCCTGGTCATCGACCTCGTGGTCGCCACGGTGACCATGGCCATGGGCATGATGATGCTGCCGCCGACAGTGATCTCGCTGCCCTTCAAGATCCTGTTCTTCGTCCTGATCGACGGCTGGAACCTGCTGGTGGGAAGCCTCGTGCGGTCATTTACCTGACATGGGCGGTATGTTAGAGATTTCGTAAGAAATTGCCGTCACAAGTGATTTCCGAACGCATGGCGGACGATCTCGATGCAGAGATCAATGGGCATGATGCCGCTCCGCTTTACCGGTCAGCCCGGTATGTCCCTCAAAACATCGTAGTACATTCAAAAGGGACTCAATCCATGTCCAGTATCCTGACCAACGCGTCGGCCATGACCGCGCTGCAGACGCTCCGCAACACCAACAAGGACTTGGCCACCACGCAGGGTCGCATTTCGACCGGTCTGCGCGTCGCCGAGGCCTCCGACAACGCCGCCTACTGGTCGATCGCCACCACCATGCGCTCCGACAACAAGGCCAACTCCGTCGTCCAGGACGCGCTTGGCCTCGCAGCAGGCAAGGTCGACACTGCCTATACGGCCATCAACTCGGCCAAAGACCTGGTTGATGATATCAAGGAAAAGGTTCTCCTTGCCAAATCGTCGAGCGACGAGGACCGCGCCAAGATTCAGAGCGAAATCTCCGCTCTCCAGGACCAGCTTGGCGAGGCTGCCGGTGCGAGCTATGCCGGGGCCAAGTTGCTCGATACGGACGGAACCACGACGGATTTCAGTGTCATTGCATCTTACAATCGTGACGCAACTGGCGCGGTGACGACCGGCTCAATCGATGTGGCGCTGGCCAACATCCGGCTGGTCGACAGCACCGCCGCCACGACAGGTATCCTCGACGATGCGACCGGTGCATCCGGTGTTAGCATCCTTGATCTGGATGTCACCGCGCTCGCCGACGACGACGCGTTCAACGACGCCTTGACGGACGTGGAGACCGCCCTTTCCGGCATCACCACTGGCGCATCCGAACTCGGCGCGGCGAAGTCGCGCATCGACATGCAGAACGACTTCACCAAGTCGCTGATGGATGCCATCGACCGTGGCGTCGGCCAACTCGTCGACGCCGACATGAACGAGGAGTCGACGCGTCTGCAGGCCCTGCAGGTCCAGCAGCAGCTCGGCATCCAGGCGCTGTCGATCGCCAACCAGAACCCGCAGACCATCCTGTCGCTGTTCCGCTAATCGGACACGCGGTTTCGGGGCAGGTGGGGACCAGGATCCCCGAAACCGCCGAGCATGTCCCGCTCAAACGGAATCGTTTGAGCGAAAGGTACATGCTCCAGCATATTGAGCTGGCGCGCATATCTTTGCTTCAAACGTTTCCGTTTGAAGCGAACGCGCGCTAGCGAACGGTCGGAGCACCCTTCGGGGTGCTGGGCGGGGGAAACATGGCCGCGGTCTTCGGACCGCGGCCTTTCTACATTCTCGCACAAGCTTCGCGCACTAACCTTCCGCCGCGATCATTCGGAAATTGCGGCGGGAATTGCACACAGTGCCGGAACAGCTTCAGACGATCCTCAACAATCTCGGCGCGCTCGGAACCAGGCGCCTCCTCATGCTCGGCGGCATCATGGCGATCGTCATGGCCGTCGTCATCGGCGGCTCGATCTACTTGAACAAACCGGCCAACGAGACGCTCTATGTCGGGCTCGACCGCGGCGACATCAGTCAGATGGGCGTCGTGCTGGGCGAAGCCGGCATCGCCTACGACATCGGCTCGGACGGCAAATCCGTCATGGTGCCGGCGGGCCAGACCGGCCGCGCCCGCATGATCCTGGCCGAAAAGGGCCTGCCCGGCAGCGCCAATGCCGGCTACGAGCTGTTCGACAATGTCGGCTCCCTCGGCCTCACCTCCTTCATGCAGGAGGTCACGCGGGTGCGCGCCCTGGAAGGCGAGATCGCCCGCACGGTCCAGTCGATTTCCGGCGTCAAGTCGGCGCGCGTCCACATCGTCATGGCCGAAGAGGCCAATTTCCGCCGCCAGGGGCGCCAGCCGAGCGCCTCGGTCGTCATCCGCACCGGCGGCAGCGCCAACGCCGCCAGGAGCGCCGTGGCGATCCGCCATCTCGTGGCCGCCGCCGTGCCCGGCCTCACCGTCGACAACGTTACCGTGCTCGATTCCAACGGCTCGCTCCTGGCCGCCGGCGACGACCCGATGAGCAACGCTCTCAACCGCTCCATGGGCATCGAGCGCACCGTGGAAAGCCAGATCGAGGACAACATCTACCGGGCGCTGTCGCCCTATCTCGGCCACGACAATTTCCGCGCCAGCGTCAAGGCCGACATCAACACCGACGCCCGGCAGATCGAGGAGACCATCTTCGACCCCGACTCCCGGGTCGAGCGTTCGGTGCAGATCATCCGCGAGAACGACAATTCCGAGCAGACCACGACCGTCACCCCGGCCACGGTGGAGCAGAACCTGCCGGAAGAGGATGTTGCCTCGACACAGGGTCCGCAATCGAGCGAAGCCAGCCAGCGGCGCGAGGAGATCACCAATTACGAGCTCAACTCCAAGCATATCGAAACGGTGAGCAACGGCTATTCCATCACCCGCATGTCGATCGCCGTCGTCGTCAACCAGGAGCGCATCATGCAGGTGCTCGGCCAGCAGGCGACGCCCGAGATGGTCGACGCCAAGGTCAAGGAGATCGAGGCCATGGCCTCGACGGCGGCGGGATTGACCACGGAGCGCGGCGACCGGATCACCGTGTCGGCCGTCACCTTCGTCGACGACATCGCCGGCGAGAGCATCGCCGCGCCGGGCTTCATGGAGGTTGCCGGGCGCTATACCGGCTCCATGATCAACGCGCTCGCCTTCGTTGCGGTGGTGTTCCTCGTGTCCTGGTTCGGGCTGCGTCCGATGGTCAATGCGCTGACCGGCAAGGAGCCGCCGGCCGAAATACCGAGTACCTTCGAGGACCTGCAGCTTTCGCTCGGCGCCCCGCTCGGCAACATCGCCCTGCCCGACCCGCTGGAGCAGCAGGCGCACGCCGATCCCGACGTCATGGACGAACTGAAGATGAAGCTGCGCCCGGCGCCGCAGGAACGGCTCGCGCAGATGGTCGAGCTCAATGAGGAGCGCACGGCGGCGATCCTGCGCAAATGGGCGCAGAACGAGGCTGCGGCAGCCTGATGACGGCACACTCCCTGATAGATCACCTGATCGATTTCGGCGAACGCAGGGGCCCGGCACGCCGGCAGGACAGGGCTCCGGCACTGGCGCCGGTGTTCGGCGACATGCCCTTCGATCAGGGCGGAGCCGAACCTGCGGTAGCGCAACCCGACGTCGATGCCTTGGTCGCAGAAGCCGTGACAGCGGCCGAAGCCGCCCTCACCGAAAGCCTCAACGCCGAGGCGGAAGAAGCGCTGGCCGCCGAACGCGAGCGCCATGCCGCGGCACTGGCGGCCGTGCAGGAACAGTTTTCGGCCGAGACGAGCGAGAAGCTCCTGGAGCGGCTCAACGAAATGGAGTCCCGGCTGGCCGATCTGACGACCACGATCGTCGCCCGCCTGCTGACGCCGGTGCTCGGCGGCGAAGCGCAGACGCGCGCGGTCGAGCGGCTGGCAACGCTGATTGGCGAGGCCGTGCGCGATAGCGACGCGGTGCGTATCCAGGTCCAGGGTTCCGCTTCGCTTTGCGAGGCGCTGCGCCAACGCGCCGAGACGTGGACGGCAAGCATCGAATTCAGCGAAACCGGCGACCACGACCTTACCGTGACCGTCGACGAAAACGTCTATCAGACGCGGCTTGGCGCATGGTCCGAGGCGATTTCCGAGGCGGTCGCATGAACGTGAGCGACACGAGCGAACGGCCCCAGGAAATCATCATCGTCAAGCATCGCCGCAGCGATGACGAGGACGGGCACCATGGCGGGGTGTGGAAGATCGCCTTCGCCGATTTCATGACGGCCATGATGTGCTTCTTCCTCGTCATGTGGCTGATCAACGCCTCCAACGAGGAAACCCGGCTGGCGGTGGCCAGCTATTTCAACCCCATCAAGCTGGTCGACCGCAACACCAGCCGCCGCGGTCTCGAGGAAGCCGGCTCCGGGGTTCAGGCCGAGGACGGCGGCATCGACGTGGAAACCAGGGGAGCATCGGCGGCCGATGCGGGAGCGGGAGAAACGGCCGCCGCCCGCTCGCGTCAGAGCGATGCGGACGCCGAACGGTCCGATGCCGCATCCGACGAACACCTGTTTGCCGATCCTTATGCCGTTCTGGCGGAGATCGCGGCGGAGTCCGGCGAATTGCAGAACCTCTCGCCCAAGGGCGACGGCGGGGCGCAGGATTCAGGTCCGGCGACCGGCGCTTCGGGCGGCGAGCAATATCGCGACCCTTTCGCCCCGGATTTCTGGTCGACGCAGGTCGAACAGGATGAGCCGGGCGCGCCCAGCCTCTACGAGGTTCCGCAGTCCCCCACCCCGACCGAAGGCACCCGCCAGGACCAGGCCGCGTCGGATACGCCGGATGGCGCGCCGGCGGCCGACACGCCGGAAGAAGCCGTGGAACCGGACACCGCCCTTGCTACGGCCGTGCCGGAACCGCAGGACGATGAGGCCCCTCCCGCGCCGGATGAGCGCGAGAATGCTCCGCAACCGGCGGCAAACGACAAGGCACAGCAGATTGCGCGCGAAATGCGCGAGGAACTGGCGCGTGCCTTCCCCGACAAGGAAAAGATACTTGCCGGCATCTCCATCATGCCTGCTGATCGCGGCATCATGATCTCGCTGACCGACCAGCTCGATTACGGGATGTTCCAGATCGGTTCGGCCGTGCCGCGGCGCGAGCTCGTTCTTGCCATGGAAAAGATCGCCGCCATTCTCGACGGCAGGTCCGGAGCGATCAAGATCCAGGGGCACACCGACGCACGCCCCTTCCGCTCCGGCGATTACGACAATTGGCGGCTTTCCACGGCGCGCGCCCACAGCGCCTACTACATGCTGGTGCGCGCCGGCCTCGACGAGCAGCGCATCGTGGTGGTGGCAGGCTTCGCCGACCGCAAGCTGAAGGAGCCCGACGATCCGATGGCGGCAGCCAACCGCCGCATCGAGATCCTGCTGGAGGTCGACGGATGATGCGCCGGATGGCACTGGCCGCGCTCATCGCCATGTCCACCGGCCCCGCGCCGGCCGTCGAGTTTGCCAGGCTGGAACCCTATCAGATGGTGCGCTCGCTGCAGCTCGTGCAGGACCAGCTCGCCAGCGGCGACCACGCCGCGCTGCCGATGCAGAAAAAGCTGCTGGAATTTGCCGACGACCTGTTCCGCACGGCCGGTGGCGCGGCGTTCGACGACCGCCGCAACCTGACGGCCCTGTTCATCTACGCCATGAGTGGCGGCAACCCGACGACCGTCGAGGCCGCGATTTCGCGCATCGGCCTTGAAGGTGACGAACTCGCCATCAGCCAGGCGCTGGTCGCCTATACGCATGGCGAATTGCCCAAGGCTGGCCAGTTGCTGGCATCGGTCGATCCCATGGCGCAGGAAAGCGAGATCGGCGCGCTGCTGGCGCTGGTCAGGGGATCGATCGCCGGCCCCGCCAACGCCGCCAGCGGTCTGGAAGCGCTCGACCGGGCGCGGCTGCTCGCCCCCGGCACGCTGGTGGAAGAAGCGGCACTGCGGCGCAGCCTGCCCATATGCGTGGCGCTGGACGACGCCGAGCGCTTCCTGCGGGCCGCCAACCAGTATACGCGGCGCTTCCTGCGCTCGCCCTATGCAAGCGAGTTCGCCGATGCGTTCGTCGCCGGTCTGGTCGCACTTCACGGCACGATATCGACTCAGGAGATCGAAAGCATCGTGTCCTACATGCCAACCCCGCAGCAGGAAGCGATCTATCTGCGCCTGGCTCGCGCGAGCACGATTCAGGGCCACAGCGAACGCGCGGCATTTGCCGCTGGACGGGCCGAGGAGATTGCCGGCCCCGTCGAAGCCGGGTCGGACGCGCGCACCGAACTCTACGCGGCCATGGCCGCAATCACGTCCAACGATATCGACCAGGCCGTCGCCGCGTTCGACCGCATCGATGCAACCACACTGTCGCCGCGCGACAGGCGCCTGCTGGCCGGCGCGCAAACCGTCGCGTCACAGATCCTGTCGCCGCCGATCGTGTGGGCCGACGACGCGTCAGGAACCGACGCCGAGACGAGGCAGACGGACGACGCCGCAGATGGTCCTGCATCGTCCGAAACCGTGCGCGATGCCGCCGCCGATTTCGACCGCGAACCGGATGCGACCGCATCCGATGCCCTTGCCGCGCTTGAAGACAGCGCCGGCGAGGTTCCGCAGATCGCTTCGAGCGTGCGCGAGCAGCTGCGGGCGATCGACCGCCTGTTGGAGGAAGACGAGCGATGAACCAGGTTGGAACCGTTCTCGGCACGCAGCCGCCGGCCCGCGACGGTGGCCGGCAATCGGCAAACAAGGACGGCTCGGAGACGTTCGGGCGCCTGTTGTCAGCCAGTGGGTCCAATGCCGAGTCCGACAATTCCGCTCGCACGGCCGCGTCCGCTGTCGAAGAGGATGGACCGAGCTTCAAGCGCGACCCCGAGCAAGACGGCGAGGATGCCGCAAGGCCGCAGGCCGGGATTCTCGAACTGCTCTTTTCCTGGGCCAGCGCGCAGACGTCCGCCCCGCCGGACGCCGAGGGGACCGGCCAGCAGGCGCAGATCGATGGCGGGGAAACGCCTGCACCCGACGGACGAGCGGCATTGCCTGCCGCCGCACTGACGATCCTGCCGGCCTCCGGCGACCAGCCCGAAGCGAGCCTGATGCAGCCGATTGCCGCGCAGGATCGCAAGCTGTCGTTCGACTGGACAAACCGCGCCGGCGACGCCGGCAAGACGTCGGGACAACCAGACGCAGCTCGCAGCGGTCCTGCCCCGTCCCGGCCGTCGGATCCCGCCGACGCGATGAGCCAGACGCGACAGCCTGCGGCGAGCGGGGCGGCTGGCGACGGCATGTCGGCCACGGCAGGCGAGGAACCGGCACCTTCGAACCGCGACGGGCGGGCGTCCTCCAATCCGTTCGAGAAGGGTCTGAATGGCCCCGCCGGGGTAAAAGTCGTCGCAGATCAGTCGATCCCCTCTCCGGTTGCAATACAGTCCGCGTCGCCGACAGCCACGAGCCTCGCCACAGCGCTCGGCGAGGATCAGGACTGGCAGCAGATTTTGGACAAAAACGTGGCTGTCAAGGATTCCGAGCAATCACAGCCGAGCGGACCGGTCAGGGATCTTCGCATACAGCTCAACCCGGCCAGCCTCGGTGAAGTGACCGCGCGCCTGCGTATGCAGGGCGAGCAACTGACGGTTGAAATTCAGGCCGACAAGGCCGAAGCCTTCAAGCGCCTTTCGGCCGACAAGGACAGCATAGTCTCGGCGCTCAAGTCTCTCGGCTTCCAGGTCGACGACGTACGGATCCACCATCAGGCGACGACCGGGACGACGGGCGGCGACAGCGCCGGCGCGCGGGCCAACGACGGCGCGGCCGGCCAGCCGCGCGGTTTTGACCGGCAGCCGGGCGGCCAGGCGCAGGGCGACGGCCACGGCCAAGGACAAAACGCTCCCCATGCAGGCAAGGACGCGGCACGTGACGAACAAGGCGCTGCTGGCAGGTCTTCTGCTGGCGATCTCTATATCTGACCCCTCGCCCGCCGCCGCCGCGAGCGCCTGCGAGGCGCAGATCCTGCGCGCGTCCCAACGCTATGACATACCGCCTGGCATACTATATGCAGTGGGTCTGACAGAGACTGGACGCAAGGGAAGCCTGCAGCCTTACGCGCTCAACATTGCCGGCAAGGCCGTCTTCGCGCCCGACAAGCAGGCCGCGATCCGCATCTTCAACAAGGCGCGCCGCGATGGCGTGAAGTTGATCGACCTCGGCTGCATGCAGATCAATCACCACTACCACGCAGCGCATTTCCGAAGCGTTGGCGACATGCTCGACCCACGGCGCAATGTCGACTATGCCGCGCGGTTTCTGCGCGAATTGAGAAAGGATCATGGCAGCTGGTCGATGGCCGTGGCGCGCTACCACGCCGGCCCCGACAACGACCCGGCGCAGAAGCGCTATGTGTGCAGGGTCATCACCAATATGGTTGCGACCGGCTTCGGCAGCTGGACTGAAAAGGCGCGGCGGTTCTGCCATTCCTAGTTGCATAGATTCGGCTGCGCCGACCCGCGCGCTTGAGCCGCCCGTTCTGTGGAAGAGCTGTGGGTAAGCAGTGGCGGTATGGTTAATAAATCACAAATAATTACATACAAGAAATAACAGTTGCCGGCGATTCCCGGCAACGGGTAGGCCTGTACCCGGCGGACAACAGAACTGATTCGGGGGCAACCAATGATCGTAATTGTTGACGAGCGCGAGCGCGTGAAGGATGGCTATTCATCCCTTTTCGGACGCGAAGGAGTCCCGAGCGCCGGTTTCGCCTCGATCGAATTTGGCGAGTGGGTCTCCAGCGCAGCCGATGAGGACCTGCAGTCGGTCGGCGCCTTTCTCATCGGCGAGTGCGAAAGCCACTCCGTCTCCGCCCGCATGATCCGCGAACGCACGGCAGCCCCGGTCATTGCGCTCAGCGAACAGCATTCGCTCGAGCACACGTTGAAACTGTTTGAATCGGGTGTCGACGACGTCATTCGCAAGCCGGTACACATCCGCGAGATTCTCGCCCGCATCGCGGCCATCAGGCGCCGGGCGGCCCAGGACCAGTCCGGCGCCACCGAGATCGGCCGGCTGCGCGTCTTCATGAACGGCCGCGACCCCGAGATCGACGACACGCCCTTCCCCCTGCCGCGCCGCGAGCGCCGGATCCTCGAATATCTGGCCAGCAACAGCGGACGCCGGGTCACCAAATCCCAGCTCTTCAACGCCATTTACGGCATTTTCGACGAAGAGGTGGAAGAGAACGTCATCGAGAGCCACGTCAGCAAGCTGCGCAAGAAGCTGCGTCAGAAACTCGGTGTCGACCCGATCGATTCCAAGCGCTTCCTCGGCTACCGGCTGAGCATCTGATGACGGCGCCGCGCGCCGCCGCCCACCATTCCGGCGCGCCGATGCGCCGACAAGCACGCCAACAGTCTCAGTAGCCAGTTTCGCGCAAGTCAGTCCCGTTAGACTCAAGAGAGTAACTCCAGGAGAGACACCGGTTCTCCGTCCGGAATTGCGAAAAACAACGCGTTCGATCGGCGCATCGTTTCCATGAAGCGATGCACCGGTCCGGCGCAGCCGCACTAAATTCGAGGAGAGGTTGCAGTGAGCCTATATGGAATGATGCGCACCGGCGTGTCGGGCATGCAGGGCCAGTCGAACCGGCTGGGCACCGTGGCCGACAACATCGCCAATTCGGGCACCACCGGGTACAAGCGATCCTCGGTCGAATTCTCGACCCTCGTCGTGCCGCAGGCCGGTTCCGGCAGCTATTCCTCGGGCGGGGTCGCGACCACGGTCCGCACCTCGATCTCCCAGCAGGGCAACATCCAGTACACCACGTCGGCAACCGACCTGGCGATCAGCGGCGAAGGGTTCTTCACCGTCCAGGACGCATCCGGCCAGACCTTCCTGACGCGCGCCGGCTCCTTCGTGCTCGACGACGAGGGCCGGCTGGTCAATGCGGCCGGCTTCTACCTCCAGGGCTACAGCTACGCCAACGGCACGCCGAGCACGGCCGCCAACAGCTTTGCCGGCCTCGAGGCGGTCAGGATCGCCGATCTTGCGATGACCGCCACGCCGAGCACCGAAGGGGTCTATTCGGCCAACCTGCCGGCCGATGCCGACATCGTTGCCGCAGGTTCTCTGCCATCAGACAACGTGGCGGGTTCCACCTACACCAACAAGACGTCGATGGTCGCCTACGACAATCTCGGCGGCGAGGTGCTGATGGATATCTATTTCACCAAGACGGCCGACAACACCTGGGAAGTGGCGGTCTACAATCAGGCCGACGGCACCGCCGGCACCGGATTCCCCTATAGTTCCGCAGCCCTTGCCACGGACATATTGACCTTCGATCCGACCAACGGTCAGTTGTCGGGTGGCGGCACGATCAATCTCAACGTTCCCGGCGGCGCCGCGCTCGAGCTGGACATGTCGGAGATGACCCAGCTCGCGACCGAATTCACGCCTGGCACGGCCGATGTCAACGGCAATGCGGCGAGCGCGGTGTCGGGCTACGAGATCGCCGCCGACGGAACGCTTTACGCCCAGTACGACAACGGCACGCTGGCAGCACTCTACCGCATCCCGCTCGCCAACGTGACCAGTCCCGATCAGCTCAACGTTCTCTCCGGAAACGTCTTTTCGCAGAGCGCCCTGTCGGGCGAAATCAATCTCGGCTTCCCCGAGGAAGGCGACTTCGGCAAGGTCACGTCCGGCGCGCTCGAAGCCTCCAATGTCGATATCGGCGAAGAGCTGACGGCCATGATCGAATCGCAGCGCAACTACACCGCCAACTCGAAGGTGTTCCAGACCGGCTCGGAGCTGTTGGACGTGCTGGTCAACTTGAAGAGGTAACTGACATGTCGTTGGGGCGGGGAATTCTGGAATGTCGCTAAGCTCAGCACTCAGCATTGCACAGTCGGCGTTGCTGGCAACGTCTCGTCGCACCAGCGTCGTCACGCAGAACGTCACCAATGCCGACAACGCCGACTATACGCGGCGCTCGGCCGTGCTGATCAGCGATCAGTCGGGAATACGGGTCGCCGACATCCGGCGCGCCGCCAACGATTCCCTGCTGCGGCAGTATCTCAACGCCAATTCCGACTGGGAAGGCCAGCAAACCATGTTTGCCGGCCTCGACACTTTGGCGCTGGCCGTCAATGGCGAGGCGAACGGCACCTCTCCGGCGACCGGCCTCGGTGCCCTGCAGGAATCGCTGCAGCTCTATGCCGCCTCGCCCTCCTCCGCCAGCCTGGCTGACGGCGTGGTGAACTCGGCACGCCAGCTCGTCCAGACGCTGAACGGCGGCACCAGCCAGATCCAGTCCTACCGGGCCGAACTCGATCTCGAAATCTCGCGGTCGGTCGATGATCTCAATTCGCTCCTGGCCGAATTCGACGCGGCCAACACGGCGGTGGTCAAGGCGACTGCGATCGGCGAGGACGCCACCGACGCGCTCGACAAGCGCGACGCCATCTTGAAGGAAATCTCGCAATACATCCCGGTCTCCACTCAGACCCGGGCCAACAACGACATGGTCGTTACGACCGGCGACGGCGTCACGCTCTACGAGACATCGCCGCGCAACATCGCCTTCGAGCCGACCGCCTTCTACTCCGCCGGTGTCGAAGGCAATGCCGTCTACATCGACGGTGTGCCGGTCACCACCGGCACCGGCAAGCTGGCGGCCATGGTCGAACTGCGCGACAACGTCGCCGTCACCATGCAGACGCAGCTCGACGAGATCGCACGCGGCCTCATCACTGCCTTTGATGAGGCGGGGACGCCTGGCCTTTTCACCTGGACTCCCCCGCCAGCCACCGTGGGATCGCTCACTCCGGGCCTGGCCGGCAAGATCGAAATCAACGCAGACTTTGATCCCGATGCCGGCGGCGATCCCGTCAAGCTGCGCGACGGCAATTCGTACGACGCAAATCCGGACAATCATGCCGCCTTCACCGGCCTGCTCGTTGCCTACGGCGACAATCTCGACGCCAGCATGAATTTCGACCCCTCGACGGGCGTCAACACCAATTCGAACCTCGGCGAATTCGCCACCAACACGATCAGCTGGGTCGAGGCGCTCCGTCAGACGACCTCGAACTCGGGGCTGACGTCGGGCGCTCTCCTGTCGCGAGTGAGCGAAACGCTGTCGAACTCGACCGGGGTCAATGTCGACGATCAGATGGCGCTGATGCTCGAACTCGAGCATTCCTACGAGGCATCGGCGCGTCTCATCAGCACCATCGACGAGATGATGGCGATTCTTCTCGAAATGGCGGGCTAGGCAGATGAAGGTCTCTTACGTTTCATCCAACGCGATCAATCAGGCGCTGCGCTATTCGCTCATGCGCATGCAGTCGCAGCTGGTCAAAGGCCAGACCGAGGCGACGACCGGAAAGGTCGCCGACACCGGCCTGGCGCTCGGCGCACGCACCGGCAACTCGATCTCGCTGCACCGCGACGTCGATCGCCTCAAGGGCATCATCGACACCAACGCACTGGTTTCGTCCAGGCTTTCGGCAAGCCAGGAAGCGTTGTCCGACATCAGGGCGGCCGGCGAATCATTTCTTTCCGCCGTGGCGGTTGCGGCATCGGGCGGCGCGGAAAAGGAAACGGCACAGCAGGCCGGGCAGTTGATGCTGGACACGCTGACCGGCATCATCAACACCAGCTTCAACGGCGAGTATATCTTCGCCGGCGTCAACACCGACATCAAACCGCTCAACGACTATTCCGCCGGTTCGGACAGCAAGGCCGATTTCGACGCCGCTTTCCAGGCCGAGTTCGGCTTCGCCCAGACCGATGCCGCCGCCGGAAACCTGACCGCCGCCGAGATCCAGGCCTTCCTTGAAGGTCCGGCGGCGGCGGAATTCACCGGCACGCAGTGGCAGGACAACTGGTCGAACGCCACCGATCAGGGCATCACCAGCCGCATCACGCTCGGCGAGACCACCGAAACGTCGGTCAGCGCCAATGAGGAAGGCATCCAGAAAATCGCCATGGCAGCGACGGTCGTTGCCGACCTCTTCAATTCGGAACTCAGCGAGGATGCGTTGCGCCAGATTGCCGAATTCGCCACCTCGCTGGTCGGTGAGGCGCTGGGCGATATCGCAACCACGCAAGGGCGCGTCGGCTTCGTCGAACAGCGCGTCACCCAGGCCAGCGAACGGCTGACCATGCAGGTCGATCTGTTCTCCGAAACATTGCTGGAGATGGAAGGGGTCGATCCATACGAGGCCGCGACACGGGTCGAGGAGCTGCGGGCGCAGATCGAAACCGCCTACACCCTGACTGCGCGCCTCAATCAGTTGAGCCTGCTGCGTTACCTCTAGCAGAAGCGAAAGCCGCATGTACCAGTTTTCCTATGCAGACATCCAGACCGATTCGGTCGCCGACGCCAGGGACCGCGAACGCCAGCTTCTGACGCGCTCGATCGATCTCCTGGTTGCCGCACGCCAGGCCGGCACCGGCTCCATGCAGGCGGTGGAAGCCGTCCATTTCCTCAATCGCGTATGGACGACATTCCTCGACGACCTGGGCAGCGCCGAGAACGAACTGCCCAACGAATTGCGGGCCAACCTCATTTCGATCGGGCTGTGGCTCTTGCGCGAGGCCGAAGCGGTGCGGCAGGGCACGTCGGAGAACTTCGACGGTCTGATCGAGATCTCGCAGATCATCCGGGACGGCATTCAATGAAAAGTCCGAAGAGCTCGCTCAAGATTTCGTTGAAGGCCAACGAGAAGATATACATCAACGGCGCCGTGGTGCGCGTCGACCGCAAGACGTCGATCGAGTTCCTGAACGACGTCCAGTTCCTGCTCGAAAACCACGTTCTGCAGGCCGAGCAGGCCACGACGCCGCTGCGCCAGCTCTACTTCATCGTCCAGGTCATCCTGATGAGCCCGGGCGATGCATCGCAGGCGCGCGACATGTTCCGCAAATCGCTCTCGCTGCTGTTGGCCAATTTCAGCAACGAGCAGATCCTCGGCACGCTGAAGCAGGTCGACCGCCTGGTGGCGGAAGACCAAGTCTATGAAGCGCTCAAGATGATCCGCGGCCTGTTCGCCATTGAGGACGAGATCCTCGGCAAGCGCGGCCGCGCGGCCGGCGGTTCCACCCACCAGGCATTGGAGGCAACAGCATCATGAGCATTCCGCCCGTTTCCTCGGCCACGACGGCGTCCGCCCAGTCGGGTTCCTCGGCGGCCAACGCCGTCGATTACGAGACCTTCCTGAAGCTTCTCGTCACCCAGATGGAGAACCAGGATCCGACCGCGCCGATGGATTCCAAGGACTACATCGCCCAACTCGCCACCTTCTCCCAGGTCGAGCAGACGATCCAGACCAACACCAAGCTGGACGAACTTCTGACGACCTCGTTTCTCGATCAGGCCGGCGCGCTGATCGGCCGGACCATCACCAGTGCCGACGGCGAGGTGTCGGGCGAAATCGCCAAAGTCCAGATCTATTCCGACGGCGTCATGGCGGTCCTGCAAGACGGCACCGAGCTTGTCGTCGGCGCCGGCGTCACGATCAGCTAGACGACCACGCGATGAACGAGGCCGACGCGCTCGAACTGATGCAGTTCGCCATCTGGACCGTGCTGATGGCTTCCGGTCCGGCTGTCGTGACCGCCATGCTCGTCGGCGTCTCCATCGCGCTGGTCCAGGCCCTGACCCAGGTGCAGGAAATCACCCTGACCTTCGTGCCGAAGATCATCGCCATCCTCCTGGCGGTCGCGCTCTCCGGCCCGTTCGTCGGCGCACAGATATCGTTGCTGTCGAGCGTCGTTTTCGAACGCATCGAAACCGGGTTCTGAGCCACCGTCTCACCCTCGCGCAAGCTTGAGGTCATAGGCTGCCGGCCTGGATTCGATGAAGGGCAGCAGCAGACGATGGCAGTGACAGGAACGGCAGCCTCCGTATCCGCGGTATCGGGCCCCCGGCACGGCCGCGACGTGCTTTTCGCGGTCGGCGTGGTGGCCATCCTGTCCGTGCTCTTCCTGCCGATCCCGTCCTTCATGATCGACATGGGCCTGGCGGTTTCGATCGCCATGTCGGTCCTCATCCTGATGGTGGCGTTGTGGATCCAGCGGCCGCTCGATTTCACGTCCTTTCCCACAATCCTCCTGATCGCCACCATGCTGCGCCTGGCGCTCAACATCGCCACGACGCGCGTGATCCTCGCGCATGGCAACGAGGGGACCAATGCCGCCGGCTATGTCATCGGCGGCTTTTCGAACCTGGTCATGAGCGGCGATTTCGTCATCGGGCTGATCGTCTTCCTGATCCTGATCATCGTCAATTTCATCGTCATCACCAAGGGCTCGACGCGCATTGCCGAAGTAGGCGCACGCTTCACGCTCGACGCCATTCCGGGAAAGCAGATGTCGATCGACGCCGATCTGTCGGCCGGAATGATCGACGACAAGGAAGCGCAGCACCGGCGCCGCGAACTGGAGGAGGAGAGCTCCTTTTTCGGTTCGATGGACGGTGCCTCGAAGTTCGTTCGCGGCGATGCCATTGCCGGTCTCATCATCACGGCCGTCAACATCGTCGGCGGCATCGCGATCGGCTACGGCCGCCACGGCATGGATATCGGCACGGCCGCCGACGTGTTCGTCAAGCTGTCGGTCGGCGACGGGCTGGTCTCCCAGATCCCGGCCCTCATCATCTCGCTGGCAGCCGGTCTCCTGGTGTCGAAAGGCGGCACGCGCGGCTCGGCCGACGAGGCCGTGCTCGGACAGCTTTCGGCCTATCCGCGCGCGCTCTATGTCGCCGCGCTTCTCCTTCTCGTCCTGGCGCTCATGCCCGGCCTGCCGATATTGCCCTTCCTGGTCCTGGCCCTTGCAATGTCCGCCGTCGCCTATGTGATCCCGCTGCGGCGCAGAAAGCGCGAGGCCGAGGCGGCCGAAGCCGTCAAGCGCGAGGAAAATGCCAAGGTCGAGGAGGACAAGAATTCGATCAAGGCAACGCTCAAGACGCCCGAGATCGAACTGCTGATCGGCAAGCAGCTTTCGACGAAGCTCCTCGCCTCGCACCAGGAACTCGCCTATCGCATGGGCAAGATGCGCAAGAAGTTCGCGCTCGAATACGGCTTCGTCGTGCCGGAAGTGCGCCTGACCGACGACTTTTCGACGCCTTCCAAAAGCTACCAGATCAAGGTCCACGGCACGACGGTGGCCGAGCACCAGCTGCGCGTCGGCGAGCTTCTGGTTCCGCTGGGCAACAGGGAAGCGCCGGACCTTCCCTGCGAGGAGGTGCGCGAGCCGGCCTTCGGCATGCGGGCCGTGTCGGTGCCGGAGACCTTCATCGAGGATCTCAGGCGCAGCAATTATGCTTTTGCCGACAACATGTCGGTTCTGCTGACCCATCTCAGCGAGGTTGTCCGCAACAACCTGCCGCAACTCCTCTCCTACAAGGACATGAAGGCGCTGGTCGAAAGGCTCGATCCCGAATATCGCAAGCTGACGGACGAGATCTGCACCTCCCACATCACCTATCCGGGCCTGCAGGCGGTGCTGAAGCTGCTGCTCGCCGAGCGCGTCTCGATCCGCAACCTCCACATCATCATCGAGGCGATCGCCGAGATCGCGCCGCATGTGCGGCGCACGGAGCAGATCGTCGAGCATGTGCGCATCCGCATGGCTCAGCAGATCTGCGGCGATCTGTCGGAATCCGGCGTGTTGCAGGTGCTGCGCCTCGGCAACCGCTGGGATCTCGTCTTCCACCAGTCGCTGAAACGCGACCAGAAGGGCGAGGTCCGCGAATTCGACATCGATCCGCGCCTGCTCGAGGAATTCGGCCAGCAGGCTTCCAAGGTCATCCGCGAGCATTTCGACGCCGGCAACCGCTTTGCGCTCGTCACCGCCCCCGAGGCGCGACCCTATGTGCGTATGATCGTCGAGCGGCTCTTCCCGACCCTTCCGGTGCTCAGCCATGTCGAGATCGCCAAGGGTGTCGAGATCCGCGTGCTGGGAGCGCTTTCTTGACGTTCGACGTCGACGCGCTCGTCGTCGCGGCCTTTTTGGCCTTCTGTCGCATCGGCTCCTGCTTCATGGTCATGCCCGGCTTGTCGAGTGTGCGCGTGCCGGTACAGATCCGCCTGTTCGTCGCCGTCGCCGCCAGCTTCGCCCTCCTGATGCATCTGTGGGACAGCCTGCTGCCGATCGCCGACAGTCAGCCGGCGGTGCTGGCCGGTCTTGTCCTGTCCGAGGTTGCGACCGGCGCCCTGATCGGCCTGATGGCGCGCATCTATATCCTTGCGCTGCAATTCGTCGGCGCGGCCATGGCCATGATGATGGGCTATGGTGCTCTCGTCACGCCGTCGATCGAGGAGGCGGACGCCCAGCCGCCGCTGACCAATCTGATCACCTTCGGCGCCTTGCTGCTGCTGTTCATCGGCAATTTCCATCACGAGATCATCAAGGCGCTCGTGGCGTCCTATCGCATCGCGCCGCCGAACCTGTTGTTCAATCCCCGCTCGGCACTGACCGACGTGACCGACACCTTGTCGGAGTCCTTCCTGGTCATGATCCAGCTCGGCAGCCCGTTCATCGCCTACGGCATCATCGTCAATCTCATCGTCGGCTTCCTCAACAAGCTGACGCCGCAGATCCCGATCTACTTCGTCTCGCTGCCCTTCGTGCTGGCCGGCGGTCTGGTCCTTGTCTATTTCGGCCTCGGCGGAATGCTGCGCCTGTTTGCCGACGGCTTCGTGCCGATCACCATTGGACGCTGACGCATGGACGAACGGCAAAAGCGGCTCATCCGGCTGATCGCGGTGCAAAACAAGATCAAGGCCTTCCACGAAATGCGTCATGCGGAGCTGGTGAAGAAGGCGGCGGCGGCCCGGCACGAAGCCGAGGACGCGATGGCACGCAAGGAAGCGCCGGGATCGCTGCGCGACATATTTCCCGACATCTACGAAAAGCGCATCGCCGGCGCGCTGGCCCGCGCCGACCAGGCAGAGACCGAGACCCGCGAAGCGGCCGCCCGTCTGGCGGCCGAAAATGCGCGCACCGATATTGCCGAACGGGCCTATCGCTCGGCCCGACGCCATGCCGACCGCCAGGCCGGCGAACGCGAGACCGGTGAAACGGTCGAGCGCGCGCTTCCTTCCCATAAGCAGCGATGAGAGGCACATGACGCGACGTAAGCTAAGCGGTTGCGGGCAAGCTTGCGGCAAGCTCGGTCTGCGACAAATGAGTGTCAGAGACATAAGCAGGATGCGAAACAGTGGCGATATCTCCCCCCAGTGACATCGTTCTCGACGTCGCCAGAGCCGCAGAACCGCAGGCACTCGAGACCGCGCGGGCACGCCTCAGCGCCCTTGGCGCCGCCGCGGGCGATCCAGGCGCATTCCTGAGCAATCTGGACGATCTTCGCTCGACCATCGGCGGCGGCAACAGCAGCGCGGCCGCAACACCTGAAAGCTTCGTCAAATTCGAAGCGATGGTTCTGCAAAGCTTCGTGCAATCCATGCTGCCCTCCGAGGCCCAAGAGGTCTACGGCCAGGGCACGGCCGGCGAGATGTGGAAATCGCTGCTGGCCGAGAAGCTTGCCGGCACGATGGCGCAACGCGGCGGCATCGGCATCGCCGATCGCGTGCTTTCCGACCATTACGTCGCCGGCGATCAGCGCATTCCGGTCACCGGGATCAACGGAGATCCTGCAGCCCGGGAAAGAGCGGACCAACAGGCGCGGCTGTCGAGCGCGCTTGTCGAAGAATTGCAACGAAGCGCCATCAGCGCCGTGACCGACGGAGCAGCCACGGCATCCGATAAGGCCCGATAAGGGCTAGGCGCCAAAAAGGAAAAACACCATGAATGAACGCAACCTCGTTCCCGCCGACCCGCAGCCTCAATTCGGCCCCGAGGCGCCTGCCGGCGCCAGACAGGCGCCGACACCGGGGCTCGGCGCCATCATCGCGCGCATCGAGGAAACCATCGACACCGAGACGGCCTCGATCCGCACCGACGCCAAATTCGACATCCGCGCCTCCAACGCCCGCAAGAGCCGCCATCTCTACGAGCTCAACAAGGCGCTGAAAAACGCGCGCTCGCCCGCACAGATCGAGCAGCACCGCGAGGAAATCACGCGCCTGCGCGCCAAACTGGCCAGCAACGAAGCGGCGATCAAGGCTCACCTCAGTGCCGTCGGCGAGGTCGCCGCGCTGCTGCGCGACGCAATCGCGCGGGCCGATGCCGACGGCACCTATTCGAGCGATTCGTTCGGACGGACCGGTTCGACATGATCCGCTTCGTCGCCGCAGCTCTGTGGATCCTGGCTGCCGCGCTCGGCACGCTCTACTTTGCCTATTCGGCAACGGGAAGCGGCCAGGACGGCACGGCGGGCGAAGAAGCCGCGCATTCGGATTTCATGCGCACCGGCATCATGTCGGTGCCGGTCATCCGCGACGGCAAGGTACAGGGCTACTTTCTGACCAAGCTCGTCTATGCCACCGATCCCGTCTTGAAGAGCAAGATGCAGCTGCCGCTCGACAGCGTCCTTGTCGACCAGGTCTACAGCTACATCTATTCCAATCCGCAAATCGATTTCTCGCGCTACGACGCACTCGATCTCGATGCATTCCGGGAAGGGGTGCGCGCGAGCATCAATGAGCGGGTCGGCGGCGAACTCATCCACCAGGTCCTGGTCGAGCAGATCGACTATCTGTCGAAGCAGGAGATCAGGGACAGGGCCGGCCGGCAGGGCTGAGTTGTTCGAAGCACATCGAGCGAACCTCGCCACCGGAAAGGCACATGCTCCAACATATTGATCTGGCGCGCATATCTTTGCTTCAAACATTTCCGTTTGAAGCGAACGCGCGCTAGCCGAAACGCGGCTTGCGCTTTTCCAGAAACGCCTTGAGGCCCTCCTGCGCATCGCCGCCGGACTGCGACAATGCCGCGCTCAGGCTTTCGGTGAACAAGCCGTCCGAACGCGCCATGTCGTCGATGCGCGAAATCGCCTGAATGACCAGATAGTTGACCAGTGGCGCGTTGGTCGCGATTTCACGCGCCAGTTCCATCGCCTTATCGAGGCCTTTGCCCTCCTCGACGAGATAATGCGCCAGCCCCAGCGCAGCACCTTGCTCGGCGTCGTAGATGCGGCCCGTCAGCATCATTTCCGTCATCCGGTCGGCGCCGATGATGCGGCCGACGCGAACGGTCGCCCCGCCGCCGACGAATATGCCGCGCTTGCCTTCCGGCAACTGAAAGCGCGCCGTCGGTTCGGCGACACGCACATGGGTCGCCGCCGCGATTTCCAGCCCGCCGCCCATGACCGCGCCGTTGAGCACCGAGACGACCGGCAGGCCGCCGAACTGGATGGCCTCCATCACCTGATGCCAGCCGCGCGAATGGTACAGCACCTGCGAAGGCTCGCGCACCACCTGCTCGGAAAGATCGAGCCCGGCCGAAAAATGTCCCCCTTCGCCGTAGAGCACGACAACGCGGGCCTCTTTCGGCGGATTGGCGAAGAAGGCTCGCAACTCGCCGAGCAGCGCTTCGTTGACGGCGTTGCGCTTGTCGGGGCGGTTGAACGCCAGTACCGCTACGGCGCCGTCAAGGCGGACGCTAAGCACCTCCCCTTGCCGATTTCCGCCATCGCTAACCGTGTCGAGCGAACTCATGAACCAACTCCCCGGCAGCTCCATACGCTGCGATTGTCAAACGTCATATTGTTTTGTAACATAACATTCTCGAGCGGCACAAGCGAGGGCGATATGCCACTCCAACAGGTCGCATCCGGCCAGGAGGTGGCGGCATGGGAGCAGCTTTCGAATCGCCGGGGTGCGATGGCTTTGCTTTCCATTGCCCATTGCGCTCGCCATATCCCCCGTTATGAATTGTTTCAGTAGGGAATGGTTTGATATGCGAGAAACCACCTCTATCTTGATTGGCGCGGGAAGGTGGCAGATCTGGATGGGAACCGCATCTCCCCAAGCCGAAACAGCGATTGAGGTCAGATGAATACGCAGGCCGGAGAAAAATCGAAGCCGATTACGGGGCCCAAGACAGGCGCCGCCAAGGACGCCGGCGTGCCGGCGCTCGGGGATATCATCGGCTACAAGTTGCGCCGTGCGCAGCTCATGGTCTTTCAGGATTTCATCGAATCCTTCTCGCAGCTCAAGCTGCGGCCGGCCGAGTTTTCCGTGCTGGCAATCATCGCCACGCAACCCGGGCTGAAGCAGTCGGAGATCGCCGGCATGCTCGGCATCAAGCGCGCCAATTTCGTCGCGCTGATGGACGGGCTGGAGAAGCGCGGCCTGGCCGAGCGCCGCAAGGCCGACGGCGACCGCCGCTCGCATTCGCTGCATCTGACCGCGGAAGGGGCGCGCTTCGTCAAGAAGATGAGCGCCGTCTGGCAAGGCCATGAGGACCGGCTGATCGCCCGTCTCGGCGGAGCCGAGGAGCGCGACCGGCTCATTACGCTTCTCGACCGGTTGCTCGACAGCGACGAGGACTGATCGAAGCCGCAGGCGGACGGCTCGAGATTATTGCCCTTTCAACGCCTCGACGACCTCGACCGGCAACGCCGCGCCGCGAATGCGGCCCGGCTCGTCGGGGTGCGGTTCGGCCCAGACACGTTTCTCCCTGGCCTCGATAGCCAGTGCATCATCCTTGAAAACCCGGTGCTCGACATCAAAGCTCGAGCGGCCGAATCCGGTGACGCGGCTTTCGATGGCGATCACGTCACCGTAGCGCGACGGCACGATGAACTTCGCGCCCGTATCGACCATCGGGATGCCGACGATGCCGTATTTCTTCGCCCACGCGATCTTCTTCATCCCCAGCGCCTTTTCGAACAGATAGGCGGTCGAGGCGTCGAATATGGCGAAGTAGCGCGGGTAGAAGACGATGCCGGCGGCGTCGCAATCTCCCCATTCGATCTCGACTTCGCGGCGATTGACCAGCATCTCGTTCGTCCTCACGCTGCCTGCGGGTTTTCGATAAGCACGGCGATGCCCTGCCCGCCGCCGATGCAGGCCGAGGCGATGCCGTAGCGCAGGCCGGCGCGCTGCAGCTCGCGCGCCAGTGTGGTGGTTATGCGCACGCCGGTCGCGCCAAGCGGATGGCCAAGGGCGATCGCGCCGCCATTGACGTTCATTTTGTCCTCGTCGAGCCCGAGTTCGCGGATGCAGGCGAGGATCTGCGCCCCGAACGCCTCGTTGATCTCGATACGGTCGATGTCGTCGAGCGACAGGCCGGTCTCGTCGAGCACGGCGCGGATCGCCGGTGCAGGGCCGATGCCCATGATATGCGGCGGCACGCCGACAGACGCGCCGGCCAGGATGCGGGCGAGCGGCGCACGTCCTTGCCGATGGGCGCGGGCCTTGGAGGCGACCAGCGAGGCGGCGGCGCCGTCGACCACGGCGGAGGAATTGCCGCCCGTCTGCACGCCGCCGAAGGCCGGCCGGATCTTTGCCAGCACCTCGTAGGGCGACGGCCGGACATGGCTGTCTTTCTCCACCGCCTCGACCTTGCGCGGCAGGCGGATGCCGCGATCGTTGAAGCCCTCGACCGCAAAGGCCTCGCTGACAACAGGCACGATCTCGCCGCCCAGAAAGCCGTTCTCCTGGGCGGCCAGCGCCCGGCTGAAGGAACGCGCCGCATAGCGGTCCACCTCTTCGCGGCTGATGCCGTAATCCCTGGCCAGGTTTTCCGCCGTGTCGCCCATGGTGCAGGAAACCGCCGGGTCGAGCAGCGCTTCCCAGAGGAAATCCTTGAACTCGACCTGGCCCATCCTGAAGCCGCTGCGATGGGTGTAGGCGGCGACGGGATTGCGGCTCATCGATTCGGTGCCGACGCACAGCGCGAGATCCACCCGCTCCTGCTCGACCATGTCGGCCGCCTGCAGGACGGCCTCGATGCCGGTGCCGCAGATGCGCTGCACGAGATGGGCCGGGCGGGCCACCGGCACGCCGGCATAGATGCCGATATGGCGCGGCGTCATATAAGCGTCGAAGGAGGCCTGGGCCATCGATCCGGCAATCGTCGTGCCGATATCGGCGGGATCGACGCCGGCTTTATCGATGGCCGCGCGCGCCGCCTTGATGCCGAGGTCGATCGGCGAAACCTGGGCGAGCGCGCCGGTATAATCGACGAACGGCGTGCGCATGCCGTCGACCAGCCAGGCGTCATCGAATGTGTAGCGCAGACCGCGTTCGTCTATGGTCATGATGTCAGGCCTTTCTGGCGGCAACGAGGACATGGGAAGGCGGAGGATCCCTGTAGAGATCTTCGACCAACGGCGCGCGAGCGCGCATGACGGCGCGCTGGTTGATCGAGCCCTTGTCGGTCACTTCATGCGCGTCGATGGCTGGCGGACTGTCCAGAATAATGGCGCGCGCGACGAGGTTGGAACTGCCGGTCGAGCGCGCGGCCAGCCCGTCGAGACGCTCCTGGAACAGTGTGCGCACCACCGGATGGTCGGCGACCTCGGCTTCGCTGGCCGAGGTGAGGTCCGGCGAGAGCAGGCGCACGGCGTCGTAGTCGATGAACATGAGCGCGCCGATGTGATTGCGGTCGAGCCCCGTCAGCACGGCGTCGCGCAGATAGGGCGCGCAGGCGCCGATCAGGCCGACGCGCACGCCCGCCATATTGACCCAGGTACCGGTGGCCAGCTTGAAGTCTTCCGATACGCGGCCGTCGAACAACAGGCCCTTCGAGGGCTCCTCGGGATCGACGAATTTGAGCGCATCGCCGATGCAGTAAAAGCCCTCCTCGTCGAAGGCCTCGGCGGTCTTGTCGGCCTGGCGCCAGTATCCCGGCGTCACCGACGGTCCCTTGAGCCTCAGTTCCAGCTTGTCGGCGTTCGGCACCAGCTTGAACTCCACGCCCGGCGCCGGCAGGCCGACCTCGCCCGGCCGGTTGACCGGCCATGTCGTGGTCGAGGCAAATGGCGCCGTCTCCGTCGAACCGTAGCCGGTGATGATCATCACCTTGCGGCCGACACTGGCGATGGCCAGGCTTTCCAGCGCCTCCCAGACGTGATCGGCCAGGCTCGCCCCGGCATATTGGAGGATCTGCACCTTCGAGAAGAAGCGTTCGCGCAGCGCCTCGTTCGCCTTGAGATGCTCGGTAAGCATCTCGTAGCCCTTCGGCACGTTGAAATAGAGGGTCGGCGCCACCTCCGACAGGTTGCGCACGGTCTTTTCGATGCCGGCCGGCGTGGGCGCGCCGTCATCGATATAGAGCGTGCCGCCATTGAAAAGCGCGATGCCGAAATTGTGGTTGCCCCCGGCGGTGTGGTTCCAGGGCAGCCAGTCGACCATGACCGGCGGCTCATCGCGCAGGAAGGCGAGCGCCGAGGCGATCATCGCCTGGTTGCACGAAAGCATGCGCTGCGTGTTGATGACCGCCTTGGGCATGCCCGTCGAGCCGGAGGTGAAGAGGAACTTGGCGACCGTATCGGGCGTCAGCGCCGCCTCGGCGTCGTCGAGCGCCTGTCCCGGTGCGGTCGCCAGGACCTCGCCGAAGAGATCCGTCCTGCGCCCCTCCGGTGCGTTGCGCGCCACGACCACCCTGACGTCGTCGCCGACGACGCTGTCGATCGCCGGCGCGAAGGGCACGCCATCGGCCGCGAAGACGAGGCCCGGCGTCAGCAACTCGATGATATGCCGGAGCTTGGCATAGTCCTTCGACACCAGAGAATAGGCCGGCGAGACCGGCGCATAGGGAATGCCGGCCATCATCGCTCCGAGCGCGACGAGACCGTGTTCGATACTGTTGCCGGACAGAATGACGACCGGCTTTTCCGCCGAAAGTCCGAGTTCCAGGAAATACTGGCCGAGCGACTGCGCCTTCACCCAGGCGTCTGCATAGGTCAGTTGCCGCCAGGCACCGTCTGGACCACGATCGGCAAGGAACACGCGCTCGGGAGCCGTCCGGGCCCAATTCTTGAGGCAATCGGTGATGGAGCGCGGAAAATGGCCGAGCCCGGCGCGCGGACGCAGATAGAGCGAACCGTCCCGGCCGGAAACGATCTCCACGTCGAGATCGCCCATCCGCACGGGCCGCACGCCGGACAGATCCACCATTGGCATCAGGCTTCCTCCCTAGAATACTGTTATTGAGTATAACAATATCGCCGCAGGTTCAAGCCGGTTCACGATGCCGGCCGCTCATTGAACAACGTTGACGTAAACGTCAATCAATTGCTATGCAGCCGATGCGCGTCCTGCGGGAGCGGAAACGGCGCGCCCAGTTTCACTCTACGCATGGCCCGCGGGCAATCCCCGGTCATATCGGCCATGCAGAAATCGCACGAGGAGAGATAATCATGACTGTTGATGAAATCGCCGCCAAGATCGGCGAACGTGTGGCCGACAGCGGCTTCGACAAATCGGTGAAGTTCGTCCTGGGTGACGCCGTCATCCTCGTCGACGGCGCCACAGTCTCCACGAACGATGGAGAGGCGGACTGCACCATCTCCATGTCGCAGGACGATTTCGAATCGCTGGTGTCCGGGGATCTCGACCCGACCGCCGCCTTCATGCAGGGCAAGATGAAGATCGACGGCGACATGTCGGTTGCCATGGCGCTCAGCCAGGTGCTGTAGCCGACACCGGGCGCGGACTGCCGCGCCCGGTTTCAGGCCGCCTTTCTGTGCGCCCGCGCGTCAAAACGTCCGCAGCGGCGCGATCCGAGGCGAGACCGCCTCAGATCACGTAGGATCGCAGCGGTTCGAAGCCGTTGAAGGCGACCGAGGCGTAGGTCGTGGTATAGGCGCCCGTACCCTCGATCAGCACCTCGTCGCCGATGGTCAGCGACAAGGGCAGCGGATAGGGCGTCTTCTCGTACAGCACGTCAGCGGAATCGCAGGTCGGCCCGGCCAGCACGCACGGCTCCGTGGCCCCGCCGTCATGCGGCGTGACGATCGGATAGCGGATCGCCTCGTCCATCGTTTCGGCCAGGCCGCCGAACTTGCCGATGTCGAGATAGACCCAGCGCACATTATCGTTGTCGGACTTCTTCGAGATCAGCACGACTTCCGACTTGATGACGCCGGCATTGCCGACCATGCCGCGGCCCGGTTCGACGATCGTCTCGGGAATGCGGTTGCCGAAATGCGCCCTGAGCGCCGAGAAGATCGCCTGGCCGTAGGCCTGCGCGGCCGGCACGTCCCTCAAGTAGCGGGTTGGAAAGCCGCCGCCCATATTGACCATGCGCAGAGTGATGCCCTCCTCGGCCAGCGCGGCGAAGACGCGCGAGGCATCGGCGAGCGCCCGGTCCCAGGCCGACAGGTCGGTCTGTTGCGAGCCGACATGGAAGGACACGCCATAGGCGTCGAGGCCGAGCGCCTGAGCATGGCGCAGCACATCGACGGCCATCGCCGGCACGCAGCCGAACTTGCGCGACAGCGGCCATTCCGCGCCCTCGCCATCGGTCAGCACGCGGCAGAAGACACGCGATCCGGGAGCGGCGCGGGCGATCTTTTCGACTTCCTCGATGCAGTCGACGGCGAACAGCCGGATGCCGAGGTCGTAGGCGCGGGCGACGTCGCGCTCCTTCTTGATCGTGTTGCCGAAGGAGACGCGCTCGGCGGTCGCACCCGCATCGAGCGCCATTTCGATCTCGGCCACCGACGCCGTGTCGAAGCTCGAGCCGAGCGAGGCCAGGAGCCGAAGGATCTCGGGCGCCGGATTGGCCTTCACCGCATAGAAGATGCGCGAATCGGGCAGCGCCTTTTCGAAGGCCTGGTAGTTTTCGCGCACGACGTCGAGATCGACGACGAGGCAGGGTCCGTTGGGACGTCGGTTGGCGAGGAAGTCGAGGATGCGCTGCGTGGCCATCGGTTCTCTCCATTGTCGCGCTCGTGTCGAAGCGCGTTCCTGAAAGCGGCGCATTGCCGGCGGCGGCCGGACAAGACGCGGTGGACAAAGGCGCGACCGCATTCAACGGAAACCAGCCGGTGAAGACCCGGCCCCATCGAATACGCATCACGCGACGTTGAGCGCACGCCTTGCGGCGTAAGCTCGCTTTGTCTGCCTCAGCTTTGGATTGGGAGACCCGTTCCGCACTGTCGGCAATGAAGGTGTGCCTCTGCAGTAACCCCGGTCTTTGGACGACCGGCAGACACCAGAAAGGCCCGCACCGTCGTTGCTTCAAGATGTCCTCGATTTGACGGGTGGCCGTCAGACCGACTGGAGGGGTTAGTTCCAGGTACCTTGCCGGTTGCCTCTCCATAACAGAGGTCCGGCGGACACCCACAGGCACGTGCGACTTTGGGCAGCGGCGCATATAAGCGATGGACGGGGTCTGCGCAAGCGTTTTGTCGCGTCCGGCGCCACATTTTTCGCTCGCCCGTCCACAGCGCTCCGGACGGCCATTCCATGTGTAATCTTCATCACTTATGGCCAGCCGCCATTTGCTGTAGGATCGACGCGACAGGGGCACATCGGCATCCGTGGCATGGAGAGTGTAATGAACACCGTCATGCAGTCCCGTCTCCAGGACCTCGAAGTCCTGGAGGAACTCCGCCAGGGCGGACTTCTCCTGGAAATTGCGGCGCATGCGCAGGCCGAAAGCCCCTATGCGATGACAGCGGCCGCGGCCGGCGGACAACCGATCGACGAAGCCGTCGAGCGCATCCGCTCCGGCAGGGCCGACATATTCCATCCCGATCTGGCCGAGGCGATCATCTTCCGCGAAGGCTATCCCTCGCTGCTCGTGCGCAATGGCGATTACGAGGAGCCGAAGCTTGCCACCTGGCGCCGGCGTATCGATCCGCACCGGGCGGCAATCAGGGGCGCGATCGCCAATGTCGGCCGCATCGAGCTGACTGGCCATCCGCAGTTCAACTGGATCGGCACGGGCTGGGTTCTCGACGAGGATGTCGTCGTGACCAACCGCCATGTGGCGCGCATTTTCGCCGACCCGGCGAGCGACTTCGCACGTTTCCGCCCCGGCGTTGCGGCCGACATCGATTTCTTCGAGGAACATGAGAACACGCGCGAACTCGTCGCCGCGATCAGCGAGATCATCCATGTCGAGGCGCCCGGCGGCGCCGACATGGCGCTGCTGCGTCTCGACCCGCGCAAGGCGGCGGCTCTCGGCCTGACGCCGATCCCCTTGTCGGAGCGGCCGCCGCAAACCGGCTATATCGGCGTCATCGGCTATCCGGCCCGCGATCCACGCAACGACGCCGGCGACATGTCGCGCATTTTCGACGACATCTACGACAAGAAGCGCTTCGCGCCCGGCTCGGTCATGGATACCGCGGCGACACCGCTGACCTTCACCCACAACTGCACCACGCTGGGCGGCAATTCCGGCTCGGCCGTCATCGACGTCGCGTCGGGCCACGCCGTCGGCCTGCATTTCGGCGGGTTGCAGGGCGACCGCAACCACGCCGTCAATGCGCGCACGATCCGCGACATCGCCGCGCGCCATTCAGTGCCGGTGGCCCGACCAAGCGACGTGCCCCCCGTCCCTGCCGACGACACCGAAACCACCGAGACGCTGGCCGGCCGCGCCGGATACGACGCAGGCTTCCTCGGCGAAGGCGTGTCGAACCATGTGCCCCTGCCGCATCTCAACCCGCTGCAGATGCGCCAGGCGGCCAGGCTGGCCGACGGCGGCACCGAGCTCAGATACACGCATTTCTCGCTCGCCATGAACGCCGCCCGGCGCCTCGCCTTCTTCACCGCCGTCAACATCGACGGCACGCAGCTCTGGCACAATCCGCGCCGCCGCGACCATTGGAAGACCGACCCGCGCATTCCCGAGGACGCCCAGGTCGACAACGCGCTTTACCGCCACAACGATTTCGACCGCGGCCATCTGGTGCGCCGGCTCGATCCGGTCTGGGGCACGCGCGAAGAGGCCGCACAGGCCGAAGCGGACACGTTCCACTATACGAACGCCGCGCCGCAGCACAGAAATCTCAACCAGAGGATATGGCTCGACCTGGAAAACCACGTGCTCACCAAGACGGAAGAACGCGACGCCAGGATCTCCGTCTTCGCCGGGCCCGTATTCGGTTCCGCCGATCCGCGCTCGAAACGTTCCGGCCTCGAGGAGGTCGGCATCCCACTCGGCTTCTGGAAGGTGATCGCATCGGTCGGCCGCACCCGCCGCGACCGCCGCACCCTGCAGGCCCAGGCCTTCGTCCTGTGGCAATGGGACATGTTCGGCGAACCGGATCTGGAAGCGATATTCGGACAGGGCTTCGAGACCTATCAGCTCGGCGTCGCCGACCTGGAGCGCCTCACCGGGCTCGATTTCTCGCCGGCCGTGCGCGCCGCCGACACGTTTGGCGAGGCCGAGATCGGCGAAGCCTTCGCCGAGACGATGGGCGCCCTGCCCGCCATGCGGCGCGAACTGATCCGCTCGTCCGATGACATCGTTTGACCGCATGACCGCGCCGCCCGATCATCGCATGACCGATTCGTATGACGGGCATCGCATGAGGCGTGAGGCGGCATGAGCGGGCTCGACAGACGTATCATCGACGCGCAAGTCGACATTCCCGACGCGCGCGACCTGATCTACAGCCCCGGCCTGGTTGCGGTAAAGGCAGTGGTGGACCCACGTCTGGACGCCGATGCGTGGTGGACGCCCACCCGCGTGCGCGACCAGGGGCATCGGCCCTCCTGCACCGGCCACGCGGTGGCCGCAGCGATCGACCATCTGCTGGTGATCGACCGCAAGGCCGGCCGCACCGGGGAGCGTTCCGAGCCCGGCCTGGCGCGGCTCGAAACACCCTATGCCAGCGACATCATGCTCTACGGCAACGCCCAACTGCACGACGAGTGGGACGGTGAAGGTTATAGCGGGTCGTCGCTGCGCGGTGCGCTGAAGGGCTTTCAGCACAATGGTGTCTGCTCGGTCGAAACTGCCGGCGAACTGCTTGAGCAGCAGAGCGTGGAAGTGCGCAAGGACAGGGATCGCGAATGGCGCTGGTACACCAACGCGGCCGTCACCGAGGACGCGCGCAAGGTGCTGCTTGGCACCTATTACAGGGTACGGCCGCAGCTTGCCGACATGCACAGCGCGGTCTGCGAGGGCCGCGTCCTGGTGGTGACCGCGAATATCCATGACGGCTGGGCCGCGCCCGGCAACGACGGCGCGATCCCCTTCGACGCGCCCCATCGGCCGAGCGAGACGACGAACCGGTTCCATGCCTTCGTCATCGTCGGCTATGTCGAGGACGGCTTCATCGTCCAGAATTCCTGGGGCCGCGGCTGGGGGCAGGACGGGCTTGCCGTTTGGACCTATGAGGACTGGTCGCGCAATGTCGCCGATGCCTGGGCGTTCACGCTGGCCGCACCTTTTCCCGACATCCATCGCTTCTCGGTCGGGCTGCAAGGCATATCGGCGATTGCATCGTCGGAGGTCGAATTGACCCGCCGGTCCGAACCGTCGCGCCGCGACGTGCTGGGCCACCTGCTGCCGATCGTCGACGGCAGGCTGCAACGCCACGGCGCCTTTCACCACGATCCGCAGACATTGACGGAAACGCTCAAGATCATCCGTCAGCGCCATTCGGATGCGAAATACGAGGAGACGGGCGAGCGTTTCGCGCCACCTGAGCGCACGACGGGCGGGCCCGGCAGCCTTGCCAGGAAGGACTACAAATATCATCACGTCCTCATCCAGGTGCTGGCCGCAGGGCGCGATGCGATGGATGCCGCGCGCATGGTCCGCGCCTTCAGCCCGGTCTACCGCGAAAACGGCATCTATCCGCTGTTTCTGCTCTGGGAGCCGGAATTCTTCGATGAGCTGCGCCGCCAGGTCGGTGCCGTCGTCGATCGCGTCATGGCGCGCACGCGGCCGGCCGGCCACCAGCGCGAAGCACTGATCTCGAGCCTGATCGAGATCGAGGCAACCGGGATTCCGGGCCGCCTGTACCGCGAACTGGAGCGCTCCGTCCGCCGCTTCTTCTATCTGATCGAGCCGAGCGCGGACGCCAAGACGGACCCGCGACCGGGCGGCATGATGGCCACCAACGCCAACGGCATCCGTGTCATGGACGAGCTCTTCGGCATTTTGGAGGGACGCCACCGCAGCGCCAGCATGTCCTATCACATGGTCGCGCACGATCTCGGCGCGCGTTTCATCGCCGAATTCCTGAACGGTCCCTTGCGTGAAGCAGGCAGCCACGACCCCGTCATCAGCAGCCTGCATCTCGTCTCGCCGATGATCGAGGAAAAGCGTTTCATGCACCGCATCGTGCCGTCCCTGGTGCGCGCCGGCGAAGGCCGTGTGAACCGGCGAGCGCGGCGCAGCGCGCCGCTCGTCGAGCGCGCCTATATCTGGTGCCTCGGCGACAGGGCGGCGGCACGTGACCGCTTTCACAACAATTACCCGGCCAACTGGCCGACGCTGTGGTCGCGGGTGCTGGGCATCATCGCCGAGCGCGAATCGCGCTTCCAGGACGACGACGCATACAATGCCGCCTCCGATCTCGACACGAACGGCAACAAGCTGCCGATGCTGCGACTGTTGGCGTTGCGCCAATATGCGGTAGCTGCGGTCGCCCGTGCCGAAGCGCTGGGCGTGCGGCCGGACCTGACGATCCTGCCGGGCGATGAGGGCGCCGACCCGCGCCATCTCACGCTCGACGGCTCTCTGGACGTCCTCAATGCCATTCTCGAATCGATCCTCGGCCCCGGCAACGTGAAGCGCCGCTTTACCCGGCTCGATTGGCAGTTCGCCCAGTAATCCGTCTAAGCCTCCGTCCAATCTAAGAGCATTCGCCGCAGGAAATGATCCCGCCGTGCATCGAAGCGCTTGCCATCGCCATGCATGTTCGACCACAAATAGACATGGCTGCCAGATCCGATCTCACCACGCGCGACCCGCTCAACGCGTTCCTCGACTATCCAGACGTTCCGGTTCCGCACGCCGATGGCGGGCCGCTCGCCGGCCTGACGCTCGGCGTCAAGGACATCTTCGATATCGCGGGATATCCGACCGGCTGCGGCAATCCGGCCAAGCTCGCCGTGTCCGAACCGGCTCGAACGACGAACGCGGCCACCCGGACGCTGCTCGATGCGGGTGCGCGTTTCATCGGCAAGACGCAGACCGACGAATTCGCCTATTCGATGATCGGCATGAACGCCCATTTCCCGCCGCCGGTCAATTCGCGCGCGCCGGAGCGGGTTTCCGGCGGCTCCTCGTCGGGCTCGGCGGCCGCCGTGGCCGGCGGGATCGTCGACATCGCCACCGGCACTGACACCAACGGCTCCATCCGCGCGCCGGCCGCCTTTTGCGGCCTGATCGGGTTGAGAACGACGTCCGGCCGCATCGCGCTCGACCACACCATGCCGCTCGCGCCAAGTTTCGACACGTTCGGCTGGTTCGCGCGCGACATCGACCTCTATGCCACGGTCGGCGAATTGCTCCTGGGCGAGGACCGCCACGAGACGCCGCTGAGCCGGCCGGTGCGCATCCGCGAGCTCGAGGCGCTTCTTTCCGGCGACGCCGAGCGCGCCGCCTATGCAGCCATGCTCGACCCGGTCCTGACCGTGTTCGACCGGCCGGCTCCCAATCTCGCCTTCCCGGGATCGCCCGGCGAGCTTTTCGAAAACTTCAAGGCGATACAGGGCTATGAGGCCTGGCAGGCTCATGGCACCTTTCTGAGCGGGCAGGATCGGGACCTCGTCCCTGGCGTCAAGGAACGCTTTCAATATGCGCGCAGCCTGTCGTCGGAAGCAGCCGAACGCGCCCGCGCACGCAATCTTCAGTTCCAAGAGGAATTTCTGGCAAGCTTCGGCGGCGACATGGTGCTCGTCATGCCTTCGCAGCCTTCCGCCGCGCCACTGAAATCGTCCAGCCTGGGCGAACTGGAATCCTTTCGAACCCGCGCCCTGACCCTGACGTCGATCGCCGGTCTTTTGGGATGCCCGCAGATCACCATCCCGCTGGGCAGCGTCGATGATGCGCCATTCGGCATATCGCTGCTCGGCCCGCCCAACAGCGACAGGGCGTTGATCGCGCTCGCCCGGCAGGTCCTCAAGGCGGCGAAGGATTAGGCCGTGGACACTCTGACGCGGATGCGGGCATTCATCGATGTGGTCGAGGCGGAAGGTTTCTCCGCCGCGGCACGCAAGATCGGCCGCTCCAAGGCGCTTCTGTCCAAATATGTGCGCGAGCTGGAAGACGATCTGGGCGCGCTGCTGCTCAACCGCACGACCCGGCAGTTCTCGCTGACCGAGGCCGGCCACACCTATTACAAGCGCGCCACCGAGATCATCCGCGAGATCGACAGCCTGGCCGAAACGGTGCGCGAATCATCGGGCGACGTGCGCGGACGCATCAAGCTCTCCGCGCCGCGCACCTTTGCCGACGCGCCGATCGGCCAGTCGCTGATCGACTTCGCCAAGGCCCATCCCGACATCGTGCTCGATATCAGCCTGGACGACCGGTTCGTCGATCTCGTGGAAGAGGGATTCGACCTCGCCATCCGTATCTCGCGGCTGGAGAACTCCTCGCTCATCGCCAGGCGCCTGTCGCCTTTCACGGTTCAGGTCTGCGCCTCGCCGGACCTGATCGAACGCACCGGCGCGCCGAAAAGCCCGCTGGATCTCGCCACCATGCCCTGCATCATCGATACCAATGGGCGGTGGCTGTCGAACTGGCCCTTCAGGGGCGACGACGGGGAGGCCATCACCGTTTCGGTGAGCGGCCCCATAGAGGTGAACAGCCCCCTGACGGCGCGCGCCGCCGCCCTTTCCGGCCTCGGCTATTCGATCCTGCCCGATTTCATCGCCGCCCCCGAGCTCGCCTCCGGACGCCTCAAGACCGTGCTCGACGACCGCATGCTGACCGGCGGCGGCATCTTCGCCGTCTATCCGCACCGGCGCTATCTGCCGGCCAAGGTGCGGGTCTTCGTCGACTTCCTGGTGCAATGGTTCAAGCAGAACGGCAGCCGATGAAAACCTCTGTGCATCACGTCCCATTTTCGCCGGCTTTATGGTAATGGTGCTGCAGTGCACTCATGAAATCCGCCTCAGGGACGTCATGCCCCCAATCCCGCGACCAGCAGCGTTTGCCCTAGCCGCAGCAGCCGTCCTGTTTCATGCAACGCCGGCGATGGTCCATCCGCACGTCTTCGCGGAAGCGCGGCTCGACGTCGTGGTCGGCTCCCAGGGCAATCTGCAGTCGCTGCGTCACCTGTGGCGCTTCGATGACCTCTTTTCGAGCACGGTGCTTGTCGAGTTCGACGCCAACAGCGACCTGCAGCTCGACCAGGCGGAACTGGATGAAGTTGCCAACGTGGTCCACGCATCGCTTGCCGAGTTCGACTATTTCCAATTGGTGACGGAGAACGGCAAGCCGGTGGAGATGGAGGCGCCGGAGCGGCTGATCGCCAATTTCGAGGACAATCAGCTCATCATCCTGTTCGAATCACAGCCGAAGAAGCCGATGAAGATTGCCGGAACGGTGGATTTCGGCGTCTACGACCCGACCTTCTACACCGCCATCGATTTCATCGAGGACGAGAACATGGCTGTCAAAGGCATGCCGCAGGGCTGCACGCGCGAGGTTATCCGCCCTGATCCCGACGAGGCGATCGCGCAGAACCAGACCTCCCTGACCGAAGCGTTCTTCAACGATCCCGGCGGCAACGATCTGAGCAAGCTCTTCGCCACGCGCCTTGAACTCAAATGCTCGGCTGAGGGTTGAGCCATGTCGAAGACGTTGATCCGAATCACCTTCGCGCTTCTGGTCGTCGTCTATGCGGCGACGCATTTCGCCGGCCTGGCGCATGCGCAAAGCTCGCTCGGCATCGGCGCCAATGAGGCGATGCTGCCGCAGACGGGCCTGTTTGCCGGCATCCTCAACTGGGTGAACACCCAGCAGCAGGCCTTCTACCGCAGCCTCACCGGGGCGCTGAAGGCGATGCGCGAAGACGGGTCGGGCGTATGGATCCTGGTCGGTCTCTCATTTGCCTATGGCATCTTCCATGCCGCCGGACCGGGCCACGGCAAGGCGGTGATCTCCTCCTATATGCTGGCCAACGAGGTGGCGCTGCGCCGCGGCGTCATGCTGTCCTTCGTCTCAGCCATGCTGCAGGGCCTGAGCGCCGTCCTGCTGATCGGCGCGGCCTTCCTCTTCCTGCGCGGCACCGCGGTGTCGATGACGGCGGCCACATGGTCCATGGAGGTTGCAAGCTACGCCCTGATCACGCTCTTCGGCGCCTGGCTCTTATGGCGAAAATCAGCACCGGGTTTGCGCGCCATGGTCTTCGGCCCGCCCGCGCAAAACCTTTCGGCCGCCCTGGCCCATGATCACGCGCATCACGATCACGACCATGCGCATCATCACCACGACCACGATCACGGACACGACCATCACGGTCCTGGAGAGGTCTGCGCCACCTGCGGCCATTCCCATGCACCTGATCCGGCCGCGCTTGGCGGCGACCGCTTCTCATGGAAGACGGCGTGGTCGGCCGTCGCGGCGGTCGGCCTGCGGCCTTGCTCCGGCGCGCTGATCGTGCTCACCTTCGCCTTTCTCAACGGATTGTGGCTCGGCGGCATCGTCTCGGTCTTCGCCATGGCGGTCGGCACCGCCATCACCGTCTCCGTGCTGGCCACGCTGGCCGTCACGGCCAAGAACTGGGCCGTGGCGATCGCCGGCGACGGTCGGGCAGGCAACCGTGTCCATTCGACCATTGAGATCGCCGGCGCCGCCTTGGTCTTCGTGCTGGGGCTGACGCTGTTGCTGGCGAGCCTCAACGCCTGAGCCGGCTCGGAGCCTTCGTCACACGCGCCCATCGGGACGCACGGTCATTTATCCTTCTGATTGCGGGCGCGCAGCCAGAACACAAGGAAGAAGGCGGCGACGAAAACAACGGCCACGGCGCCGGCCGCAAGCGGCGAGCGCTCGCCGAGCGTCAGCATGATCGACGGCATGTAGAAGGCGACGAGACCGAAGCCGAGCAGGATGATGGCTGCCGCAATCGCGGTGTTGCGCGTCTTGGGATCCATCAGATGGTCCACCCCCCGTCGACCGGTATTGCCGTGCCCGTAGTGAACGCCGATTCGTCGGCTGCCAGATAGACCGCCAGGGCGGCAATCTCGGTCGGCTCTCCGACCCGGCCCATCGGCTGGCGCGAGACGAACATCTCGAGCGCCTTGTCCGTGCCGCCCACCGACTTGCCGAGTTCGTCCACCCGCGCCTCCCAGGAGGGCGAGCGCACCGTGCCGGGGCAGATGGCATTGCAGCGGATGCCCTGGCGGATGAAATCGACCGCCACCGCCTTGGTCAGCCCGATAACGGCGGCCTTCGTCGCGCCGTAGGCATAGCGGTTCGGCGCCCCCTTCAGCGACGAGGCGCCCGACGACAGGTTGACGATCGAGCCGGAGGAACCGTTTTCCTCCGCCCGCGCCAGCATGCCGGGCAGAAAGGCGCCGATCATGCGGTGCATGGATTTGACGTTGAGATCGAAGGAAAAGTCCCAGTCCTTTTCCGAGCAGTCGAGCACCGTGCCGTGATGCACGAAGCCGGCGACATTGACCAGGATGTCGACCGGCCCGACCTTTTCGGCATAGCGTTCCACGGCACGCGTCGACATGACGTCGAGCTTCGCCTTCTTCGCCCGCTTCAGCCCGTCGAGCTTGTCGCGGGCAATGTCGGAAGCGTGCACCGTCGCCCCCTCGGCGACGAAGGCCTCCGCGATTGCCCGGCCGATCCCCTGCCCCGCCGCCGTAACGACAGCGACCTTGCCTTTCAGTCTGCCGGCCATGGAATTCGTTGCCTCCTCATTGCTGATCGTGTTCGTCGGCGCAGCGCCCCTGTTCGGGCTCCACGGTTGCATGCGCGATACCGTGCCGTGATGCAAGCCGCCGCTTGACGGCCGCAACCGCAACGTGACCATCCGTCCCATCTGCGAGACGCGCATGCAGGGTCGCCATGTTGCGCGAGCCGTCGAGAGACCAGACATGCATGTGGTGGATTTCCTCGACCCCGGCCACATTGTCCGCCAGATCCCGGGCGATGCGGTCACGGTCGAGATGCTGCGGCACGCCTTCCAGCAGCACATGCGCGGCGTCGCGCGTGAGCGACCACGCGCTCTTGAACAAGAGCAGTGCAACCAGCACCGACAGGATCGGATCGATCGGATACCAGCCGGTCACGATAATGACGGCGGCGGCGGCGAGCGCGGCGACCGAGCCGAGGAGATCGCCCAGCACGTGCAGCACGGCGCCGCGCATGTTGAGGTTTTCCCGGTCGCCGCCATGCAGCACGAAAAAGGCCGCGATGTTGACGCCAAAACCGACCAGGGCCACCGCCAGCATCGGCCCGCCAAGCACCGTCACCGGATCGTGAAAGCGCTCCCATGCCTCGTAGACGATCCACAGGCCTATGACGAAGACGGCGAGCCCGTTGGTATAGGCGACCAGCGTCTTGACGCGGTCATAGCCATAGGTGAGCCGGTCGGTCGCGCTGCGTTCGGCCAGATGGAACGCGTACCAGGCAAAGCCGAGCGCGACCGAATCCGTCAGCATGTGGCCGGCATCGGCCAGAAGCGCCAGCGAGCCGGTGACGAGGCCGCCCACGACCTCGGCCACCATGAAGCCGCCGGTGAGCAGCGCTGCGATCAGGATGCGCCGCTTGTTGCCCGCATCGCCGCCATGCGCGTGATCGTGGCCCATCACATCTCCCGCTTCACGCGGTGGTCGCCGCGCGGATATCTTCCAGACGCCGGACCTGCCGCCCTTCGGCATCGAAATTGGCCGGATCGAGCCAGGCCTCGAGCGCCGTTCTCACGCCCGGCCATTCACTGTCGATGATCGAATACCATGCCGTGTCGCGATTTTCGCCCTTGACGATCATATGCTGGCGAAAGACGCCCTCGTGGACGAAGCCGAAGCGCTCGGCCGCACGCTTGGAAGGGCCGTTGCGGTCATTGCATTTCCACTCGAAGCGCCGATAGCCGAGGTCGTCGAAAGCGTGACGTGCGAACAGATAGAGCGCTTCTGTGGCGCCGGCGGTGCGCGCCAGGTCCGGCCCCCAATAGATGTTTCCGATCTCGATGACGCCATTGGCCTCATCGATGCGCATGAAGGTCTGCCGCCCGGCGATCCGGCCGCTCGCCTTGTCGATGACGACGAAGAACAGGGGATCCTCACTCGCCTCGGCCCTTTTCAGCCACGGCGTGAAAGCCTGGCGGCTTTCTGGCGGATATTCGCCCAGCCAGCGGAAGCGCTGCTGCGCATCGGAAACGGCAGAGACCTCATAAAGCGCGTCGCCGTGACGCGCGGCATCGAGCGGCTCGAGCCGCACATGGCGCCCCTCCATCGGCGCGCGTTGCGGACGCGGGCGGGGTGTCCAGGCGGAGATATCCTGTTGCGGCATCGGGCGATCCTTGCATGCTAGCTGCATAGCAATATATGCTTCGATAGCTGCATACAAGGAAGCCTCCGATGGCCATCACCATACGCAACCAGCGCGTTGAAAACACGATTCGCGAGATTGGACGCCATACAGGTGAAGGTCCAAGCGCGGTCATTGCGCGTGCCGTGGAGCATCTCAGGGGCCGGACTTTCTCCAAGCAGGAGTCGCTGGAGAAGCTGGAGCGGCTGATGCAGGATGTTCCCCCCCGCGATGCCAAATTGACATGGCGGGACCTGCAGGACGAGATGGACAATATCTTCTGACATGGCTGCCCTCTCCAGCGCTTGCGTCATCGACACGTCGGCGATCGTCGCCATTCGTTTTCGCGAACCGGAGGCCGATGCACTTGCCGTGCGCTTGGGCGCCTCGTCTTACCGGATCGTACCACCATCCTGCGTCGTGGAGTTCTGCATGCTGCAGCGCTTCGGCAGCGGCCTCAAACGTTGGATGACGGACTTTATGGAGGAATACGAGGCGACGATCCTGCCATTGACCGAAGAAGTCGGCTGGATTGCCGCCGAGGCGGCCGAGCGCTTCGGCCGTGGCTCCGGGCACCCGGCCCGGCTCAATTTCGGCGACTGCTTGAGCTATGCCTTCGCCAAGCACCTGGACGTGCCGCTGCTCTACAAGGGCAACGATTTCACCCACACCGACATCACTGCCGCACTGCCTCAGGGGACCTGACCATGCTCCAGACCATTCCCGCCTTCGACCGTATCGGCGAGGAAAACGCCTTTGCCGTGCTGGCCCGGGCAACGGCACTTGCGGCCGAGGGGCGCGACATCGTCAATCTCGGAATCGGTCAGCCCGATTTCAGCACGCCCGACCATATCGTCGAAGCCGCGGTGAAGGCGCTGCGCGACGGCCATCACGGCTACACGCCGGCGACCGGCCTCCTGGCGACACGCGAAGCGGTGGCGCGGCGCACGCTGGCGCTCACCGGCGTCGAGGTCTCGCCCGAAAACATCATGATCCTGCCCGGCGGCAAGCCGACCATGTTCGCCGCGATTCTGATGTTCGGCGAGCCGGGCGCCGAAATCCTCTATCCCGATCCGGGATTTCCCATCTACCGTTCGATGATCGAGTTCACCGGCGCGAAACCGGTTCCCGTGCCGATCCGCGAGGCAAACGGCTTTGCCTTCTCGGCCGAGGAGACGCTGTCTCTGATCACGCCGCAAACCCGGCTGTTGATCCTCAATTCGCCGGCCAACCCGACGGGCGGCGTCACGCCGCGCGCGGAGATCGAAAAGCTGGTCAGCGGACTGGAGCGCCATCCGCACGTGGCCGTCATGTCCGACGAGATCTACGACGTCATGACCTATGACGGCGAGGAGCACTGCTCGCTGCTGAAGTTTCCCGAGATCAGGGACCGGCTGATCGTGCTCAATGGCTGGTCGAAGACATGGGCGATGACCGGCTGGCGCATGGGCTGGTCGATCTGGCCCGACGGCCTTTACGACAAGGTCCGCAAGCTGGCGGTCAATTGCTGGTCCTGCGTCAACGCGCCCAGCCAGTTTGCCGGAATCGCGGCCATCGACGGGCCGCAGGACGATGTGGAGAAGATGATGCACGCCTTCGACCGGCGACGCCGGATCGTTGTCGAAGGGCTGAACAGCCTGCCGGGCGTGTCCTGCGTCACGCCGAAGGGCGCCTTCTACGCCTTTCCCAACATTTCGGCGATCGGCTGGCCGGCCAAGACGCTCGCCAACGCGCTGCTCGAAGAGGCCGGCGTGGCGCTCATCGGCGGTCCCGATTTCGGCGTGCTCGGCGAGGGCTATGTGCGCGTGTCCTACGCCAATTCGGAGGAGAACATCCTGCGCGCCATCGAACGGATCGGCGACTTCCTGTCGAACAGTCAGAGGTCGTAAAGAAAATAGATCGCCGCGCAGCTGGCGATCCCGATCGCGATATTCATGAAGATGCCGACACGCAGGAAATCGGAAAAGCGGTAGTTGCCCGCACCATAGACCAGCGTGTTGGTCTGATAGCCGATCGGAGTGGCAAAACTGGCGCTGGCGCCGATCATCACGGCAATCACGAAGGGCCTGGGGTCGATCCCCATCTGATGGGCCAGGCCGATGGCGATCGGCGCCACGATCACGGCCACCGCATTGTTGGTCACCGTTTCCGTCAGCACCGAGGAAATGATGTAAATCGCCACCAGGGTGACCAATGGCGGCATCGTTGCGAGATAGGGCGTAAGCGAGTTGACGATCAGTTCGACGCCGCCGGATCGTTCCAGCCCGGCACCGATGATGAGCATCGAAAAGATCAGGACGAGGATCGACCCGTCGATCGAGCTCCACGCCTCCTCGCTGTCGATGCAGCGCAGCAGGAGGATCGCGGCCACCGCGAGCATGGCCAGTATGCCGATATCCATGACGTTGAAGGCGGCGAGACCGACCACGGCGGCAAGCGCCGCCATCGCGATCGGCGCCTTGCCGCGCCTGTAGGGCCGGCCGCTCGGACGCGTCACCGAAACAAGGTCCGCATCTTCCGTCAGCGCGTCGAAATTGTCGGGCGGGCCTTCCAGAAGAAGCTTGTCCGCCGGCCTGAGCTTGACGCTTTCGAGATCGGAGCCCGGAATGTGGCGGTGCCTGTGGGCGCCGAGAATGCGCACGCCGTAGCGTCGGCCGAGCGACAGGTCGATGATGCGTTCACCAGCCGTGCCGCGATGCGGCGCGACGACCGCTTCCACCGCCACGGTCTCGCCGGAGCGGTCCTGGCTGCGGCGCAGGCCGACGCGCAGGCCGGCCTTTTCGTTGAGCGTCAGGATTTCCGATGTCGTGCCGACGATGATGAGCGAATCGCCGCGCTTCATCGTCTTTTCGGCGATACCCTCGCGAACGATCTCGCCGCCGCGGCGCAGGCCGAGGATGCGCAGGCCCGAGCGCTTGAAATCGGCGATCGCGCCGATCTTCTGCTGCGTGTACTTGCCGTCCGCGCGTATGGTGATCTCCGACAGGAACTCGCTTTCGCCGGTCAGCGCGGCTTCGCCTTCAGTTCGCCGGTCGGGCAGGAGGAAGCGGCCGAGCACCAGCATGACGACCGTGCCCGTCAACGCCACCACGATGCCGACGGGGGTGATCTCGAAGATCGAGAACGGTTCGAGCCCGGCGCGCCGCGCCACGCCGTCGACAAGGATGTTGGTGGAGGTTCCGATGAGCGTGCAGGTGCCGCCGAGAATGGCGGCATAGGATATGGGAATGAGCAGCCGCGTGGCGGCAACGTCGATCGAACGGGCGAGCCGGAAGACGATCGGAATGAGGATCAGGACGACCGGCGTGTTGTTCATGAAGGCCGATGCGGCGACGGTGCCGCACAAAAGCACGGCAATGCCCATGGCCGGGCGCGCCGAGGCACGCGAGATCAGCCGGTCGGCCATGCTTTCGAGCACGCCGGTGCGCACCAGCGCACCGGACAGGATGAACATCGCGGCAATGGTGATCGGTGCGGGATTGGAAAATGCCTTCATCGCGTCATCGGGAGTGGTGAGGCCCAGTATGATGAAGGCGGCCGCGCCGCACACCGCCGTCACTTCCGGCGGGTAGCGCTCGACGATGAACGCCGCCAGCAGAACGAGCAGAAGCACCAGCGACAGAATGGCCTCATGGCCGGCAATCAGCGATTCCATCGTCCGGTCAGTCTCCTGAAGGGGCGTAGGTATATGGATCTAGCAAAGCACGTATCTTGCGAAAAGGACACCAACCCGCGGCGTCCGGAGCAAGGCCGGCGGCGGCCCTGCCGGGGCGTCGGTTCATTCCGGAGATAGGGTTCGGCCGCAGCAAGCGCGTTATCCGCGGCCGACAAAGGGCATCTTGGTCGCCATGACGGTCATGAAAAGCACATTGGCCTCGAGCGGCAGGCCGGCCATGTGCAGCACCGCATCGGCGACATGGCCGACATCCATGACATCCTCCACGGCAATCTCGCCGTTGGCCTGCGGCACGCCCCTGGTCATCGGCGCGGCCATCTCGGTGAGCGCGTTGCCGATGTCGATCTGCCCGCAGGCGATGTCGAAAGGCCGCCCGTCGAGCACCAGCGTGCGCGTCAGTCCGCTGATGGCATGCTTGGTCGTCGTGTAGGGCACGGATCCGGGCCGGGGCGCATAGGCCGAGATGGAGCCATTGTTGATGATGCGCCCGCCCATCGGGTCCTGGCGGCGCATCTGCCGGAACGCGGCCCGGGCGCACAGGAAGGAGCCGGTCAGGTTGGCACCCACCACATCCTGCCAGACCTCGACGGGTATCTCGTCGATCAGCGTCGACTTGTAGCCCATGCCGGCATTGTTGAAGAGCAGGTCCACCCTGCCGAACTCGGCGACCGCCTTGTCGAACAAGGCGTCGACCTCATCGGCCCTGGATATGTCGCAGCCGATCGCGACGGCGCGTGCCTGCGTCTCGCCGGCCGAGGCGATCGCATCCTCGAGCACGTTCACCCGGCGTCCGGTAAAGACCGTGTTCCAGCCGTTCTTCAAGAGCGCCGTGGCGCAGGCTTTACCGATCCCCGTTCCGGCACCGGTGACAATGGCGACTTTTCCCGTGCTCAATGTCGTCCCTCCTCAACAGCGCACACGCGCTTTGCATCTGTCGCAATTTGCAGATGGAAGCTATCGGCGCAAGGGCGTGACATTGCCGTGCGCGCACAATTTCAGGATTCAATTTTCTCAAGATTTGTTTCGAAGAAAAGGGCGGTCATTTGCGACCGCCCGATTGGACCGTGCTTGGGAGGAGGAAAAAGCCGATCCGACAGGTCGAATCATGCGCCCCGAAGGTTAACGGATTCTTAACGCCCCCGGTACGCCGGATGCCTCCCCGCCCAGGTCCGCAGCGCGCTCACCAAGGCGAATTCGCCGGCGCAGCGGCAGGCTCGGAGGTCTCCTTGGCTTCGCTGACGGTGGCTTCGATATGGTCGATCAACGCATCGGGAAGCCTGAGCCGGCCGGCCAGGAGATCGAGATAGCCGCGTTCGGCGCGGGTCTGCGGGTCGATCGTCAGGCGCGAGGCCGTGTAGAGCTCGACACGCTGTTCTTCCGTGCGCGCCGCATCCACCAGCGCGTCGATGTCGACCGGCTTCTTCAATTCATCGGCCAGAAAGGCCTCGGCCTCTTCGCCAATCCCGGCGAGCTTCAGCCGCTCGGCGATATTGCCGCGTTCGGCCTCGTCGATATGCCCGTCGGCCCGCGCCGCCGCGATCATGGCACGCACCAGCGTCAGCGCGAATTCGGCCTCGCCCTGCGGGGCGGCCGCGGGGTCGAAGCCAGTGCCCGACGGCGGAGCCGGCAATTCGGGTTTCGCCGCCTCGCTGGTGTCAGGCTGCTTGCCGGCCTGGTAATTCTGGTAGGCTTTGTAGGCGAGCCCCGCCACCGCCGCGAGACCGCCGACCTTCAACGCCGAACCCGTGAGCTTGCGTCCGGCCCCGGTTCCCAGAAGCACCGCGACGAGCGCGCCCGATGCAAGCGGATTGTCCTTGGCCAGTTGCGTCGCCTGGCCGGCCTTCTCGCGCACCGTGGAACCGGTCCCCGGAATTGTGGAGCCAAGCAGGTCGTCGAGCAGTTTCTTGGGATCAAGCATGAATTCCTCCGCGGGTTACCTTACCAGGCCGGTGGCGAGGGTCTCGCCCTGGTCGCAATGAGAGCGGCATCGATTGCCGCCTGCAAGGTTAGCTAGGGGCCGAAACAAGACAATACAATGACGCTCATCGACGTTCAGGGCAACGATGCTCAGGCGCCCTCGTTTTCCGATGGAGCGGCCGGCCGGCCGATATGCCGCGACGAACCGCGCCTTTCGGCCAGTTCCACCTGGCGCTGGCGTTCGGCATAGCGCGCGCGATCCTCCGCCGTCCGGCTCTCGTGGCAATGCGGGCACGAAATGCCGGCCACATAATGCGGCGAGGCGCGGTCCCCGCCAGTCAGCGGATGGCGGCAGGCCCGGCAGAGTTCCGCCTCGCCTTCCTCAAGACCGTGGATAATCGAGACCCGCTCGTCGAACACGAAACACTCGCCCTGCCAGCGACTGTCGGCTGTCGGCACCTCCTCCAGATATTTCAGTATGCCGCCCTTGAGGTGATAGACCGCCTCGATGCCGATGGACCGCATATAGGCGGTTGCCTTCTCGCAGCGGATGCCGCCGGTGCAGAACATGGCCACCCGGCGGGCGGCCAGCGCCTCGCGCTGGGCCTCGGCCCAGGCCGGGAAGTCGCGAAAGCTCGACGTGTCGGGATTGACCGCACCGCGAAACGTTCCGAGCGTCACCTCATAATCGTTGCGCGTGTCGATGACGACGGTGTCGGGATCATCGACCAGCGCGTTCCATTCCGCCGGCTCGACATAGGTGCCGGCATCTTGCACCGGGTCGAGATCGCCGACGCCCATGGTGACGATCTCGCGCTTGAGCCTGACCTTCATGCGGTTGAACGGCATCCCGGCGGCCCGGCTGAACTTGATCTCCATGCCATCGAGACCGGGAATGGCGCGTAAATGGTCGACAAGGGCGTCGATCGCCTCGTCGGTTCCAGCCACCGTGCCGTTGATACCCTCATGCGCCAGGAGCAGCGTGCCGCATATGCCGCGCGCGCGGCAGAACGCAGCAAGCGGTTCGCGCAGCTCGCCAAACGCCTCCAACCGGCAGAAACGGTAAAGCGCGGCAACCTTGTATCCGCCGGCGGACGTGGATGTTTTCATGGCGAAAGCGCCTACCGGCTCCGTGCGGCACAATCAAGACCGAGGCCGATTGACGTTTCATTCCCTGATCTTGCGGCATGCAGGCCGCGGCCTCCAGATACCTTTGCAGCATAATCATTTCCCCGCCCGCATCGCGGCTTCGACAATCGGCCGGCAGACGCGAGGAGGCACCATGCTCGACAATGACATCATCCAGGCTGCAATCGATCTGGCCGACCCGGCCGGCATAGACCCGGCCGCGCTGCTGGCCGTGATCGACGTCGAAAGCGGCGGCCGGGCCTTTGCCCGGATCGACGGGCGCGACGAACCCCTCATCCGTTTCGAGGGCCACTATTTCGACCGGCGTCTGTCCGGCAACAGGCGCGAACAGGCGCGCGCGGCGGGGCTGGCATCGCCGACGCCGGGCAAAATCGCCAATCCGCGCTCACAGAGCGCACGCTGGGCGCTCTTCCGCCGGGCGGCGGCGATCGATCACAAGGCGGCCTGCGAATCGGTGTCCTGGGGTCTCGGCCAGGTCATGGGCGCGCATTGGGCATGGCTCGGCTATGGCAACGTCGACGATCTCGTCGCCGAAGCCCGTGCCGGGGTGGCCGGCCAGATCCGGCTCATGCTGCGCTATGTCGAAAAGGCCGGGCTGACGCGCCCGCTCAAGGAGCGCGACTGGCCCACCTTTGCCCGCGGCTATAACGGGCCGCTCTACCGCCGCCACCGCTACGACACCCGGCTCGCCAACGCCTACGCCCGCTATCGGTCCGCCGGCCTGGCAACGGCACGACTGCCCGGCACCGCGAGCCCGAAACAAGACCGGCGGGGATGGCTGAAACGGATCGCCTATGCGCTGCGCGCCGCGCTCGGTGTCATCTGAGGAGCGATCGCCGCACACACCCCGGCTTGTTCGTCCGGTCAGGCTTCTGTATCTGTCGGAAGGTTTCACATCAGCCGCAATGCGAGGTTCGGACCGTCATGTCGCAAAAAGCCGACAAGCTCACCCCCATAATGACGGGGCAGCCGGTGATCCCGGTGCTGAAGATCGAGCGTGCCGCCAATATCGTGCCGCTTGCGACAGCGCTGGCGCGCGGCGGCCTGCCCGCAATCGAGATCACGCTCAGGACCGACGAGGCAATCGATGCCATCCGAATTGCCGCCAGCGAAGTGCCCGAAGCGATCGTCGGGGCCGGCACCGTGCTGCGCGCGCGACAATATGAGGAGGCCGTCAAGTCGGGCTCCCGCTTCATCGTCAGTCCCGGCATGACGCAAGAGCTTCTCGACGCGGCGCGTTCCTATGAGGTGCCGCTGCTGCCCGGCGCGGTCACGCCCAGCGAGATCATGGCGGCGATGGAGGAAGGCTACAAGCTGTTGAAGTTCTTCCCGGCCGAGCAGGCCGGCGGCGCCGCCTTCCTGAAGGCGCTCTCCTCGCCGCTCGCGGATGTGCGCTTCTGCCCCACGGGCGGCATTTCCGCCGCCAATGCCGGTGCCTATCTTTCGCTGCCAAACGTCATCTGCATCGGCGGTTCGTGGGTTGCGCCCGACGAACTCGTCAATGACGGCAAGTGGGACGAGATCGAGGCGCTGGCACGCAAGGCATCGCAACTCGGCAAGAAGTAGCTTTCGGATCAATATGCTGGAACATGTGCCTATCGCTCAATGTTCTAACTGGCGAACAGCCGGTCCAACCACCGCCCCGGCCTCCCCGCGCGCAATGCGGCATAGTTCGGCGGAGCGCCTCAGTTTTCGGTAAATCTGGCCACCGACATGAAGGTGACGGCGTTGCCGCTGAAACGGGCCGGGTCGATGTCGGCCTTATCCTTGCGGAAGCCAGTCGTATAAACCTGCTTCGGCGCTGTGCGGATGGCGTTGTAGGCGAGAGAAGGCGTCGGCGATGCGGCAACGGAGCGGATCGACCGGCTGGCCGCCTCCATCGCCCAGCGCGCGGCGATCCTTTCGACAGGTATGACAACCGGTTTCGGGTCGGGCTTGCCGTCTGCCGCCCGTGGACGAGCCGCCTTCGCGGTCGTTTGCACACCTGTATCGAGCGCCGAGCCGGGTCCGGGCTTGGAGCGTGCGACCGGCGCCAGAGCCACCCGCGAACCCTTGTCGGTGTCGCTGTCCGCGCCGTCCGCGGCCCGCGGTCCTTCTGCGACCGGGTCTCGGAGTTGCGACGGTATCAAGGAAGCGGCCTCGACCGCAGTGCCGGGACGCAGACCCGGCACGGGAGCAAGTGCAGCCAGTTCGACGGGCGACTGCGCGGCAGCGCCGTCGCTCGCCTCATCAGGCCGCGCATTGTCGTTCGGAATCGGCACCGCAACCGGGCGCTCTTCGGCGCGCTGGGCGGCGACGGCCAGCGTCGGATCGACCGGCAGCTCACGCGCCTCGGGACGCCGGATCGGCAACGGGACCTCGACGGTCTCGCCTGCCGGCGCCGCAAAAGCCGTCACGATCTGGTCCACTTCTTCCTGCGTCGCTTGCACGCGCGGCGCGGCAAGCGGCAACGGCACGGCATCGGCAGGCAGAGATGCAAGAATGGTTTCCGGCGTTTCGGCCGCGGGCGCCTCCGGAGCGGCCGCGGGCGCTTGCGGCGGCGCGGGCGCCCGTTCGGCCTGCTGCGGCTGTTGTGCTTGTGCGGGCGTTTGGCGCTGCGCCGGTCTGGAGGCGGACGCCGAGGCACTGCCTGCATCGCGGCTGGCGGCCGAAGCCACCGTTACGTTGCTGTCTTCCTCCTCGTCGGCCCCGCCGCCAAACAGTGCCGAGAGAAATCCTCCGGGCCGCGAGCGGGCCGCGCTGGCAAGCTGAACCGTGGCGCCGCTGCGCTGGCGCGCCTTGTAGGCGGCAAGCGCCTGGTCATAGCCGGGCAGCGGCTTGCCGTCCGTCGGCACGTGCAGGGTCTTGCCATTCGGGAATACGGCGGCGAGTTCACGGCGCGACATGCGCGGCCAATGGCGCACATTGCCGACATCCATGTGCACGAAGGGCGAGCCGGAGCGCGGATAGTAGCCGACGCCGCCGCCCTGCATTTTCAGCCCGATCGCGCGCAGCTTGCTCAGCTTGACGTCGGGAATGTAGAAATCGATCGCCTTGCCCAGCATGTGCTGGCTCGTCTTGGCCACGCCGCTGGAGCGTTTGCGCAACATGGCGTTGGTGGTCGGGGAACGATAGGCGGAGATCACGTGGATATAGTCACGCGAACCGCTGGCGCGATAAGCCTCCCACAAGATATCCATCAGATGCGGATCCATCCTGGTCGGCTCGTTGCGCCGCCAGTCGCGCAGGAAGCGATTGAGCTGGTCCAGGCCGCCCTTGATGTAGCGGCCGTTACGCTTGTAGGTGATTTCGGCCCGCTCCTTCGTATGGACGAAGTAGAGCTTCAGCGTGCGCGTCTCGGCCCTCGCCTCGCCCGCGCCGAAAAGGGCCAGAAGAGCGGCAACAATGAGAAGAACAGGCAAAGTCCGCCGCCCGGCAGGGCGCGAGAACGATGCGTCAATAGGAAGGACGTTATTGCGCAAACCCAAAAGGCCTTGTTGGTTTTAGCCGTGTCCCCGGAAAGATCGAAAGACGCTCTCCGAAACGCCTCTAATATCGTTCCTAATGGTTAACCACCGCTTAGTGAAACCGAAATGCGGTGACAGCATGGCAAAAACCCGGCCGACCTGACCGGCTGGAGTTCTGGTAAACAAATGGTTGCGAAACGTCGCGCGATGCTTGGCGGAAAACCGCGGCTAGCGCGCGTTCGCTTCAAACGGATACGTTTGAAGCAAAAGATATGCGCGCCAGATCAATATTGTTGGAGCATGTACCTTTCGCTCAAACGATTTCGTTTGAGCGGGACATGCTCTATTGGACAAGTCCGAATTCACGTCCCGAATCCGGATCGATCCCGTGCTCCTTGAGCTTGCGGTAGAGGGTGGAACGTCCGATGCCAAGGCGTCGCGCAACCTCGCTCATCTGGCCGCGATAACGCCTGATGGCGTATTGCACCATCTCCAGTTCGACTTCGGCCAACGAGCGCACATGGCCCTTGGCGTCGAGCGCATCGATGCAATCCTCACGCGGCAGATCGTCGATATCTTCCTGGGCCAGCGGAGGCGCGGACGCGACGACGCGCGGCGCGTCATGGCGCCGATCGGCCAGGGTAAGATCGGGCTCCTCCGCCGTATCGACCGCCCCCACCTGGGCGCGGATCTGCGGAAACTCCTCGCTCGTCAGCGTCGAACCTTCGCACAGCACGACGGCGCGGAAGACGGCGTTCTCCAACTGGCGGATGTTGCCGGGCCAGTCATAGGCCTTCAGGAGCGCCATCGCCTCTCCGGCAATGCCCGAGACGCGGCCGCCGGTCTCGGCCTTGCCCATGCGTTCGATGAAGAGGGCCACGAGATCGGCAATGTCCTCGCGCCGCTCGCGCAGCGGCGGCACGAAGACGGGAAAGACGTTCAACCGGTAGAACAGGTCCTCGCGGAACGCCCCGTCCTTGACCCGCTGCAGGAGGTTGCGATGGGTGGCCGAGATCAGGCGGATGTCCACCTTGGCCGACTTGCGCCCGCCGACGGCATCGACCTCGCCGTCCTGGACGGCCCGCAGGAGCTTGACCTGCACGTCGAGCGGCAGGTCGCCGATCTCGTCGAGAAACAAGGTCCCGCGGTCGGCCTCGACGAATTTGCCCGTGTGCTTCTCCGTGGCACCGGTGAATGCGCCCTTTTCATGCCCGAACAGGATGGATTCGACCAGATTGTCGGGGATGGCGCCACAATTGACCGTCACGAAGGGCTTGGACCGGCGGCCGCTTGCCCCCTGTATGGCCCGCGCGACGACCTCCTTGCCGACGCCCGACTCGCCCTCGATCAGGATCGGAATGTTGGAGGCCGCGGCCTTCTGGGCGAGGCGGATCACGCGTTCCATGGACGGGCTGCGCGATTGCAGGTCCGAGATCGTCAGGCTACCGGCTTGGACCGGTGCGCCGCGCCCGGCCACACCGCCCTTGGCCTGGACCTTGAGGGCACCCGCCACCACGGCGTTGAGCTTGTCGGGCGAGACGGGCTTGACGACGAAGTCGAATGCGCCGGCGCGCATGGCCGCCACGACAGTGTCGATGCCGCCCTGCGAGGTCTGCACGACCACCGGCACGGCAATGCCGCGTTCGCGCATCGTCTCCAGCACGTTCAGCCCGCCGATGTCGGGCATGACGAGGTCGAGCACGACAAGCGAGACGTCGCCGCCGCGCGGACCCTCGAACGCGGCCAGAGCGGCCTCGCCGCCATCGACGCACAGGATCTCGTAGCCGCCCCTGGCCAGAGCGGCCTGCAGCAGTCGGCGCTGGATTGGATCATCGTCGACGATGAGGATGAGATCCGACATGAATCCTTCGCAATGCCCATCTATTGGCGAAACGCGTCTGGATCATCATGGCACGGGCTTCTAAATAGGGGCTCAAGAAAGCCGGTGAACGAAACCTTTGCACCTTTCATCGAAATCGACACTTTTCGCCTGGCAGGGGACATTCAATGAGCATCGAACGCCTATTCCACCACGCCGCAGCGCAGCTTCCCGAAGGTGGTGGGGCACCGAAACGCACGGCATCGCAGTTCGGCGACCTGCCCGAATGGAACCTCAGCGATCTCTATCCGGCGATGGATGCGCCGGAATTGCAGCGCGACCTGGCGCGCGCCCTTTCCAACGCCATCGCCTTCGAGGAGACTTGGCAAGGCAAGCTCGCCACTGAGGCCGCGCGCGGCAAAGACGGCCGGCTGGGCGCTGTCATGCAGGCCTATGAGGCGCTGGAGGAGCTGATCGGCCGCATCGTCTCCTATGCCAGCCTCGTCTATGCCGGCGACACCAGCGATCCGCGCCGTGCCAAGCTCTATGGCGACGTGCAGGAGAAGATGACCGATGCCAGCGCGCATCTGCTCTTTTTCGCGCTGGAACTGAACAAGATCGACGAGGAGACGGTCAACGCGGCGCTCGACGCCGATCCCGCCTTCGCCCGTTACCGCCCCTGGATCGTCGATTTGAGAAAGGACAAGCCTTTCCAGCTCGAGGACCGGATCGAGCAGCTTTTCCACGAAAAGTCCGTCACCGGACGCGGCGCCTGGAACCGGCTGTTCGACGAGACGATGTCGGCACTGCGCTTCAAGGTCGACGGCGAGGAGATGACGCTCGAGCCGACGCTCAACCTGCTGCAGAGCGCCGATGGCAACGAGCGTCAGACGGCGGCGGAAGCCCTGGCGGCAACCTTCAAGGACAATCTGCGCACCTTCACGCTCATTACCAACACGCTGGCCAAGGACAAGGAGATTTCCGATCGCTGGCGCGGCTTCGAGGATATTGCCGACAGCCGTCATCTGGCCAACCGCGTCGAGCGCCCGGTGGTGGATGCGCTGGCGGCCGCCGTCAGGGACGCCTATCCGCGGCTATCGCATCGCTATTACGCCATGAAGGCGCGCTGGCTGGGCATGGAAAAAATGAACCATTGGGACCGCAACGCGCCCTTGCCCGAAACGCCGCAGACGGTCATCGGCTGGGAGCAAGCCAAGCAGACGGTCTTGTCGGCCTATGGCGGCTTTGCACCGGAAATGGCCGATATTGCGCGCGTCTTCTTCGACAAACGGTGGATCGACGCGCCGGTCAGACCCGGCAAGGCACCCGGCGCCTTCGCCCACCCGACCGTGCCCTCGGCCCACCCTTATGTTCTCTTGAACTATATGGGCAAGCCGCGCGACGTCATGACCCTCGCCCACGAGCTCGGCCACGGCGTGCACCAGGTGTTGGCCGCCCAGCAGGGCGCCCTGATGGCCTCCACCCCGCTGACGCTCGCCGAGACCGCCTCCGTCTTCGGCGAGATGCTGACGTTCCGCTCGCTCATCGACGCGACAACGCAGCGCCGCGAGCGCAAGGCCATGCTGGCGCAGAAGGTCGAGGACATGATCAACACGGTGGTGCGCCAGATCGCCTTCTACGAGTTCGAGCGCAAGGTGCACACCGAGCGCCGCCGCGGCGAGCTGACCTCCGATCAACTCGGCGAATTCTGGCTCGACATACAGGCCGAAAGCCTCGGCCCGGCCATCAAGCTGCGCGAGGGATACGAGACCTTCTGGGCCTATATCCCGCACTTCATCCACGCGCCCTTCTATGTCTACGCCTACGCCTTCGGCGACTGCCTGGTGAACTCGCTGTTCGCGGTCTACCAGAATGCCGAGGATGGCTTTCAGGAGAAATATTTCGACATGCTGCGCGCCGGCGGCACCAAGCACCATTCCGAGCTCCTGGCGCCCTTCGGTCTCGACGCTTCCGATCCGAAATTCTGGGGCAAGGGTCTGGCGGTGATCGAAGGCCTGATCGACGAGTTGGAAGCGCTGGATGATTGATACGGGGCTGGATGGCCAACCCCTTTGTGATATTCTTCAGGCCTGACAACGGAGTGAAGGTATGAACCTCCCGCTCAAGCAAGACGTCAAGGACTGGGTTGCCAGGCAAGTCAGTTCCGGCCGATATGCATCGGAAGCAGATGCGATCGACGAGGCGCTGCGCGAGAAGATCGAGAACGAGGCGGCGGACCGCATCCTGTCACGCATCGAGGAATCGGAGCAGCAATACGAGCGCGGTGAATTTGCCGTCGCCGACGATGCATTCTTTGATCGCCTCCGTGAGCGGATCATACAGGCTAGGGCAAAAGGCTCCTGATGGCGTTCCGGGTTGTTTTCTCGGACAACGCAGCCAATGATCTGCTCTCGATTGTCGAATTCATTGCAAAGGACAATGAAGCGAAAGCGCTGGCATTTGTAGACGGGCTGCAAACGCGGATCCGTGCCAAGCTTGCCACATTTCCCCTTCTGGTCCCGAAATCGGCGCCTATCGATACATGGTCCTCGACAATTACGTCGCGATCTACAGGGTCGACGAGCACAAGGAGGACGTTGTCGTCATGGTTGTCACCGAAGGACATCGAAACTGGCGCAAGGTCTTGGGTGAATAGCCCCGCCCACACCCCCTATGACGGCTCGGCCAAGCCCTTCACCATCGGGCTGAAACCGCTCGATCCCGCCACCTGGATCGAGATCGACGATCATCTCGAAGCCTATCTCGCCGAGAAGGAGCGTCACTTCGCCGAGCGCCCGGCGCTGGTCTTTGCCGAGGAGGCGCAAACCCGCGATGCCCAGCAGGAAGCGCTTGAACTGCTTGTTTCGCATCTGGCCGCGCACCATGCCGATAGCCATGCGATCGACACCGCAGCCGTGACCATCGGCGCTCACCGCCATGTTGCACTCGACAGCGCCGAACCGCCATTGAAGACCGCCTCGCGGCTGGTCCAGGAAGATCTCGTCCTCATGCGCCGCGGCGAGCGTGGATGGCGGCTGGCTGCTGCGTCGCTGTGTTTCCCTTCTTCGTGGAGCCTGGCGGAAAAGTTCGGCCATCCGATCGAGGACATCCACACCCCCGTCCCCGGCTTCGGCCGCGGCACACGAACGGCGCTGCTCATCAACCGTATCTTCGACAATCTCAAGCCCGGGCAGCCGGTCGAGCGGATGAACTGGTCATTGCAGGCGGACGACGCGCTTCACAAGCCGATGTCCTCGTTTCAGCGCAACGAAAGGGCGGCCGCACGGCCGGCGCGCTTTGCTTGCGACGATCCCTCGGCCGGCGCCTTCATCCGTGTCGAACGCCAGACCCTGCGCCGGCTGCCGGCATCCGGCGATATCCTGTTCACCATCCGCATTCATCTCGACCGATGCGCATGCTGCAAGCGCATCCCGACCGTGCCAGGATGGCCGCGTCCTTCGCCGCGCAACTGCGCGCGCTCGACACGGATCAACTCGACTACAAGGGTCTGATAGCCGATCGAGACCGGATCGCCACGGTATTGGAGGCGATGGCGCAGGGCTGAGCCCGGATCTCAGATGCCCGAACCGAAGAGTTCCTGACCTTCTTCCCACGGGCTCGGATGCGGCTCGGCGCCGGCCTTCGGCAGCGGCATCCAGCATTTCAACTCGGGCTCGGCATAGCCGACGATCTGGCCGGGATGCGAATCGGCCGATCGCCACCCTTCCGGGCCGAACTGATCGGCCCGCGCCCAGTGAACCACATCGACCTCGGCCGGCCCCTGCTCCGACGCACCCACCGTCGCGAGAATACGGCTCCCGTCGCGCGGCGCCAGGTTCATGTGCCGCCAACCTGTCGTCTCGTCCATGGCGATCCTCCTGGAAGACAGGTTAGAACGAGCAGGCGCGGCCGGCAATGCAGTTGACGAAGCCGCAATCCTACTCCGGCAACACCCGCACCGCGCCCTTGTCGGCACTGGAGGCAAAGGCGGCATAGGCCTTGAGCGCCTTGGTCACGTTGCGCTTGCGCGGCTCCTGCGGCTTCCAGCCGAGTTCGTTCTGCTCTTTGCGGCGGCGCTCGAGTTCCTCGTCCGCAACCATGAGATTGATCGTGCGGTTCGGAATGTCGATCTCGATCGTGTCGCCTGGTCTGACCAGGCCGATCGCCCCGCCGCCGGCGGCCTCCGGCGAGACATGGCCGATCGACAGGCCCGAGGTGCCGCCCGAAAAGCGCCCGTCGGTGATCAGCGCGCAGGCCTTGCCGAGCCCCTTCGACTTCAGATAGCTGGTCGGATAAAGCATTTCCTGCATGCCAGGCCCGCCTTTCGGGCCTTCATAGCGGATGACGACCACGTCGCCGGCCTTCACCTCGTTGCCGAGAATGCCCTTTACCGCCGCGTCCTGGCTCTCGAAGACGACCGCCGGGCCGGTGAATTTCAGGATCGATTCGTCGACGCCGGCCGTCTTCACCACGCAGCCATCGGGCGCGATGTTGCCTTTCAGCACCGCCAGCCCGCCATCCTTCGAAAACGGGTGGTCGGCGGAGCGGATCACACCGTTTTCGCGGTCCAGATCGACCTCGTTCCAGCGCGCCTCCTGGGAAAACGCCACCTGGGTCGGCACGCCACCGGGTGCGGCCTGATAGAAGCGGCGCACCGACGCGCTGTCGGTCTGTGCGATATCCCAGCGATCGATCGCATCGCCAAGCGTCGCCGCATGCACGGTCGGCATCTCGCGCTTGATCAGCCCCGCCCGGTCAAGCTCGCCGAGGATCGCCATGATGCCGCCGGCGCGATGGACGTCCTCCATGTGCACGTCCGACTTGGCCGGCGCCACCTTGCACAGGACTGGCACGTGGCGCGACAGGGCGTCGATATCGTCCATGTCGAAATCGATGCCGCCCTCGCTGGCCGCGGCGAGGATGTGCAACACCGTGTTGGTCGAGCCGCCCATGGCGATGTCGAGTGTCATGGCGTTTTCGAACGCGCCCTTGGCGGCGATGTTGCGCGGCAGCGCCGTCTCGTCGTCCTGCTCGTAGCAGCGCCGCGCCAGGTCGACGATCAGGTGACCGGCCTCGACGAACAACCGCTTGCGGTCGGCATGGGTGGCCAGCGTCGAGCCGTTGCCCGGCAGCGACAGGCCGAGCGCCTCGGTCAGGCAGTTCATCGAATTGGCGGTGAACATGCCCGAGCACGAGCCGCAGGTCGGACAGGCCGAGCGCTCGATGGTCTGCACGTCTTCCTCCGACACCTTGTCGTCGGCCGCCGCCACCATGGCGTCGACCAGGTCGAGCGCGACCTGCTTGCCCTTGAGCGTGACCTTGCCGGCCTCCATCGGACCGCCGGACACGAAGACGACCGGGATGTTGAGCCTGAGCGCGGCCATCAGCATGCCGGGCGTGATCTTGTCGCAATTGGAGATGCACACCATCGCGTCGGCGCAATGCGCATTGACCATGTACTCCACCGAGTCGGCGATGATCTCGCGCGAGGGCAGCGAATAGAGCATGCCGTCATGGCCCATGGCGATGCCGTCATCGACGGCGATCGTGTTGAATTCCTTGGCCACCCCGCCCGCGCTCTCGATCTCGCGCGCCACGAGTTGGCCCAGATCCTTCAGATGCACGTGCCCCGGCACGAACTGGGTAAAGGAGTTGACGACGGCGATGATCGGCTTGCCGAAATCGCCATCCTTCATGCCCGTTGCCCGCCACAGGCCGCGGGCGCCGGCCATGTTGCGGCCATGGGTTGTCGTGCGGGAGCGGTATTGCGGCATCGTGCGTATCCTGTCGTCTTCGTTCTTGCCGGCGTCCGGCCGATTGGTCCGGAGCGCCTACATAACGCCGATTTCGGCCGGCCGGAACCCGCTGGCCCGATAAATTCCCGGCCCGACCGCAGACCGGCCGCCGCACCGTTTCCGCTTTATTCGAACCCGTTATGTGTTTTGGCCGCCAATGGTCCTTCAGGAGGGACCCGTGGCAGTTCCGCAACATCCTGGTGCGGTAAGTCCTTCGTACAGGGGGCCAACGGCTTGCTTTTGACTTTGTGTCCCGGCATGTAGATGGCAAGCGTACCGAGGAGAGGGAGCGCCACGATGAAGATGACCCGTCTATTTACGGCCGCAGCCGCTTTGGCAATTCTGGCCGGCTGTCAGACCGGCGGCCCGATTGGTGGCCCGGTCGCACGTGCGCCTTCCGGCGTGGAAGGTGACTGGATGAGCACGGACGGAACGTCGCTTTCACGTTTCAGTCCCGGCGGCACGTTCGAGACGGTGGCCACCGACACCGGCAACCGGCTGTCCGAGGGCACCTATGAATATCGTGACGCCCAGACCGTCGACATCCTCATGAAGTCGCTCATCCGCCAGACGACGCAGCGTGTCGCCTGCGCGCAGGTCACGCCGACCCAGCTCAACTGCACCAACGCGGCCGGAAATCAGTTTGTACTCGTACGCGGCCAAGGCGTATCGTGACACATCGCCGGCGCGCGCGCTGAAGAGATCGCGCAGCGTGCCGGCAGCCTGCCCCTCGCGACGACATGGAGTGGGCGATGCTGGTGGTCCTTGGAATTGCGGCGCTCCTGGCTGCGGTGATCCTGCCGCAGCTCTGGGTGAGCCACACGATAGCGCGTCACGGCCGCGACCGGCCTGATCTTCCGGGCAGCGGCGGTGAGCTCGCCCGCCACCTGCTCGACCGCTTCGGGCTCGACCATGTCGCGGTCGAAACCAGCCAGAATGGCGATCACTACGACCCCGATGCCCGGGCCGTGCGGCTCCTGCCGGCCCACCACGACGGACGTTCGATCTCCGCCGCCGCGATCGCCGCACACGAGGTCTCCCACGCTGTCCAGCACGCACGCGGCGAAAGGCTGCTTGCCGCAAGGCAGAGCCTGGCAAGGATCGCGCTTGCCAGCGACCGACTGGCCGGCATCTTCTTCGTCGCGGCGCCCGTGCTTGCCATCATCGCCCGCACGCCCATGGCGTTTGTCGCCATCGTCGCCGCCGGCGTCGCTCTGCTCGGCGTGCGGGTGCTCGTCAGCCTCCTCACCCTGCCCGTCGAGATCGACGCCAGTTTCGGCAAGGCACTGCCCATTCTGGACGACGGCCGCTACCTGAAGGCGTCCGACATGCCGGCGGCGCGCAGCGTCCTGAGGGCAGCCGCGCTGACCTATGTCGCGGGCGCCCTGATGTCGCTGGTCAACCTTGCGCGCTGGGCCAGGCTCCTGCGATAACGGGCACAAAGGGAGGAGTTCAGGCAATGGGCGAATATTACGACGATCTCGAAACACGGGATCAGGCGCAGCGCGAGGCTGAGCTTTTCAGGCGCTTGCCTGCATTCCTTTCCGAAGCGGCCGCGCGGGTGCCGGGTCTGGCGCGCAGGCTCGAGCATGTTTCGCCGGGTGACATCGCCTCGCCGCAGGCGCTGGCGCGGCTGCCGGTTCTGCGCAAGGCCGAACTGATGGAGCTCCAGGCCAAGGAGCCGCCCTTCGGCGGCTTTGCCGATGTTTCCGCCCTGGCGGGACGGCGCGTGTTCCTTTCGCCCGGACCGGTCTGGGAGCCGCAGGGACCCGGCGCCGATCCCGGCCTCGCCGCCCGCGCCTTCTTCGCCGCCGGCATCCGGCCAGGCGATATCGTCCACAACGCCTTCGCCTATCACCTGACGCCGGGCGGTTTCATCCTCGATGAAGGCGCGCGCGCCCTCGGCTGCACCGTCTTTCCCGCCGGCGTCGGCAACACCGAAATGCAGGTGGAGGCGGCCGCCGCGCTCAAGCCCACCGTCTATTGCGGCACACCCGATTTCCTCAAGATCATGCTCGACAAGGCGGCCGAAGCCGGACACGATCTTTCCGCCTTCCGCCGGGCGCTGGTCTCCGGCGGGGCGCTGTTTCCAACCCTGCGCGAGGAATACCGGGCGCGTGGCATTTCGGTCTTCCAGTGCTACGCGACGGCCGAGTTCGGCGTCATCGCCTATGAGGCGGCTGGCGAAGACGGCGCGCCGCTGCCGGGAATGATCCTCAACGAGGATCTTATCGTCGAGATCGTGCGACCGGGCACCGACGCCCCGGTGGAAGAAGGCGAGGTCGGCGAGATCGTCGTCACCTCCTTCAACCCGACCTATCCCTTGCTTCGCTTCGGCACCGGCGACCTGTCGGCCATCATGCCGGGGCGCTCGCCCTGCGGCCGCACGGGCCGGCGCATCCAGGGCTGGATGGGGCGGGCGGACCAGCGCACCAAGGTCAAGGGCATGTTCGTCGACCCCAAGCAGGTGGCAGAGATCGTTCGCCGGCATCCGGAGGTCGCGCGCGCCCGGTTGGTCGTCAGCCGCGCCGGAGATACCGATCGCATGGCCTTGCATGCCGAGCCGGCAAACGGGCGCGAGCTCGACGCGAACGCGCTCGCCGCCTCGCTGCGCGAAGTGACCAAACTCGCCGGCACGATCGTAGCGGCCGCAGCCGGCTCTCTGCCCAATGACGGAAAGGTTGTGGCCGACGAACGCGACTATTCCAAATAGCACCTGTGCATTGTGCCAAAAGCGCTTGCATAGGCGATTGGCTTGGTGTGAACATGCAGAAAATAGCCGTGCGACATGCGCGATCGCCAGGGGTTGCCGGTCGTGCCGCCGCTGAATGGGAGACAACAACGATGAAGAAACTCGCAGCCATTGCGGCACTCTCGGCATCCGGCCTGGCGCTTTCGACAGCCACGTCCTTTGCCGACTACACGCTCAACATTCTTCACATCAACGACTGGCACAGCCGCATTGAATCGATCAACAAATACGATTCGACCTGCTCCGCCGAGGACGAGACGGAAGGCAAGTGCTTCGGCGGCGCGGCACGCCTGGTCAGCGCCGTGCGCGAGCGCCGCGCCGCGCTGGAGGGGCAGAACGTCCTGTTCCTGAACGCCGGCGACAATTTTCAGGGATCGCTGTTCTACACCACCTACAAGGGCGCGGCGGAAGCCGAATTCCTCAACCAGATGGCAACCGACGCCATGGCCGTCGGCAACCACGAGTTCGACGACGGCGAGGACGGTCTTGCGACCTTCCTCGACGCGGCCGAGTTTCCCGTGCTGAGCGCCAATGTGAAGGCGGGTGCCGCTTCGGCGCTCGGAGACCGGGTGAAGCCCTATGTCGTGCTGGAGGTCGGCGGTGAACGGATCGGCATTGTCGGTGCCGTTGCCAACGACACGGCCGAGCTTTCCTCGCCCGGCGAGCACGTCATGATCGAAGAGGATGTCGCCACGATCACCAAGGCCGTCGAGGCGGTCGAGGCCGAGGGCGTCGACAAGATCATCGCGCTCACCCATGTCGGCTATCCGCGCGACCTGGAAGCGATCGCCAAGATCCCCGGCGTCGACGTTGTCGTCGGCGGACACTCCCACACCTTCCTGTCGAGCACGGCGGAAGGCGCCGAAGGCCCCTACCCGACCATGGTCGACAATCCCGACGGCCATGCAGTGCCCGTCGTCCAGGCCGGGTCCTATTCCAAATATCTGGGCGATCTCAAGCTGGTCTTCGACGATTCCGGCGTGGTGACCGAGGCGGCCGGAGAGCCGCTCCTGCTCGACGCCTCGGTGACGCCGGACGAGACCGTTCTGGCGCGCGTGAAGGAACTTGCCGCGCCGATCGAGGATCTGAAGGCCCAGATCATCGGCGAGACGACCGCGCCGATCGACGGCAGCCGCGAAAGCTGCCGTGCGCGCGAATGCGAGATGGGCAATCTGGTCGCCGACGCCATGCTCGACCGCGTTGCCGACCAGGGTATCCAGATCGCCGTTCAGAATGGCGGCGGCTTGCGCTCGTCGATCGACGAAGGCCAGGTGACGATGGGCGAAGTGCTTTCGGTCCTGCCGTTCCAGAACACGCTGGCCACGTTCCAGCTGACCGGCAAGGACGTCGTCGCCTCACTCGAAGGCGGCGTCAGCCGGATCGAGGAAGGCGCCGGGCGCTTCCCGCAGGTCGCCGGGCTTCGCTATACGTTCGACGCCTCGGTCGGCCCGGAGGAAGGCCGCATCACCGCGGTCGAGGTGCGCGAGAACGGCGAATGGGCGCCGATCGACGAGGCAAAGACCTATGGCGTCGTCACCAACAACTTCATGCGCAATGGCGGCGACGGCTACGCGCTGTTCAAGTCGAACGGTCAGAACGCCTATGACTTCGGGCCTGGGCTGGAGCAGGTGCTGGCGGACTATCTGGCCGAAACCGGGCCCTATACGCCGATGCTCGAAGGCCGCATCAGCGCGGTCCCCATGCCGGCGGAGGAAGAGGCGTCCGGCGACGACGCGGCCGCCGCGCAATCCGAAGCCGCGGCAACGGACGGCGCGGTCGCAATGCCCGACCTTCCTGCCATGTCGTCGACGCTGACGAGCGAGCCGCCGAGCGTCGATGTCGAGCCGACCGTGGCGGCGGCAGAGCCGGCCGAGGACGCCATGGCACAAGACGCCTACACCATCATGGCCGGAGACAATTACTGGAAACTGGCCGAGAAGTTCTACGGCGATCCCTTCATGTGGAAGACGCTCGAGGAAGCCAATCCGGACTACCGGGCCGAGGCTCTGCCGATCGGCGCAACGCTGACCGTACCGCCGGCCAACTGAGGCCGGCCCCTTCCCGCCCCCGGGAATTGCGACCAATCGACCCGCCTTGCGCCGCAGGGCGGGTTTTTGCTTTTCCGGCAGTGCGAATAGGATAGCTCTCGCTTGAAACGGCACCGTGCGGCTTTAGAGCATGTCCCGCTCAAACGGAATCGTTTGAGCGAAAGGTACATGCTCCAGCATATTGATCTGGCGCAGCAGGGATCAGGGCAAAGATGACACTCGAACCGACACTCGCCCGGAAAGGGGCAAAAGAGCGCGGGCCGCTTCCCGCGGACCGTTCTCCGGTCAAGCCACGAAAGGTCGGCGTGCTGCTGGTCAATCTGGGCACGCCCGAAGGCACCGACTACTGGCCGATGCGCCGCTATCTGAGCGAGTTCCTCTCCGATCGGCGCGTCATCGAATGGCCGCGTGCCCTGTGGTACCCGATCCTCCAGGGCATCGTGCTTAGCACGCGGCCGAAGAAGTCCGGCGCCGCCTATGCCAAGATCTGGAACAAGGAGCGCAATGAATCGCCGCTGCGCACCTATACCCGCTCCCAGGCCGAGAAACTGGCCGCCTCACTCGCCAATGAGCCTGCCGTCATGGTCGACTGGGCGATGCGCTACGGCAATCCGTCGATGGAGACGGTGCTTCAGCGCATGGTCGCCGAGGGGTGCGAGCGCGTCGTCATGTTCCCGCTCTACCCGCAATATTCCGCCACCACGACAGCGACCGTGAACGACAAGTTCTTCGAGGCGCTGATGGCAATGCGCGCCATGCCTGCCTCGCGCACTGTTCCAAGCTATCATGACGAACCGGCCTATATCGAGGCGCTCGCCCGCTCGATCGAGACGCGTCTGGCCACGCTCGACGTCGAGCCGGATGTCGTCATCGCCTCCTATCACGGCATACCGCAGAGCTATTCGCGCCGCGGCGACCCTTATCATGACCAGTGCCTTGAAACGTCGCGCCTGCTGCGCCAGCGCCTCGGCTGGGACGAGAACAGGCTCATGACCTGCTTCCAGTCGCGCTTCGGGCCGGAAGAATGGCTGCAGCCCTATACCGACAAGACAGTGGAGCGGCTGGCCCGCGAAGGGGTGAAGTCGATCGCAATCCTCAATCCGGGCTTCGTCGCCGACTGTCTGGAAACGCTCGAGGAGATCGCCGGCGAAGCAAGTGAGATCTTCCGCGAGCATGGCGGCGAGAACTTCACCCATATTCCCTGCCTCAACGACAGCGAAGAGGGCATGGCCGTCATCGAGGCAATGGTGCGCCGGGAACTTTCCGGCTGGGTGTGACGGTGATCAGGCCGCGCCGATGCGCAACAGGTCGTGCATATGGACGATGCCGACCGGGCGGCCCTTATCGACCACCATCAGCGTTGTGATCGAGGAGGCGTTGATGATCTGCAGCGCCGAGGCTACCAGCGTGTCGGGTGACGCCGTCTTGGGCGCGCACGTCATGACGTCGTCGACCGGCATGGCCAGGAGATCGGCGTCGATATGCCGCCTGAGATCGCCGTCGGTAATGATGCCCTTGAGGGCACCCTCCTCGCCGATGACGCCGACGCAACCAAAACCCTTGCGCGAAATCTCGATGATGGCGTCGCCCATGCGGCTTCCCGACGGAACGAGCGGAAGCCGTTCGCCGGTGTGCATGATCTCGCCCAGCTTGGTGAGCTTGGCGCCGAGCTGTCCGCCGGGATGGAAGGTGCGGAAATGTTCTGCCGTGAAACCGCGCGCTTCCAGAAGCGCGATGGCCAGGGCATCGCCGATGACAAGCTGCATCAGCGTCGAGGTGGTCGGCGCGAGCCCATGCGGGCACGCCTCGGCCACGCGCGGCAGGACGATGACGATATCGGAGGCCCGCGCCAGGGCGGACGCTTCGCCCGAAGTGATTGCGATCAGCGGAATGGCGAAGCGGCGCGAATAGGCGACGATCCCCTTGAGTTCCTGCGTTTCCCCGGACCATGACATGGCGATGATCGCGTCGTCCTTGGCGATCATGCCGAGATCACCATGATTGGCCTCGGCCGGATGGACGAAAAAGGCCGGCGTACCGGTGGACGCGAAAGTCGCGGCCATCTTCGAGCCGATATGGCCGCTCTTGCCGACGCCCGTGACGATGACGCGCCCCGAAATGTGCGAGATCGTTTCGACCGCGCGTGCGAACGGCTCGGACAGCCCGTTGTCCAGGGCCGCGGCGAGAGCTGTCAGGCCGGCCTGCTCGGTGCCGACCGTACGGACCGCCGAAGCGACCGCAGCCGCCCGATCGAACGCCTTCATCAATGGTTTCGCGTGCATGCGCCCGTCTATCCTCTGCCCGTTACGCTGTCCACCCACATCGCTGCGCCGCCCGCGCCATCCGTTCAACCCTCCATTAACCGAACAGGTTTACTGATTGCTAAAGTCTCGTGCAGGCGGCACGAATTGGGCTTTAGAGCAATCCAGGAGAATCGAGAACCGGTTCTCCGTCCGGAAGTGCGTCAAATCAAAGGGTTGGATCGGCGAACCGATACCGTGAAGCGGCAAGCTGATCTAGGGGCATGGAATGGCTATTTGGCGGCAGCGGGCAAGATTCGCCTGGCGCGGCGGGCGGCGAATGCCCTTGCTGTGCGCCGCGACGGCGGCTGCGGTGCTGTGCCCCATCGCAGCGGCAAACGCCCAGGCGCTGGTACTGCGCGGCGGCATCGACGAGCTTGCGGTGACCGGCTCGCTCCTGGCCGATGAGCCTCTGACGGGGCGCGGATCCGCCCTTGCGGGCGACAAAACGCCGGTGCGGCCGGAACGGCCCGCCGCGTCCGGCCAGAATTATCAACCGATCAGCCAAGGCGCCACGGCCGAAGACGCCGCCGAACCGCAACGCTCCGACCCGCCGGACCGTGATGCCGCCGTCCCGACGGCCAGGCCCCGGACGACGGACACTGCCTCCCTGCCCGACGAGATCCAGACGGCGGCGACCAACCAGGACCGCACCGAGCTTTTCGACGATAGGCCGGCGCAACGCACCCCGCGCGAAAACCGGCGCGTCGCGGCGATCAGCGGACGCGCGCCGCAACGCGAGGCCGAGCCCTATGCGCCGCTCGGCCTTCGGATCGGCAATTTCGACGTCTTCGGCGAACTCGATCAGGGCGCAATGTGGACGTCCAATGTCGATTCCAGCCCCACGGGCGGTGAGGGCGTGGTGTCGGAAACCGCGCTGCGCCTGACCGCCGTTTCCGACTGGACACGCCATTCGGCCAGGCTGGAGGCGCAGGGCCTGTGGCGTGAATCGGTTTCCGGCGCATCGCTGTCGGAATTTTACGGCGATGCCCGGGGCGCGCTCGAACTGGACCTGACTTCCGATTTCGCCCTTCGCGCCGGGCTCGGCTATGCCGTTCGGCCGGAATCGGCCTCCTCGCCGGTCGAGATCGTGGGCATCGCGTCCCAGCCCACCGTGCAGACCCTATCGGCCGAACTCGGCCTGGAAAAGCGCGCCGGCCGGCATCGTTTCAATGTAACGGGATCGGTTGAACGCGACATCTATTCCGATGCCGACCTGTCGACCGGCGGTACGCTTTCGCAGGACGACCGCAATTCCACGCTGGCGCTGTTGTCGTTGCGCGCCGGTTACGAAGTGTCGCCCGCCCTCATACCTTTCGTGGAGGCCGATATCGGCCGTCGCTTCTACGACCAGAGGACCGACGACGCCGGCTACCAGCGCTCGGGCGACCAATACGGTCTCGCGGCCGGTCTCGAATGGAACTTCGGCGAGAAGCTCAACGGCGAATTTTCGGCCGGCTGGGTCGAGGAGCGGTTCGACGACGATCGGTTGAAGGCGATTTCGGGGCCCGGTCTCGCCGCAGCCGTCGACTGGTCGCCTCATCGCGGAACGAGTGTGGAACTGTCGGGCACGACCATCGTGGAAGGCTCGACAACGCCGGGCGAGAGCGGTTCGATCCTGTATGAGGGCCTTGTCGTTGCGCGGCGCGAAATTCGCGCGAATCTTGATGCCGAAGCCGGCCTCGGCGCGGCCTGGCGCGACTATTCCGACTCCTCCGATCACGAACTGCGCTGGCTTGCCCGGACCGGCGGCACATGGTGGCTCAACCGCTATGCCGGGCTCGACGGCCGGCTCGAATATGAGCGTTTCACCAGCACCCTGCCCGGCCGCGACTACCGCACCGCGAGCCTCTATCTCGGCCTGAAATTGCAGCGCTGACGCCGCAGCACGCGCCCCGCCTCAGGAACGCGCCGGCTTGTCCAGAAAGGACTCGATGAGACCCAGGACCCTGTCATGCATGGCCGGGTTGCTCAGCGCATAGGCCACATTGGCCTCGATGAAGCCTTCCGGCGAGCCGCAGTCGAAGGTGCGGCCGCGATAAGGATGGGCGAAGAAGGGCTGCGTTTCCATCAGCTTCAGCATCGCGTCGGTGAGCTGGATCTCGCCGCCGGCGCCCTTTTCCTGGCGCGACAGCAGGTCGAAGATCTGCGGCTGCAGGATGTAGCGCCCGTTGATGAAATAATTCGACGGCGCCGTGCCGGGCGCCGGCTTTTCCACCATGCCTGTGACCTCGAAACCGTTGGCAACCGACGGGCCCATGGCCACGATGCCGTATTTGTGCGCCTCGGCGGGATCGCATTCCTGCACCGCGATGACGTTCTTGCCGGTCCGCTCGTAAAGCTCGACCATCTCGCTCGTGCAGCCTTTTGCCGATTGCATGATCATGTCCGGCAGGAGCAGCGCGAAAGGCTCGTCACCGACCAGTTCGCGGGCGCACCACACCGCATGGCCGAGCCCGAGCGGCACCTGCTGGCGGGTGAAGCTGGTCTGGCCGGCCTGCGGCTGCAGGCGCTGCAGATGAGCCAGTTGGTCGTCCTTGCCGCGCTGGGCGAGCGTATCGTAAAGCTCGACCTGGACGTCGAAATGGTCCTCGATCACCGCCTTGTTGCGCCCGGTGACGAAGATGAAATGCTCGATGCCCGCTTCGCGCGCCTCGTCGACGACATACTGGATGACGGGCTTGTCGACCACCGGCAGCATCTCCTTCGGGATAGCCTTCGTCGCCGGCAGGAAGCGTGTCCCCAACCCGGCGACGGGAAAGACGGCCTTGCGGATTTTCTTCATGCTTCCTTGTTTCCTGAACTTGCATGGTTGCCATGATCGACGGGCGCCACAATGACGCCTCAAAGATAACGTCGCGTGAACTGAACACCTTCATGTTCGGCGCGTCGACGGATCGGCAAGTGTCTTGTAGAATTCGCGGATGGTAAACCCTTTGCTAACTCCGAGGCGCGGAGAATTCATGTCTTCGTGATTCCAGGAGGCAAGGATGAAAGTCGGCAATATCGTGGCTCGCACTCTATCGGCGGCGGCTCTGGCCGCGATGGTCTGTCTGGCCTGGACGTTCCAGGCCAGCGCCGACGCCGGTTTCCAGCGCTGGGTGGCGGATTTCAAGAACACCGCGGCACGCGCCGGCATCAACAGCCGGACCTACGACCTGGCGTTCAGGGGTGTCACCGCGCCGGACCCGGAAGTGCTTGAGAAAGCCCGCTATCAGCCGGAATTCACCGCGCCCGTCTGGGACTATTTCGACAACCGCGTGCACGAGCAATCTGTCGCCGAAGGCCGCCAGATGGCGCGCCAATGGAAACGGTGGCTCGACCATATCGAAGCGCGCTACGGCGTCGACCGTCACATCCTGCTCGCCATATGGTCGATGGAGACCAACTATGGCCGGATCCTCGACAATGACAAGGTCATGCGCAGTGTCGTGCGCTCGCTCGCCACGCTCGCCTATGCCGACCGCCGCCGCGCCAAGTTCGCCCGCACGCAGCTCATCGCGGCGCTGAAGATCCTGCAAAGCGGCGACATCGACGTCAGTCACCTCACCGGGTCGTGGGCCGGCGCGATGGGCCACACCCAGTTCATCCCGACGAGCTACCAGGCCTATGCGGTCGACGCCGACGGCAACGGACGGCGCGACATCTGGAACTCGGTTCCCGACGCCCTGGCGACGGCCGCCAATCTGCTGAGAAAGAATGGCTGGCGTAGCGGCGAGACCTGGGGATACGAGGTGGTCCTGCCGGGCGGCCGCAAATTCCCCGCCGGCACCATGTCGCTGGCGAAGTGGCAATCGATCGGCGTGCGCCGGGCCAACGGAAAGCCCTTTCCGCGCCCCTCCGACAGCGCCGAACTGAAGGTCCCGGAAGGACGCGCCGGGCCGGCCTTTCTGGTGACGAAGAATTTCTTCGTCCTCAAGCGTTACAACAATGCCGATAAGTATGCGCTGGCCGTCGGCCTGCTCGCCGACCAGATTGCCGGCCATGGCGGGCTCGTTCGCGACTGGAACCGCCCCTTCACCAAGCTGAGCTTCCGGGAAAAGCAGGAATTGCAGAAGCGCCTCAATTCGGCCGGTTACTATGACGGCAAGATCGACGGCAAGATCGGCAGCGGTTCGCGCGCCGCCATCATGTCCTACCAGCAGGACAGGGGGCTGCCCGAGGACGGGCATGCGAGCAAGGAAATCCTCAATGTATTGCGGGGTCGCTGAGCACAGGCATACGGCGAACAAACGGGCGCGCGGGCGCATCCCGGCCGGCCGGCTGGCCGGCGTTCTGGCGCTTGCGGCGCTGGCGCTCATGGCCTTGATGCCGACGCAGCAGGCGGTCGCGCAGGAGCGGCCGCGCACATTGCTGGAATTCCTGTTTCCCGGAATGCGCGCCGAACCCAGGCGGGAACGCCAGCGAACCGTGGCGCCGCGCCGCCGTTCGACCACGACCCGCCCCGTGCGCCGCACCCGGCCGGCACGCCAGCAACCCGCAGCGCCGCCCACCCCTGTCGTCGAAAAGGCCGCGGATGCGCGCAAGATCCTCGTCGTCGGCGACTTCATGGGCGCCGGCCTGGCAGAAGGCCTCGCGGAGGCGGCGGCCGAAAACCCCAATCTCATCATCGTCGAACGGACCAAAGGCTCCTCGGGCCTCGTGCGCGACGACTATTATGACTGGCTGACCGAGCTGCCCCCGATCCTGGAGGAGGAAAGCCCGGCCGTCGCCGTCATGATGATCGGCTCCAACGACCGCCAGGCGATGCGCGTGGCCGGCCGCAGCGAGCCGGTACGTTCCGAGGACTGGACGAGCGAATATGAGCGGCGGGCGAACGGCGTTGCCGCGATCATGGAGGATGCCGGCATGCCCTTTGTCTGGGTCGGCCAGCCGGCATTCAGACCCGGCAAGATGTCGTCCGACATGATCGCCTTCAACGACATTCTGCGCCAGGCGGCCGAGGCGCATGGCGGCGCATTCGTCGATATATGGGACGGCTTCGTGGACGAGCAGGGTGCGTTTGCGGCCAACGGGCCCGACATAAACGGCCAGCCGGTGCGCCTGCGCGCCGGCGACGGCATCAACCTGACGCGGGCCGGCAAGCGCAAGATCGCCTTTTATGCCGAAAGGCCGCTCGAGCGCATATTGGGCATCGCGATCAGCGGCTCACCGTCGGAAACGCCGGAGGCAGCCGTGCCAGTCGCCCCGGAAGACATTTCATCGATCGACCGCACGCCGCCCATCTCGCTCGTCAATCCGAGCTACAGCGACGATGTCGAACTGCTCGGCGCCGGCCGGCCGGACAAACACGATGAAGCCCGCACGGCCGCGGAGAAACTGGTCATCGAAGGCATCGCGCCTGAGTCCCGGCCGGGTCGCGTGGATGACTATTCGGTCCGTCGCACCCCATCCGCCGGGCCGTAGACCGCCTCACGCGGAATAGGCCGAGCACCCTACCGAGCCAGGCAGTCGAATTCGCCTGCCTGCCGCGCGTCATCGCGGCAGGACGGTCGTCCCCATCAGGAACTTGTCGATGGCATGCGCGGCCTGCCGGCCTTCGCGGATCGCCCAGACGACCAGCGATTGCCCGCGCCGCACGTCGCCGGCGGTAAACAGCTTGTCGACGCTGGTCATGTAGTCGCGGTCATTGGCCACCACATTGGTCGAACGCCGACCATCGACATTCGTTTCGAGCCGGTCGCCGAGTTCGGCCAGGAGACCGGTCTCGGCCGGCCCGGCAAAGCCGATGGCGACGAATGCGAGATCGGCGCGGATGACAAACTCGGTTCCGGCGATCGGCTTGCGCTTCTCGTCGACCTCGCTGCATTTCACGCCCGTCAGCACACCGTCCTCGCCGACGAATTCGAGCGTAGCGACCTGGAACTCGCGTTCCGCCCCCTCTGCCTGGCTCGAGGATGTGCGCATCTTGGTCGCCCAATAGGGCCAGACGGTGAGCTTGTCTTCCTTCTCCGGCGGCTGCGGCCGGATATCGAGCTGGGTGACGCGCACCGCGCCCTGGCGGAACGCCGTGCCGACGCAGTCGGACGCCGTGTCGCCCCCGCCGACAACCACAACATGCTTGCCGCCGGCCAGGATCGGGGCGGACGGCCAGGCCACGGACTGGATGTCCTCGCCGCCCACCCGGCGGTTTTGCTGCACCAGATAAGGCATGGCATCATGCACGCCGGCAAGCTCGGTTCCCGGAATGCCGGCCGGACGCGGCTTTTCCGAACCGCCGCAATAGAGCACCGCGTCGTAAGCGCCGAGCAGTTCGTCGACGCTCTTGTCGACGCCGACATTGACGCCGCAATAGAATGTGACGCCCTCGCCCTCCATCTGCTCGACGCGGGTGTCGACATGGTGCTTCTCGATCTTGAAGTCGGGAATGCCGTAGCGCATCAATCCGCCCGGCCGGCTCTCGCGCTCATAGACATGCACGTCGTGGCCGGCCCGGCCGAGTTGCTGGGCGGCCGCCATTCCGGCCGGACCGGAGCCGATGATGGCAACCGTCTTGCCCGTCTTGTGCTCGGCCGGCTGCGAGCGGACATAGCCCGTTTCATAAGCCTTGTCGGCAATCGCCTGTTCCACCGTCTTGATGGCCACGGGAACGTCTTCGAGGTTGAGCGTGCAGGCTTCCTCGCACGGCGCGGGACAGATGCGCCCGGTCCATTCGGGGAAGTTGTTGGTCGAATGCAGGTTGCGGATCGCGGTGTCCCAGTCGCCGTTATAGACTAGGTCGTTCCAGTCCGGGATCTGGTTGTGGACCGGGCAGCCCGTCGGCCCGTGGCAATAGGGGATGCCGCAATCCATGCAGCGCGCCGCCTGCTTTTCGACCTCCTTGTCCGACATCGGCAGCGTGAACTCGCGGAAATGCCGGATACGGTCGGCCGCGGGCTGGTACTTGTGCACCTGCCGGTCGATCTCAAGAAAGCCTGTAACCTTACCCATACCCTGTCCTTGTCTTCAAACTGCTATTGCCGCAGCTGGCATCACACCGGTGGCCAACTTGGTCCCCAAAACCAGTACGCCGACCCCACAACAGCGCCCAGCACGATGACCTCCACTCCAGCATTGCCGCTGACGACGTAAACCGCCACTGGAACGGCAACGCCGATCAGAATTGAGATCGCGGTGTGAACCAGCGGCAGCGAACTCATTCCGCCGCGATGCCCATGCGCATGCGCTCCATCTCCTCGAGCGCACGGCGGTACTCGACGGGCATCACCTTCCTGAATTTCGGCCGGTAGTCAGCCCAGTTGTCCAGGATTTCCTTGGCCCGCGCGGAACCGGTGTAGTGCATGTGGTTGGAGATGAGCTGAACCAGCCGCTCCTCGTCGTGGCGCGTCATGTCGCCGGACACGTCGACACGGCCCTTATGCGCCAGGTCGCCGCCGTGATGGTGCAGCTTCTCCAGCATGTCGTCTTCTTCGGGCACCGGCTCGAGCTCGACCATGGCCATGTTGCAGCGCTCGGCGAAATCGCCTTCCTCGTCCAGCACATAGGCCACGCCGCCCGACATGCCGGCGGCGAAGTTGCGCCCCGTCTGGCCGATGACGACGACGATGCCTCCGGTCATGTATTCGCAGCCATGGTCGCCCACGCCCTCGACGACGGCGACCGCGCCCGAATTGCGCACGCCGAAGCGTTCGCCGGCCACGCCGCGGAAATAGCACTCGCCCTCGACCGCGCCGTAGAGCACCGTGTTGCCGACGATGATCGACTTCTCGGGCACGATGCCGGATTCGGCCGGCGGCCGGATGACGATGCGGCCGCCCGACAGGCCCTTGCCGACATAGTCGTTGCCGTCGCCGATCAGATCGAAGGAGATGCCGCGCGCCAGGAACGCGCCGAAGGACTGTCCGGCCGTGCCGCGCAGCGTCACGGCAATGGTGTCCGGCTTCAAACCCTTGTGGCCGAAGCGCTTGGCGAGCGCACCTGAAAGCATGGCTCCCGTCGAGCGGTCCACATTGCGGATATCGGTCTCGATCTGCACCGGCTCCTTGCTTTCCAGCGCCGGCGCCGCCTCGGCGATCAGCTTGCGGTCGAGCACATTGTCGATCGGATGCTTCTGCCGCTCGGTCCAGTGGATCGCCTGTTTCGGCGCATCCGGCTTGAAGAAGACGCGCGCAAAATCCAGTCCGCGCGCCTTCCAATGGTCGATCAGCGGTCGCTTTTCGAGCAGTTGCGTCTCGCCGATGATCTCGTCGAGCTTGCGATAGCCCATCGCGGCCAGCAGCGCGCGCACCTCTTCGGCAATGTAGAAGAAGAAGTTGATCACATGCTCCGGCGTGCCCTTGAAACGCTTTCTGAGCACCGGATCCTGTGTGGCAATGCCGACCGGGCAGGTGTTCAAGTGGCACTTGCGCATCATCAGGCAGCCCGCCGCGATCAGCGGCGCGGTGGAAAAGCCGAACTCGTCGGCGCCAAGCAGCGCACCGATGACGACGTCGCGGCCGGTGCGCAGGCCGCCGTCGACCTGCAGCGCCACTCTGCTGCGCAAGCCGTTGAGCACCAGGGTCTGGTGCGTCTCGGCCAGGCCCATTTCCCACGGGCTGCCGGCATGCTTGAGCGAGGTGAGAGGCGAGGCGCCCGTTCCGCCGTCATAGCCGGCAATGGTGATGTGATCGGCGCGCGCCTTTGCGACGCCGGCGGCGACCGTTCCGACACCCACCTCGGAGACCAGCTTGACCGAGACGTCGGCGTCCGGATTGACGTTTTTCAGGTCGAAGATGAGCTGCGCCAGGTCCTCGATCGAATAGATGTCGTGGTGCGGCGGAGGTGAGATCAACCCCACGCCCGGCGTCGAATGCCGCGTCTTGGCAATCGTCGCGTCCACCTTGTGGCCGGGCAACTGCCCGCCCTCGCCGGGCTTGGCGCCCTGCGCGACCTTGATCTGGATCATGTCGGAATTGACCAGGTATTCGGTCGTCACGCCGAAGCGGCCGGACGCCACCTGCTTGATCGCCGAACGCTCGGGATTGGCTGAGCCGTCCGGCAATGGCAGGAACCGATCCGGCTCCTCGCCGCCCTCGCCGGTGTTGGACTTGCCGCCGATCGTGTTCATGGCGCGCGCCAGCGTGGTGTGCGCCTCGCGGCTGATCGAGCCGAAGGACATGGCGCCGGTGGAAAAACGCCGCACCAGTTCCGTCGCCGGCTCGACCTCGTCGATCGGCACCGGCTGGCGGCCGGTCTCTTCGGCCGTCTGGATATTGAACAGTCCACGGATCGTCTTGGCGCGCGCGGTGGCGCTGTCGATCTGCTCGGAATACTCCTTGTAGGTCTCCCAGGAACCCTTGCGCACGGCGTGCTGCAGCGTCGCGATCGCGTCGGGCGTCCACAGATGCGCCTCGCCGCGCATGCGGTACATATATTCGCCGCCCACCTCGAGCGCATTGCGCAGCACCGGATCGCTGCTGAAGGCGGCGCGATGGCGGCGCATCGTCTCTTCGGCCACCTCGTCCAGGCCCACGCCCTCGATGGTCGTGGCGGTGCCGGTGAAATACCGGTCGACGAACTCGCTCTTCAGACCGACGGAATCGAAGATCTGCGCCCCGCAATAGGACTGGTAGGTCGAGATGCCCATCTTGGACATCACCTTCAGGATACCCTTGCCGATCGACTTGATGTAGCGCTCGACCACCTCCCGGGCGTCGACCTCGGGCGGGAACTCGCCGCGCTTGTGCATCTCGTGCAAGGTGTCGAAAGCCAGATAGGGGTTGATCGCCTCGGCGCCGTAGCCGGCCAGGCAGCAGAAATGATGCACCTCGCGCGGCTCGCCCGATTCGACCACCAGGCCGACGGCCGTGCGCAAACCCTTGCGGATGAGATGATGATGCACCGCCGCCGTCGCCAGAAGCACCGGGATGGCGATGCGGTCGGGCCCGATCTGCCGGTCCGACAGGATGATGATGTTGTAGCCGCCGGCGACAGCGGCCTCGGCCCGCTCGCACAACCGCTCCAGCGCCCCCGTCATGCCGGCCGCGCCCTCGCCGGCCGGATAGGTGATGTCGAGCGTCTTGGTGTCGAAGCGGTCCTCGGTATGGCCGATGGAGCGGATCTTCTCCAGGTCGCCATTGGTCAGGATCGGCTGGCGCACCTCGAGCCGCTTGCGGCGCGAATTGCCGACCAGGTCGAAGATGTTCGGCCGCGGTCCGATGAAGGACACGAGGCTCATGACGAGCTCCTCGCGGATCGGGTCGATCGGCGGATTGGTGACCTGGGCGAAGTTCTGCTTGAAATAGGTGTAGAGCAGCTTCGACTTGTCCGACATGGCCGAAATCGGCGTGTCGGTGCCCATCGAGCCGATCGCCTCCTGACCGGTCGTCGCCATCGGCGCCATCAGGATCTTGGTGTCTTCCTGCGTGTAGCCGAAGGCCTGCTGGCGGTCGAGCAGGCCGACATCCTTTCTGAGTGCCCGCGGCTCGACCGGCTCCAGCTCTTCCAGGATGAGCTGGGTGTTGGCGAGCCACTGCTTGTAGGGGTGCTGGCGGGCGATCTCGGCCTTGATCTCCTCGTCGGAGACGATCCGGCCTTTCTCGATGTCGAGCAGCAACATGCGGCCGGGCTGCAGGCGCCACTTCTGGATGATCTTTTCCTCCGGCACCGGCAGCACGCCGGCCTCAGAAGCCATGATGACGCGGTCGTCATTCGTCACGATATAGCGGGCCGGGCGCAGGCCGTTGCGGTCCAGCGTGGCACCGATCTGGCGCCCGTCGGTGAAGGCCACGGCGGCCGGGCCGTCCCACGGCTCCATCAGGGCCGCGTGATATTCGTAGAACGCCTGACGTTCCTTGCTCATCAGCTTGTTGCCGGCCCAGGCTTCCGGGATCAGCATCATCATGGCGTGGACGAGCGAATAGCCCCCCTGGAACAGGAACTCGAGCCCATTGTCGAAGCAGGCCGTGTCGGACTGTCCGTCATAGGAGATCGGCCACAACTTCGAGATATCGTTGCCGAACAGCTCGGAATCGACCGAGGCCTGGCGCGCCGCCATCCAGTTATTGTTGCCGCGCACCGTGTTGATCTCGCCATTGTGAGCGACCATGCGGTAGGGATGGGCCAGCTTCCAGGACGGGAAGGTGTTGGTCGAAAAGCGCTGATGGACCAGCATCAGCGCCGTCTCGAAGCGCGGATCGAGGAGATCCTTGTAATAGGCGCCGACCTGGCTCGCCAGGAACATGCCCTTGTAGACGATCGTGCGCGCCGACAAGGATACGCAATAGGCGCCGATGTCCTTGTTGTCGTTCTCCGCATATATGCGGCCCGAAATGACCTTACGCAGGATATAGAGCCGGCGCTCGAACTCATCGTCATCATCCATCTCGGGCGGACGCCCGATGAAGACCTGACGGTGAAACGGTTCGGCCGCGACGATCTCCGGCGCCGTCGACAGAGAGGAATTGTCGACCGGGACATCGCGGAATCCGATCAGTTGCAGGCCCTCGGAGCGTACCGATTCGCGGATGATGTCGTCGATATGCGTCCGCATCGGCGCATCGGACGGCATGAACCAGTGGCCCACACCATACTGGCCTGCCGGCGGCAGCTCGATGCCGTCCTTGGCCATCTCCTCGCGGAAGAAGCGGTCGGGAATCTGCACCAGAACGCCGGCACCGTCGCCGACCAGCGGGTCGGCCCCGACGGCACCGCGATGGGTGAGGTTCTCGAGCATGAACAGACCGTCCTTGACGATCTGGTGGGACTTCACGCCCTTCATATTGGCGATGAAACCGACGCCGCACGCGTCGTGCTCGTTGCGCGGATCGTAAAGACCCCGCGCCGCCGGCAGCGCGAAAGTTTGGGGAGCGGCGCGTTTGACGGCGCGCGCCTCGGTCTGGGCGGCCGAGCGGTGCTCCGTCGTCACAGATGGCGTCAGTTCCGTCATCGTCAATCCTCCAAACAACACCCTTTCAGGGTGACTTGACCTCCCGGGCGCACATCATAGCAGCGCAGCCCGGCTCTGCACACGGGCCGACGGGCTTGCCCGGGCCGGCCGTATCGATCGCTGTTTGCCTTGCCTGTTGGCGGAAACCCGCCACGCCGGCTTGTGCCTGGCACTCGGCGCGCATGCAACCGGGCCGGCATCGTCGCCGGGTCCAGTTCGGTTGCTCAGCAAAATTAAGACAGCACTCCTGTCCTAATTTCTATGCCAGAAATGCCGCCGCCACACAAGACCAAATCATCAATTCAGGGCGGCTGCGGCGAAAGTTTCGGTCCCGCAAGGCGTGCAAGGCGTAATTATATGTCGAAATAGGCCAAATGTGCCAGATCGCAACAGAGAAAATCGCGCCCTATCTGCGCCCCGTCGCAGCGCCGGCCTTGATACGGCGCGGTGCACAATGCAATGTCGCCGGCCTGTTCAGCAACCTCTTCGGAATGCCTCATGTACTTCGCATCTGACAACTGGGCCGGAGCCCATCCCGCCGTCGCCGCCGCGCTCGCCGACCATGCCGCGGGCTATGCCAGCGCCTATGGCGCAAGCGACCTCGACAAGGACGTGAGCGCCCGCTTCAGCGAATTGTTCGAGCGCGAGGTCGCCGTCTTTTTCGTCTCCACCGGCACCGCCGCCAATGCGCTGTCGCTGGCGTCCGTCAACCGCCCGGGCGGCGTTTCCTTCTGCCACCGCGAAGCGCATCTGATCGAGGACGAATGCGGCGCGGCCGAATATCTCACCGGCGGACAGCGCCTGTGCCCCGTCGACGGCGCGCTCGGCCGCATAGACCCGGAGGACCTGGAACACGCGATTGCACGCTACCCGGTCGGTTTCGTCCATGGCGGACGTCCGATGGCGGTCTCGATCACCCAGGCGAGTGAGATCGGGACCGTCTATGGCCTCGACGACATCCGCGCGATCTCGCAGATCGCCGGCAAGCACGGACTGCCGCTGCATATGGATGGCGCGCGATTCGCCAACGCGCTCGTGTCACTCGACGTCACGCCGGCAGAGATGACCTGGAAAGCCGGCGTCGACATCCTCTCCTTCGGCGGCACCAAGAACGGCTGCTGGTGCGCCGAGGCGGTCGTCCTGTTCGATCCGGCGCGTGCCGGCGAATTCGCCTTCGTCCACAAGCGTGCCGCGCAGCTTTTTTCCAAGTCGCGCTTCGTTGCCGCCCAGTTCGACGCCTATTTCCGCGACGATCTGTGGCTTCGATCGGCGCGCCACGCCAACCGCATGGCGGCCCGGCTCGCCGCGCATATGAACGAGAGCGCAGCGATGCGGCTGGCCTGGGAGCCGCAGGCCAACGAAGTGTTCGCCTTCCTCGGACAGGCCGACGCGAAGAGGCTGATGGAAGCCGGCGCCATGTTTTACGATTGGCATGTGCCGGGCGGCCTCGTCGAGGCGCCGCGGCCGGACGAATCTCTCTACCGTTTCGTGACCAGCTTTGCGACCACCGAGGACGACATCGACCGCTTTGCCGATATGGCCGGCTGACCAACATTACAATTCGGTAACGTCAGCGTCAGGAGAACGTGAAAACGGCTCGCGCTGCGTTGATTTCCAAGTGACCGTCTCCTCTGAAACGATGCTCCTCGCCGGAAGAAGCCGGCACGGAATATTTCTCAAGAGAGGAGATGCAGATGTCTACCAAGACCGCGCTCAGCGCCGCAACCGTGGCTGGTGCCGTTGCGACGGCGCTCGCAGGAATGGCCTACGCAGCGCCGCTGACGGAAGGCGAAGTGAAGGCGGCGATGGATGCCGGCATGGAGAAATGCTACGGCGTCGCGCTCGCCGGCCAGAACGACTGCGCCGCCGGCCCCGGCACGACCTGTCAGGGCACGTCGACCGTCGACTACCAGGGCAACTCCTGGAAATTCGTCGATGGCGGCACCTGCGCATCGATGGAGGTACCCGACGGCCGCAATGGCTCGATGGAGCCGCTCGACCGCGATCTGCCGTCCTGATTCCATCGCACGGGGGAGGGCCGGAAGACGAACCGGCGCGCAGCCATGAACGACATCACGATTGGATCACGCCGCTTTCCGGCCTTTCCCGTCGCCGGCCGCGCCGGCGCCAGTTTCAAGCCGCAGCACCTGGAGGCGATAGTCTCCGCCGGAGCCCGGGTCGGCTTCTTCGAAGTGCATGCTGAAAACTATATGGGCGCGGGCGGCCCGCCGCACGCCGCGCTGACGCGCATTCGCCGCGACTATCCGCTCCTTCTGCACGGCGTGTGCATGTCGATCGGCGGCCCGCAGCCGCTCGACAAGGATCATCTCGATCGCTTCGCGGCATTGGTCGGGCGCTACGTGCCGGCGGTCGTATCGGAGCACCTGGCATGGTCGACCCATGACGACGTCTTCTACAACGACCTTCTTCCCCTGCCCTTTACGGCCGCCACGCTGCGCACCGTCTGCGATCACATCGACGAGGTGCAGAGCGCGATCAAGCGGCCGATGCTGCTCGAAAATCCGTCGACCTATGTCGTCTTCGCAGAATCGGAATTCTCCGAGACCGATTTCATTGCCGAGATCGCGCGGCGCACCGGCTGCGGCCTGCTGCTCGACGTCAATAACGTCTTCGTATCGGCCACGAACCATGGATTCTCCGCGCTCGACTATCTGTCCGAATTCCCCCTGCAGCATGTCGGCGAGATCCATCTTGCCGGCCATGCCGAGCAGACGGATGACGAAGGCGAGTTGCTTTTGATCGACAGCCATGACGGACCCGTGGCGGACGCGGTGTGGAAACTCTACGACATCGTCATCGGCCGCTGCGGCCCGGTTGCGACCCTCGTCGAATGGGACAGCGCGATTCCCGATTGGACGATCCTCATGGCCGAGGCGGATGCGGCGCAGACGATCATGGACCGTCATTCCGCCTCGTTCGCAATTGGTGGGCGCCATGCCGTTGCCTCATAGACCGGAAGGGCCCCGCAACGATTTCACAGGGCGGTTCTGCGCGCCGCTGCTCGATCCTGAGCGCCCGACGCCGCGCGACGTCACCGGTCCGCGCAGCAAGGCGGCCGACAAGCGCTACGATGTCTACCGCAACAATGTGACCGTCAGCCTCATCGACACCCTCGGCGAAACCTATCCGGCCGTCCAGCGCATCGTGGGCAGGACGTTCTTCCGCGACATGGCGCGTATATTCGTGCGTGCCGAACCACCGCGTTCGCCGCTGCTGTTCGAATATGGACGCGGCTTCTCCGCCTTCATCGACGATTTCGAGCACACGGCCTCGATGCCGTGGCTGGGCGACGTGGCGCGCATCGAGCGCGCCTGGCTCGACGCCTATCACGCTGCCGACGCTCCGCCGCTGGCCCCCGAGACACTGGCAAACGTTCCCGCCGAAAGCCTTTCGACCATGGTCTTCACGCCGCATCCGGCCATGCGCGTTGTCCGTTCGGCCTATCCGGCAGTGACGATCTTCGCCGCAAACCGGCAAAGCGGCCCGGTCGGCAAGATACTGGAACGCGGCGGCGAAGACGCGCTGGTGACGAGACCGCATCTGGAGCTTTTCGTGCGCAAACTGCCTCCGGGAGGCGCCGTCTTCCTCGTCGCGCTGTGCGGCGGGAGGACGTTGGGCGAGGCGGCCGCCGAGGCGCTCGATCGCGAGCCCCGCTTCGATCTCGGCGCCAACATCGCCGCCATGCTGGAAGCGGGCGCATTCACGGCCGTCGAGGCGGCGAACTGCTGACGAGCGGACATGATCCCATGAACACACACGATATGAGACCAGCGGCGCACCGAGGCCGTTTCGCACTGGTTGCCCGTCTGGCGCGCCTGCACGGCTACGTGTTTGCGGCCATCGAGCGGGCATTGTCGGGCTGGTTCACCGGACTGGCCGCCCGGCTCGTCTTCGCAAGTGTGCTGCTCGTCTACTACCTCAACTCGGCCTGGCTGAAATTCGGCGAAGGGGTTTTCGGCTTTCTCAATCCCACGACCGGCGCCTTCGCCTCGATCCTGCCGAAGGCGATGGAGGCGCACGGCTTCGACAAGTCGGCCCTGCCCTTCTTTCCCTACCACATCATCGTCCATGCCGGCATGTGGAGCGAGCTGCTGCTGCCGCTGATGATCGTCGCCGGGCTTTTCAGTCGCATCGCCGCGCTCGGCATGATCGGCTTCGTCATGGTGCAGAGTTATGTCGACATCACCGGGCACGGGCTCGATGAAAAGTCGATCGGCCATATGTTCGACCGATTTCCCGACGCCATCATCTGGGATCAGCGCCTGTTGTGGGTCTTCGTCCTGATGATGATCGTGATCCACGGCCCCGGCCGGCTGTCGCTCGATCACCTGCTGGCCCGGACCTGGCAGCGGTGATTCCGCATACAAAAATGGCGCCCGGAACCGGGCGCCATCGATGAGGAATCGACTGGAACATGTACCTTTCGCTCAAACGTCACCGTTTGAGCGGGACATGTTCTAGTGGGCGGCCTTGCCCTCGATCTGCTTGGCCGTCGAACCGGCCGCAGAGATCTCGATCTTGCGCGGCTTCATCTCCTCGGGGATGTTGCGCTTGAGATCGATGTGCAGCAGGCCGTTCTTCAGCTCGGCGCCGGAGACCTCGACATGGTCGGCAAGCTGGAAACGGCGCTCGAAAGCGCGTGAAGCAATGCCCCGGTAAAGAGTCTCGGCACCGTCCTCGCCGTCGACGTCGGCCTTGGCGCCCTTGATCGTCAGCACGTTGCGGTGCGCTTCGATGGAAATGTCGCCCTCATCGAAGCCCGCCACCGCCATGGTGATGCGATAGGCGTCCTCGCCGGTGCGCTCGATATTGTAGGGCGGATAGGTCTGGCCGTTGTCAGGCTGGGTAATCGAATCCAACATGGTGAAAAGCCGATCGAACCCGACCGTGGAACGATAAAGGGGGGAAAAATCAACGTGACGCATGGTGTGTTCTCCTTCTGAGCAACAAGGTGTGCGCTTGGCGGAGCTTCAGGGACCCGGTAGCCGGCGTCCTTCGTCTCGCCAGTGGCCCCATCCTTGGCGGCCACGCAAAGTATCTGGGAATTCGCGCCGGCGGATTCAAGATCGCCGCTGCGGCCCGCCAACTCCACATGAACGTCGCATGAACGAGCGCTTCGGCCTGCATTCAGCTCTCTCCCTATAGCCTTGCTTCGACACGGGCGGTCTCACGAACGACAGACCGCCGCAGGCTCGGTCCGGGTGTAACGTCCCTTCCCCCGGATCTGGTGAGGCCGGGGGTGCCAGTGTGCGCCTCCGGCCTTTTCCCTTTGCTTTTGATCGAATGGCTTTCTATCAAATCGGATATGACGACGGCGTTGCACCTGCCCGCGAATGATCCATCGGCGGCCGCCGAGCTGCTGCTCGACATGCCGGGCAATCCCATGCCCGACAATGCGGCGGCCGGTTTCACGCCCGGCTTTGACGGCAAGAAGCTACGCTACGGACTGTTCGGTCCGACCGACCACCCGCTTGCAGGCTCCGTGGTCGTACTTCCCGGGCGCAATGAAAATATCGAGAAATACTTCGAGACGATCCGCCATCTCGCCGGCCGCGGTCTCGGCACGGCCATACTCGATTGGCGTGGGCAGGGCGGCTCGGAGCGCCTTATCCGCGACCCTGCACGCGGCTATGTCGAAAGTTTTTCACATTACGTGGCCGACCTCGACCGGTTCTTTCACGACATCGTGCTGCCGGATTGCCGCGGACCGTATTACGTGCTCGGCCATTCCATGGGCGCGCTCGTGGCGCTGCTTGCCGCGCCCCATCTCACCAACCGGGTCGAGCGCATGGTGCTGTGCGCACCGTTGCTGCAACTGGCGCGCGTCGCCCTGTCGCGTCCAGCGCTCGGGCGGCTGTCCGGCCTGCTGTTCGGGCTCGGCCTCGGCACCATGTATCTGGGCGGTGGGCCGCCGCATAAGCAGCAGCGGCCATTTTCGCTCAACCCGCTGACGAGCGATCCCGAGCGCTTCAAGCGCAATTCCGACATCGTGGCGATGCGTCCTTCGCTGGCACTCGGCGGCCCGACGGTTGCCTGGCTGCGCGCGGCATGCATCGCCATCGAGACGGTCACCGATCCGCGCTTCATGGCACGCCTGCGCATACCGACCCTGTGTCTGGCCGCCGGCCGCGACGAGATCGTCTCGACCGGCGCCATAGAGGACTACGCCTCGCAATTGCGTTACGGCAGCGTGCTCACCATCGACGGCGCACGGCACGAGCTGTTGCAGGAGGCCGATCTCTACCGCGAACAATGCCTGGCCGCGCTCGACGCCTTCATTCCGGGAAGCGGATAGCCAAATCCAACCTCACCGCCCGAGAAGGTCGAGCGCGGCGCGATGCAGTTCTGGCGTGGCGGCTGCGATAATGTCGCCGCCCTCCTCGGCCGGACCGCCCTGCCAGGTCGTCACGATACCGCCGGCCTGTTCGATGATGGGGATGAGACCGACAATGTCGTACGGGTTGAGACTGCACTCGATCACCAGGTCGACATGCCCTGCCGCCACCATCGCATAGGCATAGCAGTCCGTGCCGTAGCGCGGCAGACGCACGGCCTCTTCCACACGGTCGTAGAGCGCACGCCGCCGCGTATCGAAGAGCGCCGGCGTCGTCGTGCACAGTGTTGCCTCGTCGAGCCGGGTTGTCCGGCGCGTCTCGAGCCGCCGCGCCCCGCCCGGACCGTCGTAGAACGCGCCTTCGCCGGTGGCGTAATAGAGCTCGCCGGTGAAGGGTTGCGACATCAGCCCGCATACGGCCCTGCCGTTCTCGGTGAGGCCGACCAGCGTGCCCCAAAGCGGGATACCGGAGATGAAGGCGCGCGTGCCGTCGATCGGGTCGATGACCCAGACCCGCCCGGTCTCGCCCGGCTTGCCGCCATGTTCCTCGCCCAGAATGCCGTCGCGCGGATACTCCGCCTCGATCAGCGCCCGTATGACGCGTTCGGTCTCGCGGTCGGCCTCCGTGACGGGATCAAAGCCGCTCTCCAGCTTGTTGGCGACTGCACCTGCGCGGCGGAAGCGCGGCAGTGATTCGCCCGCCGCGGCCGTCGCGATGCGCCGCAGAAATTCAGCATTCACAGCCATTTCACCCCACCAACTGTTGCAGATTTGCCACAAAAATAGACCAATAGCGCGCTTATCAGGCGCCTGGCGGCCCAGCAATGCTGTTCAGACTTGACATTTGTGCAGCGCACAATACCCTTTCCTGTGAGCGGTTGATACCGTTCATGCCCTCCTTGGGCGTTTCCTCCCTAGACTTCGACCGCATCGTCAATCGATGCGGTCTTTTTTTCTCCAGAATCGATCCGGCTCTGTCGGGAATGCACTACTCGGCCGCCAGCGGCAAGTCGCGCGGGTTCGCCTGGTGCTGCGCTGTCAGGGCGAGGACGAAGCGCCTCAGATCGTCGGCGAGCGGCTCGAAGCCGCTCGTCTTTTGATAGCTCCGCTCATCCATGTAAAGGCCCCGATTGATCTCGATCTGGATGGCGTGGAGCCCACGCGCGGGCCGGCCGTAATGTTCGGTGATGAATCCGCCCGCATAGGGCTTGTTGTGTGCCACCGTATAGCCCATCGCCGACAACAGCTCGATCGCCGACTGCGTTATGGAGGCCGCCGCCGAGGTGCCGAAACGGTCGCCGACGATGAAATCCGGGCGCGCGCCCATCTCGCCCACCCGCACGCTGGCGGGCATGGAATGGCAGTCGACAAGAACCGCAGTGCCAAAGAGCGAATGTGTCTCCAGCATCATCTGGCGCAGCGTCTCGTGATAGGGCCGGTAGATGTGCTCGATACGGTCCACGGCCTCGTCGAGACCTATGCGGCCGGCATAGATCTCCTGCCCCTCCCCGACGATCCGCGGCACCGTTCCTAGTCCGCCGGCCACCCGCGCCGAGCGGCTGTTGACGTAAGGCGGCAGGGGCTCGCAATACATGCGCGGGTCGAGTTCCCAGGGCTCCCTGTTGACGTCGAGATAGGCCCGCGGGAAATGTGCCGTCAGGAGCGGCGCGCCGAATGCCACGACCGAGGCGAAGAGTTCGTCGACGAAGCAGTCCTCCGAGCGCCGGATACCCAATGCGTCCAGCCGCGACTGCTCCAGAAAGCGGCGCGGATAGGTGCGGCCGCTGTGCGGCGAGTTGAAGACGAAAGGAACTGTCTGGATTTCGGGACGCCGGCTGCCGAAAGCGGGGACATCGGCAAAATCAGCCTCAACGCTCATCGATGTCAAACCCGCTGCAACCGTTTCATCATGCAATGAAATTGCCATCTGACCATGCAACTGTCCAGTAACCATCGACTGAAGGCCGCCGCGTCGGATCGGCGCGCGCACCGTTGCGTCCGGCAAATTCACTTGATGTTTACCCTACCCGGCACATATATCGAGCTTGGTTAACGGGTGGCACGGGCCCGCCCCCGCTTGCGGATCTGGACAGCAAAATGGCACGAATTCTCCTCGCTGAAGACGACAACGACATGCGCCGCTTTCTTGTCAAGGCGCTGGAACGCGCCGGCTACGACGTGATCGACTACGACAATGGAGCCAGCGCCTATGAGCGCCTGCGCGAGGAACCATTCTCGCTGCTGCTCACCGACATCGTCATGCCCGAGATGGACGGCATCGAGCTTGCCCGCCGCGCCACCGAGATCGATCCGGATCTCAAGGTGATGTTCATCACCGGCTTTGCGGCCGTGGCGCTCAACCCCGATTCGAAGGCGCCGCGCGACGCCAAGGTGCTGTCCAAGCCCTTCCATTTGCGCGACCTCGTCAACGAGGTCGAGAAGATGCTTCAGGCCGCCTGACGCGATTGTTCACACCGCGGCGAATATTCGCCATTTGGCCATTGACGAGGGCACGCAAACTGTGGTGTATGCGCGGCGCTGATGGGCGTGTAGCTCAGCGGGAGAGCACTACGTTGACATCGTAGGGGTCACAGGTTCAATCCCTGTCACGCCCACCATCCAGCCCCCGAGTTTGTGATTTTTTCGGTTCGACCGTCAGGCGAATCTGCTGCGTGTAATGCGGTTGGCGCGCAAAATCGGCCGGTCGGTCAAGGCGGCCAGATTGGCGAAGGAACGGGACCTGCCGGTCCGCTGAGCCATCCGCACTCTCGATCTCCACGGAAATGTGTTGCACAGTCAGAGCGTTGATCGCGCGATCGGCCGTGTGGTGCTTCGCGGCGACGATCCGGGGAAGTCCAAGCGGCCGACAATTGACCAGCTGCGCGACAACGCTGCGGGAGTGAGGCTTTGGTGAGCCCTTTCTACAGGATCGTCGTCCTGACGCTGATCAGCATCTCGATCGGTGCGCTCGCGGCGTTCGCCGCCATCGGATTTGTCGATGCCGCCGCCTGGGTGAACGACCGGCTGCTGGTGGCGCCGCGCGCGCGTGTCCTCTATCAGGACAGGCCCTTGCTCGTGGCCGCGGCGACGATCTTGGTGCCACCGCTCGGCGGGCTTTTCGTCGGGCTCGCCTTGTGGCGGCTTTCAGCGCGCAAGCGGCCGCTCGGCCCCGCCGACGCCATCGTCTCGGTGCAGACGCGCACGCCGCTGCCCTCATTTCGCGATGGGCTCGTCTCGACCGGCGCGGCGATCGTGTCGCTCGGCTGCGGCGCCTCGGTCGGCCAGTACGGCCCGATGGTCTATCTCGGCGCCATGTTCGGGGAACTGGCGGGCCGGCTAAAACTCGGCATCGCCCATTTGCAGGGCGTGTGCATCGGCTGTGGTGTCGCGGCGGCGATCTCGACCGCCTTCAATGCGCCGATTGCCGGCCTTGTCTTCGCCCACGAGGTGATCCTGCGGCACTATTCCCTGCGCGCCTTCGCGCCGACCACCGTGGCTTCGGCGACCGGCTATGTCGTCGCCAACGTCTTCTTCCAGCGCGAGCCGCTCTTTGTCGTCACCTTCGGCGGAGTCGAGCACAGCTTCGAGTTCCTCCTTTTCGCGCTGGAAGGGGTTCTGTGCGCCTTCGTCGCCATCGGCTTCATGCGGCTCGTGCTGTATTGCGGCCGGCTGGCACAGGCGACGCGTCTGCCGCAGGCCGTGCGGCCCATGCTCGCCGGGCTCGCCGTCGGGCTGGTCGCGCTGGAGCTTCCCGAGGTCATGGGCATCGGTGCGGAGGCCCTGCGCTTCGCCACGATAGAGGGCGCCTTCTCGCCGGTCGAACTCGCCGTTCTGGTCGTCGCCAAGATTGCGCTGACGGCGCTGTGCATCGGCTTCGGCTTTTCCGGCGGCGTGTTCAGCCCGGCCCTCCTGATCGGCATCCTGTTCGGCGCCCTGTTCGGAACCTTGCTGTCCCTCGTCGTCCCGCTCGCAAGCTCCGGGCTGGTCGTCTACGCGATCTGCGGCATGATGGCGCTGGCGAGCCCGGTCATCGGCGCGCCGCTGACCACCATTGTCATCGTCTTCGAACTGACCCGCAACTACGCGCTAACCGTCGCCGCCATGGTCTCGGTGGTCTTTGCCAATCTGGTGGCCTTCCGCCTGTTCGGACGCTCGCTCTTCGATGCCCAGATCCTGGCGCGCGGATACGATCTGGCGCTCGGGCGCGACGGGGCCATGCTGGCCCATGCCCGCCTGGCCGACCACATGGTGGTCGACTTTCCCGTTTGCCGGGCCGAGGCGACGATGGGCACGGTGCGCCGGAACATGCGCGAACGCGACTGGGAATCGACCTTCGTGACCGACGAAGCGGGTCGCTATGTCGGCACGCTGGCCACGCGCGACGTGCTGGAATCGGATCCCGGCAGGTCGGCTGGGGAGGCAGCGGTGCGATGCCCCGTCGTGTTCGACGAAACGACGAGCATTCGCGAGGCCATGGATAGTCTCAAGAATTTTGTCGGCGATGCCGCGCCGCTCGTCGCCTCGAGCGATGGCCGCCTGCTCGGCGTCGTGCCGGAAGCGGTGGTCATTGGTGCCTATCTCGACATCTCCAACGAACTGAGGCGGGAGGAAAATGAATCGGCTTGAACGGTTCGCGATGGTCCTGTGCCTTGTTTCGCCGCTCGCCGCCCAGGCCGAGGAACGTGAGGCGCTGACGGTCGTTTCCTGGGGCGGCGCCTATGAAGAAAGCCAGCGCATCGCCTATTTCGATCCTTTCGAGCGCGCGGTCGGAGCCCGGATCGCCGTCGAACGCTACAATGGCGGGCTCAATGGCTTGCGCGCGGAACTGGCCGATGGCGAGACGGACTGGGATGTCATCGACTTGTTGTCGACCGACGCCCGCACCGGCTGCCGCGAGGGTCTTCTGGCGCCCTTCGATCCGGCGATCCTGGCGCCCGCCCCGGACGGCACGCCTGCCGAACGCGATTTCATCGACGGCGCGCTGCTTTCCTGCGCGGTGGTCCAGCTCGTCTTTTCCACTGTGATCGCCTATGACGAACGGGCCTATCCCGGCGAGAAGCCGCAAAGCGTCGCCGATTTCTTCGATGTCGAACGCTTTCCCGGCAAAAGGGCGCTGAAGAAGGCGCCGGAGGCAATGCTGGAATGGGCGCTCTTGTCCTACGGCGTGCCGCGCTCGCAGATCTACGACCTGCTCAGCACGCAGCGGGGCATGGACCTGGCCTTCCGCAGGCTCGATGCGATCCGCGACCACATCGTTTGGTGGGAAGATGCGGCCACGCCCGCCGCCCTTCTGACGAGCGGCGAGGTGGCGATGGCGAGCGGCTATAACGGCCGATTTTTCGACGCCCGCATATCCGGCAACGCCCCGATCTCCATCATCTGGGACGGCCAGCTACTCGACTACAATGCCTGGGCGATCCCCAGCGGCGCCGACCAGCCGGATCTGGCAAAGGAATTCATCCGCTTCGCCACACGCCCGGACCGGATGGCGGCGCAGGCCCGGCATATTCCCTACGGCCCCTCGCGCCGCTCCGCCCGGCGGCGCATCGGCTTTCATCCGGAGACCCTGACGCCGATGCGCGAACAGCTTCCCACGGCCGAACACCGCATGGGCACGGCGATCTGGCAGGACAGCGAATGGTATGCGCGCACCGCACGGCTGCGCCGGCGCCTCTTTAAGGCGTGGCTCGAAGACGATAGCACATCCGCGGCGCAGCGCTGACGAGGCAAGCGCCAGGGCCTGGCTGCCCGGCGATTGGGCAGTCATTTGCCTGTTTTCAAATTACAGAGATTTAATGATAATCTTCGTGCCCGCGGTGCACGGAATTGCCATAAGACCTGAGCGGCGGTTTCGTACCGGCAGCCACGGGGCCGCAATATCGGTGTCAGTGACCGGACGCGCTGGCCTGCGGGGTATTGAATGTCGATTTGGAAGCAGACAGCCGTTACGCTCGTCTTGATCGCCCTGGCGGCGGTTCTGTGGGCCTATTTCTACCCAGGCGCGGGCCAGGTCCTGGCCCGTCTCAAGCTTGACTGGCTTCCTGTGGTCTCCACGGCACAATCCACCTCCGAAGAACCCGTCGCCGCACCGACAGGGAACAGCGGATTTGGCGGCTCCGACCCTGCCGTCTACGCCGCGCCGGTTGCCACGGCAACGATCAATGACAGGCTGTCGGCCATCGGAACGGGGCGCGCCTTCCAGACGGTGAGCGTCAAGCCTTATGACACAGGCCGCCTCACCGAGGTCGTCGTCGCGTCGGGCGGCCGGGTCGATGCGGGCGACGTGATCGCGAAGCTCGATTCGGAAAACGAGGAGATCGCCGTCGACAAGGCGCAGATCGTGCTGGAGGACGCCGAGCGCACATTGCAGCGCCTGAGTTCGCTGCGTGCTTCCAACGCCGTCACCGAGGTACAGGTCACCCAGGCCCTGCTGGCCCGCAACAATGCGCGGCTCGAACTGCGCCAGGCCGAGCTCGATCTCAGCCGGCGCTCCGTGCTGGCGCCGATTTCCGGCATTGTCGGCATCCTGCCGATCACCGCGGGCAACTACGTCACCTCCGATACCGAGATCGCGACGATCGACGACCGTTCCTCGATTCTCGTCGATTTCTGGATACCGGAGCGCTTTGCCGGCGCCATCTCGGTTGGGGACGAAGTCACCGCAACCTCCGTTGCCCGGCCGGGCGAGGCATATAACGGCATCGTCAGCGCGCTGGACAACAGGGTCGACGAAACCAGCCGCACCCTGCATGTGGAGGCCCGCCTTCCCAATGACGACGACCGGTTGCGCGCCGGCATGTCGTTCCAGGTCAGGATGCGCTTTCCCGGCGACAGCTATCCCTCGGTCGACCCCCTGGCCGTCCAATGGGGCACGGACGGCGCCTTTGTCTGGGCGGTGCGCGACGGGCGCGCCGAGCGTATTGCTGTCAGGATCGTGCAGCGCAATGCCGCGACCGTCCTACTCGACGCGCCTCTGGTCGCCGGCGACGTCGTCGTCACCGAAGGCATCCACATCGTGCGCGAGGGCGAACCGGTGAAGGTAGCCGAGCGCAGTCCCGTTTCCCTCTCGCCTGACGAGTTGGGCAAGGCCGCGACTACCAGCGGTTCGTGACGCGCAAAGGGCTGTCGGCCATGGACAAGACGGAAACCTTCTTCAAGGAACACGGGATGACGGCGCTGTTCGTTCGCCGTCCGGTGCTCGCCTTCGTTTTCAACATGCTCATCGTCGTCGCCGGCCTGGCGGCGATCTTCGGTATTGAAGTGCGCGAATTGCCCGATGTCGACCGGCCGGTCATCTCCGTGCGCACCGATTTCGACGGCGCGGCGGCCGAAACGATCGACCGCGAAGTCACCGGCATCATCGAGGGCGCCGCCGCGCGCGTCTCCGGCGTCAAGTCGATGTCGTCCACCTCTTCCTATGGCCGCAGCCGGGTGACCATCGAGTTCGGCGACGACATCAATCTCGACACCGCCGCGTCCGATCTGCGCGACGCGCTCGGCCGCATCACCAACCAGTTGCCGGACGACGCCGACGAGCCGCGCATCATCAAGGCCGATGCCAATTCGCAGCCTGTGGTGCGTCTGGCCGTGACCTCCGACAATGTGTCTGTCGAAGACATGACGGTGTTGGTCGAGGACGAGGTGGTCGACAGGCTGTCGGCCGTGCCGGGCGTGGCGGACGTCTCGGTCTATGGCGACCGCGACAAGATCTTCCGCATCGACATCGACCAGGCCCGCATGGCGAGCCTCGGGCTGACGGTCGCCGACGTCTCCAACGCGCTGTCGACCATGGCCTTCGACACGCCGGCCGGCTCGCTGACCAGCAATTCGCAGGACCTCATCGTGCGCGCCATGGCCTCGATCAACACGCCCGAGGCGTTCGAGAACCTGCTCATCAACCGCCGCGTCAGGCTGCGCGATTTCGCCAGCGTGACGCTCGGCCCCGACATCGGCCAGTCGCAGCTGCGCGCCAACGGCGAGACCGGCATCGGACTCGGCATCATCCGCGCCGCGCAGTCGAACACGCTGGAAATCTCCGAGGGCGTGCGCGCGGCAGCCGCGCAGATCCAGGAAACCCTGCCGGACGGCATGAAGATCGAGGTCACCAGCGACGACGCGACCTTCATCAACGGCGCCATCCACGAGGTCGAGATCGCACTTGTCATCGCCGTCAGCGTGGTGCTGCTGATCATCTTCCTGTTTCTTTGGGACTGGCGCGCCACGCTTATTCCGGGCCTGGCCATTCCTGTCGCCCTGATCGGCACGCTGGCGGCGATCTATCTCGTCGGCTTTTCGATCAACATCCTGACGCTTCTGGCGCTGGTCCTGGCCACCGGCCTTGTCGTCGACGACGCCATCGTGGTGCTGGAAAACATCGTCCGCCGGCGCAACCAGGGCCTGGGTCCGCGCGCGGCTGCCGTGCTCGGCACCGACGAGGTCTTTTTCGCCGTCATCGCCACCACGGCGACCCTGGTGGCGGTGTTCGTGCCGCTCTCCTTCCTGCCGGGGCAGACCGGCGGGCTGTTCCGCGAATTCGGCTTCGTGCTCGCCATCGCCGTGTTCCTGTCGTCGATCGTCGCCCTGTCTTTGTGCCCGATGCTCGCCTCGCGCATTCTCAAGGGGCATCTCGAGCACGACAACGGCAACGAGGGCCTCGCCTCGCGCACCGGCGGCGCGTTGTCCGCACTCTATCGCCGTTGCCTGAGCGCGTGCCTCAATGCGCCCATGGTCGTTGTTGCCGTGTCTCTTGTGTTCGCCATCGTGGCGGGCGGCCTTTTCGGCACCATCAAGTCGGAACTGACGCCGAGCGAGGACCGATCCATCGCCTTCATGCGCATCTCGGCGCCACAGGGCGTCAGCCTCGACTATCTGGCCCAGCGCATACGCGACATCGAGACGCTGCTGCAGCCGCTGCGCGAAACCGGCGAGATTTCCAGCACCTTCTGCGTCGCCGGCTCGGGCGGCAGCACCAACAGCGGCTTCATGGTCCTGCGGCTGGCGCCATGGGATGCGCGCGAGCGCTCGCAGCAGGACATCCTGGCCGAAGCCAACGCGCTGGTGCGCAACGTGCCCGGCGTGCGCGCCTTCGCCTTTCAGCCCAACAGTCTCGGCATTCGCGGTGCCGGCTCCGGCCTGACATTCGCCGTCGCCGGCAGCAATTACAGGCAGTTGGGCGAGGCAGCCGACAAGATCGTGGCGGCGATGCAGGAGGATTCGCGCTTCGAGCAACCGCGCCTTTCCTCCGAAGCGACGCGGCCGCAGCTTTCCATCACCGTCGACCGCGAACGCGCGACCGATCTCGGCATCCAGATCGACGGGCTCGGCGCGGCCATGCAGGCCATGCTCGACGGGCGGGAAATCGGGCAGGTCTTCATCGACGACCGGGCCCATGACGTGAAGCTCGTCTCCACCACCCACCCGGTCAACGACCCGACCGATCTGGAAAACATCTATATCCGCACCGGCGACGGACTATATGTGCCCGTGTCGACCTTCGCCTCCCTGACGGAGCAGGCCGTGCCGCCGGAACTGGCGCGAGAGCAGCAATTGCGCGCGGTCGGCGTCACCTCGGGCCTGGCGCCGGACTTCGCGCTGGGCGAAGCCTATGAAGAAGCCAAGCGCGTCGCCGAGCCGTTGCTGCCGCCCGGCAGTCGTCTCATCCCGCTGGCCGAGGCCGCGACGCTCGACGAGCAGTCGTCGAGCATGGCGACGACCTTCGGCTTCGCGCTGATCGTCATCCTGCTCGTGCTCGCTGCCCAGTTCGAGAGCTTCGTCAGTGCGGTCATTATCATGGCGACCGTGCCGCTCGGTCTCGCCTGCGCCGTCTTCGCCATGCTGATGACCGGCACCACGCTCAATGTCTACAGCCAGATCGGCCTGGTGATGCTCGTCGGCATCATGGCCAAGAACGGCATCCTGATCGTCGAATTCGCCAACCAGTTGCGCGACCGCGGCCAGAGCCTGCGCCAGGCGATCGAGAACGCGGCCAATATCCGCCTGCGCCCGGTCATGATGACGATGATCTGCACGATCGTCGGCGGCCTGCCGCTGGTTCTGGCGAGCGGCGCCGGCGCGGAAGCCCGCATCGCGCTCGGCTGGGTCATTGTCGGCGGGTTGGGCCTCGCCGCCGTCTCGACGCTGTTCCTCACCCCGGTCGTCTATCTGCTGATCGGCCGCTTCGTCACGCCGAAGGCGCATGAAGAGGCGCGCCTGCACCGCGAATTGGAGGCGGCAGCGCGGCTGGAGGAAAAGCTGCAGCCACAGCCCGGGGAGTGATCCCCAGCATTGTCATCCCGGCCAGCCCCGTGACGGCGGCGCTTTTTGCCTCATCTCGTCGCCGAACGTGAAGCGCCGCGCGGAGCGACCCGCGCGGCGCATTCCTTTCCCGTGTGGCCGATCCTACTGCGACTTGGTCGGATCGACGCGGCCGACTTCGACCCACTGACCGTTTTCGATCTTGGAGATGATGATCAGGTCGCCGCCCTGATGGTCGTCGGGGCCGTATTTGATCGGCACGTCGGCGATGACATCCTCGAATTCGAGGCTTTCCATGCCTTTCTGGAAGCTCTCGGCCGTCAGCTCCGGTCCGGCCGCCTCGAGCCCCATGACCAAGCTCTTTGCGGCGCCATAACCGAGGATCGCCGCCGTACCGGCCGGCTCGCCCGCCTTGGCCTCATAGGCTTCCGCCCATTCCTTGACCTCGGGCACATCCATGCGGGCCTCGTGGTCGACCCAGCCGGCGGCCGCGTAGAAGCCCTCGGTCACGCCTTCCGGCACCTTGGCCACGGCCGTGTTGAAGGCGGCCGAGGAACCGATGAAAGTGACATCGTCCCAGCCGAGCTTCTTCGACGTGCCGTAGGCGATGATCGTCTGGCGCACGCCAAGCGCGGTCGCCACGATGTCGCAGCCGGCGTCCTTCAGCTTCTGGATCGAGCCGACAAAGTCCTGCTCGTCCGGCTTGTGCGTGGTTTCCGCGGCCCAGGTCAGGCCCAGTTCCTCGGCCTCTTCCTTGGCCCCCTCATAGATCTCCAGGCCGAAATCGGACGGGATATACATCGAGCAGACATTCTCGGCGCCCTTCTCCTCGGCCAGATATTTCACGCCGGCGCGCAGCTGATCATAATAGGATGAAAAGCCCGCGTACTTGTAGGTCGTATCGCCTTCCAGCATCTGGCGCGCCGCCGTCAGCGGTCCGATATTGGCCACCTGCTTGGGCTCCATCATCTTGAAGCCGGCGATGTTGTGCGGCGTCCCCAGATTGAGGACCATCGCGAACACCTTGTCCGAGTTGATCAGCTTGTTGAAATTCTGAACCGCCTTCGGCACCTGGTAGCCGTGGTCCTCGACGACGAAGCGGATCTTGCGGCCGTGAATGCCGCCCTTCTCGTTGACCTCGTCGAAGAGTTGCTGCGCCGCCTTGATCGCGCCGACATTGAACGAGGCGAAGATGCCCGACAGGTCGCCGTTGGAGCCGATCACAACCTCGGTGTCGGTCACGCCCTGCGTGGCATGGGCCGCCGAGGCAAGCCCGGCGGCGAGCCCCATGGCGAGTATGGACTTCATTGCTTTGCGTTTCATGCGTCGTCCTCCTGTTTGTTCGTTCAGTTCCCAGCATGACCCGCCCGACCGGGCGTTCCACTAGCCATACATCTCGTCGATCAGCTTCTTGTGTTTTTGCTCTACGAAGCCGCGTTTCAGCTTCATCGTGGCCGTCAGCTCCTCGTCTTCCGCGGTCAACAGCACATCGATCAGGCGGAAATCCTTGATCTGCTCGACGCGGGCGAACGCCTCGTTCGTCTCCGCCACCACCGCGCCGATCAGGTCGCGTACCTCCTGGGCGGCGCACAGGGAACGGAAATCGCTGAACGGCACGCGCTTGTCCTGCGCATGCTTCTCGACGTTCTCCTGGTCGATCATGATCAGGCAGGTGAGAAACTTGCGCTTGTCGCCGATGATCACGGCATCGGAGACGTAGGGTGAGAATTTCAGCCGGTTCTCGATCTCGGCCGGCGTGATGTTCTTGCCGCCGGCGGTGATGATGATGTCCTTGACCCGGCCGGTGATCGTCAGAAAGCCCTCATTGTCGAGCCGCCCGACATCGCCGGTCTTCAGCCAGCCGTCCTCGGTGATCGTCTCGGCTGTCTTTTCCGGCTTGTTCCAGTAACCGGCAAAGACATTGGCGCCCTTGTACTGGATCTCGCCGTCCCCGGCGATCCGCACCGCGCCGCCCGGCACCACCTGACCGACCGTGCCGGTCTTGTAGCGCTCGATCAGATTGACCGAGATGACGCCGGAACTCTCCGTCATCCCGTAGCCTTCGAGGATGTTCACCCCGATCGAGCGGTACCATTTGAGAAGATCAGGCGAGATTGGCGCCGCGCCCGTCGTGCCGCGGCGCAAGCGGTCGAATCCCAGCATGCGGCGCAGGTTCTTGAGCACGGCGAAATCCCAGAAGGCATAGGAAAGCCGTGTGGCGAGCGGCACGGCCTTGCCGTTTTCCAGCGCGGTTGCGCGCGCCGCACCGGCAGTGATGGCGCGCCGATAGGCCCATCTGCCGATCGGAGTCGCCTCGTCCGCCATGATGGTCACGCGGCTGTAGACCTTTTCCCATACCCGCGGAACGGCGGTGAACACGTGCGGGCTCACCTCGCGCACATTGTCGAACACGGTCTCCGGGCTTTCGGCGAAATTGACCGTCGAACGCAGGCCTATCGGCGTGAAGACACTGATCAGGCGCTCCAGTATATGGCACAGCGGCAAGAAGCAGACCTGCTCGTCCTGCTCGGTCACCGGAAGGGTCAGCACGGAGCCGATGATCGAGACGACGATGTTCTCGTGGGTGATCATCGCGCCCTTGGGCGGCCCGGTCGTGCCGGACGTATAGACGAGGATGGCCGTGTCCTCCGGCCTGGACCTTGCGATCTCCTCGTCGAAGCGGTCCGGATTCTCCTTCAGGAAATCGCGGCCAATGCGGTAAAGATCGTCAAGGAAGATGACCTTGTCGTCGGAAAACTCATGCAGGCCCTCGCGGTCGTAGACGATGACCTTTTGAAGGTCGGGCATCTCGTGCTTGACCGAGAGATATTTGTCGAGCTGCTCGTCGTTTTCGACGAACAGGAACCGGCTGCTGGAATCGTTGACCAGATATTTCAGTTGGCTCGCCGAATCCGTCGTGTAGACGCCCGAGGCGATGCCGCCCACCGACTGCACGGCGAGATCGGTGTAGATCCATTCCTTGGAATCTTCCGACAGGATGGAAACCACGTCGCCGCGTTTCAGTCCGAGCGCCACGAGGCCGAGGCCGATGAGCCGCGCATGCTCGTAGAAATCGGTCCAGGAATAGGACAGCCAGATGCCGAAATCCTTCTCGCGATGGGCGATCTTCTCGCCCAGTTCCAAGCAGCGCTGGCGAAACAGCTTCGCAAGCGTGTCGCAGCCGTCGAAATAGAAGGGCCCGGGACCGGTGAGTTCGGCATTGAAGCTGTGGCCACCCACTGTCTGCTGCGGCGGCAGTTTCTCGGCAATGGTCATACGATCCTCCCGGATTGGGTGCGCGTAGCCTGTTCGCGGCCGTCATCCCGGCCAACCGGAGCGAAGCGAAGGAAGAGCCGGGACCCATGGGGCGGCACGGCCCGCTTATCGGTCGGCGCGACAATGCCGACATGCGCCAAGCTCGGACGGGGTCCGCGCTCGATAATGTGTCGGCCAATGGGTCCCTGCTCTGCGGCCGCTCCGCGACCTTGGCCGGTATGACGGCAATGCGCGATCATCGCCACGTCTTCTTCTGCTTCCAGCGCTTCTGACCGCGCTGCGTTTCCTCCTGGACGCCGAGATAGAATTCCTGGATGTCCTTCGAATCCAGGAGCCTCTGCGAGGCGTCGGCCATGACGATGCGGCCGAGTTCCATGACGTAGCCGTAATCGGCGACCTCCAGCGCCACCTTGGCGTTCTGCTCGACCACCATCATCGTCACGCCCTGCTCGCGGTTGAGCCGCTTGATGATCTGGAAGATCTCCCTGACCAGGATCGGCGACAGGCCGAGGCTCGGCTCGTCGAGCAGCATCAGCTTCGGCCGCCCCATCAGCCCGCGCCCGATGGCCAGCATCTGCTGCTGGCCGCCCGACAGCGTGCCGGCCGCCTGTCGGCGCCGTTCGGCTAGGATCGGGAAATAGGAATAGACCATCTCCATATCCTGCCTCACCCCGTCGGGATCGTTGCGCGTATAGGCGCCCATGCGCAGGTTTTCCTCGACCGTCAGCAGCGGGAAGACCTCGCGCCCTTCGGGCACATGCACGATCCCCAGCCGCACCACGCGGTCTGGGCTTGCCCCGGCGATGTTCTCGCCGCCATAGATGATCTCGCCCTTTTCGGGATCCATGACGCCGGAGATCGTCTTCATCAGCGTCGTCTTGCCTGCCCCGTTGGCGCCCAGCACGGTAACGATCTGCCCCTTGCGCACATCGAGGCTGCAGCCGCGGATGGCCATGATGGGCCCGTAGAAGCTTTCGATGTTGCGCACCGAAAGTACGGCCGGCTTTTCCTCGGCATGCGGGTTTTCGGCCCGTTGATGCATCGTCACGCCACCGCCCTTTCATGCTCGTCGGAGACCCCGATATAGGCCTCGATGACCTTGGGATCGTTCTGCACCTCCTCGGCCGTGCCGAGCGACAAGGTCTTTCCGTCGGCGAGCGCCAGAACCCGGTCCGACACCGAGGAGACGAGGTGCATGTCGTGCTCAACCATGAGCACGGTGATGCCCATCTGCTTCTTGATGTCCTCGATCCAGAAGGCGACGTCCTGCGTCTCCTCAACCGACAGGCCCGAGGCCGGCTCGTCGAGCAGCAGCAGGCGCGGCTCGATGGCGAGCGCCCGGCCCATCTCGACCACCTTGCGCACGCCGTAGGGCAGGCCGGCGATATATTTTTCGCGGTAGGGCTGCAGGTCGAGAAAGTCGATCACCTTCTCCACCGCCGCGCGATGCCGGCGCTCCTCGCTGCGCACGAAGGGCGTGAAGAGAAGCTCGTTGACGAAATTGCTCTTGCGGTGCCGGTGCCGGCCGACCAGGAGGTTCTGCAGCACGGTCGCCTGCTCGAACAGTTCGATGTTCTGGAAGGTGCGTGCGATGCCGGTCGCGGCGATCTCGTGCGGCTGGCGCGAAAGCAGGCTGTCGCCGTCGAAGCGTATGTCGCCTTCGGCCGGGTCGTAGAAGCGCGAGATCAGGTTGAAGAGCGTCGACTTGCCCGCTCCGTTGGGGCCGACCAGGGCGAAGACCTCTCCTTCTTCGACGGCGAAGGAGACCTGATTGACGGCGATCACGCCGCCGAAGCGCAGGGTGACATTGTCAACTTCCAGAAGGCTCATCGCATGCGCTCCGTCTTCAGATAGCTCTTCTGCCGACGGAACATGTCGCGCCGGTAGAAGGGGAAGAGCTCGAAATAGGTGCGGATCTTCACCCAGCGCCCGTAGATGCCCATCGGTTCGAACAGAATGAAGACGATCAGGATCGCCCCGAAGATCGCCTGTTCGAGCCCCGGAATGGCGATCGAGCCGGTTCCGAGAAGCCCGCCGACCGTATCGCGCGAAATCGCGATCGCCTGCGGCAGGAGCGCCACCACGACGGCGCCGAAGAAGGCACCGTGGATGGAGCCCAGGCCGCCGATGACGATCATCAGGAGAAGCTGGATCGAGATGATGATGTTGAAGGTCTCGTTGTTGAAGATGCCGGCGAAATGGCCCATCAGCGCTCCGGCGAGCCCGGTGATTGCGGTCGAAATGCCGAAGGCCGTCGCCTTGGTTCGCGCCACGTTGACGCCCATCGCCTTGGCCGAGACCTCCGAGTCGCGCACGGCGGCGAAAGAGCGGCCGAGCGGCGATCTGAGCACATTGCGATAGGCCAGGATGACCAGGACCGTGACGACCAGCGTCAACCAGTAGAAACGGTCGGGATTGACGTAGCGGTCGATCTCCAGCCCGAAAATGTTGATCGTCGGCGCGTAGAGGCCCATCACGCCGCCCGTCAGCGGTTCGGCCAGCACAATGACGTCGTCGGCGAGAATGGAGACCGCCAGCGTGGCGATTGCCAGATAGATGCCGTGCAGCTTGGTCGTCGGGATGGCGATCAGCACGCCGGCAAGCCCCGCGATCACCCCGGCCAGCGGGAAGGACAGGAGGAAGGGCAGGCCGAGCCGTTCCTGCAGCAGCACATTGGCATAGCAGCCGACGGCCAGGAAGGCGGCGTGGCCGAGGCTCGCCTGTCCCGTCTGGCCGACCAGGATCATCAGCCCCATCCCGGCAATTGCCCAGATCAGCATATTGGTCGCCTCGCCGATGGCGAACGTGCTGAGCAGGAAGGGCAGCACCACCGCGAGAACCAGCAGCGCCATGTACCAGGCGGCCTGCGTGCCGTGACGAAAAAGGTTGATGTCGGCGTCGTAGCTGGTCTTGAAAACGGTCCGCATGACGCCTCACACCTTCTTCGCATGGACCTGGGCAAGGATGCCGTGCGGTCGGAAGACGAGAATAAGGAAAAGCAGCAGATAGGGCATGAGCTGCGAATAGCCGGCGGCGATGTAGTAGGAGGCGAAGGGTTCGATCAGCCCCACGATCACGCCACCCAGAAGGGCGCCCGGAAGGCTGCCGAAGCCGCCGATGACGGCGGCCGCGAACGCCTTGATGCCGAGCAGTCCGACCGACGGGTCGATGGAGCCCTTGGAGGCGAAGAGAATGCCGGCGACGGCGGCGACGGCGCCCGCCAGCGCCCAGACCAGCGAATGCACGCGCTTGACCGGGATGCCCATATAGTAGGCGGCAAGCTGGTTTTGCGACGCCGCCTGCATGGCGACACCGAGCTTGGTGCGGTTGAAATAGATGTAAAGGGCCACGGTCAGGATCAGCGTGACGACGATGATCGTCACCTCGTCGAGCCCCAGCACGAGCCCGCCGAAGCGCACCTCCTTGCCGGCGATGGGCGATTCCAGCGCGATCGGCTCGTGCCCCCAGATGAGGCCGGCGATGAAGCGCAGCACGAAGCCGAGCGCGATGGTCAGGATCACGATGGCGATCTGCGACTGGCCGAACATGTGCCTGACCACCAGCATGTCGAGCAGGTAGCCGACCACGCCCATGGCGATGATGGCCAGCGGCACGGCGATCCAGAAGGGCAGCCCCATGAACTGTTCGTTGGTCAGCCCGAGCGCAATGAAGGCGCCGAGCATCATGAAGTCGCCCTGGGCGAAATTGACCGCCTCGGTCGCCTTGTAGATCAGCACGAAGCCGAGTGCGATCAGGCCGTAGACACAGCCATTCGCAAGCCCGCTGACAAAGAGCTGCAATACGTCCAAGACGTTCCTCCTCCCATTTTTTCATATGCGGTCTGTGCCGCATTTCGTTCAGTCTACAGAGCCGGCCGCACCTCCCGCAAGCGACCTGCTCCGGCGCAGTCGATCACGGCACGATGAAAACCTTCCCGTTCGGCTTGGCCAGTTCGTCGGCCACGCGGTCGATCGCCTCGTCGAGCGGCACGATGGCCGTCACGTCGGTCGACCAGCGCCCGTCGGCAAATCGCGTCTGCGCCTCCTTGATCGTCGCCACCTTGCGCTCCAGAGGCGTGTTGCGCATCCATTCCGTCAGCCAGAAGCCCTCGATCTTCTTGTGCATGAATATGAGCTGACCCGGTTCCTGGATGACCGTATCGCTCGCATCGAGCCGGCCATAGACGATCCAGCGGGCGCGTTTCGGCATGGCGGTGAAGATCTGCCCGGCAAGCGGCCCGCTGACCGCGTCGAGCAGGATGCGCGGCTCTTCGGCGCCGAGCACGTCACGCAACCTGTCAGCGAAATCGGACGCTGTCGCATTGAGGACATGCGCCGCACCGATCTCCTTCAACAGCCCCATCTGGTCGTCGCGCCGCACGATGGAGATGGGGCGGTAGCCTTCCTCGGCGGCCACACCCGTCAACAGCTTGCACAACTGGCTTGCCGCCGCCGTCATGATGAAGGCCTTCTGGCCTTCCTGTTTGACGATGTCGAACATGGCAAGCGCGGTCAGCGGATTGACGATCATCGCCGCCGCATCCTCGTCGCGCACCTCGTCCATCAGCGGGATGCACGCGCCCGCCTCGGCGATCGCGTATTCGGCCCAGGAGCCCCAGTTGCTCAAGCCCGTGGCAAAGGCCACGCGCTTGCCCACGAGGCCTTGCGCAGCGGCCTCGCTTCCGGCAGCGACGACCTCGCCCACGCCCTCGAAGCCGGCCGGCCGGCCCTTGCGGCGCGGCTGACCGTACATGCCCTTCACGAACATGACGTCGGACGGATTGATCGAGGCCAGGCTGACCTTCAAAAGGACCTGCGTCGGGCCGGGTTCGGGAACCTCGATCTCGGCGCGTTCCACATAGGGGCTCATCGCCTCCAGCGCCGTTCCCGACGGCATCCTGGAATATCCCTCGTTGACAAGAAGCAGGGCGCGCATGCGGTCGGGAAGCGATGCCATCGTCTTTCCTCCTAAGGCTTGAGCACGATCTTGCCGGCCGCACCGCGTGCCAGCACGCGGGCAAGCACGGACGGCGCGTCGGCGAGCTTGTATTCGCCCTCGATGACCGGCTTGACCTTGCCTTCGAGATACCAGCCGATCAGTTCGCGCATATTGTCGGCATAGGCCTGCGGCTCCTTCTGCGTGAATGCGCCCCAGAACACGCCGACGAGGCTGAAGCCTTTGACCAGCGCCAGATTGACCGGCAGTTTCGGGATCGTTCCGGACGCGAATCCGATGACCAGCAGCCGTCCGCCCCAGCCCATGGAGCGCGCCAGCGCGTCGAAACTGTCGCCGCCGACGGGATCGAAGGCGACATCGACACCCTTGCCGCCGGTCGCCTCCTTCAAGGCGTCCTTGAGATTGTCGTAGCCGAGCACGGTATCGGCGCCGGCCTCAAAGGCTATGGCGCGCTTGGCCTCGCTGGACGCCACGCCGATCACCCGCGCGCCCATGGCCTTGCCGATCTGAACGGCAGCGACACCCGTCGCCCCGGCCGCTCCAAGAACACACAACGTCTCGCCGGGCTTGAGTTGACCGCGTTGCTTCAATGCATAGTGCGCGGTCCCGTAGCCGCACATCAGGGCGCAGGCATCGGCGCTGGAAATCGCGTCGGGCAGCGCCATGACACGCGCTTCCTCCGCCGCGACCTTCTCGGCATAGGCGCCAAGCGAGCCGAGGGCCGCAACGCGGTCTCCGACCTTCACCGATTTCACATCGGGCCCAATTGCCGTGACATGTCCCACCGCCTCCATGCCGGGCACGAAGGGGGTCGGCGGCTTCATCTGGTAAAGCCCCTGGACGAGGAGCCCGTCGGGGTAGTTGACGCCGATCGTGTCGGCCTCGATCACCACCATATGGCCCGTCGCCTTGGGCTCCGGCCAGTCGGCATAGTCGAGCTGGTCGAGGGGCGCGAAGTCGCGCGCGACGATCGCCTTCATGGCATGCTCCTCGTTTGCAGTCGACACTCGCCGCCTGCGTGCCCTCGTCGGGCAGAATTGCATATGCCCCCTCCACCGCCTTCGGCGGTCCCCCTCCCCCGCTTCGCAGGGGAGGAGCCGGCGGCGCCGCTTGATCCTCCCCCGTTTACGGGGGAGGGGGACCACGCAAAGCGTGGTGGAGGGGGCATATTTGACTGCTCCGCCATCGGAGAGGTGACGCTCATCACACCTTCTCCTGCGTGTATTTCCTCAGCTCGGTGCGCGCCACCTGGCGCCGGTGCACCGCGTCCGGCCCGTCGGCCAACCTGAGCGTTCTCAGATGCGTCCAGGCGCGCGCCAGCGGCGTATCCTGGCTGATGCCCTGGCCGCCGAACATCTGCACCGCCTCGTCCGTGACCTTGAGCGCCACGCGTGGCGCGACGACCTTGATCTGGCTGATCCACGGCGCGGCGGCGCGCGCATCGCCCTGGTCCATCATCCAGGCCGCCTTCAGGCACAGCAAGCGCGCCATCTCGATCTCCATGCGGCATTCGGCGATAATATCGTAATTGGCGCCGAGCGTGGCCAGCGGCTTGCCGAAGGCCTCGCGGCGCACAGAGCGCTGGCACATCAGCTCCAGCGCCATCTCCGCCTGGCCGACGGCACGCATGCAATGGTGGATTCGCCCCGGACCGAGACGACCCTGCGCGATCTCGAAGCCGCGCCCCTCGCCGAGCAGCAGATTGTCGGCCGGCACGCGCACATTGTCGAACTTCAGGTGCAGATGGCCGTGCGGGGCGTCGTCGTCGCCATAGACCTGCATGGCCCGCAGCTTGGTAACGCCCGGCGTATCGGCCGGCACGAGGATCATCGAATGCTGCTGGTGCTTCGGTCCGTCCTCGGCCGTGCGCACCATGACGATATAGATCTTGCAGCGCGGGTCGCCCGCGCCCGACGACCACCATTTCTCGCCGTTGAGCACGTATTCGTCGCCGTCGCGCTCGCAACGCATGGCAATGTTGGTGGCGTCCGACGAGGCAACGTCGGGCTCGGTCATCAGATAGGCCGAACGGATCTTGCCATCGAGCAGCGGGGCCAGCCACTGCTCCTTGTGCGCCGGCGAACCGTAGCGCTCGAGCACTTCCATATTGCCTGTGTCGGGCGCCGAACAGTTGAAGGTTTCCGCGCCCAGATGCGCCTTGCCCATCTCTTCGGCGAGATAGGCATATTCGACGGTCGACAGACCATAGCCGCGCTCGGAACCGGTCAGCCAGAAGTTCCACAGCCCCCGCTCGCGCGCCTTGGCCTTCAACCCTTCGAGAATCTCGGTCTGCCGCGGCGTATAGCTCCAGCGGTCGCCATTCCTGCCGACCTCCGCCAGGAACTCCTTGTCGAGCGGCATGATCTCGTTGCGCACCATGTCGCGGACCTTATCGTGGATCGGCTTCAGGCGCTCGGTCATGCCGAGATTCATCTCTGTCATGTCGACTGTCCTTGTGTCCCGCGAAGCCCGCCCTCGGCGTAATCGACGATCTGGCGCGCGATGATTTCGATGTCGGCCCGCGTCTCGCCCACCCGCGGCGTGTACCAGAAGATCGGCGAATTGAGCGTCATGAACATGAGCTGGTTGGTGATGCTGAGATCGTCGAAGCAGAAGACGCCTTCATCGCGGCCTGCAAGCAGCACTTCGCGGAACTGGTTGGAGTAATTGCTGCGATATTCGATCAGTTCGTTGAGGACCGAGCGCTGCTGCGGCGTGGTCGCACCGCGCAGATGCATCTCCACGCCGATCCACACGGCGCGCTGGAAGGCCTTGGTGTCGATCATCTGCAGCACATGCGCCATGGCCATCATGCGCCAACGCTTCACCGCCGGGCCGGGCAGGTCGCAATAGGGCCTGACCGCCGCGTAGTTCATGTCCATGCCGGCGCGGAAGACGGCCGCGAACAGATCCGCCTTGGAGGGAAAATGGTGGTAGATGCGGCCCTTGGTGGCGCCGAGGCTGCGCGCGACGTCGTCGATCGAGGTCGCCGCATAGCCGCGCTCCATGAAGCACCGGGCAGCCGCACCCAGAATGTCCATGCGCGAATTGTCGGCAACGTGCTCCTTCACGCCCAGCGTCATCGGCCGGTGCCTCCTCCCTTGATCGCAAAGCCCGCCCGCATATTGTGTGTAGCTTTCCGGCTTCGGGCACTTTACGGACCGGCAAATGATGAACATACTACCGGGTATGTTGTCAACGCGGCAATTGGATGAGTTCCGCAAGGGAGGGGAAATGTCCTATCTGGAAGATCTCTTTTCGCTCACCGGCAAGACGGCGCTGGTTACGGGTGCTGCGAGCGGCATCGGACGCATGGCGGCAACGGCGCTCGTCAGGGCCGGCGCCCATGTCATGATCGCCTCGCGCCGCGAGGCCGAATGCAAAAAGGTCGCCGACGAGCTCAATGCGCTCGAAGCACCGGGAAGCGCGGAAGGCTTTGCCGGCGACGTCGGCAACGAGGAAGGCGTCAAGGCGCTTGCCGAAGCCGTCTCGCAGCGCACGGGACAGTTGCACATCCTCATCAACAATGCCGGCCTGAGCTGGGGCGAAAAGCTGGAAACCTTTCCCTATCACGCCTGGGCGCGCGTGCTGAACGTCAACGTCACCGGCCTCTTCCATCTGACGCGAACCCTGCTCCCGTTGATCGAGAAGGCAGCCAGCGCCGACGATCCGGCCCGCATCATCAATCTCGGCTCCGTCATGGGCACGCAACCGATCGCCGACGGCGCCTATTCCTACACCGCCTCCAAGGCGGCGGTTCACCATCTCACGCGCACTCTGGCCATCGAGTTGGCCGACAAGCGGATCACCGTCAACGCCTTCGCGCCCGGTCCCTTCCAGAGCCGCATGACAGCCTTTGCCACCGGCACCGACGAAAAGGCGGCGAAGGTGGGCTCTCGCGTGCCGCTCGGCCGCATCGGCAATCCCGACGATATCGCCGGTGCGACGCTTTATTTGTGCGGCAAGGCCGGCAACTATGTTACCGGAGCCATCCTGCCACTGGACGGCGGGCAGTCGGTCCAGCATGGTATGTCGCTGTTCAAGGACGTGGATTGACCCAATTGCCATGCAGGAATTGAAACTGAAGCCTGTCCCGGTCGAGAGCCTCCGGACCGCCATCGGCAGCCAGATTGGCACCTCGCCCTGGCGCACGGTGACCCAGACGATGATCGACCAGTTCGCCGACGCGACGGACGATCACCAGTTCATCCATGTCGATCCCGAACGCGCCGCGAGCGAAACCCCCTATGGCGGTACGATCGCGCACGGCTTCCTGCTCCTGTCGCTCCTTTCGGCAATGACCTACGAGACCATTCCGCCGCTCGAGAGCGCCAAGGTCGCCATCAATTACGGTTTCGACGAGATCAGGTTCAAGGCGCCGGTCAAGACCGGCTCGCGCATCCGCGCCGCCTTCGTGCTGGCCGAGGCCAATGTGCGTCCTTCCGGTTGGGCCGAGATCAAGTATGACGTGACGATCGAGATCGAGAATTCGAAGAAGCCGGCCCTGACGGCGCGCTGGCTGACGCTGATCCAGATCGATCCGCCCGGCGAGTCGGCATGAGCGACACCAACACCCTGGACCAGCGGGCATTGGCCCCCTACCTGGAACACAACATCGCCGGCTTTGCCGGGCTGCGCTCGATCGAGAAGTTCAGCTCCGGCCAATCGAACCCGACCTATCTGCTCACCGCCGACAGCGGCCGCTATGTCCTCCGCGCCAAGCCCCCCGGCCAGCTTCTCAAGTCGGCCCATCAGGTCGATCGCGAATTCCGCGTCATCAAGGCGCTTGCGCAGACGGCCGTTCCCGTACCGCGCGTCCTGCACCTGTCCGGAGAGGACAGCCCGATCGGCCGCATGTTCTATGTCATGGACTTTGTCGAAGGCCGCGTCTTCTGGGACCCTGCCCTTCCCGAAGCGCCCGGCAATGACGGGCGCGGCGCCATCTACGACGCGATGAACAGAACCCTGGCCGCCCTCCACGACGTCGATGTCGACGCGGTCGGCCTCGCCGATTTCGGCAAGCCCGGCAGCTATTTCGAGCGGCAATTGTCGCGCTGGACCAGCCAGTACCGTGCCTCGGAGACCGGCACGGTCGCCGATATGGACCAGCTCATCGCATGGCTGGAACAAAACCCGATCGTCGACGACGGGCAGGTATCGCTGGTTCATGGCGACTACCGGCTCGACAACATGATGTTCGCTCCCGACAGGCCCCAGGTCGTCGCAGTCCTCGACTGGGAGCTGTCGACGCTCGGTCACCCCTATGCCGACCTCGCCTATCAGTGCATGCAATGGCGCCTGCCGCACAGTTCGGGCTTTCGCGGACTGGGCGGCATCGACCGCACCGCGCTCGGCATCCCGAGCGAACAAGCCTATGTCGCGCGCTATTGCGAGCGGCGCGGCATCGCCGGTATCGGCAACTGGACATATTATCTCGCCTTTTCTTTCTTCCGCCTGGCGGCTATCTGCCAGGGCGTCTACAAGCGGGCGCTCGACGGGAACGCATCCAATCCGCAAAAGGCGCGAACCTACGGCAACGCCGTGAAGCTGCTGGCCGGCCTGGCCGTGGAGCGCATCGAGAAGGGGAATTAGTGCATGGTACGGTTTGCGGGCTTGTCGGTGTTGCTCACCGGCGCAACCGGAGGATTCGGGCGGCGCACCGCCGAACGGTTGGCCGCGGAAGGCGCTCGCCTGGTGCTGTCCGACATGGACGCCGATGCCCTGACTGCGCTCGCCGACAGTCTCGACACCGAGACCACGGTTCTGGCCGGCGACATCGCGCAAGAGCAGCTATCGGCCGATCTGGTGGAGCGTGCCGTCGGCGAATTCGGCCGCCTCGACATCGCCATCAACAATGCCGGCATCGCGCAGAGCTTCGTGAAGCTGCCCTTGGTGCCGACCGACGAGGCGCGGCGCATCATCGACATCGACCTGATGGGTGTCTATTTCGCCATGAAGTACCAGCTTCCCCAGCTGGAAAAGCAGTGCCGCCGCGACGGCACCGGCGGCGCCATCGTCAACATCTCCTCCGTCGCCGGTCTCGCCGGCGCGGCGCGGCTTTCGGTCTATTCCGCCGCCAAGCACGGCGTTGTGGGGCTCACCCGTTCCGCGGCGGCCGAATATGCCTCCAAGGGGATCCGGGTCAATGCCGTGTGCCCCGCCTTCGCGCGCACGAGCATGGTCGGCGATTTCGTCAAGCTGTCGGGCCGCACCGAAAACGAGGCGATCGCCGAGCTGACGCGCGGCGTGCCGATGAAGCGGGTCGCCGAGGTCGACGAGGTGGTCGAGGCGATCCTGTTCGCCGCCGACCCGAAAAATTCCTTCATGACCGGACACACGCTCGCCATAGACGGCGGCATCACCGCCATCTGACACGTTTCTGTCAGGAGACCGGGCGAGCGGGCTCGAACTTCGGCACATTTGTTGTTCCTGTCCGTCGGCTTGGGGCATACTCCTTCGTCCTTGCAACTGACGGAGGTACCCCAGCGGATGCGCTACGCCCTTTTGTGTTACAACTCCGAGGCCATGGTCAGCCATCTGCCGAAGGCGGATGAAGAGGCCATGATGGCGCGGGTGCGCGCCGCCGAGACGAAAATCTCCGAGCGCGCGCGCATCGGCCCGAGCCTCAGGCTGATGCCCACCACGGCCGCCACGACGGTCAAGGCGGGCGACGACCCGCTGGTGATCGACGGCCCCTATGCCGAGACCAAGGAGCAGCTCCTCGGTTTCTGGATCATCGAATGCGAAAGCCACGAGGATGCCATCGAGGCCGGCCGGCTCCTGGCGCGCGAACGCGAGGTCGGCGGCATCGAGGTCCGCCCGTTGCTGGCCTATAATGCCGGAGACGAAACCCCTTGAGCGAACTGGATTGGATCGGCGCCGCACTGGCCTCGGCACGGCCTCAGGTCATGGGGGCGCTGTTGCGCTATTTCCGCGACCTCGACCACGCCGAGGAAGCCTTTCAGGAGGCGAGCCTCAGGGCGCTCAAGACATGGCCGGCCAAGGGCCCGCCGCGCGACCCCGCTGCCTGGCTGATCTTCGTCGGTCGCAATGCCGCGCTTGACCGGGTGCGCCGCGACCGGCGCCTGCAGGAACTGCCGCCGGAGGACCAGCTCTCCGACATCGAGGATGCCGAGGCCGACATGGCCGAAAGGCTCGACAACAGCCACTATCGCGACGACGTGCTGCGGCTGATGTTCGTTTGCTGCCAGCCCGAATTGCCGGCGACGCAACAGATCGCGCTGGCCCTGCGCATCGTGTCCGGCTTGACCGTGAAGGAAATCGCCCGTGCCTTCCTCGTCGGCGATGCCGCCATGGAGCAGCGCATCACGCGGGCCAAGCGGCGCATCGCCAATGCCGGCATAGAATACGCCGTTCCCGACGCGGTCGAGCGGGCCGAACGGCTGGGCGCGGTCGCGGCCATGATCTATCTCGTCTTCAACGAGGGCTATTCGGCGAGCGGCGGCGAGGCGCATATCCGCCGGCCGCTGTGCGAGGAGGCGATCCGCCTGGGCCGGCTGCTGCTCGGCCTGTTTCCTTCCGAGCCGGAGATCATGGGCCTGCTCGCCCTGCTGCTTATTCAGGACTCGCGCGCTGCGGCCCGTCTCGACGGCCATGGCAACGTCATCCTCCTCGATGACCAGGACCGCAATCTGTGGGACAGAAACAAGATCGCCGAAGGGCTGGTGCTGGTGGCAAAGGCCATCCGTCATCGTAATGCCGGGCCCTACCAGCTGCAAGCGGCCATCGCCGCCGCGCATGCCCGCGCCGCGCGCCCCGAGAACACCGACTGGGAGCAGATCGATTCGCTTTACCAGATGCTCGAAAAACTCGATCCCTCGCCAGTCGTCACGCTGAACCGCGCCGTCGCCGTCTCGAAGGCACGCGGCCCGGACGCCGCACTGGCAATGATCGAGCCCTTGGCGCCGAAGCTGCAGGGCTATTTCCACTATTTAGGCGTTACCGGCGCTTTGCTGACGCAACTCGGCCGCGCCGAAGAAGCCCGCATTGCCTTTGACCGCGCCATCGCACTTGCCCGCACCCCGGCCGAAGCCGCGCATATCCGCATGCATCTCGACCGGCTCGCGGCGCAATCCAGCGCTTGCGACGCATCGGCCCGAAGATCGGAGCCGGTTGTCGGAAAGCACAAAGCGTAGATTCAAAGCGATAGGGCGTCCGGTTCAGCCCGACGTGCGCGCCAGACCGTCCACGGCCGGCTCGTAGTTGGGGTCGTGCTTCACCGCTTCCTGATAGGAGCGCTTGGCGCGTGACTTGTCGCCGCGCCGCTCGAAGACCAGCGCCTGGTTGGCCCAGCCTTCCGCGTTGTTGCGGTCGAGCTTGATGGCGGTGTTGAAATCGGAGAAGGCGTTGTCCTCGTCACCGAGTGCGAGATAGGAGATGCCGCGGCCGTTATACGGCTCGGCCGCTTTCGGCGCCATCGAGATGGCGGTCGAGAAATCCTCCAGCGCATAATTGTGCTGACCGCTCTCCTGGTAGAGCAGGCCGCGATAGTGGTAGGCGCGAGGATTGGTCGTGTCGAGCTGAATGGCGCGCTGCAAATCGCCGAACGCTTCGTTCGACCGTCCGGCCAGGCGATAGAGATTGCCGCGCCCGATATAGGCCGCGTCATAGGACGGGTTGATCTGCAGAGCGCGGGCGTAATCGGCGAGCGCCTTTTCGGTGTCGCCCATCTGCCGATAGATCAGCGCGCGGTTGGCATAGGCCTGGTAGTAGTTCGGGTTGAGCCGGATGGCGGTGTCGAAATCCTCGAGCGCTTCGCGGTACTTGCCGCCGCGCCCGTAGGCCGAGCCGCGAATGTTGTAGGCTTCCGGATCCTGCGGGGTGCGGTCGATGACGGAGGTCAGCGAGGCGATGTTTTCGGCCGAACCCTGGGCGGTGTCGATCGTCGCGATCTGGGCTGCCGGACCGTCCGACTGGCAGGCTGCCAACCCGAAGCAGGCAACCATCGTCAAGACGCTGAAAGATGCACGGAACCGACGCTGTTTGAACCGGGTGGCGCAGGTGCCTGTCATGCCGTTCGAATCCCTCACTTGCCGGCCGCTCCGGCCGTCCCCGCTCGCAATGCCGCCCTCGAATGCAGACCACACAATGAAATTTGATGCGGGCAACAAAAAGGTGGCGGCGACTCCTCGTCGCCCCACCTCGCTATCGCCCGAAAGAGACGAAATATGGGCGCGATCAACGCGCCGGAGCAGGCCGAGGCCCGGACAGCAGCCCCTCGCGCTGGGCGCGCTTGCGCGCCAGCTTGCGCGCGCGGCGAACGGCTTCGGCCTTCACGCGCGCACGTTTCTCGGAAGGCTTCTCGTAATGTCCGCGCATCTTCATTTCGCGGAAAATGCCTTCGCGCTGCATCTTTTTCTTCAGCGCGCGGAGGGCCTGGTCAACATTGTTGTCGCGGACGAGTACCTGCACGTTCGTTCCTGTCTTTCCGGGTTGTCGGTTTCTGCTTGATCTATAGGGAATACCCTTACGCAGCGGAATCCGCAGCGAGTTGCGGCGGCTATTAGCAGAGTCAAGAGCCGTTGTCCACTACGGAAGTGGGCGCCGAGGGCGAATTTGCCGGCCGTGACAGTTCGGGCGCTGCAGTGGCGTCCGGGTTACCCGCTGCGGTCTCGCAATCGAGGTCGGGAAAGGCCGCGATGCGCAGCCCGCGCAGGTCGGTCCTGAGCACGATCAGGCCGCGTTCTTCGAAATAGGCAAGCAGGCGCCGGGCCCGACGTGCCGAATGGGTGCCATAGGCCTGAGCCAGCGATGCGTCCGATGGGCAGGGAGCGTGTTCGAGCGCGGCGCGCGCGACAAGCAGGAACACGCCCTGGACATCGTCTGGCAGGCTCTCGGAAAGTCCGAGCGCGGTCTGCCATCGTTCATCCGCCGCCGCCTCGCCTTCGACGCCGGCGCGCGCCACGGCAAGGCGGCGGCGAAAGGCCGGCAGCGAAAGCGCCTCACCCGGCACGCGGCGGATGCGGCAGCGCACCAGGAAATCCTGGTAGAGCACGGCGTCGGAGCGGAACGAGACGTCGGGCTCGTCGAGGATCTCGGCCATGACGGCACCGATCCCCGCTTCGCGCTCGACTTCGTCAACCTCGGCGAAAAGCGATTCCTGCGAACGCTCCGCCTCGGGCCGCGTGCGCGCCAGCTGTTCCAGGATGTCGGCGGTTGGCGTTGGTGGCGGCGGAGTGCGGCGCACCGGTTGGCGGCGTTCCTCTTCGGTGACCGGAGCGAAGATGAGTTCCGCGGCGTCCAGCGGCGCGTCGGGCAACGGCGTGAGCTTGGGGCTGGTGGAGCGCGCCTCAGTTTCGACGCTGCCGATCTCGACGGCCAACGGCCGTCGCGACAGCGCCGGACCGAGCGCCACGAAATGCCCCCTGTTCAAGTCGCGGAACATCTCCGCCTGGCGCTTGTCCATGCCCAGAAGGTCGGCCGCGCGCGCCATGTCGATGTCGAGAAAGGTCCGCCCCATGAGGAAGTTGGACGCTTCCGCCGCGACGTTCTTGGCCAGCTTGGCGAGCCGCTGCGTGGCGATGACGCCGGCCAGGCCGCGCTTTCGTCCGCGGCACATCAGATTGGTCATGGCGCCAAGCGAGACCTTGCGCGCCTCGTCGCCAACGTCGCCGGCGGCGGTCGGCGCGAAAAGCTGTGCCTCGTCGACCACCACGAGCACGGGGTACCAATGGTCGCGCTCGGCATCGAACATGCCGCCGAGAAAGGCGGCCGCGGCGCGCATCTGTTGCTCGGCTTCCAGCCCTTCCAGATTGACGACGACGGACACGCGATGCTGGCGCACACGCCCGGCGATGCGGGTCAGCTCGTGCTCGCTGCGCACGGCGTCGACCACCAGATGGCCGAACTTGTCGGCCAGTGTGACGAAATCGCCTTCCGGGTCGATGATGCATTGCTGCACCCAGGGCGCGCTCTGCTCGAGCAGGCGGCGCAGGAGATGCGACTTGCCGGACCCCGAATTGCCCTGCACGAGCAGGCGGGTCGCAAGCAGTTCCTCCAGGTCAAGCTGGGCCGGCGCGCCGGACGCCGTGCCCATATCGATGCCTACCTTCATTCTTTCCGCCGCTCCGAACCCTTGCGCGAACCGGCCATGGGTGGCCGAGCCGCCTGTTCTGTTAGACGAGTCGGCCATGGCCGCACAACAGCGCGGCCATCTGTATTGTGGATGCCCGTATGCGTGAGGCTATGTGCGGTTTATCGATATCCCGCCGTCGGCAAGCATTGCCGTACCGGTCACGAAACTGGCCGCATCGGACGCCAGATAGAGCGCCGCAGCGGCGATTTCCTCGGGCGTAGCGACCCGCTTCAGCGCGTGCAAGCCTTCCACGAAGGCGCGTTCCTCCGGCGTCTTGAAGGTGGCGATCGGCGTATCGGTGCCCCCAGGCAGCAGCGCATTGACGCGCAGCCCCCGCGGTCCGTACTGGGCGGCCAGCGCCTGGGTGAGGCCGATCAGGCCGGCCTTCGAGGAGGCATAGACGGCCATGCCCGGCATGCCGACCGTGTGGCCGACGAAGGTCGAGGTGAAGATCAGCGAACCGCCGCCACCCGCGAGCATCGCAGGGATCTGGTGCTTTGCTCCCAGGAAGGCGCCGGTCAGATTGGTCGCCAACGTCTCGTTCCAGCCGTCGAGCGCAATCTCCGCAATGTCGCCCATGGGGCCGACGATGCCGGCATTGTTGAAGGCGATGTCGAGACGGCCGAATTTTTCCAGTGCGAAGGAAACGAGGGCCTCGGCATGGCGTTCACTGCCCGCCTCGCCGGGCAGGAACGCGGCCTCGCCTCCCTCGCTCGCAATCTCGTCGACCAGCGTCTCGAGTTCTTTTTGCCTGCGTGCCGTCGCGATCACCTTTGCGCCATGGGCGGCAAAGAGCTTCGCTGCGGCCCGTCCGATGCCGGAACTGGCACCGGTGACGACGGCGACCTTGTGGTTGAGCGTGTACATTTCTTTCCATCCTGTTTCGTTGCGGTTGCCTGCGGGCCCACAGGATGGAGAGGAAATGACAGGCGTGCGGAGCTGCCGCCACCCGAAAGCTGCATATGTCACCGGTGCGGCGTCGGGCTCGACCCTCAGAACATGTCCCGCTCGAACGGAATCGGTTTGAGCGAAAGGCACATGTTCCAACATATTGATCTGGCGCGCATATCAAACGTCTCCGTTTAAAGCGAACGCGCGCTAGCGCCATCTGCCGTCGCAATCAGTGCAAGGCCGAGGGCGTGCATTCGCTAGTGATACGAAAGCCGTTCCGACGCGGCGGCAACGAAGCATGTCCATGCGAGGCAGGATACAATGCGCAAATATTCCGTGTTCGCCATTGCCCGCGAAGCGTTGCGCGGCCATACGGGTTGGCAGGAGCAATGGTCCTCGCCCGAGCCGCGGGCCGAGTATGACGTGGTCATCATCGGCGCCGGCGGCCACGGACTTGCCACGGCCTACTACCTGGCCAAGGAGCACGGCATCACCAATGTGGCCGTCCTGGAAAAGGGATGGCTCGGCGGCGGCAATACCGGCCGCAACACCACCATCATCCGCTCCAACTATCTCTACGACGAATCGGCCGCCATCTATAATCACGCGCTCGATCTGTGGGACGGGCTCTCCCAGGATCTCAACTATAACGTCATGTACTCGCCGCGCGGCGTCATGATGATGGCGCACAATGTGCACGACGTGCAGATCTTGAAGCGCCATGTTCACGCCAATCGGCTGAACGGCGTCGACAACCGGTGGCTGACACCCGGCGAGGCCAAGGATTATTGTCCGCCGCTCAACATTTCCGGCCAGGCGCGCTACCCTGTCGTGGGTGCCGCCCTGCAGCGCCGCGCCGGCACGGCCCGCCATGACGCCGTCGCCTGGGGCTATGCGCGTGGCGCCTCTGATCGCGGTGTCCACATCATCCAGAATTGCGAGGTCACCGGCATCAATCGCGGCCCGGACGGGGCGGTGACGGGCGTGGAGACAACGCGCGGGACGATCGGAGCAAAAAAAATCGGCGTCGTGGCGGCAGGCCATTCCTCGGTCATCATGCAGATGGCGGGTGTCGAGGTGCCACTGGAATCCTATCCGCTGCAGGCGCTGGTTTCCGAGCCGGTCAAACCGGTCTTTCCCTGCGTGGTCATGTCCAATACGGTCCACGCCTATGTCTCGCAATCCGACAAGGGCGAACTCGTTATCGGTGCTGGAACCGACCAGTACACCTCCTATGCGCAGACCGGCGGGTTGCATATCCTCCAGCACACGCTTGATGCGGTTTGCGAGATGTTCCCCATATTCACACGCATGAAGATGCTGCGCTCCTGGGCCGGCGTCGTCGACGTGACACCGGACCGCTCGCCGATCCTCGCGCGTACGCCGGTGAAAGGCCTTTATGTCAATTGCGGCTGGGGCACGGGCGGCTTCAAGGCAACGCCGGGCTCCGGCCACGTCTTCGCTCATACGATTGCCCGTGACGAGCCGCACCCGATCAACGCCCCTTTCACGCTGCAGCGGTTTCGCACCGGCCGGCTGATCGACGAGGCGGCGGCGGCCGCCGTGGCGCACTGAGGTTCTGTGATGTTCCTGATCCACTGCCCCTATTGCGAGGAAGAACGCCCGGAATTGGAATTCCGCCATGCCGGCGAGGCGCATGTCGCGCGGCCGGACGACATTGCCGAGATTTCGGACGAGGCATTCGAGCGCTATTTCTTCATCCGCTCCAACCCCAAGGGCATTGCCTACGAGCGCTGGCGCCACATCCATGGCTGCGCGCGTTTCTTCAATGCCGCCCGCGACACGGTGAACGATCGGTTCCTCGCCACCTACAGGATCGATGAGCCGAAGCCGGACGCAAAACGGCTCGCCTCGCGCGCCGAGAGGAGACGGCCGCAGACGGAAGCGGCGAAAAGCACCCCTGCGCCCGCCAAGCCGGCTGGGGTTCAGGCAAGGGCTGCACGCGCGGCGACGAAGAAGCCGGCGCCAAAAGGAGTGAAGACGCGATGAGGATTGGTCCTCCATGGGTGCAGTCTTTGCCGGGAGACGCCTGATGGCCGAGGCATATCGCATCTCCGGTGTCGGTCGCCTTGACGAAGCGCAGCCCGTCGGATTCACGTTCGACGGTAAGTCCTACGGTGGCAGCGCTGGCGATACGCTGGCCTCGGCGCTGCTCGCCAACGGCGTCCATCTCGTCGGGCGCTCGTTCAAATATCATCGTCCCCGCGGCATCGTTTCAGCCGGGGCGGAGGAGCCCAACGCGCTGGTCGGGCTTCATCGCGACGCGGCACGAAAGACGCCCAATGTGCGCGCAACCGTGCAGGAACTCTATAACGGGCTCGCCGCGGTGTCGCAGAACCGCTGGCCCTCGCTCGGATTCGACGTCGGCGCGGTCAACGACCTGGCGTCGCCGCTCTTTCCGGCCGGCTTCTACTACAAGACCTTCATGTGGCCGAAGTCGGCCTGGACTTCGCTTTATGAGCCGAGGATCCGCGCTGCCGCCGGCCTCGGCGTGGCGCCGGACAAACCTGATCCGGACCGCTATTCTGCGCGCTACGCCCATTGCGAGGTGCTTGTCGTCGGCGGCGGGGCTGCCGGCATCGCCGCCGCCCTTGCGGCGGCACAAAGCGGGGTGCGCGTCATCCTCGCCGACGAACAGGCGCAGCCCGGCGGCGCGATGCGCTTCGAACGTGGTGCCGTGATCGACGGCCAGGCGGGCTGGGACTGGACGCAGGAGGCGGTCGCCCGGCTTGCGAGAATGGACAATGTGCGGCTGCTCACCAGGACGACCGCCTTCGGCTATTACGCGCAGAATTTTGTCGCTCTGGCCGAGCGGGTCAGCGACCACCTTGCCGAGCCGGGAGACCTGCCGCGCGAAAGGCTGTGGCAGGTGCGGGCGAAGAAGGTGGTGCTCGCCACCGGCGCGATCGAGCGCCACATGGTCTTTGACGGCAATGACCGGCCGGGCGTCATGCTGGCGTCGGCTGCGCGCACCTATCTCAACCATTACGGCGTCGCCGTCGGGCGGCATGTCGGCGTCTACACGGCCAATGATTCGGCCTATGCGGCAGCCATCGATCTGAAACGCGCCGGAGTGGGCATCGCGGCCATCGTCGACTGGCGCGACAATCCGCGCGGCGGGGTCGTCGAGGAAGCCCGCGCGCTCGGCATCGAGGTTCTGCATGGGCGCGGCGTCGCGACGACCGGCGGGCGCCGGCGTATCGCCTCCATGACGGTGGTGCCCAAGGCGGGCGGCGGCGGGCGCGTGGTCCCTGTCGACGCACTCTTGATGTCGTCGGGCTGGACGCCGTCGCTGCATCTGTTCTCGCAGTCGCGCGGCAAGGTCGCCTTCGATGCCGTGGGCCAGCGGTTCCTGCCCGGAACCTACGCACAAGACTGCATCTGCGTCGGCGCCGGCAATGGAACCGACGATCTGGCCACGTCGCTGCGCGAGGCCTTCGCGGCCGGCGAAAAGGCGGCACGCGAGGCCGGCGGCGATGGCGGCGACAAGGTCTCCCGCCCCAGGGTCGAGGCGAGCGAAAGCTGGGCGGGCGGCATGCTGGGCGCGGGACCGGGCGCCGGCAGCGGCACGACCGTCAAGGCCTTCGTCGATTATCAGAACGACGTGACGGCCAAGGACATCAGACTGGCCGTCAAGGAAGGCATGCACTCCATCGAGCATGTCAAGCGCTTCACCACCACCGGCATGGCGACGGACCAGGGCAAGACCTCGAACCTGCATGGCCTGGCGATCGCCGCGGACGCATTGAAGAAGGAAATTCCCGAGGTTGGGCTCACGACCTTCCGCGCGCCCTACACGCCCGTCACCTTCGGCGCCATGGTCAACCACGCGCGCGGACCGCTCTTCGAGCCGACGCGCCAGACCGCCATGCATGGCTGGCACGAAGACCACGGCGCGGTGTTCGAGGATGTCGGCCAGTGGAAGCGTCCCTGGTACTATCCGCGGCCGGGCGAGGACATGCGGGCCGCCGTCGCCCGCGAATGCCGCACCGTGCGCGCGGCCGCCGGCATCTTCGATGCCTCCACGCTCGGCAAGATCGAGGTGGTGGGGCCGGACGCGGTGCGCTTCATGGAACTCCTCTACACCAATCCCTGGGCCAAGCTCGCGCCGGGGCGCTGCCGCTACGGCGTCATGCTTCGCGAGGACGGCTTCCTCTATGATGACGGCGTGGTCGGTCGGCTGGCCGAGGACCGCTTCCATGTGACGACGACGACCGGCGGCGCGCCGCGCGTGCTTCACCACATGGAAGATTATCTCCAGACCGAATTTCCGCATCTCGATGTCTGGCTCACCTCGACCACCGAGCAATGGGCCGTCATCGCCGTGCAGGGGCCGAAGGCCCGGGAGATTGTCGCCCCGCTCGTCGAGGGCATCGATCTGACCGACGAGGCGATGCCGCACATGTCGGTGCGTGAAGGCACGATCTGCGGCGTGCCGGCGCGGTTGTTCCGCATGTCGTTCACCGGTGAGCGCGGCTATGAGATCAACGTGCCGGCCGACTATGGCGAAGCGGTCTGGGAGGCCGTGTGGGCCGAGGGCGAAAAGCACGGCGCCTGTGCCTATGGAACCGAGACGATGCATGTTCTGCGCGCCGAGAAGGGTTTCATCATTGTCGGCCAGGACACCGACGGCACGGTGACGCCGGACGATGCCGGCCTTGGCTGGGCGACCGGCAAGAAGAAGAGCGATTTCGTCGGCATACGCGGCCTGAAACGGCCGGACCTCGTCGCTTCCGGGCGCAAGCAGCTTGTCGGACTGAAGACGAAGGATCCGCAAACCGTGCTGGAGGAAGGTGCGCAGATCGTCGCCGATCCCGATGAGCCGGTGCCGATGCGCATGCTCGGCCACGTGACGTCGTCCTACTGGTCGGAAAATTGCAGCCGCTCGATTGCATTGGCACTGGTCGCCGACGGGCGCGATCGCATGGGTGAGACGCTCTACGTTCCCATGCCGGACCGGACGATCGCGGTCGAGGTTACCGCAACGGTGTTCTTCGATGAAAAGGGAGAACGCGTGCATGGCTAAGGCCGCAAAAGCCGTCCAGACGTCGGCCGAACGCCGGCCAAAGCTCGCCGGCCGCTCGCTTAAGGCGGGGAATGTCACGTTGACGCCGGCCGAACCGGCAGCGCGGCTGGCGCTGCGCGCGCCGCAAGCCTCCATCGCCGCCTTGTCGAAGGCCCTCGGGGTGACCCTGCCGCAAACACCGAAATCCTCGGCCGTCTCGAAGGACGGCGCGCGCACCGCGCTGTGGCTCGGGCCTGACGAATGGCTGATCGTCGCGCCGGACGGCACGGATCTGGCAGGCGAAGCCGCCGGGGCCGGTGCGCTCCATGCTGCGGTCGATATCGCGCATCGCAATGCCGCGATCCTGGTCGAAGGCGCGGGCGCGCAGGCCTGTCTTGCGGCCGGCTGTCCGCAGGACCTGTCGCCAGCGGCCTTCCCGGTCGGGGCGGTTTCGCGCACCGTTTTCGGCAAGGCAGAGATCGTGCTCGTGCGCACCGGCGAGGATGCCTTCCGGGTGGAGGTCTGGCGCTCCTTCGCCGACTATGCCTGGACGCTGCTGGCGGAAGCAGCGCGGGACGCCGGTCAATAGGCCGGCTCGACACCGCACGGGCGATCCAATAGGCTTCTGCATGCCCCATCAACGGTCGGGCGTGTCATGAAGCGCATTGTTCAGCGCAAGCCGTTCCAGGTGGCTCTCATTGCCGCCAGCGTGCTCTTGGCGGCGTGGCTGGTGCGCATTGCCGATCCGGGCATTCTGCAGACCGTCCGGGATGCGACCTTCGATCAGTACCAGCGCATCGCGCCGCGGGCGCCGCCCGAGCTGCCGATACGCATCGTCGATATAGACGACGATTCGGTGCGCCGTTATGGCCAGTGGCCCTGGCCGCGCACCATGCTGGCCGAGATCACCGACCGGCTCGGCGCGTTGGGGGCGGCCGTCGTCGTATTCGACATGGTCTTTTCCGAACCCGACCGCACGAATCCGGCCCAAATCGCCCGGCGTCTGCTTGCCGGGCGCGGCGGTGACGAAAAGGTCCTGGTCGACACGCTGAATAGCATGCCGGACAATGACGCGCTGTTTGCCCAAAGCCTTGCGCGGCAGCCCTCGGTGGTCGGCTTTTTCGCAACCGGCGCCGTCAGCGACGAGCGCCCGCGCCAGACGGCCGGGTTCGCCTTTGCCGGCGACGATCCCGTGCCGGCGCTTCTGCGCATGAACGGCGCCATCGTCAACCTTCCGGCGCTCGAAGACGCGGCCGCCGGCATCGGCAGCATCAGCCTGGCCGGCGGGCGCACGAGCGACGTCGTGCGGCGGATCCCGCTCTTCCTCACCGACGGCGAAGCCATCTATCCGGCCCTGGCGATGGAGACGCTGAGGCTCGCCGCCGGCGGGTCGACATACATATTGAAGACGGCATCTGCGAGCGGCGAGGTCAGCGGCGGGACGGCCGGGATGGTCAGTGTCAAGGTCGGCGATTTCGTCGCGCCGACGACGGCGTCGGGCGAGATACAGCTCTATTTCAAGCGCGACCGGGCTTCGGACTACATTTCCGCCGGCCGGCTCCTCGGCGACCAGGCGGAGGACCTTGCACCGCTTGTCGAGGGCCATATCGTGCTGGTGGGAGCGTCGGCCGTGGGCTTGTCGGACATGCGCATCACCTCGCTGGGCGAGACGGTGCCGGGCGTGTCGCTGCACGCGCAGATCATCGAGCAGATCCTGACGCAGAATTTCCTCGAACGGCCCGACTGGGCCGACGGCGCGGAGTTCGCCATGACGGTGGTGCTCACGGCGTTGATGATGGCCGTTCTGCCCTTCTGCAGCGCTCTCGTCGCCGCGATATTCGGGGCGATCTGCGCCGCGATCGTGGCCGCCATCAGCTGGATCGCCTTCCAGCGCTACGGCGTGCTGATCGAGCCTGTCTTCGCCATGCTGACCGGCGGCGCCGTCTATATCCTGGCGATCACGCTGACTTTCGCGGCTTCCGAGCGCGAGCGCCGCTTCGTCCGCTCGGCGTTCCAGCATTATCTGGCGCCGGCACTGCTGACCAAGCTCGAGGCCGAGCCGGAAAAGCTCATCCTTGGCGGCGAGGTGCGCAACATAACCGTGCTGTTCATGGATATCCGCAATTTCACCGCAATATCGGAAACGCTTGCGCCGGCCGACCTCGTTGCGTTTCTCAACCGGCTCTTCTCGCCTCTGTCCGATATCATCCAGGCGCATGAAGGTGCGATCGACAAATATATCGGCGATTCCATCATGGCGTTCTGGAACGCGCCGCTCAGCGTCGAGGCCCATCCGCGCAAGGCCTGCCGCGCGGCATTGAAGATGGTCGAGGCGGTCGAGGCGCTGAACCGCAGCGATGCATTCGGCTTTCGCGGCAAGGGCTTGGCGCTCGACGATATCCGCATCGGGATCGGCATCGCCACCGGAGATGCCTGTGTCGGCAATATGGGATCGTCGGCGCACTTTAACTATTCGGTCATCGGCGACACGGTGAACGTTGCCGCTCGAATCGAGACAATGACCAAGACCATCGGCTACCCGATCCTGCTTTCACAGGAGACGGCGGCGGCGGTGGCCGGCATGGCTCTGCTGCCGATCGGCGAATTGGCTCTCAAGGGCAAATCGCAGGATGTGGCGCTCTACGCGCTGGTCGGCGACGAGGACCACGCGCGCTCGCCGGAATTTGCACGTCTGCGGGCCGATCATGCGCGGCGAGGACGGTCGAATGTGTTTGATCGCTAGGCCGTGTGGACAGCTATGGATTGGAGCGTGGTATGAGCGAAAATCGTTCAGTTCCAGGAGTGGGCCCGCAGGAAGGGTCGCCCCCTTTCAAGGGGCCGCGACGCCGAAATGGGCGATTATCGCCATATCCCTTCGGGACGCGGCGGATCTCGCCCCTGAATACGTCGAAAATGCTCGACGGTGGTCGACACCGCCTTGCGCTTTTCTCCTGTTCAGGAACGAAATCCGGCTCGCGCCACGCCCAATCCATAGCTGTCCACACGGCCTAAGCCATAATTGGTAGCCGCGACATATCGACCTGCAACAACCCGCATTTTAGAATGGTCAATTCGCGAGTCATTCGCGACGCGAGGCAATAGCTCATGTACGGCATGGGTATAATGTTGCTGTCGTTCCTGCTGCTGGCCCTGCACGCGACGGCAACGGCGCAGGAGATCGGCGTGGCTGTCGATGCACGGCTTCGCGTGTCGGCGACTGGCCAGGGCGGCAGCAAGGTTCTCGTCAGTTCCGCTCCCGTCTTCCACAATGATCGCCTGAGGGCCAACGCGACAGGCTTGGCGCAGATCCGGTTCCTCGACGACACCAAGCTCGTGCTCGGTCCGAATTCCAGCATCGTCCTGGACAGTTTCGTCTTCTCGGCAAACCGGTCGGCCCGGAGCATCTCGCTCGCCGCGACCCGGGGCGCCTTTCGCTTCATCAGCGGCAACAGCCGCAAGAGGGTCTATTCCATCCGGACGCCCGAAGGCACCATCGGTGTCAGAGGCACGGCATTCGATGTCACGGTGGAACGGGGCCGGACCAATGTCGTCCTGCTGCATGGCCAGATCAACATCTGCCCGCGTACCGGCGGCTGCCGTGTGGTTCGCAGCCGATGCGAGTTCGTCGCCTTTTCCGGCCGCGGCTTTCTCGAGACGGGCAACGTCGCCGGGAGCATGGGAACGCGCCGCTACCGGAACCTGTTTCCGCTGCTCACCAATTCGCGGCCCATCCTGCCCCAGTTCCAGGGCGGTTCAAGTGCCTGCCAGGGCAGTTCGTCGATCGCACCTGGACCCCAGAACATACTCGCGCCGCGCAGCCAGCCGCGCGCGCCCGGCCCGCCGGGCCAACCCGGCAGGGCGGGTGGCAGGGGCGATAGCGGCAGTGCGGGCAGTGCGGGCAGTCCGGGCAGTCCGGGCAGTCCTGGAAGCCCTGGAAGCCCAGGTGGCTCTGGAGGCGGCGGCAGCGCGGGCGGTCCTGGTGGTTCAGGTGGCGCTGGCGGTGCCGGCGGCGGGGGAGGCGGAGGCGCCGGTGGTGCATCAGGCGGCGCCGGGGGCGCGGGCGGTGGAAGTGGTGGCGGGTCAGGCGGTTCCGCCGGTAGCGCAGGCGGTGCGGGAGGAGGAAGTGGCGGCGGCGCAGGCGGCGCCGGAGGCAGCAGCGGTGGCGGCGGTGGTGCCGGTGGTTCGACGGGCGGCGCAGGCGGAACGGGTGGCGGCGGCAGCGGCGCCAGCG
>NZ_WOAC01000007.1 GCF_009749525.1 Mesorhizobium xinjiangense | reverse complement strand
CATCGCAAGGATCACGTAAAGACACGCCAGAAAACGCCCATCAAAGAAATGCCGGCAAAATTGGCGGCTTCTTCAGCAACCTGCTAGACAAGGGTGGGAGCACGCATCATGGCCGAAACGGAACCGCGCAAGACCATCGTTCTGACCGGCGCCAGCCGCGGCATAGGCCACGCGACGGTGAAGCGCTTTTCGAGCGAGGGCTGGCGTGTCATCACCTGTTCCAGGCAGGCCTTCTCGGATGCCTGCCCCTGGCCGCTGGGGCCGGAAAACCATATCCGGGTCGATCTGTCCGATCCCGAGGATGTCGGGCGGGCGGTGTCGGAGATCAGCCGGCGCCTGCAGGACGATGGCGGGCGGCTCCACGCCCTGGTCAACAATGCCGGTATCTCGCCGAAGCTCGAGGATAGCGGCCGGATGAATTCCCTCGACACGCCGATGCAGGTCTGGCGCGAGGTCTTCCAGGTCAATTTCTTCGCCCCGATCATGCTGGCGCGCGGCCTGTTCGACGAGCTTGCCGCGGCAAGGGGCTCCGTCGTCAACGTGACGTCCATCGCCGGCGGCCGGGTCCATCCTTTCGCCGGCACGGCCTATGCGACGTCGAAGGCAGCGCTTGCATCGCTGACGCGCGAGATGGCGACGGATTTCGGTCCGCACGGCATTCGCGTCAATGCCATCGCGCCGGGTGAGATCGACACCGCGATCCTGTCTCCGGGCACCGAAAAGATCGTCGAGAACATCCCCTTGCGCCGTCTCGGGACGACGGCGGAGGTCGCCGACATCATCTTCTTCCTCTGCTCGCCGCAGTCCTCCTATGTCACCGGAGGCGAGATCCACATCAATGGCGGTCAGCACGTGTGATCGTCAGTGTCGGCCGTCCCGTCTCGTCCGTCATGCCAGCAAATTGCGCTCGATCTCGGCAAGTGTGTGATTGGTCAGCGTTTTCGGCACTTCCGTCTTGATGCGGCAAAGCACCGACTTGTGCATCTTCTTGCGGATGGCGCCCAGAACATGCGGCTGGGCGACGAGCACGAAATGGTCGAACGAGCCGTTCTGGGCCAGCTTGTAGAGCCGGTCGGCGATCTCGTCGGCGAAGCGCTCTTTGGCGATGCGGTGCCAGTCCGTATCGGCAACGGCGCTGCGATGCGCGAAGGCCGCATCGTTCAGCCGACCGGGCCTGTCGGTGCCCTGTTCATGCGTCGGCGGGTTCTCCTGGCTCACCTGGCGCACGACCTCGAGCTGCGGGTTGAGGGCGGTTCCGGCATTGCGCAGAAACAAGGCCTTTTCACCGTCGGCCACGACAACCCAAAGGTTATGCTCCAGCTTCAACAGGGACATTGCGCACTCCTTTGGTCTCAATGGAAGTCGTATCACAGGAGCTTAGACGAGACGGTCGGCGACGTCACGCCAGGCTTGCATTGCAACGCTCCCTCCCCGTCTGCGTTCCATCAGCGGCGACGGGGATGCGCGGCCCGGAAAATTATTCTGTGGCAATGGCGCACGGCGCAAAAGCGATTGCGGCAGCCATGGCCGCACGCTACCCCGTTTCTTCAGAAAATCGGCCTATCGGGTAACTATGCGGAACTTCAATGAGGGAGCCTGGCCCAATGCCGGTCGAAACCGACAAGCTGAATGCCTTTCCCGTCTTCATGCGGGTGGACGAGCGCACCGTCGTCATTGTCGGTGGCGGCGAGGAAGCGCTGGCCAAGGCGCGCCTGGTCGGTCAATGCAGCGCCCGCATCCGCATCCTGGCCGAGGCGCCGGAGGCTGCCCTTGCCGCATGGGTGCAGCACAACGATGCCGAACTGGTGCGCGCGCCCTATGATGCTGCGCGGCTCGACGGCGCCGCGCTGGTGTTCGCGGCCACCGGCGAGGAATATGCCGATACGCGTGTCATAGCCGATGCGCGTGCTCGCGGCATTCCGGCCAATGCCGTCGACCGTCCCGAGATCTGCGATTTCTATACGCCGGCGATCGTCAACCGGGCACCGGTGGCCGTCGCCATCGGCACGGAGGGCGCCGGGCCGGTTTTGGCGCAGATGATCCGGGCGAAGATCGATCAGCTTCTTTCGCCGACCCTCGGACCCCTGGCGCGGCTCGCCGCATCCTATCGCGATCTCGTCGAGCAGGTGGTTCCGAAGGGCAGCGCGCGCCGTCGCTTCTGGAGCGAGTTCTTCGAGGGCGCGCCGGCCCAGGCAATGGAACTGGGCCATATTTCGGAATCGCGCGAGGCCGCCGAGCGCCTGCTTGGCGGGCGTGAAACGACGCGTGGTCATGTCGCGCTGATCGGCGCCGGGCCGGGCGCGGAAGATTTGTTGACGCTGCGCGCCCAGCGCCTGCTGATGCAGGCCGATGTCATCCTGTTCGATGCCCTCGTGCCCGAGGCCGTCGTGTCGATGGGACGGCGCGACGCCGAGCGCATCGCGGTGGGCAAGCGCAAGGGCTGCCATTCGAAGTCGCAGGCCGAGATCAACACGCTGCTGGTCGAACTCGCCGGCGACGGCAAGCGCGTGGTGCGGCTGAAGTCCGGCGATCCGTTGGTCTTCGGGCGTGCGGGCGAGGAAATGCAGGCGCTGCGCGATGCCGATATCGCCTACGAGGTCGTACCCGGCGTGACGGCAGCCTTCGCCGCTGCGGCCGATTTCGAGCTGCCGTTGACATTGCGCGGTGTCACGTCCTCCATGGTCTTCACCACCGGCCACGACCTCAAGGGATCGACGCTGCCCGATTGGGGCAAGCTGGCCATTTCCGGCGCCACCGTCGCCATCTATATGGGCCGCACCGTCGCCGCGGACGTTGCCGCGCGCCTGATCGACGCCGGCCTGTCGTCGGAGACGGCGGTCGCGGTGGTGGAAAACGCCAGCCGCGCCGAGCGCCGGCTATTTCATGGGACGCTCGCCGACCTGCCGTCGCTCGAAGCGATGGACGAACTCACCGGTCCGGTAATGACGATCATCGGCGACGCCGTCGCCGGGGCCAATTTCGATCATTCCACGCCGCTGGCGCGCCGCAGGCCGCAGCCGGTGGCCATTCGCCAAAGCCAGGGAGCGCAGGCATGAAGATCCTCACCGCCAACAGGCTGACGGACGGCGAGGCCGTGTGGCTGGCGTCGGACCGCTCCTGGGCCGAGACGATCGATGCGGCCGAGATCGCCCGCGACAAGGCCGGCGAGGAGACGCTGGAGCGCGCCGGCGAGGCGGCTGCGCAGAACAACGAGGTCGTCGACGTGAACCTGATCGATGTCGACATGGTCGACGGCCGCATCGTTCCCGTCCGCCTGCGCGAGCGCATACGCGCCGCCGGACCCACCTTCCGCGCCGATCTGGGCAAGCAGGCGCATTCGACCATTTCAAACGTGGCCTGACGCAGCACGCCGGGCACGCTACGCCAAGAGAAGACCGATGTATCGTTACGACGAGTTTGACCACAGTTTCGTCAAGGCCAGGGTCGCTGAGTTCTCCGACCAGGTCGCGCGCCGCCTGGCCGGCGAGATCACCGAGGACCAGTTCAAGCCGCTGAGGCTGATGAACGGCGTCTATCTGCAGCTTCACGCCTACATGCTGCGCGTGGCCATCCCCTATGGCACGCTCAATTCGCGCCAGATGCGCATTCTGGCGCATATCGCGCGCACATATGACAAGGGTTATGGCCATTTCACCACGCGCCAGAACATCCAGTACAACTGGCCGGCGCTGGCCGACGTTCCGGCGATCCTGAAGGACCTCGCCAGCGTCGAGATGCACGCCATCCAGACGAGCGGAAACTGCATCCGCAACGTGACGGCGGACCATTTCGCGGGTGCTGCGGCCGACGAGGTGGCCGACCCGCGGCCTTATGCGGAGATCCTGCGCCAGTGGTCGTCGGTGCATCCGGAGTTCTCCTTCCTGCCGCGCAAGTTCAAGATCGCGGTGACGGGGGCGGAGCGCGACCGCGCCGCCGTGCAGGTGCACGATATCGGCCTGCATCTGAAGAAGAACGCCAAGGGCGAGCTCGGCTTTTCCGTCTATGTCGGCGGCGGTCTCGGCCGCACGCCCATGGTCGGCAAGAAGATCCGAGATTTCCTGCCGGAAAAGGACCTGCTGTCCTACACGACGGCGATCCTGCGCGTGTACAACCTGCATGGCCGGCGCGACAACAAGTACAAGGCGCGCATCAAGATCCTCGTCCACGAGACGGGAACCGAGGAACTGGCGCGCCAGGTCGAGGCCGAGTTTGCGGCGCTCAAGGACACCGAGCTCAAGCTGCCGGACGAGGATGTACGGGCGATCGAGGCCTATTTCGCGCCACCGGCCCTCGTTGAACGGCCGGAAGGCGAGGCGGCGGTCAAGGCGGCCAGGGTGGAAAATGCCGGCTTCGCCGACTGGCTCGGCCAGAACGTCTTCACCCATCGCCATCCCGACTATGCCGCCGTCACGATCTCGCTGAAGGGCATCGGCGAGGTGCCGGGCGACGCAACGGACAGCCAAATGGAGGCGATCGCCGACCTGGCCGAAAAATACGCCTTCGACGAGATCCGCATCAGCCACGAGCAGAACGTGATCTTCCCGCATGTCGCGCGCGCCGATCTGAAGGCCGTCTATGACGGGCTGGTCGAGATCGGTCTGGCGACGGCCAATTCCGGTCTCGTCACCGACATTATCGCCTGCCCGGGCCTCGATTACTGCGCGCTCGCCAATGCGCGCTCGATCCCCGTCGCGCAGGAAATCTCCAACCGCTTCGCGTCGCTGGAGCGCCAGCGCGAGATCGGCGAATTGAAGCTGAAGATTTCCGGCTGCATCAATGCCTGCGGCCATCACCATGTCGGCCATATCGGCATTCTCGGGGTCGAGAAGAAGGGCGCCGAGCTCTACCAGGTGACGCTGGGCGGTTCGGGCGACGAGAACACCTCGATCGGCGAGATCGTCGGCCGCGGCTTTGCGCCCGACCAGATCACCGATGCGATCGAGACCATTGTCGATACCTATCTTGGGCTCAGGACGGATGCGTCCGAGCGCTTCATCGACGCTTATCGCCGGCTTGGACCGGCACCCTTCAAGGAGGCGCTTTATGCTGGCGAAGCTAAAGCCGCTTGACGCGGAGGCCGAGGCCCAGATCGAGGCCGCGGCACTCGACGAGCGTTACGGACATCTGGCGCCGCAGGACCTGATCGCGCTTTCCGCTGGCCGGTTCCGCCCCGGCGAGATCGCCGCGGTCTCGTCCTTCGGCGCGGATTCGGCCGTGCTCTTGCACATGATCGCGCGCATCGATCCCGCCCTGCCGGTCCTTTTCCTCGACACCGGCAAGCATTTCGGCGAGACGCTGGATTATCGCGACGCGCTGGCGGCCGATCTGGGGCTGCGCAATCTGCGCATCGTTCATCCGCGCGCCGAAGCCCTTGCCGAGCGCGATCCCGACGGCACGCTGCACCAGCACGATACCGACGCCTGCTGCGATATCCGCAAGGTCGAGCCGATGGCGCGCGCCGTCGAGCCGTACGCTGCCTGGTTCACCGGCCGCAAGCGCTTTCAGGCGGCGAGCCGCAACGGGCTGTCGGCCTTCGAGGCGGTCGGGTCGCGCATCCGCATCAATCCGCTTGCCCGCTGGGAGACAGCCGATCTCGCCGCCTATATGCGCGAGCACGCCCTGCGCGAAAATCCGCTGGTGGCCTATGGCTACCTGTCGATCGGCTGCTTTCCGTGCACCGAGCCCGTCAAGCCGGGCGAGGATGCGCGTTCGGGCCGTTGGGCCGGCCAGGCCAAGACCGAATGCGGCATTCACCTTTCGGGGCTGGAAAGCTCCCTGACCGCGTCTTCGCTGTAGGAACTGCCATGACCGAGGTTGCCGACAATCCGAGCCGCGTCTGGACCCCCGAAGGTTTTCGTGACGACGGCTGGCGCCATGCAGAAGGCGCCGAGGCGCTCGAAGGCAATGGCGGCGTCATCCTGCCGCTTGCCGTGTGGAAGGCGCTCGACCCGGCGGTCCGCGAGGCCGAGAAAGACCGTATCGGCGTCCTCATCGCGCCGGGCGAGGATATCGCCGAGATTGCCGACGCGCTGGCGTCGATCCCGCTGGTGGCGCTCGCCTTCCCGGCCTTCAACGACGGGCGCAGCTTCTCCAAGGCCACGCTCCTGCGCAGCCGCCATGGCTATGAGGGCGAGATCAGGGCTTGCGGCGACGTGCTGATCGACCTGATCCCGCATATGCTGCGCACCGGCTTCGACGTGCTGGAGGTATCGAACGAAACGGCGCTTGCCCGACTTGCCGAGGGCCGTATCGGCGGTCTGCCGCTGTACTATCAGCCTTCGGCCAGGCCGGCGGATGCCGGCCAGCGCTATTCCTGGCGCCGCAAGCCGGCGGCCTGATATCCCACCACCGTCATCCGCGCCTCTCAATGGGTCCCGGCTCTCCCTCGTTTCACTCACTCGGCCGGAATGGCGTGGAGTGCGCGGCGCTCACAGCGCTGCCTTTGCATGCTGCGCCGCCAGCCCCTTGTAGAGATGCACCATCATCGCCGCGGCGAAGAGCGGCGTCATCAGGTTGAGTAGCGGCACGGCGAGGAAGCCGGCGATGATGAGCCCGGCCAGGAAGACGGTGCCGGCATGGCGGCGCCTCAGCGCCCTGGCATCGGCCTCGGGCAGGAAGCGCATGGCGGCGAATTCGAAGAACTCCCGGCCGAGCAGATAGCCGTTGACCAGGAAAAACGCGATCAGATTGACGCCCGGTATCAGCAGCATGAGAAGCGCGAAGATATTGCCCAGGATGACGACGGCGAAGAACTTGATCGACAGCCAGACCGCCTGTCCCATTGGCAGGGCACGTCCGGGCGGGTCCTGCGGATAGTCGGTCTGCTCCACCACTTCGGCGATGTCGTCGAGGAAGATGCCGGCGACCAGCGCGCTGACCGGTGCGACGAGAAGCGCCAGGCCGGCGGCGAAGCCGATGCCGGCAATGATGGCGGCGACCATGCCGAACCAGCCCGCCCAGGAGGGAAGGCCGGGCAGGAGTTGCTCCAGATAAGGCAGCGCCAGCGCGTCGAAGACCTCCCACAGGCCGAACCACAGCGCGACCAGCGCAAGCAGCGTTATGCCCAGCGTTTTCAGCATGACGGAGCGGAATTCGACCGAGAAGAGGCGGGCGAAGGCTGCGCGTGCGGCGTCGATGATCATCTGTAGTGGCGGTCCTGTTGCCGCCGCGACATAGGAAGCCGGATCGATACTGACAAGCCTTCCGACCTCTTGTGCAAAAGTCACCGGGGCCGCGCCCATCCAGGGATGGAGCGCCCTTCGCCACGGCACGTTCCAGGTCCATTATGGCCCCACGGGTTTGCAAAGCCGGCCGGATTCGCTAAACCGGTCGCGCATTTCCTGGGTCCTAACTTCCGGATAGACAATTGAATTCAAATACCGAGTACGACGTGCTTTGCGTCGGCAACGCCATCGTTGACATCCTTGCACGCTGCGATGACGACTTCCTCGTCGCCAACGGCATCGTCAAAGGCGCGATGAACCTGATCGATGCCGAGCGCGCCGAATTGCTTTACGAGCGTATGGGTCCGGCCATCGAGGCCTCCGGCGGCAGCGCCGGCAACACCGCCGCCGGCATCGCCAGTTTCGGCGGCCGCACGGCCTTTTTCGGCAAGGTGGCCGACGATCATCTGGGCAAGCTCTACCGGCACGACATCCGCGCCCAGGGCGTGGCCTTCGACACCGACCCGCTTGCCGGCACGCCGCCGACCGCGCGTTCGATGATTTTCGTCACGCCCGACGGCGAGCGTTCCATGAACACCTATCTCGGCGCCTGCGTCGAACTCGGTCCCGTCGATGTCGAGGAGAACAAGGCCTCGGGGGCCAAGGTGACCTATTTCGAGGGCTATCTGTGGGATCCGCCGCGCGCCAAGGAGGCGATCCGCCTGAGCGCCGAGGCCGCCCATGCGGCCGGGCGCGAGGTTTCGATGACGCTGTCGGACGCCTTTTGCGTCGATCGCTATCGCGAGGAGTTCCTGGAGCTGATGCGCTCGGGAACGGTCGACATCGTGTTCGCCAATGAAAGCGAGCTGAAATCGCTCTATCAGACCTCGTCCTTCGAGGCCGGGCTGGAGGCGATCCGCAAGGATTGCCGCCTGGCCGCGGTCACGCGTTCGGAAAAGGGGTCGGTGATCGTGCGCGGCGAGGAGACCGTCGAGGTCGAGGCCATGGCGATCGACAAGCTGGTCGACACGACCGGCGCCGGCGACCTTTACGCCGCCGGCTTCCTGTTCGGCTATACGAGCGGCCGCAGCCTGGCCGATTGCGGCAGGCTCGGTTCGTTTGCCGCCGGTCTCGTCATCCAGCAGATCGGGCCGCGACCGCAATGTGATCTGCGCCAGGAAGCCGCGCAGGCCGGATTGCTGTAGTTACGCGCGCGCTCCCGCGTTACGGGATGTCTTCCGGGTCACGGCCCGGCCGGCTCTTGTAGCGCGGGAATGTCCAGCCATAGCGCAATGCGCCGCCGCGCACGATGAAGGCCGTGGCAAAGGCCAGTGCGGCGGCTGCCGGCAGTGGCAGGCCGGCAAGCATCATGGCGGTGTGGACGAAAGCGCCGGCAAGGGCGGCGGTGACATAGACCTCGGTCCTGAGAAGCACGGAGGGCTCTCCAGCCAAGAGATCGCGCAGGATGCCGCCAAACGTTGCCGTCAGCGTGCCCATGAGAATGGCCACGGTGGCCGACCCGGTGGCGTCGAGCCCTTTCTGGGCTCCCAGCACGCAATAGGCCGCAAGGCCGACGGCATCGAGCCACAGCAGCAGCTTATAGCGCGATTCCACCAGATGCGCCGTGAAATAGACGAGGACGGCGACAAGCGCGGCAACCAGGATGTGTCCCGGGTTGACGACCCAGAACACCGGCAGGTCCAGAACCACGTCGCGCACGGTTCCGCCGCCGATCGCGGTGATGCCGGCAAGGAACAGAAAGCCGATGATGTCGAGCTGCTTGCGCGAGGCGGCCAGCGCGCCGGTGGCGGCAAAGACGGCCATGCCGCCATAGTCGAGAATTTGCAGCGGGTTCATCGAGCCTCCGGAATAAAGGCCCCATGTGTCGCGTGCCGGTGCGCCGATGGCAAGCCGGGACGCCGAATTCGGCTCATGATGACTCGTCTACGGGACAGGCCTGCGCCGGCGAGGGCATCCTTCGCGGGCCGATTGCCGCGCAAGATGCCCTTCCATTTTTCATCCTGTTCGACCGGTGTCAGGCGACGGCTCCCGGGCGAAACGCTCAGGCGTCCTTTTCGGCCTGCTCGTTGATCGGCCCCGGCTCGGCCGGCGATTCGGGCGCCGGCTGCTTCGGGCCGCCCTTTGCGACGCCCACCATGGCCGGGCGCAGGACGCGATCGGCGATGATGTAGCCGGGCTGGACCACTTGCACCACCGTGCCGGAGGCGACCTCGGGATTGGGCACCTCGAACATGGCCTGATGGAAATGCGGGTCGAAGCGCTCGTTCAGCGGCTCGATCTTCTTCACGCCATGCCTTTCGAGCCCCGACAGCATGCCGCGCTCGGTGATGTCGACGCCTTCGATCAGCGATTTGAACCCGGCATCGGCCGTCTCGCGGGCTTCGGCCGGCACCGCGTCGAGCGCCCGACGCAGGTTGTCGCACACCGTCAGCATGTCGCGAGCGAAATTGGCGATCGCATAGGAGCGCGCGTCATGGACGTCCCGGACCGTGCGGCGGCGCAGGTTCTCCATGTCCGCCGCCAGCCTCAGGGCGCGGTCGTTCAGTTCCTCGTTTTCCTTGGCCAGTCGCATGAAAGCCTCGAAATCGGCTTCCGGCGCCTCTCCGGCCGGCTGCCACGTCGCCGCTTCGGTTTCGGCGTTCTCCGGCACGGCTTCGTCTTCTGGCGCGCGTTCGTTCTTTGCCTTTTCGTTCATCGGTTTTCCCGTCATTCAACTGGTCTCGATTTGCGGCGGATATCGATGCTTGGCGCGGAAAAATCAAGGGCCGGTGGATTCAGCCGAGCATGCGGCCGATCACCTGGGCAGTATAGTCGACCATCGGCACGATGCGCGCATAGTTGAGCCTGGTCGGCCCGATCACCCCGAGCGCGCCGATGATGCGGGCGTCGCTGTCGCGGTAGGGCGCGACGACGAGCGACGAGCCGGACAGCGAGAATAGCTTGTTCTCCGAGCCGATGAAGATGCGCACGCCCGAGCCGTCCTCGGCCAGGTTGAGCAGCTGGATGAGACCCTCCTTGGCCTCCAGATCGTCGAACAGATGCCGCAACAGCTCGATATCGGCCTGGGCGGTGACGTTTTCCAGGAGATTGGCCCGGCCTCGCACGATGATCCGCGCCGGTAGGTCGCTTTCGTCGCCCGCCCACACGGCGAGACCCTTTTCGACCAGGTCCTGCGACAGCGTATCGAGGGCGGCGCGCGTTTCCTCCTTCAGCCGGGCGACTTCCGAACGCGCCTCGGCAAGGGTGCGCCCGCGGATGTGGGCGTTGAGGTAATTGGAGGCTTCGTGGAGTTGCGACGCGGTGATGCCGGCGGGCAGATCGAGGACGCGGTTCTCGACGTCGCCGTTCTGCGACACCAGGACCGCCAGCGCCTTGGCCGGTTCGAGCTGGATGAACTCGATATGCTTCAGCGCCGCTTCGGTCTTCGTCGCCAGAACGAGGCCGGCGCCGCGCGACATGCCCGACAGCATCTGGCTCGCCTCGGTCAGCATGTGCTCGATCGACGCGCTGGCGGTCGATGCCTTCACCTGGGCTTCGATCGTGCGGCGTTCCTCTTCCGACAGGTCGCCGATCTCCATGAAGGCGTCGACAAAGAAGCGCAGGCCGCGCTGGGTGGGCAGCCGGCCGGCAGACACGTGCGGCGCGTAGATGAGGCCGAGGCTCTCCAGGTCGCTCATCACGTTGCGCACGGTGGCCGGCGACACCGTGGACGGCAGCATTCGCGAGAGATTGCGCGAACCGAGCGGATCGCCGTCGCGCATGTAGGACTCGACGATGAGCCGGAAGATGTCGCGCGAGCGCTGATCGAGTGTCTGCAGTGTGGGGTCGTTGACGGCTGTGTTCATGGGCCTTGCTAATACCTGGCAAACGCTCTTCTAAGATATAGTCGTTGCCGATTTGAACACAACTGCCCGGGATTTGCCCGATTTTCCTTTGCCTCGCGCAATTCATGCCGCTACAAGCCGCCGAAACAGCTATTCGACAGAAACCAGCGACAGGATGTCTTCATGCGCCCTTCAAAGCGCCAGCCCGACGAAATGCGCGCCGTCAGCTTCGAGCGCGGCGTGTCCAAGCATGCCGAAGGCTCCTGCCTGGTGCGTTTCGGCGATACGCATGTGCTGTGCACGGCCAGCCTCCTGGAAAAGGTGCCGGCCTGGATGCGCAACAGCGGCAAGGGCTGGGTGACGGCCGAATACGGCATGCTGCCGCGCTCGACGGGCGACCGCATGCGCCGCGAGGCATCTTCGGGAAAGCAGGGCGGGCGCACCCTTGAGATCCAGCGCCTGATCGGGCGTTCCCTGCGCGCCGTCGTCGACATGCAGGCGCTCGGCGAGGTGCAGATCACGGTCGATTGCGACGTGCTGCAGGCCGATGGGGGGACCCGCACGGCGTCGATCACCGGCGGTTTCGTGGCACTTTACGATTGCCTGGCCTGGATGGAAGCGCGCAAGATGGCCTCCATCGGCAAGGTGCTGAAGGACCATGTGGCGGCGATCTCCTGTGGCATCCATGACGGGGCGGCGGTGCTCGATCTCGACTATGCCGAGGATTCGGCAGCCGGGACGGACGCCAATTTCGTCATGACCGGCAAGGGCGGCATCGTCGAGATCCAGGGCACGGCCGAGGGCGAGCCGTTCTCGCAGGCCCAGTTCGACGAACTGATGGATCTGGCCCGCAAGGGCATTGCACGCCTGGTGGAACTGCAGAAAATGGCCGTCGGATAAGACTGGGAGCAGGACCCCATGCAGCCCCCCGCGATCCTCGAGACCGCGCTCTATGTCGACGATCTCGGCGCCGCCGAGGCCTTCTATTCCGGCATCCTCGGGCTTGAGCGCATCGTGATGGTCGAAGGCCGGCACGTCTTCTTCCGCTGCGGCTCGGGCGTGTTGCTGCTCTTCAAGGCCGAGGCGACGATCACGCCGCCGCCGCCCGAGGCTTCGCTGCCCGTGCCGCCGCATGGCACAAGCGGTCCGGGCCACATGGCGTTTGCGGCGAGTGCCGAAGAGGTCGAACGCTGGAAGCACCATCTTGAGGCAAACGGCGTCGGGATCGAGGCCGATTTCGAGTGGCCGCAGGGCGGCCGCTCGATCTATTTTCGCGATCCGGCGGGCAATTCGCTCGAGTTCACCGAACCAAGGATATGGGGTCTTTGATGCGCGCACTGGACGGCACGATCGTGGTGGCGAGCCACAATGCAGGCAAGCTGCGCGAGCTGGCCGAGCTCATGGCGCCCTTCGGCATCGAGGCCAGATCGGCGAAGGATTTCGGCCTGCCGGAACCCGAGGAAACGGGCACCACCTTCGAGGAAAATGCCTATATCAAGGCATTCGCCGCGGCCAAGACGACCGGATTGACCGCGCTCTCCGACGATTCCGGCCTGTGCGTCGACGCGCTCGACGGGGCGCCCGGCGTCTACACCGCCAATTGGGCCGAACGGCCGGACGGCACGCGCGATTTCATGATGGCGATGGAAAAGACCGAAAAGGCGCTCAGCGAAAAAGGTGCCGTTACACCTGCAGACCGGACCGGCCGCTTCGTCGCGGTCATATGCCTGTGCTATCCTGACGGCGAGGCCGAATATTTCCGCGGCGAGGCGGAAGGCACGCTGGTCTGGCCGCCGCGCGGCACGGACGGGTTCGGCTACGACCCGGTCTTCCTGCCGCTCGGCCATGAAAGGACATTCGGCGAGATGTCGGCGAGCGAAAAGCATGGTTGGAAGCCCGGGCATGAGACGGCCTTGTCGCACCGTGCGCGCGCCTTCCAGGCCTTCGCCCGGGCAAAGCTTGGAGCGGCATGAGCGCGTCATTCGTTCGCCCCGTCGACGATGAGCCGGGGTTCGGCATCTATGTCCACTGGCCCTTCTGCGCGGCCAAATGCCCTTATTGCGACTTCAACAGCCATGTCCGCCACCGGCCGGTCGACGAGGAACGCTTCGCGCGCGCCTTTGCCGCCGAGCTTGCCCATATGCGGCAGCGCACCGGGCCGCGCGCCGTCACCAGCGTCTTTCTCGGCGGCGGCACGCCGTCGCTGATGCGGCCGGAGACGGTCGGCGCGGTGCTCGACGCGATCGCGAAACAATGGACCGTTCCGGACGGCATCGAGGTGACGCTCGAGGCCAACCCGTCCTCTGTCGAGGCCGAGCGCTTCCGCGGCTACCGCGCCGCCGGCGTCAACCGCGTTTCGCTGGGCGTGCAGGCGCTCGACGACGCCGACCTGAAATTTCTCGGCCGGCTGCACAGCGTCGCCGAGGCGCTTGCCGCGATCGAACTGGCGCGCGAGACCTTTCCGCGGCTTTCCTTCGATCTCATCTATGCACGGCCGCAGCAGTCGCTCGAAAGCTGGGAAAGCGAACTCAATCGGGCGATCGACCTCGCCGCCGATCATCTTTCGCTCTATCAGTTGACGATCGAGGAAGGCACGCCGTTCTTCGCGCTGCACGCGGCGCGCAAATTCGCCGTGCCCGACACCGACCATGCCGCCGAGCTTTACCGGCTCACCCAGGAGGTGACGGCGGAGCGCGACCTGCCGGCCTACGAGATCTCCAACCACGCCCGGCCGGGCGCGGAAAGCCGCCACAACCTCACCTATTGGCGCTATGGCGAATATGTCGGCGTCGGCCCCGGCGCCCATGGCCGGTTTGTCGAGGACGGCGCGCGCGTCGTCACCATCGCCGAGCGCCATCCTGAAACTTGGGCCGACTGCGTCGAAACGCACGGTCATGGCGTGGTCGACGGCGAGATGCTGACGCGGGCCGAGGAGGCCGACGAGTTCCTGCTGATGGGGCTCAGGCTTGCCGAAGGCATCGACCTTGCCCGCTACGAGCAGCTTGCCGGGCGTCCACTTTCGTCCAGGAGCGTTTCCCTTTTGCAGGAGGAACGGCTTGTCGCGTCGCTCGGCAATTCACGCCTGCGCGCCACGCCGGCCGGCATGGTGGTGCTCGATGCGCTGGTGGCCGATCTCGCGCGCTGAGCGCCTTTTCGGTCCCAGGACACGCCGTTTCGTCATGACAGTTGCCGCCGCTGCCTTTGCATTCGCCGCGATGCGTGCGAAATCCATGCAGGCAATGAGCTAATGGAACCAAGATGACGCACACGGCGCCAGCGAGCTTCATAATCGGCCAGACGGAGGTTGCAGCGCCGCCGCTCGAGCCGGCGCTCTATCTGGTGGCGACGCCGATCGGCAATCTTGCCGACATCACCGTGCGGGCGCTCGAGACGCTGGCCGCTGCCGATGTCCTGGCCTGCGAGGATACGCGGGTGACGCGCGTTCTCCTGGAGCGCTACGGCATCCGCCGGCGCACCTTCGCCTATCACGAGCACAATGCGGCCGAAGCCGGGCCGCGGCTGATCACGGCGCTGGAAGACGGAAAATCCGTCGCGCTGTGTTCGGATGCCGGCACGCCGCTCGTCTCCGATCCCGGCTTTCGCCTTGTCGGCGAGGCGCTCGACCGTGGCATCCGAGTGGTGCCGCTGCCGGGCGCGTCGGCGCCGCTGGCCGCGCTGACGGCGAGCGGGCTGCCGTCCGACAGCTTCCTGTTTGCCGGCTTCCTGCCGGTGAAGGCCGGTGCCCGCGACAGCCGGCTGGAGAGCCTGAAGGACGCGCCGGCGACGCTGATATTCTTCGAATCGCCGCGCCGGCTCGACGCCGGCCTGGCGGCCATGGCGCGGGTTCTGGGCGGCGAGCGGCGCGCCGTCGTCGCGCGCGAGCTCACCAAACGGTTCGAGGAATTCCGCCGCGGCACGCTCGATGAGCTGGCCCGGCACTATGCGCAAGCCGGTGCCCCGCGCGGCGAGATTGTCGTCTGTGTCGCGCCCGCCGAGGGGCGGACGGCGCCGTCCGAAGACGATGTGGACCGGCTCCTCCTGTCGCTGGCCGCCGAACTGCCGGCGTCGAAGGCGGCCGGCGAGGCCGCGCGTATGACCGGCAAGGCGAAGTCCGACCTCTACCGCCGGCTCATCGAACTGAAGGATGCCGGCGATGACGGCTGAGGGCAGGGCGAGGCGCTTTCGTGCCTATCGCCGCGGCCATCGTGGCGAATGGCTGGCTGCCGCCGCGCTTGCCGCCAAGGGCTACCGCATCGTGGCACGGCGCCACCGAACCCGGCTGGGCGAGATCGACCTGATTGCCCGGCGCGGCGATGTCGTGGCGGTCGTCGAGGTCAAGGTGCGGCCCGACCTTGCGCAGGCCATGGACGCGGTCGGGCGCCAGGCGCAGCGGCGGATCGAGGCCGCCGCCGATTTGTGGCTTGCGCGCCAGCACGACCACGCCCGTCTGTCGCTGCGCTTCGACCTGGTCGCGGTGCTGCCGTGGCGCTGGCCCGTCCATATAGAGAACATCTTCGCCGGCTCGGGCTGACGGGGGTTTTACGCCGGTCGCATTCGCCGGTCGCCGGCGAAGCACTCGGCCGGAAACTCAAGCCGCGCGACCGGCCAATCGCACAATGCCATTACGCCGGAGCGCGTAATTGACAGACGCCAGGTGCAATGCCGGCGCGGACGGGGCTCGCAAAAGGCCGCGCAGGTCATGAGCGCCAGATTGGCGCCGCCCCGGGGATCGCGGACCGATGTGTAGCGGATCAACGCCACGCCGGCGGCGCGTGCCGCGTCGGCAAGGTCCAGACAATGGGTATAATCGGTCGGATGACACCACAGTCCGGCCTCTCCATCGAAAGGTGCGGCCGTCAGGTCAATGGCAAGGTCCACCGAGTAGGCAGTCTCGAAAGCGGTGAATTCGAGCGCATTGCGCGGCGGTGGCGTGTCCGGGCTCTCGGCAAGAAAGAGCAGCCGGTAGAACGCCGTCTCGGCCACTGCCGTTTCCGGTTTCTCGCTGGCGTAGAAGACGCCGGGCGTGTGGCCTTCGCGTCGAAAGCGCGACGGTCCCGGATAACGGCCATAGCGGAATGGCGTGGAAAGCAGATAGTCGAGATGCGCGCATTCGGGCGGGACGGGCGGTTTCGTTTGCTCGATCTCGGCCTCGAGCAATGCCTGTTCCTCCAGCGTGTCGGTGAGCTTCATCGTCGAAACGCGGTGCTGCGCCTCGACCAGCCGCCAACAGGCGCCCGCGCGCGCCTGCGCCTCAGAGCGGAGCGCGTCGGGAGTCCAGATAGCCGAGGACATGAACGAGGCCGTCAATCGTGCGGATGCGCTGCAGCGGCGTTCCGTCGAGGGCAGTGTTTCGGTTGTGCATCCACTGGCGCGAGACTGCGTCGTCACCGCCGGTGATGGCGTCGAGTGAACGGTATAGCCGCACGAACAGGATGGCCAGTTCATAGGCCTTGCCTGAAAGGTGCGAGGCGGCACGCCCCTGCTTCAGCCGCGACAAGGTGGCTTCCGACAGGCCGATCACGTCGGAGAGTTCGCGCGCCGTCACGCCGAGCAAGTCCGCTGCGCGGAACAGCGCCTTCGTGACCACGGCTTCGCGCTCGGGTGTCTGTGTTTGAAGGGCTCGTGCCATCGAAGGCCTCATGTGAAAGAAAAAATATCAAATATTTCACACGATGGCAATATGCGCCCTCACCGCCGCCGCGATACCCGCATCGGGAGACCGCCCTCGGGCTGGGTCGTCAGCTTTTGCACCGGCCATGGCTTCGTCTCCGGCAGTGTGTCGAAGCGGAAGCGCGACATCAGCACGCCGAGCGCGATGACCGCCTCCTGCATGGCGAAGCTGGCGCCGATGCACACGCGGGGCCCGGCGCCGAAGGGCAAATACTGGAAGCGGTCGATCCTGTCGCGGTTTTCGGGATGGAAACGTGCCGGAACAAATGCCTCCGGATTGTCCCACAGCTTGCGGTGGCGGTGCACCGTCCACGGCATGATCTGGATCTGCGTGCCCTTGCCGATGTCGAGGTCCTCGTAGCTGTCGGCCTCGACCGCCTCGCGGCTGATGGAGGCGGCCGGCGGATAAAGCCGCATCGCCTCCTCGAACGCGGCACGCGTCATGGGCATCGCGTCGAGCCATTTCACTGGGTCCGGCTCGCGTGCCAGCACCGCATCGATCTCCGTCTCGATCTTCCGGCGCTCCCAGGGGGCCTGCGACAGGCAGTAGAGCGTCCAGCCGAGTGCCCGCGCCGTGGTCTCGTGGCCGGCGCCGATGAATGTGATGATGTTGTCCTTGATCTCTTCTTCCCCCAAGCCGTCCGGACCCTCGGCCTTCAACAGGAGCGTCAGGAAGTCGTTCGGCGTGCCATCGGGGTCGCGGGCGAGCCAATCCTTGCGCATGGTCATCGTGTCGGCGACGATCTGACGGAAGAAGGCCATCGTCTTGCGGCCGCGCAGCCGGGTGATGCGCGGCAGCCAGTCGGGCGCGCCGATGAGATCGAGCGGGTCGACCCGGCCCATCGTCTCGAACAGGTGGTCGACCTGTTTGGCGAAGCTCCCCGGCTCGCCGGCAATCTCGCCGGAAAAAAGGGTCTCGGCGAGAATGTCATAGGTCAGCATCGTCATGTCGCGGGCGATGTCGGGCGGCTCGGATGGGTCTTCATAGCGCTTTGCGAATGTTTCGGCCGTCTTCAGCATGGCCTGCGCAAAGCCGTGAATGTGGCGCGGCGTAAAGACCGGCGCCATCGCCTTGCGCGAGCGGCGCCAGATGTCGCCTTCGGCCGTCAGAAGCCCGTCGCGCAGGATCGGCCGCAGGATCTTCTGGCGCACCCGCGCCATCTTGTAGTTTTTCGCGTTGTCGACAAGGATATGGCGGATGAGGCCGGGATCGTTGGCGATGACCAGTGGTCCGCCGATACCGGTCGTGATCGAGATCCACTTCTCATTGTAGGAGGGTTCGCCCCACAGCTCGAGCGGATTGCGGTAGACGATCCGTATCATCTGCAGCGTCGAAGGCGGCGATGTGCGCGGCTTCGGCGCCGGGGGCACGAAAGGGGTCGGCGTGGTGTCCATGAAAGCCATCCTGTGCTAGGAAAATGTAGGCTTGCAATCGTCGGCGATCAATCTCCAAGGGAAGGGACGGTCAGGGCGCCGGGAACGGCGGTTGCCGATGCCGCGCGAGATCGGCAAAAGTGCCTGTCAAACTTGGAAAAATCGGCTTGAACGCCTATATCTTGGGCATATTAAACGTGTGATTCGGGGCTGCACTTTCCGCGCCAATCCACCGGCAAAAAGACAACGGTTTCTTATGAGCGAAACGTCCGAAAACAATTCCGGCGAACCGGCCGAATACGGCGCGGATTCCATCAAGGTTCTCAAGGGCCTGGATGCCGTGCGCAAGCGTCCGGGCATGTATATCGGCGACACCGATGACGGCTCCGGCCTGCATCACATGGTCTATGAGGTGGTCGACAATGCCATCGACGAGGCGCTGGCAGGCCACGCGACGAAGGTGACGGTGACGCTCAATCCGGACGGCTCGTGCACGGTGACCGATAATGGGCGCGGAATCCCCACCGATATGCATGCCGAGGAGGGCGTGTCGGCGGCCGAGGTCATCATGACGCAGCTCCATGCCGGCGGCAAGTTCGACCAGAACTCCTACAAGGTCTCGGGCGGCCTGCACGGCGTCGGCGTGTCCGTCGTCAACGCGCTGTCCAGCTGGCTCAAGCTCAAGATCCGCCGCAAGGGCAAGATCCACGAGATGAGCTTTTCCCACGGCGTGGCCGACGCGCCGCTTGCCGTCACAGGCGATGCGGGCGACGAGACGGGAACCGAAGTGAGCTTCCTTCCTTCGACCGAAACCTTCACCATGACGGAGTTCAACTACGACACGCTGGAGCACCGCCTGCGTGAGTTGGCTTTCCTGAATTCGGGTGTGCACATTCATCTGACGGACAAGCGCCATGCCGATGTCAGATCTCAGGAATTTCTCTACGACGGCGGCATTGTCGAATTCGTCAAGTATCTCGACCGGGCCAAGAAGCCGCTGATCGAAGCGCCGATTTCGATCGGCGCCGAGCGCGATGGGATCACGGTGGAAGTGGCCATGTGGTGGAACGATTCATACCACGAGAATGTGCTCGCCTTCACCAACAACATTCCGCAGCGCGACGGCGGTACGCATCTGGCGGGCTTTCGCGGCGCGCTGACGCGCCAGGTGACCGGCTATGCGGAAGCTTCGGGCATTTCGAAGAGGGAAAAGGTCTCGCTGACCGGGGACGATTGCCGCGAGGGTCTGACGGCCGTTCTCTCGGTCAAGGTGCCGGACCCGAAATTCTCTTCGCAGACCAAGGACAAGCTGGTCTCCTCGGAGGTGCGCCCGGTGGTCGAAAGCCTCGTCAACGAGGCGCTCGGCACCTGGTTCGAGGAGCATCCGGGCGAGTCCAAAACGCTGATCAGCAAGGTGGTCGAGGCGGCCTCGGCGCGCGAGGCGGCGCGCAAGGCGCGTGAACTGACGCGCCGCAAGGGCGCGCTCGACATCACCTCGCTGCCCGGCAAGCTGGCCGACTGCCAGGAGCGCGATCCGGCCAAGTCCGAGCTTTTCATCGTCGAGGGTGATTCCGCCGGCGGCTCGGCCAAGTCCGGCCGTTCGCGCAAGAACCAGGCGATCCTGCCGCTCAGAGGCAAGATCCTCAATGTCGAGCGCGCGCGCTTCGACCGAATGCTGTCGTCCGACATGATCGGCACGCTGATCACCGCGCTTGGAACGGGCATCGGCAAGGACGAGTTCAATCCGGAGAAGCTGCGCTATCACAAGATCATCATCATGACGGACGCTGACGTCGACGGCGCCCATATCCGCACGCTTCTGTTGACGTTCTTCTTCCGCCAGATGCCGGAACTGATCGAGCGCGGCCATCTCTATATCGCCCAGCCGCCGCTCTATAAAGTTACCCGCGGCAAGAGCTTCCAGTATCTCAAGGACGAGCAGGCATTCGAGACATATCTGATCGAATCCGGTCTCGAGGATACCTTCCTGGAACTCGGCAATGGCGAAGTGCGGGCCGGCAACGACCTGCGCGCAGTAATTGAGGACGCATTGGCGGTGCGCAGCCTGATCAACGGCCTGCACACACGCTACGATCGCGCCGTGGTCGAGCAGGCGGCGATCGTCGGTGCCCTGAATCCCGATCTTTTTGCTGATCTTGGCCAGGCCGAAGAGATGGCGCAGCGCATTGCCGAGCGGCTCGACGCGATCGCCGAGGAAACCGAACGTGGTTGGGAAGGCCGCACTGCGACGTCCAATGACGGCTCGGGCGGTTTCATCTTCGAGCGCACCGTGCGCGGCGTGAAGGAGACCGTGCAGCTCGACATGGGGCTCATCGGATCGGCCGATGCCCGCGCGCTGAACCGCTATGCGGACCGCCTCGGCGAGATCTACGCGAACCTGCCGGTGCTCAAGCGCAAGGAGACGACGCAGGACATTTCGGGACCGATGCAATTGCTCGACGCCGTCTTCTCCGTCGGCCGCAAGGGGCTCACCTTGCAGCGCTACAAGGGGCTTGGCGAGATGAATGCCGAGCAATTGTGGGAGACGACGCTCGATCCGGATGAGCGCACGTTGCTGCAGGTCAAGATATCCGATGCCACCGATGCCGATTCCTTGTTCTCGCGGTTGATGGGCGACGAGGTCGAGCCGCGGCGCGATTTCATCCAGGAAAATGCGCTGAGCGTCGCCAATCTCGACGTGTAAGGCTATTCCCGGCAAGACTGGCCCAAGAAAAACGGCCGCATTCCCGCTACCGGCGCCCGATCGTTGTTGGTAGCCAGGTGTCCTGGCTGATTGGACGATGGAGAAGACGATGCTGCGCAAGACCGACTTTTATATCGATGGTCAGTGGGTTCCGCCCGTGGCGCCGAAGGAGCTCGAGGTCATCAATCCCGCCGACGAGCAGGCCTATGCCGCAATCTCGCTCGGCGGCGTGGCCGATGTCGACAAGGCCGTCGCCGCCGCCCGCGCGGCCTTCAGCAGATGGAGCGCTACCAGCCGCGAGGAACGCCTCGAATATCTCGAGCGTCTGCTGGCCGAATACAAGGCGCGCATGGCCGATATGGCCAAGGCGATCTCCGAGGAAATGGGTGCGCCGATGAAGCTGGCAACCCAGGCGCAGGCCGCCGCCGGGGCCGGGCACATCAAGTCGTTCATCCGCGTCCTGAAGAATTTCACCTTCGAACGCCCGCTCGATGAGCGCAATCCGCAGGAACATATCATCTACGAGCCGATCGGCGTGTGCGGGCTGATCACGCCGTGGAACTGGCCGATGAACCAGGTCACGCTCAAGGTCGTCCCGGCCGTTGCGGCCGGATGCACGGTTGTGCTGAAGCCCTCCGAGATCGCTCCCATGTCGTCGATCCTGTTTGCCGAGATCATGGATGCGGCAGGCTTTCCGGCCGGCGTGTTCAACATGGTCAACGGCGACGGACCGACGGTCGGCGAGGCCATGTCGCGCCATCCGGGCATCGACATGATGTCGTTTACCGGTTCCACGCGCGCCGGCACCGCCGTGACCAAGGCGGCGGCCGACACCGTCAAGCGGGTGACGCTGGAACTCGGCGGCAAGTCGCCCAACATCGTCTTTGCCGACAGCGACCTGGCCGATGCGGTGGCGCGCGGCGCGGCGCATTGCTTCGAAAACACCGGTCAATCGTGCAACGCGCCCACACGCATGCTGGTTGAACGCTCGGTTTACGGCAAGGCCGTCGATATCGCGGCCGACTATGCCAAGCAGTGCAAGGTCGGAAATCCGGCCGAAGACGGCGACCATATCGGACCGCTTTCCTCTGCCGTTCAATTCGAGAAGGTCCAGAACCTGATCGATGCCGGCATCAAGGAAGGCGCTCGGCTGGCCGCAGGTGGTCTGGGTCGTCCCGACGGTTTCAACCGAGGCTATTTCGTGCGCCCGACGGTCTTTGCCGATGTCTCGAATGACATGCGCATCGCCCAGGAGGAGGTCTTCGGGCCGGTCCTGGCGATGATCCCCTTCGACAGCGAGGACGATGCCATCGAGATCGCCAACGACACGCCTTACGGCCTCGCGGCCTATGTGCAGTCGGGCGACAAGGAGCGCCTGCGCCGCGTTTCGAAGGCTTTGCGCGCCGGCATGGTGCAGCTCAACGGTGCCGACCGCGCACCGGGCAGTCCCTTTGGCGGCTACAAGCAGTCCGGTCTCGGCCGCGAGGGCGGCAAATGGGGCCTGGAGGATTTCCTGGAGGTCAAGGCCGTCTCCGGCTGGGAGTGAGGGGCGCGTGAATCGCGCCGCTCAATGCCGAAACCAGCCGCCACTGCTTAATGGGTCCCGGCTCGCGCGGCTTCGCCGCTTGGCCGGGATGACGCGCGGCTCAGGCCCGCGTCGAGGCCGCCTTTGTCGACGACGAAATCGACGATCGCCTCGACGCCCTTGCCGCGCGAAAGGTCGGTGAAACCGAATTCCTTGCCCGAACGCATGCGTCCGGCGTCATGCTCCATCGTCTCCAGGTCGACATTGACGTGCGGCGCCAGGTCCGCCTTGTTGATGACGAGATAGTCCGATCGCGTGATGCCGGGCCCGCCCTTGCGCGGGATTTCCTCGCCCTGGCAAACAGAAATCACGTAGAGCGTCAGGTCGGCCAGATCGGGCGAGAAGGTCGCCGCCAGATTGTCGCCGCCCGATTCGATGAAGACGATGTCGAGGTCGGGGAATTTGCGGTTGAGCTCGGCAATCGCCTGCAGATTGATCGAAGCGTCCTCGCGGATCGCCGTGTGCGGGCAGCCGCCTGTTTCCACGCCCATGATGCGCTCTTCCGACAGCGCCTGCAGGCGCGCCAGCATCAGCGCGTCTTCCTTTGTGTAGATATCGTTGGTGACGACGGCGATGGAGTAGCGCTCGCGCATCGCCTTGCACAGTTTTTCCGTCAGCGTCGTCTTGCCGGAACCGACCGGTCCGCCGATGCCGACGCGCAGGGGTCCATTGGGTGATGTCATGAGCGAAACAGTCTCGTATGTTGGGTTTCATGCCGCATTGCGGCGATTTCCGACAGGATCGTAGCCGTGCCGAGATCGTCAAGCCCGGAGCGTGCCGCGCGATTCGCTGTTGCGAGGATGACCGGCTCCAATCTCGCCAGGACGGCCGTCGCGTCGCGCTGGCCGACAACGCCGAGCCGGATGGCCGCCTGAATCAGGTTGGAGGCGAAAGCGTGCAGGTAGGCGCCAGCCGCGTCGGCGCAGGCGATGCCATGGACGCCGCAGATTGTGCCGACGGCCACAGGGTAGGGGCAGCGTTCCGGCAGGCGAGCGGCGGCCGGATGCGGCCAGTTGGCGGCGGCCGTCAGAAAGGCCGCGCCCTGCAATCTGCTTTCCATGTGCCGTTCGGCCGAGCCGGCAAGGGCCTCGGCTAGATAGGCCGGCTCTGTCAGCTCGCCACCATCGCGCGCACGGCGCCAGCTCTCGCAAAGAAGCACCGCGTCGTTCCAGCCTGAACCGGACTCAACCAGCGTCTCGATCCACTCGAAGAGCTGTTCGCCATCCGTGACCAGCCCGTCGGCCACCGCGCTCTCCAGGCCGTGGCTGTAGCTGAAGGCGCCGACGGGAAAGGCCGGCGACAGCCAGGTCAGGAGGCGCAGCAGCGCCGGGCCCGAATGCGTGTCAGTCATGGTGGTGATGATGCTCGTGGCCATGCGCGTGGCCGGAATAGGCGCCGCCCACCGGCTCGAAGATCTCGACGACCGGGGCCACCGTCGCGCCGAGGCCTTCCAGCATCGCCTCGATGACATGATCGCGCCGGATCAGGACGCGCTCGGGCTCGATCTGTGCGGCCAGGTGGCGGTTGCCGATATGCCAGGCCAGTTCGATCAGATGCAGGCGATCGCGGGCGCGGATCTCGAGCAATTCCTCCGCTTCGGCGACGACTTTGATCACTCGCCCGTCATCGAGCAGCAGCCCGTCGCCGTGGCGGATATGGCGTGCCTCGGGCAGGTCGAGCAGGAAGGAAATGCCGTTGTCGGAGACCATCGCCATGCGGCGCCGGTGGCGCGCCGTTTCATCAAGCGTGATCGTGCCGGCCGGATCGGTGAATGCGCGGATGATCGAAGAGCAGGTGGTCATTGGTCCCTTTCACCAAATATGCGTTCGTCACTCATGGCGCCGTGTACCACACGAAGAACGGTCACCTTCCTTTCATCGACGCAATAATAGATCAGATAACGGCCGTAGGGCCGTCTGCGAATATTGAGGTGACCGTGATTGCGCACAATCGGATAGCGGTCTGAATGAAGCGCCAGGGATTCGCATGCGGCCTGCAACTCTTCATAAAAAGTGAGGGCACGACGAGGGTTGTCCGAGGCGATGAAGAGCGCGATGCCGCGCAGATCGCTGCGCGCCTTGCGCGCGATTTCAACCCTCATGCCGGGCTCCGGCCATGGCAAGCAGTTCGGCCTTCAATTCGTTGAAGACGTCACCGATAGGCTCGGTCCGACCCGCATCAAGATCGTCCAGCGCCTCTGCCAGCACGGCGTCCAGCGCCGCCAGTTTCGCCTCGCGTTCCTGCACCAGCCGAATGCCCTCGCGCAACACTTCCGAGCGCGAGCGGTAGCGGCCCGATTTGACCAGGCTTTCGACGAATTCCTCGAGCGGCTTTCCGAGATCGGCGCTGACGGCCATGATGTGATCCTCGCTGCAAATCCAATAACTATTATTGATTATGCACGACGCCAGGGCAAGCCTCTCGGCTCAATGTGCGCCGCCATTGGCCTGCGCGCGGGCGCGCGCCGGCCGGGCAAGGACGTGGTCGAGATAAGCGTTCACGCGTTCCGACTGGATGGCGAACTTGGCGCCGCGCGCCCATCCGCCGATTTCGCCGAGTATGACGTCGACGGCGGAAAAGCGGCCGCCCAGCGCATATCGGCGCTCGCCGAGCCGCCGCTCCAGTGTCCCGACCTCGTTGGCGAAATCATGCGCCGTCGCCGGTCCGACGTCGGCGCGGAACTCCTGCGGCAGAATGAAGCGATGCCTGAGCTTGATCCACAGGGGCGCTTCGAGCTCGGATTGGAGAAAGTGCATCCAGCTGTCGAGCTCGGCGCGCCCGGCAAGGCCGGGATTGGCACCCATGCCTTTGTCGGCATGCTTTTCGGCCAGATAGCAGCAGATTGCCGCTGAATCCGTCACCACCAGATCGCCATCGACCAGCGCCGGTGCCTTGCCCGACGGGTTGAGCGCGCGCAATTCGGGCGAGCGCAGACCCATCTCGACGAATTCATACGGCGCTTCCAGTTCCTCCAGCATCCAGAGGACGCGGCTGACGCGCGATCTGCGCGGACCGACGGCTTTGTACATGTGCAATGAACCTCCCATAGTGAATGAACGCACGCCAGATCAATATGCTGGAACATGTACCTTTCGCTCAAACGGTTCCGTTTGAGCGGGACATGTCTAGTGGAGTGAATTTGACATTTGAGTCCTCGGTACGTGTCAACCGCCATATCAAATGTCAAATTCAAAGCTCCACTAGAATCAATTAGTTACTAGTGGTTCTCCTGAATCCGACATTTGCTTGATTGCTTGATGCAGGTGGGATGCAAATGTCGGAATCGAACCACTAGCGCTCGCTTGATCAGGCGATCGTGTCGAAGAGCCTGAATATCCACGATATCTGGTAGACCAGCGCGAAGACGACGAAAGCGACGTGAAAATACATGTTGCGCGTCGCGATCGCCACCGCGCACAGCGCTATGAAAAGCGGCGTGCGCAACAGGTATTCGGTGCCAAATCGGGCGAAATGCTCGCTGCCCTTGATCAGCGTGTCGACGATGTCGAGGCCGTATGTGGCCGCCAGCAGGCCGAAGAACCAGGCGCGGCGGGCCAGAAAGTAGTCCTTGTAGCTCGTGTAGTCCTGCATGGAATCGGGAAACAGCAGCGCGCAGAGCAGGAACAGGGCGATGGCATAGCTGACGATGAACAGATAGATGCCGAACGTCCACTGATGCACGGAGAAAAGACCAAACTCCCACCACCAGTAGTGCACCAGCATCAAGAGCAGCGAGACGACCCAGGCGAGATGCACCGGATAGAGCGGGTATTGCTTTGGATGCTGGATGATGCGCGCCACGCCCGACAGGAGTCGCGTGACGCCCAGACCGATGACCATCCCCATGACGATACGGATGTGCGGAAAGGCTTCCGGCAGTGCGGCTGTGTGTTCCATTGCAACAGACGTTACGGACGCCCGCGCGCGGGATCAAGCTCCCGATATGCGTGCAAAAGCCGATGGTCGGCCTTGCCGGCAGCGCCCCCGGCGCCATGATCCTTTGTGGCCTCAAAACAGGAAGTAGCGCTGCGCCATCGGCAGGACCGTTGCCGGCTCGCAGGTGATGAGTTCGCCGTCGGCACGCACCTCATAGGTCTCCGGGTCGACCTCGATATGCGGCGTGGCGTCGTTCAGGATCATGGAGCGCTTGCCGATGCCGCCGCGCGTGTTTTCGACGGCCACCATCGCCTTTTCCACGCCGAGCGTCTCCTTCAGCCCCGCATCCAGCGCGGCGCGGGAAACGAAGGTTACCGAGGAATTGGTGATCGCCTTGCCGAAAGCGCCGAACATAGGGCGCATATGCACCGGCTGCGGCGTCGGGATCGACGCATTGGGGTCGCCCATGGGCGCGGCCGCGATCGAACCGCCGATCAGCACCATGTCGGGCTTGACGCCGAAGAAGGCCGGGTTCCACAGCACGAGGTCGGCGCGTTTTCCCACCTCGATCGAGCCGATCTCGTGCGCAATTCCGTGCGCGATCGCCGGATTGATCGTGTATTTGGCAATGTAGCGGCGCACTCGGTAATTGTCGTTGTCGCCCGTCTCCTCTTTCAGCCGCCCGCGCTGGCGCTTCATCTTGTCGGCCGTCTGCCAAGTGCGGATGATGACCTCGCCGACGCGTCCCATCGCCTGGCTGTCGGAGGCGATGATGGAAAAGGCGCCCATGTCGTGCAGGATGTCCTCGGCCGCGATCGTCTCCTTGCGGATGCGGCTTTCGGCAAAGGCGATGTCCTCGGGGATCGACGGCGAAAGGTGATGGCACACCATCAGCATGTCGAGATGCTCGGCGATCGTGTTGACCGTGTAGGGCCGCGTCGGGTTGGTCGAGGAGGGGATGACGTTTTGATGGCCGCACACCTTGATGATGTCCGGCGCGTGCCCGCCGCCCGCACCCTCGGTGTGGAAGGCGTGGATCGTGCGATCCTTGAAGGCGGCGATGGTGTTTTCCACGAAGCCGCTCTCGTTGAGCGTGTCGGTGTGGATCATCACCTGCACGTCGTATTCGTCGGCGACCGACAGGCAATTGTCGATGGCCGCCGGCGTGGTGCCCCAGTCCTCGTGCAGCTTGAGTGCGCAGGCGCCACCCAGCACCATCTCCTCCAGCGCGCCGGGCAGCGACGCGTTGCCCTTGCCCGAAAGCCCGATATTCATTGGAAAGGCGTCGAAGGACTGGATCATCCGACCGATATGCCAGGGGCCGGGCGTGCAGGTGGTGGCGAGCGTGCCGTGCGCCGGCCCGGTGCCGCCGCCCAGCATTGTGGTCAGCCCGCTATGCAGCGCCTCCTCGATCTGCTGCGGGCAGATGAAGTGGATATGGGCGTCGAAACCGCCGGCCGTCAGGATCCTGCCCTCGCCGGCAATCGCCTCGGTGCCGGGGCCGACGACGATCGTCACGCCGGGCTGCGTGTCGGGATTACCGGCCTTGCCGATGGCGTGGATTCGTCCGTCCTTCAGTCCGATATCGGCCTTGTAGATGCCGCCATGGTCGACCACCAGCGCGTTCGTGATGACCGTGTCGACCGCACCCTCGGCGCGCGTCGCCTGGCTTTGGCCCATACCGTCGCGGATCACCTTGCCGCCGCCAAACTTGACCTCCTCGCCATATGTGGAGAAATCCTTTTCGACCTCGATGAACAGTTCCGTATCGGCCAGACGCACCTTGTCGCCGGTTGTCGGACCGAACATCTGCGCGTAGGAAGGGCGGGAAATCCGGGCGGGCATCTGTTTTGCTCCTTCAACAAGCGGCAATCCGGCGTGAGCCGGCGCCATGCCGCAAAATGGGCGGATAGACCTGCTTGCCTGGCGTATTCGGAACCGTCAGCGCGATGGGCGCGTTGAACAGAATCGAGCCAAGGACAGTAACAGTCAGGGGAGAGCGCAATTGCACGAAACAGCCACCATGCACCCGTCCGGCGTCGTCAGGATGACGGCGGCGAGCGCCTTGCTGCTGGCGGCCTTGTCGGTCGCTCCGGGCCTGCAGGCGCAGGGTCTGGACGATCCCGAAGCGATCGAGAAGATCATCGGGTCTGAAGTCCAGGAAGAAGAGGTCGAGGCGGCAGCCGACACCGGGCGCGTGATCAGGGCGATCGAGGCCACGGGCAACAACATCAGCACCGTGCGCAAGACGACGATGCTCGACAAGGTCGATATCGTCTTCCTGACCGATTCCGCGGTCACCGAGGGCGGTCCGCCGCCGGAGGTCGAGGCCAAGCTCCAAGAGCACAAGGACGAGATCACGCAGCTTCGCCAGGAACTGGAAGGCAATGCGATGCTCTACCACGCGATCGATTCGCGTCAGATTCTGTTGCGCGACATTCTGGCGATCGAATTCCACGACCGCGACGTCGTCATTTACGCCGCCGCGAAGCCGGCGGGCTGACCGCCGGTTGCGTACGGCCATGGCATGCGGCGCCGGCCGGGTCACCTAGAGCTTGCCCATGATCTTCTGCTGGAAGCCGAAGATCGTGCGCGCTCCGGCCAGCGGCACCAGTGTGACGTCGCGTTTCTGGCCTGGCTCGAAGCGCACGGCCGTGCCGGCCGCGATGTCGAGGCGCATGCCGCGTGCCTTGTCGCGGTCGAACCGGAGCCCTTCATTGGTTTCGAAGAAATGGTAGTGCGAACCGACCTGGATCGGCCGGTCGCCGGTATTGGCGACCGTGATGACGACCGACGGCCGACCGGCATTCAGCTCGATCTCGCCTGCCGCAGGAATGATTTCACCGGGGATCATTGACGCCTCCTCGCGCGCTTGCCGCGCCTTCGTGACCGCTGTCCTTATCTGAGCCCTCAGACGCCTGCCGCCAGCCAGAGGCCGGCGAGCGCCGTCACCACGCCGGCGGCGCGCGTTGTCCACCGCCCGGCAAATGTGCCGAACGCCAGCCCCAGGCCGATGCCGGCCAGATGCAGCATTGCGGTGGCGGCGGCGAAGCCGAGAGCGTAGCCGAGTAGCCCGGCCTGACCCATCTCGCCGCCATGCGCATGCCCGTGAAAAAGGGCGAAGACGCCGACGACGGCCATGCCGGCCGGCGCAGAAACCGCGAAGGCCATGGCGACCATGAGGCCGATCACGACGACCGAGGCGAGGATCATCGGTTCGACGAAAGGCAGGGCCAGCCCCGCCGCGGCCGCCAGGAAGCCGATCATCATCGTGCCGACAAAGGCGCCCGGCACCAGCCACAGCGCCCGCCTGCCGAGCATCGCCGCCCACAGCCCCACCGCCACCATCGCCAGAATATGGTCGGCGCCGAAGAGCGGATGGGTGAAACCGGCCATGAAGGAGCCGTGCTCGGCCGGGTCGAGATGGGCGAATGCGGGCATGGTGCCGGCGGCGAGCATGGCGGCGGCTATGGCGGCTTTTCTGAGCATGGATGTCCCTCTCATGATTGTCACTCGGCCCATTGGCGATGTCAGCGGATCGGTTCGTGAACGGTGACCAGCTTGGTGCCGTCGGGAAAGGTGGCTTCCACCTGCACGTCGTGGATCATTTCGGCGACGCCCTCCATCACCTGCTCGCGACCAACGACATGCGCACCCGCCTCCATCAGATCGGCCACGGAGCGACCGTCGCGCGCGCCCTCGACGACGAAATCGGTGATCAGCGCGACCGCTTCGGGATGGTTGAGCTTCACGCCGCGCTCCAGCCGTCGGCGCGCGACCATCGCCGCCATTGCGACCAGCAGCTTGTCCTTCTCGCGGGGCGTCAGGTTCATCCGTGTCTTTCTCCTACAGTGACCACACTTTGGGCAGGCCTGCCCGTTCATTGAGCAGTTCAAGCAGCGCAACCAGGCGTTTGCGCAGATGGTAACCGTCCTTGCAGCAAAGCCGTGCAAGAAGCTTGCCAGTATCGCCAACCTGCCAGGCGCTGGCGCCGCCATCCTCGCCCATGATCGCGCGCGCCGCCTCGAGCCGCTCCGGCGCCTCGGGCGCGACCAGGAGAACGGTTGCGACAGCGGCGCCGCCCAGCGTAACGGCCCGTCGCCCGAGCCGATCGGCGATCATCGGGCCGATGGCGAAATCCTCGGCATGCACGAGCCGCCCGGATTGACGGACCCGCCAGCGGTCGCGGAACTCGGCGCGCCTCACCACCTCGCCCATGGCCGTGCGGCCGAAGATCGTCGCTTCGAGGAAGAGCCCTTCGGCGTCCGGCGCCAGATCGACCTCGAGGCGGCGCCTGAGCGCGCTGCCGTCGAACAGGATCGTCTCCTGCGGCAGCCAGCAAACCCGGCCACCGGCGCCCACCGCGATCGACGTGGAGACCGTCGCCGTGCCAGCCGCCGAGCGGTAGGCCCGCTCGCAGGCCTGCGTGGTGAGGATCGCCGAAGCGTCGTCGCCGACCTCGAAAGCCCATTCCAGCGAATCGCCACCCGTCAGTCCGCCCGCCGTGTTGATGAGCACCGCCTGCAGCGGGTCCTCGCCTTGCGGCAGCCGGATCTTGGCGGCGCCTTCCTGAAACATCCGCTGAATGCGCGTGCGCCCCGCGCGCCGCGTCACGCAGAGCGCGCCGCGCGCCCTGACGCGCTGCGATTTCAAGCCTGGATCAATTGCTGGTTCGATGGACAAGGGACACCTCCGTGGCGGCAGATTAGAGCATCTTGCCCCGGGGTGAAACGCTGTGCGATCGAGCCTCGCGGCCGCTCAGTTGTGGCCGCGCTCAATTAAGGCTAAAAGTTGGCAGGCGGCTGAGGGGGCGCTTCCCGGAGCGAAAGCGAGGGCGACGACGCATGACGGATCAACTCGAAGCCGAGATCATTGCCAAGCTTGGCCAGCATCTCGACAGGCCAAACGGGCCGATCGGCCGCGATACGGAACTCGGCGAACTGGGCATCCATTCACTGGAACTGACCGAAATCATCTTCGACATGGAGGAGCGCTACGGCATCGAGGTCGAGATGGACACGGCAAGCGCCTGGGAACGGATGCGCAATGTCGGGGACATCGTCGACGCGGTGCGCGGCCTGATCCAGCAGAAGAGCTGATATGGCCAGCCCCCGCATCGTCGTCACCGGGCTCGGCGGCATTTGCAGCCTGGGCAACAATGCAGAGGCGATCCGGCAGTCCATGCGCGCCGGCAAGGTCGGTATCGCCGAGATCACGACCACCCCGCTGCATGAATTGAAGGCGCGCATCGGCGGCGAGATCGCCGAACTGCCGCCATTGCCCTTCGAGCGCCGCCAGGCCATCACCATGGACCGTTTCAGTGTACTGGCGGTAATCGCCGCCGGCGAGGCGCTGGGGAATGCGGGTCTGGTGGTCGACGATCTCGACGCCGCGCGTGTCGGCGCGGTGGTCGGCACCGGGGTGTGCGGCTGGGAGGCGATCGAGGAGAATTACCGGGCCGTGTTCCTGGACGGCAGGAAGCGCGCCAATGTCTTCACCGTGCCGCGCGTCATGCCGGGCGCGGCGGCCGGGCAGGTGAGCATGGTGCACGGGCTGCGCGGCCCGGTCTTCGGGGTCACGTCGGCCTGTTCCTCGTCCAATCACGCATTCGCCGCCGCTGTCGACCAATTGCGGGCCGGCCGTGCCGATGCGGTCGTCGCCGGCGGCACGGATGCACCGCTCATCTATGGCGTGCTGAAGGCCTGGGAGGCGCTGCGCGTCTTGTCGAAACAGGCCTGCCGCCCCTTTTCGGCCGACCGCGACGGCCTGGTGCTGGGCGAGGGGGCCGGTATGGCGGTTCTCGAGACGCTGGACCATGCCGAGGCACGCGGTGCGCCCATTCTGGCCGAACTCGCCGGCATCGGCATGACGGCCGACGCCGCCGATATCGTTGCCCCGACGGTGGACGGGCCGGCCAGGGCGATGCAGAACTGCCTTCGCGATGCGGGTCTGGCGCCTGCCGACATCGACTATATCAACGCTCACGGCACCGGCACCAAGGCCAATGACGAGATCGAGACGGCCGCCATCCGCCGGGTCTTCGGCGCTGCCGCAGATGACCTTTCGGTCTCTTCCACCAAATCGATGCACGGCCATTGCCTGGGTGCCTCCGGGGCCCTGGAAATGATCGCCTGCGTCATGGCGCTGCGCGAGGGCATCATTCCGCCGACCATGGGCTACCGCGAAGCCGACGGCGCCTGCGATCTCGACGTCACGCCCAACGCGGCGCGCCGGCGCGAGGTGCGCGCGACATTGAGCAACGCCTTTGCTTTCGGCGGTACGAATGCGGTCGTGGCGCTGAAGCGCTTTTAAGGCATGGCCCTGAACATTGGGCATCGGCATCGGAGAGGATCGTGCTCAACAAGGAGATATATCGTGCCGAGGAGTCAACATAACGACGTCGCGCTCGAGGCCGAAGCATTTCGGACCGGCGCCACCGCGTTGCTCCCGGCTCTTGCTTGCCGACCGTGTTCGGCTGGTATGGCGTCCGCAAAAGCATTGCCATTCGCTTTGACACCCATCTGATATCACCTATATGATATCCAGAAATCAGGATGGAGATATCAGGATGCCGCTGTTCATCCGCGACACCGAGGTGACTTCCATGGCCGAGGAGCTGGCGAGACTTACCAGGGCGGACAGCAAGACGACGGCTGTCAGAGAGGCGCTCCGCCATGAGCTGGAACGTGTTCGCCCGGCCGTCCCCTTGCGGGACAGGCTGGCCCGGCTGCATGCAAAGGCAGCCAGGATCGGTCTTCCCAATCCGGCGTTCGATATGAAGGCCTATAGCGACGAGATGTGGGACGACACCTGATGTTCGTGGACGCCTCTGCCCTCGTCGCGGTGATCAATCAGGAGCCGGGTTGGGAGGAAATCGCCAAGCGTCTCTCTGATGTGCAGAATACATGTCTGGTGTCTCCCCTCGTGCGATTTGAGGCCACTCTGGCCGTGGCGCGGGCGGCCGCAACCGCCGGCGGCAGAATTTCCAGGCCGGCGCCGGAACTGATTGCCGCCGCGCGCGAGCTCGTCGATGAACTGGTCATGGAGATCGGAGCCGAAGCAATCGGCATATCGGATACGGTCGGGGATTTGGCTCTCGACGCGGCAATGACATATGGCAAGGTCGTCGGTCATCCAGCGGATCTCAATTTTGGCGACTGCTTCGCCTATGCCTGCGCAAAATCTCGCGGTGTGGGCCTTATCTACAAGGGAAACGACTTCGCCCGAACCGACCTCGCGTGAGGCCCACCGCGCATTCCCTTGCAAATCAACAGCGCTCAATGAAAAAAGCCCCGCCGGATCGCTCCGGCGGGGCTTGATCTTGGTTGCGGCAGCGGCTGCCGGGAGGACGATCAGTCCTCCTTGCCGCCCTGCTTCTTCAGTGCGGCGCCCAGGATGTCGCCGAGCGACGCGCCGGAGTCGGTCGAACCGTACTGAGCGACGGCTTCCTTCTCCTCGGCGATTTCCAGCGCCTTGATGGAGACGGTGAGCCGGCGCGTCTTCTTGTCGAACTGGATCACACGGGCATCGACCTTCTGACCGACCGAGAAGCGCTCAGGGCGCTGCTCGCCGCGGTCGCGCGACAGGTCCGAGCGCTTGATGAAGGTCTCGATATCGTGGTCGACCAGCTTGACTTCCAGGCCGCCGTCCTTGACGTCGGTGACCTCGGCGGTCACGACCGCGCCCTTGCGCAATTCGCCGGAAGCGGCGGCCGCGCCGACCGTATCCTGGCCGAGCTGCTTGATGCCGAGCGAGATGCGCTCCTTGTCGATGTCCACGTCGAGCACCTGCGCCTTGACGACGTCACCGCGGTTGTACTCCTCGATGACCTGCTCGCCCGGACGGGTCCAGTCGAGATCGGACAGGTGCACCATGCCGTCGACATCGCCTTCCAGCCCGATGAACAGGCCGAACTCGGTCTTGTTCTTGACCTCGCCCTCGACCTGGCTGCCCACGGGATGGGTGCGCGCGAAGGCTTCCCACGGGTTCTCCAGCGTCTGCTTGAGCCCGAGCGAGATGCGGCGCTTGACCGGGTCGACCTCGAGCACCACCACGTCGACCTGCTGCGAGGTCGACAGGATCTTGCCGGGATGCACGTTCTTCTTCGTCCACGACATTTCGGAGACGTGGATGAGGCCCTCGATGCCCGGCTCCAGCTCCACGAAGGCGCCGTAGTCGGTGATGTTGGTGACCGTGCCGGTGATCTTCTTGCCGAGCGGGAACTTGGTGCCGATATCGGTCCACGGATCGGCCTCGAGCTGCTTCATGCCCAGCGAGATGCGGTGCGTCTCCTGGTTGATGCGGATGATCTGCACCTTGACCGTCTGACCGATGTTGAGGATCTCGGTCGGATGGTTGACGCGGCGCCACGCCATGTCAGTGACATGCAGCAGGCCGTCGATGCCGCCCAGGTCGACGAACGCACCGTAATCGGTGATGTTCTTGACCACACCTTCGACCACCTGGCCCTCTTCGAGGTTCTGGACGATCTCCGAGCGCTGCTCGGCGCGGCTTTCTTCGAGCACCGTGCGGCGCGAGACCACGATGTTGCCGCGGCGCTTGTCCATCTTGAGGATTTCGAAGGGCTGCGGGTTGTGCATCAGCGGCGTGACGTCGCGGATCGGACGGATGTCGACCTGGCTGCGCGGCAAGAAGGCCACGGCGCCGTCGAGGTCGACAGTGAAGCCACCCTTGACCTGGTTGAAGATGACGCCTTCGACGCGCTCGCCCTTGCTGAACTTCTCCTCGAGGCGCACCCAGCTTTCCTCGCGGCGGGCCTTCTCGCGGCTCAACATCGCCTCGCCCAGCGCGTTCTCGATGCGCTCGACATAGACCTCGACAGTGTCGCCCACATTGAGCTGGCCGTCCTTGGCCTTGGCGCCGAATTCCTTCAGCGGCACGCGGCCTTCGACCTTGAGGCCGACGTCGATGATGGCCATGTCCTTTTCGATGGCCGTGATCGTACCCTTGACGACCGAGCCTTCGGCGGCATTGCTTTCACCGAAGGATTCATCGAGCAGGGCCGCGAAATCGTCGCGGGTGGGATTGGATTCTGACATTCTTGCTCCTGAAAAGCCCCGTTTTTTTGGGGCGGCACCGGGGGTTCGCGTTGCGTTGACCCTGCCTTGCATTCCGGCTCGTATCGAGCCAAACGCCGCATCTCGCGGCAATTCCGGTGCATCGGGAATGCCGGCGGGCCGTGTTTGCGGATCAAACAGAAAAACGGCGGGTCGCCCGGTTCGCCGCATTCGCGGAAAATCAGCGCCGCCTTTTCCCTAGATCCCGTCTCTGCCCTCCAGCGCTACCTCGACGATCGCCCTGGCAGTCAGAAACGCCGTTTCTATATCCATTTCGCTCGTGTCGAGCAAGTGGGCATCGTCTGCCGGCCTGAGTGGAGAATCGGCACGCCCCATATCACGTGTGTCGCGGCGCTCGATATCGGCCAGCACCTGCGCCAGATCGGCCGTACCGTGGCGCGCCTCGATCTCGGCCAGCCTGCGTCGCGCGCGCACCTCGGGGCTCGCTGTGACGAAGAGCTTCACGTCGGCATCCGGGCACACCACGGTGCCGATGTCGCGGCCGTCGAGCACGGCGCCGGGCGGTGTCGCGGCGAAGGCGCGCTGCTTTTCGACCAGGATGCGGCGGACCTCCGGATAGACGGCGACCTGCGAGGCGGCCTCGCCCACCGCATGGGCTGAAAGAACGTCGCGGTCGAGCCGGCCGAGATCGAGGTTGCGCGCCGTCCCCTCGGCGGCCGCCGGATCGTCGAGCGGCAGGTCCTCCTGCAGCATCCTGTGCGCGACGGCGCGGTAGGAGAGGCCCGTATCGAGCAGATTGAGGTGGAAATGGTCCGCCAGACGGCGCGCCAGCGTTCCCTTGCCGGCGCCGGCCGGCCCGTCGATGGCGATGACGAACGGTTCAGCCATCACACCGACCGCGTAATGCCGCCGTCGACGCGGATATTCTGGCCGGTGATGTAGCTTGATTTTTCCGAGGCGAGAAAGGCGATCAGCTCCGCCACCTCTTCCGCCGTGCCGTAGCGGCCCATCGGGATGCGGGCGCGCCGCTCTTCCTTTTCGGGCAGGGAGTCGATGAAGCCCGGCAGCACATTGTTCATGCGGACATTGTCGGGCGCGAACTCGTCCGTGAACAGCTTGGTGAAGCCGGCAAGGCCGGCGCGGAAGACGCCGGAAGTGGGAAATGTCGATTCCGGTTCGAACAGCGCATAGGTGGAGATGTTGACGATCGAGCCCGACTTTTGCGCCTGCATGATCGGCGTCACCAGGCGCGCGGCGCGGATCACGTTGAGCAGGTAATATTCCATGCCCAGATGCCAGTCCTCGTCGGAAATCTCCAGCACCGGTCCCTTCGGCCCGTGACCGGCGCCGTTGATCAGCGCGTCGACGCGGCCGAAGCGCTCCATCGTCTGCTCGGTAAAGCGCTTCAGGTCGTCATTGGAGAGGTTGGAGCCGGTAAAGCCCAGTCCGCCGAGCTCCCGGCCCAGCGCCTCGCCCTTGCCGGAAGACGACATGACGGCGACCAGGAAACCTTCCTCTGCCAGCTTGCGCGCCGCTGCCGCACCCATGCCGCTGCCGCCGCCGACGATCATGGCCACCTTGTCTGTGCTCATCGTTCTCTCCCTGCTCCTGCTCGGTTCTTCGATTGCATCCCCACCCTCAATCCCTCCACCTTCGACAAGCTCAGGAGAGGGGAGGAGTTAGGGGTGAGGGTAAATACAAAGCCGAATTTCATGTTCAGCCGCCAGTAATTCACTCCAACTCGGCGCCAAGGCCGCGCATCAGCTCGACGAACGCCGGGAAACTGGTAGCGATCATCGACCGGTCGTCGATCGTCACCGGGTCTTGCGTTGCCAGCCCCATGACAAGGAAGCTCATGGCGATGCGGTGATCGAGATGCGTTTCGACCGTGCCGCCGCCCAGCCCCTTGCCGCCGGGCCGTCCGCGCACGAGCAGGCTGGCGGCGCCTTCCTCGCAGTCGACATGATTGGCCTTCAGGCCGTTGGCGACCGCCGAAAGCCGGTCGCTTTCCTTCACGCGCAATTCGTCGAGCCCCTGCATCAGCGTTTCGCCTTCCGCGAAGGAGGCCGCCACGGCGAGTACCGGATATTCGTCAATCATGGAGGGCGCGCGATCGGCCGGCACCGTGACACCCTTCAAATCGCTGGCGCGCACGCGCAGATCGGCGACATCTTCGCCGCCGGCGCGGCGCTCGTCGATCAGTTCGATATTGGCACCCATGTCGAGGAGCGTGGTGATGAGGCCGGTGCGCGTCGGGTTCATCAGCACGTTCTCGATGACGATGTCGGAGCCCGGCACGATGAGTGCGGCCACCAGCGGGAAGGCGGCGGAGGAGGGGTCGCCCGGCACGGCGATCGTCTGGCCGGTCAGCCTGCCCTGGCCCTCGATGCGGATGTGGCGCGCACCGTCGCGGTCGCTCTCCACCTCGAGCGCGGCGCCGAAGCTTGCGAGCATTCTTTCGGTATGGTCGCGCGTGGCCACCGGCTCGATCACGGTCGTGATGCCGGCCGTGTTGAGCCCGGCCAGAAGCACGGCCGATTTGACCTGCGCCGACGCCATCGGCACGCGATAGGCGATGGGCGCGGCATGTTTGGGCCCGTGCAGCGTCAACGGCATCCGGTCTCCGTCGGCCGCCTTCAAGACCTGGACGCCCATGCGCCTCAAAGGATCGAGGACCCGGCCCATCGGCCGCCTCGACAGGGAGGCGTCGCCGATGAAGGTCGTTTCCATGTCATAGGTTCCGACAAGCCCCATGGTGAGCCGGGATCCGGTGCCCGCATTGCCGAAGTCGAGCGGCGCCTCGGGTTCGAGTAGGCAGCCATTGCCGGTGCCCTGGATCACCCATTCGTCGCCCCGCTTGTCGATGCGCGCGCCCATGGCTTTCATCGCCTGGCCGGTGCGCATGACGTCTTCGCCTTCCAGGAGACCGGTGATGCGCGTCTCGCCCGAGGCAAGCCCGCCGAACATGACGGCGCGATGCGAGATCGATTTGTCGCCCGGCACGCGGACCTGGCCCGACAGGCCGTTCGACTTACGTGCGGTCGCGGGCACTGATGTGGAATGGGCGTTCATCTGCTTGTCGTCCTGTCAGCCGGAGCCGGGCAATGGGTGCACGAGGCCGCGCTGCGCGGCGGCCGTTTCCTAACATGGCTTTCGCCACCGGTCATCCTGCAAATCGGGACTTGCAAGGTCGGGTGTTCGGACGCAATTGTAGTGCCGCGATTAGGTTTTGACATCGACCCAACTTGTGTTTATGGGGACCGGACTTTTCATGACGGAATGCTTGTACTTGGCGGCTGCCGGCGCACGCCGATGGCCGGGTACCATTCCCTATCCAACGAGGCGAAGTCGTGGCTAGACAGGAACTTGGCACAAAGCGCGTCTGTCCCGAAACAGGGCGCAAATTCTACGATCTGAACAAAGATCCGATCGTTTCGCCCTATACGGGCGTTTCTTATCCGCGTTCCTATTTCGAGGCCGGTTCCGAGACGATCGTGGAAGAGGAAGAAGTCGAGACGACCGAGATCGACAGCGAGGGCGCAAGCGCGGAAATCGTCTCGCTCGAGGAAGCCGACGAAGAGGCGAAGGGCGGCAGCGACGCCGACGATGACGATGACGACGATGTCGATCTGGGTGATGACGACAACACCTTCCTGGAAAGCGACGAGGAAGGCAGCGACGACGTGGCCGACATCATCGGCGTCGGCGACGACGACGAGGAAGAGCGTTGAGTGCCGGCGAGCTGCCGGGCGCGCAAAAAAGGTGCGATGGCAGGCTTGATATTCCGCGCGGCTGGATATAGAAGCCGCGTGCATCTGGGCGCCGGATATTCGCGGCGCCAGACCTCTTCGCCGGAAACGGCGCCGGCCAACCGGCCGGGTGTGGGGCCATAGCTCAGTTGGGAGAGCGCTTGAATGGCATTCAAGAGGTCAGGGGTTCGACTCCCCTTGGCTCCACCAATAAAATCAATAGCTTAGACGGAAGATCGAAACTGGCTATAATATTTATAGCCACATTGTAGCCAGCGTGCGCTACGTACCGCATTTCGGTTCCGCGCATTTCCGGGGTTGTCACGTGTCGCAATTTATTCCATGCAACACGGATGCAACACGCACCGACAAGTCGGTCGCGATTTGGCTATTGCGATGGCACCATAGGGTCATCATCAATTGACGGAGTCGAGCATGGAAATGAAGCCACCACTCACACCGGAAATCGTTGGGTTTCTGACGTCGTCGCCTAGGACGCCTATTACTGAGTTGCGGAAAGCAGCCGCTTGGTTGCGAAAGCGCGGACTCGATCCGACCGGGGCAATTTTCGTGGCCAATGAAACCCTGTATCTGCCGGCCGAAGTTGCGCGCGTCATTCAGGAGGACGCGCCGACACCTTTCTGAAAGCCAACATCTGCAACATGTTGACGTACAATACGGCCGCCGCCCGAGCTTGTCTTAGATGAACGACGGCTTGTGCCGCTAGGGGGATATCCCTGTTCTGCCAGCTCTGCGTTCAACGTTGGCGCGGTGGTGGTGAAGATGGGTTGGCCGTGGACGCATACCTTGTGTTCGCGCGCCCTTTTCCTGAACCACAGTGCCTGCATATGGCACGCCTCAGTCCGACTTGCCGAGCGCTTTCAGGATAAAGCGAATCTGCTCGCGCAGGCCCGCTTCGGTGTCTTCGCCGTGTTGAATGCAGTGCTCGATCAGAATCGGATGGAAGAACGGCATGAACGCGGCCTTGACCGCACGGGCCGCCTCCGCGGGATCCTCGACCTGGAACTCGCCCGCTTCGCTGCCCTCGCGGATGATCGCCTCGAAGATCGTCACCATCCGCTCGAGATGTGTCTTGATGATCGCCCGGTTCTCCTGCATGGCGGCGACAATCATGTCGTGCATGCGCCTTTCGTTGATCAGTTTCGTCCTGTTGTGCTGGTGAACGGCGGTCAGGAGCCGATCGAGCCTCTCCGAGGCTGGCGCGTTCGTGCGTGCGATCGCAAAGGCAATGTCAGCGACCTCATTCACGACCCGCCGGCAGATGGCCTCGTTGATTGCGCCCCTGGAGGGAAAGAAACGGTAGACGTTCGCCGGGCTCATGCCGATCTCGGACGCGATGTCGGCCACCGACGTCTTATGGTGGCCGATGCGGCGGAAGTGCTCCTCCGCCACCTCCAGGATGCGTGCGCGCATCACCTCAACGTGGCGCCGGAAAGCGTGACGGCCATCCTTGGCGATACCCGCGGCGTGCCGCAGATGCTGACGGCCGGCTCCTGGGGCTCCGCCTCGTCCATTCCCGCCGCCGAGGCGGCGTGCGAAGCGCTGCGCGAGGCGCTCGATGCACTCGGCACCAATGCGCCCGAAGGATCTTCTCCGGCAGAAATTCTCGCGCGTGCCGATCGCCGCGAGCTCTCAGTCAATGCAGCAACATTCGCACCCGGCCAGAGCAGAGAGGCCCTGGAGGAAATCGACACCGGCCATGTCGCGCCGACCGGCCCCGTCTATCCCGACTTCATTACCTACAGCTATGCAGCGCACTTTGTCGAAGTCCGGGTCGAGCCGACCACGCGCCGCATCCGCGTGCCACGAGTGGTCAGCATGTTCGACTGCGGACGCGTCTTGAGCCCCCGCACGGCGCGCAGCCAGGCCGTCGGCGGCGTGGTCTGGGGCATCGGCGGCGCCCTGCGCGAGGCCGGCGAGGTGGATGAGCGCTATGGCGGAATCCTCAATGCCGACATCGCCGAGTATCTGGTGCCGGTGAACGCCGATATCGGGTCCATCGAGGTCGGATTCATCGACGAGCCCGATCCGATGGTCAACCGGTCCGGCGTCAAGGGCCTGGGCGAGGTCGTTCTTGTCGGCGTGGCGCCTGCGATCGCCAACGCGGTCTATCACGCAACCGGGACCAGAGTTCGTCACCTGCCGATTCGTATCGAAGATCTGATCTAGATGTGGATCCAGGGGCATTCTGTATCCCTTCAACGCCGGCTTCTGGTGCCGCCTACCCAGCACCTACTGCACAGATTGCCGCGGCGACCGTTTGCCAATCGCGGCGGCTTGCGAATTCCCAGAATCGGATTACGCCTTCCTGCAAGGATCACCAGGCTTCTGCCCCGCCGTCCAACCGACTTCCGCCCGTAGCGCTCTGCGTTAGCCAAACTTCCCGGTCCAGAACCGACCGGTTCGATTGTCGTCCTTCATCCAATTGAGGGCCTGGGTCATGGAATCGACCTGGTCATCGTATTTGGCTGCCGGAAACGCTGTGACCTCGTTGAGGAAGTCGTCCTTCCAGTGAGCCATGTTTGGAAGATGGACGTTGCCGTTCTCGATCATCGCGGTCACGCGGTGGGTGCGGCTTTCCTTGTCGGCCTTGGCCTTGACGGGCATGGTCGGGATTGCGACGACAGCAACGGGGTCAAGGGGGGCGCTGGCATTTTCGGCGGGGAATTCTGTACGTTTTTCGCAGATAAGTTCAGCAACCTGTCATAATGAGTTCAGCGATGCGTCCTTGGTCTTGAAGCAAATGTTCGTTCGGGCGCTGCTCTGAAGCTGGCCTCGCTCCTCGGCTATTTGGGAATTTGCCGCCTTATCCATTGCCGGAACGTCCTGAAACCCGGGCGGTTCTTGCTGTCTGCCCAGCACAGGTAATAGTGGCGTGTATTCTGTGTCGGCCATCGGTCGTCGCTGAGTAATTGCACCAAGCGCTCACTGGTCAAATAAGGCGTAGCATAAACATGGGGCAGCCATGCCACGCCATGCCCGTCGAGTGCCGCGACAAGCGTCAGCGCGCTCGGCAGCCGGGCAATCCGTGTATGAGCTTGATGGGCGACGCCGTGATCATCGAACCAATTGGACATTTCGATGTCCCGGTCCTCATCCAGAATCCATGGCAGCTTGGTCAGATCCTGAGGTGTTTGAATGGAAACGGACTCCAGAAGCGAAGGCGCCGCCACGACGACGTCCCTGCCTTCAAGAAGCCTTTCGCAGTTCACCCCCGGCCAGTTGCCGTCACCATGCCGGACAGCGGCATCGAAATCACCTTGTGCAAGATCATGCACTGTCGCATCGGCATTGATGCGCAGATCGATTTCCGGGTGACGCTGCAGAAACGCACCAAGGCGCGGCAGCAGCCAATGTTGGGCGAAATGCGGCGTCATGGTGATGTTGAGGATATTTTCGTCACGTCGAAATTGCTCGATATCACCGGCAATCGCCCTGAAATTCCGGAGCAGATTGTCGGCCAGGTCCGCGGCTTCCGGCAACATGACCAGACGATTGCCGGAGCGGGTAAACAATTTGCGCTGCAAGCGGTCTTCCAAGCCTCGTAGATGCTGACTGACTGCGCCATGCGTCACCTTGAGCGCATCCGCAGCGGCACCGACAGAGCCGGATTCATGGACCGCCGCGAAAGCACGAAGGGAATTCAGCGGCAACCAAGCGATATCGTTCCGTTTTATCATGATAGAAAAACTAACAATAGCGCAGCTTTTCTGACAAGCCAAAAACATCTTGAATTGTTAGATTTTATGGGTCATGTAGATGGAGGCAAGGCCAAGATGGCATACAGTTTTTCTAATTCCGAGAATGTCTCCACGCGTCAGCTTCGTGCTTCCGGCATTGATCAGGAAGCAATTTACCGAATCCGTAACCAGGGACGGATCGAGCGGGCGAAAATCATTCGCCAGTGCTTTGCCACACTCAAGCGCTTTGCCACGGCGGCTTACTGCGGCGGGGGATCTCATGAACCGTCTAACCACCGACGTGCAAGCATTTGAAGCCCACGCAATTGACGCCGACCTTGACAATCTGCGCGCGGCTGGCCGCGGCGCGGCTGCCGGAAGCTGAGACGGTCTATCGCGCCGCTCCTTAACCGGATCGGCCAGTTCCGCACGACTATTGACGATCTGGGCATCCACTTCCTGCACCGCGTCCGCCCGCGCCGATGCCACACTGTGATCCTGACGCACGGCTGGCCAGGCAGCGTTGCCGAGTTCACCCATGTCATAGATGAACTGGCAGATACGAAAGATCCAGACGCGTCGGCGTTCCACGTCGTGGTCCCGTCGCTGCCAGGCTTTGGCTACAGCGACAAATCAGCCACCACCGGCTAGGGAACCGAAAAAGATCGCGGCCGCGTGGGTGGAACTGATGGGACGGCTTGGCTATGGCCAGTTCCTAGCCCAAGGCGGCGACCCGGGCGGTGTGATCACCACGATCCTCTGCGGCAGGTTCCCCGCTCACGTTCTCGGTATCCACACAACGTTGGCACAGGCACCGCCAGGGTTGACAACGGACGGGCTGACCGAGGACGAGCGCAAATGGGCCGCGGACACCGGCGATTTCTGGGGCGGCCCCCGCGCGGCCCCTGCGCGGACTACGCGAAACATCAGGCGACCCAACCGCAAACCATCGGCTACTCCCTCGTCGTCTCACTGGTCGGCCTTCTGGTCTGGATCCTCGACAAGTTCGCTGAGTGGACAGATACCGAGGATAGCCCGTTCGAGACGATTTCCAGAGATCGCGTTCTTGACGACGTCACATTGCACTGGCTGACGCGGACCGGCGCATCGTCGGCCCGCATCTACTACGAAAGCCACGGCGGTGTTAACGCGCTCGACCCGGCCTTCGGGTCGATGTCCCCCCCGGCTATCAGTATATATCCCCGCGACATCGAGAAGTGTCCGCGTGCCTGAGCGCAGGAGCGGTACCGACAGATCGTCCAATGGGGGACGCTTTGAAACCGGGGGACATTTCCCGTCGCTGGAGGTTCCCGAGTATTTCGTCAAGGATCTACAAGAAGGCCTCGCGGCAGTACTGGCCGCTAGTGGTCGTTGGTCATGACGTTGTCGACGCTGGCGTGAAGGCGTGAGACTGATCATCCAACCACCACGGAACTTACGGCGCTCTCAACGGACTGACACCCTTCGAATATCTCAAAATCTGCGGAGACCGGATGACCAACCCGTCTCATTTGTCATGAACGAGGACAACCCGTTGCTAATATTGCTGAAGACGTTATCCTTGCCGCGGGCATCAACAACTCCGCCTGTCTAGGCTTGGACGGGCGGGTGAGATTGGTGTGTCCATGAAACGCGCAGCGCCTCGCACTCTTGCTCTCTCTTTCGTCATTGTCCTGCTTGCCTTCAGCGCGTCCGCCGCTTGTGCGCAAGAGGCCGAAAATCCGGGCGAGGCGGCGGCCCCGGCCGAGATCAGAATCGGCTATCTGCGTGCCTATGAGCCGCAACTGGCGCTTTCGGTGCTCGATATCCCGCCGGAGGACATCGGCATCGCGGGTGCAGATGTGGCGATTGGCGATAACAACACGACCGGCCGCTTCCTCGGCCAGGAATTCATCCTCGAGGCTGTCACGATCCCGTTCGATGGCGACGCGGCGGCCGCCTATCGCGATCTGCGCGCGGGGGGCGTGCAGTTCCTGCTGACCGACATTTCGGCCGAGCAATTGCTGTCCATCGTTGATACGGCCGCGGAAGATGGCGTACTTGTCTTCAATGTCGGGGCGGCCGACGGTATCCTCAGGGAAGAAGAATGCCGCGCCAACCTGTTTCACATCGCCCCCACGCGCAGCATGCTGGCAGATGCCCTGGCGCAATATCTCGTCTGGAAGCAATGGCGCCGCTGGGTGCTGCTTTACGGCTCGCATGAAAAGGACCGGCGCTTTGCCGACGCGCTGCGCCGCGCGGCACACCGCTTCGGCGGCGAGATTGTCGCCGAAAAATTGTTCGAGGACACGGGGACGGCGCGCAGAACCGACACCGGCGTGACGCTGATCCAGCGCCACATGCCGGTATTCACGCAAGACCTGCCCGAACACGACGTGGTGCTGGTAGCGGATGAAAGCGAAGTGTTTGGAACCTATGTGCCCTATCGGACCTGGGTACCGCGTCCGGTGGCCGGAACGGCCGGTCTCGTGCCGTCGGCCTGGCATCCGGCCAGCGAGCAGTGGGGCGGGACACAGATCCAGAACCGGTTCGAAAAGGCCAGCGGGCGGCGTATGTTGTCGAAGGACATGTCCGCCTGGACGGCGGTCCGTGTCATCGGCGAGGCGGCCACGCGCACCGGCAGTACGGACCCCGCCGACATCGACGCCTTCATCCGCTCTGAGGATTTCTCGATCGCCGCCTTCAAGGGGCAGGGGCTGACCTTCAGGCCGTGGAACCGGCAATTGCGCCAGCCGATCTTCCTCGGCGACACCCGCTCTGTCATCTCGACCTCGCCCCAGGAAGGTTTTCTGCACCAGGTCTCCGAGCTCGACACGTTGGGCGTCGACGAGCCCGAAACGCAATGTCGACGTCGGTGAGGCTGAACGATGATGGGAGGAACCCAATGCCAAGTCGGATAATGATAGTGGGCCTGGGACTGGCTGTCGGCATGAGCGCCGGCTCGGCATTGGCCTACGAGGTCTATGTCTCCAACGAACGAGACAACACGATGAGCGTGGTGGATTCGGAAACCATGGAGGTGCTGCGAACGGTCGAGGTCGGCCAGCGCCCGCGGGGCATAACCGTCTCGCGCGACGGCAGGTTCATCTATCTTTGCGCAAGCGATGACGACACCGTCGAGATCATCGACACCGAGACCTACGAGATCGTCGGCACGCTGCCGTCCGGGCCCGATCCGGAGCTGTTCGTGCTCTCGCCGGACGGTGAGACCCTCTATGTGGCCAATGAGGACGACAATCTGGTCACCGTCATCGACATTGCCGGCAAGAAGGTGCTGGGCGAGATCCCAGTCGGCGTGGAGCCGGAGGGCATGGGCATCAGCCCGGACGGGACGACGCTGGTCAACACGTCGGAGACGACGAACATGGCCCATTTCATCGACACGGCGAGCCATGAAAACACGCATAACGTGCTGGTCGACGCACGCCCACGCTTCGCCGAGTTCATGCCCGACGGCGAAGAAGTCTGGGTCAGTGCCGAGATCGGCGGGACGGTCGCTGTGATCGACAACGCTACCCGCGAGATCAAGCACAAGATCGAATTCGAAATACCGGGCATGCGCAGCGAGTCCATTCAGCCAGTCGGCGTGCGCATCAACAAGGACGGCACGAAGGCCTATGTCGCGCTCGGTCCCGCCAATCGCGTGGCTGTCATCGACACCGAGACCTACGAAGTCGAGAAATACGTTCTGGTCGGCCAGCGCGTCTGGCAACTCGCCTTCACGCCCGACGAGAAATACATCATCAGCACCAACGGGGTTTCCAACGACATCACCTTCATCGACGTTGCGAGCGACGAGCCGGTGCACTCGGTCACGGTCGGCGCCGAGCCGTGGGGTGTCGTGGTGTCGCCCAAATGATTTCGGGCCATGCAAGCCATTGAGGATGCAGACAATGAACAAACTGATCGCCTCGCTCGCTCTCATTGCCGGGTTCGCATTCGCGCCACCCTCCGGGTGGGCACAGGATGATGACGACGACGCTTCCGAACGCACGCTGTCAAGCCAGGACGTGCCGGAGCTCATCATCGGATCGCCCGAGGACGATTTTGCGATCAATCAGGCGGACTTTGAGCTGCTCTCCGATCAGGCATATCGCTGGAAGATCACGTCCAACGGCCGGCTGGAATACAAGTTCCACACCGATCTCTTCCGCCATGTCTGGATGAACCAGATCGTCATCGAGGATCTCGAGGTTCACATGAACGGGGCGCCGGCCTGGCTCGAATTCGACTCCGACGGCACGATACAGGTACAATTCAACACCGTGCGGCCCGGCATCTACAGCTGGTCGATACCCGACCTGGCGGATCGCGGCATGCAGGGCACGATCACGATCAAATAGGCCGACCGGCAGGAGGCCAAGCGGTTTTGCAACACGTCATGACGAGGAAAGACGGCGGCGGCATTGCCGCACTGGACGTATGTGCGCTCAGCCATTCCTACGGGGCGAAACGTGCGCTCGCCGATGTGAGCTTCGCCATTCCATCGGCACGCTTTACCGTTCTTCTCGGATTGAATGGTGCCGGCAAGACGACACTTTTTTCGCTGATTACCCGTCTTTACAGCACCCAAAGCGGGTCGATCCGCATATTCGGCCACGACATAGGCCGTCGCAGCGGCGCAGCGCTGCGCAGGCTCGGCATCGTATTTCAGGCCCGCACGCTCGACTTCGATCTGAGTGTGGCGCAGAACCTCGCCTATCACGCGTCGCTCCACGGCATTCCGGCGTTGGAGAGAGAGGAGAGAATGGCCCGCGCGCTTCGCTCGGTGGCCATGGACGGACACGGGCGCGATAAGGTGCGCCAGCTCTCGGGTGGTCAGATGCGCCGCATCGAGATCGCCCGCTCGCTCATGCACTCGCCGCGTCTTCTCCTGCTCGACGAAGCCACGGTCGGGCTCGATATCCGGTCGCGCGCCGACATCCTCGCCCACATCCGCAGGCTGGTCGCCGAGGAAGGGATGACCGTACTCTGGGCGACCCATTTGATCGACGAGGTCGATGACGGCGATCACGTCGTCGTGCTGTATGAGGGGCGGCTTGTGGCCGATGGCACCGTCGCGTCGATCACGGCGGAAACGGGCGCGGCAACCATCGGGGAGGCGTTTGCACATCTCACACAGGCCGGGCCGCCCGCAAACGGCGCGGAGCGTGCGTCATGAACGCCGGCATTGCAGGAGATACGGTACGCCATGGCCGGCACGATCCCGACTTGCCGCCCTTCGGCCTGAAGCATTATCTCATCTGCCTGAAGGGCATCATGGTGCGCGAGGGGCTGCGCTTCCTGCACCAGCGCGAGCGTTTCGTGGCTGCGCTGGTGCGTCCGCTCATCTGGCTGTTCATCTTCGCCGCCGGCTTCAGGCAGGTGCTGGGTGTATCGATCATCCCGCCCTACACGACCTATGTGCTGTACGAGGTCTATATCACCCCCGGTCTTTGCGGCATGATCATGCTGTTCAGCGGCATGCAGTCCTCGCTCTCGATGGTCTACGATCGGGAGATGGGCAGCATGCGTACGCTGCTCGTCAGCCCGTTCCCGCGCTGGTATCTGTTGGTGTCCAAGCTCCTGGCCGGGGTGGCCGTCTCGATCGCGCAAGTCTATGTCTTCCTTGCCATTTGCTGGTTCTGGGGCGTCAAGGCGCCGACCACTGGATATGTCATGGTCCTACCGGCCCTGCTTCTGTCGGGCCTCATGCTGGGCGCGCTCGGCATGCTCCTGTCCTCGCTCATCAGGCAGCTCGAGAATTTCGCCGGCATCATGAACTTCGTGATCTTTCCGATGTATTTCGCCTCCTCGGCACTCTATCCGCTCTGGCGGATCCAGGAGGCGAGCCCGTTGCTCTACACGATCTGCCGCTCCAATCCGTTCAGCTACGCGGTCGAACTCATCCGCTTCGCTCTTTACGGCCAGGTCGAATGGCTCTCGCTCGGTGTCGTCGCCGTATGTACGGCGATCTTTCTGGCCGCGGCGATCCGCGCCTACGATCCTTCGCGCGGCCTGATGGCGCGCAAACAGAATATGGGAGGCAACGCATGACGCGCAGCCTGATCGGGGCCTTTCTGCTCACCGCGCTGTCGGCTGTCGCCGCAGACCCTTCCCTGGCGCAACCGGAGCAGGACCCCGACTGGCCCTGCATCCAGCGCAAGGTTCCTCGGCTCTCGCTGCCCCAGATCTGGACCGGTCCGCAACTGCCTGAAGCGACAAGGAAGTGGTCACAGGAAAACGAGAATGCCGATCTCGTGGCAAGGCTGTCGCAGCGGCGCATTCCGATCGAGGAGGCACAGGCCGACATCCGTACCTTTGCCGACTCGGTCACGCCGCAGGACGACCGCGAACCCCGGCTCCTCATGCTGGCGCGCGGCCTGTTCGACCGGATGAACAGGGAGCGATCCGAGGTCATCTCGGGCATCGGACGCTACGCCCGCAAGCAAACCGAACTCGCGGCCTCGCTGCGCGCCGAACAGGGGCAAATCGATGCGCTGGGCGAACAGCCGGACGCCGACGCCAACGCGTTGGCGCAACGAACCGACGCTCTCGTCCTGAAGACGCGGCTTTTCCAGGAACGCGCCCAGTCACTTGAGTATGTCTGCGAGGTGCCGCGACTGATCGAGCGGCGGCTCTATCAACTCGCGCAGACCATAGCCGGGCTCATCGCTAAGGAGAAATAGGGGAATGCAAGCAGGCCTGAATGTGCGTGACATGGCTTTATTGACGCTTCACGGCACCGGGCGTAGCGTTTCGGGAGCGACCGTTGCGGCGGCAACCGTTAGTGCCGCGCGACGGCCCGGGGAGCCGGCTGCAGCAACGGTCGGACGCCTATCAGGTGCCGCGAAACAGGAGGCGCCGGTTGAATCTCGTCGAACTCGTAATGACCGTTTGCTTGGCTGCCAGCCCGGAGGAGTGCCGCGTCGAGCGCCATTCCTTCGAGAGCACGGGCGAGAGCGCGGGATCGTTGATGCAATGCATGTTTCTGGCGCCGAGCTACATTGCCCGATGGTCGCAGCAGCATCCCGCGCATCGCGTCGTGCGCTGGCGATGTGCATTTCCTGACGTTGGAGAGGATATCTGACGACCGGCAAGGCGGGAGGAGAACCTGGGAGGAAGAGATGAATATCGTAAGGCGCAGCACGCTGCTTTTTGCAGTGCTGGCATCGATCGCGGCCATGATGTCGGCGCCGGTATCGCTTGCCGCCGAGAAAGTCCGCGTCGGCGTCCTGAAATACGGGACGGTGAGCTGGGAATTGGACACGATCAAGCACCATGGTATCGATGCCGCCAACGGAATCGATCTGGAGGTTTCCTATTTCGCCGGCGAGGATGCGACCAACGTCGCTATGCTGGCGGGCGAGCTCGATGTGATCGTGTCGGACTGGCTGTGGGTGTCGCGCCAGCGCGCGGCCGGGGACGACCTGACGCTGATCCCCTACTCGACGGCAGTCGGCGCCATCATGGTTCGCAGGGATTCGCCCATGCGAACGCTGGCTGATCTCAAGCACAAGAAGATTGGTGTGGCCGGCGGGCCACTCGACAAGAGCTGGCTGTTGATCCAAGCCCAGGCAGAGCGCGATTTCGGCTTCGATCTGCCGAACGAGGCGGAGATAGTCTATGGCGCACCGCCGCTACTGGCGGAAAAAGCGATGCAGGGCGAGCTCGATGCGGTGCTCAATTTCTGGCACTATTGCGCGCGCCTTGAAGCCAATGGATTCCGCCGCCTGACCAGCGCGGAAGTGGCCGCGACCGCGCTCGGCGCCAAGGGCAAGGTCTCTGCGCTCGGTTATGTCTTCCATGAACAATGGGCCGAGGAGAACCCTGCGGCCGTCAACGGCTTTGCTAAGGCATCGGCCGCCGCCAAGCAATTGCTGGCGACGTCGGACGAGGAGTGGCTGCGCCTGGCCCCGATGACACGCGCCGAGGGCGAGGAACTCGATGCCCTGCGCAACCGCTTTCGCGAGGGTATTCCCGGCCGGGCGATCGACGAAGAGCGCGCCGATGCCGCCCTGCTCTACGGCGTCCTTGCACAGATCGGTGGGGAGAAGCTGGTCGGGTCCGAGCCGGAAATGGCGGACGGCACCTATTTCTCCGGGCTGAGCGAATGAATTCGCGGCAGGTCGTGGAGCAAGGCGGCGGGACAGTGCCGGCGCGCCGGTTGCGGCAAAGGATTCTCGCTTCGCCCGCATTCATGGCGCTCATCTCGTTGGCCGGCCTGTGCGTTTTGTGGCAGGTGGCGGCCACGGTCTGGCCGAGCCGGACATTTCCGCCGCCCACCGCGGTCTGGCAGGCGTTGCGCGTCGAAGCCGCGAGCGGAGCGCTTGCCTTCAATCTCAGCGTCACGCTGATGCGCGTGGTGGCCGCCTATCTTCTGGCCATGACGATCGGCTCCGCCATCGGCATCGCGCTCGGCACGCACCGCCGCGCCGACCGCTTCTTCGATCCCTGGGTCGTCTTGTTCATCAACATTCCCGCCCTCGTCGTGATCGTGCTCGCCTATGTATGGTTCGGCCTCAACGAAGCGGCGGCCGTATGCGCCGTCGCGGTCAACAAGATCCCGAACGTCGTAGTCACGATGCGGGAAGGCGCGCGTGCGCTCGATCCGCGCTATATGGAAATGGCGCGTGTATATCGCTTCAGCGCGCTCGATCGGCTGCACCACATTCTGCTGCCGCAGTTGCAGCCTTATTTCGCCGCCGCCTCGCGCTCGGGTATCGCGCTGATCTGGAAGATCGTGCTCGTCGTTGAACTGCTCGGCCGGCCAAATGGAGTCGGCTTTCAGATTCATCTCCATTTTCAGCTCTTCGACGTCGCGGCCATCCTTGCCTACACGCTTGCCTTCGTTGCCGTGATGCTTCTCGTCGAATTCGTCCTGGTGCAGCCCGTTGAGCGACATGCGACCCGTTGGCGCCGACACCCCGCTTAAGGTGGATATCGCCGAGAAAACCTTCCGCTCGGCGCAGGGTCTGCCCGTTGCGGCCATACGCGGCCTCTCCTTCGAGGTTCCGCAGGGCGAATTCGCTTGCATGCTGGGACCCTCGGGCTGCGGCAAGACCACGACGGTGCGCATCCTTCTGGGACTCGACAGAGAATTCACCGGAACGTTCCAGCTCCCCACACCTTCCGAGGGACGTGTCGCTGCCGCCTTCCAAGAGCCGACTCTTTTGCCCTGGCGTACGCTGGAGCAAAATGTACGGCTCGCCCTGCCGCACGAGCGGAGAGACCGCGATCTCGAGGGACTGTTCGAGAGCCTGGGGCTGACGGCGATGCGCTCGCTCTACCCCTCCGAATTGTCTCTGGGGCTGGCGCGTCGCGCCGCACTCGCACGCGCCTTCGCCGTGGATCCGGCCATTCTGTTCCTCGATGAACCCTTCGTCTCGCTCGATGAGCGGACTGCCCAACGGCTCAGGCATCTGCTGCTGGCCATCTGGTCCGGCAAGCCCACCACCGCCTTGATGGTGACACACAATTTGCGTGAGGCGCTGATGCTGTCGGACCGCATCATCGTGTTGTCATCGCGCCCGGCACGCACCTTGGGCACGTTCTTCGTCCGCCTGCCGCGCAGTCGGCGAAGCCCGCAGGCCATGAACGATCTGGAGCGATCGTTCCACGCGGAGTTCCCCGAGATGGCGTGAGAGGGTGCTCCATTCAGAAGCAGCGGATGTCGGCCTCCGCCTGAGCACGGCGCAGTTCCGCCGTGGCCTCCTTCGCCGGAGCCGTTTCGCGAAAAAGTGCGCTTCTTTCGCCCGTCATCTGCGCCATGCGGCGGAAGGTTTCGGCGGTCACGTAACGCTCATAAGGAATGATGGATGCGATGACGTCGATCGAGCAGGAGCAGCGCTCGAGCATGTCGCGTGTCTCGCCGTTGGCCTTCATGCAGCCATAGACATAGTCAGCGAGGGCGGATGTCGGATAGTCGGATCGCGCATGCGCCGGATCCCAGGCCAAGGGGCCGACCGCCAGGAGGGCGAGAACTGCGCCTGCAAACAGCAACCGTGCGGGCATTGCCGATCCTTCCGGCTGACAGCATGAGGAATCCAAGGCGACGCAGTCAAGCCGTATTCGAGTTCGGATTATGATCATCGATCTACGTATATATTTGATTGCATATCATAACTTGAGTGTATTTGAAGGATTCAATTGGCGATGATAACGCAAAATATATTAGTAAATTCATCTACGCATGTTGTAATATCTCTTGTGTTGCATTGCGGCATCGATTTCTTTTGCAATGCAATATAAGTAATTTCTTTATTTATTGCAGAGATTATAATTATGTCATAGTCTTATATTGCTTCCGGCATCAAAGGGTTCATCGTCCTAGGGAGCGATGATTGCCCATCGTAGGCCGGTATTGGGTAGGCAGCTTCGGTGCCCGCTGCATATCCGGCTCAGGTCGTGACAGGCTGCCGGAAGTACTTCCCACGTCAAATCGCCAACGCAGCCTGAACGGGCGCGAGGGACGATCCCTTGATGGAAGATATCGGGAGGAAAACAATGCGTGCGCTTTTGAAGGCTACGTCAATTCCACTCACCGTAATGCTGCTGGTCGGCGTCTCGCCCCTGGCAGCCTCGGCCAATGAGACCCTTCAGGAACTCGCGGGCGACGCCAACAACTGGACGATGCCTACGGGCGATTACGCCAATACCCGCTATTCCGAGCTGGACAAGATCAACAAGGACAATGTGGGGAATCTGCAGGTCAAATGGACGTTTTCGACAGGCGTCTTGCGTGGCCATGAAGGCGGGCCGCTGGTCGTTGACGATACCATGTACGTCCACGCGCCGTTCCCCAACACGGTCTATGCGCTGGATCTCAACAATGAGGGCAGGATCCTCTGGAAATACGAGCCGCGACAGGACTCGAACGTCATTCCCATCATGTGTTGCGACACGGTCAATCGCGGCGTGGCCTATGCGCCGCCCGAAGGCGATCGGTCAGCCCTGATTCTGCTCTACCAGGCGGACACCATGCTGACCGCGCTCAACGCCAAGACCGGTGAGGTTGCCTGGCAGGCTCAGAATGGCGAGGCCGTCGACGGCAGCCTGTCAGAATCCGGAACTTCCGCGCCAATGGTGGCCGGAGACAAGGTGATCGTCGGCATTTCCGGCGCCGAGTTCGGCGTGCGCGGCCATATCACGGCTTACAGTTTGAACGACGGATCGTTGGCCTGGCGCGGATACTCGACAGGTCCCGATTCCGAAACCCTGATCGATCCGGAAAACACTACGCATCTCGGCGAGCCTGTCGGCCCGGATTCAGGTATGAACACTTGGGAAGGCGAGCAGTGGCAGACCGGCGGCGGAACCACCTGGGGGTGGTATGCCTATGATCCGGAACTCAACCTGATCTATTACGGCACAGGCAATCCGTCGACGTGGAACCCCAACCAGCGCCCCGGCGACAACCGCTGGTCCATGACCATCTTCGCGCGTGATCTCGATAGCGGCATGGCCAAATGGCTCTATCAGATGACGCCGCATGACGAATGGGACTACGATGGCGTCAACGAAATGATCCTCGTCGACGACATGGAGATCGACGGCGGGGCCCGCGACGTGCTGGTGCATTTCGACCGCAACGGCTTCGCCTACACGCTCGACCGCGCGACAGGCGAGCTCCTGGTGGCGGAGAAGTACGATCCGACGGTAAACTGGGCCTCCCATGTCGAGATGGACCCCAACAGCGACCAGTACGGCCGCCCGCAGGTCGTGCCTGAATATTCGACGGACCACAACGGCGAGGACGTCAATACTACTGGCGTCTGCCCTGCCGCACTCGGCACGAAAGACCAACAGCCGGCAGCCTATTCGAAGAAGACCGGACTGTTCTACGTTCCAACGAACCATGTCTGCATGGATTATGAACCCTACCGGGTAAGCTACACCGCAGGTCAGCCCTATGTCGGTGCGACGGTTTCCATGTATCCCACCCCTGACAGCCATGGCGGCATGGGCAACTTCATAGCCTGGGATGCGGCCAAGGGTGAGATCGTGTGGTCGAAGCAGGAACAGTTCTCCGTTTGGTCCGGCGCGCTGGCGACGGCCGGTGACGTGGTGTTTTACGGAACGCTGGAAGGCTATCTGAAGGCCGTCGATCATGACGGAAACGAGCTCTACAGGTTCAAGACGCCGTCCGGGATCATCGGCAACGTCAACACGTTCGAGCATGACGGCAAGCAATACATCGCCGTTCTGTCTGGCGTCGGCGGCTGGGCCGGCATCGGTCTTGCAGGCGGCCTCCTGGCACCCGAAAACGCCGCGGCATGGCAGACAGCGGTGGCCGGCGAGAATGCCCCGACTGAAGAAAGCGAATCCGTCGCCACGGCCGGTCTTGGCGCCGTGGGCGGCTATGCTGCTTTGGCGGACTATACGACGCTCGGCGGACAGTTGACGGTGTTCGGCCTGCCCGAGTGATCAGCAAGCTGGCCCCGGGCGATGACGTCCGGGGCTCCCAGTCAGATGGAAACGCGCCGGTCACGGCAGTCGGCCTTGGACCCCAATTCGAGATCGATGGTCGGGCAAGGCCAAGCGGGTTCGGAGGCTCGTCGCTGCAAGGAAGGTAGATGAATGTCATTGCGCATATGGCCACTTACCGCCGCACTCGTCCTGGCCCCGGCCGTACTGAGCGCCTCGCAGGCCCAGGACAATGCCGAAAAGGCGCAGGCGGTGAGCGATCAGAACGGCATGTATTTCGACGCCGAAGGCAACCCGACCTTCAAGATCCTCGATGGCGGCGTCGTGGACTGGTATACGTTCAGCGGCTACCGGCGCTACCATGCCGATTGCCATGTTTGTCATGGGCCGGACGGGATGGGATCGACCTATGCGCCGCCGCTCATCGACTCCATGAAAAGCATCGACTATGCCAATTTTCTCGCCATCGTGGCCGAGGGGATCCAGGACGTCGGCGCCGGCAAGGAAAGCGTCATGCCGGGGTTCGGCGACAACAAGAACGTCTATTGCTATCTGGACGATCTCTACATCTATCTCCGGGCGCGTTCGGTGGGTGGCATTCCGCGTGGCAGGCCCCCAAAGAAGGCCGACAAGCCCGAGGCTGCGAAGGACCATGAAGACGCTTGCATGAGCGGGTGACCGATGAACTGGCTCGGGTCGTCTTTCTACCAATATGGTGTTGCCCTGGCACTTGCACTGACGCTCGCGCCGGCAGTGGCGTCTGCCCAGGGCGCCGGACTTGGTGCGGCGGGCGAGCTTGTCGACCCCGAGATTCTCCGTGTTTGCGCCGATCCCTCGAACATGCCGTTTAGCGATATGGATGGTCAGGGCTTCGAGAACAGGCTTGCCGAACTCATGGCCGAGAAACTGGGACGCAAGCAGGTAAGATACTTCTGGTTTCCGACGGTGATGGGCTTCGTCCGCAACACCCTTGGCGCCAACCGCTGCGACGTCATCATGGGATACGCGCAAGGTGACGAACTCGTACAGAACACCAATGCCTATTACCGCTCGGCCTATGTTCTGGTGTACAAGCGCGATAGCGGCCTGGACGGCGTGACGACGATTTCGGACCCCAGATTGGCCGGAAAGCGCGTTGGGGTCGTGCAGGGGACCCCGCCCGCATCTCATCTCGCCGCAGCCAAACTGATGTCAAAGGCGAAGGTCTACCCCCTCATGGTCGACACGCGGGCCGTGCCGTCGGTTGCCAAGAGCATGATCGACGATCTGGTGGACGAGAAGATCGACGCTGCTGCGATCTGGGGGGCCATGGCGGGCTATTATGTTCACGAGGCCGGCACGGATCTTTCGATGATCCCGCTCGTCCGGGAAAAGGCGGGGGCCCGGCTGGCCTATCGCATCACGATGGGCGTGCGTCCATCGGACCAGGAATGGAAGCGGACGCTCAACGGTTTCATTCGGGACAATCAGGAGGAGATCAACGAACTGCTTCAAAGCTATCATGTTCCGCTCTTCGATGAGCAGGATCAGCCGATCCGCTAGCGCGCCGGAGGCTGCGTTCCCGCCGGCCTGGCATATAAAAGCGGGGATGCGTTTGGAACTTTCGGGAGGAGACGAGCAATGAAGACCCGTGCCGCCGTTGCCGTTGGAGCCGGCAAGCCCCTGGAGATCATGGAGGTCGACCTGGAGGGCCCGCGCGAGGGCGAGGTCTTGATCGAGGTCAAGGCGACCGGCATCTGCCACACCGACGAGTTCACGCTGTCGGGCGCCGATCCGGAAGGCACCTTTCCCGCCATTCTCGGCCATGAGGGCGCCGGCGTCGTCGTCGATGTCGGCCCGGGGGTCACCAGCCTCAAGAAGGGCGACCATGTCATCCCGCTCTACACGCCCGAATGCCGGCAGTGCCCCTCCTGCCTGTCGCGCAAGACCAATCTGTGCACCGCCATCCGCGCAACCCAGGGCCAGGGCCTGATGCCCGACGGCACCTCGCGCTTCTCGGTGAACGGCGAGAAGCTCTTCCACTACATGGGCTGCTCGACCTTCTCCAACTTCACCGTTCTGCCGGAGATCGCGGTGGCCAAGGTCCATCCCGAGGCGCCCTTCGACAAGATCTGCTATATCGGCTGCGGCGTGACGACCGGCATCGGCGCCGTCATCAACACGGCCAGGGTCGAGGAAGGGGCGACGGCCGCCGTCTTCGGCCTGGGTGGCATTGGCTTGAACGTCATCCAGGGCTTGCGCCTGGCCGGCGCCGACATGATCATCGGCGTCGACCTGAACAACGACAAGAAGGAATGGGGCGAGCGCTTCGGCATGACCCATTTCGTCAACCCGAACGAGGTCGACGACGTGGTGGCCGAGATCGTCAGCATGACCAGGCGCGGGGCCGACCAGATCGGCGGCGCCGACTACACCTTCGACTGCACGGGCAATGTCAAGGTGATGCGCCAGGCGCTCGAATGCGCCCATCGCGGTTGGGGCGAATCGATCGTCATCGGGGTTGCCGGCGCGGGCCAGGAGATTTCCACGCGGCCCTTCCAGCTTGTCACGGGCCGCGTGTGGAAGGGCACCGCCTTCGGCGGCGCGCGCGGACGCACCGACGTGCCGAAGATCGTCGACTGGTACATGGACGGCAAGATCGAGATCGACCCGATGATCACGCATACGCTCTCGCTCGACGAGATCAACAAGGGCTTCGACCTCATGCATGAGGGCAAGTCGATCAGAAGCGTGGTGGTCTATTGACCGGACCGTCACGTCCGCAGATCTACGTCGACGCCGATGCCTGCCCGGTGAAGGAAGAGGTCGTCAGGGTCGCCGACCGGCATGAACTGACGGTGACCCTGGTATCGAACGGAGGCCTGCGTCCGTCGCGCGATCCCGCCGTTCGCCATGTCGTGGTGGCCAAGGGTGCCGACGCGGCGGACGACTGGATCGTCGAGCATCTGCAGCCGGGCGACATCGTGGTGACGGCGGACATTCCGCTGGCCGCCCGGGCCGTCGAACGCGGCGCCAACGCGCTTGGCCCGACCGGCAGGCCGTTCACCACCGAAACGGTGGGCATGGCGCTCGCCATGCGCGACTTGAACCAGCATTTGCGTGAGACCGGCGAGATCAAGGGGCACAATGCGGGCTTTTCGGCCCGCGACCGCTCGGCCTTCCTGCAGTCCCTCGACTCGACCGTGCGGCGCGCCCTGCGACCGCGATGACGCTTTCGGCGAGGCCGTTGCGCGGCCAACTTCACAGACATTGCTGATCGCAGTGACATAGTGTCGGGCGTCGGGCGGCGTGTCCGACGCCTGATCACGGGAGGATTGTCATGGCCGCGCATTTTACCGGCAACGTCTCCGTCACCTGGCTCAGCGAGGCCGGCGACGACCGCAGCGTCAAGCTCAATCAGGATTTCACCTTTGTCGACGGTGCCGCTCTGGCATGGACGGCGAAGAAGAATGCCGTGGTCGACGGCGCGTCGATTCCCCAGATATTCTGGACCACCTTCGGCCCGCCTTTCGTCGGCGACTACCGGCGCGCATCGGTCGTGCATGACTATTTCTGCACGGTGCGGACGCGATCGGCCGAGGCGACCCACCGCATGTTCTACGAAGCATGCCGTGCCGGCGGCGTCGGTGAAACGCGGGCGCAACTCATGTACGCAATGGTCAGGACCTTCGGTCCCAATTGGAGGACGGCGAGCGGGGCGATCGCCGTCAATGGCGTCGTCGTTCTGGAAGAAGGCGCGCAAGTGAGCGTCATGCACAGCATGAGCGACATCGACTTCCATAACCTCCTGAAATGGATCGAGACGGAAGCCCCCGGAATCGAGGCGATCGACGCCGAAATCGATCGCCGCGCCCAGGAAATTCCCGTTCTGCCGCCACCACAGGAACGCCCGCCAAACGCCCAGTTCTGAACGCCCCGCAAGGCCCGCCGAGCCGCTCGATCGGACGATCCCGCCCACCCGGGGTTTGGAATTCGTGTCAGGCATGTTAGGAAAGACCTCCTCGTCGCGACAATTCATGTCGCCGTCCCGGCCACATCGCAACATGCAGCGCGGATATCCGTTCCGAGCGAGACTGATGAGCCTGAAAACTGTATCGATAGCCAAATCCCACGACGGCCAGCAGGGTGTCTACACACACGCTTCCGAAACCTGCGGCTGCGATATGACCTTTGCGCTCTTCCTGCCGCCGCAGGCCGCGCACGGCCCCTGCCCGGTTCTCTGGTATCTGTCGGGCCTGACCTGCACGCACCAGAATGTCATGGAAAAGGGCGAGTACCGGCGCGTGGCAGCCGAACTCGGCCTGATCGTCGTATGCCCGGATACGAGCCCGCGCGGGGATCACGTGCCGGACGACGAGGGCAACTGGCAATTCGGCTCCGGCGCCGGCTTTTATGTCGACGCCACCCAGGCGCCCTATTCGGCCAATTACCGCATGCACAGCTATGTGGCGGAAGAGCTTCCGGCGCTGGTGGCGGAAAATTTTCCCGCCGACATGAACCGTCAGGCCGTCTTCGGTCATTCCATGGGAGGGCACGGCGCACTGACGCTGGCTCTGCACTACCCGGAGCGTTTTCGAAGCTGTTCGGCCTTCGCCCCGATCGTCAACCCGTCGACAGCGGATTGGTCGCGGCCCGCCTTCGAACGCTACCTTGGACCCAATGAGGCCGATTGGCGCGCCTATGACGCCTGCGCGCTGGTCGAAGACGGCCGCAGCTTTTCGGAGTTTCTGATCGACCAGGGGGCCGCGGACGGGTTCCTGGACGAGGGATTGCGGCCATGGCTGTTCGAGGAAGCCTGCCGCAAGGCTAATATTGCGCTGACCCTGCGGATGCAGGCCGGTTACGACCATTCCTATTTCTTCATCTCGTCCTTCATGGACGATCACCTGCGCTGGCACGCGGCCCGATTAGAGGCGAATTTGTGAAAGCGCGACATGCTTTGGCGCGAGCCGAAGCGACATTCCACGCGGTCGTCCCTATCATGACACCCAGGCGACCGCGCTGAAGGAGGCAATGACCGTATGGCCGTAGTGACTTCTATTCATCGCCGACTCCCCGACAATGATACGTTTGGCGGCCGCCTGTCGCGCACACGCGATGCACAGGGCCTGACCACAACGCAGTTGGCACGCCGCGTCGGGGTGCCGAAAAAAACCATCGAACAATGGGAAAGCGACCGTTCAGAGCCGGGTGTCGAGCGGCTGTCGCTGGTTGCCGGCGTTCTCAACGTCAACATGCTGTGGCTGCTTCATGGGGTCGGCGACGCGCCGGAAGACGATATCGGACCTGACCCGCTGGCGGCGGTGACGATGCAGTTGGAGCGGCTGAAACATATGCACGAGGACACCGGACGCATCATCCAGCGCATCCAGCGCGAGCTTGTCCGGCTTGAAGCCGAACGCTGACCGGTCTCCGCGCGTCTCGCGCAACGCCACCCGTGACAAATGCTTCGTCCTGCGCTAGGTACAGAATCGTCTCGGGTCCAAAATGGCCCGTCTGATCGCGGGAGAGAGCCTTAACCGGCCGCCGAAGGGGAAATCGCCCGAAATCTCTCAGGCAAAGAGAACCGTGGTCAGAATGAGACACTCTGGAAAGTCGGGGCTCCGCCCCGCGCCGAAGGTGTAAGCGTCTCCGACAGAGTTCCGGCGGCGCAAGTCTCTCAGGCTTCCGACAGAGGGGCACGCAAGGGTCGTCATGCGGCGGCCGTATACGTGCACCTTTGGGAGAAGCGATGACCAGCACCGATAATCTTCACAAACTGCCGCTTGAGGACCTGCACCGCGAGGCGGGCGCGAAGTTCGGCGCTTTTGCCGGCTGGTCGATGCCCATCACCTATCCGCTGGGGGTGATGAAGGAACATCTCCATGTGCGCGAAAAGGCGGGACTGTTCGACATATCGCATATGCGGCTTTTCCGCGTTTCCGGCACTGATGGCGCGCGGCTGATCGCCGCCGCGTGCCCGCTCGACCCGGCTGCATTGGACCAATCCCAGTCGCGCTACTCCTTCCTGCTCAACGACGATGCCGGGATCATCGACGATCTGATCGTCACCCGTCTTGGCGGCGACGCATTCATGGTCGTCGCCAATGCCGGCAACGCGGCCGCCGACGAAGCACAGTTGCGCCGCCTTGCCGAAGGGCTCGACGTGGCGGTCGAACCGCTGGACCGGGTCTTTATCGCAATCCAGGGTCCCGAAGCGGAGGCGGCATTGAACCGCGCCGGGATCGATACGACAGGGCTCGTCTTCATGCATGGCGTCGAGCCGCGCGCGGGCTGGTTCCTCAGCCGCTCAGGTTATACGGGCGAGGACGGCTTCGAGATCGCCCTGCCGGCAGATGAGGCGCGCGCGCTGGCGCAAGATCTCCTTGGCCAGGACAGCGTCGAGTGGATCGGTCTTGCCGCCCGCGACAGCCTGCGCCTCGAGGCCGGCCTGTGCCTGCATGGCCAGGACATCACGGCCGACACGACGCCGCTCGATGCCGGCCTGATGTGGGCGATCCCCAAACCCTTGCGCGAGACCGGCGGTTTCGTCGGTGCCGATGCGCTGCGCCGCGCCATCGCCAACGGTCCGGCCCGCAAGCGTGTCGGCCTGAAACCCGAGGGACGTCAGCCGGTGCGCGCCGGCGCCCCGCTTCTCGACGAAAACGGTGAGACGGTCGGCAGCGTGACCTCCGGCGGGTTCGGCCCTTCGGCCGGACACCCGGTCGCGATGGGCTATGTGCCGGCCGACCGAGCCTCGCCCGGCACGCAGTTCTTTACGGAAATCCGGGGCAATCGGCTGGCGATCGCCGTTCACCCCCTCCCCTTCACACCGCATCGCTATCACAAGGGATGAATACGATGGCCGAGACCTATTACACAGAAGATCACGAATGGATCCGCGTCGACAAAGGCGAGGCCACCGTAGGCATCACCGACTACGCCCAGGAACAGCTTGGCGATCTCGTATTTGTCGAGCTGCCGGAGACCGGCAAGACCCTGACGAAGGGCGACGTCGCCGTGGTGGTCGAATCCGTCAAGGCCGCGTCCGACGTCTACGCACCGGCCGACGGCGAGGTGAGCGCCGTCAACGAGGCGCTGCCCGGCGACCCGTCGCTCGTCAACAGCGCGGCCACCGGTGACGGCTGGCTGTGGCGCATGAAGCTCGCCGATGCCGGCCAGCTCGACGGTCTGATGGACGAGGCTGCCTACAAGAAAATGATCGAATAAGGACAAGCACGATGACTGCAGGCAACAGGACGGCCGATTTCGCGGCCCGGCATATCGGCCCGCGCACACGCGACGAGCGCGCGATGCTCAAGGCGCTCGGCCTGACGTCGCGCGAGACGCTGATTTCACAGGCGATTCCCAAGTCGATCCGGCTCGATGGCGAACTCGACCTGCCCGCAGCAGCGAGCGAGTCGGCGGCGCTAGAAGAGCTGAGTGCCATGATGAGCCACAACGTCGTGGCGAAGAGCTTCGCCGGCCAGGGCTATCACGGCTGCGTCGTGCCACCGGTCATCCAGCGCAATCTTTTCGAAAATCCCGCCTGGTACACGGCCTATACGCCGTATCAGTCGGAAATCAGCCAGGGCCGGCTGGAAATGCTCTTCCATTTCCAGACCCTGGTGACTGAACTGACCGGCCTGCCCGTTGCCTCCGCCTCGCTGCTTGACGAAGCGACCGCGGTTGCCGAAGCAGTCGGCATCGCACTCCGGCATCACCGCGACAAGCGCCACAAGGTCGCCATTGCGGGGGCCCTGCATCCGCAGGTGCTGGATGTCGTCGAGACGCGTGCCGCACCGCTGGACATCACGATCGACGGCGAGGAGATCGACGCCGAGACGGCGGCCCTCATCGTGCCGTGGCCCGACACCTGCGGCGTCTACGGCGATCATGGGGCAATCATCGAAAAGGCCAGGTCCGCCGGCGCGCTGGTCATCGTCGTTGCCGACCCGCTGGCGCTGACGATCCTGGATGCCCCGGCGCAGCACGGCGCCGACATGGTGGCGGGCTCCATGCAACGCTTCGGCGTGCCCATGGGATTTGGCGGTCCGCATGCGGCCTATCTCGCCGTCTCTGACAAGCTCACGCGGCTGATGCCCGGCCGCATCATCGGCCAGTCGACCGACACGCATGGCCGCCCGGGCTACCGCCTGGCGCTGCAGACGCGCGAACAGCACATCCGCCGCGACAAGGCGACGTCCAACATCTGCACGGCACAGGCCTTGCTTGCCAACATGGCGGCCGCCTATGCCATCTGGCACGGACCGGAAGGGTTGCAGGCAATGGCGCGCGGCGTTCACGAACTCGCCACGCGCTTCGCCAGGAGCGTAAGCGATGCCGGCTACGATATTGCTGGCAAACAGTTTTTCGACACCGTCACGGTTTCCTGCCCCGGCAAGGCGCAGGCGCTCGCGGATCGGGCTGAAAAGGACGGCCGGCTCGTGCGCCGGATCGGCGACGACCGGATCGCCGTCAGCTTCGACGAAACCTCGAATGAGGCCGATCTCGCCGCTCTCGCCGACTTCTTCGGCGGCAAGGTTCCTCAACAGGCCAAAGCCGCTCTTCCGGCGGGCGGACGCGGCGACGGTTTCATGACCCAGCCGGTCTTCCACGAAAACCGCTCCGAGACCGAGATGATGCGCTTCCTGCGCCGGCTGTCCGACAAGGATCTCGCCCTAGACCGGGCGATGATCCCGCTCGGCTCGTGCACCATGAAGCTCAATGCGGCAGCCGAAATGATGCCGGTCTCCTGGCCGAGCGTCGCCGGGCTGCATCCCTTCGCGCCGGCGCCTCACAGCCAGGGTTACCGGCAGATGATCGAGGACCTGGAACGCTGGCTCGGCGAAATCACCGGCTTTGATGCCGTCTCCCTGCAGCCCAATGCCGGCAGTCAGGGCGAATATGCCGGCCTTCTTGCGATCAGCCGCTATCACAAGGAGCGCGGCGAGCCGCATCGCGACATCTGCATCATCCCCTCTTCGGCCCACGGCACCAATCCGGCAAGTGCGGCGATGGCCGGCATGCGCATCGTCGTCGTCAAATGCACCGAGGAAGGCAATGTCGATCTCGACGACCTGAAGGCCAAGGCGGAACAATATGGCGACCAGCTCGCCGCGCTGATGATCACCTATCCCTCGACCCATGGCGTGTTCGAGGAGGGCATCCGCGACATCTGCGCCCTCATCCACGACAAGGGCGGACAGGTCTATTTCGACGGCGCCAACCTCAACGCCATGGTGGGCCTGGCGCGGCCGGGCGATTTCGGTGCCGATGTCTGCCACATGAACCTGCACAAGACCTTCTGCATCCCGCATGGCGGCGGCGGACCCGGCATCGGGCCGATCGGCGTCAAGGCGCATCTGGAGCCCTTCCTGCCGGGCCATGTGACGCAAGGCACCAGCCACGCCGTCGCCGCCGCACCCTATGGCAGCGCATCGATCCTGCCGATCACCTGGATGTATATCCGCATGATGGGGGCGGTGGGGCTGCGCCACGCCACGGAGACGGCAATCCTTAATGCCAACTACATCGCGCGCCGGCTGAAGGATCACTATCCGCTGCTTTATTCGGGCCGCAATCATCGCGTCGCGCATGAATGCATCCTCGACACGCGCGTCCTGAAGGAAACGGCCGGGGTCACGGTCGAGGATATCGCCAAGCGGCTGATCGACTACGGCTTCCACGCCCCCACCATGTCGTGGCCGGTGGCCGGCACCTTGATGGTGGAGCCGACGGAATCGGAGCCCCTGTCGGAGCTCGATCGTTTTTGCGATGCCATGATCGCGATCGCCAAGGAGGCCAAGAAGATCGAAAAGGGCGAATGGCCGGCCGACGACAATCCGCTGGTCAACGCACCGCACACGGCAGCCGACGCACTGGGCGACACGTGGCATCATCCCTATTCGCGGCGCGAAGCGGCGTTCCCCATGGGCGAAAGTCCGGATTTCGCCAAGTACTGGCCGCCGGTCTCGCGCGTCGACAATGTGGGCGGCGACCGCAACCTGGTGTGCTCCTGCCCGCCGGTCGAAGCGCTGGCGAGTTGAGCTCACTCGACCGTCAAGGGACAGCCCGTTTTTCAGGGCCTTGACAGTCCCAGGAACCGGGCAAGGGCGGCGTCCACCGCCTCGAGGGTCGCCGCATCGATCCGGCCGATGCGGCGACCGATTTTCGACCGGGGCACCGCGGCCGGTTTGTCGATCATGACCTGCGAGCGTTGCCTGAGGCCGTTCGCCGCTGTCGGCTCGACAGTGATGCGAAACAATGGCCAGTCATGCACATCGCTCGTCAGACGCAGGATGGCGGTGGATTCCAAGGCACTGAACGCATCGTCCTGGACGACAAGGGCCGGACGCGGCTTGCCGCAATCGCCCGCAAGGGCAATCGTGAGAAGGTCGCCGCGCCTTATTTCCATTCGTCGTCGAATGCATCCAGATCGGCTTCGAGTTCACGCATGACCGCATGTTCGTCGCTCTTCTGGTCACCCGCGGCAGCGGCCGCTTCCATCGACTGCCTGCGCGCTTCGGCTTCAAAGGCGCGTCGCCGCTCCCTGGCCAGCCTTTCTTCTGCCAACTCGCGCATCAATTCGCCAAGCGACTTGTGATCTGTTTCGGCGAGCCGGACGAGTTCTTCTTTTGCCTTCGGATCGATCCTGAAGGTCACTGACTCGCCCTTGTGCTCACGTCTCAAATAGGACATGGCCGGCTCCGCTTTGTCTGCATCTTGCATATACCACATGTAAGACATCTTGTCCTGAACACAACCAAAGCCTGGCACAGGCCACATGACCTTGCGCCGGGATACTCGCCGGTTGAAGCGGGTCGCGGGATGCTTTATCGAGGCGAACACAAAGAGAACCGATACCCTTCCCGCCGCTTTCCATGGCAGTATCGGTGGTGATTCGACTGGAACGCTGCATTCATGGACGACAACACGGATCTGTTTGCCTCCCTGGGCGACGCCCAACCGGACTCCGCCGCCAAACCGGCCGCGGCCCCGAAGAAGGCCCGGCGCGACCCGCTGCTCGCCGAACGTGACAAGCAGGCGGCGGTCCGCAAGGAAAGCATCGACGGCTACAGCGCCGCCGATATCGAGGTGCTCGAGGGGCTTGAACCGGTACGCCGGCGCCCGGGCATGTATATCGGCGGAACGGATTCGAAGGCGCTGCATCACCTTTTCGCCGAGGTGATCGACAATTCCATGGACGAGGCTGTCGCCGGTCACGCGACCTTCATCGAGGTCGAGTTCGATGCTGACGGCTTCCTGACCGTGACCGACAATGGCCGCGGCATTCCGATCGACCCGCATCCGAAATTCAAGGACAAGTCGGCGCTCGAAGTCATCATGACGACGCTCCATGCCGGCGGAAAGTTCGACAGCAAGGTCTATGAGACCTCGGGCGGGCTGCACGGCGTCGGCGTCTCCGTGGTCAACGCGCTGTCGGACGTTCTTGAGGTCGAGGTCGCGCGCGGCCGCCAGCTCTACCGGCAGCGCTTCGCCCGCGGCGTTGCGCAGGGATCGCTGGAAAAGCTCGGCGAGGTGCACAACCGGCGCGGCACGCGGATCCGGTTTCACCCCGACGCCCAGATCTTCGGCAAGGGCGCGCAATTCGAGCCGGCGCGGCTTTACCGCATGGCGCGCTCGAAGGCCTATCTGTTCGGCGGCGTTGAAATCCGCTGGACCTGCGCGCCCGAACTGCTGGGTGAAAAGGACGACACGCCGGCCAGCGCCGTCTTCCACTTTCCCGGCGGGCTGAAGGATTATCTCGCCGCCTCCCTCGGCTCGGAATTCCAGGTCACACGCGAGATTTTCGCCGGCAAGAGCGAGAAACAGGGAGGCCACGGTTCGGTCGAATGGGCCGTCACCTGGTATGGCGGCGACGGCTTTCTCAATTCCTACTGCAACACGATCCCGACAGGCGAAGGTGGAACGCACGAAGCCGGACTGCGCAACGCCCTGACGCGCGGCCTGCGCGCCTATGCCGAGCTCGTCGGCAACAAGCGCGCCTCCATCGTCACCAACGAGGACGTGATGATCTCGGCCGCCGGCATGCTCTCGGTCTTCATCCGTGAGCCGGAATTCGTCGGCCAGACCAAGGACAGGCTGGCCACGGCGGAAGCCCAGCGCATCGTCGAAAACGCCCTGCGCGACGCCTTCGACCATTGGCTGGCCGACAATCCGCAGGAAGCCTCCAAGCTCCTCGACTGGGTGATCGCGCGCGCCGACGAACGCGTGCGCCGGCGCCAGGAACGCGAAGTCAGCCGCAAGAGTGCGGTGCGCAAACTGCGCCTGCCGGGCAAGCTGGCCGACTGCACCCAGAACGCCGCCGCCGGTGCCGAGCTCTTCATCGTCGAGGGCGACTCGGCCGGCGGCTCGGCCAAACAGGCGCGCGACCGTGCCCTGCAGGCGATACTGCCCCTGCGCGGCAAGATCCTCAACGTGGCCAGTGCCGGGCACGAAAAACTCAGTGCCAACCAGCAGATCGCCGATATCATCCAGGCGCTGGGATGCGGCACGCGCACGAAATACCGCGAAGAGGATCTGCGCTACGAACGCATCATCATCATGACGGATGCCGACGTCGACGGCGCCCATATCGCGTCGCTGCTCATCACCTTCTTCTACCGCGAGATGCCCGAGCTCATCCGCAACGGCCACCTCTTTATGGCCGTGCCGCCGCTCTATCGCATCAGCCAGGGCGGCAAGACCATGTATGCGCGCGACGACGCACATAAGGACGAACTGCTGCGCCAGGAATTCACCGGACGCGGCAAGGTCGAGATCGGGCGCTTCAAGGGCCTGGGCGAGATGATGGCCTCGCAGCTTAAGGAAACGACGATGAACCCGGCAAAGCGGATGCTTCTACGCGTCGACGTTATCGAGGACGCCGATGCGACGCGGCGCTCGGTGGATGCCCTGATGGGCACCAAGGCCGAGAGCCGTTTCCGTTTCATCCAGGAGAACGCCGAGTTCGCCGACGAACTGGATATCTGAGGGACGGCCTCCCGTCAGGCCGCCGCCATCGCCAGTGCATGGCCGCGCGCATTGTCGCGCAGCGCTTCCAGATGAATCGACCTGAACAGGCTGGCCAGTTCGCCAGCGGCCTTGTCCGAGCGATCCGTTCCCGCCTCGGCCGACTTCATCATCAGCCAGCTGACCTCCTGGGCGCCGGCGACCCGCTTGCCGTTGGCGACCTCCCGCCACAATCCGAGTGCCGCAGCCACGGCCACATGGCTGGCTTCCGGCATGCCCGCCGCGCGCAGCGTTGCCGCCACGGCGACATCGCGTCCCGACGCCAGGATGCCGCGAATGCGTGAGGCGGGCCGTCCCGTCAGCGCCACAAGCACCGCGCCGAAGAAATCGATCTTGCCGTAGGCGACGAGCCGCGCGACGAAAGCGGTCGTGAGATCGCCACGGATACGCAGATGCTCGACCAGTGCGGCATGTTCCTCAGGGTCCGTGGCATCGATCAGGGTCAGCGACGCCTTGCTGCAGGCCTCGTGGAAAAGTCTGTCAGCACGCTGTTTGCTCATCAGCGCGGAGACCAATGGCGAGGCGCGCAGGGCCTCTCCAAGCATGACGAGAAGCAGGTGGCGGGTGTCGGCCGGCACCCGCTCATCCCTCAGCAACATGTCGCGCAGCTCTCCTGCGTGACCATGGCGCTCGGCCATGCGGCGGAAGCTGACCGAGGCAATCGCAGCGCCCGAATTGGCGACCAGTTCCATGCAGGCTGCCGCGTCGCAGAGCTCGGCAATCGCCGCCGAAAGCTCCATCGAAACCCGTGCCCGCGAGGCGATGAGCCGCTGGTTTGCCGGCACCGTCTCGCCCAGCCGCTCGATCAGGTCGGCATCGCTCAGCATGGGTGAAAGCGCCAGGATCGGCGCGGCCACCTCCGGTTGGTCCATGGCCAGCCCGTGAATGACCTGAAGTGGCGCCCTGTCGGTAAGCGAAAGCGGCTCGGCAATGGCCAGCCTCACCTTCGGCGACGGATCATCGAGAAGCAGCGTCAAAAGCCCTTCCGCTGCGCATCGCTCCTCGAAACCCAGTTGCGACGTCACATAGGCCCGCGCCAGCGCATCCGCCGCAGCCGCGCGTTCGGCGACACGCGCCGTGTCGATCCATTTCAGCATATGTTGGACAATCATTTCCCGCCTACCCCGAATGCCCTCGATGAGAAGCTAAGGCCAATTGGTTTACGAAGGGTTCACCACATTTCTTAACCACCGTGCCCTTCTTGCCGGGGCCGCCCGGCGCCGCTATCAAGCGGCAGGGCACAGCGCTGGAGGATGTTGATGGCAGGTCTTTATCTGGAGGAATTCGAGGTCGGGCAGGTCATCCGCCATCAGTTGACGAAAACCGTGACGGAAAGCGACAACATGATGTTCTCGGTCATGACGCTCAATCCGCAGCCGCTGCACATCGATTTCGATTTCGCGGCCAGATCCGAATGGGGCAAGCCGCTGGTCAACTCGCTGTTCACGCTCGGGCTGATGATCGGCATCTCGGTTCACGACACGACGCTGGGCACCACGATCGGCAATCTCGGCATGAGCGAGACCGTCTTTCCGCACCCCGTCTTCCATGGAGATACGATCCGGGTCGAAACGGAAATCCGCACGGTGCGCGGGTCGAAATCCAAGCCCGATCGCGGGATCGTCGAATTCGAGCACCGGGCCTTCAACCAGAACAACGTCCTCGTTGCCCGCTGCGTGCGCCAGGCCATGATGATGAAGAAGAAGGCGGTGTAGCGATGCGCTCGTTGTTGTTCGTTCCCGGCGATTCCGAGCGCAAGCTGGAAAAGGCGCTCGCCGCCGGCGCCGACGTTCTGATCGTCGACCTGGAAGACTCGGTGTCGGCGGCCAACAAGAAGGCGGCGCGGGCGATCGCCCACAGCTTCATTGCCGCGGCGGGCAAGCAGACCGCGTCCCGGCTCTATGTGCGCGTCAACGATCTTTCAAGCGGCTCGACCGCCGATGACCTGGCCGCCGTCATGCCGGCGCGCCCGCACGGCATCATGCTGCCCAAATGCGCCGGTGCACCCGACCTCGACCGTCTTTCGGCCATGCTGAGGGTCGAGGAAGCCAATGCCGGCGCCGACGACGGCTCGACGCGCGTCCTGCCCATCATTACCGAAACCGCCGCCGGCGTACTGGCCGCACCGTCCTACCGCCCCGGCCAGCCGCGTCTCGACGGCGTGACATGGGGTGCGGAGGACCTTTCGGCCGATATCGGCGCACGCACGAACAGGGACGAAATCGGCGTCTATACGGACGTCTTTCGTCTGGCCCGCGCATTGACCGTCCTGGCGGCGTCTGCGGCCGAGACATCCGCCATCGACACGGTGTTTGTCGATTTCAGGGATCCCGACGGCCTGCGGCGCGAATGTATCGCAGCCGAGCGCGACGGATTTACCGGCAAGCTGGCCATCCATCCCGGGCAGGTCGCGATCATCAACGAAGTCTTCACCCCATCGCCCGACGCCCTTGCCGAGGCGCGCATGGTCGTCGACGCCTTCGCTGCGGCCGGCAATCCCGGCGTGGTCGGCATAGACGGCAAGATGTACGACATGCCGCATCTCAAGCGCGCCGAACGTCTTCTGGCGCGCGCCAGTGCGGCCGGCGTCGCGTGATCGCGCAGATTTAATCCTTCGTCCAGCGCGGCCGGCGCATGGCGAAGGTCTCCGTCACCGCGGAGTAATCCATATAGCCCAGGCGGGCCACGTTGCCGGCCTTGACGATGTCGAACAGGCCGTCGGTCATGACCGCCTCGTCGATATGAACGCCGACGACTTCGCCGATCACCACGAACACGCCGGCCGAGTTGCCGTCCAGTCCTTGTGGCTCGAGAACATCCGTCACGCGGCATTCCAGCGCCGCGTGGGCTTCCTTCACCCGCGGCGCGGCGACGAGGCGCGACGGTTCGGGCGTCAGCCCCGCATAGCCGAATTCGCTCGTTCCGCGCGGCGCATCGACCGAGGAGGCATTCATCTGTTCGACGAGATCGCGGCTGACCAGATTGGCGACGAACTCGCCGCTTTCGCGCGCGAATGTAGCGCTGTCCTTGGCCCCTTCCGAGGAGAACCAGACGAGATGCGGGTTGCTCGAAATGGCGTTGAAGAAGGAATAGGGCGACAGGTTGAGCTCGCCGGCGGCGTTGCGGGTCGAGATCCAGCCGATCGGCCGCGGCGCGACGATCGCCTTGAAAGGGTCATGTGGCAGGCCGTGACCCTTGGCGGGTTCGTAAAACATTCTTTTTACTCGCTTTGTTGAGGACCGGTATATTCGGCGAGAAGCGTTGCCGGATCAGGCCGTGGGCGCTCGAAGACCTCGCCGGAATGGGTGCCGATATGAACGAATCCGATCACGCGTTCATCAGGCGCCAGACCGAGCATTTGACGCGCCTCGGCATCGTAGGAATACCAGTTGGTGATCCAGTTGGCGGCATACCCCAGGGCATGCGCCGCGTGAACCAGGTTCATCGCCGCCGCCCCACCCGACAGGAACATCTCCCATTGGGGGATTTTCGGGTTTTCGCGCGGCGTCGATATGACGCCGATGACAATGGGGGCACGCGAAAAACGCGTCAGTTCCTGTTGCCGCCGTGCCTCCGGCAACGGCCCCTCGCGCTGCTCCGCGAGTTCTGCAAGCCTTTCGCCAATGCGCTTGCGCGCCTCGCCGCGGTAGAGCACGAACCGCCAGGGCGCCAGCCGGCCGTGATCGGGCACGCGCGAGGCGATGCGAATCATCGTGGCGATGTCATCGTCGCTCGGCGCAGGCTCGCTGAGTTCGGCGATCGGCGGTGACTTACGCGCCAGCAGGAACTCGACAGAAGATGGATTCAATTCGGAAATCCTTCCAAGGGGTTGGCATGCGGCACAGGAATGTGTGCAATTTTGCTGGCAGAAGCGATTCCTGCCGCCATGGCCTTGAAATTGCCACCGGCTCGGGTTTGATGGCAAGCCATGTTGAGGGGTCTTGCCACACAGTTCACACAGCTTGCATTCGGTTGCGCCGTTGCACTGGCCCCGGCCGCGGCCTGGGCACAGGAGTTCTCGGACCCGGGCCTGTCGCTCGACGTCCCGGACATTTCGAGCTTCGCCCCGCCGATGCAGAACAACGATATGCCGCTTTCGGCCGGCATCGGCCGCATCACCCTTTCGGCGCAGCTGACCGATGACGGCGCCGAGGTGTCGAAGGGTCTCGTCTGGCGCATCTTCAAGCCGGAGGCCGGCCCGGACGGCAAACTGCCCCTGGTGGCTTCGGCCAAAGGCGGCACGACGTCATTCAATCTCGATCCCGGCTCCTACCTCGTCCACGCCTCCTTCGGGCGTGCAGGGGCGACCAAGCGGATCGTGGTCGACCGCAACGGCCACCGCGAAAGCTTCGTCCTCGACGCCGGCGGCCTGAAACTCGACGCAGTTCTGTCGGGCGATGTGGATATTCCTCCGGGAAAACTGCGCTTCTCGATCTACGAGGTCGAAAAGGACGCGAATGGCGAGCGCGCCCTCATCATTCCCGACGTACGCTCGGACACCATCGTGCGCTTGAGCGCTGGAACCTATCATGTCGTCTCGACCTACGGGAAGATCAACGCCGTGATCCGCTCCGATCTGCGCGTCGAACCCGGCAAGCTCACCGAAGCGACGGTCGAGCACCGCGCCGCCCAGATAACGCTCAAGCTCGTGCGCGAAGCCGGCGGCGAAGCCATCGCCGACACGTCCTGGTCGGTGCTGACGAGTTCGGGCGACCTGGTGACGGAAAGCGTCGGCGCCTTCGCCGCCATGGTGTTGTCCGAGGGAGAATATACGGTCGTGGCGAAGAACCGCGATCGGCTCTATCAGCGCGATTTCGAAGTGGTGCCGGGGCGCAATCAGGACGTGGAGGTCATCACCGCCGCCCCGCAGAACGCAGAAGCACGCGAAAGCGTCTCTCTGGATTAGAGATTGGCGTTCGCGTCTGAACGCAGACCCCGACAGACCCTCGACGATGGCATCCTTCGCCCACCCGGGCTACGCAGAACCCGTTCTCGGCGATGCGATGGGCCCCGCTCCGATCGATGAGAGGAGCGCCTTGCTCATCAGGCGCGCCGGCGGCGACGATGCAAGATTGACGGCACCCGCCGATGGCGGATTTGGCGTCGTCATCAGCCACCCCAAAAAGCCAACAAAAGAAAACGCCCCGCGCGAACGGGGCGTTTCCTGCATTTCAACATGCTGGCGCGATGAATGCGCGCCAGATCAATATGCTGGAACATTTTCTAGCCGTGGCCGGGCACGGCCGAGGCCATCTCGGCGACATCGTCCTCCTGCGGCTCCCGGTCGGGATGCGACAGGTAGGTGTAGAACATCGGCACGACGAAGAGCGTGAACATGGTGCCGACGAGGATGCCGGAAAAGATCACCAGACCCATCGAATAACGCGCCGCGGCCCCTGCCCCTTCGGCCGTAATCAGCGGCACCACGCCGAGCGCCATGGCCGCCGTCGTCATCAGGATCGGACGCAGGCGTACCTTGGCCGAAGCGACGATGGCGTCGAATTTCGACAGGCTGTGATCCTCACGCTGCTGATTGGCGAACTCCACCAGCAGGATGCCGTGCTTGGTGATGAGGCCGATCAGCGTAATCAGCCCGACCTGGGTGTAGATATTGAGCGTCCCCAGGCCGAGATTGAGCGGCACGATCGCTCCGAAGATGGCCAGCGGCACCGTCATCAGAATGATGAGCGGATCGCGGAAGCTCTCGAACTGCGCCGCCAGAACGAGATAGATCACGACAATGGCCATCGCGAAGGCGATCACGATGGTGTTGCCCTGCTCGACCTCCAACCGCGATTGCCCCGAATAGTCGAGGAAAAAGCCTTCCGGCAGCCGCTGCTCGGCAATATCGACGATCGTCTGCAATCCGTCGCCCGTGGTCACGGTCGGTAGCGGAAGCGCCGAGATCGTCGCCGAGTTGAGCTGATCGAACTGCTCGATCGCCGCCGGCGACGCATTGGTCGACACCGACACCACGGCCGACAGCGGCACCATCTCGCCGCTCGCACTGCGCACGAAGAATTCGCCCAGGCGATGCGGGTTGTTGCGGAACTCGTCCGGCACCTGGGTGATGACGTCGTAGCTGTTGGAATCGCGGTCGAACTGGGCGATCGAGCCGCCACCCACCAGAAGGCCCAGCGTCGCGCCGACTTCGCTGATCGGGATGTTGAGCGCGGCCACCCGGTCGCGGTCGATGGTCAGCGTGACCTCCGGCGCGTCGAAGGAGAGAGAATTCTGGACGACGATGAAGCGCCCGCTCGCCTCCGCCTCGCGCTTGATTTCCTCGGCAATCTCGTAGACCTGGCTGGCATCGCCGGTCGACTGGACCACGACGGAGATCGGCAGACCGCCGCCGGTTCCCGGCAGTGTCGGCGGCGCAAAGATGAGCGCCTCCACCCCGGCGACCTTGGACAATCGCTGCTGGATGTCCTCCTGCAGTTCCTTTTGTGAGCGCTCGCGTTCGGACCAGTCCTTGAAGGCCCATACGGCGATGCCGGAATTGGTCTGGCCGTCAAAGCCGGCGATCGAGAAATTGGCCTTCAGCTCGGGCAGGTCCTTGGTCAACTGGCGCATCTGATCGGCGTAAAGCTGCGTATACTCCGTCGTCGCGTAGCGCGGTGCGTTGACCAGGGCGAAGAGAGCGCCGACATCCTCCTCGGGCGCCAGTTCGCTCGACGTCTTCATCGCCAGGACGCCGGTGAGCGCCACGAGCACGACAGCGATCATCAGCGTAACGGGACGATATTTCAGCGAGCCGGAAACGAGCCTCTCGTAGAGATTGGCGAGACGCTCGAACGTGTTGTCAACAATCTGCTGGAACCGGCTGTGGCCACCGGCCTTGAGCATGCGCGCCGACATCATGGGCGTAATCGTCAGCGCCACGATGCCCGAGATGACAACGGCGCCGGCAAGCGTGAAGGCGAACTCGCGAAACAGCGAGCCGGTCAGACCGCCCGTGAAGCCGAGCGGCGCAAAGACGGCAGCAAGGGTGATGGTCATTGCCACAACCGGACCGGTGATCTCCTTCATGCCCCGGAAGGCGGCCGACATCGGCGACTGGCCCTCCTCGATGTGACGGTGGATGTTCTCCACCACGACGATCGCGTCGTCGACCACGAGACCGATCGCCAGCACCATCGCGAGCAGCGACAGGAGGTTCAGCGAATAACCCATCGCGAACAGGAAGAAGCACACGCCGATGAGCGAAAGCGGGATCGTCACGATCGGCATCACCACCGAGCGGAAAGACCCGAGGAACAGGAGGATGACCACCACGACGATGGCCACGGCCTCGGCGATCGTCTTGAAAACCTCCTCGATCGACGCACCGATCTGTTCCGTGGCGTCGTAGACCAGCGTGATCGACATGCCGTCGGGCAGGCTCGCCTGCAGCGCCGGCAATTCGTCGATGACGGCGCCCGCCGTGCTGAGCGGGTTGGCCGCCGGCGTCGGGAAGATGCCGATAAAGGTGCCCGGCTCGCCGTTGAACTGCACGATCGTGTCGGTGCTTTCGGCGGCCAGTTCCACCCGCGCCACATCGCGCAGCCGCACCACATCGTCGCCTTCCGACTTGAGCGGCAGCGATCCGAATGCCTCCGGCGTCTGCAGCGTCGACTTCAGCGTGATCGAATAGGCGACATATTCGTTCTTGGTCTTGCCCGGCGCGGAGAGGTAGTTCGAGGCGTTGATGGCGCTCAGCACCTCGGCGGCGGTCAGCCCGCGCGCGGCAAGGCGCACCGGATCGATCCACACGCGCATTGAATAGTTGGCCGCGCCCATGATCTGCACTTCGGCGACGCCCTCGATGGTGGACATGCGGGGACGGATGACGCGCTCGATATATTCGGTGAGCTGCTCACTCGTCATGTTGGGATTCTGCATCGCCAGATACATGATGGCGAATTGCTGCCCCGTTCCCTTCACGATCGTCGGGTCGTCGGCGTCGGAGGGCAGGTCGCCGGTGACCTGCTGCACCTTCGACATGACTTCGGTGAGCGCGACGTCGGGATCCGACCCGAGCTCCATGTGAACGGTAACGACGCTCGCCGAGGGGCGGCTCTGCGACGTCACATAGTCGATATTCTCGGTCGTCGAGACCGCCCGCGCGATTGGCGCGGTGATGAAGCCCTGGATGAGATCCGGGCTGGCGCCGGCATAGGTGGTCGTGATCGTGATGACCGTTTCCTCGACTTCCGGGTACTCGCGCACGGACATGTTGAACATGCCCTGGAAACCCAGAAGCAGGATCAGCAACCCCAGGACGCTCGACAGAACCGGCCGTCGGATGAAGATATCTGAAAAACTCATTGTGCGGCTGCCTGCTGGGTGAGCGAAGCGCTCGGATTGACCGAGTTGTCGATGTTGACGGGCGAGCCGTTGTTGAGACGGTTCTGGCCGGCCGTGACGATCTGTTCTCCGGCTGCCACGCCCTCGACGATTTCGACCAACCCGCCAGAGCGCCGGCCGGTCTTGACGAAGATCTGCCGCGCGACCAGCGCCGGACCGGCCTCCTCGTCTTGCGCCTGCGCGTCATCGCTCGCCTGAGCTTCGTCCGACTGGCCATCGCCCTCGCCGGCGGCCGCCGGCGTTGCACCACCCTCGACCTCGGCCTCAACCACGGCATAGACATAGTCGCCGTAAAGGCTGGTCACGACCGCCGTCTGGGGCAGCGCCACGACATTGTCCTCCTGCGGCAGCATGACCGCCACCTGCGCGAACTGTCCCGGCGTCAGCTTGCCTTCGGGATTGCTGATTTCGGCCCGCACGGCGACGAGCCGCGTCTGCGGATCGATCTTCGGCTCGATGCCGGTGATGCGTCCTTCAAACGGCATGTTGTCCGCCGAAAGGCCAATCCGCACCGGCTGGCCGATCTCGATCAGCGGAAGTTCCTGTTCGGGCACGGTGAAATCGGCGCGCATCGTCTCGGTATCCTGCAGCGTGGCCACCGTCGTGCCGGGCGAAAGATACTGACCCTTCTCGATATGCGGGATGCCGATCGTACCGCCGAACGGCGCGATAAGCTGCTTCTGGTCCAGCACCGCCTCCAGCTTCGCGACCTGCGAGGTCGATGCCGTAGCCGCCGCCTGCTGGCTGTCGACCGTGGTTTCGGAGCTCACGCCGCGCTCCCTCAATTGCAGGGCGCGGTTGAGCAATTGCTGATCGAGGGCCGCCTGCGCCCTGGCCGCGTCCAGATCCGCACGTTCAACCTCTGCCTTGAGCTGCATCAGCATCGCACCCTGTTCGACCGTGTCGTTCGCCTCGAACAGAATCGTGTCGACGATGCCCGAGGTTTCGACCGTCAGGTCGACGCCGCGCACCGCATTGACGGTACCGATCGCTTGGACGTCCGGCTTCCAGCTCAGCGGCTCCACAGTGACCGTGGAGACGGTGACGGCGGGACGCTGCATATTGGCGAAGAAATCCTGGATCGCCTTGTCGCGGAACAGATTGAAGCCGATCAATCCGCCTACCAGAATCGCAAGCAGAACGAAGGCTATGACAAAGCGTTTAATCATCGTGTGAGGCTCCGAGTCCGTTCCGGCTTTTCAGCCGACCGCTGCGGGTTGGAGATGGCAAATATGACGGCTTGCGCCGAGGCGGCGAATTACTGTACCGTCTGGACGGTTAAGTCAAGTCATTGCAGCCATGCGGAATAAACGATTGGCCGATCAGCTCATATCATCATCACAGCCCGAACAATCAACGCCGGCGGCGAAAAAGCCGTTATCATCTCGCGCTAAAATATTAAAGGCGGCATCCGAACTCGTCGCCGAATATGGCCCCGCCGCCATGTCGCTGGAAGCCGTCGCGGCACGCGCCGGCCTGTCGAAAGGCGGCCTGCTCTACAATTTCTCGAACAAGGCCAAGTTGCTTGAAGCAATCGTCGAAGAACATCTGGCCGAATTCAAGACGCGGCTTGATCACGAGGCGGCTGAACGGGCGGCATCGCCCAACGCCCTGTGCACGGCCTTTCTGTTGCTCACGCGATGTGACGAATCCGTGAAAAAGGGGCCGCCTGCGGGAATGCTCGCCGCACTGGCCGAAAACCCCGATTTTCTAGAACCCGTCCGCCGTTTCAATCGCGAACTGTTCGAGCGCCTGAAGACAACCTCCAGAGATCCCGAACTCGCCCTGATCACCGTGCTCGCGATCGAAGGCCTGCGCCTGTCGCAGCTGATCGGCACGGAAATCCTGACCGAGGCCGAAAAGACGGACGTCTTGAAGCGACTGGAACTGATGCTGGACGGCAGTGCCTGAAGCGCCCCAGCCGAGCCGCGTCACCCTCGCGCCAGATCGAGACCCGTCCAGGCACCATCGTCTCGGGACGATTTGACGCATGCGTCGACGAACGCCACGCCCTCCAGCCCGTCATACACGCTCGGATAGACAGCCTCGGCCGGCGGCCTGCCGCCTTGCCGCGCCGCCCGGATAGCCCGCGCGGCTTCGGCGTAGATGTTCGCAAAACCCTCCAGATAGCCTTCCGGGTGCCCTGCCGGCACACGACTGACACGGGCCGCGGACGGCCCGGCGCCCGCGCCGTTGCGCGTGATCAGACGTTTCGGCTCGCCGAATGGCGTGTACCACAGATGGTTCGGCTGCTCCTGATGCCATTCCAGCCCGCCCTTGCTGCCATAGACGCGCAAGGTCAGCCCGTTCTCATTTCCCGGCGCAACCTGGCTCGCCCACAGCATGCCCTTTGCGCCGCCCTTGAAGCGCAGCATCACATGCGCATTGTCGTCGACTGGCCGGTCTTCGACAAAGGCGTCGAGATCGGCCGCCAGGCTGTCGAGTTCCAGGCCGCTGACGAAACGAAGAAGATTATAGGCGTGCGTCCCGATGTCGCCCGTCGCGCCGCCGGCGCCCGTCTTGGCGGGGTCGGTACGCCAGGCGGCCTGTTTCTGGCCGCTGTCCTCGATCCGTGTCGTCAGCCAGTCCTGCGGATATTCGGCCTGCACGACCCGGATCGTTCCGAGCTCGCCGGCCGCCACCATGTCTCGCGCCTGTCGCACCATGGGATAGCCGGTGTAGTTATGCGTCAGGATGAAGAGTTTGCCGGACGCTTCGACGAGATCCACGAGCTTTCTGGCATCTGCGAGATTCGAGGTGAGCGGCTTGTCGCATATCACGTGAATGCCCGCCTTCAGGAAAGCTTGCGCGGCCGGCCAGTGCATGTGATTCGGCGTGACTATGGCAACAGCCTCGATGCCGTCGGAGCGCTGCGCTTCGGCCGTGGCCATATCGGCAAACGACGCATAGCTGCGCTCCGCGTCGAGACCCAGTTCGACCGCCGAGGCGCGCGCCCTTTCCGGGTCGGACGACAAGGCACCGGCGACGAGTTCGAATGCCCCGTCGAGCCGCGCGGCGATCCGGTGCACGCCGCCGATGAAGGCGCCCTGCCCGCCACCCACCATCCCGTAGCGGATCGGTGCGTTGTCGCTTCTGCCACTGGTCATGCCTGCCTCCTCCTTTGTCGCGACGTTGTGTTGCCGCACCTTATTCGATGCCCATCATCTTGCGCAGTGCCGCCCGGTCGGTCGTGCCGCCGGCGAAATCGTCGAACGCCTTGTCGGTGACGCGAATGATGTGATGGGCGATGAAGGGCGCGCCTTCGGCCGCCCCGTCCTCGGGGTTCTTCAGGCAGCATTCCCACTCCAGCACGGCCCAGGAATCGTAGCCATGGGTCGTCAGCTTGGAGAAGATGCCGGAGAAATCGACCTGCCCGTCGCCCAGCGACCGGAACCGCCCTGCCCGGCCGACCCAGCCCTGATAGCCCGAATAGACCCCCTGGCGTCCGTCCGGGTTGAACTCGGCGTCCTTGACGTGAAAGGCCTTGATGCGTTCGTGATAGATGTCGATGAAGGCTAGGTAGTCGAGCTGCTGCAGCAGGAAATGCGACGGATCGTAATTGATGTTGGCTCGCGCGTGCCCGCCGACGGCATCGAGGAACATCTCGAAGGTCGCCCCGTCGAAGACGTCCTCGCCAGGATGGATCTCGTAGCCGATATCGACACCGGCCTCGTCATAGGCGTCGAGGATCGGCTTCCAGCGCCGGCCCAGTTCGCCGAACGCCTCCTCGATCAGGCCGGCCGGGCGCTGCGGCCAGGGGTAGAGATAGGGAAAGGCCAGCGCCCCGGTGAACGAAACCGATACGTCGAGACCGAGATTGCGCGACGCCCTGGCGCCAAGCATGAGCTGGCGCACCGCCCATTCCTGGCGCGCCTTGGGATTGTTGTGCACAGAGGCCGGCGCGAAACCGTCGAACTGGCTGTCATAGGCGGGATGGACTGCCACCAACTGGCCCTGCAGATGGGTCGACAGTTCGGTGATCTCCACCCCGGCATCGGCGCAGATGCCCTTGACCTCGTCGCAATAGGCTTGTGATTCGGCCGCCTTTTCCAGATCGAACAGCCGTCCGTCCCATGTCGGGATCTGGATGCCCTTGTAGCCCAGCCCGCCAGCCCATTCGGCGATCGCCGGCAGTGTATTGTAAGGTGCCTCGTCGCTTGCGAACTGCGCCAGGAAAAGAGCGGGTCCCTTGATCGTTGCCGGCATTGCGCCTCCTCCACATCATGTTTCGTCCGAAATAAATCGATTCACCGGACTGTGTCCTATCGAAAGCATATCAGGCGGCAGCCATCAATCACTCCTTGGTGGCGCATCTGACGGCACGCTTTCATAACAGGACTCTTGTTATCAAGTTTATTTGCAACCCCCTCTAGCATCCATTCTGGAATCCTTCTAAACAAGGAGCAGATACCAGCAAGACGATGCGTCTTCATGAGAAGATGCGTCTGCATAGGAGTTGTCATGCGACTCACGCGTCAGACGAATTACGCAATCCGCATTCTCATGTACTGCGCGGCCAATGACGGCCGGCTGAGCCGTATTCCGGAGATCGCGGCCGCCTATTCGGTATCGGAACTTTTTCTGTTCAAGATCCTGCAGCCGCTCGTCGAGAACGGCTTTGTCCAAACGGTCCGCGGCCGCAACGGCGGCGTGAAGCTCGGCAAGCCGGCCACCGACATCACGCTTTTCGATGTCGTCAGGGTGACGGAAGAGAACTTCGCCATGGCCGAGTGCTTCGAGAACGACGCAACCGAATGCCCGCTCGTCGACAGCTGCGCGTTGAACTCGGCGCTGCGCCAGGCGCTGGGTGCGTTTTTCGAGGTCCTGGCCGGCTACACCATTGCCGATCTGGTCAAGGATCGGCCCGACATGCGCAACCTGCTCAACATCAACGAGACGACCGGCCACGCCATCGCCAACTGAGCGTACCGGCGCATACCGAGCGCGCAGCCGGGTCATGCCGCCGATTGCGGCAGCACGAAGGGCATGTCGCCGCGCGGTAAAATGCCGACCTTCATGTCGCATTCGAAGACGCGGGCGATGATGTCGTCGCGCAGCACTTCCGTCGGCGTGCCGGCGGCAGCCAGACGCCCGCGATGCATGACGAAGACGACGTCGGCGAACATCGCCGTGAGATTGAGGTCGTGCAGGATGGCGATGACACCCCCGCCGCGCGCGGCGAAGTCGCGTGCGATGCGCATGATGATGAGCTGGTGCTTGATGTCGAGGCTCGAGACGGGCTCGTCCAGGAAGAGATAGCGCGGCACGCCTTCGAGAACCGGGGCCCAGACCTGGCACAGGACGCGCGCCAGTTGCACACGCTGCTGCTCGCCGCCGGACAGCTCCTGGTAGAAGCGGCCGGCGAACCCGTCGAGATCGACGCGCGCGAGCGCCCGTTCGGGCAGGCGCGCCCCCTCGCCGGCGAGCGCGCCCGAGCGGCCGCTGCTCAGGCCGAGGCCGACCACCTCGCGCACGGTGAACGGAAAGGACAGGTTGGTCGCCTGCGGCAGGACGGCGCGCATCGCGGCAAGCCGCCATGGTTTCAGGGCCGACACTTCCGCACCATTGATCGCGATATGTCCCGAATAGGGCAACTCTCCCGTCAGGGAGCGCAGAAACGTCGTCTTGCCCGAGCCGTTGGGACCCACGACCGCCGCCAGCGCACCCGGAGGGGCCTTGAAGTCGACGCCGGTTACGATGCACTGCTTGCCGATGAATACCGATACGTCGTTCGCTTCGATCATGGTCGTCTCCGCATCAAAGATCGATGACGCCGCGCCGGCGCAGCAGGATCCACAGGAAGAAGGGGCCGCCGACCGCCGCGGTGACGATGCCGATGGGCAGTTCGGCCGGCGTGACAATGGTGCGGCTGACCGCATCGGCGATCAAGAGCAGGCTGGCGCCGAGCAAAGCCGAGCATGGCAGCAGATAGCGGTTGTCCGGCCCGATCAGCAGCCGCAGCAGGTGCGGCACGACGATGCCGACGAAGCCGATGCCGCCGGAAACGGCCACGGAAGCGCCCGTGGCCGCCGCCACGGCGACGATGGCGACATTCTTCAGCCGCTGCACCGGAATGCCCAGGTGATTGGCCGTCGCCTCGCCGAGCGCCATCGCGTTGAGCCCGCGGGCCAGGAACGGCGCCGTCAACAGGACGGCGACGATGATCGGCCCGGCTGCCGCGATCTTGGTCCAGGTCGCGCCGGCCAGCGAGCCGAGCCCCCAGAAGGTAAGGTCGCGCAGCTGGCGGTCGTCGGCCCAAAAGACCAGCACGCCGGAAAACGCCCCGGCCATGGCGCCGAGCGCGATGCCGGCCAAGAGCATGGTTGCGATCGAGGTCTGTCCCCTGCGGGTCGCCACGCGATAAAGAAGAAGTGTCGTGGCCAGACCACCCAGAAAGGCGGCGAACGGCAGGGCATAGATGCCGAGCCATTGAACGAGCGGAGCGAGCGACGTCGTGCCGAGCACGATGACGCTGATTGCGCCGAGGCCGGCGCCGGCCGAGACGCCGACGATGCCCGGATCGGCCAGCGGATTGCGGAACAGCCCCTGCATGACGGCGCCGGACACCGCGAGCGCGGCACCGATGAGTATGCCGAGCACCACACGCGGCAATCGGATTTCATAGATGATGATGTTCTGGCGAAGCGCCTGAAGCCCGCCATTCTCGCCACCGGGCGCGAAGAGACCGGCAAGAACGCGCCAGGCCGACGCGTCGGCCGCCCCGTATCCGAGGCTGGCCGCCGCAGTCACCGCCAGCAGCACCATCAGGACGGCGAACGCCAGCCGGGCCCGCCCTGATCGGTCACCCGCAACCATACGATCTTCCGCCGCCTGCGGCGCGCTCACGACAGTATCCACCATGCGGCCCGGTCAGTGTGTGATCTTGTCGCCATAGAGACTGGCCGCGAGGTCGCGTGCGGCAGCCGCCGTGCGCGGCCCGAAGCCGAGCAGATAGTTTCCGTCCATGCGGATCAGGCGCTTCGACGCACCGGCCGGCGTGGCGGCAACAGCCGGATTGGAGAACAGCTGATCTGCCACCGGCCCGTGGTCGGGTCCACCGCGATCCATCATCAATATGACATCCGGGCGCGCGTTGATCACCGCCTCGTCGGTCAGTTGCTTGTAGCCCTCGAATTCCGTGATCACATTCTGCCCGCCGGCGAGCGCAATGATGCCGTCGGCAGCGGTGCCGGTGCCCGAGGCGAGCACTTTGCCGCCCTGAATGCTCAAGATGAACAGGACGCGCCTGGGCTCGGCGATGCCTTCGGTCAGCGCGCGCGCGGCGTCGAGCTCGCTGCCGACCTCGCGCGCCAGCGCCTCGGCCTTGTCGTCCGCCCCGATCGCCGCGCCAACGGTGCGAATCTTGGCCAGGATGCCGTCGCGGTCGAATGTCTCGGGAACGACCACCATGGGCACGCTTGCCTTTTCCAGAACGTCGACGGCCTCCGGCGGACCGCTGCCCTCAAGCGCTATGATCGCGTCGGGATTGACCGAGAGCACACCTTCGGGCGAAAGCGCCCGCATATAGCCGATGTCGGGCAGTTTGAGCGCCGCCTCGGGAAACTGGCTGGTCGAGTCACGCGCCACCAGCCTGTCCTGTTCACCGAGCGCGTAGACGATTTCGGTGACCGAGCCGCCGACGCCGACGATGCGACGCGCCTCGGCGGCAACGGCCGCCTGCTCGCCGGCAAAGGCCCTTTCGCCGCCGGGCGGCGGCGCCAGCACCGGAAAGACGGTGAGCGCTAGGGTGAATAGGCAGGCGCCTGCCTGCATCAAGCGTCGCCGGGATGATGTGGTCGTCATGGCCTGTGCCTCACGCTGCCGTGGAATGCGGGACTTGCGGCAGGTTTTCGACGATGAAACGCCAGTCCGGCCGCTCGTCCACCCCTTCCTTTCGTTTGCCGAAGAACTGGATGATCATCGACCCGTCCGCTCCATAGGCCTCGATCGAGGTGACATGGCCATCCTTGTTGGGCTTGCGCACCGCCCAAACCTCGGCGATGTGGTCGAGCCGCAGATGAAGATGGAAGGTCGGATCCATCACATTGAGCCACGGCCCCATCGGCTTGATCTCCCGGATCGGCCCGGAATGGATCTGGATGCAGCCGCGATTGCCGACGAAGCACATGATCGGCAGGTCGTCTTCCTGCGCGGCATGGCGCATCATCGCCTCGACCGCGCCGTTGTCGAGCCGCCAGGCAAAATCGCGGCCGATGACTTCCACCGCCTTGCGGCGCGTCAACTTCATGTCGCGCAAAATGCCGGCGAACTGATGCACGTCCGTCATCGTGCCCCAGCGCCGACGCAGTTCCGTCAGATCCGGTTCGGCGGCAGGCTCTTCGGCTTTGTCACCGTCGGTGGCGATCGCGACCGTCTGCGACTGATCGGGCGCCAGCATGTCGCGCACGAGGCGCTCATAGGCCTCGACATCGGAAGACGGGCGCAAATGAATCTTGTGCACGGCCTCGCCCGCCGCATCGAAGAATTGCAGGCTGCGGCGCACTTGCTCGCCGTCCGCCTTCTCGACGGCAAATCCATGCACCCAATGCTTGGGGAAGATGCGCAGGTCGATCTCAGCGCCCAGAACCATCGCGGCATGCTTTCCGGCCACGGGCTTGTCATAGGGGCCGATCTTCTCGTGCACGGCACTTTCATTGCGCGTCAGCGCCATGACCTCGCCGACGGCGCCGATGCCGCCCAGAAGCTTGTCCACATCCGGCACGATCCTGCGCGCCGAAATGCCGCAATAGGCGGCGACGAACTCGGCCTCCGATATGCCGAGCTGATTTGCCAGGTCGCGCTCGCGCATCTTGGGATTGTCCGCCCACGCGGCGCGGATCGCTTCCGGCGTCGGTCTGACGTCGATGGTCATCAATGGCCCCCTACTTGTTGAGAATGAGCTTGCCCTGACGGGTGATTTTCAGACGGTAGAGCGCGCCGCCATGCTCGATTCCGATCTCCTTGCCGCCTTCGAAGAGCGAGTTGCTGCTGATCGTCTTCATGTCAAACGGCTGGCGGGCCGCCTGCTCGTCGCGCCGATAAGCGGGAGACCTGTCGCGCCGTGCGAATTCAACGGTGTAGCGCATGCTGTTCACGTCCATCTCCTCCATTCGCGCCGGGCTTGCGCAGAGCTGGCTTGGCGGGTCGGGAATCTCCGATTTGATTTCTTGACAGTAATTATCATGTTTATTAGGAAGTGCAATACCGGACGCAATGAGTCAAGTTTAAACGCGAACGGGCCAACCGACAACCGCGAGCAAGCGCACACAACGATGACGTGTCAGCCAGCACGAACACATTTCAGGAGAGGGCAGATGGGGCTGGTTCACGGCTACCCGGATCGGGTCGATAGCGCATGGCATCACGACATGTCGGCAACGAGGTGGCGCCGGTCGGCGGCACTGTTGGCCGGCGTCGCGGTCATTGGATTGACGGCTGGCGAAGCAGCCGCACAGGAAGCTACAGCGCAGGATGCGGCGGTCGCACAGGCAACACAAACCGACAGCGAAGTCGGCCTCACCGTTCTGGATCGGATAACGGTTGTCAGCCGTACCGGCGAGAGCGCACTTGAAACGCTTGGCTCCGTCAGCCAGGTCGCCGGCGAAGTTCTCGAGCGGCGCATGGCGACCAATCCGTCAGAAGTTCTGTTCGGCGTGCCTGGCGTGGCGGTCCAGATGGATTCAAAGAGAGCCGCTTCGACAATCAATATCCGCGGCCTGCAGGACTTTGGACGTGTTGCAGTCATCGTCGATGGTGCCCGGCAGAATTTTCAGCGCTCCGGGCACGGTACACAGAATCTCTTTTTCATCGATCCGATGCTGATCCAGCAGGTCGATGTCGTACGTGGCCCAATTGCCAATACCTATGGCTCCGGAGCGATCGGCGGCGTCGTCTTCTTCGAGACCAAGGATGCGATCGACTTTCTGCATCCGGACGAGACATATGCATTCTCCGTTACGGGACAGTATGAATCAAACGGCAGCGGATGGACGACCAGCGGCACTGGCGCTTATCGCTTTAGCGACGCTTTCGACGTTCTGGGCAACGTCGTCTGGCGCGATTACGGCGAGTACAAGGATGGTGACGGCAACCGGGTGGAAGGGTCCGGTTTCGATCTTCTCAGTGGAATGTTGAAGTCGTCCATCCGACCGACCGAGAACAGCGAACTGAAGCTTGGATGGATCGGTGCCGACGACAGCTGGACAGAAGGGTCCGGCGCCTATGATGCCGATCTCAAGCAGAACACCTTCACGGCACGATACAACATCACCGACGATGCGGCGAGTTGGCTCGATCTGCATGTCAACGCGTCCTACAACAAATCCAACCTTGACCAGACCTACCTGACGGATGCGTTCCAGTTCGATTCCTCAACAGGCGCCCCGACGATCATCCCGGCCGGCTCCCAGACCACCTATGATCTCGACACCTACGGGTTCGATGCCTGGAACACCTCGCGGTTCGATACCGGTCTGATCTCCCACGAATTGACCTATGGCGGGGACTGGCTGAAGGACGAGGTCGTCACCGAGAACGCCGGTGGCGGCAGCGACGTCTACACGCCTTCGGGCAACAGAACCGTCTGGGGAGCCTATGTCCAGGACAAGATTACCTACGAATGGCTCGAGGTCATCGGGGCGCTGCGTTACGACAATTACGAATTGGAGGGCGGTTCAACCGACAATTCCGGTGACCGCGTTTCACCGCGCATCACCGTAGGCGTGTCACCATTCACGGATGAGACCTGGAAAGGACTTCAGTTCTACGGCACCTACGCCGAAGGGTATCGGTCGCCTTCCGTTACCGAAACGCTGATCAGCGGCCTGCATCCCAACGGCGTCGTCTTCCCCTTCCTGCCGAACCCCGACCTGAAGCCCGAAACGGCAAAAACATGGGAGTTCGGCGTTAATTACGCGAAAGACGGCATCGCCCTCGCCGATGACACCTTGCGGCTCAAAGCGGCTTATTTCAACAACGACATCGACGACTATATCGGCGGCAAGTCGATCGATGCCGGCACGGACGGTTGTCCGTACATTCCCACATTAACGCCGATATGGATGGGCGGCAGCTACGTTCCCACCTGCTTTCAGTACCAGAACTTCGCGGAAGCCAAGATCCGCGGCTTCGAATTCGAGGCCGTCTACGATGCGGGTCGCTGGTTCGGTGGTCTGACGGCATCCATCATCGATGGCTACACGATCCAGGACGGGGAGCGTGAAGACCTTCTGACCGTGCCGAACTCCCAGGTCACGGCGCATCTTGGCATGCGCCTGCTCGAAGAGAAGCTGACGATCGGCGGCGAAGTCCAGTACAACGATGTTCCGGAGGGGGCGACCTTCGCGGACAACTATACGCTCGTCAACGCATTCGCCAGCTATCGGCCGAACGAGAATTTCCGGTTGGATTTCCGTGCCGACAACCTTTTTGACGAGCATTACGCCAACCCGCTCAACGCAACCACAACGGATATCATCTACGAACCCGGCCTGACGCTGAAGTTGGCCGCAACCCTACGCTTTGGAGGCTAAGACAACATGAAACAAGCAGCGACATTGATCCGTCTCCTGACCGCGGTGATTGCGATGTCGCCTGCCTGTGCAGGGCTGGCGCAGGCCGAAGAGCCGGCGCCAGCCCTGGCCATGGAACTCAACGGCCTCGAGAAATCCCAGGCCGGCTGCCGGCTCACCTTCGTCGTCACCAACGACCTCGGCAAGCCGCTCGACAAGGCAGCCTTCGAGATCGTCCTGTTCGACCAGAAGGGGCTGGTCGACCGTCTCAGCGTGCTCGATTTCAAGGCGCTGCCCGCCGGAAAGACCAAGGTACGCCAGTTCGACCTGCCCGGCGTCGACTGCCCGGCCGTCTCGCGCGTTCTGGTCGACGACGCCACGGCCTGTCAGGGCGACGACGTTGCCGCGAATGCCTGCATCGCCAATCTGAAAACCGAAACCAAGTCGCCGGTCGCATTCGGCAGCTGAACCCAACGTATCGGAGTAGCCCATCATGGACAGCAATTTTCTGGACGAGGCCCGTTCCATCATCGAGCTTGGCGGCCCCGTCGTCGTGATCCTGCTGATCCTGTCGGTCGTGGCCCTGGCGATCGTGCTTCTCAAGCTGGTCCAGTTCTGGCGCGAGCGCGTCGGCTTTCACGGCTCTGCGCGCAAGGCACTGCATCTGTGGATCCATGGCAGCTATGGCGACGCCCGCCATCTTGCCGATGCCGACCGCTCGGCCGTCGGCGAAGCGTTGGCAACCGCCATGCGCCTTTCAGTATCGCGCAACGTGCCCAAGGCCGTCATCGAGGACGAGGTCGGCCGGGTGTCCGTCGACCGTCTGCACAGTCTGCAGAGCGGCTTTCGCGCGCTCGACGCGATCGCCCAGATCGCACCGCTGCTCGGCCTTTTCGGCACGGTGCTCGGCATGATCGACGCTTTCCGTCAGTTGCAGGGTGCCGGCAGCGCCGTCGATCCGTCGATCCTGGCGGGCGGCATCTGGGTCGCGCTGCTGACGACAGCCACCGGCCTTGCCGTCGCCATGCCGGTCTCGCTGGTGCTCACCTGGTTCGAAACACGAGTCGAAAACGAACGCGTCGCCATCGAGACCATCACCACCAGCTTCCTGTCGCAAAGCGCGCTCGGCGACATCCGGGCGGCAGCCGGCGCCGAACGCGATGCTGCCCTGGCCGAGGTTGGAGGACGGGGTCATGCGCATTGAGGCGGTCGCCCGGCGGCGGCGTCCGGTCTCCGTTACCTCGCTGATCGACGTCATCTTTCTATTGCTGCTGTTTTTCATGCTCTCATCGACATTCACCAAGTTCGCCGAGGTCGAGATCACCGGTGGCCGCGCCGGCGCCAATGTTTCAGGCGAAGCCCCCGACATCATCGTGCGGGTCGGACAAGAGGGTTGGACCGTCAACGGCGTGAGCCTCGACGAGGACGGTGCGGTTGGGGAATTGCAGCGCCTGCACGACGCGGGTGCCGAAACGGCCGTCCTCCTGGTGCGTGGCGAGGAAATGACCTCGCAGATGCTGATCAGCGCCGTCGAGCGGGTGCGCCGCGAAACGGACCTCACGCTGTCGGTCGCGAGATAACTGCCATGCGTTTGCCCCGCCAAACCAAACGAGCGCCGCAGGAAAGCACGATCACGCTGATCAACGTGGTTTTCCTGATGCTCATCTTCTTCCTGATTGCCGGCTCGCTGACGCCGCCGCTGGACAAGGACGTGACCTTGATCTCGACCGCGGAGTCCGATCGGGCCGAGCCGCCCGAGGCGCTGTTCGTCACCAGCGACGGCGTGATGCGCACACGCGGCGAGGAAACGGACGCAGCCGGCTATGTCGCCCATGTCAGGCAGGAGCAGGCCCTGCTCGAAGACGATCCCGTCGCCGTCAAGCTGGCCGCGGACCGCGACCTGCCGGCAACGCGCCTGATCGAGATCGTGGGCGAACTGAAATCGGCCGGCGCCAACCGCGTCACCGTGGTCACCGAAAGGGGCAAGCCGTGAAACCGAAAGGCTGGCATTGGGCGGTAGCGATCGTCGTTTCCTGCATCGTGCATGCCGGAGCGGCAAGCTACCTTCTTGATGAAGACAAACCACTGACAATGACGGAGGGCGCCTCGGGCCTCGAAGTCGCGATGCTCGGCTCGTTCGAGGATGCGGTTTCGGCCGGCGAGCCTGTCGAGACGACCGAAACGCTTCCGCCCACCGAAACCGAGGTTCAGCCCGTCGAGCCGGTCAATCGGCCCGAGACGGCAGAACCGGCCAAGGCCGCCGAGGTCGAGCCCACGCCGTCCGAGCCGGCCGAGGTGACAGACGTCGCGCCGAGCGAGCCGACGACCGAAGCGCAGGTCCTGGTGCCGGTGACGCAGGTCGAGCCGGAAAAGGCGGACGAACCCGAAGAGGTGCAGCAGGCCGCGCTTGCGCCGGTGGAAACGGCCGAACCGGTCGAGGCGCAGCCCGAAACAACCGAGCCCGACCTGGCCATTCCCGATTCGGTGCCGACACCCACCGCCCGTCCCGAGCCGCCGGTCGAGCAGGCCGTGGTCAAGCCGGAGCGCGTCGAGCCGCGCCCGAAGAAGACCGAGGCGCCGAAGGCGAAGCGCTCGCAGCGCTCCTCCGGTTCGCGCGGCAAGCAGACCCAGGATACGCGGCGCGGCCAGGCCGACGGACAATCGCAGGCGCGTTCCGGTGCCAGTGGCCGCGGCCAGAGTGGAAGCGGCAGTGCCGCGGTCTCCAATTATCCCGGCAAGATCGTCTCCAAGCTCCGTCGGTCTCTGCGCTATCCCTCCGCGGCGCGGCGCAAGCGTGTTCAGGGCGAGGTCCACGTGCAATTCACGGTATCCGCCAATGGCGGTGTGCGCGGGATACGGGTCGTGCGGTCCTCGGGTTCGCCGGTCCTCGACAAGGCGGCCATCGACACGGTTCGCCGGGCCGCCCCCTTCCCGTCCATTCCCAGGGGGGCCGGCCGCGCAAGCTGGCCTTTCACCGTGCCCCTGGCCTTCAGGCGCTAGACCAAGAACGCCATACGGAAATCATCATGCTCGGTATGCTCAACCTGCACGCCCTCGCCCTTCATGACGGCGACGGCCTGCGCCCGGAACTGAAGAAATTGTTCGAAGACCGCACAAGGCCTACATTGCATGGCCCGAATGTGGTGGCCTTCGATGCAGACACCGCCACGCGGCTGTCCGGTCCGCCCGCGCCGAAGCAGGCGCCCGACGAACTGCCGGACGGCGTGGTGCGTTTTCCCGGCCGGGCAGGACGCAGCTATACCTAGCGCGCGTTCGCTTCAAACGTTTACGTTTGAAGCAAAGATATGCGCGCCAGATCAATATGTTGGAACATGTACCTTTCGCTCAAACGATTCCGTTTGAGCGGGACATGTTCTAACCTAATCCAAGGCAAGGCAACACAAAGGACGAACGTCATGTACATCGCCATGAACCGCTTCAAGGTGCAGAAGGGCTCCGAGGAGGCCTTCGAGAATGTCTGGAAGGGGCGCGATTCCAGCCTCTCCGAAATGAAGGGGTTCCGCACCTTTCATCTCTTGCGCGGGCCGGAGAACGAAGAGGAAGGCTACACGCTGTTCGCCTCCCATACCGTGTGGGAGAGCCACGACGACTTCGTCGCCTGGACGAAGTCCGAGCAGTTCCGCGCCGCCCACAAGAATGCCGGCAACAACAAGGTCCTCTATCTCGGCCACCCGCAATTCGAGGGCTTTACCGTCGTCCAGGGCGCCTGAAAACGTATGCACCCCCTTCCCCGAGCTCGGAGCCATGGGCGCAGGCGGACGACGCCTCGATCATCTATTCACTCGGCTGCGGCCAGCAGGCTCGCATTGCCGCCGGCGGCAGTCGTGTCGACGCACACGGCACGCTCATGGGCATAAGCCGCCGGATGGATCATTTCCGAAACAAGCGGCACGATCGGTCCGCTGCGCGCTGCGAGCGCCTGGCGGACTGATCGCAACGCATCGTCTCCAGCACATGAGGCGACGACATCGAGTTCGAGGCGCGACAGCGTGTCGGGCGCAACGCTCCCTTCCACGGCGTTGATCGGCAGGCCCTTGCCGAGCAGGGGCTGCACGGCCTGGGCCGCGCCGGACGCGACGGCCAGGACCGAATTGCCGGCCGCCAGCGCCTGAACGGCCTGGGCCAGGAGGCTTTCCGCATCGGGTCCAAGACAAAGCACGCGGCCGCGCGGATGAAGGTTGAGCGTATTGGCCTCGCCCGTCGGTCCGGGCAGGTCGACCGGGCCGAAATCGACCGCCGCCGCAGCCGTGATCGCCTCGGCGCCCTTGCCGCGCAGATGCTTGCGCAGCACCGCGATGCGGTCGCCGCGCGTCGCCCAGTCACCGCGCGCATTGTCCGGAAAATGGTCTGCCAGAACGGTCTGCGGCACCGCCTCGCCGGCCACACTCTGACGTGCCTCACCACTGGCCTTGCGGAAGCGGCGCAGATAATGCGGCCCGCCCGCCTTGGGGCCGGTCCCCGAAAGTCCCTCGCCGCCGAAGGGCTGCGACCCGACGATGGCGCCGATCTGGTTGCGATTGACATAGAGATTGCCGGCGTGAATGCCGTCGACGAAATGCTGCGCGCGTGCCTCGATCCTCGTGTGAAGGCCGAATGTCAGGCCGTAACCCTTTGCGTTGACCGCGGAAATGACGCGATCAATTTCGTCCGCCTCGAAACTCGCCACGTGCAGGACGGGCCCGAAGATCTCGCTCTCCAACTCGCCGATCCCCGTCAGGCGGAAGATGTGCGGCGCCACGAAGCGGCCGCCTTCGGGCGCCTCGAGCTTCGCCACCAGCCGGCCCTTCGCTTCCATCGTACGGCAATAGTCGAGGATCGCGGCCTGCGCCTCGTCGTCGATGACGGGGCCGACATCCGTCGACAGCTGCCACGGATCGCCGACCGTCAACGCCTCCATGGCGCCGCGCAGCATCTCCATGACCTTACGCTCGACGTCCTTCTGCACATAGAGCATGCGCAGTGCCGAGCAACGCTGACCGGCGCTCTGGAAGGCGGAGGCGAGGATGTCGCGCACCGCCTGTTCGGGCAGCGCGGTCGAATCGACGACCATCGCGTTGAGCCCCCCCGTCTCGGCGATCAGCATGGCGTCGGGCGCGGCACTCCTTGCAAGCTGGAGCTCGATCGAGCGGGCCACCTCCGTCGAGCCGGTGAAGCAGACCCCGGCGATCTTCGGATGCGCGACCAGCGGCGCGCCGACCGAGGGACCGTCGCCCGGCAGGATCTGCAGCACGTCGTCGGCAATTCCCGCCGCGTGCATCAGTTCGACGGCGCGCGCCGCGACGAGCGGCGTCTGCTCGGCCGGCTTGGCGATCACCGCATTGCCGGTGACGAGCGCGGCCGCGATCTGCCCGGTGAAGATCGCCAGCGGAAAATTCCACGGCGAAATGCAAGCAATCACCCCGCGCGCCTCGGTGCCGGCCTCGACCTTGGGCGCCTCAGCGGCGTAGTAGCGCAGGAAATCGACCGCCTCGCGCACTTCGGCCACGCCGTCGGCCAGCGTCTTGCCGGCCTCGCGCGCGCACAGCGAAAACAGTTCCTCGGCATGCCGCTCGTAAAGGTCGGCCGTCTGCAACAGCAAGGCGGCGCGCTCGGCGACCGGCGTCGCCGCCCATTGCGGCTGCGCCTTGACGCCCGCCTCGATCGCCGCTGCCACGGCGGCCTCGTCGGCCTCAGGGACATGGCCGACCACCTCATCGGTGCGGGCCGGATTGACGAGCGGCCGCTCCTTGCCGGCGCTGGAAGGCTGGCTGGGCCTGGCCCTGGCGCGGTCGCCCGTGGCGAATTCCGCCCGCGCCGCATCGATGGCTTCGACGGCCACGGGATCGGTCAGATCCCAGCCCCTGGCATTGCGCCGACGCGCGCCATAAAGGTCCAGCGGCGCGGGAATGGCCGGGTTGGCCGCCGGTCCCTGGCGGGCGACGGCATCAAAAGGATCGCGGGCAATCTCCTCCGGGCTCACCTCGTCGTCGACGATCTGGTGGACGAAGGAGGAATTGGCCCCGTTTTCGAGCAGCCGGCGCACCAGATAGGCCAGCAGATCGGAATGCGCGCCGACCGGCGCATAGATGCGGCAGCGCGTCGCTTCCGCCTTGCGCAGAGCCTCGTGCAGCGTCTCGCCCATGCCGTGCAGGCGCTGGAACTCGAAGGCGTCCTTGTCGTTCGTCATCGCCAGAATGGCCGATACGGTGTGCGCATTGTGGGTCGCGAACTGCGGATAGATGCGGTCGGTCATGCCGAGCAGCTTCTTGGCGCAGGCGATGTAGGAGACGTCGGTATTGGCCTTGCGGGTGAAAACCGGGTAACCGGCAAGCCCGAGCGTCTGCGCCCGCTTGATCTCGGTGTCCCAATAGGCGCCCTTGACCAGCCGCACCATTATGCGCCGGTCGAGCTTTTGGGCCAGCGCGTAAAGCCAGTCGATGGCGAAGGAGGCGCGCGGACCGTAGGCCTGCACGACGACGCCGAATCCATCCCATCCGGCCAGGCGCTCATCGGCCAGAACCGCCTCGATCACGTCGAGCGACAGGTCGAGCCGGTCGGCCTCCTCGGCATCGATGTTGAGCCCCATATGCGCCTTGCGGGCCGCCAGCGCCAGCGACAGAAGACGTTCGTGCATCACCGGCAGCATGGCTTCGCGCTGGGCAAATTCGTAGCGCGGATGAAGCGCCGACAGCTTGACCGAGATGCCGGGATTGCGGCGGATATCGTCACTGCCGGCCACACTCTTGAGCGCGCCGATCGCATCCGAATAGGCACGATGATAACGCAGCGCATCGCCGTCCGTGCGCGCCGCCTCGCCCAGCATGTCGTAGGAATAGAGATAGCCCTTGCGGGTATAGTCGCGACCGCGCTCGACGGCCTCTTTGATCGTACGGCCAAGCACGAACTGCTCGCCCATCTCGCGCATGGCAGCCGAGACGGCGGTGCGGATCACTGGCTCGCCGAGCCGGCGCACCATGCCGCGCAGCGTGCGCTCGATACCGCCCTCGCCTTCCTCCAGGACGCGGCCGGTCAGCACCAGCGCCCAGGTCGAGGCGTTGACGAAAATGGAGCTCGAACCGCCCGAATGCGCCGACCAGTCGTGCGGCGCGATCTTGTCACGGATCAAGTCGTCGACCGTTTCCGCATCGGGCACGCGCAACAGCGCCTCGGCCAGGCACATCAGCGCCACGCCTTCCTGCGTCGACAGCCCGTATTCGGACAGGAAGACCTCCATGAGCTGCGAATTGCCCGACTGGCGCACCTGCCGCACCAGTTCGGCGGCCCGGGCCGATATGGCCGAGCGGGTCTGCGCCGAAAGATCGGCCGCCTCGACCAACCGCTGCAGCGCCTTCTCCTCGTCGGGCAGATAGTTGGCGCGCATTGCGCCACGCAGTGATTCGAGCGTCTGCATCATGATCCCCTGGTCACGACATGAAGAATCAACCTTCGACCCTAATCTTGGCAAGAGACAAGGACCGCGGGGCACACTATCACCCGCCCGGCATGGTGTTCGGTCCAACATTGTTGTAGACGCAACTCAATGGTACCGATTGTCGAAGCGAGTCGGTCCAAATGGATCAGGGAGGAAGAAATGGCAGGCCAATTGGACCGCATTGACCGGAACATCCTGGCCGCGCTGACGCGCCAGGGCCGGCTCTCCATGGCCGAATTGTCGGCCAGGGTGGGCCTTTCGAAAACACCGGTGCAGGCCCGTGTCAAGAAACTGGAGCAGGAAGGCTACATCCGCGGCTATTCGGCCATCGTCGACCATGAACGCATGGGCCTCGGGCATATAGCGTTTGTCCAGGTCAAACTCTCCGACACACGCTCGACGGCGTTGGCGGCGTTCAACAAGGCGGTTCTCGGCGTGCCGGAAATCGAGCAGTGCCACATGATTGCGGCGAGTTTCGACTATCTGCTAAAGGTCAGGACCCGCGACATCGCCTCCTATCGGCGCGTACTGGGCGAGCATATCTCCGCCCTGCCCCATGTCGCGCAAACATCAACCTATGTGGCCATGGAAACGGTCAAGGACCGGTGAGACCGGCCGTATTCGAAGCGGCCGACCACGTCGGGGTCGCCTCGGCCGGATCGCCGGTGTAGATGCAACGCAACAATACGGGAGAACACTATGGCGCGATCGGGAATCGCCTCCATCGGCGAATGCATGCTGGAATTGTCGGGACAGGACGCCGATCTCTGGCGCATGGGCTTTGCCGGCGACACGTTCAATACCTTGTGGGCGATGCGCGCGTTGAGCGAGCCGACCGTCCCGGCGGACTATGTGTCGGCGTTCGGCGACGATCCCTTCTCGGCCAGGCAGATCACATTTTTCGCGGAAAGCGGCATCGGCATCGCCGAAAGCCCCCGCATTGCCGGCGCGCGGCCTGGCCTTTACGCCATCACGCTTGACGGCGCCGAGCGCTCCTTCACCTATTGGCGCAACGACGCCGCGGCGCGCCAACTGGCCGACGATCCCGATCGGCTCGCAAAAAGCCTTCAGGGCCGCCAACTCGTCTACTTCTCCGGCATCACGCTGGCCATCCTGAAACAGGCCGCCCGCAACACGCTCGTCGAGGCGATCGCCGCAGCCCGCAACGCTGGTGCGCGCATCGCCTTCGATCCGAACTACCGCCCGGCGCTCTGGGACACTCCGCAGGCGGCGCGCGCCGCGATCGGCGATGCCCTGGCCGTGACCGACATCGCCCTGCCGACCTTTCCCGACGAGCAGGCGCTCTACGGCGACGCTTCGCCGGATGCGACGGCGCACCGTCTGCAAGAGATCGGTGTCGCGGAGATCGTCGTGAAGGACGGGGCCGCTCCGGCCCTCGTCCTTGCCGAAGGCGTGGGCAAGAGCGTCGACGCCGTGGCCGTGGCGCAGCCCATCGACACGACCGGCGCCGGGGATTCCTTCAATGGCGGTTATCTGGCGGCGCGTCAGGCCGGCGACGGGCCGGAAGTGGCCGCCCGGCGCGCGCACAATGTGGCCGCGGCGGTCGTCCAGACCCGCGGCGCGCTCGCCCCGTTCGAAATGCTGCGCCAGGCCTTCGCGCTTTGAGCGCCCGGCACACCGACGACATGGAGATGCCATGAGCGTATTGGCCTATTTCGCGGCCGCATTGGCGGAGATCGCCGGCTGCTTCTCCTTCTGGGCCTGGCTGCGGCTCGACAGGTCGCCCTGGTGGCTGGTTCCCGGCATCGCCTCGCTCTGCCTCTTCGCCTATCTGCTGACGCTGGTCGACCTGCAGCATGCCGGGCGAACCTATGCCGCCTATGGCGGCGTCTATATCCTGTCCTCCCTCGCCTGGCTGTGGCTTGCCGAAGGCGTAAGGCCGGACCGCTGGGACAGCATCGGGGCCACGGTCTGCCTGATCGGCGCCGCCATCATCGTGTGGGCCCCGCGCGGCGGTTGAGATCAGCCGGCCACGCGCCGCATCGCACCAAGCCCCGCTTCAGAATCGGTTGAAGCAAAGATATGCACGCCAGATCAATATGCTGGAGCATGTACCTTTCGCTCAAACGATTCCGTTTGAGCGGGACATGCTCTTGCGCGCGTTCGCTTCAAACGGAACGTTTGAAGCAAAGATATGCGCGCCAGATCAATATGCTGGAGCATGTACCTTTCGCTCAAACGATTCCGTTTGAGCGGGACATGCTCTATGGCAGCGTGAACCTGTATTCCGTCGCTTGCCGATAGATTTCTCCCGGTCGCAGCACGGCTTGCGGGAAATATGGCCGGTTGGGCGAATCCGGCCAGAATTGCGGCTCGAGCGCGAAACCCGCATAAGCGTCGTAGGTGCGGCCTTCCAGGCCGCCGGGCACGCCGTCGAGCCCCTGCCCGGCATAGAATTGCAGTCCGGGCTCGCCCGTCCACACCTCCATTTCAAGACCCGAAACCGGGCCCTGCGCCCAGGCGGCGAGCTTGAGCGGACCTCGTGCCGCCGCCAGGCAGAAATTGTGGTCATAGGCGAACTGCCCGCCTTGCGTTTCGTGCCGGATCGGGCGCGAAAGCTCGAAATCGAACGGCGTGCCGGCGACGGGCTCGACCCGGCCGGTCGGAATGAGGTCCTCGTCCACTGGCAGGTAGGCCCCGGCCGGAACCATCAGCCGGTGGTCGAGCACGCCGCCCGCGCCGCCGTCTTCGAGGTTGAAATAGGAGTGATGCGCCAGGTTGCACAGGGTCGGCGCATCGCATGTGGCCGACAATTCGATCGCCAGCCGGCCCGGCTGACGCAACCGGTAGGTGCAGGAAATGTCGAGATTGCCCGGGAAACCCATGGCGCCGGCGGGATCGAGCAGCGTCAACGTGACGAAATCCTCGCCATGGTCGGCGAGCGTCCACAGGCGCTGGCTGGTGCCTTTCGCGCCGCCATGCAGCATGTGCCGCCCGAGAAAATTCTGATCGACCGAGAAGCGCTCGCCATCGATCGCGAAATGCCCGCCGCCAATGCGGTTGGCATAGCGCCCGACGATCGCGCCGAAATAGGGCGCGGGCTCCAGATAGCCGGCGAGTGCGTCGAAGCCGAGCACGAGCGGCGGCGCATGCCCGTCAAGCCGCAGGTCCTGAAGCACCGCGCCCCAGGTCAGGATCTTCGCCGAAAGTCCACCGCCGGCGATGGCGAGGCGGTGAACCGTCTCGCCCTCCGGCGTCGTGCCGAATACCTCAATTGCGGCCATCGTATTCCGCCCCGGTACGCCCGCTTACAATCCGAGCCCGCCGATGCAGACATATTTGGTGTCGAGATAATCCTCGATGCCCTGATGTCCGCCCTCGCGGCCGAGGCCGGATTCCTTCAAACCGCCGAAAGGCGCCTCGGGCGTCGTGATGAGACCTTCATTGACGCCGACCATTCCGTATTTCAGACCTTCCGTGACACGGAAGACGCGCCCGAGATCGCTCGAATAGAAGTAGCAGGCCAGGCCGAACTCGGTATCGTTGGCGAGCGCCACCGCTTCTTCTTCCGTCTCGAATCGGAAGACCGGCGCGACGGGCCCAAAAATCTCTTCCTTCATGAAACGCATCTCAGGTTTCGCCTCGGCGATCACCGTCGGCTCGAAGAAGGTTCCGCCCAGTTCGTGCCGCTTGCCGCCGGTCACCACCTTGCCGCCCTTTTCGGACGCATCGGCGATGAATTCCTCGACCTTTTCGACAGCCTTGTCGTCGATCAGCGGCCCTTGCTGAACGCCCTCATCGAGCCCTGGACCGATCTTCAGCTTGGCGGATGCATCGGCCAGCTTTTCCACGAACCTGTCATACACACCGGCCTGCACGAAGAAGCGGTTGGTGCACACGCAGGTCTGGCCGGAATTGCGGTATTTGGCGACCACAGCGCCTTCGACGGCGCGATCGATATCGGCGTCGTCGAAGACGAGGAACGGCGCGTTGCCGCCGAGCTCCATCGACACCTTCTTGACGGTGGAGGCCGACTTCCCGATCAGGAGCTTGCCGACCTCGGTCGACCCGGTGAAGGTGATCTTCTTGACCAGCGGATTGGCGCATATCTCGTCGCCGATCTCGCCGGCAGAACCGGTGACGATGTTGACGACCCCCTTGGGAATGCCGACCTCCTCGCACAGCGCGCCCCAGGCGAGCCCCGAATACGGCGTCTGGGAAGCGGGCTTGACGACCGCGGTGCAGCCCGCGGCAATCGCCGGACCGATCTTGCGCGACAACATGGAGGAGGGAAAGTTCCACGGCGTAATGGCGGCGATGACGCCCACCGGCTCCCGGGTTACCAGGATGCGGCGGTCGCCCCAAGGCGACGGCACGACGTCGCCATAGGCACGCCGCGCCTCCTCGGCGAACCACAGGACATAGGCCGCCGAAGACGCGATCTCGCCCTTCGCCTCGGTCAGTGATTTGCCCTGCTCCAGGGTCAGGAGTTCGGCCAGCGCATCCTGATTGTCCATGAGCGCGTCATGCAGCTTGCGCAGCATCTTGGAGCGCTCGAGCGCGGTCGTCTTGCAGAACGACGCAAACGCTTCGGCAGCCGCCTCGATGGCGCGCCGCGTCTCCGCCTTGCCGGATTTCGGAACGGTGCCGATCTTCAGGCCGGTTGCCGGATTGATCACATCGATCGTCGCGCCCGAATCGGCTTGCACCCATTCGCCGCCGATCAGATTGGCCTCGCGCATGAACTGGCTCGATTTCTGCAGCATGGGGACGTCTCCTGATGTTGCGGCCGTTCGCCGGCCGGCTGTTCCTGAATTCTTCCTGGCCGTCGCCAAGGCATAGCTTGGCGCCTTGGGGCTGGCAACCGCGCCGGCAGTTCCCCTGTGGCGCAGGAACCCGGCGCTCAGCCGAGGATATAGGGCAGCACGGTCACCCAGAAAGCGGTCGAAACCACGGCAAACCCGGTCGAAATGGTCATGGCGTTGGATGCCAGCGCCTGGCCGGTGCCGAACTGCGTGGCAATCAGGTAGGAATTGACGCCTGCCGGCAGGCCGGCCGCGACAACGGCGATCGTCGTCGCAAAAGGCGGCAGGCCGATGATCTGCGCCATGACAAGCGCGACGGCCGGCATCAGGAAGAGCTTCATGAGCGCCAGCACGACGCCGGCGCGCACATTGCCGGAGATCCCGTAGCTGACAAGGCTGAGTCCCATGGAAAACAGTGCCAGCGGCCCGGCGATATTGGCCAGCGCATCGATGAAACGCATGGCAAGGTGCGGCAGCTCAAGGCCCGTCATGCGCCATGCAAGGCCGCACACTATGCCGATGATGAGAGGGTTGGTGAACAGCCGCCGCAGGAAATCCTGCGCCAGCGCCGCCGGATCGACGCGCACTCCCCTTTGACGGCTGACGATCGAAAACATCACGATCGAAGCGATCATCATCGTCGGCAGATGCACCGATATGATGAGCGACAGCACATCGAAGCCTGCCTGGCCGAAGACGCCCAGCACCAGCGGGCTGCCGAGCAGGACGAGGTTGGAAAAGGCGGTCGACACCCCGCCAACCACGCCGGCACGTGCATCGCGCCCGAACAGTTTGATCGTGGTCCACTGGCCGCAGGCCCAGGCGACGAAGACGGCGGAGAAATAGGTCGCCCACAGCGACCAGGGCGCCGTACCGTGAAAATCGGCCCCGACCATTGTGCGAAACAGCAGCAGCGGCAGCGCCACACTGACGGCGAACTCCGACAGTGCCTCGCCCTGGAATGGCTTCAGATAACGCGTGCGGCCGGCCAGATAGCCGAGCGCCACGAGACCGAAGACGAAGAGAACTGTTTCGACAAGCGGAGACATGCGCTGTTGGGCTTAGCCGCCCGAAGCGCCGGCAACAAGTCACAGGCGCGAATAGCTGTTATGCCTCGGATTCACGGCAGCCCGAAAAGCCCGGGCAATGGCGCCGGCTGCAGGCGGATGGCGGCGCGTCGGCACATCGCCTTTGCTTCCCATACCATATCCCTATATCCAGATCGTCGAACAGGAGCCCGCATGTTTCGAATCATTGCCATTGTCGCCACGCTGTTGCTGGCCGTTCCCGCTTCGGCCACGGAGGCCGGCTGGGCGCTGTTGCGGCAGGGCGGCAAGGTCGTCCTTCTCAGCCACGCCCAGGCGCCGGGCGTTGGCGACCCGGCCAATTTCGACATCGAGAAATGCGGCACACAGCGCAACCTCTCGGAGCGCGGCAGGCTGCAGGCGCGGCGCATCGGGGCGCTGTTCGCCGCGCGCGCGGCTCCGATCGACAAGATCCTTTCGAGCCGCTACTGCCGATGTCTCGACACAGCCCGCCAGGCTTTCGGCGACCGGCTTCTGGAGCCCTTGCCGGCGCTGGACTCCATCGAGGGCAAGGATGCCGACCCCGAGGCCCAGAAGGCCGAGGTTGTGGACCTGATCCATGACTATTCTGGCAGCGGCAATCTCATCCTGGTTACGCATCAGGCCAACATCACCGCCCTGACCGGCGTCAAGCCGCGCCCGGGAGAGGCGGTGATCGTCGCCCCGACGGAGAACGGCGTAGCCGTCAGCGGACGCATCATCTTCAATTGATCCGCATGCGATCAATGTGAGGCCAGGAATTCCTCGGTCTCGCGCCGATCCGGCGTGCCCAGGCGTCCACCGAATCGGGTGCATTTGATCGCCGCGACGGCATTGGCGAAGCGCATTGCCGCTGCTTCGCCGCGTCCCTCCGCCATGGCGAGCGTGAAGGCGCCGTGCCAGACATCCCCCGCCCCGAGGCTGTCGACCACCTCGACCGGGAAGGAAGGGACGTGGCGCAGCGCGTCACCCTCCAGGTAGAAGGCACCTTTGGCCCCGTCCGTATAGGCGACCCAGGCGCTCGTGCGTGCTCGGGCGCGGCGCAACCCTTCATGCGGATCGTCGACGCCGCAAAACGTTCGCAGCCCGGCGGCGGAAAAGGCGATATGGCTGGCAAGCGCGACGGCGTCCTCGGCTTCATGGACGGACGGTTCGGCATCGAGAATGCCCGCCACGCCGCGCGCGCGGGCCGCCTGCATGGCCACCGCCGCCCCTTGCGGCCAGCGTGTGTCGGCCAAGGCGGCATCGAAATGGTCGGGCAGGCTTTCGGCCAGCCATTGCGCGTCGAAGCTCAGACCCATGTCACGAAAGTTGACGATCTGACGCTCGCCTTCGGCGTCGACATAGACCGAAGAAAAGGAGGACCGCCCGTCTTCAAGGCGCCTGACCAACGCGCAGTCGACGCCTTCCCGATCGAGCCCCGAGGCGATGAGGTCGCCGATTTCGTCGCGTCCCAGGCGCGCCGCCAGCATGGCACGGCCGCCAAGCCGCGCGACCGCGACCGCCGCATTGGCCGCGCAGCCCCCGCCGACGATGGCGGCGTCTTTTGCGCGCAGCTTTTCCGCCGTTCGGGGAAATGCATCCACCGACATGACGAAATCGATCACGGCGACACCGACGGCGAGGACGGTTTTCATGCCTCAGAGTGTTCAAATATGCTGGCCGCTGCAAGCCGGCGGTTCTGTTCGGGCAGCCATGCGCCATATTCCCGCCGCAAGCATCGAGAATTAAGTCGCCGCCTGTTGCCGTTTCCCCGGCAATCTCCTATTTGCTGGGCGATACTGCTTCGCCCCTTTTCCTTGCAGCAAAAACCGACTAGACACCGCCGACCAACCGATTTTGACGTTTCCAGGGAACAAAGACGTGTCCAGCACATTTGACAAGGTCGCCGATATTATCGCCGATACGAGCGAAATCGAGCGCGAGACGATCACGCCCGAAAGCCACACCATCGATGATCTTGGCATCGACAGCCTCGACTTTCTCGACATCGTGTTCGCCGTCGACAAGGAATTCGGCATCAAGATTCCGCTCGAGAAGTGGACACAGGAAGTAAATGACGGCAAGGCTTCGACGGAGGAATACTTCGTGATGAAGAATCTGTGCGCCAAGATCGACGATCTCATCGCCGCCAAGACTGCCTGAGTCTCCAACTGCGTGCGCCCTTCAACCCTCACATGAGCCGGGAATGACAGAAAAAGACGTCGTCATAACCGGAATCGGTATCGTCTCGTCGCTCGGCGAAGGGCCCGAGGCGCATTGGCGGGCCCTGTCGGGCCACCCTCTCCATCCCGTCATCGACAGTGAGCGGTTCAAGCCCTACACGGTCCACCCGCTGCCGCCCATCGAGTGGAGCCAGCAGATCCCCAAGCGCGGCGACCAGCGGCAGATGGAGGTCTGGCAGCGTCTCGGCACCTATTGTGCCGGTCTGGCGCTCGACGATGCAGGGATGAAGGGTGACGAGGCGCAGTGCACCACCATGGACATGGTCGTTGCCGCCGGCGGCGGTGAGCGCGACCAGGAGGTCGACACGACGATCCTCGAGGCGTCCCTGACGCGCAACGACCGCGAGATCCTGCTCAACGAGAAGCTGACGACGGAGCTTCGCCCGACCCTGTTTCTTGCCCAGCTTTCGAACCTGCTGGCCGGCAACATTTCCATCGTCCACAAGGTAACGGGTTCCTCGCGCACCTTCATGGGCGAGGAAGGATCCGGCGTATCGGCGGTCGAGACGGCAGTGGCGCGCATCCGGTCCGGACAGTCCTCGCACCTTCTCGTTGGCGCGGCGTTCCAGACCGAGCATCCCGATCATCTGCTGGCCTATGAACTGGCCGGCAAGCTGCATCGCGGGTCGTGGAAACCGGTCTGGTCACGCCAGGGAGCCGAGGGCGGCGGCATGGTCAGCGGCTCGGGCGGCGCCTTCCTGGTGCTGGAATCGCGTGCCCATGCCGAAGCGCGCGGCGCCACCATCTATGCGATGATCGACAAGGTTTCCTCCGCGCGCAGCCGGCGCGGCGCGGAAGACCTGGATCAGAAGATCGGCGCGCTCATCGATGGCACGCTGGGACGCGACACGGCGGCGCTCGCGATCTCCGGTGCATCGGGCGCGCACGAGGCGACGGCGGCCGAAAAGGCGGCCATCGACCGGCGCGGGCATCTGACGCCGCGCGGCTTTGCCACGATGACCGGGCATCTCAAGGAAGCGCAGTTTCCCTTTGGCGTTGCGCTCGCCGCGCTGGCAATCAAGAATGAGGCGGCCTATCCGCCCTTCGACAGCGATGAAAAGCCATTCGACGGCCACGTCGATACGGTGCTGGCAACGGCTGTCGGACACGAGCGATTCGAGGGCGCGGCACGCGTTACCAAGGCCTGATCGAGGCCGACGGAGTTGGCGATGAGCAAGCACACCGACAAGTTTGGCAGACCCGTGGTCGTGGTCACGGGCATGGGTGTCGTAACCTCTCTGGGCGTCGGCAAGAAGGACAATTGGGCGGCACTGACCTCGGGCACGTCCGGCATCACGCCGATCTCGCGCTTTCCGACCGATCTTTTGAGCACCCGCATTGCCGGCACGGTCGATTTCCTCAAATCGAGCGGCAAGGGCGCGATGTACCTGACCTATGAGCTCGCCGAGACGGCAGCGCTCGAGGCCCTGGCCGAGGCCGGCGCCAATGGCGATTTCGGCGGTCCGCTGTTTCTCGCAGCCCCTCCCGTGGAAATCGACTGGCACCAGCGTTTCGCGCTCTACAATCGAAAAGCCGAGGGCGTCGGCTACGACCGCCTGCTCGACGTCGCCCGAAAGCACCCTTCGCGCCCGGTTTATGATTCAACCCAGTTCGCCACGATCGCCGACCAGCTGGCCGACCGTTTCGGCACGACTGGCATGCCGATCACTTTGTCGACGGCCTGCGCCTCCGGCACAACGGCCATTCAGCTTGGCGTCGAAGCGATCCGGCGCGGCGAATGCGACAAGGCGTTGGCCATCGGCACCGACGGTTCGGCCACCGCCGAGGCACTGATCCGCTTTTCTCTCCTGTCGGCCCTGTCGACGCAGAACGATCCGGCGCAAAAGGCCTCAAAGCCCTTTTCGCGCGATCGCGACGGGTTCGTGCTGGCCGAAGGCTCCGCCGCCCTGGTGCTTGAATCGCTGGACAACGCCCTCGCCCGCGGCGCCGAAATCCTCGGCGTGATGCGCGGATGCGGCGAAAAGGCCGATGATTTCCACCGCACCCGTTCCAAGCCGGATGGCTCGCCCGCCATTGCGACCGTGCAGGCGGCACTTTCGGATGCCGGCATGGACGAAAGCGGCATCGACTACATCAATGCGCACGGCACCTCGACGCCGGAGAACGACAAGATGGAGCACCTGTCGCTGTCGACCGTCTTCGGCGAGCGGATGCGCGACATCCCGATCTCGTCGAACAAGTCGATGATCGGTCATACATTGTCGGCCGCCGGTGCGATCGAGGCCGCATTCTCGCTGATGACGATGCGTGAGGGCGTCATTCCGCCGACCATCAATTACGACAACCCCGATCCGGCGATCGAGCTCGACGTTGTGCCGAACGAGAGCCGGTCGGCCGATGTCTCCAGCGTATTGTCGAATTCCTTCGGCTTCGGCGGCCAGAACGCCTGCCTTGTCATGGCGCGCGAACCGGAATGACAATGGGGCAAACGGCGAATAGGGAGTAGCGAACGGCGCTGCCCCCGTCGCAATATGCTATTTGCTGTTTGCTGTCCCCTATAGCTATCCAGATTCATGAAAGTCGTACTCATGCGCGCATTGCAACTCGTCGAGGACCGCAAGATCGAAACGATCGATCTGCCGCCGCCGCCGCTGCCGGGACTGGGCGAGGTGACCGTCGACATCAATGCGGTGGCACTCAACCATATCGACGTGTGGGGCTGGCGCGGCATGGCATTTGCCAAGCGCAAGATGCCGCTGGTCATCGGTGCGGAAGCCGCCGGCACCGTGTCGGCCGTTGGCCCCGGCGTCGCCCATCTGCAGCCCGGCCAGCTCGTATCCATCTACGGTGCGCGCACCTGCGGGCTTTGCCGCGCCTGCCGCGAGGGCCGCGACAATCTGTGCGAACATGTCTCGGGCGTGCACGGCTTCCATCTCGACGGTTTTGCGCAAGAGAAGATCAACCTGCCGGCGAGGCTCCTGGTGCCCGCCCCGCCCGGAGTCTCAGAGGTCGGCGCGGCGCTCGCCCCGGTCACCTTCGGCACGGTCGAGCACATGCTGTTCGACAATGCCAGGCTCGAGCCCGGCGAGACCATTCTCGTGCATGCCGGCGGCTCCGGCATCGGCACCGCCGCCATACAGCTCGCCAAGAAAATGGGCTGCACCGTCATCACCACGGTCGGCTCCGACGACAAGATCGATAAGGCCAAGGCGCTGGGTGCCGATCACGTCATCAACTACCGCGAGGACCGGTTCGAAGGCGTGGTGCGCAAGCTGACCAAGAAAAAGGGCGTCGATGTCGTCTTCGAACATGTCGGCGCCGACACATGGGCCGGCTCCATGCTCAGCCTCAAGCGCGGCGGCCGCCTGGTCACCTGCGGATCGACCTCCGGCGTCTCCACCCAGATCAACCTGATGCAACTCTTCCAGCAGCAGTTGAAGCTGTTCGGCTCCTTCGGCTGCCGCATGGAAAACATGGCCGACGCCATGCAGAAGATGGCCGCGGGCCTCGTCCATCCCGTGATCGACACCGAGGTCGGGTTCGACGATATCGGCGAAGCGCTGAAACGCATGGAAGGCCGTGCCGTATTCGGCAAGATCATCCTGCGCGTGGGGTGACCGGCTGTGCCGGGCAGCAATCTCTTCCGACGCGCCACCTTCAAGGCGGCCAATGCGCTGCGCACGGCCAATTACTGGCTGATCGCGCAGGTCGCCATCGGTCTGTTGCGCCTGCTGCGGCGCCTGCCGGCCGACCGCGCGCTCGATTTTATCGACCGGGCGGCGCGGCGCCTCGGGCCGTTGTTCGGCCGTCACCGCGTGGCGCTCGACAATCTGCGCCGCGCCTTCCCCGAAAAGTCCGAAGACGAGATCAAGCAAATTGCCCTCGACATGTGGGGCAACATGGCGCGCCTCGGCGTCGAATATATCTTCATGGAACAATTGTTCGACTTCGTTCCCGACAGCGACGAACCCGCCCGGGTCGAGGTGATCGGCGAAGAGCTTTTCAGGCAATTGCGCGACGAGAAGCGCCCGCACATCTTCTTCACCGGCCATATCGGCAATTTCGAGCTGCTGCCGGTGGCCGCAGCCGCCTATGAATTGCCCGTGGCCGCACTCTTCCGCGCCCCCAACAACCCCTACCTGGCGGCGGAGGTCCTGTCGAAACGCGAAGACTCCATGGGCGATCTCATCGCCTCGCGCCGCGGCGCAGCCTTCACGCTCGCCCGCGTGCTGGAGCGTGGCGGCAATGTCGGGATGCTCGTCGACCAGAAATTCCGGCGCGGCGTCGAGACGACCTTCTTCGGCCGTCCTTGCGAGACAAGCCCGCTCCTGGCAAAGCTCGCGCGCCAGTACGAGTGCGACGTCTATCCCGCGCTGAGCGTACGACTGCCCGGCAACCGCTTCCGTCTGACCATTTTCGACAAGCTCGACCTGCCGCGCACATCCGCCGGCACGCTCGACATCGACGCCACGACGCGGTTGCTCAACGACATTGTCGAGGAATGGGTGCGCGCCAATCCCGGCCAGTGGATGTGGTTCCACAAGCGCTGGAAACTGTCGCGTTAACCCGCTCATCGGGCATTGTTCGGGAGAATCCGTGTCCGGTGTTGCCGCCGAAGCGCGCCAGCATCACCGTCTTCCCGACAAGGCCGGATGCATCGCCGGTGCCGACGCCCTGCCCCGCAATGCCGGCGCCCAGGCCCAACAGGACCGCCACCGCGAGGCCGGCCAGGTATCGAAGCAGGACCTTGTTGCGCCTGAATGCACGAGCAATTCTTGTCATGATGCATTTCCCTGCGCCCCCGGTGACGCTACGTAACGGCAGGCAGATGCCGCATCAGTGAAATGCCTTACATTGCCCTCACGCCGAACTTTCCCTCCGATCCCCTGAATAGGCTTGGACCAGGCGACAATCGCGATTTACTCGCGGCCTGTTTCGCGCTTTGATCGGCCCGGGATCCGAACATGCGGGAACACGGGAGAAGAACATGACAATGTGGAAATCGGTATTGGCGGCGACGGCGATGGCCCTGGCGACCAGCACGGCCGCAATGGCGCAGCGAACCGATCTCGTCGTCGGTGTGGTGTTGGAGCCGCCGCACCTCGACCCGACGGCAGGCGCGGCCGCCGCGATCGACGAAATCGTCTACGCCAACATCTTCGAGGGGCTGACGCGAATCGGACCGAGCGGCGAAGTGCAGCCGGCACTGGCCGAAAGCTGGGAGATTTCGGACGACGGCAAGGTCTACACCTTCAAGCTGCGCGAAGGCGCAAAATTCCATGACGGGACCGATTTCGACGCCGAGGACGTGAAGTTCACGCTCGACCGGGCGCGCGCCGATGATTCGACCAATGCGCAAAAGGGATTGTTTGAGGCGATCGAAACCGTCGAGGTCGTCGATCCCGCGACGGTCACGGTGACGCTGGAAAACCCGCAAGGCTCGTTCCTCTACAATATGGGCTGGGGAGACGCCGTGATCGTGGCGCCCGAATCGGCCGAGACCAACAAGGAAAAGCCGGTCGGCACCGGGCCGTTCAAATTCGACAACTGGGCAAAGGGTTCGTCGATCACCATCTCGAAGGCCGATGATTACTGGGGTGAGCCGGCCCATCTCGACAAGGCCGAGTTCCGCATCATCCCCGATGCCGCAGCCGCCGTGCCGGCGCTCCTGACGGGCGACGTCCAGGCCTTCCCCCAGATGCCGGCGGGCGACGCGCTGCCGCAGATCGAGGCCGATTCGCGCTTCGAGGTCGTCATCGGCGCCACGGAAGGCGAGACGATCCTGTCGACCAACAACAAGAAGGCGCCGTTCGACCAGCTCAAGGTGCGCCAGGCGATCGCCCATACGCTCGACCGCGAGGCGATCATTGCCGGCAACGGCTCAGGCTACGGCACGCCGATCGGCTCGCATTTCTCCCCGGCCAACGAGGCCTATGTCGACCTGACCGACACCTATCCGCACGACATCGAAAAGGCCAAGGCGCTATTGGCCGAAGCGGGCTTTGAGGATGGGATCAAGGCGACGCTGAAACTGCCGCCGCCGGCCTATGCACGTGACGGCGGCCAGGTGGTCGCCGCGCAGTTGCGCGAGATCGGCATCGAATTGGAGATCATCCCGGTCGAATGGGCGCAATGGCTCGATCAGGTCTTCAAGCAGAAAGACTACGATCTCACCATCGTCTCGCATACCGAGCCGAACGACATCGGCATCTATGCGCGCGACGACTACTACTTCCAGTACGACAATCCCGCCTTCGACAAGGTGATGGAAGAACTGGAAGTCACCTCCGACCAGGCCAAGCGCAACGAACTCTACAAGCAGGCACAGAAGATCATCGCCGACGACGCGGTCAACGGCTACCTGTTCCAATTGCCCAAGATCGGCGTCTGGGACGCCAAGCTGGAAGGCTTGTGGGAAAATTCGCCCATACAGGCCAACGACCTGACCAAGGTACAGTGGGCGGAATAGGCCACTGTTACTCCGGCCATGATCGATTTCCACGTTGCCCCCCTCTGGGCTGCCGCCCATCTCCCCCACGAGGGGGGAGATGGGAAGCCTAAGCGACACCGATTGACCTGCAACGTCAGCGATTGGCGCAACCGGTCGTTCGAGCCAATTTCCCCCCTCGTGGGGGAGATGTCCGGCAGGACAGAGGGGGGCGCGATGAAACACCCCCCTTTGCAGATTTATCCGTCATGATCGCCCTTCAATGATCGCCTATATTCTCAAACGTCTTTCCATCGGCATTGCCACGCTGATCGTCGCCTCGATCGTCGTTTTCTCGGTGCTCGAGATCGTGCCCGGCGATCCGGCGCAGCTCATGCTGGGCATGAACGCGACCGAGGACGCGCTTGCGGCATTGCGCGAGCAGATGGGGCTCAACCAGCCGCTCGTCATGCGCTATCTCGACTGGGCCGGTGGCCTGCTACGGGGCGATTTCGGCCAGTCCTTCACCTATTCCTCGCCGGTCATCGACCTGATCGCCGAGCGTGCCGCCGTCTCGCTGCCGCTTGCCGTGATAGCGCTCGTCATGTCGACGGCGATCGCCATTCCCGTCGGGCTCTTTGCCGCCTCGCGCCGCGGCAAGGCTGGTGACGCGGTGGCCATGGGCGCGGCACAGTTCGGCGTGGCGGTGCCCAATTTCTGGTTCGCCCTGATCCTGATCTATGTCTTCGCGGTCTGGCTGCGGCTCGTACCGGCGGGCGGATTTCCCGGATGGGAGGCGGGCCTGTGGGCCGGCGTCAAGGCGCTTCTTCTGCCCGCCATTGCACTCGCCCTGCCGCAGGCCGCCATCCTGGCGCGGGTAACGCGATCCGCCCTGCTCGAAGTCCTGGGCGAGGACTATATCCGCACCGCGCGGGCGAAAGGCATGCCGCGGCGCTCCGTGTTGTGGCGCCATGCGCTCAGGAACGCCATGATCCCGGTCCTGACCATTCTCGGCCTGCAGTTCGCTTTCCTGCTCGCCGGCACCATCATCATCGAAAACGTCTTCTATCTGCCGGGGCTTGGCCGGCTCGTCTTCCAGGCGATCACGCAGCGCGATCTCATCGTGGTCGAAGGCGTCGTCATGCTGCTTGTGGCCAGCGTCATCATCGTCAACGTGATCGTCGACCTTTGCTACGCGCTGGTCGATCCCCGGCTGAGGACACGCTGATGACCGCGCAGGATCACACCGCCCAGGACGGCACGGGCGCCTTCATCCGGCTCGCCTTTGCCAACCGCTCGTTCCTCGCCGGTTTCGTCATCACCGTGCTGATCGCGGCCATGGCGCTTCTGTCCTTTGTCTGGACGCCCTACGACGTGACCGCCATCGAGATGGGCCAGCGCATGCGGGGGCTCTCCTGGGTGCATCCGTTCGGCACCGACCATTTCGGTCGCGACATCCTGTCGATGATCATGGTCGGCTCGCGCAATTCCATCGCCGTGGCTATCGTTGCCGTCGTCATCGGCATGGGGCTCGGTGTGCCGCTGGGCTGCTGGGCCGCGGCGCGGGGCGGATGGGTCGACGAGGCGCTGATGCGCTTCAACGATCTCGTCTTCGCCTTCCCTGCCCTGCTCTCGGCGATCATGATCACCGCCATATTCGGCCCCGGCGCGCTCAATGCCATCATCGCCATCGGCATTTTCAACGTTCCGGTCTTCGCCCGCGTGGCGCGCGCCGGCGCCCTTTCGCTGTGGCCGCGCGAGTTCATCCTGGCAGCCCGCGCCGCCGGCAAGGGCAAGACGCTGATCACGCTCGAGCACATCCTGCCCAACATCGCCTCCATGCTGCTCGTCCAGGGCACGATCCAGTTCGCGCTCGGCATCCTCGCGGAGGCCGGGCTTTCCTATGTCGGGCTCGGCACGCAACCGCCCATGCCGTCCTGGGGCCGCATGCTGTTCGATGCCCAGACGCGCATGATGGTGGCGCCGCATCTGGCACTGTTTCCCGGCATGGCGATCGTCGTCACCGTGCTCGGGCTGAACCTGCTCGGTGACGGTCTGCGCGACGTGCTCGACCCGAAATTGAGGCGCGAACGCTGATGACCCTGGTCGAAATCGAAAAGCTGTCCCTGTCGATCGGCGCCACACCGATCCTGAAGGATGTCGATCTGTCGATCGGCGCCGGCGAAACGATGGGGCTGGTCGGCGAATCCGGGTCGGGCAAGTCGATGACGGCGCTCACCCTGATGCAACTCCTGCCGCAGGCCGCCCGCGCGGCCGGCCGCGTCACCTTCGACGGCATCGACATCCTGTCGGCGAGTGAGGAGGCCATGTGCCGCCTGCGCGGCGACGATATCGGCATGGTGTTCCAGGAGCCGATGACCGCGCTCAACCCGGTCAAGACGATCGGCGAGCAGGTCGCCGAAGGCATTCGCTGGCACACCGGCGCCAACCGCGCCAATGCCGAGGCAAGCGCCCGGCGCATGCTCGAGCGGGTCGGCCTGCCCGAAGCGCAATTTCCGCTGTCGCGCTTCCCGCACGAGCTTTCCGGCGGCCAGCGCCAGCGCGTCGTCATCGCCATCGCCTGCGCGCTGAAGCCGAAACTTTTGATCGCCGACGAGCCGACGACGGCGCTCGACGTGGTCTTGCAGGCGCAGATCCTCGACCTGCTGCGCGACCTTGTCGCCGAGGACCGCATGGGGCTCCTGCTCATCTCGCACGATCTGGCCGTCGTCACCGACATGGCCGACCGCGTGACGATCATGCGCCATGGCGAGGTGATGGAAGAAGGCGAGACGGCAAAGACGCTGTCTGCCCAGGTCCACCCCTATACGCGCCAGCTTGCCCAGTCCTCCATGCATGCACCGGAGCGGCCCAACAGGCATGCTGCCTCCTCGACCACCGGCGACCTCTTGCAGGTCGACACGGTCGTGCGCGACTATCCCGGCCGCCGCAGGTCCTTGTGGAAGAAGACCGAGCCGTTCCGCGCCGTTGATGGCGTGTCCTTCTCCATGAAGCCCGGACAGTCGGTCGCGCTCGTCGGCCGTTCGGGTTGCGGAAAGTCGACACTGGCGCGCATGATCCTGGCGCTCGACAATCCGACCGGCGGCGAAATCCGTTTCATGGGCGAGAGCCTTGCCAGCCGCAAAGAGGCCGCGCTGCGCCCCGCACGGCGCAACATGCAGGTCGTCTTCCAGGATCCATACGGCTCCTTCGATCCGCGTCACCGGGTCGAGCGCCTTGTCGCCGAGCCGCTCCACCTTCTGGAAAAGAAGCCCTCGCGCGCCGAGCGGCGCGAAATGGTGGCGAATGCCCTGCACGAGGTCGGCATGCGGCCGGCCGATATGGACAAGTATCCGCACGAGTTCTCCGGCGGCCAGCGCCAGCGCATCTCGATCGCCCGCGCCATCATCACGCGGCCCAAGCTGGTCGTGGCCGACGAGCCGGTCTCCGCGCTCGACGTCTCGATCCGGGCCCAGATCCTCGACCTCTTCGCCGATCTGAACCAGCGGCTGGGCGTGGCCTATCTCTTCATCACCCACGACCTGACGGTCGCCCGCGCCATTACCGACGAGGTGATGGTGATGCATGACGGCCGGATCGTCGAAGAGGGACGCACCGGCGCGGTGCTCGACAATCCGCAATCGGATGCGGCCAAGGCACTGATTGCCGCGGCGCCGGACCTGCGCCGCGCAATCAGGCGGAAGCTGCAGGAACAGGGGTGATCGCGCGCATCGGCGCCATACTCGCCATGAAGACGGGCGCCCGGCTGCTTCTGGACGACACGAACCCGCCTCGCGCCCTTGCCGCCGGATTGGCCGGATAGACCATCGGAGCGGCGAGCCTTTTCCATCGCATGCCGATCGCCCAGAGCATCTCCCGCTCAAACGGAATCGTTTGAGCGAAAGGTACATGCTCCAGAATATTGATCTGGCGCGCATATCTTTGCTTCAAACGTTTCCGTTTGAAGCGAACGCGCGCTAAGCTTCCTGACCGAGCCAGGAGGACGTTTTCGATGGAAGCCCGATCGCCCGCACCGGCCTTGCCGAGCCCGCCGCAATGCGGCCATTACGAGATCCTGCACCGCGGCGCTCCGGCCGCTCTTGCCGGTCACGTCACGAGCATCACCTGCTATCGCGAGAGCGTTCCCGGTCATTTCCGGCAGATCGAACCAGCTTCGCTGGACATACCTTTGATCATCGGCTTCGACGGTCCCTTCGCCATCGGCATCGGCCATACGCCCGGACCATCGGACACCGTGACAAGCTTCGCCTCCGGGCTCGCCCCGCGCAATGTCGTCATCGATTCCTTCGGTTCGGCGCATTGCCTGCAGATCAACTTCACGCCGCTCGGCGCCTATCGCTTCTTCGGCCTGCCCATGCATGAACTCAACAGCCGTCTGATTGCGCCCGACGACCTGCTGGGCCCGGCCTTTGCCGAACTGCGCCAGCGCCTCGGCGAAGAGGCGGACTGGAACCGACGGGCCGACCTCGCCGCAGCCTTCGTGATCCAACGTCTCGGCAAACGCCCGGCGACCGCCTCCCCGGCAATCGCGGCCGCCTATGCGGCACTGGTCGGCAGCGGCGGCCGGCTGCGCGTCGAAACCCTGGCCAGACGCCTCGATGTCAGCCGCAAGCATCTGGCGCACCGATTTTCAATCGAAGTCGGGGCCAATCCGAAAACGGTGGCCCGCATCGTGCGCTTCAACAGTGCGCTCGCCAAGGCACGCGCTCAGGCGTCGCCCGACTGGGCCGACATCGCGCTGGAATGCGGCTATGCCGACCAGGCGCATCTGGTGCGCGAGTTCCGCGACTTCGCCGGATGCTCGCCGGTTCGTGCAGGGCAGATGCTGATGTGAGGACCGGCAGAGACGACCGAGGTTACATTTCTTCAATACGCTGCCGCAGTCGGCTGTCATGATCGCGACCAGTCAAATTGCATTGGGAGCAGTCAGATGACAGTCGCAGAATCCGCCCGCACAGCCCATTATGTCGCCATCGAGCCGCCGCGCATCTTCCCGGCCCTGCGCTTCAACGATGCCGCCACAATGATCGATTGGCTGGTCGACGTGCTCGGCTTCACCGTCCATGCCAAATATATGGACGGCGACAAGGTCGCCCATGCCGAACTGGCCTTCGGTTCGTCGATGATCATGCTCGGAGACGCCAAGCCGGACGCCTTTGGCGCGTTGGTCGGGGCGCCCGGCGATACCGGCGGCAAATCGCTCTATGTCGTCGTCGACGACGCCGACGCGCTCTACGAGCGGGTCAAGGCCGCCGGCGCAAGAATCCTCCAGGCACCGACGGACCGCGACTATGGAAGCCGCGAGTTCATCTGCGCCGATCCGGAAGGCAATGTCTGGTCGTTCGGCACCTATTGGCCGAAGGCGCACGAGGAAGCTCACTGATCGCCATTGGTGGCGCCATCTGCTTCCGCGCGCCAGCCAGCGCACATCGGCGCATCCATTCGTGCACAACGCCTGTGCCGGGCGTCGAGTTGCGCCGCCTCCCTGTTGGTCTAAATTGCCTCGACTGCCCTATATAGGGACGAAGACGTCAGGGAGGACGCAATGGACGCCATCGTGGATGCGGCTACGGGCCAGTTCGAGCTCAACGAGGACCAGCGCGCCATTCAGGACATGGCCCGCGCCTTCGCCGCCGACAGGGTCGCGCCCCAGGCGCTCGACTGGGACCGCCAGAAGCATTTTCCGGCCGACGTGATCCGCGAGACCGGACCGCTCGGCATGGGCGGCATCTATGTGCGCGAGGATGTTGGCGGTTCCGCACTCGGGCGCCTTGACGCGGTCCTCATTTTCGAGGCGCTGGCCGAGGCCTGTCCGGGCTTTTCCTCCTTCATCTCCATCCACAATATGGCGGCGTGGATGATCGACAGCTTCGCCAGCGACGAGCAGCGGCAGCGCATTCTGCCGAAGCTGACTTCGATGGAGTGGCTGGCGAGCTATTGTTTGACCGAACCGGGATCCGGCTCCGATGCGGCAGCGCTGAAGACGAGAGCCGTCAAGGACGGCGACCATTACGTCCTCAACGGCGTCAAGCAGTTCATCTCGGGCGCCGGCGGCAACGACCTCTACGTCGTCATGGTGCGGACCGGCGATGAAGGCCCGAAAGGCGTCTCCACCTTCGTCATCGAAAAAGACACGCCCGGCCTGTCCTTCGGCGCCAACGAGCACAAGATGGGCTGGCACATGCAGGAGACACGCCAGGTCGTCTTCGAGGATTGCCGTGTGCCGGCGGAAAACCTCCTGTCCGGGGAAGGTGCAGGCTTCAAGATCGCCATGGCAGGGCTCGACGGCGGCCGGCTCAACATTGCCGCCTGTTCGCTGGGCGGGGCGACGAGCGCGCTTGCCAAGGCGCTTGCCTATGCCGGCGAACGCAAGGCCTTCGGCAAGGCCATCAACCAGTTCCAGGCCCTGCAGTTCAAGCTCGCCGACATGGAGACCGAGTTGCAGGCATCCCGTCTTCTGCTCTATGCGGCCGCCTCGAAGCTCGACGCCAAGGCACCCGACGCATCGAAATGGTCGGCCATGGCCAAGCGCTTCGTCACCGATGTCGGTTTCGACGTCGCCAACGAGGCGCTGCAGGTCCATGGCGGATACGGCTATCTGCACGAGTACGGAATCGAGAAGCTGGTGCGCGACCTGCGCGTTCACCAGATCCTGGAAGGCACCAACGAGATCATGCGCGTCATCATCGCGCGGCATCTGGTGGAAAGGGAGTAGGGGAAGAGGTGCGAGGAGCAGCCAGCCCAATTCCCCTACTCCCCTACTTCCTTATTCCCCACTCACTCACCCCCCATTCCGAAGGAAACCCGACATGACCACCATCGCATTCATCGGCCTCGGCAACATGGGCAATCCCATGGCCGCCAATCTCGTCAAGGCCGGTCATACCGTGCAGGGTTTCGACCTCGTTGCGGAAAATCTGGACGCCGCCAAGGCCAATGGCGTAGCGGTGATGGACAGCGCGGCCGCCGCGGTCAAAGGGGCCGGTACCGTCATCACCATGCTGCCGGCAGGCAAGCACGTCCTCGGCGTCTATGAAGACATCGCGCCCAAGGCCGAAAAGGGCGCCCTGTTCATCGATTCCTCGACGATCGACGTCGAATCGGCACGCAAGGCGCATGCGATCGCCGCCGACCACGGCCTGTTGTCGATCGACGCGCCGGTCTCCGGCGGCACGGGCGGCGCAGCAGCCGGCACGCTGACCTTCATGGCCGGCGGCACCAGGGACGCCTTCGACACGGCCCAGGCGATCCTCGAGCCGATGGCGGGCCGCATCGTCCATTGCGGTGACGCCGGCGCCGGCCAGGCGGCAAAGATGTGCAACAACATGATTTTGGGCATCTCGATGATCGGCGTGTGCGAAGCCTTCGTGCTGGCCGAAAAGCTCGGCCTGTCGCACCAGGCGCTGTTCGACGTCGCCTCCACCTCGTCCGGCCAGTGCTGGTCGCTCACGACCTACTGCCCGGTGCCGGGGCCCGTGCCCGCCTCTCCGGCCAACAAGGACTACACGCCCGGCTTTGCCGCCGGCCTGATGCTGAAGGACCTGAAGCTCGCCCAGGAAGCGGCCGCGCAGGCCGGCGCGGCCACGCCGCTCGGCGCAGAGGCCGCACAACTCTATGCGCTCTTCAATGCCATGGGCCATGAAGGCTCGGATTTTTCCGGCATCATCAACTTCCTGCGCGGGGATGGCAATTGAGGGATGGGCAGTCAGCCCGCGCGACCCGTTAATCTCTTTCCTGGCTCGATTCAGATTTGCTTAAGCTTACGCTAACCGCACGGTAACGATGTGCCGGTAGAAATGATTGCGAGGCGGCCGTTGCAGCCGTCGCGCTCCGGATCAGGTTGAGCGTACCGGAGCAAGATTTTTTCTGTGACCGAGTAACACGTTCAGTGCGTTATTCTTCTGCAGGACCGCGTGCCTTCGGCGCGCGGTCTTTGCTTTTCTTCCCGGCCGCAGAGCCAACTCAGTCCTGGGGCTGGAACTGTATGTCGACCGGCGGACGCAGGGCATTGGCCAGCCGGTTCGTCTCGTTGGCCTTGCCGGCGACGGACAACACCTCCATCAGCATGGCATCCGTCATCCCCTTGGCGCGGGCGGACGCCGTGTGCGAATAGGTGCAGTACTCGCAGCCATTGGTGGCCGACACGGCGATATAGATCAGTTCCTTGGTCAGCGGATCGAGCGCGCCGGGCCCCATGACGTCCTTCAGCGCTTCCCAGGTGCGCTTCAAGTGCGCCGGGTCGTGCGCCAGCACCTTCCAGAAATTGTTCACCCAGTCGGTCTGCCGCACCGCCATGATGTCGTCATAGACGGCGCGGACCTCGTCGCTGGCATCCTCGTACTGGACGAGGGAAACGATCGGCGGATTGGACATGCTTGCCTCCCGGATGCGCTGCGGGGCGTCCTTTGAACGCCCCGCTCGTCTGGTGTGTCAACCCTTGGCAAGGTCTTCCTTCGCCAGGTCCAGTGCCTTCACGATGCGCTCGCAGGCCATGTCGATCGTCTCGCGGGTCCAGATCAGGGGCGGCGACATGATCATCGTGTCGCCGGTGGCCCTGAGCATCAGCCCTTTGTCGATCGCATGATCGCGCACGGACACCGCAGCGCTGCCTTCGGGCTCGAAACGCTGTTTCGTCGGCTTGTCCCTGACGATCTCGATGGCGCCAAGCAGGCCGAACGTGCGCACCTCGCCGACGAGATCGTGACCCGCGATCCGTTCCTTGAGTGCTGTTTCGAAATAGGGGCCCGTCTCCTCGCGCACCCGTTCGATCAGCCCTTCGCGCTCGATGATCTCCAGGTTCTTCAGCGCCACGGCGCAGGCCACGGGATGGCCCGAATAGGTATAGCCATGGAAGAACTCGCCGCCCTTTTCCACCAGGGTGGAGGCGATGCGGTCGCCCACCAGCAATGCCGAAAGCGGCTGGTAGCCCGACGTCAGGGCCTTGGCGGTCGTGATCGTGTCGGGCTCGATGCCCATCGACTGCGCGGCGAACCATTCGCCGGTGCGGCCATAGCCGGTGATCACTTCGTCGAGCATCAGGAGCACGTCATATTTGCGGCAGATGCGCTGGATCTCCGGCCAGTAGCTCGCCGGCGGGATCTTGACGCCCCCTGCCCCCTGGATCGGCTCGCCGATGAAGGCGGCAACCTTGTCGGCGCCCACGCGCAGGATCTCCTCTTCCACGGCGCGCGCCGCCCTCAGGCCGAAATCGTGCTCGCTCTCGCCGGGTTCGGCCAGTTCATAGGCGTAGGGCATCGTGACATGGGCGATGTTGGGCACCTCCCCGCCGAGTTGCGCATGCATGTCCGCCATGCCGCCGAGCGACGTCCCGGCGACGGTGGACCCGTGATAGGCCATGTTGCGCGAGATGATGCGGTTCTTCTCCGGCTTGCCTTCCAGCGCCCAGTAGTGGCGCACGAGCCGGAGCGCCGTATCGTTCGCCTCCGAGCCGGACGAGCCGTAAAACACCTGGTTGATATGCGCCGGCGCGATCTCGGCCAGCCGCTTTGACAAAAGAACAGGCGTCGGCGTCGAGCAGCGGAAGAAGGAATTGTAATAGGGCAGTTCCTTCATCTGCTGATAGGCGGCCTCGGCCAGTTCGTCGCGCCCGTATCCGACATTGACGCACCACAGCCCGGCCATGGCGTCGAGGATCTCGTTGCCTTCCGAATCATGGATATACGGCCCTTTGGCACCGGTGACGATGCGGCTGCCGGCACTGCGCAGGTCCTTGTGGTCGGTGAATGGATGGAGGTGATGCGCGGCGTCGATCTCCTGAAGCTGCTTCAGGGAAAAGTTCTGATAGGTCATGGAGCAAATCCTTCACGTTAAACCATTCCGGCAATGGCCGGGGCACGGGTTCAGGCGAAGGTTGGCGGCGAATAGCCGATGCGTGCGCACAGCCGCAGAAGCTCGGCATGGCGGGTGCGCGGCGACGGCGTCACCGCGGAAGCAAACCCGGCCATGTCGAAACCGATCTTGCGCATGGCGGTGACTTTAGCCCGGAGCCGCCGCGCCGTTCAAGCGGCTTCGCGCCGCCGGGTCGAAGGCGCAAACGCAGTCGCCGCGGTCCCGCGGCCACCCGGGAAGCCATCGCTTTATGTCGGAATGATTGTGCTTCTGGTCGCCGCTTCGTCTATCGGCGCCCGCCAGCGCCGCCAATATGGGAGCATCGATCACCAGGACTGGAGAGCGCATGACCGTCAACGTTCCGCCAACATCCGGCCTGACCGAGGGAACGCGCAGCAGGCGCGGCGGGCGCGCTGCCAAACGGGCGGAGAAGGCAGGCGCATTCGAGCAGGCGCCTTTCAGGCAATTGAAGAACCCGTTTGCGCCCGCACGCATCGTCTCGGACGACGAACTGGAGGCGATCCATCACGCGTCGCTGCGGGTGTTGAGCGAAATCGGAATGGATGTGCTTCATGCCGATGCGCGCGCCATCATGAAGCAGAACGGCGCAGATGTGCGCGAGGGTTCCGAGCGCGTACGCTTCGATCCGGAAATGATCATGGAACTGGTCGCGCACGCCCCGTCGGAATTCACCATGCATGCCCGCAATCCGGCGCATGATATCCGCTTCGGCGGCGACAGCATCATATTCGCTCAGGTCGCCTCGGCGCCCAATTGCTCCGACCTCGACAGCGGCCGGCGCCCCGGCAACCAGATCGACTACCGCAACCTGGTCAAGCTCGGCCAGATGCACAATGTCATCCATTGCAGCGGCGGCTACCCGGTCGAGCCGATCGACATCCACCCCTCGATCCGCCACCTCGAATGTCTCCGCGACCTGGCGCTTCTGACCGACAAGGTCTTCCACATCTATTCGCTGGGCAAGGAGCGCAATCTCGACGGCATCGAGATCGCCCGCATCGCGCGCGGCATTGGCCGTGAGCAGATGATGGAGGAACCCTCCGTCCTCACGGTGATCAATACCAATTCGCCGCTCAAGCTCGACATTCCGATGCTGGAAGGCATCATCCAGATGGCGGGCATGGGCCAGGTGACGATCATAACGCCGTTCACGCTGGCCGGCGCCATGGCGCCGGTGACGATCGCCGGCGCGCTGGTCGAGCAGAACGCCGAGGCGCTGGCCGGCATCGCCTTCGCGCAGATGGTGAGGAAAGGCGCGCCGGTCGTCTATGGCGGCTTCACCTCCAATGTCGACATGAAGTCCGGAGCCCCCGCCTTCGGCACGCCGGAAAACGTCAAGGCGCAGATCGTCGGCGGCCAGTTGGCGCGGCGCTACTCCATCCCCTATCGCACCTCCAATGCCTGCGCGGCCAACACGGTCGATGCGCAGGCAGCTTACGAAAGTATGTTCTCGCTGTGGGGCGCGGTCCAGGGCGGCGGCAATTACGTCAAGCACGCCGCGGGATGGCTCGAGGGCGGGCTTTGCGCGTCCTACGAAAAGACGATCCTCGACATCGACCTCCTGCAGATGATCGCCGAGATCTTTGTCCCGCTCGACATTTCCGAGGAAGCACTGGCAATCGACGCCATTCGCGACGTCGGTCCTGGCGGCCATTTCTTCGGCACGGCGCACACGCAAGCGCGCTACAAAACCGCCTTCTACCAGCCGATCGTCTCGGACTGGCGCAATTACGAAAGCTGGGCCGAAGCCGGCAGTCCGACGGCGATCGACCGGGCCAATCGGGTATGGAAGGAGCGGCTTGCGACCTACGAGAAGCCGCCAATCGACCCGGCAATCGAGGAGGAAATCAACGCATTTGTCGAAAAGCGTATCGCCGAGGGCGGCGCGCCGACAGATTTCTAATCGCTGGGCACCATGGCGAATTTCGACTGGCACGCCGAGCGTAGCGACCTTTCAGACCTTACCCTGCTCGACCGGGCGCCCGAGTCCGAAGGCATCGACCTGAGCGCGGTTCGCCGGTACCGGCTGGCAAGGCTGCGTGGCGAGATGAAGAGCCGCGCCATCGCCGCCGTCATCCTTTCCGACCCCGTCGACATCCGCTACGCCACCGGCACGCGCAACATGCAGGTCTTTTCCGCGCGCAACGCGCCGTCACGCTACCTGCTCGTCACCGAACACCGCACCATCCTCTACGAATTCACCGGCTGCATGCATCTGGCCGCCGGTTTCGAGACGATCGACGAGGTGCGCCCGGCCCGCACGGCGAGCTTTGTCGCCGCCGGGCCGAACATTGCCGAACGAGAAAGGGATTGGGCGGCGGAAATGGCCGCCACGCTTCGCGAACTGGTGGGCCGGGAGGCCACGGTGGGCTTGGAGCGCATGAATGCCGGCGCGGCCATCGCACTCGCCGCAGAAAGCTTTCGCATTGTCGACGCGCAGCAGCCGGCCGAGATGGCGCGGGCGATCAAGTCGCCGGAAGAGATGAAATGCGTCAAGGCTTCGCTGCGCGCCACCGAAACGGCCGTTGCCCGGCTGCGCGATGCCATCCGGCCGGGCTTGAGCGAAAACGAATTGTGGTCGGTGCTGCATCGGTCCGTCATCGCCCAGAATGGCGATTATTGCGAAACGCGCCTCCTCTCCTCGGGCCAGCGCACCAATCCATGGTTCCAGGAAACCGGGCCGAAGCGCATCGCCGATGGCGAGCTGATCGCGCTCGACACCGATGTGGTCGGCTGCCACGGCTACTATTCGGACTTTTCACGCACCTTCCACTGCGGCCCCAGCAAGCCGACCGAGGCGCAAAGGACACTCTACAAAACGGCGCTCGAGCAGGTCGAGCACAATATGCAGGTCATCCGGCCGGGCATGAGCTTTCGCGACTATGCCGAGCGGGCCTGGACGATCCCCGAGCGCTATTTCGCCAATCGCTATTATCTGTCGGCCCATGGCTGCGGCATGACCGGCGAATACCCCTATCTCTATCACCGCGCCGATTTCCCCGATGCAGGCTATGACGGGACCATCGAGCCCGGCATGACGCTGTGCGTAGAAAGCTATATCGGCGAGGAAGGCGGTTCGCAGGGCGTCAAGCTGGAACAGCAGATGCTCGTGACCGAGAGCGGCACCGAGCTTCTTTCAAAATTCCCTTTCGAGACGAACCTTCTTTCATAAAACACATGTGAAGCAGCAAGAAGCGGACACAGGACCATGAAATCTCATGCAAAAGCGGTTGTCATCGGCGGTGGAGTGGTGGGCTGCTCGGTGCTGTACCACCTGGCCCGCGCCGGCTGGCGCGACGTCATGCTCATCGAGCGCTCGGAGCTCACCTCCGGCTCCTCGTGGCACGCCGCCGGCGGCTTCCATACGCTGAACGGCGATCCCAACGTCGCCAGGCTGCAGGCCTATACGGTGCAGCTTTACAAGGAGATCGAGGAGCTTTCCGGGCAATCCTGCGGCCTGCACCTGACCGGCGGCGTCATGCTGGCCGACAGCCCCGAGCGCATGGACTTCCTGCGCCTCGCCCACGCCAAGGGGCGTTATCTCGGCATGGAGACCGAGCTCATCACGCCTTCCGAAGCCAAGGCGATGTATCCGCTGATGGATGAAAGCCATTTCGTCGGTGCCCTGTGGGACCCCGTGGAAGGCCATCTCGATTCTTCCGGCACCACTCACGCCTATGCCCGGGCCGCGCGCAAGCTGGGCGCGGAAATCGTGCTGCGCAACCGCGTCACCGACCTCACCCAGGAGCCCGACGGCACCTGGAACGTCGTCACCGAGCAAGGCACGGTGAAAACCGAGCATGTGGTCAATTGCGGCGGGCTGTGGGCGCGCGAGGTGGGCCGCATGGTCGGGCTCGAGCTGCCGCTGCTTGCCATGGAGCACATGTATCTGCTTACAGAACCCATGCCGGAGGTGGAGGAATTCAACCGCGCCACCGGCCGCGAGATGATCGGCGTGATCGACTTCAAGGGAGAGATCTACACCCGCCAGGAGCGCAACGGCATCCTGCTCGGCACCTATGAAAAGGCTGCAAGGCCATGGTCGTCGCGCCAAACGCCGTGGGATTTCGGCCACGAGCTTCTGGAGCCGGACATCGACCGCATCGCGCCGTCGCTGGAGGTGGGCTTCCGCCACTTCCCGGCACTGGAAAACGCCGGCATCAAGCAGGTCATCAACGGCCCCTTCACCTTCGCACCGGACGGCAACCCGCTGGTCGGCCCTGTCCAGGGCCTCACCAACTTCTGGTGTGCCTGCGCTGTCATGGCGGGCTTTTCCCAGGGCGGCGGCGTCGGGCTGGCGCTCGCCAACTGGATGGTGGACGGCGATCCGGGATTCGATGTCTGGGGCATGGATGTTGCCCGCTTCGGCGAATGGGCGAGCCTGCGCTACACCAACGCCAAGGTGCGCGAAAACTATTCGCGCCGATTCTCCATCCGCTTCCCCAACGAGGAACTGCCCGCCGCCCGTCCCGCGCAGACGACGCCGCTCTACGACATCATGACCCGCGACAACAATGCGGTGATGGGCGATTCATGGGGCCTGGAAACCCCGCTCTGGTTCGCGCCAAAGGGCACGGAGCCGAAGGACATCGTCTCCTTCCACCGCTCCAACGATTTCGAGCATGTCGGCAACGAAGTGCGCGCCGTGCGCGAAAGCGCCGGCATCACCGAGATCGCCAATTTCGCCAAATACGAGGTCTCGGGCCCGGGCACGGAAGCCTTCCTCAACCGGCTGATGACCAACCGCATGCCGAAGACGGGCCGCATCGTGCTCACCCCGATGCTCAATGAATCCGGCAAGCTGATCGGCGATTTCACCATTGCGAAGGCCAGCGAAGACCGCTTCATGATCTGGGGTTCCTCGGCGGCGCAGATCTATCACATGCGCTGGTTCGAAAAGCACCTGCCGGAAGACGGCTCCGTCTCCATCCACCGCTTCGACCAGACGCTTGTCGGCCTTTCCATCGCCGGGCCGAAAGCGCGCGCCGTGCTCGAAAAGCTCGCCGATATCGACGTTTCGAAAGAAGCCTTCCGCTTCATGGATTTCCGCGAAATGGCTGTCGCCGGCGCGCCCTGCATGGTCAACCGCCTCACCTATACGGGCGATCTCGGCTACGAAATCTGGATGCCGCCCGCCTATCAACGCCTCGTCTACGAGGCAATCAAGAAAGCCGGCGCCGAATTCGGCATCGTCGATTTCGGCATGCGTGCGCTTCTGTCCATGCGGCTTGAAAAGAACTTTCCCACCTGGTTCCGCGAATTGCGCCCCATCTACGGGCCCTTCGAGGGTGCGATGGACCGCTTCGTCAAGCTGGACAAGAACGATTTCATCGGCCGCCAGGCCGCCGCAAAGGAACAGGCCGAAGGGCCAAAACTGCGCCGCGTCTCCTTCATCATCGACGCCGAAGACGCCGATGTGATGGGCGACGAACCGGTCTGGGCAAGGACCGCCACCGATTACGGCACGGTCGAAAACCCGCACGGCTACGGCGCCCCGCGCTTCGGCCCGGACGGCAAGGAGACGACGGGCAGCAGCAGCGGCGGCAGCGTAAATGGCATCACCGACGGCGAATGGCGCGTCGTCGGCTGGGTGACATCGGGCGGCTATGCCCATTATGTGCAGAAATCGATGGCGCAGGCCTATGTGCCGGCGGAGCTTGCCGAAAACGAAAGCGAGCGCCTGTTCGAGATCGAGATCCTCGGCCAGCGGCGGACCGCCCGTATCAATATCGAGCCACCATTCGATCCGGCCGGAGAAAGGATGCGGGGTTAGAGCAATTCCAGGAGAAGTGGAAACCGGTTCTCCGTCCGGAATTGCGTCGAATCAAAAGGTTAGATCGGCGAACCGATTCCGTGAAACGGTGAGCCGATCTAGGTCACGACCACGCAGTAATGATGTGGATAGGTTGGGTGAGCCATGGCCGATCCCGGCGCGCGGGTGGATAGTCGGCAAGCGCGCCCGTTCGGGCGACACCATCTCCCGCTTGCAATGGATCGAGACAGAATGCTCAAAACCTCCTTCACTCTCCTGGCCACGCTGGCCGCCGGCTCCGCCGTCTGGTCGGCACCGGCATTCGCCGAACCTTTTGCGCCAAAGGTCTTGGTCATCACCATGTTCGGCGAGGAAGCCAAACCCTGGTTGGAAAATGGCAAGCTGGAGACGAAAACGGCCGTGCCCGGCCTGTCGAAGGACTATCCCGAAGTCGCCTGCAACGCCGACGGGCTCTGCCTGATGACGACGGCAATGGGTTTCGCAAATGCCGCCAGTTCCGTTTCCGCCCTGGTCTATAGCGGCCTCTACGACCTGGAGCAGACCTATATTCTCATCGCCGGCATCGGGGGCGTCGACCCGAGCGACGGCACGCTCGGTTCGGCCCATTGGGCGCGCTACGCAATCGACGGAGGGCTGCGGCACGAAATCGACCCGCGCCAGGTTCCCGCCGAATGGCCGAATGGCGTGGTGGCGCTCGGCGCCGCAAAGCCGGGCGAAAAACCGAAATGGGGTTCGGGGACAGAAGTCTACGAACTCAACGAAGCCCTGGTGGACAAGGCTTTCTCCCTGACCAGGGACGTCGAACTGGCCGATAGCGAGAAGGCGCAGGCCTATCGCCAGGCCTATGGTGAAGCGCCGGCCGGCGCGGCCCCCGAAGTCAGCATCTGCGACACGCTTTCCTCCGACACCTACTGGCATGGCACCGACATCGCCGAGGGCATGGGCGAATGGGTATCGCTGCTGACCGAGGGCAAGGGCAATTACTGCACCACGCAGATGGAGGACAACGCGACGCTGACCGCCCTGCGGCGCGGCGCCGATGCGGGGCTGCTTGATTTCAGCCGCGTCGCGCTTTTGCGCACGGCATCGAATTTCGACCGCGAACCCGACGGGATGAGCGCGGTCGAGTCGCTGACCGCCGACTCCGGCGGTTTCGGCCCGGCAACCGCCAGTGCCTACCGCGTCGGTTCGGTCCTGGCACAAGCCGTGATCGAGAATTGGGCCGAATGGGAAAACGGCGTTCCCGCCGACTGACGCCATCGCTCTGGCGTTGCCGGCTCGGCGATCAACCCAATCGTAGGGCCGGCAGCACCATCTCGGCCAGGCCCGACGCGGCGATATAAGGCAGGCCCTTGCGCCGCGCCGTCCAGCCGGCAACCGCGACCTTCTCTGACGCCGGCTCGAAGCGCCTGATGAGGTCCCAGGTGCGGCAGTCGACCGCGCACAGATCCGCCCTGCCCTCGGCAACGGCGACGACAGATGCGCGGTGACCACCGGTCTCGATGCGTTCGGAAAACACGGCAACGCTCTCTCCGGCGGCCTGGAGATCGCGCTCCAGCGCGATCGTGCCCGACATGGAGGCCGGTTCGTTGAAGGCGAGCCGGCGCCCGCGCATCAGGTCGAGCGGCAGCATCGCCCGCCCATCGGCCGGCGCGGCGACGGGCTTCTCAGGTGCCTCGCCCTTCCGCATGACAATGGCGCTCGAATAGAGAGCCCCTGCCCCGCCCTCGTAAGCGTCATAGTTCGGCTGGCCAACGACCCGGACATGATCGATCAGGCCGGATTCGAGCGGCCCCCAGCAGGTCTGGCCCAGAATGAGGGCGGGATGGCGCCACAGCGTGAAGAGATCGAGTTCGTCCAGTGGCAGCGTTGCCGGATCGGGTGCGATGACATTGCCGGCCGCATCGCGAATGCCGCCCGGCACGGCCGGCAGGTCGGCGTTGCAGCGGGCCAGGCGTTGCGGCGCCTCGATGCCGGCGGCGCGCAGGCGATCGCACAGGCCCGCCCATTCCGCGTCGGTCTCGGCGCGGGCTTCCGGGAAATCATACATGGGCAGTGCGGCCACATAATCGCTCATTGGGCCCACTCAGCCGATATGGGGGCGATTTTCAAGATGCCGGTTCAATCCTTGGCAGGCTTTGCCGGCACGGGCGCGGTAGCGGCCAGTCCGCCGACGCTGCGCGCACGCACGCGCGGGCGAAAGGCGCGGCCGGGTTCCGGGGCCCGGCGCAACACCGGATGGATCACCGGTTCCTTGGGCTCGAGCGCGAAACTGCGCAGCAATGCGAAGTAGTTCGGATAGATATAGCCGCCATTCATGCGCACCCATTCCCGGCGCTTTTCGCGGAACAATCGCGGCAGGCGATACCAGGCCACACCCGGTGCCTTGTGATGGACCAGGTGCAGGTTGTTGTTGAGAAACAGGAGCGCCAGCGGCGAGCGTTCGACGATGATCGTGCGCCCGTCCGGCCGCTCAGACCATTGGTGCTCGGCAAATGTGCGCACGGATATCAGTGCCTGTCCGATCCACACAGGCCCCACCAGGTAGAGCCAGAAAGGCATGGCGAAGGCGAAATGGACGATGGCGACAACCACCACCAGCCCCGCTCCCTGGATGAGCCAGGCCGTGCGCACGGCAGGATCGCCGGCACGCAAGAGGCGCAGTTCTCCCAGCAGGAAACCCGCCGTGCCCAGGAGCGGCCCGAGCACCAGTCGCCCGATCATGGTATTGTTGACATGCAGAAGGAACCCGAATGCCTTCGGATATTGTTCATGTTTCCACAGCGCGCGGTAATAGCTTTCGGGATCCTCGAAGGGATCCGTCAGCCGCTCGTCGGCATGATGCATCAGATGCAAGCGCTTGAAGCGGCGATAGGGATAGAAGACCCCGATCGGCAGGCCAACAAGCGCTTCGTTGATGCGCGCATCGCGCGTCGGGTGCCCGTGCAGCACCTCGTGCATGAGCGAGGACTGCAGGGCCAGCAACACGCCGAGCGCCAGGCAGGCGACAACCGGCCAGTGCGGCCACACATAGACTCCGGCCGCGGCCCAGCCGCCATAGCAAAAGACAATAAGGGCCATGGTCGGCCACTCGATTTTCAAGGGGCGTCGACCCCGCGAATGAGGCTTCATAATCTCGTCAATCGTGCAAGTGCCCGGAATCGAACGATTCCTGACACGATACTGTCAGGAGGACTTGCCTCGCTCAATGAGACAACGTGCACAATTCGGTTACATTGCGCTACTTGCAAGCAATGTGTTTTCTATTATAAACAAATGAGGTTCACGTTACCCGATGCCTCTGCGATGGGCACATATGTCGGATGAAGGAACCGAAATGGACAAACGTGATCTTTCAGGACTTTTCCGCGAGCGGCTGAGATTCCTGCTCGAGCGGTCCGGAATCAACCAGTCGGCCTTTGCCACGAGCGTCGGCATCGACCGCTCGGCGCTCTCGCAGCTCCTCTCCGGCACGTCGACGCGGCTGCCGCGCGCCGAAACGCTGCTCAACATCGCCGAAAAGCACAAAGTGTCGCTCGACTGGCTGCTCGGCCTCAGCCAGGACGAGGTGCTGACCGGTGAAATCCGCGACAGCGTCGAGATCGAGGAAGGGTCCGGCGGCTATGAACGCACCCTTCTGGCGCGCTGGCACGCCGAGGCCGCCGGCACCAAGATACGCTATGTGCCGGCCGGCATTCCCGACCTCCTGCGCACCGATGCGGTGGTCGAATACGAGGCCGACATCTCCAACCGCAGCCGCGAGGCGCAGATCGACGAGACGCAGTATCGCGTCGATTACAGCCGCAGACCCGAAACCGACATGGAGGTCTGCATGCCGCGCCATACGCTGGAGATATTCGCCAATGGCAACGGCATCTGGGCCGGCCTCGGCGTCAAGGCGCGGCGCGCCCAGCTCGAGCACATGGCCGGCCTGCTGGAAGAGCTCTACCCGGCCTTTCGGCTCTACCTCTATGACGGACGGGCGCGCTATTCGATCCCCTATACGATCTTCGGGCCCTACCGCGCCGCGATCTATGTCGGCGACCTCTATCTGGTGCTCAATGCCACCGCGACCATCCGCACGCTCGCCCGCCATTTCGACAATCTGATCCGTGCCGCCGAGGTCAACGCCCACGAGACGGCGGCCTATGCGGCCTCGCTCGCCGAACGCTGCCGGTAACCCGTCACGGCTCGAGATCGACCGCCGCGCGGAAGCTGCCGTCCATGTAGAATGGAACGGACGAATGGTCATGGACGATTTGCCATTGGCCGCTTGACCTAACAAGGCAGAGTGTCGACCTGACCCAGAACATGACCACCTGACCCGATGTCTTTTGCCGAGCCTTGGTTCGAACAAGGCCGTGGCAAATGGCCAAATCGCCATTGGTATGGATTTTGAGATCGCGCCAGTCCTGCTCGATCGGCCCGTCCCAGGTGTCCATCCATCCTTGAAACTTGGCCTCGTCGGTCCCGATCTCCGAGACGAGCGGCGGCGCCAGGTCGTAGACGACCGCATCGCGGGCATGCTGCGACAGCGCGCCGGCAGCGTCCCGCCGGCGCATCGCTTCATTGATAGTGTCCAGAACGGCCCGCACTTCGCCTTGCATTTCTTCGCGTTTCATGTCGTTTCTCCATGCGACGGACATTGGTCCTCCAAGGACGAATGACCGTCGGGCGAGCCGACATGGGCCACGCATTGTCCGCGCCGATTGACGGCGACAGACGGCCCATCTTTAATCGCTGTTCCTGTTCCTCCGCCCTTGCAGGTCAAATGTCATGGCAAATCCGATCGACGCGCTGATTGCCGAACGAGGCGTGCTGCTGGCCGACGGCGCCACCGGCACCAATCTCTTTTCCATGGGCCTGGAATCCGGCGAGGCGCCTGAATTGTGGAACGAGACCGCGCCGGAAAAGATCGCAGCCTTGCACCAGGGCTTCGTCGATGCCGGCGCCGACATCATCCTGACCAATTCCTTCGGCGGCACGCGCCATCGGCTCAAGCTCCACGATGCCCAGGATCGGGTCTTCGAACTGAACCGGCGCGCCGCAGAGATCGCCCGCGCGGTGGCCGACAAGGCATCGCGCAAGGTCATCGTGGCCGGTTCCGTCGGCCCGACGGGCGAATTGCTCGCGCCGCTCGGCGCGCTTGCCTACGAGGACGCCGTCGTCGCCTTCGCCGAGCAGATCGCCGGGCTCAAGGCGGGCGGCGCGGAAGTCGTATGGATCGAGACGATGTCGGCTCGCGACGAAATTCGCGCCGCGGCCGAGGCCGCGATCGACGCGGGGCTGCCCTACGCTTTCACAGCCTCGTTCGATACGGCCGGGCGCTCCATGATGGGGCTGGCTCCGAAGGACATACACAGCGTCGCCGACGGCCTTTCCGCCCCGCCCCTCGCCGTTGGCGCCAATTGCGGCGTCGGCGCGCCGGATATCCTGGCCTCGCTCCTCGATATCACCGCGGCCGAACCGGGCGCCACCGTGATCGTCAAGGGCAATTGCGGCATTCCGGAATTCCACGGCACCGAGATCTGCTATTCCGGCACACCGGAACTGATGGCCGACTACGCACGACTTGCCGCCGACGCCGGAGCGAAAATCGTCGGCGGCTGCTGCGGCACCTCCTTCGCGCATCTCAAAGCAATGCGGCAGGCGCTCGACGAGCACGTCAAGGGCAGCCGCCCGACGATCGACGTCGTCGTCGCCCGAATCGGCCCGCTGCGCAACAAGACGGCGGATCAAAGCGGCCCCGGTGGATCCGACACGACGCGAAGCGCTCGACGGCGGATACGCCGTTGAGATTGTCGATTTTAAGGGAGGTTCCGATTCGCAGGCGAAAGCGATCGCCTGTCCGACGCTCTTGAGCTGGCAATGTCGTTTTCACCAGGAAAGGCATATACTTCGCCCTGCCGCCGCAGGCGCTGCAATGCCGCGTGGCGCAAGGCTTCGCGCATGAGATGTAAAGCCGTGCTCGCGCATTTTTGACAGGAGACCGCAATGGTGCCCTTGGCAAAGCGGTCGCCAGCGACCACATACCGGTGGCGTTTGCCGTCCCCGCTCGAAGCCAGGCCCGCGGCGGCGCATGTCGAGCCCGATCGGTAGCGAATGGGCGCGGCCTCTCCTCGAAGGAACGTATCAACGGTCCCGCCACCATGCAGAATGAAGCCGATCACGTCACGACCGACAACGCCGGCCCGCCGCGCGTGCAACGCAGGCTCGCGGCCATCCTTGTTGCCGACGTCGTCGGCTACAGCCGCATGATGCGGGCCGACGAGACCGACACGCTGGCAAGACTGATGCGGCTGCGCCGTGAACTGGTCGATCCCAAATTGGACGAATATGGCGGCCGCATGGTCAAGTCGACCGGCGACGGCATGCTGGCCGATTTTCCAAGCGCCGTCGACGCCGTGCAATATGCCATCGAGGTGCAAAAAGAGATCGCAAGCGCGAGCGCGGATCTTCCGCCGGAAACGGCCATGCTGCTGCGCATCGGCATCAATGTCGGCGACGTCATCCTGGAGGGCGACGACATATATGGCGACGGCGTCAACGTCGCCGCCCGCCTGGAAGGCGTGGCGCCGCCAGGCGGCATATGCCTGTCCGCCACCGTTCACGACCAGGTCAGCAACAAGCTCGACCTCTCATTCGATGACAGCGGCCTGCAAATGGTCAAGAACATCTCCGAACCGATCCGGACCTATAGCTGGCGGGTCGACGGGACGCATCCGGCGCCGGATTCGGGCGCCAGGCGGACGACCGTCACGGACGCACCCTCGATTGCTGTCCTGCCCTTCAACAATATGAGCGGCGATCCGGAGCAGGACTATTTCTCCGACGGCATCACCGAGGACATCATCACCGACCTCTCCAAGGTGTCGGGGCTGTTCGTCATCGCCCGCAACTCCTCCTTCACCTACAAGGGGCGCGCCGTCGACGTGAAGGAAGTGGCACGCGAGCTCGGCGTGCGCCACGTTCTGGAAGGCAGCGTGCGCAAGGCCGGCAACCGGCTGCGCATCACCGCCCAGCTCATCGACGGCGCAAGCGGCGGCCATGTCTGGGCCGAGCGCTATGACCGCGTGCTCGAGGACATCTTCGAGATCCAGGACGAGATCACGCTCAGTATCGTGAACGAATTGAAGGTGCGCCTCGACCTCCTGGAAAAGGACCGGCTGAGCTGTCCGCCCTCGCACAATGTCGAGGCCTACGACCTCGTGTTGCGCGGCCGCGACCACCTACTCGCCCATGCCAGCCGCACAGGCATGGAAGAGGCGTCTGCAATGTTTGAACGGGCAAGGGCGCTCGATGCAAAATGCAGCCCCGCCTATTCGGGTCTCGCCTTCGCCAACATCATGTCCTACACGAACGATTGGACACAGGACCCTGACAAGACACTCGAATATGCCGTAAAAATGGCGCGCACGGCCGTCGAAGTCGGCCCCAAGGATGCCTTGGCCCGACGCGCCCTGGCGGTCGCCCTGTTGTGGAATCGCGAAATCGAGGCGGCCTGGGATGAGCTCAAGAAGGCATCGGAACTGTCGCCGGGTGACGCCGAACTGCTTGCCGTCAAGGGCAACATGCTTGTCTATCTGCATGAGCCCGACCACGCGATCACCTGCCTCGAGAAGGCGATCAAGCACAGCCCGCATCATTCGAGCATGTGGCTCTATTTCCTCGGCCACGCCTATTTCATGAAGGGCGATTTCGAGACGGCGGAACGCTATCTGAAAAAGCGCATCGAAGCCTACCCCGAGACCGACATCGCCCGGGTCATGCTCGCCTCCTGCTGCGGTTATCAGGGCCAGGATGAAGAGGCCGGACGCCTGTGGGACGAGGTCATGCAGGTCAATCCGGGCTATTCACTGGAACAGAAGAGCCGCGTCCTTCCATACAAGGACCCCGGCGACTGGGACTACTTCGTCGCCGGACTGACCAAGGCCGGCCTGCCGAAATAGCGGTCGGCCGGCGCGCTTTCACGGCACCTTGCGATCAGGTCGAAAGCGGGTTGCGGCTATCGGCCAGGATACGCGTTCCAATTCCCACGAAGCACACGCCTGCCGCCCGCTCCACCCAGTGCTTGGCGCTCGACAGTGACCGCACGACCGGTCCCGACGACATGCACAGGCTGACGAAGGAATACCAGGCGAGCGCGCAACCCGTGACCAGGACGATCATCAGCGCCATCAGCCAACCGGGCGTGCTGGCCGTAACGGATGTGGCGAACACGCTGGCAAACAGTACGATCGCTTTCGGATTGGTCAGCGTGACGAAGAGGCCGAGCAGCAGCGCGTTGCCCCGCACTCCCCTTTCCTCGCGCGATATGTCGATTTCGGCCGACTTCGTCATCAACAGCCGTATGCCGAGATAAATCAGGTAGCAGCCGCCGGCGACGCGGACGGCCCAGGCCAGCCACTCATACTGGGTCAGCACCGCCGACAGGCCCAGCATGCTGACCGCGGCGTAGAACCCCAGCCCGATCGCAACGCCGACCGTCGTCATGAGGCCGGCGGCCGTACCGCGCATCATGGAGGCGCGAACCACCGCGATAAAGTCCGGCCCCGGCAGGATCAGAGCCGGGATGTATATGGCGAAGACGCTGAGGAACGAAACGGCCGGGTCCATGGTCATCCTTGAGCGCGGTTTAGCCAAGTCACGACTCAACCATTGCCGTCGTCAGCTTGCAACGGGCTTGTGAAGAATCACCGCGAGCCCGGTCCGCGCATGGCGCTGCGCCAGACTTCGCTATGGATGATGTCGGCCACTTTAGCCCGGCCGTCCTCGGGCTTCTTTCACGTGAAGGCGTCGGGCATGGACTCCTTCTTGCGCGCCACGAAGTCCTCCAGCCCCTCGGCGATGCCCGGATCGATCGGCGGCGCCTCGTAGCTCTCCAGCCAGCGCCGCGCCAGTTCGTTGGCCCTTTGCGGTGCGGTCTTCTCGCCTTCGGCCTGCCATTGCTCGAAGGAATTGTTGTCGGCAATGATCGAGCGATAGAAAGCCGTCTGAAAGTTCGCCTGCGTGTGGCTGCAGCCCAGATAGTGGCTGCCCGGCCCGACCTCGCGGATGGCGTCCATCGCCTGGCCGTTTTCCGACAGGTCGACGCCCTCGGCCAATTTCTGGCTCATGGCGAGCTGATCGACGTCCATGATGAACTTGTCGAAACTGGACACGAGCCCGCCTTCCAGCCAGCCCGCCCCGTGCAGGACGAAATTCGTGCCCGCCAGCACCGTCGAATTCAGCGTGTTGGCGCTTTCATAGGCGGCCTGGGCATCGGTTGTCTTGGAGGCGCACAGCGAACCGCCGGTGCGGAACGGCAGGCCGAGACGGCGGGCGAGCTGGGCCGCACCGTAGGAAACAAGCGCCGGCTCCGGCGTGCCGAATGTCGGCGCGCCCGACTGCATCGAGATCGACGAGGCGAAGGTGCCGAAGACCACCGGCGCGCCCGGCCGCACGAGCTGCGTGAAGGCCGCGCCCGCCAGCACCTCGGCCAGCACCTGCGTCAGCGTACCGGCGACCGTCACCGGGCTCATCGCGCCGGCAAGGATGAAGGGCGTGATGATCGTCGCCTGGTTGTTGCGCGCATAGACCTTGGCCGCCCCGAGCATGGTCTCGTCGAAGACCATCGGCGAATTGGCGTTGATGAGGTTGATGAGGACGGTGTTCTCGTCGACGAATTTTTCACCGAAGAGGATCCTGCACATCTCCACCGTGTCCTCGGCGCGCTCCGGCGCCGTCACCGAACCCATGAAGGGCTTGTCCGACAGCGTCATATGCGCGAGCACCATGTCGAGATGGCGCTTGTTGACGGGAACGTCGACCGGCTCGCACACCGTGCCGCCGGAATGATGGATCGACGGCGCCCTGTAGGCGAGCCGCACGAGATTGCGGAAATCCTCGATCGTGGCATAGCGCCGGTTGCCGTCGAGATCGCGCACGAAGGGCGGACCGTAGACCGGCGCGAAGACGGTCGCGTCGCCGCCGATCTGCACCGAGCGCTCGGAATTGCGCGCCTGCTGAATGAATTGCGATGGTGCCGTCTTCAACAGCTCCCGGCACAGACCTTTTGGGAAATGCACCCGCTCGCCGCGCACATCGGCGCCGGCGTCCTTCCACAGCTGGAGCGCCTCGGCATCGTCGCGAAACTCGATGCCGATCTCTTCCAGAACCCGATCGGCATTGGTCTCGATGAGGCTCAGGCTCTCCTCGTCCAGCACCTCATAGGGCTTGATTCTGCGCCGGATATAGGTCTGTTGCGCGCCCGGCCCGCCGCCGCCGCGCGCCACCCTGCGCGCCGACGCTCCACCGCGCTCGCTGCGTCCACGCCGACCCGTGCCGGCTTGCCCGTCGACTGCCAGATTCTCGCCCATCATCGTCATCCCGAAATGCGTTGCGATCCAGTCAATTGCCGGCCTTTTCCGGTCGGCGGGCCATGGCTGGAATCCTCCTCGGATCGTAGCCGTTGGCCCATGCGAAACAGTCTTGCAAACGCCAAGACCTGTCGCAAAATCGACACCAAAGACGCGAAAATCGCAGTCGTTTTCGTCATGCACAGCGTCGCAAATCGGCTATGAATCGACCCGGTCTTGCTGGTTAATTAGCGAAGAATGGGAGGTCGAAAAAGGCCTCCGAGCAGCATGTGGGGCCCACGATGTCCGACGACGAAATCATCTTGTCCGAACTCTCCGACGAGGAACTCGTGCAGCAGATGCACGACGACCTTTACGACGGCTTGAGGGAGGAGATCGAAGAAGGAACGCGGATCCTGCTCGATCGGGGCTGGATGCCCTACAGGGTGCTGACCGAGGCGCTGGTCGAAGGCATGCGCATCGTCGGCGAGGATTTCCGCGACGGCATCCTTTTCGTGCCGGAGGTGTTGCTGTCGGCCAATGCGATGAAGGCCGGCATGGCCATATTGCGCCCGCTTCTCGCCGCCACCGGCGCGCCGAAGCAGGGTAAGATGGTGATCGGAACGGTCAAGGGCGACATCCACGACATCGGCAAGAACCTTGTCGGCATGATGATGGAAGGCGCCGGCTTCGACGTCGTCGATCTCGGCATCAACAATCCGGTCGAGAAATATCTCGAGGCGCTGGAGACCGAAAAGCCCGACATTCTGGGCATGTCGGCGCTTCTGACCACCACCATGCCCTACATGAAAGTCGTCATCGACACGATGAAGGAAAAGGGCATTCGCGACGACTATATCGTGCTCGTTGGCGGAGCGCCGCTGAACGAGGAGTTCGGACGGGCCGTCGGGGCCGACGCCTATTGCCGCGACGCCGCCGTCACCGTGGAGATCGCCAAGGATTTCGTCAAACGCAAGCACAATATGCGTGCCGCCGCATCCTGAGATGCCGCATGCGATGACGGGGTGGCCGTCGGACCGCCCCCTAGATCGGCCAACCTTTTCACGGAATCGGTTCGCCGATCTAACCTTTTGATTCGACGCAATTCCGAACGGAGAACCGGTTTCCACTTCTCCTGGAATTGCTCTAGTTGATGGAGTCGCCGATCGCGTCTGCGGTCTCGTTGACGTCGCGGCCGATCCCGCGCACCGTATTGGCACATGCGGTGACACCGATCGCCAGGACGACGAACAGCACCGGGACAAGGCGGGCAAGTTTCATTTCGGGGCACTCCGCATTGGATTCCTATTGGGCACTTGTGATGTGGTCCCGCCAGGAGCGTGAATTATGACACCGCGCATAGCAACTGGCCAGCGAGGCGACAAGATGTTGGTGATCGCCTGCGGCATGCTGGCGCGCGAGATCCTCGCCATAAAGACGCGGCTCGGGCTCGGCCATCTCGAACTGACATGCCTGCCGGCCGAACTTCACTATTATCCGGACCGAATCCCCGCGGCCCTCGACAAGGCGATCGTCGAGGCGAAAGCGGCGGGCTATGGCAGCATTTTCGTCGGCTATGGTGACTGCGGCACCGGCGGCGGCCTCGATCGCGTGTGCGACAGGCACGGCGTGGCTCGCATCGACGGTCCGCATTGCTTTGCCTTCTACCAGGGCAACGCGGCCTTCGCGCGGATTGCGGACGAGGACATGACCGCCTTCTATATGACCGATTTCCTGTGCCGGCATTTCGACGCCTTCTTCATGAAGCCGCTGGGCCTCGATCGGCACCCCGAACTGGCCCAGGACTATTTCGGCAACTACGAAAAACTGGTCTATCTCGCCCAGACCGACGATCGCGATCTCGACAAGGTGGCCGAAGACGCCGCCGGGATGCTCGGGCTGGCCTATGAGCGCCGATTCACCGGCTATGGCGAACTCGAAACGGCGATGCGGCAGACCGTATCTGACTGAGTGAATCGGAACCGCCGGACACCAGTGCTCAAATAACCACCATGAAAGCGTCCAACTCTTTGCGCAGGACTCTGCCGGCAAGCCGAATCGCCTGCATATCGCATGAACGTCGGGTCCGGCCACCGTCATCACGATTGCGGGCTCGATAATCCTCCCGTCTCTCGCTAAGCGCACCATATCCGCATGACAATCGAAGCTCAGTCTCCCCGACCCGCCGAAGTCCCGCCACAGGGATCGCCCACGGCGGCAAGAGCGAGAGACAATACGGCCGATCGCAGCGGGACGAGGAGGCGGCCGACGGCAAGCTCGGATATGGACAAAGTCAACGAAACGATCGTTCCGGTGCCCGTTCGGCGGCGGCGGCCGCGCCATCTCTCCGAAGTCCTGACGCTGATGGCCTGCGAAGCCACCGGGCCGGTGACGATCGGCGCCATACGTGACGCATTGGGCGATCGCAGCTTCGCCGCCCTGCTCGTCTTCTTCGCCTCCTTCAACCTGCTGCCGCTGCCGCCCGGCGCCTCCGTCCTCCTCGGCCTGCCGCTGGTGATCGTCTCGGCCCAGATGGTCTACGGCAAACGCACCGCGTGGCTGCCGCGCTTTCTCATGCGCAAGTCGCTGAGTGCGGAACAGTTCCGCGGTCTTGCCGACCGCCTCGTGCCGCGCCTGCGCCTTCTCGAACGGCTCATCCGGCCGCGCTACTGGCCCTTCTGGCGCCGGCAGGGCGACCGAATCATCGGCGCCATCGCCCTGGTGCTGGCGATCGCGGTGGTCCTGCCCGTGCCGCTCGGCAACTGGCTGCCGGCCTTCGCCTCGGCGCTTGTCGGGCTCGCCCTTTCGGAGCGCGACGGCATCCTCTTCGCCATTGGCGTGACCCTCGGCGTCATTTCGCTTGCCATCATCGCCGCCGTCGTCCTTTCGGCCGGCGCGATCCTGCATTTCCTGTGGCAGCACATGGGCATATTCCACTGGTAGCAGGCTGACGCCGGCGAAACACCGCCGATTGTCCTTTCGCGGTGTCCGCAACGTCGCTTTTGAATGCCCCCGCGTCGTCTCATAACAAGCGAGCCGCGCGGCAATGCGGCAATGCTCGGTCAAGGCAACCGAGGAGATGGCCGATGGCCGACCTGATCGTCGTCTACTGGCGCGACATACCCGCCCAGGTCATCGTCAAACGTGGACGCGCCAGCGCCAAGCGCGAACTGCCCGTGCGTTTCATCGAGGCGATCGACATGTGCGCCATGCGCTCCGGCGCGGCCGACAGCGATGCCTATCTGGCCGAATGGCGCAGGGCCCGGCCGGTCGCCGTCGGCGACGATATCGAAGCCGAAGCCGACCGTGCGGTGAGCGCGCTCGACGACAGGTATGACCGCCAACGGCTCATCGCCCTGGTCAAGGCAGGCGGACGGGACAATGTCTGACAAACGTCCGGTCGTCACCCAGGCAATGCGGGTCAAGGAAGCCGCGGCCAACAAGAGCGCCTACAATCCGGCCGACGTCTCGCCGCAACGCCGCGTGCGTTCGCATTATACCGTCCGCCTGTGGTCGGTTCGCCATTCGCGCTTCCTCGAATGGCTTTACGCGCGTTTCGCCAGCATCTTTCTGCTCTTGCACCCCTTCTGGAAGGCCGTCGGCTACGAGCGTGCTGAACGCCCCGTCAAGTTCGTCGAGCGCCATGTGAAGGGCTTTCTGTTCGACTGCCGCATGTGCGGGCAATGCATTTTGTCGTCGACCGGCATGTCCTGTCCGATGAACTGCCCCAAGCAATTGCGCAACGGCCCCTGCGGCGGCGTGCGCGCGAATGGCAATTGCGAGGTCGAGCCGGACATGCCCTGCGTGTGGGTCCAGGCGTGGACCGGTTCGCGCCAGATGATCGCCGACGATGCCATCTTCGACGTCCAGAAGCCGGTCGACCAGTCACTGCGCGAGACCTCGGCCTGGTTGCGGGCAACAGCCGAAGCCGCCGCCCAGAAAGAGCATGGCCGGAAGGAGGCCGCATGACCCCGGGCGACGTCAATCCGGCCGGCGTCGATCTGCCGCTCGAGCCGCTGCCGGGCCATTCCTCGCGCGGCAGGCTCGAACGCGTGCTCCGACGCGGCGAATTCGCCGTCACGGCCGAACTCAATCCGCCCGACAGCGCCAACGCGCAGGACGTCTTCGAGCGTGCCGCGGTCTTCGAGGGGTGGGTCGACGGCATCAATGCGGTCGACGCCTCGGGCGCCAACTGCCATATGTCGTCGGTCGGCATCTGTGCTCTCCTGACCCGCATGGGCATTGCCACGATCATGCAGATCTCCTGCCGAGACCGGAACCGCATCGCCATCCAGGGCGATGTTCTGGGTGCGGCGGCCATGGGGGTCTCCAACATCTTGTGCCTGACCGGCGACGGCGTGCAGGCCGGCGACCAGCCCGGCGCCAAGCCGGTCTTCGATCTCGACTGCATGTCGCTTATGGAAACCGTGCGCATCATGCGCGACAACGGCAAGTTCCTGTCCGGGCGCAAGCTGACGACGCCGCCGGAGGTCTTTTTGGGTGCGGCCATCAATCCGTTCGCCCCACCCTTCGATTTCCGCCCCCACCGCCTGGCCAAGAAGATCGCCGCCGGCGCCCAGTTCGTTCAAAGCCAGTATTGCTACGACGTGCCGATGTTCCGCGATTACATGCAGCGGGTGCGCGATCTCGGCCTGGCCGAGCAATGTTTTATTCTGTGCGGCGTCGGCCCGCTGGCCTCGGCGCGCACCGCACGCTGGATGCGCGCCAACGTGCCCGGCGTTCACATTCCCGACTCCGTGGTCGAGCGGCTGGAAGGCGCACAGGACCAGAAGAAGGAAGGCAAGCGGCTCTGCATCGACATCATCAACGAGGTCAAGGAGATCGGAGGCGTCTCCGGAATCCACGTGATGGCCTACAGACAGGAAGAGTTCGTCGCCGAGATCGTCGCCGAATCCGGCGTCTTGAAGGGGCGTCAGCCATGGCGACGCGAGTTCCGCCCCGACGACGTGCTGGTGGCCGAGAAGCTCGACCACATCCTGCATGACGAAGAAGCCCAGTCACCCGTCGACATGGTCAAGCAGGCGGCGCATTGACCCTGACGACGACACCACGACACGCAACGGCCGCGCGGCCGAAGACCAAATTCGGAGAATATTGAATGACCCGCACCATCGTCGCCTCCGCAACCAGGGAAGTCGTTATCGGCTTTGATCGGTCCTTCTGCGTGATCGGGGAACGCATCAATCCGACCGGGCGCAAGAAGCTGGCGGCCGAGATGATCGAAGGCAATTTCGAGACGGTGAAACAGGATGCGCTCGACCAGGTCGCGGCCGGCGCGACAATGCTCGACGTCAATGCCGGGGTGACCGCGGTCGACCCGAACGCCACGGAGCCCGGCCTTCTCGTCCAGACGCTGGAGATCGTCCAGGGCCTGGTCGACGTGCCCCTTTCGATCGACAGCTCGGTCACCGCGGCGATCGAGGCGGCGCTGAAGGTTGCCAAGGGGCGCCCGCTGGTCAATTCGGTCACCGGCGAAGAGGAGAAGCTCGAGGCGATCCTGCCGCTGGTGAAGAAATACGACGTGCCGGTGGTGGCGATCTCGAACGACGAAACCGGAATTTCCATGGATCCCGACGTGCGCTTCGCCGTCGCAAAAAAGATCGTCGAGCGGGCCGCCGACCACGGCATCGCGCCCCACGACATCGTCGTCGATCCCCTTGTCATGCCGATCGGCGCGCTGGGCGACGCCGGTCGTCAGGTCTTTGCGCTGCTGCGCCGCCTGCGCGAGGAGCTCAAGGTCAACACCACCTGCGGCCTTTCAAACGTCTCCTTCGGTCTGCCGCATCGCCACGGCATCAATGCCGCCTTCATCCCGATGGTGATCGGCGCCGGCATGACGAGCGCCATCATGAACCCCTGCCGTCCCCAGGAAATGGAGGCCGTGCGCGCAGCCAATGTGCTGGCCGGCACGGACAGGGACTGCATGACCTGGATCAAGACCTACAAGGACCACAAGCCGGCCGCGCCCGGACAGCCGGCGGCATCCGCAGCGGTCAACACGCCGGGCGGAGCGACTGCCGCAGGCGGGCGGCGGCGCGGTGGCAGGGAGGCGCGGCTGGCGCGGGGTTAGGCCCCGTCCACGCGATGGCCATGCGGAAGACGAGATGAACCGCCCTCCCGACCTCACCGACCCGCTGGTGCTGTTCATGCCGTCGGGCAAGCGCGGGCGCTTTCCCAGGGGCACGCCGATCCTCGACGCCGCGCGCGAACTCGGCGTCTATGTGGAAAGCGTGTGCGGCGGCCGCGCCACCTGCGGGCGTTGCCAGGTCGTCGTGCAGGAAGGCGCGTTCGCCAAGCATAAGATCGTCTCCTCCAGCGACCACGTGTCTCCGATCGGGCCGAAAGAGATGCGCTGCGCGGAAAAGCGTCGAGTGCTGGAAGGCCGGCGGCTTTCCTGTGCCGCGACAATCGAGGGCGATCTGGTCATCGACGTGCCGCAGGATTCGGTGGTCAATGCGCAGATCGTCCGCAAGGCCGCGGTCGACCGGCTGATCGAGCGCGACCCGGCGGTGCAGCTTTGCTATGTGGAGGTGGACCAGCCTGACATGCACAAGCCGCTCGGCGACCTCGACCGGCTCAAGGCGATGCTGGAAAAGGATTGGGGCTGGCAGGACCTGCTTGTCGAGCAGCATCTCCTGAGCAAGGTCCAGGGCATCTTGCGCAAGGGCAACTGGGGCGTGACCGCGGCGATCCACCAGGACATGGAAACGGCCCGGCCAACCATCATCGACCTGTGGCCTGGCCTGCACAACGAAGCCTATGGCATTGCCTGCGACATTGGTTCAACGACGATCGCCATGCATCTGGTATCGTTGCTTTCCGGCCGCGTCGTGGCGACGTCCGGCGCCGCCAATCCCCAGATCCGCTTCGGCGAAGATCTCATGAGCCGGGTCTCATATGTGATGCTGCATCCGGAAGGTCGCGGGGCCATGACGAAGGCCGTGCGCGACGCCATCAGCGATCTTGCACGGCGTGTCTGCGAGGAAAGCGGCGTCGATCCCGACGACATCCTCGACGCCGTCTTTGTCGGCAATCCGATCATGCATCACCTCTTCCTCGGCATCGACCCGACCGAGCTCGGCCAGGCCCCCTTCGCTCTGGCCGTATCGGGCGCGGTCCACAGCTGGGCCAGCGAAATCGGACTGAAGATCAATTACGGCGCGCGTGTCTATGTCCTGCCCTGCATCGCCGGCCATGTCGGCGCCGACGCCGCCGGCGCCACGCTTTCCGAGGGTCCGCACCGCCAGGACCGCATGATGCTGCTCGTCGATGTCGGCACCAATGCCGAGATCGTGCTGGGCAACAGCGAGCGCGTGGTCGCCGCTTCCTCGCCAACCGGGCCGGCATTCGAGGGCGCCGAGATATCCTCCGGCCAGCGTGCCGCTCCCGGCGCCATCGAGCGCGTGCGCATCGACCCCGTCACGCTGGAACCGCGCTTCAAGATCATCGGCTCCGAAAGATGGTCGGACGAGGAAGGCTTTGCCGAGGAGGCCGACAAGCTCGGCATTACGGGCATTTGCGGCTCGGCCATCATCGAGGTGGTGGCGCAGATGTACCTGGCCGGCATTGTCTCGGAGGACGGGGTGATCGATGGCACGCTAGCAACCAGAAGCCCGCGCATCGAGCAGACCGGGCGGACCTACTCCTACCTGTTGCACGACGGTGCTCAGCGCATTCTGGTCACCCAGAACGACGTGCGCGCCATCCAGCTCGCCAAGGCAGCGCTCTATGCCGGCATCAAGCTCTTGATGGAAAAGCAGGGCGTCGACCATGTCGACACGATCTGTTTTGCCGGCGCCTTCGGCTCCTACATCGACCCGAAATACGCCATGGTCCTCGGCCTCATCCCCGATTGCGACCTCAATGAAGTCAAGGCGGTAGGCAACGCCGCCGGCACCGGTGCCCTCATGGCGCTCCTGAACCGCGATCATCGCCGCGAGATCGAGCGCACCGTACGGCGCATCAACAAGATCGAAACGGCTCTCGAATCCAAGTTCCAACAACATTTCGTCGACGCAATGGCCATTCCCAACAAGGTCGACGCCTTTCCCAAGCTGTCCGAAGTTGTCGATCTGCCGGCACGCAAGACGACGGAAACGGCCGACGGCTTGGCGGCGCCGCGGCGGCGGTCGCGCGAGGAGCGCATGGCGCGGCGAAACCGCGCTTGAAGACCGGGGCCCGGCTTGACCGCGCCGCGCATCCGACCTTCACTGCCGGCCAGAGCATCGGACACCGATGCTTGCAGCGGAAGACGCAATGCCGAGCATCAAGAGCCATCTCGTCGCCCTCGTCCTGAAGCACACGCGCAAGAAGGCGTTTCGCAGCGCCGAGGCCTTCCGCGACCGCGTCGCGGCCGCGCGCAGGCTCGAAGACCATCGCCCGCCGCGCGCCATCGCCACGATGCTGGATATCGAGGAGACTGCGATCGACGGCTTTCCGGTCTACGACGTCTCGCCCCGCGCGCCGGTCGGGACGCGCCGGTTGCTTTACCTGCATGGCGGGGCCTATTGCTTCCAGATGACTGCCTATCACTGGGGCCTGGTTGCCGAAATGGCGACGAGGCTGGCCTGCAAGGTAACGGTACCGATCTATCCCCTGGCGCCGGAGCACGATTTCCATGCCATGCTCGCCATGGTCATGAGCACCTATCGCGCGATGCTCGAAGCGACCCCGTCCCGCGATATCGTCTTCATGGGTGATTCCGCCGGCGGCAATATGGCACTGGTCGTGACGATGACGGCGGCGGAGGCCGGCATGCCCCTGCCCGCGCGCCATGTGCTGATCTCGCCAGGGACCGACATGACAGTGACCAACCCTGAGACACGGGCGGCCGCGCTCACCGACCCCTGGCTGGGCATTCCAGGCGGATTGGAGGCCGTTCGCCTCTATTGCGCCGGCATCGACGTGGCCGACTGGCAGATCAGCCCGATCCACGGCGACCTGTCCGTTCTGCCGCCCACGATCATCCTTTCCGGCACACGCGACCTGCTCTATCCCGACACGCTTTTATTCGTGGAGAAGGCGCGTCGGGCCGGCGTTGAAATCGAACTGGTGACCGGCAAGGGCATGATTCATGTCTGGCCGCTGATCGAAATGCCGGAGACCCGGATGGCCAGGGACCGCATCGTCGCCTGGCTGCAAGCCGGCGACGCCGCGCCGGCAGCCTCCGGCAGACAGCTCAAAAGCGTCCCGTCTGCTTGAAATTCTCGAATGTCGCGCGAATGTGGTCGGCCGCCGCGCATACCGGAGCGGCGGCGTCGGGCGCAACCATCATGGCCAGATTGTAGTCGGCAAGCTCCGGCATGCCGTCTTTTTCGCCGAGCGCCACGATGTCGTTGCCGATGAACGATTTGGGCAGCGGCGCGACAGCGAGATCGGACAGGATCGCCGCCCTCTGCCCTGCCGTATGGGCGCTCATATAGGCAACGCGATAGTTGCGGCCCACATTGCCCAGCGCCTCCAGCGCGTTGGCCCGCCACACGCATCCATCTTCCCACACCGAGACGGGCAGCGGATCGCGCAAATGCGCCGTCCCACCGAGCGCGCCGGCCCACACGATCGGCTCCGTCAGCAGCACCTCCGCCTCGCCCGGCAGGTTGCAGCCACTGGTAAACAGGGTGAGATCGAGCTGGCGCTCGGACAGACGCCGCTTCAGATTGATGGATTGATCGACAGTGACGTCGACGGCGATCGCCGGATGCGTCTGGGCGAAACGCTTCAGGATCGTCGGCAGCACCCGTTCGCCATAATCGTCCGGCGAGCCGAGCCGCACCACGCCGCGGATATCGGGCATGACGAATTTGGAAACCGCCTCGCGGTTGATCGCCAGCAGACGACGCGCAAAGCCGAGCAGCAGTTCACCGTCATTGGTCAGCTTGACCGAACGCGCGTCGCGCGTGAACACGGCGCGCCCCAACATCTCCTCCAGCTTCTTGATCTGCATCGACACGGCCGAGGGCGTGCGGAACACCGCCGTGGCGGCCAGCGTGAAGGAACCGGTTTCGGCGATCGCCACGAAGGTGCGCAGAACATCCAGCTCGAGCAACGGCAAGGGGTGATTCACGGGAGCATTCATCGGTAGCCTCTTTCAATTTCCCTGAACCAAAGCATAATTGCTTTTCGTTTGATTGAACTTCAAACGATCCCCATAGTCAAGGCGTTCCGCTCGCGATGGCATGGCATTGCTGACATGATTGCGAAACAGAAATGCCATCAAACCGCTGCTGAACGGAAAAAACGCTGCCACAGTCCGGCAGCATATTGGGAGATGACGATCAGTCGTCGCTCGGGCATTGGAAGGAGAAAGCAATGTCTATCCTCAGCACCATCAGCCATCTGGCCGTTGCCGTTCGCGAACGTCGCAGCCGCGCCCGCACCGAGCGCATCATCGGCACCCTGCCCGCCGACATCCGCAAGGATATCGGTTGGCCGGACACCTGGGACCGGCGTGCGCGGGAAATTGTGCGCAATCCGGAATGGTACGGCAGATAGACCGTGCCGCATCTCACCAGCATCCGCAGCGGCTGATCCGTCCTCTTTCCCTACCCGAATCAGTCGCTGCGGTTCGCCAGCGCAGCACCGCAAAGCAGGAGCAAGGACAATGCGGCTGTTTGAATCTCTCAGGAACTTCGCCATCGAGTTCGACGCCATCATGGATCACGCACGCACCGGGCGTCCCGATCCGCGTTATCGGGACAATGGTGCGCCGGCGGCGCCATTCCCGCAAACCGCGGCCGGGTCGGCGATGCGGCGCCGTTGAACCGCATGCGCAACTGGGATCGCTTGGGCGCAATGAGACCGATGCCATGCGCCAGACACGCCATCGAGGAATGTCGCATTTCCCATGCTCCGCTTCGCATTTTCCGGCGCGGTGCACATGCGGACATTCTATCTCTGACGGCGAAACGAGGCGCCTCGGTCGAAATGCGTGAAGGCGGACCCGTGTAACCGGCCATTTTCATGGAGCAGCGCAATGAGACTTTTTGCACGTTTTCTCGCAATCCGCCCCAGCACCAACCTGACCACCGCCCTGGAGCGTCAGCGCCTCAGCAGGACGATGCCGGGCCAGACCGGCGCCTTGGCCGCGTCGCGTCTCGGTTATGTCGTGAGCTGATCCGGGGGCGCACGGATCACCCTTGGAACCCGCAAACCCGGCAGCGCCCGCTGCCGGGTTTTTTCGTCTGCCGGGCCCGGCGTAAGCAACCATCGGCATACTATCAGCCAATGCACCGCAACGGGCACAAATTTTCTTTGCCGAAACATATGTATAGCATTGACATAGCAGGGTCTTGAGGACCAGATTTGATCATTGGCGGCAGGATTCTGGGAGCCTGTCCGCGGTCCTTTCGCGCGAGGGCATCGTGAACGCTAAATCATCTCTCAAGAGGTCGATCGTCTTCTACCTCGTTCCTGATTTCACGATGGTCGCATTCGCGACAGCGCTGGAACCGCTGCGTTCGGCCAATCGCATGCTGGGCTATGAGGCCTATAGTTGGCGGCTGGCCAGCCTGGACGGAACTCCTGTCCGCGCCTCCAATGGCGTCGAGTGCGGGGTCGAAACATCTCTGGAGATCGAGCGCCGCAAGCTCGCAGGGCCGGAACGCCCGACTATGGTCGTTGTGTGCGGCGGCATCGATGTCGAAAAATACACGAACAAGACCGTCTTTGCGTGGCTGCGCGAGGAATATAATCGTGGCGTGGCGATCGGCGGCCTGTGTACGGGCGCCTATCTGCTGGCCGCCGCCGGTCTCCTGTCGAACAAGCGCTGCGCGATCCACTGGGAGAATCTGCCGGGCTTTGCCGAAAAGTTTCCCAAGGTCGATGTTTATGCCGACCTGTTCGAGATCGACCAGAACATATACACCTGCGCCGGCGGCACCGCGGCGCTCGACATGGTGCTCAAGCTCATTGGTGACGATTTCGACGACAATCTGGTGAACCGCATCTGCGAGCAGATGCTGACGGACCGCGTGCGCAGTCCGACCGACCGCCAGCGCCTGCCACTGCGGGCCCGGCTTGGCGTGCAGAATTCGAAGGTGCTTTCCATCATCGAGCTGATGGAGGCCAATCTTGCCGAACCCCTCTCGCTGATCGAGATCGCCGACAGGGTCGGCCTGTCGCGTCGCCAGATCGAGCGGCTGTTCCGCCAGGAGATGGGTCGCTCACCGGCCCGCTACTATCTGGAAATCAGGCTCGACCGGGCCCGCCACCTGCTTGTCCAATCGTCCCTGCCGGTGGTCGACGTGGCAGTGGCTTGCGGCTTCGTCTCCGCGTCGCATTTTTCCAAGTGCTATCGCGAGCTTTATGCCCGCTCACCACAGCAGGAACGCAACGACCGCAAGCAGTTGCTGGTGGCCTGAGCCGTCGGGACCCGGCGCAGAGCGCGCACATCGCGACGCAAGCCTGTCAGTTGTCATCCCAAAGGAGCGAGCGGTTGCGCCACATGCGCTCGCCGATCAGGCAATCGTAGCCCTCGACATGCGCCGCGGCTAGATGGACCGGCCGCCGTTCCTGAGCTTCGGGCGCAGGCGCAGGAATGGGTCCTGCCAGCTCCAACACAAGCTTGCGCCGAACGGCATCCGGAAAATGCGACCATTCATTGACCGGAACCATGAAGGCACCCTGACCTCCGATGACGCAAGCGCTATAGTAGATGTCGAGGTCCTCGACGTCGAAAGCCGTCGTCAGCCCGTCATTCGTCATCAGGGGCAAACCGTTGACCGTTATGCCCTTGGCGACAACATCGTCACGCGTCAGATGCACCGGCGGGCCCTGATTGTTCGGCCCGTCGCCCGACACATCGATGACGCGCTTCAGGCCGCGGTAGCCGTTGTCATCGAACAGCGTGGCGGAGAACCGGAGGGCGCCGGATATTGACGTGCGCCGAGCCCGGCTCGGCGGAATGGCCGTCAGCCTCGAGGCGAAAGCCCTGGCTTCATCGGACGAGGCAATGCGCGTCCAGGGCACGACGACGCGTTGCGTGGCGTTGCCGGCCCATTCGACATAGGTCACCGCGATCTTGCCGTGCACCCCATCGAGGATCGCCTGAATGACCCGATCGTTCTCTAGCGCTGCGGCGTAGCCGTGACGCTGGATCTCAAGCTCGTCGAAGGACATGGAGAGCGACACGTCGACGGCAAGCACGAGCTCGACGTCGACGACCTCATCGACCTCAAGTTCCTCGCCGGTCTGAGCAAAGAGTGTCGCCGGACACGTGGCAGCCAACGTGCCGAGCATCAATGCTGCAATCAGACCAGTTCTCGACCACATGTGCCGATGATAGGCGATAACGGCCTGTTGCAAAGCGCAAGGTCGGTCCAAACCTTCACAATTGCGAGATCGGCCGAAACATCTGCGCCACTGGTTGTTCGCCGCCCTGCCGCTTATCCGGCTCGCAAGGCGTGGTTGTCGGGATCGAAAGGGCTTTCCGGAATCACGCGCGCCTTGTGCAGCTTGCCGAGTATCCTGATCTCAAGCTCCGTGTCGGCACCAGTATGTTCGGGCCGCACCATGGCGAGCGCCAGGCTTTTGCCCACCCGCCAGCCATAGCCGCCATGCGTGGCACGCCCCACCAGCGCGCCGTCGCGATAGATCGCCTCGTTGCCACGCGCGTCGGCATCGGTGATGCCCTCCACCTCCAGCGTGACATAGGTCCATTTCGGCCCGGCCTCGCGCAGGCGCAGCAAGGCGTCGCGGCCGAGGAAATCGCCCTTTTCGGGCCGCACGAAACGGTCGAGCCCGCTTTCCCAGGCCGAGTATTCGATCGACAGTTCGCGCGGGATCAGCCGATAGCTCTTCTCGATCGCCATCGCCGTCATGGCGCGGATGCCGAAGGGCTTGATGCCATACTCCGCCCCCGCCTGCATGATCTGGTCGAAGATTGCGTTCTGCTGCTCGATCGGATGGTGCAGTTCCCAACCGAGTTCGCCGACGAAATTCACCCGCAGGGCATGCGCCGTGGCCGCGCCGATGGAAATGCGCTGTCCCGACAGCCACGGAAAATCCGCATTGGCGAGACTGGTGCGTGTCAGTTTCTGCAGGATGTCGCGGCTCTTCGGCCCGGCCAGCACGAGCACGCCCCATTGGGTGGTGACCGGGAACATGCGCACGCTGCCGTCCGCCGGCATCAGCTTCGCCAGGACATCGTGGTCGTGCGCCTCGAAGCCGCCGGCCGAGACGAGATAGAAGCCGGTCGGCTGCCGGTAGACGGTGAACTCACTGCGCACCCCGCCATCCTTGGTCAGCAGATGACAAAGCGCGATGCGGCCAACCTTTTTGGGGATGCGGTTGGCGAAGATGGAATCGAGCCATGCCTCCGCGCCCGGGCCTGCGACCCAGCATTTGGCAAAGGCCGACATGTCGAGCAGCCCCGCCCGTTCATGAACGTTCCTCACCTCGTTGCCGACATGCTCAAAATAGTTCGAGCGGCGGAACGACCACTTTTCCACGATGCGTCCATCGTCGAGCGGCGCTGCATGATTGTGGCCGGTGATGACATCGGCGCCGACGCCGAGTTCGTCGGCGGGGATCTCGTAGCCTTCGGGCGCGAACCAGTTGGGCCGCTCCCACCCATAGACGGAGCCGAAGACCGCGCCGAGCCGCTTCATGCGGTCGTAGCATGGCGTCGTCCTCAGCGGCCGCGCCGCGGCGCGCTCCTCGTCCGGATAATGCATGGTGAAGACGTTGGCGTAGGCTTCCTCGTTCTTCTCGATGAGATAGCCTTCGCTTGCATATGATCCGAAGCGGCGCGGGTCGACGCCCATCATGTCGATGGTCGGCTCGCCCTCGACGATCCATTCGGCCAGTTGCCAACCAGCGCCGCCGGCAGCCGTCACACCGAAGGAATGGCCCTCGTTGAGCCAGAAATTCTTCAGTCCCGGCGCCGGCCCGACGATCGGCGAGCCGTCCGGCGTATAGGCGATGGCGCCGTTATAGACCTTCTTGATGCCGGCTTCGCCGAATGCCGGCACGCGCGCGATCGCGGTTTCGATGTGCGGCATCAACCGTTCCAGATCTTCCTGGAAAAGCTCGTATTCACTGTCGTCGGAAGGCCCGTCGACATAGCAGCACGGCGCGCCCTTTTCGTAGGGGCCAAGCAGCAGGCCGCCATTCTCCTCGCGCATGTACCAGGACGAATCGGCTTCGCGCAGCACGCCCATCTCCGGCAGGCCCTGCTTCTTGCGTTCCACGATGGCAGGGTGCGGTTCGGTGACGATATACTGGTGCTCGACCGGGATCACGGGCACGTCGAGCCCCACCATACGGCCCGTCCGGCGTGCGAAATTGCCGGTTGCCGAAACGACGTGCTCGGTCTCGATCTCCCCCTTGTCGGTCCTGATCAGCCAGCGTCCGTCAGGCAGCGCCTCGATGGCCGACACAGTGGTGTTGCGATGGATCACGGCGCCGCGGTCGCGCGCGCCCTTGGCCAGGGCCTGCGTCAGGTCGGCGGGCTGGATATAGCCGTCGTCCGGGTGCTGGATGGCGCCCAGAAGGCCGTCGGTTTCGCAAAGCGGCCAGATCTCCTTGACCTGCTGCGGACTGAGAATATTGACCCGGACGCCGATCGTCTCGGCAATGCCAGCATAATACAGGAACTCGTCCCAGCGATCTTTCGTGCGCGCCAGGCGGATGTTGGAGCATTGGGTGAAACCGACATTCATGCCGGTCTCCTCCTGCAGCTCCTGATAGAACTTGACGGAATATTTGTGGATCTGGCCGACCGAATAGCTGACGTTGAACAGCGGCAAGAGCCCGGCGGCATGCCAGGTGGAGCCTGATGTCAGCTCCTTGCGCTCCAGGAGAACAACGTCCGACCAACCCTTTCTCGCCAGATGATAAAGCGTCGAGACGCCGACGACGCCGCCCCCGATGACGACCGCGCGCGCTTGGCTCTTCATGGCCGCGAAACTCCCCGAAAATCCGGCTGCGACCGGTCTTGCCCGTCGCCTTCCAGTGCCTCACTCCCGCGGACAATAGGCCTGCGACCGGGGCTGCATTCGGCCTGATTGCGACATCGCCAAAATCGCGCGCGACGCCTTGGCCGACGGTGCCGCCGTCCTGCGGTGAGCAGCGGCTCACCGTGGAAGCAGATCTGTGGCGCAGACATTGATTGTGGGTGGCAGCGCCGAGAAGCGATCGGTCGGATATGCGGGCGTCAGCCCATCGTCACGCAGGCCGTGACGTCAGCGAATCCGGGCTTTGCCGTTGGAAATCTCGATCGTCTCCTTGCCCGTCAGCGCCTCGCGGTCACCATTTGGCATGGTGACGAAGCAGCCCGAAGGACAGAACTCGACGGTTTCGCCGGCCGCGATGGGCAGCTCGGTGCGCGATCCCCCCTCGCTCACGATCAGCGTGCGCGGTTCGGAGTCGTTGTTGATGGCACGGGCGGCGAATGCCGCCCCATTCAGGGCAAGCAGTGAAACCAGCACCAAGACGATCCTGTTCATACCTCGTTTCCCGGTGTCGCCACCGCCCCCAATTGCTGCACGGCCAAGAACGGCCCATTCACTCCCGTCCGCGCCTCGAATTCGGACGGACTTCAAATCGATCGCATCAGTCTATAGGCAATCCGACCTGAACGCCACGTGAACGGCCAGGCCGGGATCAGGCCGTGCCATCAGGATCCGGCCGGCGTCGTCGCTTCGTCCCGATCTCCGTTTCTACTGCATCGATCGGCTGCAACGCCGATTTGGTCGTATCGGAGCGGATATGAATATCCTGCTGCGGGAACGGGATTTCTATGCCTTCCCGCGCGAATGCATCGACGATCGCGAAACGGATGTCGGTTTGTACGGAAAGGCCGTTGAGCACGTCGGAAAGATAGAATCGCAGCTCGAAGTCGAGCGACGATGCGCCGAAATCGGCGAAAAACACGAAGGGTTCGGGGTTCTTCAGGACAAGCGGATGGTTTTGCGCCAGTTCCATGAGAATATCGTGCACCTTGCGCACGTCGCTTCCATAGGCCACGCCAATCTTGATCTCGATGCGCCCGAGCTTGTTGCGATGGGTCCAGTTGCCGACCGCCGCATTGATCAGTTCCGAATTGGGCAGGATGACCGTCTGGCGCTGGAACGTCTCGATCTCCGTCGCACGCACATTGATCCGCTTGACGGTCCCGGTGACGGCGCCGGCTTCGATCCAGTCGCCGGCCTGGAACGGCCGCTCGGCGAGAAGGATCAGGCCCGACACGAAGTTGGAGACAATGTTCTGCAACCCGAAACCGACGCCCAGCGAAAGCGCGCCGGCCACCAGTGCCAGGCTCGACAGGTCGATTCCGGCGGCGGAAATGCCGACGATCGCCGCCAGGGCTATGCCCGCATATCCGACCGCCGTCTTGATCGAATTGCGCACGCCGGGATCGACCTTGCCGCGCGCCATGACCGAACCGTCTAGCCAGCCCTGGAACCCGCGAGTCAGGAAATAGCCGACGACGAAGACGAAGATGCCCGTCAGGATGCCGATCAGCGAAAAGGTCATCGAGCCGATCGTGATGCCGCTGAAAAAGCGATAGGCCCAACCGGATATGTCGGCCCACTGGAAGCCCCATTGCAGGATGATGAGCGGCAGGCCGATGACGCCGATCAGGATGTAGATGAGGATGCTTGCGACCACGCTGAGCTGGTCGAGGGTCGTGTCCTCGAGGCGAAATGTACGTTGCAGATAGCGCCCGAGCGACGTGTTGACGAACGTATCTTCCGCCGACAAGGCGCCGGCCGATTGAAATCCGATATACATCGTGGCGATGATGGCGCCGGTAACGACGATCTGCTGCGAGAGGAACCGCGCAAGGCCGAGATAGCCGAGGACGGCGGAGATGATGGTGATGACGCCGAGCCCAAGGAATATGTAGTTGAGCAGGGTGAACCTGGGGCTCTCCTCCCCCTCGCCCGCCTCGACCGTTTGGCGCGGCCGCACCAGTCCGATCAGGATCAGCAGGACGCCCACGATGACCGTCGCCACGAGGCTCTTGACGACGGTGAGAGATAGCGGTGAGCCAAGCACTTCGTTGACGACGTTGAGAAAATAGTCGAGGCCCGTCGTCACGGCGGTGAGGCATGCCAGCCAGTAGAGTTTGGTCGCCGTCGACGTGTCGATCGGCGCAAGTCTCCAGGTCTCCAGCCGAGGCGAAAGGGCCGCCCATGCCAGCCTCGAAACGAAAAAGACGATCAGCGTGACCTGGAAGAAACCGGCAAGCAGTTGCCCCATGTCCTCGCGCAGGATGTTGAAATGCTTGTAGAGCCCATAGGTCAGGCCAAAAAATACCGACAGCGCGAATGTCGGCAGCAAAGTCGACCAGAATGCCACCGAAAGCCGCGACAAGTAGCTCGGGCTTTCTGCGCTGACGTCCCTGCTGATCAGATGACCGAACAGCCGCCTGCCGCCGACGAAGATGACACCGGCCGCCGCCAGGGAGAAAAAGGTTGCCCAAAGCAACGATTGCAGTCTGAAGTTAACAACGAAACGCAGCCATGACGAGCTGCGCCGATATAGGCTCTCCACTTCCTTGGAAAGATCGTCCACCACTTGCGGGCTGACTGCGGCAGAGATGTCATAGCGCCGCCACAGCGTCGCGGCGAACAGATCGCGGCGAAGCTCGTTGATCTGTTCGATCATGCGGTTGACGCGAAGGGACAGGCTTTCCGCCTCGCCGATCAACGCATTGATCTGCGCCTTTTCATTGCTCAACTGGACGCGCTCGTCGCTGATCGCCTCGGGCTCCGGCGGCATGCCGTCGCCCGGTGGCGACCCGAGTTGCTCGAGGCGCGTATTGATTTCCTGAAGCCGCGGCCGGAAGGCGACGGCACTCTCGAGCACCTGGCCTGCCAAGGTCTCCAGTTGGCCGCGGTACTGGACAAGCAGCGCGTCATTGTCGGAATTGAGCTCCACCCTGCGCGCCAGCTCGTTCGCTTCACGAACATAGCTTTCGACGACGGGCTTTTGCTCTTCATAGATTTGCGCCGGGTCGACGCCGATAGCCTGCGCGAAACTCCTGTCGAGCGCGGCCACGAAGCATAATACCACGAACAACAATGTGAAGAATGGCTGCAAGCGCATGTTCGGCATCGGTATCCGCATTCCGGGCGCCATTGGATCGAAAGCAATGCATAAAGTGGCCGATCGCCTGCGGCAAGTCATCGCTTGTCGGCATCGGGCTCTGGCTTCAACGTCGGAGGGCCGATAAGCCATGGCGGATTTCTGGCTTTCGGCACCAACGCCGTTCTATAGTCTCGCATCATCCGGTACGGACGGAGATTCATGGCGGAATATTCGGCACTGTCGCTCCTAAAGCATGCCTGGTCGGGAAACCGGGATTGGCGGCCGGCCTGGCGCAAGCCAGAGCCAAAGCCTTCCTACGACGTGGTGATCGTTGGCGGCGGCGGGCACGGACTCGCCACAGCCCATTATCTGGCCAAGGAGCATGGAATCACCAACGTCGCCGTGCTCGAGAAGGGCTGGCTGGGTTCGGGCAATATCGGCCGCAACACCACCATCGTTCGATCCAACTACCTGCTTGGCGAATCGATCCGCTTCTACGATTTCTCGGTCAAGCTGTGGGAGGACCTGGCACAGGACCTCAACTACAATGTGATGTTTTCGCAGCGCGGCGTGCTGAACCTCGCCCATTCTCCCGGCCAGGCCGACGACTTCATCCGGCGCGGCAACGCCATGCGCCACGACGGCGGAGACGCCGTGTGGCTCAACCGCGACGCGATCGCGCGCAAGGTTCCTGGCCTCGACCTCTCCGGCTCGGCCCGCTTCCCCGTTGTCGGCGGTCTCCTGCAGCCGCGCGCCGGCACCGCGCGCCACGACGCGGTGGCCTGGGGATTTGCCCGCGCCGCCGACCGGCGCGGCGTCGACATCATCGAGAATTGCGAGGTGACCGGTTTTGTCCGCGACGGCGAGCGCATCACCGGTGTGACGACAACGCGCGGCGAGATTGCCGCCAAGAAAGTCGCCGTCGCCGTGGCCGGCTCGACCGGTCGCGTGATGAAGCTGGCCGGCATCGAGCGACTGCCGATCGAAAGCCATGTGCTGCAGGCTTTTGTATCCGAAGCGCTGAAACCCTTCGTCGACACGGTTGTCACCTTTGGCGGCGGCCATCTCTACATGTCGCAGTCCGACAAGGGCGGACTGGTCTTCGGCGGCAACCTCGACGGCTACAATTCCTATGCCCAACGCGGCAACCTGCCGGTGGTGGAAGAGGTGATGAGCGAGATGGTCGCCCTGTTTCCCGGGCTGGCGCGGGTGCGCCTGCTGCGCTCCTGGGGCGGCGTCATGGACATGTCCATGGATGGCTCGCCGATCATCACCACCGGGCCCCTGCCCGGCATGTATCTCAACACCGGCTGGTGCTATGGCGGCTTCAAGGCAACACCTGCATCGGGCTGGTGCTTTGCCTGGACGATCGCCAAGGACGAGCCACACCCCCTCAACGCGCCATTCACACTCGACCGTTTCCAACGCGGCATCCTGACCGACGAGAAGGGTCAGGGCGCAACGCCGCAACTACATTAGAGATTGCCATCAAGCATGTTGATTAACTGCCCCTATTGCGGACCGCGCGATCTTTCCGAATTCACCTATCGAGGCGATGCGAACCGCACACGCCCGGCCGACACCTCCACCGACCAGGCGGCGTGGAACGCCTATGTCTATGAGCGCGTCAACACGGCCGGTGATCACCCAGAATACTGGCAGCATTCCGGCGGATGCCGCAGCCACATCCTCGTGATGCGTTCCACGCTGACCCATGAGATCGCCAGCGTCAGCCTGGCGCGCGGGCAGAAGAAGGCTTCTGCCAGGCGGCAACAGAAGAAACGCCCGGCGCGCCGGCGGCAGGAAGACCGCACGTGAGCGCGCGACGCACAGCAGGCGGCGGCCGCATCGACCGCACGCGATCGGTGCGCTTTCATTTTGACGGCAAGGCCTATACCGGCTTTGCCGGCGACACGCTGGCCTCCGCGCTCCTGGCCTGCGGCCTCACGCTGCTCGGCCGCTCCTTCAAGTATCATCGTCCGCGCGGTCTCGTTTCGGCCGGCTTTGACGAGCCGAATGCGCTGGTGACAATCCTGCGCGGCGATGTGCGCGAAGCCAACATTCCCGCCACCATGATCGAGATCCATGACGGGCTGGTCGCCGAGAGCCAGAACCGCTTTCCTTCGCTCGACTATGATCTCGGCGCCATCAACCAGCTTGCCGGCCCGCTGTTTTCGGCAGGCTTCTACTACAAGACGTTCATGGGCCCCGCCATCGGGCCGCTCAAGGGCACGCGGTTGTGGATGCTATGCGAACCCTTCATCCGCCGTGCCGCGGGCCTCGGCCGCGCCGGCTACGCGACCGACAGGGTGCGCTATGAGCGCATGAACGCCTTTTGCGACGTGCTCGTCGTCGGCGCCGGACCGGCCGGCCTGATGGCGGCAAAGACGGCCGCGGCAAAGGGCGCCCGCGTGATCCTCGCCGAGACCGATCCCGTCCTCGGCGGCTCGGCGAACTGGTCGAACGAGACGATCGACGGTGAGGATGCGTCGCAATGGGCAGCGCGCACCGCCGAAGCATTGGCGGAGACGGACAATGTGCGGCTGCTGCCGCGCACGACGGTCTGGGGCTATTATGACGGCAACACACTTGCCGCGCTCGAGCGCGTTGCCGACCACAAGCGCGTCCCGGAAAACGGCGAGCCGCGGCATCGCCACTGGACCATCCGCGCGCGCCACGTCGTGCTGGCGACCGGCGCGCTCGAGCGGCCCATCGTCTTTCCCGGCAACGACCGTCCCGGCGTCATGCTGGCAAGCGCGGCCGCCCGCTACGCCGGGGAATTCGGCGTATTGCCGGGGGCGCGCGTCGCCATCTTCACCAACAATGACAGCGCCTACGCGGCGGCCCGAGCGCTGCAGCGGCAGGGCGCGGCGATCTCCGCCATAATCGACACGCGCCCGAACGTTTCGGAGACGGCCGCGGGGCTTGCAAACGAGGCCGACGCCGAAGTTCTTACCGCCCACGCCGTCGTCGCGACCAAAGGCGGGCGCAGTCTTTCCGGGCTTCTGGCCCGCACCTTCGATTACCAGACCGGCCGGTTCGGCGAGGCGGTGCGCGAGATTCAGGCCGATTGCCTGGTCGTTTCCGGCGGCTGGTCGCCGGTCATCCACCTGGCCAGCCAGGCCGGCACCGCGCCCATCTGGGACGACGCGCTGCAAGCCTTTCTTCCGCCTGAACCGACGCAGAAATGGACCGGAGCCGGCGCCTTTCTGGGTCATTTCTCGACTGCCGAAGCGCTCGCCGACGGGCATGCAGCCGGCCAGGCCGCGGCCGGCGGGGCCAAGGCCCGCAAACCGGCTCTTCCGAAGGTCGAATCCCTACCGGTCGACCCGACGCCGGCGCCCGTCTACGAGGTCGCTTCGCCCGACGGAAAGGGCGGCAAGGCCTTTGTCGATTTCCAGAACGACGTGACGGCCGATGACGTTCGTCTGGCCCACCGCGAGGGCTTTCTGTCCGTCGAGCATCTGAAGCGCTATACGACGCTCGGCATGGCGACAGACCAGGGCAAGACATCCAATATTCCAGGCCTCGCCATCATGGCCGAGGCGCGCGGCATTTCCATTCCCGAGGCAGGCACCACGCGCTTTCGCCCGCCCTTCACGCCCGTATCGCTCGGCGCGCTTGCCGCCGAACGTTACGGTGAACTCAAGCCCGACCGGCTGTCGCCGATGCATGACTGGCATGTCGAGAACGGCGCGACCATGTATTCTGCCGGCCTGTGGTATCGCCCGCAGATCTACGGCAAGGCCGGCGAAACCGTGGAGCAGGCCTATGTGCGCGAGGCGGCAGCGGTGCGCCGATCGGTCGGCATCGTCGACGTCTCCACGCTCGGCAAGATCGCGGTTCAGGGGCCGGACGCGGCCGCATTCCTCGACCGGGTATACACCAACATGTTCTCCACCCTGCCGGTCGGCAAGGCGCGTTACGGCCTGATGCTGCGCGAGGACGGGCTGGCGCTCGATGACGGTACGACATGGCGGCTCGGCGAAAACGACTTCCTGATGACGACCACGACGGCCAATGCCGGCAATGTCATGCAGCATCTGGAATATTTCCTCGATATCGTCTGGCCGGATCTGAAGGTGACGCTCACCTCCGTCACCGACGAATGGGCGGGCGCGGCCGTGGCCGGACCGAAGTCGCGCGACGTGCTTGCCGCCTGTGTCAGCGGTACCGCGCTCGACAATGAGACCTTGCCCTTCATGGGCATCGTTCATGGCGAGATCGCCGGCGTTGCGGTGATGATCTGCCGCCTCTCCTTCTCCGGCGAGCGCGCCTACGAGGTCTATTGCCGTGCCGGTTTCGGCCGGCATGTCTGGGAGACATTGATCGAAGCCGGCAAACCATTCGACATCGTCCCCTATGGCCTCGAGGCGCTCGGCGCGCTGCGCATCGAAAAGGGCCATGTCACCGGCGCCGAGATCGATGGCCGGACGACGGCGCGCGATCTCTATCTCGACTGGATGCTGTCGAAGAAGAAGCCCTTTATCGGCTCCATGATGATGGACCGCGAAGGTCTCGTCAGCGAGGAGCGCGCGCGCCTGGTCGGTCTTGTCTCGCTCGACAACCAGCCGCTCGGCGGCGGCGCGCATATCGTCGAACACAACGACCCGCACGCCATTCGCGATTCGATCGGTCATGTCACGGCAGTGTGCTATTCGCCCGCCCTCGGCAAGTATATCGCGCTGGCCCTCGTCAGGCGGGGCAAGGCGCGCCACGGCAGCCGCGCCTATATTTCCGATCCCCTGCGCAGGCGTTTCGGACCGGTCGAGATCGTCAGCCACCACTTTTTCGATCCCGAAGGGAGCCGCATGCATGGTTGAACCCCTCTCGCCGCTGGAAACGGATTGGAAGCCGGGACATTACGGACATGTGGCGAACGGCGCGGGTGTGACCCTGTCGCAGACGCAGCCGGGCTCGATCGTCCAGGCGGCCGCATTTGCCGGCGAAGAAAAGACATTGATTGCAGCGCTCAAGGACGCCACCGGGCTCGCCCTGCCGGACGGTGCCGGCGCAGGCGTTATCAACGGCGCCAGGGCCGCCTTCGGGATCGCGCCGGGCCGCTTTCTCCTCGTCGATCAGGCCGAAGGGCTGGCGGATACGCTCTCATCCGCCGTCCAGGCCGACACCGGCACGCTCACCGATCTCTCGCATGGGCGCACGGCGATCCGAGTCGCCGGAACGAGCGCGCAATGGGTGCTGGCAAAACTCTTCGCCATCGACTTCGCGCTCACCGCCTTTCCCGTCGCAAACGGTTGCTCGACCGCGCATCACGACATCTTTGCCCACATCCAGCGCACGGGCGAGACGCAATTCGACCTCTACGTCTTCCGCTCTTTCGCCCGTAGCTTCTGGAAATCCCTTTGCCATGCCTCAGAGGATGTGGGTTATCAGGTGAAATAGGCCCGTCGATCGTCGATCCCGGGCGGGCCGTACGCGGCCTCAGATATTCGCACCGCCGTCAATCGTGAACTCCGCGCCCGTGACACCGCGAGCGTCCGGGCCGGCAAGCCAGGCAACGAGTCCGGCCACCTCCGAGGCCTCGCCGAAGTGCGGGATGGCCATCAGCGCCCGCTGTTCCTCGGCGCCCGGACCGTCGGCCGGATTCATCTCCGTATCAGTGGACCCCGGATGCACGATGTTGGCGGTGATCCCTTTCGGCCCGACTTCACGCGCCAACGCCTTGGTCATGCCGGTGAGCGCGGCCTTGCTCATCGAATAGAGGCTGAGCCCCGCATCGGGCATGCGCACGGCGAGATTGCTGCCGATGGAGACGATCCGCCCGCCTTCGCCCATATGGGCCAGCGCCGCGCGCGAGGCGGCGAAGGCCGCCCTGACATTGACGTTCACGGTCTCGTCGAAATCGGTGAGCGTCAGCGTATCGACGGGGCCGACAAGGAAGATTCCGGCATTGTTGACCAGAATGTCGAGCCGCCCGAAGGCACTGACCGTCTCCGTCACCGCCTCTTCGACCGCGGCCACGTCGCGATTGTCCGCGGCTATGGCCAATGAGCGCCGACCCATCGCCTCGATCGCCTGCGCAACGTCATTGGCGCGCGCGGGCGAACTGGCATAGGTGAACGCCACATCGGCCGCCTCTTCGGCGAGTCTCTTGGCGATGGCCGCACCCATGCCACGGCTTCCGCCAAGGATCAGTGCCACTTTTCCAGCCAGTCGGGACATGTCGGAATCTCTTTTCTGTATTGATCGGTATACAATACCTGCCAAGCTTGCCGAACACCGTCAAGCGATTTATGTATTGTTTGACACAATAAAGGTGTGTGATGTCCGCAAGAGGCAGGCCGAGAGGGTTCGATCGTGAGGAGGCGCTCAAGCGCGCCATGAGCGTGTTCTGGGCAAAGGGTTATGACGGTGCGTCCCTGACCGACCTTACGTCGGCCATGGGCATCAACTCACCGAGCCTCTATGCCGCATTTTGCTCCAAGGAAGCGCTTTTTCGCGAAGCCGTGGAGCTCTACAAGCGGACCCAGGGCACTGAGATTTGGACCAGTCTGGACGATGCCCCGACCGCGCGCCAGGCGATCGAGCACTTCCTGCGCAAAACCGCCATTTCCTACACAACGCCAGGCATGCCGCCCGGCTGCCTCATTGTGCTCGGCGCGTTGCCCGAAAGCGGCACCAACGCCGCCGCTTGCGCCGAGTTGCGGGAAGAACGCGCGGACAATGTCGAGCAGTTGCGGCGCCGACTGGAACGGGCGCAAGCCGAAGGCGAACTGCCGGCGGGCGCCGATTGCAGGGCAATTGCGGCTTTTTATGCGACGCTGCAGCAGGGCATGTCGATCCAGGCACGCGACGGTGCCGACAGGGACAGGCTGATGGCCATCGCAGAGGCCGGCATCGCGGCCTGGGACGGCCTTGCCGGCTCTCCTTCGGATTGAGTGTCCCTACCGCGGGATACCGGCGCCCTCACCCGCCGCTGATCGCCGTCAGGACGAAGACCTCCATGCCAGGCCGCAGCCGCGTTGCCAGCGTGGCGCGCTCGCCGTCGACGAAGATGTTCATATGCTTGCGGATGGCCGGACGCGTGTCGCAAATGCGGCCGCGCATGCCGGGCCAGCGCCGGTCGAGTTCGTCGACCATCTCGTCCACCGTGGCGGCCTGCAATTCGACCTGGCGGGCCGATCCGGGAAACAGGTCGACCAGTACGCCCGGCAGCCTGACGACGAGCGTCGGAGAATCCTTTCTGTCTTGGGCGGCAGCCATGAAACCTCGTCAAGAATCGTGTTCGACGACCATTGTCTCGACCGACGAAATGGTCGGCAGGTGCCGGGCGATCTCGGTCCAGCTATCGCCCTCGTCGGCGCTGGCGAAGACCGAGCCGCTGCCGGTGCCGAAATAGACGCCCGCCGGTTCCATCACATCGGTCGTCATGGCCTGGCGCAGAACGCCGAAATAGGCATCCTCTTGCGGCAGCCCCTCGCGCAGGTCCTGCCAGCTCGCACCACCGTCGCGCGTGCGCCACACCGCCGCCTTGCCGTCGGGCATGAAACGGCCGGCCGAATCGCCGTTGAGGGGAAGCAGAAACAGCGTCTCGGGATCGCGCGGATGGGCCGCCGCCGGAAAGCCGAAACTCGACGGCAGTCCGTTCTCGATGCTTTCCCATGTGCGTCCGCCATCGTCACTGCGATACATGCCGCAATGGTTCTGCTGGTAGAGCCGCCCATTCGACCCCGCCGCCATGACGAGGCAGTGCACGCACTGGCCGAATTCGGGGTATTTCTGATCGTCCGGAAAGAAGTCGGCCCGCGTGCCACGGTTGCGCGGTTCCCAGTGCGTCCCGCCGTCGTCGCTGGCAAAGACGCCGGCTGCAGAAATGCCGACCCAGATGCGGTTCGCATCATCGGGATGCGGCACCAGCGAATGCAGGATCAGGCCGGCTCCGCCGGGGTTCCATTCAGGCCGCGAAGGATGGTCGCGCAACCCCGCAAGGTGGCGCCACGTGCGTCCGCCGTCGCGGCTGTGGAAAAGGCCTGCCGGCTGCACCCCGGCATAGAGGCCGCCATGGCCCGATGCGAGGCTCCACACGGTACTGACCGGCTCCTCGCCCTGACCGTAAGCCAGACCCTCGCTCGAATGCGTCCAGCTTTCTCCCAGATCCTCCGATCGCCAGACCGCGGGGCCGAACCATTCATTGCCGCCGGCTGCGTGGATTGCCCCGGTCGCGGCATCGCCGATCGCATGATGGATCGGCCAGGTGCTGCAATAGGGACCGCGCAGAGCCCAGGACCTGCGGCCTTCATCGCCCTCGGCGATAAAGAGCCCCTTTTTCGTACCGATAAGCAGAAGGATGCGCTTTCCCATGCCGGATTCCCTCCCTCACGAATGGCCTGCACAGCGACAACCGTTCGCCGCACTTGCATCAAGTGAATAAGTTGATATCAACACGATATGGACATGTCAAAACCTTTGCCACCCGATCATGACACCACGCTGCATGTGCGTGACCACTGCCTGTGCCTGCATACGCAGCGCGCCGCGCGTCGCCTCGCCCGCATGTTCGACGATGCGTTGAGACCCGTCGGCATCACCAATGGCCAGTTTTCCCTGATGATGAGCCTGAACCGCCCGCAACCGGCACGGATGAAGGAGATCGCTGACTTTCTGGCCATGGACCGGACCACACTGACCGCGAACCTCAAGGCGCTCGAGCGGCGCGCGCTGGTCGCAATCGCCGTCGACCCAGACGACAGGCGCGGCCGGCTGCTCACGCTCACCGATGACGGTCTGGCGACACTTACCGAGGCCATGCCGATATGGCGCGAGACCCATGGCGCCCTGGAAGCCGGGCTTGACGATTGCGATATGCTGCGCCGGCAATTGCAGCTATTGTCCTGATCGCAGTGGGGAGAACGAATGGCCGAACCCGATCAGGCGGAACTGAAAACGACGCTCGGCGCGTTGCTCGAAGCCGAACTGGCAGAATTGGACGCACAATCACGCGACACGGAAGACCATCGCGCTCCTGTCGAGCTCGACCAGCAAAGTGTCGGACGCGTGTCGCGGATCGACGCATTGCAGGTCCAGGCCATGGCGCAGGCTGTCGAGCAACGCCGCAAGTCGCGCATCGCGCGTATCCGCGCCGCCCTCCGGCGCATGGGCGAAGGCGAATTCGGCTACTGCGCCGAATGCGGCGAATTCATCGGCATCCGCAGGCTGGAGACGGATCCGACGGCACTGACATGCGTTGCGTGCGCGTCCGGACGCAGCAGCTGAAGCTGCCCCTCTACTCCACGAAGGTGACGAACTCTTCGAGTTCGGCACGCTCGGTGCGCAGGCTGTTTTCCGGCTTCGTCTCGTCCTCGTAGCCGAGTGCCATGCCGCACACCACGATCTCCTCGTCGGGAATGCCCAGCACCGGCCTGATCTGGCGGTGATAGGGTGCGAAGGCGGCCTGCGGGCAGGTGTGCAGCCCCCTGCCCCGCGCGGCGATCATGATCGACTGCAGGAACATGCCGTAATCGATCCACGAACCCTTGTTGAGACGCCGGTCGATGGTGAAGATCATGCCCACCGGCGCGTCGAAAAAGACAAAATTGCGGTCGTGCTGAGCACGCATCCGGTCGACGTCGCGCCGCCCGATGCCGAGCGCGCCGTAAAGGTCAAAGCCGACGGCGCGCCGGCGCGCCAGATAGGGCTCGAAGAACTGGTCGGGATAATATTTGTACTCGTCCCATTCGGCCTTCTCGGCCCGAATGCCCGAATTGAGGATCGCATCGGCGATCGCGCGCTTCCTGGCGCCCTTGGTCACATAGACTTTCCAGGGCTGCATATTGGTTCCCGAAGGCGCGCGCGAGGCGACCTTCAATATGTCTCGGATCGTCGCGTCATCGACGGGATCGGGCAGGAAAGCGCGCACCGAACGGCGCGAGACGATCGCCTCGTCGACGAACTCAGCTTCGTCAACCGGTTCGGTTTTCTTGTCCGGAGCAAGCATGAGCCGTCCTTTCGGTGCCTAGTGGTTCGATTCGGACATCTGCATCCCGCCATGTCAAGCAATCAAGCAAATGTCCGAAGCAGAGGGCCCGCTAGTAACAAATTGATTCTACTGGAGTTTTTAACTTGACATTTGAGATGGCGGCCGACGCAGACCGAGCACTCGAATGTCAAATTCGCTCCATTCGCCTGTCCTTCGCACATCGCACCCAATTGGTCCAATACCGGCCCATGTGCCAGCACAGACTTGTGCACAAGCCGAAAGCCTAACCGTCACTTATGACTGTCTTCTTGCCGGCTTCGTTAACCGCTCCCCGGCCTCTTGTGAACCCATGATCCGACCATGGCCTGCGCGCAGCGTCGGAACATCCTTGAAGCGTGTCATGCGTTGACTCCACGGCCCGAAGCGCGCAATGCGGCGTCAGGAGAGTTGCGGCACCCGGGTGGACAATCCGGCCATGCCGCGCATGCTGCGGCTCGGGGGCACCTGCAGGCGATCACCCCGCATGACTGCGGCCAATGTTTTGGACGCCGGCCCGCTGATCAAGCCGCGCCCGGGTCACGAAATGCCGACTGTGTGAGAGTATCGACCATGCCCAAACCCTCATCCCGAATCACAGGCATCAGCCCCTCCGGCAAGGACGGCTGGGAGGTGCATTTTTCCGCCATGACCCGCAAGCAGGCGGGAGAGGACATCATGATGCTGTCGGTCGGCGACCACGACTTCGACACGCCCGTCGAAACGGTGGAGGCCTGCGTGACGGCCGTGCGCGCCGGCTATCATCACTATACCCAGCTTCCCGGCGTGCCGAGATTGCGCAAGGCGATGGCGAGCGTCTCGACGCAATGCACCGGCGTCGCCACGGCTGCCGACGAGATACTGGCCACGCCCGGCGGGCAACTCGCGCTTTACGCCGCCGTTCAAGGCGTGCTCGATCCGGGCGACCACGCGATTGTCGTCGCGCCCTATTATGCGACCTATCCCGGGACGTTCCGTGCCGCTGGCGCCGACTTCAGCGTCGTCGAAGCTAGGGCCGATAACGGTTTTCAGCCGGCCGCCGACGATATCGCCGCGGCGCTGCGCCCCAACACCAAAGCGATCCTCATCAACACGCCGAACAATCCGACCGGCGCAATCTATACGCGCGACACCCTCGAAGCGATCGCCGAGATCTGCCGGACTGGGGACCTGTGGCTTCTGTCGGACGAGGTCTACTGGACCATTACCGGCGAGGCCGAGCATCTCTCGCCGCGCGCCTTGCCGGGCATGGCGGAGCGCACCCTGGTGATCAATTCCATGTCGAAGAGCCACGGCATGACCGGCTGGCGCATCGGCTGGCTCACCGGCCCGGCCGATTTCATCACGCAGCTCATCAACCTCAACCTCGTGACCACCTACGGCTTGACCGATTTCGTCAGCCGGGCCGCGACACAAGCGCTTGAAAAGGCTTACGGGGTCGCTGAGATCGCGGCGCGCTACGATGCCCGCCGCTCGGCCTTCATGAAGGCGATCGAGGGCATGAACGGGGTGCGCGTACGCGGCTCGAAGGGCGGCATGTACGCCATGCTCGATATTGCCGCCATCGATCCCGATTGCGAGCGCTTTGCCTGGGGCCTGCTGGAAAGCGAGAAGGTCGCGGTCATGCCCGGCCTTTCCTTCGGCGAGGCGGCGCGCGGCCATATCCGCATCAGCCTGTGCCAGAGCGACGAGGTGCTGGCCGAAGCGGCGGCCAGGCTGCGCCGCTACGTGGCCTCCTATGGTGACGCGAGACGGACGGCCTGACGGAGCATCGCTGACAGGGGTCTACAGGAGCGGATCGTCGACGATTTCGATCAGCGCCGGCCCGTCCTTCGCCGCGGCACGTGCGACAGCCGCGGCCAGACCGCCGAGACGGTCGATACGTTCGGCCTGCAGGCCGTAGGCTCGCGCGATTGCCACGAAATCGGGCGCGGACGGCGTGACTCCGACCGGAGCGATCTGCACGGCGCGCATCGCCGCCTCGATCTCCTGATAGCCGCGATTGTTCCAGACGACGAAGATCACCTTCGCCCGCTCGTCGAGCGCCGAGCCAAGCTCGGCCAGCGTGAACTGCAGCCCGCCATCCCCGGTCAGGCAGACGGTCGGAGCCTCCGGCCGGCCGATTGCCGCGCCGATGGCGGCGGCGGGACCGTAACCGAGCGCCCCGTAGCCGGTCGCCGCGTTGAACCAGCCCCCGGCCCGGTCGTGATCGTAGAACAGATTGGCCGCGTAAACGGCCTGCGTGGAGTCACCCACAATCATCGCACCGGGCAGAGCATCGCGCACCGCCTCGATCGCACCGACATGTGCCCGGTAGCGCGCGCCGATCTCCTCCCAGGCGGCCGCCCGGCAAGCACCCGCCCGCTCCTGCCCTATCCGCTCGTCGCGCCGCGGCGCCTTCAGCAAGGCCGTCAGAAGCGCCTCGCTGGCCAGATCGCTCGGCGCTGCAATGGCAACGTCAGCCGGTTGCCGGGCAAGCTGTGCCGGGTCGATATCGATGCGCACCAGTTTGCGCAGATTTGGAAAGCCGCCATCGCCATTCATGTCGTAGTCCGTGGGACCGAACTCCGTGCCGATGGCGAGCACGACGTCGCTGTCTGCCACAAGCGCGCGAACCGCATCGAGACTCGGACTGGCCGGCACGAGGAGCCGATGGCCATGCATGAGACCGCGGGCATTCGTCGTCGCCACCACCGGCGCGTCGAGACGTTCGGCCAGCGCTTGAACCGCCCGCGCCGCGCCGCGTGCCCCGCCGCCGACGAGGATCGCCGGACGTTGAGCCACTGCAAGCAAACCGGCGGCGGATTCGATATCTGCCGGGTCGGGCAATGGTCCGCCGGGCGGCGCGGCAACGTCGAAATTTCCTTCGAACGCAAGCCCCATGACATCAGTCGGGATCTCGATATGGACCGGCCCAGGCCGCTCGCTTGCAAACAGGACAAAGGCCCGCTCGAGTGCCTGGGCGAGCTCAGTGGGCTCCTCAACGCGCATCGATAGTCGGCAAAAGCTCGCCATCATGGCGCGCTGGTCGGGCAATTCGTGCAGGAAACCCAGACCCTTGCCGAGGGTGTCGCGCGCATTGACGCCCGAGACGACCAGCATGGGAATGGAGTCGGCGCGCGCCTGCGCCATCGCGGTGATCGCGTTGGTCAGACCGGGTCCGGTGATGACGAAGGCGACGCCCGGCTTGCCCGTGGCCCGTGCATAGCCGTCGGCCATGAAGCCCGCCGCCTGCTCGTGGCGCGGCGTGACATGGCGGATTTCCGAGGTCGCCAGACCCCGATAGAGCTCGATCGTATGCACCCCGGGGATGCCGAAGACCGCCTTCACGCCATAGGCTTGCAAGAAGCGCACCAGCGCCTCGCCGACCGTCGTCATTGGATGGCTTCTCCTTCGCTTTGCAGTTCAACGCCGAGCAGCGCCTCGACGGCCTCAAGCCCCGTATGCGCCAATTCACCGGCGCCAAACATCTCGCCGGCCATGCAGCCCTCGATCCACAGACCGTCAATGACGGCATTGATCGCGATCGCGTGACGGCGAAGCTCGGATTGCGTCGCCGTCCGTCCGTCCGCCGCCAGCACCTCGGCGACCAGCGCCTCGACCTCGTCGCGGAAGCCGAGATAGCCTTCGCGGTGGGTCGCCGCCAGGTCGGGATCGGCGTGCACGCGCCCGATGAAGCCGGCCCACAGGGAAAAGATGCGCACATCGATGATGGGCGCGGCGAGATTGGCCGCGACAAAGGCGGCGAGCCGGCGATGCGGGCTCGAATCCTCCATCACCAGGGCGGCCTTCGCCTGCTCCGTCATGCGCTTGACGATCGTCGCATAGGCCGCCTGAAGGAGGTCCTCCTTGCCCGGGAAGTAATGGCGGATGAGACCGGCCGTCACGCCGGCGCGCAGCGCGATCGCGCGCACAGTCGCGCCTTCGAGGCCGTGCTCGGCCACACAGTCGAGCGTCGCCTCGATCAGGTCCTGACGCCGCCTTTCCTCGCCCTCGCGGCGGAATTTCCGGCGCCCGCCTTCCGTCATTGCCGCAGGATCGGCCGCGTCAGGCAGGTCGGGCCGCCCTCGCAGGCGATGCACAATGCGTCCGCCTCGAAAGTGGCGACGGTGCAGCCGGCCGCTTCCATCGCTGCCTTCGTCTTGGGAAACCCGCCCACCGCGATCACCTCCCGAGGCTTCGTCGGCAGCACGTTGAGGCTCAGGCCGTTGCTTGCCGAAAACTCCGCCGCATCGCCCTCGACCAGCGTGATGCCGCGCGCTGTCAGCTCCTGCCAGAACGGGGCCGGCAAAAGCGGCGAGTAGACCAGTGCAAGATCGTCGGCGAGCGGGCTGATGACCGACATCAGATGCAGGCACGCCTCCTCGCCCTGCCACAATGGCAGGTCGTAGCCATAGACGGTAACGCCGATCCGACCCAGGATGTTGGCCAGCTGCTGGATGCCTTCCTGATTGGTTCGCACGCCACGCCCGACGGCCAGCGTCTTTGCGTCGAGCCAGACGCAGTCGCCGCCCTCGACCTGACCGGGCGCCGCAATGCGCCCGAGCACCGGAATGCCGAGCCGTTCATAGGCCGCCGCGTGCAAGTCCGTCTCCGGCATTCTCAGCGCCTTGCCCATCGACAGGATCACCGCGCCCTCATCGGTCATCAGCGACGGATCATGCGTGAAGACGGAATCGGCAAGCCCGTCGCCATTGTCCTCGATCCACTCGATCTCGGCGCCGGACGCGGTGACAAGACGGGCAAGCGCGTCATGCTGCTCGCCTGCCCGCACCGCATCGAAGCCCGGTCCGTAATGCCACGATTGTCGGTCCGCGCCCTGCATCGCGTTGTGTGCCGAACGCATGAGGACACGCCGCATGGGCGCCGCCATAGACTGGGAACCATATGATTTCACAGGAAAATCTTTCCGAAATAGGTGGGTTGAACCTCGTCGGGAGTATTTATACACTTGCATAACAAGGTCGCAAGTGTGCTAATAGGGCCAAGAACAAATCAGCCACGGCTCCACATCCGGTCGGTGCCTGGCACACAGAAACAGGGGACCGAGCACCATCGTTATGACAGGCCGATCGCGACGGAACCGATGCGCCCGCCGCCCGGGCGGGGTGCGATGAGCGATACAACCAGCGCAACTGCCGACAGGGCACGGGCCGACGAGGCGGCCGAAGCCATCCACGTCGAAAACCTGCACAAGCGGTTCGGCGAACTTCACGTGCTCAAGGGCGTTTCGCTGTCGGCGCGCGACGGTGAAGTGATCGCCATCATCGGCGGCAGCGGCTCCGGCAAGTCTACCCTGCTGCGCTGCATCAACTGCCTCGAAAATCCCACAAGCGGCACCATCCGGGTCAACGGCGAGGAAATCCGCCTCAGAAAGGACGGCGGCGGCGACCGCATACCGGCCGACCGCAAGCAGATCGAACGCATACGCTCGCGTCTCGGCATGGTCTTCCAGAGCTTCAACCTGTGGAGCCATATGACGCTTCTGGAAAACGTCATCGAAGTCCCGGTCCATGTTCTCGGCGTGGCGAAAGCGCAGGCGACCGAAACGGCTGAAAGCCTGTTGGAGCGCGTCGGACTGGCCGACAAGCGCGACGTCTATCCGTCATTTCTGTCCGGCGGCCAGCAGCAGCGCGGCGCCATCGCCCGGGCGCTTGCCGTGCAGCCGCGCGTCATGCTGTTCGACGAGCCGACCTCGGCGCTCGACCCGGAACTGGTCGGCGAAGTGCTCAAGGTGATCGCCGACCTGGCACATGAAGGGCGCACCATGGTGCTGGTCACCCATGAGATGAAGTTCGCCCGCGAAGTGGCTTCGCATATTGTCTTTTTGCACGACGGGGTCGTCGAGGAGGAAGGCCCGCCGGAACAGCTTTTCGGGGCGCCGAAATCCGAGCGGCTGAAACAGTTCATCCGCACCGTTTCGTAAGGTACCGGGGGACTCGGGAACCACTCAACAAGACACGCAACAAGAACGGGAGAAAAAGATGAAATCACTCTTGAAGGTCGCAGCCGGAGCGCTGTTGCTCGGATCCGTTGCCGTCGGCCACGCGCAGGCAGAGAAAATCACAGTCGGCATGGCGCCGGAGCCCTACCCGCCATTCGCCTCGCCGGACGCGTCGGGCGAGTGGAACGGCTGGGAGATCGAGATGATCCACGCCTTGTGCGACGAAGCAAAATTCGACTGCGAGATCAGCATGACGGCCTGGGACGGCCTCATCCCGGCGCTCAACTCGAAGAAGATCGACGCGATCATCAATTCGATGTCGATCACCGCCGAGCGCATGAAATCAATCGATTTCTCCGAAAAATACTACAACACGCCGACCGGCGTCATGGGCCCCAAGGGCATGGAATTCGAGGCCACGCCGGAGGGCCTCGAGGGCAAGATCCTCGGCGTGCAGGTGTCGACCGTCCATGAGGCCTACGCCAAGGAGCACTTCGCCGACAGTGTCGCCGAGATCAAGGTCTACCAGACGCAGGACGAGGCGCATGCCGACCTGGCGGCGGGCCGCGTCGATGCCGTGCAGGCGGATTCGCTGTCGCTGGCTGCGTTCCTGGAGACCGATCAGGGCAAGGCATGCTGCGAGATGAAGGGCGATGTCGCACCGGACGAGGACATTCTCGGCCCGGGCGTCGGCGTCGGCCTGCGCAAGGGCGACGATGCATTGAAGGAAAAGTTCAATGCCGCCATCAAGGCCATCCGCGCCAACGGAACGTATGACGAGATCACGAAGAAATATTTCGATTTCGACATCTACGGCGAGTGAGCGGGGGCAACACTCGCTGCGGCGCGCCGGGCAGGTCCCGGCGCGCCATTGGCCCGCCCTTTCGGCAGGACCGCAAGCAGTGCGTGAGGGCACCGTCACGCAGCGCCGAAAGTCACCGTGCTCCCTCTAGCGCGCGTTCGCTTCAAACAGAAACGTTTGAAGCAAAGATATGCGCGCCAGATGGATGGCCTCATTCGCGGCCGCAACATCCGAGTTAGATGTCGATCGAATCCTTTCTCCTCCCACTCGCCCAGTCGGGCATTGTCGAACTTCTCTGGCCCGTTCCGCCGGGTTGGGGCGGCAATCTGCTGCGCGGACTGGGCAATTCGGTGCAGATCGCGCTCGGCGCCTTCGGCATGGGGATCGTCATCGGCACGACCGGCGCCTGGTGCAAGCTCTACGGCAATGCCGTCGTCAAGGATCTGTTCGAGGTCTACACCACCGTCGTGCGGGCCGTGCCCGAACTCGTGCTGATCCTGCTGCTCTACTATGCCGGCACCGATCTGGTGAACCGTGTGCTGGAATCCATAGGCTACCCGCCGATCGACATTGGCGGACTGGCGGCCGGCATCGGCGTGCTCGGCGTCGTCCAGGGGGCGTACGCGACCGAGGTCATCCGCGGCGCCATCAAGTCCATTCCGCAGGGCCAGATCGAAGCAGCCCGTGCCTATGGCATGTCGCCCTTCCTGCTCATGCGGCGCATCACCCTGCCGGCCATGTTGCCCTATGCCATTCCAGGGCTGGCCAATCTGTGGCTGATCGCCACCAAGGATACGGCCCTGCTGGCGGTCGTGGGCTTCAACGAACTGACGCAGGAAACCCGGATGGCCAACATCATCGAGGTCACCAACGAACCGCTCCAGCCGGCGCGCACCTGGTTCAAGCCGCACCGCATCGTGCTCATCGCGCTCGCCGTCGGCCTCATGGCATGGGCGGCGCTCACCATGCGCTGGGACTGGATCCCCGACTATGCGCCGTTGGCCGCCGAAGGGCTCTGGCGGACCATCTGGATCCTGATCGTCACCTGCATTCTCGGCTTTGCGCTGGCCGTACCGCTGGGGCTCGCCCAGGCCGCCGGTCCGCGCTATCTGGCCGCACCCGCGCGCGCCTTCTGCACCGTCATCCGCGGAACGCCGCTGCTTCTCCAGTTGTGGCTGCTCTATTACGGGCTCGGCTCGCTGTTCCCGCAATTTCCGTGGATCCGCGGCTCCGAGCTCTGGCCCTATCTGCGCCAGGCATGGCCCTATGCCGTGTTGTCGCTGACACTGTCATTCGCCGGATATGAGGGAGAGGTCATGCGCGGCGCCTTCGCCGGCGTGCCCAAGGGGCAATTGGAGTCGGCGCGCGCCTTCGGCATGAGCCGCTGGAAGGTGCTGCGGCGCATCTGGCTGCCCCAGGCCATCTATCGCGCCCTGCCGACGCTGGCCGGCGAAACAGTGCTGCAGCTCAAGGCGACACCGCTGATCGCGACCATCACCGTCGTCGACATCTACGCCGTGTCCAGCCGCGTGCGCCAGGACACCTTCATCATCTACGAGCCGCTGCTGCTCCTGGCGCTGATCTATCTGATCATCACCGGGGTCATCATCCTCATATTCCGCTGGCTGGAAAACCGCGTCCCCTCGCGTCTCGGCTGATATGCGCCCTCAGGGAACGGCCATTTCGACATCCTGCGGCGGCCGAATCCGTCATGCGGGCGCGTTGTACTGGCGCACATGACAAATTGATGACATTTTTATGAACCCCCTATAACCCGTTCTGGGAGATGGTGGTTGTTCAGCTTTGTGACACCAAAGGCGCGCGACGCAACGCGTGCGTCAAGCCGCATAAGAAGCGTCCTGCGACACCGCAGCACGCGACGCACCGGCGTGGCGTTGCTCCTGATTTGCATCACCGTCTTTCTCGTCGAAGCCATTGCGCGTTCCTCGCTCGCCGGCGCATGGGGCTTTTTCGTCGAGCCGCACCACCCGGCATTGGGAACCGTGATCGCAATGGCGGTTCTTCTGCTGCTCGGCGATGCGCTGTGCGGGCGCGCCCTGATGGGGTTCCTGATCCTGGCACCGCTCACATTGGGTCTGGCCTGGATCGGCGCCGAAAAGGTGCGCTATCTCGGCGATCCGCTCTATCCAAGCGATTTTCTCTATGCGCGCCAGATCGTCGACCTGCTGCCGCTCCTGATACGCGAGCGGCCCCTCGCCGCGGTTCTGGCGGCGCTGGGCGTGGTCGTCTCGGTCATCATCCTTCTGCGCATCTGGCTGGTGCGGCGCCGCTTGTTTGCGCCCCTGCGCCTGCGCGACAGGGCGTGGCGCGTCGCGGTCGCCGTGCCGGCGATCCTGCTGTTTGCCTCGATGACCGACTACCACAGCCTCTCCTGGGCGCGCGAGCGGCTCTACATCTGGCCCATCATGTGGGACCAGCAGGAAAATTACGACCACAACGGGTTCGCCCTCGCCTTCGCCCTCAACGTGCCGATGGCCAATGTGTCGGCGCCGCCCGGCTATTCCGCGCCGGCCATGGCGCGCATCACGGACGGCATCGGCCCGACCGGCACCGCCAACCCGCTGGCCGCCGGCCGCCAACGCCCGGACGTCATCCTCATCATGAGCGAATCCTTCTGGGACCCGACCCGCCTGCCGGGCATATCGATCGAACCGGATCCAATTCCGACGATACGCGGTATGCAGTCGGGACATATCTTCTCGCCCGAATTCGGCGGCATGACCGCCAATGTTGAGTTCGAAGCGCTGACGGGCTTTTCCAACGCCTTCCTGCCCTACGGCAGCATTCCCTATCAGCAATATGTACGCGGCGAGATGCCCTCGCTGGCGACTTTCTTCAAGCGGCAGGGCTATGTCACGCGCGCGTTCCACCCCTTCAAGGCCTTCTTCTGGAATCGCGGCAACGTCTACGAGTCCTTCGGCTTTGACCGGTTCTACTCCTATGAAAAGCTTCCGTCGCTGAAAAAGCGCGGCAAGCTCGCCTCCGACGCGGCTCTGATCGACGAGATGATCAGGCATGCCGACACCACCTCGGCGCCCTTCTTCTATTTTGCCGTTACCTTGCAGAGCCACGGGCCTTACGAGCCCGATCGCTATCCCGACAGTTCCCTGCGCATCCGCGGCGCACCCGACGCCAAGACGCGCGGCACGATCGCGACCTTTGCCCAGAACATGGCCGATGCCGATGCAAGCTTCGCCAGGCTGATCGAATGGGCCGAGGCACGCAAACGCCCCACCGTGATCGGCTTTTTCGGCGATCATCTGCCGCCGCTTGGCAAGAACTACGCCAGGACCGGCATGTTCAAGGGCCCGGTGGCCGAGCGCATCGGACCGGCATCCAAGCTGCTCCCGGCCCGCGAAACGCCGCTTGTCCTGTGGTCGAACACGGGCGGAAGCGACACCAAGCTCGGAACCATCAGCCCCGCCTTCGTCCCGCTCTACCTTTTGAGCAAGGCTGGACTGGAGCATCCCTATTACACGCAGTTCCTCGGCCGGATTCACGAGCGCTTCGATGTCATCGACCGGCATTTGCTGATCGAAGCGGGCGGAGATTCGCACCAAGCATGGCTGAGGAACGGGACGCTCGACCCGTTGCTGGATGAATACCGGCTGCTGCAATACGATACCATGTTCGGGCGCCGCCACGCCCTGCCGAAAATGTTTCCCGATATGCAGCCCTGGCCGGTCCAGCCGGCCAGCTGACGACCAAGCTTGCCGGACCTCGCCTCGCCCGCCAAAATGCGCCTCTACGATCCGTGAGCACCATTGCGGGCGTGACGGGTTTCGCATACGAGCAGACGAAACATTTGGGAACGGAAACAGCCCGGCGATAACAAACCAACCAGAGATGGAACCATGACCAGAACATTTGCGAAATCGTTGAACGGCGGTATTTCCCGCAGAACCCTCGTCAAGACCGCAGGAGCGGGCGCGGCCGTTCTCGCCGCAGGCAGCCTGCCCGGCCGGCTCTTCGCCCAGGAACCCCTAAAGGTGGCCGCGATCTACACCGTGCCCGTCGAGCAGCAATGGGTAAGCCGCATTCACAAGGCCGCCAACGCGGCCAAGGACCGCGGCGATATCGAGTATGTCTTTTCGGAAAACACGTCCAACAGCGATTATGAGCGCGTCATGCGTGAATATGCCGAAGCCGGTCACCAGTTGATCGTCGGCGAGGTCTTCGGCGTCGAGGATGCCGCCCGCACGGTGGCCGCAGACTACCCCGATACGGCCTTCCTGATGGGCTCGAGCTTCAAGCCGGACGACGCCCTGCCCAACTTCGCCGTCTTCGACAACTACATCCAGGACGCCTCCTACCTTTCCGGCATCATCGCCGGCGCGATGACGAAGTCGAAGAATATCGGCATGGTCGGCGGCTTTCCGATCCCCGAGGTCAACCGCCTCATGCACGCCTTCATGGCCGGCGTGCGCGAGATTGCGCCCGACGCGAAGTTCCAGGTCTCCTTCATCGGGTCCTGGTTCGACCCGCCCAAGGCCAAGGAAACGGCATTCGCCCAGATCGATGCCGGCGCCGACATCATGTATGCCGAGCGCTTCGGCGTCTCCGACGCCGCCCAGGAAAAGGGTGTTCTGGCCATTGGCAACGTGATCGACACCCAGGCCGACTATCCCGAGACTGTCGTGGCGTCCGCGCTATGGCATTTCGAGCCGACGCTCGAACATGCGATCGCCGAGGTCAAGGGCGGCACGTTCAAGGCAACGGACTACGGCCTTTATTCCTTCATGAAGGAAGGCGGTTGCTCGCTCGCTCCCCTCGGCACCTTCGAAGGCAAGGTGCCCGACGATGCCCTTGCCCTGGTGGCGGAGAAGGAAAAGGCGATCAAGGACGGCTCGCTCGTGGTGGAAATCAACGACGAGGAGCCGAAGTCGAGCTGATGGCAGCGACCTCTCCCCCTTGAGGGGAGAGGGGCCCGCAAAGCGGGCCGGGTGGGGTCGCCGCGATCATGCGCGACCTCATTGAACAGCGCCGACCAACACGCAAGCCGAGCACTGCCGACATGACCCCACCCGGCCCTTCGGGCCACCCTCCCCTCAAGGGGGAGGGGGACCCTCGCCAAGGCATCGTCCTTAGCCTTTGCGGCATCACGAAGCACTTCGGCCCGCTGGTCGCCAATGACGCGATCTCGCTCGACATCAGCGCCGGCGAGGTCGTGGCACTGCTCGGCGAGAACGGCGCCGGCAAGACGACGCTGATGAACATCCTGTTTGGCCACTATGTCGCCGATGAAGGCACGGTGGAGGTGTTCGGCCACCCCCTGCCCGCCGGCGATCCGCGCGCCGCGCTCGATGCGGGCGTCGGCATGGTGCATCAGCATTTCACCCTGGCCGACAATCTGACGGTGCTCGAAAACATCGTTCTGGGAACCCAGAGCCCCTGGCGGCTGCGGCTCGACCGGGCCGGTGCCGAAAGGCGCATTAAGAAGCTGGCCGCCGATTTCGGCCTCGAGGTCGATCCCGGCGCGACAGTCGCCTCGCTCACGGTGGGCGAACGTCAGCGCGTCGAGATCCTCAAGGCGCTCTATCGCGATGCGCGGATATTGATCCTCGACGAGCCGACTGCGGTCCTGACTCCGATCGAGACCGAGGCGTTGTTCGCAACCTTGCGGCGCATGGTGGCCGATGGATTGTCCGTCATCTTCATTTCGCACAAGCTCAACGAAGTCATGGCGATCAGCGACCGCGTCATGGTGCTGCGCGCCGGCCGGCTTTCCGGCGAACGCCGGACGAGCGAAACCACCCGGCAGGAACTGGCGACGCTGATGGTCGGTCAGGAAATCGTCCCGCCACCGGTCGAGCCGGTGCCGCGCGGTCCCGCGCTGCTGACGCTCGACAGGGTCGCCACGCCGTCTCAGGGCGCGCGTTCCGGACTGCGCGACATCTCGCTGTCGCTCAATGGCGGCGAGATCACCGGGCTGGCCGGCGTTTCGGGCAACGGCCAGGCGGCACTGGCCTCCCTCATTTCCGGTACCGATGCGCCAGCCTCCGGCACCATCGCGATCGCCGATACGGCCGCGGCCGCCTGGTCGCAGGCCGAAGCCTTGGCGCATGGCGTCGCGCGCATTCCCGAGGACCGCCACGGCACCGGCACGATTGCCGATATGAGCATCACCGAAAACGCGATTTCGGAGCGCTACCGCGATCCTCGCTTCTCCCACCATGGGCTGCTCGATTGGTCGGCCGCGCGCGGCTTCGCCGAGGAGATCATCGCGGAATACGACGTCAAATGCCCCTCGCCCGACGCGCCGATCCGGCTTTTGTCGGGTGGCAACATGCAAAAACTGATCCTCGGTCGGGCCCTGGCGCCCAGTCCGAAGATCATTTTGGCCAGCCAACCGACGCGCGGTCTCGATGTCGGCGCGATCGCCTATGTGCACAGCCGGCTTCTTCAAGCGCGCGCCAATGGTGCCGCCATCCTGCTCATCTCGGAGGATCTCGACGAGATATTGACCTTGTCGGACCGCGTCCTCGTCATGTTCAAGGGCAGGCTCTCCGCCCCCTCGGCGCGCGGCGAACGCTCCATCGGCGAGCTCGGCGAACTGATGGCCGGCCACGGCATGGAGGAGGCGAGCCATGCGGCTTGAGCCGAAACCGGCGCCATCGCTCGCCGCAACGCTGGCCTACCCGGCCGCCGCCATCGTCGCGACATTTCTGATCGCTTCCCTGCTGGTGCTGGCGGCGGGTGCGTCGCCCTTTTCGGTCTTCGCGCTGGTCGCCAAGGGCGCGGCCGGGTCGCAATTCGCCATCATGGAGACGCTGACGCGCGCCACGCCGCTGATCTTCACCGGCCTGGCGGTCGCCGTCGCCTTTCGCGCCAAGCTGTGGAACATCGGCGCCGAAGCCCAGCTCTATGCCGGCGCTGTCGTCACGGTGGTGCTCGGCACCGGCGCCCTGCCGCTTCCCGCGCCGATCCTCATCCCGCTTCTGATGGTTGCCGCGATGGCGGCCGGCGCCCTTCTCCTGTTCGGGCCGGCGATCCTGAAAACCCGTTTCGGCGTCGACGAGGTGGTCACGACGCTGCTTTTGAATTTCATCGTGCTGCTCTTCGTCTCGATGCTGCTCGAGGGACCGCTCAAGGATCCGATGGGCCTTGGCTGGCCGCAATCGCCGAAACTGATCGCCGAGGCGCGTCTGCCGCGCATCATCCAGGGCAAACGCCTGCATTACGGCTTCGCCGTCGCACTGGTCTCCGCTTTCATCGTCTGGGTCATCATGAAAAAGAGCACGCTCGGCTACGAGATGCGCGCCGTCGGCCACAATCCGCAAGGCGCACGCTTTGCCGGCATCCCCGTCAACGCCACGCTGATCAAGACGGCGCTGTTGTCGGGCGGGCTGGCTGCGCTCGCCGGCTTCTCCGAGGTCTCGGGCCTGAAGGGCAACCTGACGCTCGATCTTTCGCCCGGCTTCGGCTACACCGGCATCGTCGTGGCGATGCTCGCCATGCTCAATCCGTTGGGCGTCGTCATATCCGCCATCTTCGTTGCCGGCATCTTCGTCGGCGCCGACGCCATGAGCCGATCGGCCGGCGTGCCGAGCTACATCGCCAATGTGATGACGGCCACGGCGCTCCTGACGATGGTCACGGCGATCATGCTTTCCAGGTACCGGGTGCGGTGGAGGTAGGGGATGAAGTGCGCCTTCTTTACCCTCCCCCTTGAGGGGAGGGTCGTCGAGAAAACGGAACGACCTGAAGTTCGTGAGACGGGGTGGGGTGGGGAAAGGCAGCGCTCGGCGCCAGAAGAACGTCGAGCACGACCTCTGCGCCCCCACGCGGCCGCTTCGCGGCCACCCTCCCCTCAAGGGGGAGGGAAGCACTAGTGGAAGCGTTCGACATCCTGTTCACCGCGACCTTCTGGACCGCCGCGATCCGCATTGCCTCGCCGCTGATCTTCGCAACCATGGGCGAACTGATCTGCGAGCGCGCAGGCGTGCTCAATCTCGGCATCGAAGGCATCATGGTGGCGGGCGCCTTTGCCGGCTGGTTCGCGGTCTATTCTGGGGCCGACCTTTGGACCGGCGTCGCCGTGGCGGCTGCGACCGGTGCGGCGTTCGGCCTGCTGCATGCCACGCTGACCGTACCTTTCGGCCTGTCGCAGCATGTCGTCGGCATCGGCGTGACGCTGCTGGCGACGAGCCTGACCTATTTCACCTATCGCCTCGCCCTGCCCGAGGTCTCCTCGCCGCCGAAGATCGAACCATTCCAGCCATGGCCGATCCCGCTCCTGTCCGACATTCCGGTCGCCGGCCCGGCATTATTCTCCCAGACCCCTTTCACCTATCTGGCCTATGTCACCGTGGCGGCGGTCGCCTGGGTGCTTTATCGCACGCCGCTCGGCCTTGCCGTGCGGGCCGCCGGCGAAAGTCCGGCTGCCGTGGAGGCGCAGGGTATCTCGGTCACCGCCATCCGCGTCGGCGCGGTCATGGCCGGCAGCGCGCTGATGGCCGTTGGCGGGGCCTTCCTGACCCTGTCGGCGTTCAACTCTTTCTTCTTCGAGATGGTCAACGGGCGCGGCTGGGTCTGCATCGCGCTGGTCGTCTTCGGCTCCTGGCGGCCCGGCAAGGCGCTCCTCGGGGCGATCCTCTTCGCCGCTTTCGACGCCTACCAGATCCGCCTGCAACAGGTGGCGGGCTCGGTCGTGCCCTATCAGGTCTTCCTGATGATGCCCTATATATTGTCGATCCTGGCGCTGATCGTGGTGGCGCGCCGCGCCACCTATCCCAAGGCGCTGATGATCCCCTACCAGAAAGGCGAAAGATGAGCTTTGACCTGATCGTCAAGGGCGGCATCCTGCCCGACGGCAAGACAGCCGATATCGCAATCGCCGGCGAGCGGATCGTGGCGATCGAACCAGGGATCGACGCCGAAGCGGGCCGCATCGTCGATGCGACGGGCAATCTCGTCGCGCCGCCGCTGGTCGATCCGCATTTCCACATGGACGCCACGCTGTCCTACGGCTTGCCGCGCATCAACGCCTCGGGCACGCTGCTGGAAGGCATCGCGCTGTGGGGCGAATTGAAGCCGCTGCTGACGCATGAAGCGGTCAAGGAACGGGCGCTCGCCTATTGCGACTGGGCCGTCTCGATGGGCCTGCTCGCCATTCGCAGCCATGTCGATGTCTGCGACGACCGGCTGCTCGCGGTCGAGGCGCTGCTGGAGGTGAAGAAGGAGGTTGCCCCCTATATCGACCTGCAGCTCGTCGCCTTCCCCCAGGACGGCTTCTACCGCTCGCCCAATGCGCGCGAAAACACCATCCGCGCACTCGACATGGGGCTCGACATCGTCGGTGGCATTCCGCATTTCGAGCGCACCATGGCCGATGGAACGCGCTCCGTCACCGAGTTGTGCGGGATCGCTGCCGAACGCGGCCTGATGGTCGACATGCATTGCGACGAGACCGACGATCCCAACTCGCGCCATATCGAGCAACTGGCCTACGAGGCGCAGCGCCTGGGACTGCAGGGGCGGGTGAACGGCTCGCACCTGACCTCCATGCACTCCATGGACAATTATTATGTCTCAAAGCTCCTGCCGCTGATTGCCGAGGCGGGCGTTTCGGCCTGTCCGAACCCGCTCATCAACATCGTCATCCAGGGCCGACACGACACCTACCCGAAGCGCCGCGGCATGACGCGCGTGCCCGAAATGCTGGAAGCCGGCATCAAGGTCGGATTTGGCCAGGATTGCGTGCTCGACCCGTGGTATCCGCTCGGCACGGCCGACATGCTCGACGTCGCCTTCATGGGCCTGCATGTGGCGCAGATGACCAGTCCGGCCGACATGCGCCGGTGCTTCGACATGGTCACCCGGACCAATGCCGAGATCATGGGGCTCGATGACTACGGGCTGGAGGTCGGCAACAAGGCGAGCCTCGTCGTGCTCGACGCAGGCAATCCCGTGGAGGCGATCAGGCTGCGCCCCGAACGGCTGTGCGTTGTCGCCAAGGGCAAGGTGGTCGCCGAGCGCACGCAGCAGAAGACGCGGCTCAGCCTGCCCGACCGGCCGAACGAGGTCTGGCGACGCCATCAGGCAGGCTGAGATCAACGCCATTGCAGCGCGTTGTCAGCCGGCGTCTTGCGGCTGCTTGATGGCCATGGCCGCGGTCGTATATCCGCCCGAGGCGCCATCGACGAAATGGACGTGATCGTCACGGCCGAAGGACGGCACGATGCAGGTCATGATGGCGGCGTCCTGATCGAACAGCCCGTAGCTGACGATACCGGCCCGCGATGCCTCCTCGAGGATGGCCTCGATCCGCCGCCGTGTCGCGGCGTCACAGTCGAGTGTCATCTTCAGCCCGTCCTCGTATTTGCGGAAATCCGCGTTGTTCGACACCGACTGCGTGTAGTGATCGGGATCGAACGCGCCGACGCGCAGATGAAGGCGGAAGATCAGCGCGCCGAAGAGCGTCACCAAGAAGAGCTTCAGCTTGCACCAAAGAAGCGATCCGCCGGCGCGCCGGGCGCATGCCTCGATCGACACTCCCTTCGCGGGCCAGGCCAGGCGCAGGCGCGAGGTTTGCGCCGGGTTGCCATCCAGTTCGAGACTTGCGGTCACGTCCACAATGCGCCGCATCATGCCTTCCACATCGGCCGCAGGCGCGCCCGCAACGGGCAGTGCGAGCACGGACAGGATGCTGCCGTGCTGGGCGCGGATCGGCGTCCAACGGCACGAAAGCCCGGCAAGATCGGGAAATGCGCCGGCGGGCGCCGGCTCGACGCGATATCGGCCATCCTTCATGGCGCGCTCGGCCCAGGCAACGCCGCCACCAGTGAACATGGCGTAGTCGACCTCGTTCGAAGCGCCGTAGCGCGCTACGGCAACATCCCACCCGGCGGCGCGTATATCCGTGGCCGGTACGATCGCGCCACGCATCTCGAAGCCGAATTCGTCGGCCGCCCAGCGCAACACGCGCGCCAATGCGTCGCGCACCCGCTCCTGCTGGCTTCTTGGAAATGCGAACGACGCCCCGTCGCCGCCAAAGACATAGGGAAACCGCTCATCGCCGGCGGCATTGATCTGGGCGGAAATGACCGCGCCGCCGACCGTGTTCACCTCCTTGTACCTGCCCTTTGCGATATGCCCAGTTGAGCCGACAATGTCGGCCACACCGACACACCAGTCATCCGGAAGCGGGGTGTAGACGGCCGCATTCGACAGGCTCTTGAAGTCCTTTTGAACGGGAAGCGAGTCGTAGAAGCTGCTGCTCGCTGCACTGCTCGGCGTGTCCATGGACGCGTTCGACCTCACCGCTCCTCACGATTACCAGCCAATACCCATAGTCCAATCCGTGGGCGCCCAAAAGGCGGTACAATCAAAAGACCCCTCAGCCACCGATGACTGATTCATATCTCCTTCCATGCTCAGGCATATTGACGAATGTAATAACATCACATAGGCAGGCACGGATTGCCGCCGGAACGCTGCCATGACCGAACCCGCACTTGCGTTTGACGATCTGACACTGGGCTATGACAGCCATCCCGCCGTTCATCACCTGACCGGCGCGGTGGAGCGCGGATCGCTCACCGCCGTCGTCGGGCCCAACGGATCGGGCAAGTCGACATTGATGAAGGGTATCGTCGGCGTGCTGGACCCCATGGAAGGCGCCGTCACCGTCGGCAAGGGGATGAAGATCGCCTATCTGCCGCAGCAATCCGAGATCGACCGCTCCTTTCCCGCCCGGGTGCTCGACCTGGTGCGCCTCGGCCTGTGGCGCGAGCGCGGGCTTCTGGGCCGCTACACGAGACAGGACGGCGAGCGCATGACGCAGGCCTTGTCGGCCGTCGGCCTGACTGGGTTCGAGAGCCGGCCGATCGACACGCTGTCCGGCGGCCAGATGCAGCGCACCCTTTTCGCTCGGGTCCTGGTGCAGGATGCCGATCTCATTCTGCTCGACGAGCCGTTCAACGCGGTCGACGCCAAGACGATCGGCGACCTGATCGCGCTGATCGAGCGATGGCACGGAGAACGGCGCACCGTCATCGTCGTGGCCCACGATCTCGAGCTTGTCCGCGCGCATTTTCCACAGACACTGCTTCTGGCGCGCCAGAAGGTTGCCTGGGGCATGACGGCCGAGGCGCTGAAAGCGGAGAATCTCTTGCGCGCGCGGCGCTTCAACGAGGCGTGGAGCGAGGACGCGCCCTGGTGCGAAGAACATGACGGCCACGCGCATCCGCACCACCAACACCCGCAAGGCGGCGCCGGTCCGCACGAAAGCGTCGATGCGCCCCATTCCCAGAAGGGAGCGGCCTGAGCCCCATGTATGAGTTCCTCGTTGCCCCCTTCGTGGAGTTCGGCTTCATGCAGCGCGCGCTCGCCGGCTCGCTGCTTCTGTCGCTCTCCTCATGTCCGGTCGGCGTCTTCTTGATGCTGCGCCGCATGAGCCTGACCGGCGACGCCATGGCGCATGCGATCCTGCCTGGCGCTGCGGTCGGCTTCCTGTTTTTCGGCCTCCAGATCCTGCCGATGACCATTGGCGGCCTGGTGGTCGGCATGGTTGTGGCGCTCGGCGCCGGCGCGGTGTCGCGCTTCACGGTGCAGAAGGAGGATGCCTCGATGGCCGCCTTCTACCTGATATCGCTCGCACTGGGTGTGCTCATCGTCTCGCTGCGCGGGTCCAGCGTCGACCTCATGCATGTGCTGTTCGGCACCGTGCTTGCCCTCAACAACGAGGCCCTTACGCTGATTGCCGCGATCGCCGCCATCACGGTCGTCACCTTGAGCATCTTCTGGCGCGGACTGGTCGCGGAATGTCTCGATCCGCTGTTCCTGCGCTCGGTCAGCCGCATCGGCACGCCGGTGCATTTCATCTTCCTGGTGCTGGTGGTGCTCAATCTCGTCGGCGGGTTTCAGGCGCTCGGCACGCTGCTTTCGGTCGGGCTGATGATGCTGCCGGCCGCCGCCGCTCGCTTCTGGACGCTGCGCGTGGAGCCGATGTGCCTGTTGGCGCTCGCCATCGGCATGGTTTCCTGCGTCGCCGGCTTGCTTGTCTCCTATCATTTTTCCCTGCCCTCGGGTCCGGCAATCATTCTCTCCGCCGGCGCGATCTATCTGGCGTCCATCCTCCTGGGCACGCGCGGTGTCGTACTGACCCGCTACCACCGCCATCACCATCGCACCGCCTGACGCGCTTTTGCGCGATGCACGAAGCCGGCGGGCAATGCCTGTTCTCAATGGATTTGCCCCGGCCTTTGAGCTAGCAGGTTGCTGAAGAAGCCGCCAATTTTGCCGGCATTTCTTTGATGGGCGTTTTCTGGCGTGTCTTTACGTGATCCTTGCGATG
>NZ_WOAC01000006.1 GCF_009749525.1 Mesorhizobium xinjiangense | reverse complement strand
CTAGGAGCGTGTCTGAGTAGTCACTGGTCAAGCGGGTGCGAGTCTGATTCCTTGCTGGGTTATGAGCAAGGACTTTCGCCTCTGGAAGATCGATGAGGCACAGCTTCTGCCGCCGAGCGTGCAGGATTACGTGCCCAGGGATCACCTGTCTCGGCTGATCGTGGCGCTGGTGCGGGAAGAGCTTGATCTTTCCGCGATTGCCGGCAGCTACAGGAGCGTGCTGGGCCAACCACCGTTTGATCCGCGCATGATGACGGCGCTGCTTCTGCATGGCTACGCGAGCGGCATCTACTCGTCGCGGCGGATCGCCAGGGCGGCTTCTGAGCGAGCGGACTTCATGATGATCGTGGCGGGCGATGCGCCGGACTTCCGCACCATCTCGGAGTTCCGCAGACGGCATCTGAAGGCGCTGGCTGCGCTGTTCGTGCAGGTCTTGCAGCTTGCCGAGAAGGCGGGATTGGTGAAGCTCGGGCACGTGGCGCTCGACGGCACCAAGATCAAGGCCAACGCGTCCAAGCACAAGGCGATGAGCTACGAGCGCATGAAGAAGCGGGAAGCGGAGCTCGGGGCGGAGGTCGACCGCTGGCTCAAAGCCGCGGAGGCGGCCGATCGGGAGGAGGACAAGCTCTACGGCAAGCAGCGCGGCGACGAGATGCCCGATTGGGTGGCCGACAAGCAGAAGCGACTGGAGAAGATACGCCAGGCCAAGGCCGAACTGGAGGCGGAAGCCAAGGCCGCCGCCGAAGAAGAGATGCGCCGCCGGGAAAAGGCGGAGGAGCAGCGCAAGGCAGAGGGCCGCAAGAAGAACGGCAAGACGCCGGCGCCACCGAAGACGGAGCCCGAGGGCAAGGCGCAGCGCAACTTCACCGATCCGGAAAGCCGCATCTTGAAGACCAAGGACGGTTACATCCAGGGCTACAATGCGCAGGCCGCTGTCGATGCACAGGCCCAGATCATCGTGGCCCAGAGCCTGACGCACAGCATGAGCGACCAGGACCAACTCGTGCCGCTCATAGACGGGATCAAGGACAATCTCGGCCGCAAGCCAAAGGAAGCCTCAGCCGATGCCGGTTACTGCAGCGAGGCAAATCTTGCCGCCTTGGCCGAGCGCGAGGTCGGCGCTTACCTCGCTACCGGACGCGCCAAGCACCCTGCCGAAGGCAGACCCAAAATTAGCGGACCGCTCGTCCAGGCGATGCGGGACAAGCTGAAGCGAGCGGGACGACGAACCCGATACAGGCTCAGAAAGCAAGTCGTCGAGCCGGTGTTCGGACAGATCAAACAGGCAAGAGGGTTCAGGCAGTTCCTGCTGCGCGGCATCGAGAAAGTGAAAGCCGAATGGGCGCTGATCTGCACCGCCCACAACCTCACCAAGCTCGCCCAAGCGGCATGAACCCACTATCGTTCAGCCAACAGCCCTATGCCGGAGCTATCTGGACAGGCTCCTAGTACAACCTCACCAAGCTCGCCCAAGCGGCATGAACCCACTATCGTTCAGCCAACAGCCCTATGCCGGAGCTATCTGGACAGGCTCCTAGCCCAAGCGATCAACGCGGTTGGCCCTGAACAGAGCGAAGTCTTCCTCGCCAAGGTCGCGCTCGCACTCGCCGACACCCTCGGATCAGTGGAGGTGGGCCTGGCGGCGATTGAGGAGTGCAAGGCGGGGTTTGCGAATGAGGGCGGGTAGAACTGAGGTTGGCGCGGCCCTGACCTGTTGTAGCCGCTTTCGATTGGGGAGTGATCGGCGCCTGCATTCCGATACGGCCGGTAGGTCCTCCCTCCCTCTAGTTGCATCGTAGTGCAGCCGATGTGATCTACAATGTCCTCCTAACTCGGGGCCGCCAAAACTCGTCGAATAATGTCTGGATGTTCTTTGATCGGGAATGGGTATCCCTGATACGGCATTCGAGTTTCCCTGTACCTCCGGTTGGGGAATTTCTGGTTAAACTATTGAAATTATAGCAATAATGGCAATGGAAATTTCATTGCCATTCAAAAAGGCCACTGGTTTCCATGTTTTTCGGGGCCTATCAGGGAATTCGACCGGAGACGAGTTCGCTCCAGACTGCCTGCTCCGCCACTATTTAAATAGCTGATTTCATTCAATTACCCGATATGCAGAGCCGGAAATGCGCATCTGGAGTAGCGTATATTCGGCAAGAAGATTCCGGTTTCTTCTTCCAGACAAGGATACCCGCGAATCGCATTGAAACTGTTGGGAAAGGCATCTCCGGATTTGGCTTGGCCGAGCGTCTCGGCGAGAGGCAATACGGAGGGCGGCGGTCCTTGCAGGAAAGCGATGCAGGGGTTTGCGGAGCGGATGGACAGAAAACCACTCACTTGAAGCCTGAAAGCAATTGCCTGGCCCGCCGCCGGCTTTTCGGACACGAGGTCAAGCGGGCATCGCTCGTTCGGCAAACTCCGGCAGCAGGCCAGTGCTCAGATGTTCGGTTGCAGCGCGTCCGATATGCACGTATCGTTCGTTGCAGCCCATACCGAGAGAGGCGGAGCGACAGGTTCATGATTCCGGATCTGCCGATGGCGCGCCGCATGGCGTACGATCGTCAAAGGCTCCTTGCAACGGTTTCGTTGTGCGCTCTCGTTTTGCCGGTATCCGCTTTGGCAGGCACTCTGTCGCCCGACGGAAATCCTCACTCCCAACAATCCGTCAATCCCGCCGATCCACTCATCGTGCAGGGCGGCGTCCTCGTCCAGTCCGGGATCTGGCCCGTTCTCGTCAACAGCGGCGCCACCGCCACTTTCCTGCCCGAAGCCGGCGCCCAGCCCGGAAACATAACCCTGAATGCAAACGGCTCGTCCTACCCTCCGTTGGACGTGCGCGGCGGAACGGCCTTGATCAACCCGAACCAGAGCGCTTTCGACACGATCCTCAACAGCAATGGCACGACAGCTACCGGTTCCTACGGCATCTTGGCGCCTTTCGGCTATACCGGGTCGACGATCGAAGGCTATCGTGTGCGTATCACTACCGTGGGGCCGCTCAACTACGGCGTCTTTGCCGGCGGCAGCGGTTCACGCATAACGCTGCGCAGTTCCTCGATCACGACGTCGGGCGCCAATTCCAATGCCAACGGTGCCTATGGCTTCCTGATCTACCCGAACGCGACAGGCGAGATCTACAACAGCACGATCCTCACGACCGGGCCGGCGGGGTCGGGCGTCGTCGTCACCGGCGGCGGGCTGACGGCGGAGAATGTCGCGATCGAGACACAAGGCCCGGCCGTTCTCTACAATGGCTATTCTTATGGCGCGATGGGGATCAACGTCCAAAGCGGCGGCGTTGCGACGGTCACCGATGGATCGGTCAGGACATTGCAGGATTATGGCGTGGGCATGCGCGCTCTATCGCGTTCGTCGCTCACCGCTTCGGGAACCGTCGTCACTACCGACGGTGCACAGGCGCATGGTGTCTATGCCGCCGGCAGCAGCAGCGCGGCCGCTACGGCAAGCCTGACCGGTCTGACAATTTCCACCGGCGGGACCCATGGCTACGGCCTGCGCGTGGACGGCGCCGGCTCGACGCTCGGCCTGGTGAATGGCAGCATTGCCACGACCGGTCTCTACGGGCACGGGGCGTTGCCCTATGTCGGCGGACAGCTCACGCTCGACGGTACCGGTCTGGTGACCGCTGGCACCGCCGCCGATGGCATCTATTCCTACGGCGGAACCGCGAACGTCACGGACAGCAGCGTCGGCACGACGGGCCAAACCAGCCATGGCGTCAACGTCACCAATGGAGGGGCGGGGGATCTCGTTGCGTCGATGGTTTCCACGCAGGGTGCCGGAGCCTTCGGGCTGAGAGCCGCCGGAACCGGTTCGGCCGTAAGCGCAACTTCGACGACTGTCGTCACGTCGGGTGACGACGCGGTGGGCGTGTCGGCACAAGATGAGGCAGCGGCGTCGATCGCCGGTACGGCGGTCACCACGACGGGAGCCGGCGCACATGGTGTCCTGGCGGTGCAGAGCGGGCTCGTGGAATTGCTTCCCGGCAGCACCGAAGCGACCGTGGTCGACACCACGGGGGCCGGGGCGCATGGGGCACTGGTCGAGTCCGGCGGTACATTGAATGGCACTGACGCGACGATCCATGCCCGCGGTGCCGGATCGGACGGGCTTTCCCTGCAGGAAGCTACGGGGGGTTTTCGTGTCGACGGTCTTGTCAACGCTCCCATAGCCCCGGCCAATCCAAACGAGGTCGGGCCAACTTCGTCGCACCGGATCTGCCGCCGATTGTCGACACCCCGCCGCAGCCGGCGCCGCCGGTCACGCCGGATGTCAGCGTCCAGCCGCGCGTCGGTACGACACAGACGGCCACGCTGGTGGACAGCACGCTGCGATCAGATGGGGGCTTCGCGATCGCCACGCTCGGGCAGGGCAACCACATATCGCTCTTGCGAAGCGAGGCGAGCGGCGCTTCGGGTCTGATGCGCGTCGCCGGCTCGGGTAGCGCCGAGCTCCGCGCCGAAGAATCGACGCTGACGGGCGCGGCGGTGACGGAGGCCGGCAGCGTTTCGAACGTGACGCTGGTGGACAGCGTCTGGAACCTGACGGGCAATTCGAACCTGACGAACCTGGTCAACGATCCGAGCCTGATCGATTTTGCCGCGCCGACTGGGGATCCGACGCAGCTTTTGAGCTACAAGACGCTGACGGTTGTGAACTACACCGGCGAAGGCGGTCAGCTCGGCCTGAACACCTATCTCGCCGGCGACGGCGCCCCGTCGGATCGGCTGGTGATCGACAGCGGCACGGCGGTGGGCACGAGCCCGATCATCGTCACCAATGCGGGCGGTGCCGGCGATCTCACCACCGGCAACGGCATCTTGCTGGTCGACGCCGTCAATGGGGGGGCGACCGCAGCGGGCGCCTTCACCCTTTCGGGACCGGTGGTCGCCGGTCCCTATGAATACACGCTTCAACGCGGCAGCGTCGATGCCGACGGCCCCGAGAACTGGTATCTCCGTTCCGCCCAATTGCCGCCGCCTCCTCCACCGCCGCCCGGTCCCCCGCCGCCGCCCGGTCCTCCTCCGCCACCTGGTCCGCCGCCGCCGCCGCACTACCGACAGGAAGTGTCGCTCTACGCGGCGATCCAGCCGATGGCCGCCATCTATGGCCGGCACCTGATCGACACGCTGCATGAGCGGGTCGGCGAGGAGGAGCATCTGCGCGGCCGGCCTTCGGCCAGCGGCCGGGATACCTTCAACGGCGCCTGGGGCCGCATCCTCGGCCATTCCGGCGAGCGCAACGGCCATGATCTCGGCATCTTCGGCGGCGCGCCGGAGTTCGATTACGACTTCTGGGGTCTGCAGGCCGGCACCGACATATTGCGCCGCGAGCGCGCCGGTGGCGGGCGCGACCATGCCGGCCTCTATGTCGCCTATGGCCATGGCGATCTGGACGTCACCCATGAACTGCCGCAGCTCGGCCGCAGCTTCAAGGCCGGCACCAACAAGTTCGACGCCGTCACCCTGGGCGGCTACTGGACCCGGTTCGGAGGTGAAAGCGACTGGTATGTCGACACGGTGGTGCAGGGCACCTGGTACGATGTCACCACCCATTCCGAACGCGACACGCTGATCGGCTTTCCCGACCAGGAGATTTCGGGTTTCGGCTTCGCGGCCTCGCTGGAGGGCGGCTATCCGTTCGCGCTTGCCAATGGCTGGTCGATCGAGCCGCAGGCGCAGCTGGTCTACCAGACGCTCGACTTCGACGATTTCCACGACAGCGCGGCCGAGGTGCGCTTTGCTGATCTGGATTCGCTGGCCGGCCGCATCGGCGCAAGGCTGGCCAGAAGCTGGGCGATCTCTGCGGACGAACACAGCAACGGCTCGGCCACGCCGCCCAGGCTGGCCACGATCTGGGGCCGGGTCAATCTGTGGCACGAGTTCCTGGCCGACACCCAGGTGTCGTTCTCCTCGGCCGACGGCTTCGTGCCGTTCTCGACCGATCTTCAGGAGAGCTGGATCGAGTTCGGCGCCGGCGCCAGCGTGCAGGTGTCGGACAAGACCACGCTCTACGGCAACCTCAACTACGAGACCACCTTCGACACCGACAGCCACGGCGTCGACGCAAAGCTCGGCGTCAGAGTCAATTGGTGAGGGGAAGCCCGAATCGCGACCGGGCCGTCGGTAAAATCGGTTTGCCGCAGCCGGTTCGGCGCCGTCGTCTTGTCATGGACCTAGCCGACGGCCTTGATGGCCTGCTCCGCAGGCGCTTTCCCGGTTCCGGATTTCCGTCTCATTCGTTCCTTTGAAAGGCTGCGATGGCCCGGAAATCCTCCGTTCTCCGTTAAGCCGATTTGGTCCCATCAGCGCCGGTGCGGGACTTCATCTTGACACATACCGACCGCGCGGTATGTATGCGCCATGAACGCGATGCCGAAACGCAGGAAGCAGCCGGACCGGGTGCGGCGCAGTCTCCTCGACTGTGCGGCGCGGCTTGCCGCCGAGCATGGGCCGGGCGGGGTCACCGTGCAGGCCGTCGCCGCTGCTGCGGGCGTGACGAAGGGTGGCCTGTTTCACCATTTCCCGAGCAAGGAAGCCCTGCTGGAAAGCCTGTTTTCGGACCTGATCGCCAGGCTCAATCGCGAGATCGACGGGTTGATGCAAACCGACCCTCTGGCGCATGGGCGTTTCACGCGGGCCTATATCCGCGCCGTTTTCGCCGACAGGATCCAGCCGGAGGGCAGCCTTTGGGCGCCGCTTTCGGTGGCGATGATCGCCGATCCGGCATTGCGGCGGCTCTGGGCGGATTGGCTGCAGGCTAGGCTGACGCGGCACGCCGACACCGATGCCGCGCCGCGCCTGGAAATGGCGCGCCTGGCCGCAGACGGCCTCTGGCTCAGCGATCTCATGGAGGTGGACGGCAAGGTGCCGCCGGCCAAGCAGGGGCTGCTCGAAATGCTGGTCGACGCTACCAAGACGGAGAGGTGACCATGAACACGGCGATTGTCTCTTATGGCACGCTGATCATCGCGATCGTCTGCGAGGTCATCGGCACGACCTTTCTGCAAAAATCCGATCAGTTCACGCGGCTCTTGCCGACCGTTCTGATGGCGACGAGTTACGGGCTGTCGTTCTATTTTCTCTCGGTGACGCTGAAATACATGCCGGTCGGCATCGCCTATGCCATCTGGAGCGGCCTCGGCATCGTCCTCATCTCGGCCATCGGCTTCGTCTTCTTTCGTCAGACGCTCGACGTCGCCGCCTTGGTCGGGCTCGGCTTCATCATCGTCGGGATCATCATCGTCAACGGCTTTTCCGGCTCCCTCAGCCACTAGATCGGTTCATTGCTTCACGGAATCGGTGAACCGATCCAACCTTTTGATTTGACGCAATTCCGGACGGAGAACCGGTTTCCACTCCTCCTGGAATTGCTCTAGATCGGCCCGCCGGAGCGGCGCTTGAACTCAGTGCGCCATCAGCAGCGGCAGCGGCGTATCGTCGAGGAACGACCAGGTGACGCCTCCGAGCACGGCCTGGCGGAAGCGGGCATGGGCAAACGCGCCCATGACCATGAGATCGATCTCTTCATCGGCGATGAACTTGCGCAGCCGGCCGCCGACATCGCCCTTCGTGACGGCGAGCGTCGCCAGTTGCGGATCGGCCACGCCGTGGCGCGCCAGATAGCCGGCAAGGTCGGCGCCCGGCGCCATGCGCGTGAGATCCTTTTCGCCCGTCACGGTGACGATGAAGACGGCGTCCGCGCCTGTCAGGAAGACCAGCCCGCCGTCGACGGCGCGGGCCGAACGGCTGCTGCCGTCCCAGGCGATTGCCACGCGCCGCGGCAGGGCCGAATTGCTCGATGGCGGCAGGATGACGATCGGCCGGCCGCTGTCGAACAGCGCATCCTCGATCGCGCCGCGCCGCGCCGGGTCGCCGCTCAAGGCGTCGAGCAGCGTCAGGTCGTTCACCCGGGCCAGTTGCACGAAGCGTTCGGTGCGCGACTGGAAGGGCGATGTCGTCATCTCGGTGAGGCATTCGATCCCGGCTTGGGCAAGATACCGCGAGGCGAAGCGGGCCGTGGCCGACATGCGTGCGTGTATCTTCGCCTCTTCGCTGGCCAGGCGCTCCTTGGCCGACGACGCCGTCCATGACACGGGAACCTGAATCGCGGGCGGCAGGATGTACGACGTTACGCGCGCCTCGTGCTGTTTAGCCAGGACCGCGGCGAATTCGAGCGCCGGGGTCGTGGCGGGCGTATCTTCGGCATCCAGGGCGAGAAGAATGCAATTGGGGGATTCGGCCAATTCGAAAATTCCTGCTGGAGCATGGTCGTTGCGGGCGGACCGGGGCACTATAGTCCGAGTTTAGGACGGTCTCATAGGCGGCAACGCATCGCGGTGGACACCAGGCCGTCGATTGACGCTCGTCAAGGCCGCCCCGGCATGACAGGCTGCAAGCGCGTGGCCCACGGTCATGTGCCCGCTCGCCACGCCTTGGAACCGCGGGCAGGGTGGCCGCATTGACCGCAGAAAGGGTGCGAGACGAAATCGATGATCATCCAGGACCAGACGGAAACGCTGGAGTTTCTCGGGCAGGCGCTCGGCAACGATGCCGACGACGCGCGCGAGATCGTCGAGACACATATCTCCTTCATCCTCCTGACGGGCGAGCGCGCCTACAAGATGAAGCGCGCGGTGAAGCTGCCTTATGCCGATTTCTCGACGCCCGAACAGCGTTTGCACTTTTGCCGCAGGGAGGTGGCGCTGAACAGGCGCACCGCGCCCGATCTCTATCTCGGCGTGCGCCGCATTACCCGCGAGGCCGACGGCGGGTTGACGCTCGACGGCGCTGGAGAGCTCGTCGACGCGACCGTGGAAATGCGACGCTTCGATGAGGCCTGCCTGTTCGACCGGATGGCGGGCGAGGGCAAGCTGACACCGGCGATCATGAGCGCCGTGGCCTCCAGCATCGCCCGCTTCCACGGCGAGGCGGAAATCATCCGCGGCTGCGGCGGCGCGGCCAATATGTCCGGCGTTCTCGACATCAACGAGGCCGGCTTCGCCACCAGCCACGTATTCGCGCAGGCGGAGGTCGAAGCTTTCAACGCCGCGTTCCGCGCGGCGCTCGAACGCTATCGCGAACGGCTCGACCGCCGCGAGGCCCGCGGTCGCGTGCGCCGCTGCCATGGCGATTTGCATTTGCGCAACATCTGCATGTTCGAGGGGCAACCGACGCTGTTCGACTGCATCGACTTCAACGACCGGATGGCGAGCGTCGATATCCTCTATGACCTGGCGTTCCTGCTGATGGATCTTTGGCATCGCGACTTGCGCGACCTGGCCAATCTCGTGGCGAACCGGTATCTCGATGCCATGGACGATGAGGACGGCTTCGCGCTCGTGCCGTTCTTCATGGCCGTGCGCGCCGCCGTGAGGGCCCATGTGACGGCCACGCAGGCCGAGGACGGCGGCGCCGGCCGGCGCGACGAACTGGCCGCCACGGCCCGTTCCTATTTCGAGCTTGCCGGCCGCCTGCTCGATGTCGAGCCGCCGGTGCTGGTCGCCATCGGCGGCCTGAGCGGTTCGGGAAAGACGACCATGGCCGAGGCGCTGGCGGCGAAGGTCGGCGGCGCGCCGGGTGCGCGCATTTTCGAAAGCGACCGCATCCGCAAGGCGATGTTCGGCGTTTCGGCCGAGACGCGGCTTGCGCCGTCGGCCTATGAGCCGGCCGTGTCGGACGACGTTTATGCGGCAATGGCCTCGAAGGCGCGCAAGATGCTGCACTCGGGCGGCTCGGTGGTCGCCGATGCGGTGTTCGATCGGCCGCAGCGCCGCGACACGATCGAGCAGGCGGCCCGCGATGCCGGGGCGGCTTTCACCGGCCTGTGGATCGAGGCGGATCGCGAAACCTTGCGCCGGCGCATCGTGGAGCGGGTCGGCGGTCCGTCGGATGCGACGGTCGACGTGCTGGAGCGGCAGCTCGAACGCGATGTCGGCACGATGCACTGGCGCCGCATCACGAGCGCCGAGCCGCTGCCCGACGTGAAGCCCGAATGGCTGACGGGGCGCGCCGCCGGCGGGCGCTACGGTCTCAGTTCGAGCGTCGCCAGCTTGAGGTTTCCCTCCGACGGGTGAGGGGTGATGACGAAGCCGAAATCGCGTGACATGGCCAGCATCCTGGAATTGTCGGCGAGCACGTTGCCTTCGATGCGGGCGATGCCTTCCGCGCGGCCATAGGCGATGAGCTTGGTGAGCAGCGTCCAGCCCAGGCCGCGCCCCTGCTGATCGCTGCGCACCAGCAGCGCGAATTCCGCCGACGCCTTGTCGGGATCGGATGCAAGCCGCCCGATGGCGGCAAGCGCGCCGTCGTCGCTCGTGTCGAGGGCGACGAAGGCGATCTCGCGCTCATAGTCGAGCTGGCTCAGCCGCACGAGCATCTCGTGCGGGAAATGCTTGCGCGGCGCGAAGAAGCGCAGGCGGATGTCGTCCGACGAGGTCCTGGCGAAGAAGTCGGGAAACAGGGCGACATCGGCCGGCCTGATGGGACGGATGTGATAGACCGTCCCGTCAAGCTCGATGTCGTCCTCCCAGCCGGAGGGATAGGGCCGCACGGCCAGCAGCGGGTTGGGCCCGGTCTGCTCGACGGCGGAGGGGTCGATCTCGATGCGCGCGTCGAGTGCCACGACGCCGTCGGCGTCGGCCAGCAGCGGATTGATGTCCAGACCGACGATACAGGGAAAATCGACGATCATCTGCGACAGGCCGTGAAGGGCGGCGATGATCGCCTCGCGATCGGCCGGCTTGCGGTCGCGATAGCCGGCGAGCAGCCTGGCGATGCGGGTCCGCTCAATCAGGTCGCCGGCGAGCACGGTGTCGAGCGGCGGCAGGGCGACGGCGGTGTCGTCGATGACCTCGACGGCCGTTCCGCCGGCGCCGAACAGCACAACAGGCCCGAATATCGGGTCCTGGCTGACCCCGAGGATGAGTTCATGAGCGTGCTTGCGCTCGACCATCGGCTGGACGACAAAGCCCTCGATCTCGTTTTCGCGGCCCATGGCGGCGAGCCGGCTCTCGATACCCTCCACCGCTTTTTTCGCCGCCGCGGCCGAGGCGATGCCCAGCACCACGCCGCCGACGTCGGATTTGTGGCTGAGCGTCTTCGACAGGAGCTTGACGACCACTTTCGGCCAGTCCGACAGCAGGCGTTCAGCCGCTGCCGCAACCTCCGTGCTCGATCCGGCGACAAGGGTTTCGGGCGTCGCGATGCCGTAGGCTGCGATCGCCGCCTTGGCTTCCGGCTCGGTGAGCATGGCCCGACCTTCGCCGGCCGCGTGGCGGAAAATGTCGAGCACCGCGTCGCGATCGCCGCCCACCTCTTCGCCGAGACTGGAAGGAACCCGCATCAGGGCCTTTTGCGCCCGCGACCAGTCGCCGAGATAGGACAGCGCCGTTGCCGCCGCGTCCGGCGTGGAGAAGCTGGCGATGCCGGCCTTTTGCAGGATCTGGCGGCCTTCGCGCGCCGTGTGCTGGCCAAGCCAGCAGGTCACCAGCGGCTTGCCTTCGACCAGCCCGTTCCTGGCAAGTCCTGCCACGGCGCCGGCCGCATCGGATGCCGAGGCGAGGCCAGTCGGGCAGTTGAACACCATCAGCGCGTCGGCGTCCGGGTCGGCGGCGACAGCGCGGATGGCGGCTTCGTAGCGTTCGGGCGGCGCATCGCCGATGATGTCGACCGGATTGGCCCGCGACCAGCCCGCGGGCAGGCTCTTGTCGAGCCCGGCGATGGTCTCGTCGGCAAGCCGGGCCAGCTTGCCGTTGCAGTCAACGATGCGGTCGACGGCGAGAACGCCGGCGCCGCCGCCATTGGTGACGATGCCGACGTGGGTGCGCTGAAGCGGGCGGAAGCGGGCGAGCACTTCGGCCGCGTCGAACAGTTCGCCGAGATTGTTCACCCGCAAGATACCGGCGCGGTGCAGCGCCGCTTCGACCACCCGGTCGGCGCCGGAGAGGGCACCGGTATGGGTCGCGGCCGCCTTGGCCGCCTCCTCGTGCCGGCCGGCCTTGATGGCGATCACCGGCTTGATGCGCGCCGCGGCGCGCGCGGCCGACATGAACTTGCGCGGATCGGGGATCGTCTCGAGATAGAGCAGCACGGCGCGCGTCGAGGCGTCCCCGGCCAGCATGTCGAGATAGTCCCCGACATCGACATCGGCCATGTCGCCCATCGACACGATATGGGAAAAGCCGACATCCTCGTCGGCCGCCCAGTCGATCAGCGATGTGGCGATGGCGCCCGATTGCGAAAGCAGCGCCAGTCCACCCGGCTTGGCGCCCTGATGGGCGAAGCTCGCATTGAGCTTGGCATAGGGCGCGATCAGGCCGACCGTGTTCGGACCGATGATGCGGAAGAGATAGGGCCGCGCCGCGTCCAGCATCTTTTGCCGTAGGCCGTTTTCGGCCCGGATGCCGGCGGTGATCACGACGGCGGCACGCGTGCCTTTCTCGCCGAGCTGCCCAATCAGGTCCGGCACCGTTTCGGGCGGCGTGACGATGATCGCGAGGTCGGGAATTCCCGGAATGTCGTCCACCCGGCGAAAGCACCGCCTGCCGCCGACAGTCCTGTGCTTGGGATTGACCGGCCAGATGTCGCCCTCGAAACCGCCCTGGACGATGTTGCTCATGACGATGCGGCCGACCGAGCCTTCCCGGTCGGAGGCGCCGATCACGGCAAGCGAATGCGGATGGGCGGCGTATTCCAGATTGCGTATGGTCATGGCGTGCGGGCCTCCTCGGGTTGCATCCGGGGCATCGGCGGCATTGTTCGCACATTGACCTCGCAAGCGCGGGCGCCAACAATGGCGCGTTCGCCCCACACGGGTCGCCGGGCCGGGAGAAAATGCCGCCTTCGAACGGACCGAGGCCATGCTACATAAAATTCGCACGCAATGAAAAAGAACGCAGCCAAGCGGCTCGCACGGCAGGAAATCGGCGCGTCGAGGGCAGTTGCACACACGGCGACGGGTTGTTTCGTGCGCGTTGTCACCTAAATGATACAGTCCCGCATGTCGGGTCGCGGTATGGTAAGAAAGAATTAACCTGGGTTTTTTGGCGTAGCAGGGAATTCGATGGTCGTGCGTCCTTCAATGCGTCTCGTCCTGTCGGCTTTGGCCGTGCTCTCGGTCACCGCGGCGAATGCGGCCGACGTGGCGCCCAGCGAGGCCCCGCCGCCGACGCCCGGCATCGAGGTGCCGATCTTCACCTGGACGGGCGGCTATATCGGGTTGCAGGGCGGCTATTCCTGGGCCGACGCGCAACTCGAAAGCGGCGCCGAGACATTCGGCGGCGATTTCGGCGGTGGCATGTTTGGCGGCTTTGCCGGGTACAACTGGCAGGCCGGTCCGGTCGTGTTCGGCGTGGAGGGCGATGCCAGCGCAATCTCGAACGACGAGCGGTTCTCCTCTTCGGTCGGCGACGTCGAGGTCGGCACGGACTATCTGGCCTCCCTGCGCGGGCGGCTGGGTTATGCCTGGGACCGCGTGATGGTGTACGGCACCGGCGGTGTCGCCTTTGCCGATGCCTCGGCCAATGGTGTGGTCAACGGGGCCAGTCTCGACACGAGCAGGGACCTCACCGGATGGACCGTCGGCGCGGGCGTCGACTATGCCATCACCAACAACTGGGTCGGGCGCGTGGAGTATCGCTACTACGACTTCTCGAACGAGGATTTCGGCGATCTCTCCAATGTCGATCTCGATTTCAACACGGTGTCCGTCGGCATTTCCTACAAGTTCTGACACGGGTCTTTCATGCAAGGGCGGCGGCAACATGCGACCGCCTTTTTCCGCTGTGCCGCATCCGGCGCGCGGCGATGTCGCGCATGGGCGCTTGCCGGCGCGAGACCTGCGGCACCAAGATCGTGGACATGAGACGCGCCGGCGACTATTGGCTGGCGAAGCGCGATGAGGGGAGCCGCCGATGCCGGACAAGGACTATGTGCTCAATCTGACCTGCACCGACAGGCCGGGAATCGTCGCGGCGGTCACGACCGAACTTGCGGCCATCGGCGCCAACATCGCCGAAAGCAACCAGTTCTGGGACCGCGCGAGCGGGCGCTTCTTCATGCGCATCGCCTTTGCCGCCAGCGAGGCGACCACGCGCGAGGACGTCGAGCGGGCGCTGAAATCGCCGGTCGAGCGCTTCGGCATGAAGACGGCGCTGGCCGATCTGGCGCGCCGGCCGAAGATCATCATCATGGTGTCGAAATTCGACCATGCCATGCTGCACCTGCTCTACCAGGTCAAGGCCGGCTGGCTGAACGCGGATGTGGTGGCCGTCGTGTCCAACCACGAGGACCATCGCCGCATTGCCGAGAACGAGGGACTGGACTTTCATTGCTGGCCGGTGAAGAAGGACAACAAGGCGGAGCAGGAGGCAAAGCTCCTGGACCTCGTCAACACCTCGCGTGCCGATCTGGTCGTTCTGGCGCGCTACATGCAGGTCCTGTCGGACGATCTTTCGAAGCGCCTATTCGGCCGCGTGATCAACATCCACCATTCCTTCCTGCCGAGCTTCAAGGGCGCCAAGCCCTATCACCAGGCGCATGAGCGGGGCGTGAAGCTGATCGGCGCCACGGCGCACTATGTCACGCCCGACCTCGACGAAGGGCCGATCATCGAGCAGGACGTCGAGCGGGTGACGCATGCGATGAGCGCGGAAGATTTCGTCGCCGCCGGCCGCGACATCGAAAGCCGGGTGCTGGCGCGCGCCGTCAAGATGCATCTCGAGCACCGCGTGATGCTCAACGGCAACCGCACCGTGGTGTTCGCCTAGCGCGCGTTTGCTTCATGGAATCGATGAACCGATCGAAGCTTTGACTTGAGGCAATTCCGGATGGAGAACCGGTTTCCACTTCTCCTGGAATTGCTCTAATCCACGCCGTCGACCTCGACCGGCAGGCCAGTGGATCCGGTCTCGATCAGCGCGTCGATCAGGCGGTGAACCTTCAGCGCCTCCTCGCCGGTGATTGCCGGTTCTCGGTCCGAGCCGATCGCATCGATGAAATCGGCCATGACGGCGCGGTGATAGTCATGCGGGAAATCCATCGGATCGGCCCCGGTGCCGCCCGCACTCCGGTCGGGCTCGATCTCGATCTTCCTGCCGTCCTGGAACTGCACGAGCAATGACGTGCCGGCGAGCGAGGCCGCCCCTTTTTCGCAGGCAAGCTCGATGCGTTCTGGAAAGCCCGGATAGGCGGCCGTCGTCGCGTCGATCGTGCCCACGGCGCCGTTTGCGAAGCGCACCGCCGCGCAGACCATGTCCTCCGTCTCCATGCGGTGGACCGGGGTGGTCGTCGCATAGCCGGTGACTTCATCGACCGGCCCGGCAAGGGAGAGCATGAGGTCGAGGGTGTGGATGCCCTGCGAGATGAGAACACCGCCGCCGTCGCGGGCGAAGGTGCCGCGGCCGGGCTCGTCATAATAGCTCTGCGGCCGCCACAGGCGAATGACGGTCGAGCAGCCGACGATCGCGCCCAGTTCGCCGCTGGCGAGGATTTCGGCAAGCTTCTTGGCCGCCGGCCGGAAGCGGTGCTGCAGCACGACGCCCAGCGCGACGCCGGCGGCGCGGCAGGTCTCGACGAGTTCGACCGCCTTTTCGGTCGAGATATCAAGCGGCTTTTCCAGAAGCACATGCTTGCGCGCCTCGGCGCATTTGCGCACGATGTCGAGATGCGTGTTGGCCGGCGTCATGACCAGCATGGCGTCGACCGAAGGGTCGCCCAGAATGGCGTCCAGACTGGTTGCGAGCGGAAAGCCGAAACGCTCGCGGAAGGCGCTGCGCCGCTCCTCGTTCGGGCTGAAGGCGTAGGCTACCTCGACCTTGTCGGCGAGATCGAGCAGACCCTTGGCGTGCGGTGTGACGGCCATGCCGAGACCGACCAAGCCGATGCGTTGCTTCATGCGACCTCTCCGGATCACGATGTTTATCGGCACCCTGACCCATCTACTTGCTCAAGCAAGGATGGCCCGAAGCGGGCGCCGGCGCAAGCGCCTCGCATCGTGTCAGCGCGCGTTCGTTTCAAACGGAAACGTTTGAAGCAAAGATATGCGCGCCAGATAAATCTGTTGGAGCATGTACCTTTCACTCAAACGATTCCGTTTGCTCTAGGCGGCCGGTGCCTCTGCCGGTGTGACGTTCCGGCCCGCGCGGGCATGGTCGCGCGTCCGTTGCGCGCCGGCCTTGCGCTCGGCCATGAAGCGGGCGAGCGAGTATTGCATGAGCAGGCCGCCGGAAATGAGAAGCGCATCGCCGACCAGGTTTGCCGGCTCTCCGAAGCGCACGATCTGCACGAAGACCGCGAGGAGCGAGCCGGCGGCGAAAACGGCCAGGCTTTGCCGCCCCATCAGATCGGCGGGCCTGAATGCTTTCATGGCGAGGAGCCGGCCAACGGCGCCGATATTGGTCAGCACATAGGCCAGGGCCAGGACATGCAACAGGCGCGGCAGGGCGAGATAAGGCTTGTCGTAACCGTAGAGGAATCCCGGCAGCATATCGGCGCCCGGCAAGGGACCCTGGCGCGTGGCCGCCCAGAAGAAGCAGAAGGCCAGCCAGGCCGAGGCCAGGGCGAAAAGCCATGGCCGGTAGGCGACAAACTTGCGCCCTTGCCTGGCGGCGATGCCGCCGGCCAGCCCGAAGGCAAAGAGAAGCTGCCAGGCGAACGGATTGAACTGCCAGCCATGGTCGGCATAAAGCAGCGGCAGATTGAGGCGGAACAGACCCGCCGCCAGCCACAGTGCGGCCGCGCCGGCAAGCATTGTCCAGGGTCTGTGCATGCCGATCACGATGTAGAGCGGGGCAGCCAGCAGCAGCGCGATATAGAGCGGCAATATGTCGAAATAGCCGAGCTGGTGGACGAGGCCGGCTACGGCGGCCAGGGCCGCCAGCGGCTCTTGCAGCAGTGGATCGACATTGAGGCCCGTGGCGAGCTTCTCAACGTCGAGGACGGTGAGGCTGGCGGCGAACAGCGCACCGGCAAGAAGCGTGATCGCGATGTGGACGCCATAGAGCGTGCGCGCCCGGCGCCACACCTTGACGACGCCGTCGCGCAGTTTGCCCGACCGGAAGCCGCCCGAATAGGCCAGGCCGACGGATATGCCGGATATCAGAACGAATGCCTCGGCCGCGTCGGAGAAGCCGAAATTGCGCGAGGTCCAGGCCTCGAAATGATTGCCCGGCACATGATTGATGAAGATCATGGCGAGGCAGATGCCGCGCAGGACGTCGATGCGATGGTCGCGGCCGGAGCCGGAAGATCGGTGCATGCATTTCTCCACTCAGCGCGGCGTCGGCGCGGGAGCAAACGCTGCAAAGTCACCAGGCAGGTCGGCCGGCGGTTGGTGAGCGGCCTGCCGGCGCCAGCGGGCGAGGATGGTTTCCTGGGCCTGGATCACCGGCGAGGCGCGATAATCTTGCGGGCAGGAGAACAGCACGGTTCTGCCGCCGCGCCCGGTGAGCCGCCAGGAGGTCAGATGAACCAATAGCGGCGCCAGGGTCATCGGGATGACGACCGGCAGCAGCCAGTAGAGAATTTCCGGGGCAAAGGCCAGCGTCGCGGCGAAGATGGCAATTCCGCCGACCGAGATCCACCAGGAGGCATCCCAGGCCTCTTTCAGGCCGACCGTATCGGCCTCGCGGTTGGCGGCCGGCCAGCCGCCGTCGGCGCCGCACAGGACCTGCAGCACCGAGCGGCTCTGGTACATCAGCATGATGGGGGCGAGCACGCTCGTCCAGACGATCTCGAGCACCGTGGTTGCGAGCGCGCGCAGCGTGCCGCCGAAGCCCTCGTTGCGGCCGGTGAAGGCACCCTGCAGGACGATGAGCAATTTTGGCGCGACGAGGATGCCGGCGACGCCGGCCAGAAGGATCAGCGCCTGGAACTGCTCGACGCGCGGGAAGACCGGCGGCCGGTGCGGCTCGGGAAAGTAGTTCGGCTCGCCGATGATGACCGGGGCGGCAATGCTGGCGATCAGGAAAAGGGCCCAGATCGGCGAGGCGAGATAGGCCATGATGCCCTGCAGGAAGGTGAATCGGCTCCAGGGCCTCAGGCCGGGGGCGAAGAGCAGCCGCGAATGCTGCAGGTTGCCCTGGCACCAGCGGCGGTCGCGCTTGGCGTAGTCGATGACGTTTTCCGGCCCCTCCTCGAAGGACCCTTCGAGATCGGTATCGAGGCGCACGATCCAGCCATTGCGGCTCAACAGCGCCGCTTCGACATAGTCGTGGCTGAGGATATGGCCGCCGAAGGGCGGCCGGCCGGTGAGCTCGGGCAGGCCGCAGCTCTGGGCGAATGCGCGCGTGCGCACGATCGCGTTATGGCCCCAGAAGGGGCCGTTTGCGCCCTGGGTGGCGGCGACACCGCGGGCGAAGACCGGTGAGTAATAGGAGGCCGCGAACTGGATGGCACGTCCGAACCAGGACCGGGCATGGACGATCTTCGGCAGGGTCTGCAAAAGGCCGAGGCGCGGCTCGGCCTCCATGCGGCGGACCATTTCGACCAGGGTCGCACCTTCCATCAGGCTGTCGGCGTCGAGAATGACGAGATAGTCGTACAAGGCGCCCGAACTCTTGATGAAGTCGGTGATGTTGCCGGCCTTCTTGCCGGTGTTGACGGCGCGCCGGCGGTAGAAGATGCGCGACAGATGGCCGTGCTCACGCCGCAAGCGCGAGAACCAGTGCTCTTCGGTTGCGAAGAATTCTTCCTTGTTCGTGTCGGACAGGATGGCGAAATCGAACCGGTCGGCCGCGCCCTGGTCCGCGAGGCTGCGCACCATCGCGGCCACGTGCGAAAAGGTCTTGGCCGGATCCTCGTTGTAGACCGGCACCAGAACGGCAGTGCGGGTCGATTCCCCGACATTGCCGCTGGTTGCCGGCCGCAACGCGGGGGCAAGCAGTCCGTTGAGGGCCAGCGAGGCCCCCCAGGAAAGCCAGGCGACGCTGATGCCGAGCAAGGCGATGCGCACGTGGTCGATCCACTGAACGCCGTCGGCGAACAGCACATTGGCGGCCAGCGCCGCGGCGGAACCCGCCACCACGATGGAGAACAGGAAAGCGAAAAATCGCTGCAGACCTGTCATCGCCTTCTCCGTCGCCTAATCTCAGTCCGAGCCACGCGATCGACCTATTTCCAGACCAGCCAGGGCATGAAGAGGAGGCGCAGCAGCCGCCAGTCGCGCCGGCGTTGCAGCCGCTGTTGCGGCATCGCCATCGGCGCGAAGGGCAGGGCGCCCGTTTCGACAAGGGAGCGGTTCGACGCCGCCCGTTCAGGATGCACGTTCATCGTCAACTCTCCACTGATACAGCCAGATCTCGGAAATGGTCCGCTCGGCATGCGTGAGATGGGCGCTGAATTCGACGGGCGCCTTGCTTTGCGGCTTCACGTCGATCACCAGCCGCCAGACCCCGTTGGCCTTCACGCGCGACAAGGATTCGTGGACCATGTCGGCATTGGTCAGCTTGATCACCGCCTTGACGGCGTCGTCGGCCGTCAGGTTTTCGAGCGCGCCGCCGGCGAAATCGACGACGAACTTCTTCAGCCCCGCCGTGTTTTCGCTTCCCGACGTGCCGCCATGACCGCCGCGCAGCGCCTGGACGCGCGCCAGCCCGCCGCCCTCGTTCTCCAGCATTCCCCAGGTCATGCGGTAGCGGAATTCGAACGCCTTGCCGGCCGTGGTCTCCTCGTCGGGCGTCCAGAAGGCGACGATATTGTCGTTGACCTCGAGATCGGTCGGAATTTCGACCAGGGCCACGGTTCCCTTGCCCCAATCGTTGAGCGGCTCGATCAACAGCGACGGGCGGCGTTCGTAGGATGCGCCGGCGTCCTGAAAGGATGCGAAATTGCGGTCGCGCTGGAACAGGCCGAAGGCGCGCGGGTTTTCCTCGACGAGATAGGAATTGGCCAGCCGGCCCGGATTGTTGAGGCTGCGCCAGATCTCCTCGCCATTGCGGCGCACGATCTTCAGCCCGTCGCTGTCGTGGACCTGGTTGCGATAATCGTCGAAGGCGTGCCGGTTGTTCTCGGCGAACAGGAACATCGAGGTCATCGGCGCCACGCCCAGCCGCTCGATGTCCCGGCGCAGGAACAGCCGCGCCGTCACGTCCACGACCGTGTTGTCGCCGGGCGTGATGGTGAAGGCATAGGCGCCGGTCACGCTGAGGCTGTCGAGCGTGGCATAGAGAGTGACCGTGGTGTCGCCGGACTTCGGCTTTTCGATGTAGAAGGCGTCGAAGCGGGGAAACTCCTCGCCGGCCTGGGTGGCGGTGTTGACGGCAAGCCCGCGCGCGGAAAGGCCATAGACGCTGCCGCGTCCGAGCGCGCGGAAATAGCTGGCGCCGAGGAAGACGGCCAACTCGTCCATGATGTCGGGCCGGTTGAGCGGATAGTGGAGGCGGAAACCCGCCACGCCGGGCATTTCCAGATCCACGAATTGCGCGGCGTCGAGCGGCTTGCGATATTCGAAATCGGCGCCGGAAAACGAAAGCGGCCTGACCCGGCCGTTCTCGACCGCAAACAGGCTGACGGGCTGCGTATAGAGCCATCCCAGGTGAAAGGCCTGCAGTTCGAACGGCGCCTGGCCTTTCCAGACCGCGTGATCCGGCCGATAGCGGATGGCGCGATGCTCGTCGTAGGACAGTTCGGCGATGGCTGCGGGCAGGTCGGCCTTATCGTCCTCGAAGGCTTCACCGGCCTTCTGCTGCATTTGCCGCGATAGATGGTCGAAGGAAAAAGGGGCAGGCGTCTCGCCGGCGCGCGAAGACGCGGCGCCATCGCCGTCGGCCGCCGCGGCCGGCTGCATGCCACGGGCGGCCAGAATCGCGCCCATTGTCGAACTCATCAAAAATTTACGTCGGTTCATTCAAGTTCCAGCAATTCGGTTTCCAGCAATTCGTGCAGGTTTGGCACAGTCGAGGTGGCGAACGCCCGCCGCAGGCAATCCTTTGCGCCCGAGCGAACCTGTGAGGCGATTGTGGATGTTGCAGGGCAGAACGTCGTGAATGGGGCGTCGTTCCGGCAATCGGCTGTAAACTTACGAATCCAGTCGTTTACGATTGTGAACAAATGGTAACCGTAAGGCGGCGCCGCACGAGCCGTGGCGCCTGCCAGGGAGGCAGGAATGAGGAAGCCTTTGTCCATCGACGTGACCGTGCAGAGTGCATGACCTTCAGGCCCGCTGCCGTGCTGCGATCCGCCGGCGGGGCCTGGTCGCCGGGGCGCGGGGCATTTGTCCGGCTCATCTTTTCACCGGGAAAATTTGTAAAAAAACAATGTGTTGGGCGTAGCCTTCCACAAGGACGCGCGGCGTCCCTCAGGTCATCGCTGCAAGGACCTGCGCGGGGGCTCGAAGCCGGTATAATCGAGAAGAAGTTCGTACATAGCTGTATGCACTGACAATCGAAGGATCGCTACGCGCGAAAAATGTGGCCGTCAAGCGAATTGTCGTGCGGCGCACCCGCGCCAGATCAGTATGCTGGAGCATGTACCTTTCGCTCAAACCATTCCGATTGAGCGGGACATGTTTTAGGAGCGCGGCGAAAGCGCCCGGCGGGCGTCACAATTCGTCGCGCATATCGCGCAGATAGGTGTTCTGGGCGGCGGAGCCGGCGAAGGCGGACGGGTCGATCGTCGCGATCAGAAGGGTGTCCTCCACCGCATCGGCGCCGGCGAGCATGGTGCCGTCGGGGGCGGCGATCTGCGACAGCCCGGCATAGGTAAAAAGCGCGTCGGCGCCGCAATGATTTGCGTAGGCGAGGAAGATCTGGTTTTCGAAGGCGCGCACCGCGATCATCTGCCGGGCGATAAAGGCGGCGTGATCGCCCGCAGGAAGCGCGGTCGGCACGAGCACCGCCTGCGCGCCGGCCTTTGCGAGCCGGCGAACGTTTTCGGGAAACTCGACATCGTAGCAGATGAGCAGGCCGAACTTCAGGCCCGCATGCTCGACGATCACGCCGGACGGGCGCGCGGGCGCGAACAGGGCGCGCTCATAGTCTCCGTAGAGATGCGACTTGCGGTAGACGGTGGCATGGCCCACCGTACCGACGAAGGCCGCACTGTTGTAGACGGTCGCTCCGGCACGCTCCGGAAAGCCGGCTAATATTGCAATGTCGTGTTGCGCGGCGATCGCCTCGAGGGCGCCGATCATGGCGCCGTCGGTCGGTTCGGCGAGCCTGGCAATCGCATCGCCCGCGCCGTAGCCCGTCAGCGCCAGTTCCGGCGCGACGAGCAGGCTTGCACCCGCCTCGGCCGTCTGGCGCGCCGCGCCTGCGATGCGGGCGAGATTGGCCGAAACGTCGCCGGCCTTCGCCTGCATCTGGACAAGCGCGATGCGGGTCATTTGTCCGTCGAGTCCATGGCGCCCAGGAGGCGCGGCAGGTCGCCGAAGTGCGCGATCAGGCCGAAGACGATTGCGGCGATGGCGACGAAGAAGATCGAGACGGAAGCCATGGTCGGCGTATAGCCGTATCGCAGCGCGTTGAAGATCTTGATCGGCAGGGTTTCCATGGTGAAGCCGACGGTCATGTAGGCGACGATGTATTCGTTGAGCGACAGGACGAAGGCGAAGGCGTAGCCCGAAATGACATAGGGCAGGATGAGCGGCAGGACCACCGTCCTGAGCACGGTGCGTTCATCCGCGCCCATGGTGGAGGCGGCTTCGACCAGCGGGCGGTCGATCGAGGAAAAGCCCAGCGACAGGGTGACCAGCGGCAGCGTGACGAAGAAGATGGCGTGGCTGATCGCCGCCGTCCACGGCTGGCCATAGAAGCCGAGCGTCGCCCAGAAGGTCAGCATGCCGAGCGCGGTGATGACGGGCGGCAGGATGAAGGGCGCGAGGCCCAGAACCTGGAAGATGTTTGCCCAGGGGGCGATGCGCCGCCATAGAAACCAGGCCAGCGGAAAGGCGATCGCGACGGCAAGGGCGGCCGCGCTCGCCGCGAGGACAACCGAATTGACGAGCGCCGAACGCCAGCCGCTGTCGGCAAAGATCTGGGTGTACCAGGCGAGCGAAAAGCCTTCGGGCGGAAAGGTCAGGCTCTGCTTTTCGTTGACCGAGACGCCGGCCACGACGACCAGCGGCAGGGCCAGGAGCAGCCCGACAAGGGCGAGGTAGAGCCGCGACAGGATACGCTTCATCAGGCAGTCTCCCTGCGTCCGACGAACAGGGTGAGCGCGACCAGCGACAAAGAGATCAGCACCAGGAAGACGGCCATGGCGGCGGCAAAGGGCATGTTGGACTGATAGATCGCCTGGTCGGTGATGAGCACCGACAACGTCCAGTGCTGCGGCCGGCCGAGGATCTGCGGCAACAGATAGGAGCCGAGCGCGAAGACGAAGACCATGATCAGCGTGGCGACGATGGTGTTTCTGAGCGTCGGCACGATGACGTTGAAAAAGGCGAGGAGGGGCGAGGCACCGAGCGTGCGCGCGGCTTCCGTCAATGTCGGGTCGAGGCGCACGATGGCCGGGTAGAGCACCAGCACCGTATAGGGCAGGGCCTGGTAGACCATGCCTGTCAGCACGGCGCCGAAGCCGGGCACCAGCGCCTGCGGCTCGCTCATCAGGCCGAGCCAGACGAAAAGATTGGTGATGCCGGCGGTGCGCGAGAACAGCGTCGACCAGGCAAAGCCGATGATGACTTCGGACAATGACAGGACCGACAGCATGACGACGAGCCAGACGATCTGCACGCGGCGCTTGGTCTGCGCCAGGAGGAAGGTGAAGGGAAAGGCGATGGCCACGCAGACGAGCGCCACCATGATCGCCAGCATGAGCGAGAAGCCGAGCACGCCGCCGAAGAAGGTGGTCAGGAAGCGGGCATAATTGTCGACGACGAAATCGGGCGTATAGAAGCCGCCCTGCTGGCGGCGGAAGAAGGAAACCGCGATCATCGTGGAAAAGGGCACCACGAAGAAGACCACCAGCATGACCGCCGGAAAGGCGAGCGGCGCGTAATCGGCAAGCGAGCGTGGCGGTTCGCGTTTCATTGCTTCACCACCACGCAAGCTTCTGCGGGAAGGACCACGCTGACCGCCTCGCCGGCGGCGAATTTTGTGCGCTCGCGTGGGGTCGTGACGGCAACGACGATCTTGCCGCCGGCCTCGACGAAGGTCTCGATGGTGCCGCCGAGATCGCGCACGAAATTGACCTTGCCGGCAATGCCGTCGCTTCCCGGTGCCTTCAGATGCACGTCCTCGGGGCGCACGGAGATCATCGCCTTGTGCTGGTCGTCGGGAAGTTTCAGGCCGGGCACGGCACTGCCGAGCACGACTGCCCGGCCGCTCCCGTCGGTTTCCACGTCGAGCAGGTTGGTCGAGCCGATGAAGTCGGCGACGAAGGCGTCGGCCGGCTTGCGGTAGATCTCGATCGGCGGCGCCGCCTGGCGGATGCGTCCTTCGCCCATGACGACCACCAGGTCGGCCATGGTCATCGCCTCGCGCTGGTCGTGCGTGACGACGATGGTGGTGATGCCGAGCTTTTGCTGCAATTGCCTGAGTTCGACCTGCATGGCCTCGCGCAGCTTGGCGTCGAGCGCCGACAGCGGCTCGTCGAGCAGGAAGAGCTTTGGCGACAGGGCCAGCGCGCGGGCGATCGCGACGCGCTGGCGCTGGCCGCCGGAAAGCTTCGACACCGGCCGGTCGGCATAGCCGTCCAGATGGATGAGCGAGAGAAGCTCGTCGACGCGCTTTTGCTGCTCGGCGCGCGGCGCGCGGCGGATGCGCAACGGGTAGGCGATGTTCTCGCCAACGGTCAGGTGCGGAAACAGCGCCAGCGACTGAAACACCATGCCGAGATTGCGCTTGTGCGTCGGCACGGGCGTGATGTCCTTGTCGTCGAGCAGGATTTCACCCGCCGTCGGGTCCTCGAGCCCGGCGATCATGCGCAGCACGGTCGTCTTGCCGCAGCCCGACGGTCCGAGCATGCACACGAAGGTGCCGTGCGGCACGGTAAGGCTGACATTGTCGACGGCAACGAGATTGCCGAAATGCTTTGCGACGTCCTGCAGGACAAGGCCCGACATGGATATGGTCCTCGCTGGGTGCGGCCGGTGGTTGGGGCTCACCTTCCCCCTGTGGGGAAGGCAATCGCACTTTGGGTCGTTATGCCCCCTCCACCGCCTTCGGCGGTCCCCCTCCCCCGCTTCGCAGGGGAGGAGCCGGCGGCGGCGCCGCGGATCCTCCTCCATTTATGGGGGAGGGGGACCATGCGAAGCATGGTGGAGGGGGCAAATTCGATGGCCCTCCCCGTGCGGGGAGGGTGCACAGTGTCAGCCGACGATGAGCTCGGTCCATTTCTGATTCAGCCAGTCGGATTTCGAGATATAGAGATCGTAGCGCGGGATGATCGGGTCGATATCCGACGACACGGCGGCGAATTCCTCGTCGGTGAGGTCCAGCAGGTCGCGCTTGAGCGTCGGGGCCGTGCCCACCTTGCGCGACATCAGCGACTGGATTTCCGGCTGGCTCATGTAGTCGATGAAGACATGCGCTTCCTCGACCTTGTCGGACGCCTTCGACAGCACCCAGTTTCCCGAATCGAGGATGCCGCCCTCCTCGGGGAAGGTCGAGCGAACGGGATGGCCGTCGGCCGCGGCGAGCCCGGTGACGTCGTGATAATACTGGCCCATCGGGATCTCGCCCGACTTCAATGCCTGCTCGAACTGCGCTTCGTCGCGATACCAAAGCCGGACATTCGGCTTGACCTCGGCGAGCTTCTCGAAGGCCTTGAGCTGGCCTTCCTCGGTGTCGAGCGCGTCGGTGCCACCCATGAACGTCCTGGCGGTGACTTCCAGCAGGAAGGAGTTGGAAACGAGCGCCAGCAGGCCGAGCTTGTCCTTGTTGGCCGGATCCCACAGCGCGGCCCAGCTCGTCGGCGCCTCCGGGTAGGCGTCGGTGTTGGTGACCAGTGTGATGTACCAGGCGACAGCGCCAACGCCGGCGACGCGGTCGTCGGGATAGGTGCTGACGAAATTGGTGAGAAGCCCGTCGAAATTCTTGATCTTGGACGGGTCGAGCGGCGTCCACAGCTCCTGCTCCTGGCCCTTGAGGGTGGAGGTCTGCGACATCATCGAAAGGTCGGCCGGCGCCTGGCCGGCGCGCGCGGCCTGCGAGAGCTGGACCAGCCAGGCCTCGCCGGTCGGCTCGGCGATGGATTCCACTGCAATGCCGGTTGCCTTGGTGAATTCGGGGAAGATGTTGGCGTCGAAGGAATCCTTGAAATAGCCGCCATAGACGCCGACCTTGATCGAGCGGTCCTGGGCGCGCAGGACGGTCGGCATGGCAAGCGCGGCAGCGCCGGCAAGCCCTGTGCCGAGCACGGCGCGGCGGCCGATATTGCGATGGAGCAGTGATTTCATCATTGTTCTCCTCTTCGTGTGCCGGGTTTCCGGCAGGTTCCCATCTTGTTTGTTGTCGATCTTATGCCTGCTCAGCGCTCCTTGCCAGCGATCGAGGGACTGAAGACCATCAGGCTCAGGATTTCAAACAGTACCTGGGCGCCGGCTTGGGCGGTGTTGGTGGTCGCGTCATATTGCGGCGCCACCTCGACCACGTCGCCGCCGACCAGGTTGAGGCCCTTCAGCCCGCGCAGAAGCTCCAGCACCTCGCGCGTCGAGGGACCGCCGATCTCCGGCGTGCCGGTGCCCGGCGCGAAGGCCGGGTCGAGGCTGTCGATGTCGAAGGACAGATAGACCGGGCCGTCGCCGACGACCGCCTTGGCCTTTTCGATGATGGCGGGAATGCCCAATGCCGGCATGTTCTCGGCGTGGATGACCGTCATGCCGGACTCGTAGGAGAACTCCCACAGATATTCGGCCGCGCCGCGAATGCCGACCTGGATGGTGCGGGTCGGGTCGAGCACGCCGTCGAGCACGGCGTTGCGGAACGGTCCGCCATGGTGGAACTTGGTCTGATCGAAGGCGCCGCCGGTGTCGCAGTGCGCGTCAATGTGGATCATGCCGACCGGCCGGTCGCGCCCGACCGCCTTGAGGATAGGGTGGGTGATGGAATGGTCGCCGCCGACCGAAAGCGGCACGACGCCGGCATCCACGATCTTGCCGATATGGGCCTCGATGTCCTCGTGGCTCTGCTCGAGGCGGTAGCGGCTCTTGAAGGGCACATCGCCGATGTCGGCCACGTTGAGCTCGAAGACCGGCGCGCATTCGAGCACGTGGTTATAGGGGCCGATGCGCTCGATGGCGCGCAGGGCACGCGGGCCGAAGCGTGAACCGGTGCGGTTGGTGACGCCGAGATCCATCGGAACACCGACCATCGCCACATCAAGGCCGCTCAGATCAGGTGCTTGCGGGTCGACCTGGCGCAGCGGCGCGTCGAGCAGGGTGGGGATGCCGGCATAGGGCGCGACGCGGGTGCCTGAGGCGGAAAAGATCTTGTCCGCGACCGCGCGGAATTTCGGATCGAACAGTTCGCCGCCATGGCCTTCGCCATATTTGGCGCGCAGCGCCTCAAGCCGCTTTTCGTCCCATGCCATGTCGTAACCTCATCCCATTGCGGCGGTGATACGTGTCACTGCCTTCTTGCGCGTCAACGACGCCGGCTGATGAAAATTGCGGCAAGCGAATTGAAAAGGCAATTGATAATGTTATACGGATTTATGTGAATTTATCTCACAACGAGAAGCCTGAGGCCGATGGCGAAACGACTGCCTCCACTCAATCCGCTGCGCGCCTTCGAGGCGACCGCCCGGCAGGGATCGCTGACCAAGGCGGCCGACGAATTGAACGTCACCCACGGAGCGGTCAGCCACCAGATCCGGGCGCTGGAAGCCGCACTCGACACCAGGCTGTTCGAGCGCGTCGGGCAGCGCCTGCGGCTGACGGCGCAAGGGGCCGAGCTTCTGCCGGCCGTCGCCTCGGCTTTCGAGGGGATCGCGGCGGCAACCGCACGCATGACGCGGCCGGCCAGCGCCGGCACATTGTCGGTCGCCTGCGTACCGGCGCTGATGTCCTTCTGGCTCGTTCCGAGGCTTGGCAGCTTCACGGCACGGTTTCCCGACATTCGCTTGCGGCTCGAGGCGTCCAACGATCACGCGATGGCGCGTTCGCCGGATGTCGATGTCTGCGTTCTCTACGGCGACGGCAATTGGCCGGATTGCTGGACGAAGCTCCTGGCGCGGTTCGAACTCTTTCCCGTCGCCAGCCCGACGCTGGTCAACAACAAGCCGATCCGCACCCTTCGCGATATCGGCAGCCATGTCATGCTGCATGCCGACGATGGGCGCGAATGGAACACCTGGCTGGCCAGCGCCGATGCGCTCGATCTCAGGCGCGGCCCGCAGCACCATTTCTCCGATGCGCGGCTGGCCGTCGAGGCGGCCGTGCACGGCCATGGCGTGGCGCTTGGCGACACGGTCACGGCGAGCGGGCTTCTGGCGCGCGGCCAGCTCGTCACCCCGTTCAACCTGGCGGTGCCGGCGGCGGATGCGTTCTACGTCGTGTGCCGCAACGATCTGCGCGAGGCGCCTGTGGTGCGCGTCTTCGTCGACTGGCTGTTTCCCGAGATGGAGGAGAGCCGCTCTCGCGGCGAGCCGCAAAACGCGGCGCGCCGCACGTTGCGCCGTCCGGGCGTTCAGCGCCCGCCGCGCCGACCCGTCGAGTTTGCCGCCAAACGGCCCATCAGAAAGAAGCAGAGATAGAATGAGCACGACCACATCCGCCCGCCTCAATCCGCTGGTGGCAAGGCTTGCGCCGCCGCCCGTGCCCGCCGTGCAGGCCTGGGCGCGCGGCTATGACGGGGCGAGGGGGGCTCTGATGGATCTTTCGCAGGCGGTCCCCGGCTATCCGCCGCATCCCGACCTGCTTGCCTGGCTTGCCGAGGCGGCCGGCTCGGTTGCCTATGCCGGCTACGGGCCGATCGAGGGCGAGCCGGCATTGCGTGAAGCCTATGCGGGCCATGTTGCGGCCCTCTACGGCGGCGCGGTCGCCGCCGGCAACATCCATGTGACGGCGGGCTGCAACCAGGCCTTCTTCGCCGCGGTCATGGCGCTGGCAAGGGCGGGCGATGCCGTGCTGATGACCAATCCGTGCTATTTCAACCACGAGACCACGCTCGCCATGCTCGGCATCGAGACGCGCTATGTCGATTGCGCAGGCGAGAACGGGTTCCTGCCCGAGCCCACGGCGATCGCGGACAAGCTCGACGGCGTGAAGGCGCTGGCGCTGGTCAGCCCCAACAATCCGACGGGCGCGGTCTATCGGCCCGATCTCATCAAGCAGATCTGCGATCTGTGCGCGGCGCGCGGCGTGTGGCTGATCCTCGACGAGACCTATCGCGACTTCCTCGCGCCGGGCGCCGGCGCGCCGCATGGACTCCTCGCCGAGGCCGGATGGGAGAAGACGTTGATCCAGCTCTACAGCTTTTCCAAGTCCTTCTGCATTCCGGGCCATCGCGTCGGCGCCGTGACGGCGAGCGAGGCGGTCATCGCCGAGATCGCCAAGGTGATGGACAATCTGCAGATCTGCGCGCCGCGCGCGCCGCAGGCTGCAATTGCGCGAGGGCTGCCGGCGCTTGCCGATTGGCGTGCGGCGAACCGGGCCGAGATCGGCCGACGGGCCGAGGCGCTTCGCAAGACGATGGCCGGCATTGACGGCTGGGCGCTGGAGGCCGTTGGCGCCTATTTCGGCTTCGTGCGCCATCCCTTTGCCGGTCAGTCCTCGCAGGCCGTGGCCGAGAAGCTGGCAAGGGAGCGCGGCGTGCTGACCATTCCGGGCGAATATTTCGGCACGCGGCTGGAGCGCTATCTGCGTTTTGCTTTCGCCAATGCGGATGCCGATGCGCTGCGCGGGCTCAAGGAGAGGCTGGCGGGCTTTTCGATGTAGCCCTTTGGTCCGCCTCCAGCCAGTGACTAGAACGGCGGCATTCCGAAGGCCTGATAGACCGTCTTGAAATTCGGTGGGGCCAGCCCGCAAATGGCGTGTTGCCGCGCTCCGATGCTCACGCACTGCGCGGGCGCTTCGGTGCCGGCCTGCATGCAGAAAGCCGACAAGTATTGTCACGAGACATTGCGCGTGGCGTCAGACGAAATCGGCATCGGCGCCAGTGAAACCGAGCGCAATTGACCGATCGCGCTGCTAGAGTGTCGCAAATGCACGATCCAGGGTGTAATCTAGGCTGCAAATTTCCTTTGGGAAGGTTCCGTCCGGCCTTTTGACAACCTGGCCCGGATCGGAAATGCTAACAGGCGGAAAAGCCGATTAATGGGAGAATACAATGACATTCTACAAAAGTGGCGGCGATCGCGTTCCCGCGCAGATTGAGGCGCTTGCCGAGGACGCAAAATCCGGGGAAATGGATCGGCGCGAGTTCCTCGCCATGGCAAGCGTCTTCGGCGCTTCGACAGCGATGGCTTACGGCATGCTGGGTCTGTCGGCGCCCATGCAGGCCATGGCACAGGACGGCGAGCCCCAGACGGGCGGCGTGTTGAAGGTTTCGATGTTTGTGAAGGCCAACAAGGACCCGCGCCAGGCCGACTGGTCCGAGATCGCCAACGCGATGCGCCAGTCGCTGGAGCCGCTGATCAAGTTCACGCGCGACTTCACCTTCGAGGGCAAACTCCTGGAAAGCTGGGAAGTCAACGACGATGCCACCGAATACATCTTCCACGTCCGCCAGGGCGTGACCTGGAACAATGGCGACGCGTTCGACGCCGATGACGTCATCTACAACATCACCCGCTGGTGTGATCAGACGGTCGAAGGCAATTCGATGACGCAGCGCCTGTCGTCCATGATCGATCCGGAAACCAAGAAGCTGCGCGAGGGCGCGGTCGAGAGGGTCGACGACTACACGGTCAAGCTGAAGCTCGAGGCACCGGACGTCACGATCATTCCGGGCGTGGCGGACTATCCGGCGCTGATCGTCCATCCGAGCTTCGATGAGACCGGCGCGGACTGGGTCGCCAATCCGATCGGCACCGGCCCGTTCGATCTGGATTCCTACGAGGTCGGCAATCGCGTCGTCTACAAGCGCCGCGAGAACGGCCAGTGGTGGGGCGGCGAGGCCTATCTCGACGGGATCGAGTTCATCGACTACGGCACCGACCCCTCCGCCGAGGTCAACGCCTTCGAGGCCGGCGAGATCCACACCAACTACGAGACGACCGCCGACTATGTCGAGATCCTCGACACATTGGACCTGGTCAAGGCCGAGGTCGGCACCTCGACGACGCTCACCGTTCGCATGAACGTCGCCAACAAGCCCTATGACGACCAGAAGGTGCGTCAGGCGGTCCAGCACGCGGTCGACAACAATGTCTGCCTCATGCTCGGAATCAACAATCTGGGCACCAAGGCCGACAATTACCACGTCGCGCCGATTCAGCCCGACTGGGTCGAGATCGGGGAATTCAGCCGCGACGTCGAGAAGGCCCAGGCGCTGATCGAGGAAGCCGGTCAGGCGGATTTCGAGCACGAGATCATCTCGGTCGACGAGAACTGGCACAAGAACACCTGCGACGCCGTCGCCGCGCAGATGCGCGACGCCGGGTTCTCGGTGAAGCGCACCGTTCTGCCGGGATCGACCTTCTGGAACGACTGGACGAAGTACCCCTTCTCCGCGACGAACTGGAACATGCGGCCGCTCGGCATCCAGGTGATCGTTCTCGCCTACAAGACGGGCGGCAGCTGGAACGAGACGGCCTATTCCAATCCGGATCTCGACAAGCTCATCGACCAGGCGCTGACCATCGGCGACAACGAGCAGCGCAAGACGGTGATGAAGGATATCGAGCAGGTCATCCAGGATTCCGGCATCATCATCCAGCCTTACTGGCGCAAGCTCTACAACCATTCGGTGCCCGCGGTGAAGAACCACGGGATGCACCCGATGTTCGAGATCGACCTGCAAAAGGTCTGGCTCGACCAAAGCGCCTGACGGGCGTCGGGAAGGGGCCGGTGACGGCCCCTTCCGGTCTGGAGCATGGTCCGCTCAAACGGTCCCGTTTGAGCGAAAGGCACATGTTCCAGCATAGTGATCTGGCGTGCATGTCTTTGCTTCAATCGTTTCCGTTTGAAGCGAATGCGCGCCAAAGGCCAGCGCGATTGCGGGACAAGCGCATCCGATCGTCTCGCGATTGCCAAGAAGCAAAAGAGTTGGGCCGGGGCGTCGATTTCCATGAAACGATGAACCGGGCCGGTGACAACCACCCCACCGAGGGGAGGGGAAACGGTGTTCATATTCGTTCTGCGGCGCCTGGGCGGCATGATGCTGACGATGCTGTGTCTCACGCTCGTCGTTTTCTTCATGGTCAACCTGGAGCCGAACCTCACCAAGCTGGCGTTGAGCCAGATGGACATGCGCGCATCGCGCGCCGATCAGGAGAACTGGCTCGAGCGCAACGGCTACAGGCAGCCGTTCCTGGTGCGCTACGGCCAGTGGATCGGCGTCGTCAAGAAGCAGCCGATCATCAACCCCGAAACCGGCGCGGCGACGGCGCGATTCTCGTTCTGCGACGATCCGACGGAACCCGTCTACTCCGGTATCCTGCAGGGTGATTTCGGCTGCTCGACCAAGTTCAGGACGCGGGTCGCGGACAAGCTGTTTCCGGCGCTCGGGGCGACCGGGACCCTGATGTTCTGGGTCATGGTGACGATGGTGCCGATCTCGCTTTTGATCGGGGTCCTGGCGGGGATGCGGGAAGGCTCGCGCACCGACCGAAGTCTGTCGGTGGCCTCGATCACCACGACGGCCACGCCGGAATATGTCTCCGGCGTCATCTTCACCGTCATCTTCGCCTCCTGGCTTGGCTGGCTCAACGGTTCGGCCGCCTCGGCGACGCGCGCCGGGGTCAATTTCTACAATTTCACCCTGCCGGTGATGACCATGGCCATCTACGGCACAGGCTACATCGCCCGCATGACGCGCGCCTCGATGGTCGAGGTGATGACGCAGCAATATATCCGCACGGCGCGCCTGAAGGGGCTGAGCTTTTCCGGCGTGGTGATCAAGCACGCGCTCAGAAACGCGCTGATCGCGCCGTTCACCGTCATCATGCTGCAGTTTCCGTGGCTGCTGACGGGCGTGGTCATCGTGGAGGTGATGTTCCGCTACCAGGGCTTCGGCTTCACGCTGGTGGAGGCGGCCGGCAACAACGATATCGACCTGCTTCTCGGGTGCTCGCTGGTATCGGTGTTCGTCGTGCTTTCGACGCAGCTCATCTCCGACGTCGGCTATGCCTATCTCAACCCGCGCATCAGAGTTCAGTAGGGGGACGGCGGATGCAGCTTGAATATGTCGGTGCTTTCCAGATCGTTCTCGGTATCATTGCCCGCTTCTGGCCGGTGTGGCTGGCCCTGGCCATCATCGTGGTGCCGAGCTTCGCCTACCGGGCACGGCTCGGGCTCTACGGGCAACTCTTCGATACCGGCGTCGGGATCACCGGCGTCCTGGTCTGCCTGTTCTGGCTTTTCACGGCGATCTTTTCGGCCCGCATCGCGCCATTCGATCCGCTCGACCAGATCGTGGTGATGAAGAATGCGCTGCCGGGCGCGATGGTGCCCGACGACGGCGGCGTGTTCCTGCTGGGCGGCGACAAGCTGGCGCGCGACGTCTTTTCGCGCATGGTCTATGGCAGCCGCATCGTGCTGATCATCGCGCCCACGGCAACCGCCTTCGCGCTGATGGTCGGCATCACGCTCGGCCTGCCGGCGGGATATTACGGCGGACGGATCGACTCGTTCCTGTCCTTCCTGGCCAATCTCGTGCTGGCTTTCCCGGTGATCCTGCTCTTCTACCTGCTGGTGACGCCGGGCATCATGGACACGCCCATTCCATACGGCATGGCGGGGCTGTTCTTCCTGTTTCCGATCATCTTCTTCGGGGCGCTCTTCTACACGCGCTTCAAAGGACGGCCGCAGCTTCTCCTTCTGCAATTGGCGGTGACATTCGTCATCGGCGGCTGGGTCTATGCCGGCCTGGTCTTCAATGCCGACCCGCTCGGCCTCATCTCGATCCGACCCAACGAACTGAACATCTTCGTCGCGGTGGTGTTCGCATCGAGCCCCGGCGTGTTCCGCATCGTGCGGGGGCTGGTGATGGACATCAAGACGCGCGACTATGTGGCGGCCGCCCAGACGCGCGGCGAGACCCCCTGGTACATCATGCTGTGGGAGGTTCTGCCCAATGCGCGGGGACCGCTGATCGTCGATGCATGTCTGAGGATCGGCTATACGACGATCCTGTTGGGCACGCTCGGCTATTTCGGCCTCGGACTGGCGCCCGAAAGTCCCGACTGGGGCACGGCGATCAAGGATTCCAGCCGGCTCCTGCGGTCCCACATCCACCCGGCCCTGCCGCCCGTGTTCGCGCTGATGTCGTTCGTTCTCGGACTCAACCTGCTGGCCGACGCGCTGCGCGAGCAGTCGCTGAAGGACTAGGGGCAAACAGGAGGCGTTTATGCTCTACGTTGCCCCCCTCTGTCCTGTCGTGCATCTCCCCCACAAGCGGGGAGATTGGCTGGCAACGATTCTTGTGCCTGTTCTTCATCGCTGGCGATTGGCGAAAGCCGTTGCGAGGGCTGATCTCCCCCCTTGTGGGGGAGATGTCCGACAGGACAGAGGGGGGCGCGACGGGTGCGAATGATGAGATCTGCCGGCCGAAATCGGAACGCCGTGCTTCCAACACCATGAACACTGAGAGCGACGCCATGAACGAAGCCATCAGCATCAATCGGAGCACCAAGGCGGGTGAGCCCATCCTCGAGATCGAGAACCTGTCGATCTCGTTCTTCACCCGCAAGGGCGAGATACCCGCGGTGATGGACTTTTCCTGCACCGTCATGCCCGGCGAGGCCATGGGGATCGTCGGCGAATCGGGCTGCGGCAAGTCGACGGTGGCGCTCGGCATCATGCGCGACCTGTCGAATGTCGGCCAGATCGTCGGCGGGCGCATCAAGTTTCAGGGTCGCGACATGGCCGATATGAGCGAGGAGGAGCTGAGGCAGATCCGCGGCAACAAGATCGCGATGATCTATCAGGAGCCGATGGCGAGCCTCAACCCGGCCATGAAGATCGGCCGGCAGCTCATGGAGGTGCCGCTGATCCATGAGAAAGTGTCGAAGGAGGAGGCCTACAGCCGCGCGCTGGAAATGGTCGGCGCGGTCCGCTTGCCCGATCCAGAACGCATCATGCGCTCCTATCCGCATCAGCTTTCCGGCGGTCAGCAGCAGCGCATCGTGATTGCCATGGCGCTGCTTTCGAAGCCGGCGCTCTTGCTGCTCGACGAGCCCACCACCGCGCTCGACGTCACGGTCGAGGCGGGCATCGTGGAACTGGTCAAGGGGCTCGGCAAGGAGTTCGGCACGTCGATGATCTTCGTGTCGCACAATCTCGGTCTCATCCTGGAAACCTGCGACCGCATCACGGTGATGTATTCGGGCGAGGCGGTGGAGACCGGCCGCATCGAGGACGTGTTCGACCGCATGCGTCACCCTTATACGCAGGGGCTCTTCCGTTCGATCCCGCTGCCCGGCGCCGACAAGAACGCCAGGCCGCTGATCGCCATTCCGGGCCAGTTGCCCTTGCCGCACGAGCGGCCCAACGGGTGCAATTTCGGCCCCCGCTGCCAACACTTCAAGGCGGGCGTGTGCGATGCCGCCGACATTCCCATGGAGCCGGTGGGCGGCCAGAGCAATCATTTCAGCCGCTGCGTGCGCATCGACGAAATCGACTGGGAGGCGCTGCCGGAGGGCGCCAAGACGGCCAAGGAGCCGATCAGGCCGGGCGCGCCGGTGCTGCAGATCGAGAAACTGAAAAAATACTACCAGGTGGCCGCCAACGCGATTTTCGGTGGAGGTGAGACGCGCACGGTCAAGGCCAACGAGGATATCTCGTTTGAGGCGCGCGAGTCCGAGACATTGGCGATCGTCGGCGAATCGGGTTGCGGCAAGTCGACGCTCGCCAAGGTGTTGCTCGGCCTGGAGACGGCGACGGAAGGCGTAGTGAAGCTCGGCAACATGCCGATCCAGTCGACGCCGATCGAGGATCGCGAGGTCGGCACGATCTCCTCGATCCAGATGGTCTTCCAGAACCCGTTCGACACGCTCAATCCGAGCCATTCGGTCGGCTCGCAGATCATCCGCACGCTGGAGAAATTCAAGGTCGGCGCCACGCTTGCCGATCGCAAGCAGCGGATGCTCGAACTGCTCGACCTCGTGAAACTGCCGCGCGCCTTCGCCGAACGCATGCCACGCCAACTCTCCGGAGGCCAGAAGCAGCGTATCGGCGTGGCGCGTGCCTTTGCCGGCAATGCCAGGGTGGTGGTGGCCGACGAGCCCGTCTCGGCGCTCGACGTCTCGGTCCAGGCGGCGGTGACTGAACTGCTGATGGACATCCAGCGCGAGAACAAGACGACGATGCTGTTCATCAGCCACGACCTGTCGGTGGTGCGCTATCTCGCCGACCGCGTGGTGGTGATGTATCTCGGCCATATCGTCGAGCAGGGGACGACGGACCAGATCTTCGCGCCGCCCTATCATCCCTATACGGAAGCGCTGCTCTCGGCCATTCCGATCGCCGACACCAGCGTCAAGAAGAAGCACATCGTGCTCGAGGGCGATATCCCTTCGGCAATGAATCCGCCGCCGGGCTGTCCGTTCCAGACACGATGCCGCTGGAAGTCGCAGGTGCCTGGCGACAAGTGCGAAACCCAAATGCCGCCTCTCAAGACGCTCGGCGACGGGCATTTCAGCCTGTGCTGGCTGGACGACGCGGCGCTCGCGGACATGGAACCCGTCATCAGCTTCGGCGAAACGAAAAAGGATCTGAGCGCGGGCAAGAGGACCGGTGCCGAGGCCGCCGCGAAGGTGTCAGCGAAGGCGAGCGAGAGCGGCGCCGGCGATGCGACGAAGAAGTCCTCGCCGGCGCGGCCGGGGTCGCGGCGCGCTCCGGACGAGCCGACAGCGCGTGAGCCGGCCGGTCTGCTCAAGGGGCGCAAGGCTCATCATCAGCGCCCGGCTGCGCATCCCGCGCCGAAGAAGACGGCCGCGGCGACGAACGTCCAGCCGAAGTCGGCCATGAAAGGCAAGGGCGCCTCGGTCGACACGAACCGGCCGCCGGCGAAGAAGCGGCCGGCACGGCCCGACGATCTCAAGGCGATATCCGGCGTCGGCCCGAAGATCGAGGCCATGCTGCACGATCTCGGCATTTTTACCTTCGCCCAGGTCGCGGCGTGGAAAAAGGCCGAGCGCGAATGGGTGGACGGGCACCTGAAGTTCCACGGCCGCATCGAGCGCGACGACTGGGTCAGGCAGGCCAAGGCGCTCACCAAGGCGAAAGAGAAGAAGTAGGCCGGATGCTTGGCGCGCGTTACCGGCCGCAGCGCTGCATTTGCGCGGCGTAGCTGTGCGCCATCTTCTCGGTGTCACGCGCATAGCGCTGGATGGTCGGATTGCTCTTCCAGGTGCCGCGGCCATAGCCTGACCAGCCGAAATAATAGGCCAGGTAGAGATTGTAGGTGTCGTTGCGCGCGACGCCGTATTTGTCCGCCGTCTTGGAATGATACCAGCCAACGAAATCGACAGCGTCGCCGAAATCCGAGCGGCGCGCGGCAAAATTGCCGGATTCCTGCTTGTATTGCAGCCAGGTGCCGTCGATTGCCTGCGAGTAGCCATAGGCGCTTGAAGGGCGCTTCCAGGGAATGAAACCCAAGAGCTTTTTGCGCGGCGGGCGCGCGTTGTGCTTGAAGCCGGACTCCTTGCGCAAAGTCGCCATCAGCACCGGCACCGGGACGCCGTACTTGCGCTCCGCACGGCTTGCCTCGCTCTGCCAGTTGTTGAACCAGCCGTCGCGCTGGTTGAAGACTGAACAGACATTGTTGATGTTGTCCGGTTGCGAGGCGCAAGCCGACAGGGCCAGCACACCAAGGACCGGTACGATACGCAGGAAACTCGACACACTCATGGTGTCGGAATTAAGCGCAAAAGTTAAAGGGATTCTTGAGAGGTTCGTTAACGCTGCAACGGCGGCGCTGACGGTTCCATCTGCAAGGCGGTCAAAGTTCAGGCTGCCCGGCGCTACTCGGCGTCCGGCTGCCTTGCCGGCGCGGCATCGGCGAAGGCCGGCAGGGCCATTGCCGCTTCATGGATGCGGTTGATGGTCGGGTAGGGCGCCATGTCGACGCCGAAGCGCCCGTTGTTGGCAACCTGCGCCACCAGACAGATGTCGGCCAGCGTCGGCCGGTCGCCTTGGCAGAATGTGCCGGTCTGCTTGTCGGAAGCCAGAATCTTTTCAAGCGGATCGAAGGTTTCCTTCACCCAGTGGCGAAACCAGTCGGCGATTTCGGCGTCGTCGGCACCGTAGCGCGCGCGCAGCGCGTTGAGGATGCGCAGATTGTTCACCGGGTGGATGTCGCAGGCGATCATCTGCGCAATCATGCGCACGCGTGCCCGGCCAAGCGCGTCGGCCGGCAGGAGCGGCGGCTGCGGCGCGACCTCGTCGAGATATTCGCAGATTGCCAGCGACTGCGACAGCATCGTGCCGTCGTCCAGGACGAGCGCGGGCACCAGGCCTTGCGGGTTGACGTCGAGATAGGCGGCGTCGCGGTGCTTTCCGAGGCGCAAATGATGCGCGACATAGTCGTAGTCCAGCCCCTTGAGATTGAGTGCGATGCGCACGCGGTAGGAGGTGGATGAGCGGAAGTAGTTGTGCAGGGTGAGTTGCGTCATCGCCTTCGATCCCGGAATTGCGTGTGCCGGTCTATTGGATGGTGCTGTAACCGTCCAGCCCGTTCGGGGTAGAACTAAAGATGAATGGAATACTCAAGTTATTTCAATTGTTTGACTGCGCTTCTGGAAAATTGACCAATTGATAAAAAAACAAAACGTGCTAGCCTTTTCCCAACACCAATAAGAATTGGGGAACATGGATGGCAGAAGGACAATTCAAGGACGGGATTGCGTCCGAACGTCTGCAACTCGCCGAGATCGCGGAGAATTTCGCCGATCTGCACCCGCCGCTCGACCATCACGAGGCCGTCGTCGAGGCAGATCGCTGCTATTTCTGCTACGACGCGCCCTGCATGCAGGCCTGCCCGACTTCGATCGACATTCCGATGTTCATCCGGCAGATCGCGACGGGCAATCCGACCGGCTCGGCCAAGACAATCTTCGACCAGAACATTCTCGGCGGCATGTGCGCCCGCGTCTGCCCCACGGAGACGCTGTGCGAGGAGGTTTGCGTGCGCGAGGTGGCCGAAGGCAAGCCGGTGCAGATCGGGCGCCTGCAGCGCTATGCGACCGACACGGCGATGCGCGCCGGCAAACAGTTCTACGAACGCGCGAAACCGAGCGGCAAGACGGTCGCCATCGTCGGCGCGGGCCCGGCGGGGCTTGCCTGCGCGCATCGGCTGGCGCGCTACGGGCACGATGTCACGGTCTTCGAGGCGAAGCCGAAGTCCGGCGGCCTCAACGAATACGGCATCGCCGCCTACAAGACGCTCGACGATTTCGCCCAGGCCGAGGTCGACTATGTCACCGCCATCGGCGGGATCGCGACCGAGAACGGCAAGGCGCTCGGGCGCGATTTCGCGCTGGCCGATCTGACCGGCCGCTATGATGCGGTGTTTCTCGGCATGGGACTGGCCGGCGTCAATGCGCTTCGCGCCGAGGGCGAGGAGGCGGACGGCGTTGAGGACGCCGTATCGTTCATCTCCGAGCTCAGACAGGCCGACGATCTGTCAAAGCTACCGGTCGGCCGGCGCGTCGTCGTCATCGGCGGCGGCATGACGGCGATCGACGCTGCCGTACAGTCGAAGCTGCTCGGCGCCGAGGAGGTGACGATCTGCTACCGGCGCGGCAAGGAGCACATGAATGCCTCCGAGTTCGAGCAGGATCTGGCCGCCGCCAACGGCGTGACGATCAGGCATTGGCTGCAGCCCAGGCGCGTCATCGCCGAGGGCGGCAAGGTGAGCGGCATCGAGCTCGAATACACGATGCTCGAAGACGGTAAGCTGACGGGCAGGGGCGAGACGATCCGGCTGGCCGCCGACCAGGTGTTCAAGGCGATCGGCCAGACGTTCGATGCCGGCCCGCTCAACGGCTCGGGCAATCTGATCGCGCTGGAGGGCGGTCGCATCAAGGTCGACGAGGAGGGGCGCACTTCGTTGCCCAATGTCTGGGCCGGCGGCGACTGCATCGCCGGCGGCGACGACCTGACCGTGTCGGCGGTCGCGCAGGGACGCGATGCGGCCGAGAGCATCAACCGGGCATTGATGGGCTGAGGAGCAAACCCATGGCAGACATCAGGAGCAATTTCGTCGGCATCAAGTCGCCCAACCCGTTCTGGCTCGCCTCGGCGCCGCCGACCGACAAGGCCTATAATGTCGAGCGCGCCTTCAAGGCCGGCTGGGGCGGCGTGGTGTGGAAGACGCTGGGCGAGGAGGGGCCGCCCGTCGTCAATGTCAACGGGCCGCGCTATGGCGCGATCTGGGGCGCCGACCGGCGGCTGCTCGGCTTCAACAATATCGAACTGATCACCGACCGCGACCTGTGGGTCAATCTGCGCGAGATCAAGGAGGTCAAGCGCAAATGGCCGGACCGGGCGGTGGTGGTCTCGCTCATGGTGCCGTGCGAGGAAGAGGCGTGGAAGGCGATCCTGCCGCTGGTCGAGGACACTGGCGCCGACGGGATCGAGCTCAATTTCGGCTGCCCGCACGGCATGAGCGAGCGCGGCATGGGCTCGGCCGTCGGCCAGGTGCCCGAATATGTCGAGATGGTGGTGCGCTGGTGCAAGCAGAATACGCGCATGCCCGTCATCACCAAGCTGACGCCCAACGTCACCGATGTTCGCAAGCCGGCGCGCGCGGCCCATGCCGGCGGCACCGATGCGGTGTCGCTGATCAATACGATCAACTCGATCACCGCCGTCGATCTCGACAATTTTGCCCCGGAACCGTCGATCGACGGCAAGGGCACGCATGGCGGCTATTGCGGCCCGGCGGTCAAGCCAATCGCCATGAACATGGTGGCCGAGATCGCGCGTGATCCCGAGACGGCCGGCCTGCCCATCTCCGGCATCGGCGGAATAACCACCTGGCGCGACGCGGCCGAATTCATGGCGCTCGGATCGGGCACGGTGCAGGTGTGCACCGCGGCCATGACCTACGGCTTCAAGATCGTCGAGGAGATGGTCGAGGGGCTGAAGACCTGGATGGACGATAAGGGCCATGCGACCCTCGACGACGTGGTCGGGCGGGCCGTGCCCAACGTCACCGACTGGCAGTATCTGAACCTCAACTACATCGCCAAGGCGCGCATCAACCAGGATCTGTGCATCAAGTGCGGGCGCTGCCATATCGCCTGCGAGGACACCTCGCACCAGGCGATCACCAGCCTGGTCAACGGTGCGCGCCGTTTCGAGGTGATCGAGGAGGAATGCGTCGGCTGCAATCTGTGCGTCAATGTCTGCCCGGTGGAGGGCTGCATCACCATGGAGCCGCTGGCCGCAGGCAGCCTCGACAAGCGCACGGGCGAGCCGGTGCAGTCGGTCTATGCCAACTGGACGACCCATCCCAACAATCCTGCGGTGCGGGTGGCTGCCGAATAGACAAGATCGCAACCGGGGGCAGGAGAGCGGTTCGGAACGTTCCGGGCCGCTTTCCTTATTCGATGTGCAGATTTCGCAGTTTGCGACGTCCTTGCGCGCTATGGACGGCCGTTCGCCGTTGGCACGGTGCCCGCGCAGGCACGTCAGGAGGAGTCAGCAGCGCTCTCCGAATCTATTGCGGATAAAATATATCCAGGATATGTATTATCCATGATAAGGAGACGAACCAATGAAGTTGAGCGAAGGCGTGGAGGCCGCCATTCATTGCGTGACCCTGCTGGCGGGGCTCGAAGAGGGGCGTACGCTGCCGGCAAGCGCGCTCGCCGAATATCACGGCGTGTCGCAGAGCTATCTGCTGAAGCACCTGAAGACGCTGAGCGCGGCGGGCATCCTCGCCTCCGTGTCCGGACCGCATGGCGGATATCGCCTGGCGCGGACGACGGACCGCATCAGCCTGCTTGACGTCGTGCTCGCCGTCGAAGGGGCGGAGCCCGCCTTTCGCTGCACCGAAATCCGCCGTCGCAGCCCCGGCGCACTGGAGGCTTCGGCCTACGCCAAGCCCTGCGCCATCAACGCCGCCATGCTGCGCGCCGAACACGCCTATCGGGCCGAACTCGGCCGGACGAAGATTTCCGATGTAATCCGCGATTACCAATCGGACGCGGACCCGCGCGCGATCACCTTTGGCTGCGCGTTTCTGGAACGCCATCGGCGCCCGCAAGACCGCCCCTGAAAGAGAGAAGGAAGACGCTGATGCAACCGCGCCTGGACTACTGGAAGATGGAACCGAAGCTCATGAACAGCCTGCTGGCGTTCAACAAGGATGTGGAGGACTCCGGCCTTGAAAAGAGCCTTGTCCACCTGGTGAAGCTGCGCGCTTCGCAGATCAATGGCTGCGCCTATTGCGTCGACATGCACACAAACGAGGCGCGCAAGGACGGCGAGAGCGAGCAGCGACTTTACCTGGTCGCCGCCTGGCGTGAATCGCCGCTCTATTCCGGGCGTGAACGGGCCGCTTTTGCCTGGACGGACCGGCTGACGAGGCTGGCCGACGGCGAGGTGGACGACGCGCTCTATGCAGAGATGCTGGAGCATTTCTCCGAATCCGAGATCGTCAAGCTGACCTTGCTCATTGGCGTCATCAACAGCTGGAACCGTGTCGCGGTCCCGTTTCGCAGCGTCCATCCGGTTCGGCGCGAAACCCAATCGGCCGCCTGACGGCGATCTCCTGCCACAACTCTCGCATTTATGGAGTGCACGCCAATGCCTTTCGAACCCGAATCTCTCCTCCTTTTTGCCGGCCGGCTCCTGCTCGGTGGTGCCTTCGTCTATGCCGGATTGCGTAACCTCGCCAACAGGCCGATGCTGACGCAGATCCTCACCGCCCGCGGCGTGCCGGCGCCGCGCGTCCTGCTTGCCGCCGGCATCGTCTTGCAGATCCTTGCCGGGGCCCTGTTGATCGCCAACCTCTGGCCAGCGCTCGCGGCGGTCGGCCTGATGGCCTTTCTGGTTGTCGCCACAGCGATCTTCCACAATTTCTGGGACCATGAGGGTGCCGAACGCGCCGGCCGCATCAACGGAGTGGTCAGCAATGCCGCGCTCTTCGGCAGCTTTCTCATGGTGGCCGTTGGGCTGTGACCTGGGCAATCTTCAAATGATGAGGATGAGCCCTGCGACCATCAGCGCCGCCGTCCAGATCATGTCGAGATTGATCCAGCCGCGGCGCAGGAAGGCGAGATCGAGCCAGAAATAGACGCTGACAGCAATTGCCGCTGTGACCGCCAGCATTGCGGCCATATGGACGGCGATTGCGGCCAGGGCAACGGGCAGCGACCCGGCCGCGGTCATCTCGCGGGCCGGTGTTGCGGCCAGGCAAAGTGGCATCACGACCGGCACCAGCATCAGGCCGGCGCCATGCGCGGTTGCCATGACTAAGGACCAGGCGGCAAGCCCGACCATACCCGTCTGCATGCCCACCCGTACCCGGTGTCGATGGCCATAGGCGATATGCCAGCCGGCCCAGCCAATGAGCGCGAGGCCGGCGGCAACTTCCAGCGCCCGCTGATCGATGACGAGCCCGACGCCGACGACGGCGAGCACGACGACGGCAATCGACAATGCGTGGCCGACCGCGATCGGCACGAGCGACAGGAGCACCACCTTGCCGCTCTTGCGGTGCATGCCGAGCGCCACCGCGAAGAGCCACCCCATCGCCGGGTTGAGCCCGTGAAAGGCGCCGAGACCGGCCAGCACCAGCCAGGGTGTCATTTCAACAATCCGTCTGCCGGACAGCGGCGATCACGCGCCGTCACGGATAGCAGTAGGAGTCGGAGGAACAGTCTCCGCCCTGCAGTCGGACCTGATGCGGCCGGTGGCCCTTCGGCCAGTCGACGAAGAACTTTTCGTCGAAGGCGATGCCGCCATTCTCGCCGACGTCGAGCTTCACCATCCAGCCGTCGATGCCGTCGGGATAGAATTGCGGGTCGATGGCACCGTAGAGCGAATTGGTGAAATAGACGCGGCGTCCATCGCGGCTGATCTCGACCATCTGTGGCCCGCCGTTGAGCGCGCCGTTTTTCGCGCCGGGATGCGTCGCGCGTGAGACGATCCCGCCGATCCTGACGCGTCCCGTCTCCTTCGGCGCGAAGGGGTCGGATACGTCATACTGGATCATGTCGCCCGTGCCCCAGCACGAGACGTAGAGAAAGTGGTCATCCATGGACAGATCGATGTCGGTGACCAGCGGCGCGACCGCCTTGAAGCCCTTGAGCACCGGCGGCAGAAGGTCGGGGTCGGCCGGCTCGGCCGGGATTTCGATCACCTTCTTCACCGCCCATTTGTCGCCGTCGCGGTACCAGGTCCAGATCGAGGCCGACAGGTCCTTCAGGCTGATGACGCAGCCGACGAAGCCATAAGCTTTGGTCGGATCATGGGCCGGACGCAGCTCGAAGACGAGTTGGTATTCCTCGCCGAAATCGATTTCCTGCAGGTGCTTACGCTTGTGAAGGTCCCAGAAATGCAACCGGCGACCGTATTTCGAACCAAGCAGGACTTCCGGTATAAGGCCGTCCTCGAACGTGTCGGGCGTGCCCCATTCGCTGGTGATCATCGTGTCGTGGCCGAGATGCCACCAGAAGTCATAGGCGAGTTCTTGCGGCCCGCGGTCCATCTCCCACTGGCCCATGACGTCAAAGCTCTCCGGGTCGAGCAGGAACATGCCGCCCGGCGCCTTGCCCTCCGCATTGCCGAGCGCGTTGACGTAAATGCCTTCCGGGCCGCAATGCGTGGTGTGCAGACGCGAATAGCCGGCCCGCTCGGCGATCTCTTCGGGCTCGATGATCCGGACGATCTGCGGGTTCTTCGGGTCGGGCTTGGTGTCGATGATGTGCAAGCGTGAAGAGCGCAGCCCCGGCACGACGAGATAACGCCGTTCCATATGGGGATGCGGCGCGTTGGGACACAGGCAGGACGAACACGCGTTCCAGCCGAAATGGTGCAGCTCGTCGCCGGCATTGGGCATTTCGACCTGGCCGACAATCCGGGCGTAGGTCGTCGATCCGGGGTCGACGTCGACCACCGCGATCGCGTCCGGCTTCTGCCTGTCGGGATCGAAGGCGGCCACATAGGCGAGGCGCTCGGCCGGCGCCTTGGCGGCCATTCTGGGTGAGGGATAAAAGGACGGGTCGGGTTGCCAGTTTGCCATGATGTTTCCTCCCAAGGATCAATGGCGGATTCCGTCTGTATGTCCCCCAACCTGCTGTTCGTAGATGATGACACCGGCCCGGCGCTTTGTCTAACGGCGTCGACATCAGCCGAAAGCATTATGCCAGTGGGCGGTGCGCCTTGCCTTTGCCGCTGCGGCCATGCCAATGCAGCAACGCCCTCGACTGACGCATCAGGCTCAACCGGGGCCGGTAGAATATGTGAGGCCATTCTCGTCCGTGACCGATCTTTCCCTGCATCGCACCTTCGCCACAGGCAAGCAGAAGCTGCTCGGCCATGCGGCGATGCTTGCTTTCGCGGCGCTCGTCGCCGGTTCGTTTTCCGTCGGTGCGCTGGCTGCGCCGCATATCGGGCCGGCCGCCATCAATGCCGCGCGCTTCGTGTTCGGCACGGCGATCATGGCGGTTGCCGCCTTCGTCTTCCTGAAGGGCAGAGTGCCGCCGCCACGTGGCGGATGGCGCTACATCCTGCTCGGTGGGCTGATGGCGATCTTCTTCGTCACCATGTTCATGGCGCTGAAGATCACCGACCCTGTCTCAGCGGGTGCGGTCTTCACCCTGATGCCGATCATGAGCACTGGTTTCGGCTGGCTGTTCCTGGGGCAGAAACCACGCCTAGTGATCATCGCCAGCCTGCTGATTGCCGGCGCCGGCGCGGTCTGGGTCATCTTCAAGGGTGACCTGCAGGCTCTGCTGAGCTTCGACGTCGGTCGCGGCGAGGCGATCTTCTTCATCGGCTGCGTGTGTCATGCGGCCTACGCGCCGCTGGTGCGTCGGCTGAACCGTGGCGAGCCCGTGATGGCATTCGCCCTGTGGACGCTGGCGGCCACGGGTCTCGTCATCGCTGCTTACGGGTTTTTTGAAATCCTGGCGACCGACTGGGCAGACCTGCCGCTGATCGTATGGGCGGCGATCGCCTATCTTTCCGTCTTCACCACGGCTGGAACCTTCTTCCTGCTGCAGTTCGCCTCGATGCGGCTGCCGGCGTCGAAGGTGCTGACCTATGGCTATCTCAATCCGACCTTCGTCATCTTATACGAAGGGCTTGCCGGCCATGGCTGGGTTTCGGCGAGCGTGGCCGTCGGCGCCGGCATCACCATTGTCGCACTTCTGGTGCTGGCGCTCGCGCCCGACGGGTGATCAGGGCCTGTTATCACTCTCCGCGGCCAGTTGCCGAAGGTAGAAGCAACAGAAACCGAAGGCTCCGGCCACTAGCATGTAGCTCTCTCCGACGGCGAGCCTGATGTTGGAATTGCTGAGCATTGAGACCAGGAAGAACACCATCGACAGGGCGAACATGAGCCCGAGATTGCGATTAATGAGGCCACGCCGGACACAGCACAGGACCTGATAGGCCGCCCAGCCAAAAAGGACCGTGTAAAAGGCGAGGCCGAGCAGGCCGAAACGGATCGCGACCTCCAGATAGCCGTTATGCATCAGCTCGTAGCCGACATGGCCGAACCGCGTCTGCTGCCAAAGATTTTCCCAATAGAGGCTTTGGCCGAACAGCCAGTCCTTCTGCCAGATCGAAAAGGCGTTCCACCAGATCTGCAGCCGCAGATCGAAGGTGAGCGGAAGATGGCCGGACTCGATCGCCTTGAGGACGACGCTCGACAGCGGCTCGCCGGAGGCGACGCGTTCCACGATCTGCCAGGCACTGCTGATGATCGGTCCGATCACCAGCATGATGCGCTTGGCAAACAGGGCGGCGCCGATTGCGGCACCGGCACAGGCCGCGACGATGAGCCAGAGACGGACGCGTCCCCGTGTTGCTGCCAGAACCGCGAGAATGGCAAACGGGAGCGTTGCCACGAGCGCGATCCACACCCCCTTCGACCGTGCGCCGACAATGCCGAGCAGCGCCAGGATCATGACGAGGCAGGCCAGGGCGATACCGCCATATCGGACGCGTCGGTCGATGTCGTACCGGCCGGCAAGATCCATCAGGAAACAGAAGGCGGCGATGAGGATCAGCCCGCCGCCGACGGAGGAATGGATGGGATTGTAGTGAAACAGGAAATCGATCTGCTGCTTGGAGGTTGCAGCCGAAGCCAGGATCTGCGGCACGTCCAGGCTGACGGCCAGCATGACCAGGCTGACGAGCATGAATATCCAGGCGATCTGCGCAGCGCGGTCCCGGTAGAGTTCGAATATGTAACCGGTGGTGATGTAAAGGATCGGAAACAGATAGATCCCTTCCGCCGAGCCGCCAGTATTGTCGGGATGGACCCGATCCGACCAGTAATAGCGAAAGACGACATAGGCGGCCCAAAAGCAGCATGCCCAACCCATCGCGCCGATGCTGGGGAACGGCCGATCGCTGGTCAGGTAATAGACCCACAGTCCGAGCCCGATGAGCGCCAGGTCGACATAGCGGTAGGTGTCCGTTTCCAACCAGACGGCGGATACGAGTGCAATGATGCCCGCCATCACCAGGTAAGCGACAACGGGTCTGCGATAGAACGGCACCTGCAGGTGTTTGACGGCTTGCCTGGTATTCATGAGGCGTTGATAGCGTAACCGACGCGGTTCACATAGTCGCCGGCGCGAAACATTGCCGTGCTGCTGCGTTGCCAGAAGGGCGGCTTGGTGTCGGCGTAATCCTTGCAGATCGTGGTGTTTGCGCGGTGCTCGGCCAGTTCCACCAGGGGACGGCGGACAGTGAAGGTGCGCACGCCCGTGTGCCATCCACGCTCCAGCGCCACGTCCCAGGGCAGCCACATCGTGGCGAGGCTGGAATGGAGCTTTGCCGCGGCTTCGCGGGTGACGGCATAACAGGCGGCCGAGCCCTGCGGGCCGTGAAGGCAGCGTCCGAATGCGTCGCCGAGCGACGAGACGCCCTTTTGCATGAAGCCCTGGGTGCGATGATTGATCAGCTTGATGAGCCCGGCTTCGGGCGCTGCATCCAGAAGCGCCATGGCGCGGTCAGCCAATTCCGCGTTCAGCCTGACGTCATCTTCGGCGATGATTGCCGCAGGGCACCCGTCTTCCACAACCTGCTCGAGGGCGGCGAGGTGGGAACGATAGCAGCCATATTCGCCGGCCACGATCCTGCGGCCGTGGTTGCGCCGGAAGCGGTCCTGGTCGACGTCGATCCATTGTTGGCGCGGAATTTCCCGGCCGTCGACCGCCTCGACACGATGAACGGACAAGCCCGCCGCGCTGTCCTTTATGGCCGCCCACCGTTCGGGCGATCGCTTCAGGTTGATGACGAATACTGGCAGCATCGAGTTATGCTTCAATTCCTTGCAGTCACATTACCGAACAGCCCCGCGTGGCGCAGTGACAAGGGTCTATAGGTGCCAATACTGGCCCCTGCAAATTCTTTCTTGTCCAAATGTGCGTACTGACTGGTTCGACATGAAGTCTGACCGCCGGCCGCCATAGGCAGGGTGCGGCGTTACGGTCGCAGCCCCTCGAGATAGAGTTGTTCCAGGAACCGCGCCGCATCCTCGAATCGGCCGTCTCCGCCGCGGTCCGGACCGAGCACGGCGCGGACCTGGACATCGAAATCTGCATAGTGCTGCGTCGTCGCCCAGATGGAGAAGATGAGGTGGCGGGGATCGCATCGCGCGATCTTGCCGTCGCGCATCCAACCGCGGATCACCTCGGCCTTCTCGTCGACCAGCGCCTTCAGTTCGCCCTCCAGAAGCAGCATGATGCGCGGGGCGCCCTGCAGGATCTCGTTGGCGAACAGGCGGCTCTCGCGCGGATAGTCGCGGGCCATCTCCAGTTTGCGTCGAATGTAGCCCCTCAATTCCGTCATCGGATCGCCGACATTGTCGAGTTCGTGCAGCGGCGCCAGCCATGTCTCCATCAGCCGATGGATGAGGGTGGTGAAGATGTCCTCCTTGCGCCGGAAATAGTAGAGCAGGTTGGGCTTCGACATGCCCGCGGCCTCGGCGATCTGGTCGATCGTCGATCCGCGAAAACCATGGGCGGAAAAGACCTCCAGCGCCGCTTCGAGGATCAGTTCGCGCTTTTCGCGCTGAATGCGTGTGCGGGGCCGATGGGCGCGTGTTCCGACACTCATTGGCGCTCCAACTGTATCATTCGCATCCCCCTCTCTGGACCAATGTCCTGGACCAGTTTTTCGTGGTGTGTGGAGCGCTCATCCGGCGGGGCGAATTCGCTACAAATTCCTTGACCACCCATCTGGCAATGCTAACGTTTGTCCAATCGGTCAAAATTTGCGTAGCACAGTTGCGCATCAAAAACCAAGCGTTGGCCGGATGATGCGAGGGGCATTAGAAAACAAAGGAAAGGCTTGGTATGTCGAATAGATCGAATGTGGCTCCGAACGATTTGAGTGCGTTCTGGATGCCGTTCACCGCGAACCGCCAGTTCAAGCAGGCGCCGCGCATGCTCGTGTCCGCAAAGGACATGCATTACAAGGCGGCGGACGGTCGTGAGATCCTCGACGGGACGGCGGGCCTGTGGTGCGTCAATGCGGGCCACTGCCGGCCCAAGATCACCGAGGCGATTCAGAAGCAGGCCGCCGAGCTCGACTATGCGCCGGCTTTCCAGATGGGCCATCCGATCGTCTTCGAACTGGCCAACCGGCTGGTCGATATCGCGCCCGAAGGCATGGACCATGTCTTCTTCACCAATTCCGGTTCCGAATCGGTCGACACCGCGCTGAAGATCGCGCTGGCCTATCATCGCGCCAGGGGCGATGGCTCGCGCTTCCGGCTCATCGGCCGCGAGCGCGGCTATCACGGGGTCAATTTCGGCGGCATTTCGGTCGGCGGCATCGTCTCCAACCGCAAGATGTTCGGCACGCTTTTGACCGGTGTCGACCATCTGGCGCATACGCATCTGCCGGGCCAGAACGCCTTTACCCGAGGCGAGCCCGAACATGGCGGGGATCTGGCCGACGAGTTGGAGCGCATCGTCGCCCTGCACGACGCCTCGACGGTCGCGGCGGTGATTGTCGAGCCGGTCGCCGGCTCGACGGGTGTGCTCATCCCGCCGAAGGGCTATTTGAAAAGATTGCGCGAAATCTGCGACAAGCACGGCATTCTTCTCATCTTCGATGAAGTGATTACCGGCTTCGGCCGTCTCGGCACGCCGTTCGCCGCCGACTATTTCGACGTTATCCCGGACATCATCACGACCGCCAAGGGCGTTTCCAACGGGGTCATTCCGATGGGCGCGGTGTTCGTGAAGAAGGAGATCCACGACGCCTTCATGAACGGGCCCGAACACCTGATCGAGTTCTTCCACGGCTACACCTATTCGGGCAATCCTATTGCCAGCGCGGCCGCCATCGCCACGCTCGACACCTACCAGGAAGAGGGGCTTCTGACACGCGGGGCCGAACTGGCGCCGTATTGGGAAGAGGCACTGCATTCGCTCAAGGATGCGCCGCACGTGATCGACATCCGCAATATCGGCCTCGTCGGCGCCATCGAGCTGGAGCCGATCGCCGGGCAGCCGACCAAGCGCGCTTTCTCGGCCTTCGTCAAGGCGTTCGAGCGCGGCGCGCTGATCCGTACAACGGGCGACATCATCGCGCTGTCGCCGCCGCTCATCATCACCAAGGGCCAGATCGACGAGTTGGTCGATCATGTGCGCGACGTGCTCGAACTGGTGGAGTGAGGCGTTATGTCGAGACCGCAGGCCACGCATGAAGTGCTCGTCGACGACGCCAAGGTTCGCGTCACGCGCTGGGATTTCGCGCCCGGCGCCGAGACCGGCTGGCACCGTCACGCAATGGACTATGTCATCACCACCTTGACGCCATGCCCCATGCTCCTGGAGGAGCCGGGCGGCGGCTCGCGCCGCACGGACATCGCGGCCGGCGTCAGCTATCGGCGCGACGAGGGTGTGGAGCACAATGTCGTCAATGCCGGCGAGGCGCCGATGAGCTTCGTCGAGGTCGAACTGAAATAAAGGGGAATACCAAACATGGCCGCACCGGGCGAGAATTTGCGGATCAATGCCGACCGTCTCTGGGACACGATCATGGAGATGGCCAAGATCGGACCCGGTGTGGCCGGCGGCAACAACCGCCAGACCGTGACCGACGAAGACGGCGAGGGCCGGCATCTGTTCAAGAAGTGGTGCGAGGATGCCGGCCTCGAAATGGGGCTCGATCAGATGGGCACCATGTTCGCGCGCCGCGAAGGGACGGATCCCGAGGCCCTGCCGGTCTATGTCGGCAGCCATCTCGACACCCAGCCGACCGGCGGCAAGTATGACGGCGTTCTCGGCGTCCTCGGCGGGCTGGAGATCATCCGCACGCTCAACGATCTCGGCATCAGGACGAAGCACCCGATCGTCGTCACCAACTGGACGAACGAGGAAGGCACGCGCTTTGCGCCGGCCATGCTGGCTTCGGGCGTGTTTGCCGGCATGCACGAACAGGATTGGGCCTACGACCGCACCGACCGCGAGGGAAAGCGCTTCGGCGACGAACTCGAGCGCATTGGCTGGAAGGGCAAGGAGGAGGTCGGCAATCGCAAGATGAAGGCGTTTTTCGAGCTTCACATCGAGCAGGGGCCGATCCTGGAGGACGAGGACATCGATATCGGCGTCGTCACGCACGGCCAGGGTCTTTGGTGGCTGCAAGTGACGCTGACCGGCAGGGAGAGCCACACCGGCTCCACCCCGATGCCCAAGCGGCGCAATGCCGGGCTCGGCATGGCGCGTGTCACCGAACTCGTCCACGAGATTGCGATGGACTATCAGCCCGACGCGGTCGGGGCGATCGGCCATGCCGAGATCTATCCCAATTCGCGCAACGTCATCCCCGGCAAGGCGGTTTTCACCATCGATATCCGCTCGCCCAACGAAAAGGTGCTCAACGAGATGCGTGCGCGCATCGAGGACGGCATCGCGACGATTGCCGAAGCGCTCGATATCGGCCACGCGGTCGAGCCCGTCGGCCATTTCGATCCCGTCACCTTCGACCAGGGATGCGTGAAAGCGGTGCGCGAAGCCGCCGGGCGTCTCGGCTACACGCATCGCGACATCGTGTCGGGCGCCGGCCACGACGCCTGCTGGATCAATCGTGTCGCGCCGACCGCTATGGTCATGTGCCCCTGCGTCGACGGACTGAGCCACAACGAGGCCGAGGAGATCACCAAGGATTGGGCCAGGGCGGGCGCGGATGTCCTGTTCCATGCCGTGGTGGAAACGGCGGAGATCGTTGAATGAAGGCAGCTTTGGCCGGATAATGCCGGCCATGACGTGAACCGACAGGAGGCCGCAATGGGCCGACCGAGAGAGTTGAGCGAAGAGGAACGCGAAGCGCTTCGAAAGGAAGGCTTCAGGCCTGTCGAAGTCTGGTTGCCCGACATCTGGTCGGACGAGGTTTGGGAACAGGTCTACAAGGATTGCGAACTTATTCGCGGGTCCGAGGAAGAAGCGGACGTGAATCTCTGGATCGAGGAGGCTGCTCGCGAGACGATGCGGCTGATCAACGAGATGGAAGAGGATGACAAGTGAAGCGCGGCGACGTGGTCATCGTATCGCTTCCGGGCGACTACGGGAAACCACGGCCCGCGGTCATCATTCAGAACGACAGGCTCGAGGGGAAACTGGAGAGCTACATCATCGCACTTTTGACGACCTTTGACGAGGGCGCCAAGGTGTTGCGGATCAACGTGAGGCCGTCGCCCGAAAATGGCTTGAAACGAGAATCGAAAGTAATGGTCGACAAGCTCTACGCTATCCCTGAACACCGGATACACCAGCACATCGGTACGATGGATGCCGCATCGATGCGCGGCATCGATCGTGCGCTGATGATCATACTCGACCTGGACCCTCTGGCTCGCGTACATCCCAGGGAATAGGCGGCCCAGCCAAATATGTAGAACGACGGACCGGACACAAAATGCCAAGGGGAACAAGAATGTCCAAAGTCATCAAGAACGGAACGATTGTCACCGCCGACCGTAGCTGGAAGGCGGACGTGCTGATCAAGCACGACAAGATCGTCGGCATCGGCCCCGACCTGCACGGCGATCACGAGATCGACGCCACCGGCTGCTATGTCATGCCGGGCGGCATCGACCCGCATACGCATCTGGAAATGCCCTTCATGGGGACCTATTCGACCGACGATTTCGAGAGCGGCACGCGCGCGGCCCTTTCGGGCGGCACGACGATGGTGATCGATTTCTGCATCTGCCAGCCAGACGGCTCGCTGCTCGACGCGATCAAGATGTGGGACAACAAGTCGACGCGCGCCTGCTGCGACTATTCCTTCCACATGGCCATCACCTGGTGGGGCGAGCAGGTGTTCAACGAGATGCCGGAAGTGGTCGACCGCGGCATCACCTCCTTCAAGCACTTCATGGCCTATAAGGGCGCCCTGATGGTCGATGACGACGAGATGTATTCGTCCTTCGAGCGCTGCGCCGAGCTCGGGGCGCTGCCCATGGTGCACGCCGAAAATGGCGACGTGGTCGCGCAGCTCCAGCAGAAGCTCCTTGCCGAAGGCAACAACGGGCCCGAGGCGCACGCCTATTCGCGTCCGCCGGAAGTGGAGGGCGAGGCGACCAACCGCGCCATCATGATCGCCGATACGGCCGGCGTGCCGCTCTACGTGGTGCATACGAGTTGCGAGCAGAGCCATGAGGCGATCCGCCGGGCCAGGCAGAAGGGCATGCGCGTTTTTGGCGAGCCGCTGATCCAGCATCTGGTGCTCGATGAGAGCGAATATGCCAATTCCGATTGGGATCATGCGGCGCGCCGGGTGATGAGCCCGCCCTTCCGCAACAAGCAGCATCAGGACTCGCTGTGGGCCGGACTGGCCGCCGGTTCGCTGCAGGTGGTGGCGACCGACCACTGCGCCTTCACAACCGAGCAGAAGCGCACCGGCGTCGGCGATTTCACCAAGATCCCCAACGGCACCGGCGGGCTCGAGGACCGCATGCCGATCCTGTGGACCTACGGCGTGGGAAAAGGGCGGCTGACGATGAACGAATTCGTCGCTGTCACCTCCACCAACCCGGCCAAGATCTTCGGCATGTATCCGAAAAAGGGCGCCATCGTCGAAGGCGCGGACGCCGATATCGTCGTCTGGGATCCCGAGGCCACCAAGACCATTTCGGCCAAGACGCAGAACTCGGCCATCGACTACAACGTCTTCGAAGGCATCGAGGTCAAGGGCCTGCCGAAATATGTGCTTTCGCGCGGCGAAATCGCGCTCGACAACGGCACGCTGCAGGCAAAGCCGGGCCATGGCGAATTCGTCGCCCGCGAACCCAACGCCCCGGTCAACCGGGCGCTGTCGAAATGGAAGGAGGTCACGGCGCCGCGCAAGGTGCAGCGCTCCGGCATTCCGGCGACGGGCGTTTGATGCACCATGACCGTCCACCAGCCAAGTATGGAAGGGGCAAGCGTGCAGCCAGCCTCGGGAAGTGTCGTTCAAGCCAACGGACTGGGTCTTACCTTCCAGACCAGTGACGGGCCGGTCGAGGCACTGTCCAACGTCGATCTGGGTGTCGGCAAGGGTGATTTCATCTCCTTCATCGGGCCGTCGGGCTGCGGCAAGACGACGTTCTTGCGCGTGATTGCCGACCTCGAACAGCCGACCGCCGGCTCGATCACGGTCAACGGCATGACGCCGCGCGAGGCGCGCAGGCGGCGGGCTTATGGCTATGTCTTCCAGTCCGCCGCGCTCTATCCCTGGCGCACGATCGAAAAGAACATCGCCCTGCCGCTGGAGATCATGGGCGTAGCCCGCGGCGAGAAAATGGAGCGCATCGCCCGGGTGCTCGACCTGGTCGACCTCAAGGGGTTCGGCAAGAAATTCCCGTGGCAGCTTTCCGGCGGCATGCAGCAACGCGCCTCGATCGCCCGGGCGCTCGCCTTCGATGCCGACCTGTTGTTGATGGACGAGCCCTTCGGGGCACTCGACGAGATCGTTCGCGACCATCTCAACGAGCAGCTCTTGAAGCTGTGGGACCGCACGAACAAGACCATCTGCTTCGTCACCCACTCGATCCCCGAGGCGGTCTATCTGTCGACCCGGATCGTGGTGATGAGCCCGCGGCCGGGCCGCGTGACCGACGTCATCGAATCGACCCTGCCGAAGGAGCGCCCGCTCGACATTCGCGAAAGCCCCGAATTCCTGGCGATCGCGCATCGCGTGCGCGAGGGGCTGAGATCGGGGCACAGCCATGAGGTGTGAGGTGTCTGTTTCCTTTCACCCCCCTCTGGCCTGCGGCAGGCCAGAGAGGGGTGGACATATCGGCTGTCTCGCTCGGGTGTCGCAATGAGCGCCGCTGCCGAAAGCCCAGTGGTCGACAGCGCTCCGGGCGTTGTTTCCCGCCTGACTGCCGGCAAGACCGTGCCCATCCTCGTCGTCGTCGCGGCGATTATCGCTATCTGGTACGCCTTTGCCGTCTATCTCAATGCGCCGGGCCAGATCGACGCCTATGAGCGGGCTGGCGAGGAGTGGACGGCGACGCAGTTCCTGCGCGATACGCTCGCCCAGGAGCGTCCGGTGCTGCCCAGCCCGCACCAGGTGGTGTCCGAAATCTGGAAGACGACCTTCACCATCAAGCCGAGTTCGAAGCGCAGCCTCGTATATCATGGCTGGGTGACGCTCTCGGCGACCCTCATGGGCTTCGCGATCGGCACGCTGCTCGGCATCCTGCTTGCCGTCGGCATCGTGCATCACCGGGCGATGGACAAGTCCGTCATGCCCTGGGTGATCGCCAGCCAAACGATTCCGATCCTGGCGATCGCGCCGATGATCATCGTCGTGCTCAATGCGGTGGGGCTCTCCGGGCTTTTGCCCAAGGCGCTGATCTCCACCTATCTCTCCTTCTTCCCCGTGGTCGTCGGCATGGTGAAGGGGCTGCGCAGCCCGGAGGCGATCCAGCTCGACCTGATGCACACCTATAACGCCAGCGGATTCCAGACCTTCTGGAAACTGCGCTGGCCGAGCGCCATGCCCTATCTGTTCACCTCGATGAAGATCGCCGTCGCCATCAGCCTTGTCGGAGCGATCGTCGGTGAAATGCCGACCGGCGCGGTCGCCGGGCTCGGTGCAAGGCTCTTGGCCGGCTCCTACTACGGCCAGACGATCCAGATCTGGTCGGCGCTGTTCGCCGCCGCCGCGATCGCCGCGACGCTGGTCGCGATTGTCGGCATCGCGCATCGCCTTGTTCTCAAGCGCATGGGGATGGCGGCATGAATGCGGGGCTTCTTCTCTTTGCCGTCGTCTTCTGGGCGGCCGCATGGGCGCTCAACGAATGGCTGGTGCGGCTGGAGCCGGCAGGCCGGACGCAGGCGCGGCTGATCGACCTTGCGGTGCCGGTCGTTTTCGGCGTCACGCTTCTGGTCATTTGGGAATGCATCGTGCGCGGCTTTTCCATTCCCTCCGTCCTGCTGCCGCCGCCGTCGATGATCGCAAGCCGCATCGCCGCCTCGGTGCCGACCTTGTGGGCGGACTTCCGCCAGACCTTCCTGAAGGCGGTGCTGATCGGTTATGCGCTTGGCTGTGGGGCAGGGTTCGTCGTCGCCATCCTGATCGACCGCTCGCCCTTTCTGCAGCGCGGGCTTCTGCCGCTCGGTAATTTCTTCTCGGCGCTGCCGATCATCGGCGTGGCGCCCATCATGGTCATGTGGTTCGGCTTCGACTGGCCGTCGAAGGCCGCCGTCGTCATCGTCATGACCTTCTTTCCCATACTGGTGAACACGGTGCAGGGGCTGGCGGCGGCGAGCGCCATGGAACGCGATTTGATGCGCACCTATGCCGCCTCCTATTGGCAGACGCTGTTCAAGCTGCGCCTGCCGGCGGCGGCGCCCTTCATCTTCAATGCGCTGAAAATCAACTCGACGCTGGCGCTGATCGGCGCCATCGTGGCGGAATTCTTCGGCACGCCCATTGTCGGTATGGGCTTCCGCATTTCAACCGAAGTCGGACGCATGAATATCGACATGGTGTGGGCGGAAATCGCGGTCGCCGCGCTCGCGGGTTCCGTCTTCTACGGCGTGGTGGCGCTTGCCGAAAGAGCCGTCACGTTCTGGCATCCGTCTGTCCGGGGAGGGTAGGCGGCACTTCAACGACATCAACTTCAGAGGGAAAGCAAAAATGAAAAGATTGATGATTTCCATGCTCGCAGGCGCCATGTCGCTTGCCGCTCACGGCGCTCTCGCCGCCGACGAGGTGACGCTGCAACTGAAATGGGTCACCCAGGCCCAGTTCGCCGGCTATTACGTGGCCGAGGACCAGGGCTTTTACGAGGAGGAAGGGCTCGACGTCGAGATCAAGCCCGGCGGTCCCGATATCGCGCCGGCCCAGGTGCTGGCGGGCGGCGGCGCCGACGTCATCATCGACTGGATGCCCTCGGCGCTGGCGACGCGCGAGAAGGGCGTGCCGCTGGTCAATATCGCCCAGCCGTTCAAGTCGTCGGGCATGATGCTGACCTGCCTGAAGGAAACCGGCATCACCAAGCCGGAAGATTTCAAGGGCCGGACGCTGGGCGTGTGGTTCTTCGGCAACGAGTATCCCTTCCTCTCCTGGATGTCGACGCTGGGTATCCCGACCGACGGCGGCGAGGACGGAGTGACGGTGCTCAAGCAGGGCTTCAATGTCGACCCGCTGTTGCAGAAGCAGGCCGACTGCATCTCGACCATGACCTATAACGAATACTGGCAGGTCATCGACGCCGGCATCCCGGCCGACGATCTCGTCGTCTTCAAATATGAGGACCAGGGCGTGGCCACGCTCGAAGACGGCATCTACGCGCTGGAAGACGATTTGAAGGACGAGGCCTTTGCCGACAAGATGGTGCGTTTCGTGCGCGCCTCGATGAAGGGCTGGAAATGGGCCGAGGAAAACCCGGACGAGGCGGCGATGATCGTGCTCGACAACGACGCCACGGGCGCCCAGACCGAAAAGCATCAAAAGCGCATGATGGGCGAGATCGCCAAGCTGACCGCCGGCTCCAACGGCGCGCTCGATGAGGCCGATTACGAGCGCACTGTGAATACCCTGCTTACCGGCGGTTCCGACCCGGTCATCACCAAGCAGCCGGAAGGCGCCTGGACGCACGCCATCACCGACAAGGCGTTGCAGTAGCCCGTAAAACCGGGACGATGAAGTATCGAAAAGGGGGCGGGCGACTGCCCCCTTCCTATTTGAGCTAAAGCTTCATCGTTTCGCGCTGGTTTCGGCGGAAGGCGGCCGGCGTGGCGCCGGTGTGACGGCGGAAGAAGCGGCTGAAATAGGCGGGGTCGGAAAAGCCGAGCTTGATGGCGATGGATTGCGCCGGCAGGAAGGTGAAGATGAGGTCGCGCCGAGCTTCCTCGACGAGCCGCGTGTTGACCAGTTCCTGCACGCTGTGGCCGGTCGCAGCGCGCGCGACGCGGTTGAGGTGGGCCGGCGACAATCCCAGCCGTTCGGCATAGAAGCCGACCGGCCTGTGCTCGCGGAAATGCGCCGCGACGAGCTGCAGGAGTTGTTCGGCCCGCGCGCCGTCCCGGTCGCCGGCGTTGCCGGCGCCTGCATCCGCGCTGCCAAGCGCACGGGCCAGGTCGATCAGGATCGTCGTCACCAGGGCTTCCAGCAGCATCGTCCTGGACGGACCGTGGCCCGCCATTTCGACGGCGATGCGCTCGAGATTGGCCACGGCATGGCGCGCCGCGTCGGACACGGCCGGCAGAAGGGCCAATTGCGGCGCGAAGAACGCGCCCGTCCGCTCGAATTCGCCCAGGGCGTCGAGCCGGTCGCGCATGATGGTGACCACAAGGCCCTGGATATCGCGCGAAAAGCGGAAGCCGTGCACTGCGCCCGGCGGCACGTAGATCAGCGTGCCGGCAGCAAAGGCATTCCACCGGCCGTCGCGCAATGCATCGCCGCTGCCGTTCGAAATGTACAAGAACTGGAAAAACGCCTCATGGCAGTGCGGGCGGATTTCCCAGTCGTGCAACCGGCTGCGTTCGGGAATCGTCTCGCAATGCAACCAAAACCCTTCGCTCTGGTCGCTGCCTTCGCCATAGAGCCGGTATGTGGGGACGGTGTGTCGGGCCGATCTTTTCTCGAGCATGATCGCAAAGTGCAAGAAGTTGCCAAAAATGTCCATTGATCGATGGCCTCCCGCGGCACAATTTGCCGTCACATTCAAGGTCGTGGGAGGACCATCATGCGTACCCAGGTCGCCATCATCGGCTCGGGCCCCTCGGGCCTGCTGCTTGGCCAGTTGCTGACCAATGCCGGCATCGACAATGTCATCGTAGAGCGCTCGACGAAGGAGCATGTGCTGGGCCGCATCCGTGCCGGCGTGCTGGAAGAGGGCATGTGTGCCATGCTTGACGAAGCCGGGGCGGGCGCGCGCATGCATGCCGAGGGCCTGCCGCATGACGGCGTCAATCTCGCCTTCGACGGGAGCCTGCACCGCATCGACCTCCATGATCTCACCGGCGGCAAGCGGGTGATGGTCTATGGCCAGACGGAACTCACTCAGGACCTAATGGACAAGCGCGAGGAGACCGCAGGGCAGACCGTTTACGAGGCGGCCGATGTCGTGCCGCACGATTTCGCCGGTGACAAGCCTTATCTGACCTATCGCAAGGACGGGGTGGAGCATCGCATCGATTGCGAGTTCATCGCCGGTTGCGACGGCTATCACGGCGCGGCGCGCAAAGCCGCCCCGGAAGCGCTGCTCAAGACCTATGAGCGCGTCTACCCGTTCGGCTGGTTGGGCATCATCGCCGAGGTGCCGCCGGTCAATGACGAACTGATCTATGCCAACCATCCGCGCGGATTTGCGCTGTGCTCAATGCGCTCGCAGACCCGCAGCCGCTATTACGTGCAGGTCCCGGCCGAGGAAAAGGTCGAGGACTGGTCCGACGAGCGCTTCTGGGACGAGATCCGCCGCCGCCTGCCGGACGAAGCGGGCGAGGCGATGACGACCGGGCCGTCGATCGAGAAATCGATTGCGCCGCTCAGATCATTCGTTGCCGAGCCCTTGCGCTTCGGCCGCATGTTCCTGGTCGGCGATGCCGGCCATATCGTGCCGCCGACCGGCGCCAAGGGGTTGAACCTTGCTGCCAGCGACGTACGCTATCTGTTTGACGCATTGCAGGAATTCTATCGCGAGAAGTCGCCGGCCGGCATCGATGGCTATTCGGCGCGCGCGTTGAACCGCATCTGGTTGGCGGAGCGCTTTTCCTGGTGGATGACGACGCTCATGCACCGTTTCCCCGATACGGGCGAGTTCGGCCAGAAGATCCAGCATGCCGAACTCGACTATCTGGTGCAGTCGAAAGCCGCCGCCACGTCGATGGCGGAGAACTATGTCGGGCTGCCTTACTGAACGGACCGCTGGTCGCCGGCAACCTGCCGCACGGCGCGCATGAAGGCGGTCAGGCCGGGCGTCGTTTCCTGATCGACGCGCATGGTCAACCCGACGGCACCGCGCGTCTCCGATGTGTCGATGGGCAGCGCGACGAGGGCGCCCGATTCCAGATCGTTGACGACGACGCCCTCGGATATGATCCACACGGCATCGCTGTCGCGCAAAAAGGCGCGGCCGAACGAGTCCGAGACGCTTTCGATGCGTGTGGCAGGTTCAGGCACGCCCTGGGCGATCAGCAACCGCTCGACGAAAGGCCGGATGATCGCTGTTCGCGTCGGCATGATGACCGGATAGGCGGCGATTGCCGCCGGGTCGGGCCTGACAACCCCGGCCAGAGGATGGCCGGCGCGCACGGCGAAGACGATCTGCTCGGAATAGAGATGCTCGAATGTCAGCCCGACCATGCGCTCGGGCGCGGCCAGCCGGCCGACGACGACGTCCAGTTCGCCATTGGCGAGCTGGTCGAGCAGCACTGCGTTTTCCCCCGTGACGATCTTGACCTGGGCGGCAGCCGAATCGAGCAGGATGGAGACGGCGCGCGGCATGATGCGCGCCGAGACGGTCGGCAGCGCGCCTATTCTCAGCGCCGGGGCGGACATGCGCGCATGCCGGACGGAATCGATGCCCTGGCGCAGGGCGGCGACCGAGGCGCCGGCGTGGCGCGCGAACGCCTCGCCGGCCGGTGTGATGCGGATGCCGCGCCCGTCGCGCTTAAACAGCGGCGCGCCCAGGGCTTCTTCCAGTTCGCGAATAGTGCGCGTCACGGCCGGTTGCGAGACGTGTAGCGCCTCGGCCGCCCGGCCGACGGCGCCGTGGCGGGCGACTTCGAGAAATGTCGTCAGGTGGCGGGTTTTGACCGGCATGCCAGTTCATATCAGTTTGGTTATGAAATTGGCAAGAATTTGCATTTTTCCTAACCGTTGCGATCTGTATATGCTGCGTCAATTCGAATGCCGGGAGCACAGCATGTCGGACCTTCCACCGAAATCCGCCCGATACGAGCAGGGCATGGCGACCCGCCGCAGCGTGCTGGGCGGCGCCCATGTCGACCGCGCCGAGGCCGCGAAGACGGAATTCGACGAGCCGTTCCAGGATCTCATAACCGAATCCGCCTGGGGGCATGTCTGGTCGCGCCCGGAATGGACCAAGCGCGAACGGTCGATCGTGACCATCGCGCTGCTCGCCGCGCTCGGCCATGACGAGGAGGTGGCCATGCATGTGCGCGCCACCGCCAATACGGGTGCGACACCGGCCGACCTTCGCGAAGCCATGCTGCATGTGGCAATCTATGCCGGTGTGCCGGCGGCGAACCACGCCATCAAGATCGTCAAGAGGACGCTGGCCGAGATGGAGGGAACGGCGCAATGAGGGAGAGAGCGGACATGTCCAACCTGAGACCGGAGACCGGTTCGTTTTTCCAGCGCGATCGCTCCTGGCAACCTCCGGCCTATACGCCGCAATACAAGACCTCCGTGCTGCGCTCGCCGCAAAAGGCCCTTCTGTCGCTCGACAACACGATCAGCGAGATCACCGGCCCGGTGTTCGGCCACAACATTTTGGGCGAGCTCGACGACGATCTGATCCACAATTTCGCGCAGCCCGGCGAAAGCGCCGTCGGCGAGCGCATCCTCGTCTACGGGCGCGTGCTCGACGAGCGCGGCAAGGGGGTGCCGGGCGCGCTCCTGGAATTCTGGCAGGCCAATGCCGGCGGCCGCTACCGCCACAAGAAGGACCAGTATTTCGCGCCGCTCGACCCGAATTTCGGCGGTTGCGGGCGCACGATCACCGGCGAGGACGGCTCCTATATTTTCCGCACCATCAAGCCCGGACCCTATCCGTGGCCGAACGGGATCAACGACTGGCGCCCGGCGCACATCCATTTCTCCGTCTTCGGCGATGGCTTCGCACAGCGGCTGATCACCCAGATGTATTTCGAGGGCGATCCGCTGATCTGGAAATGCCCGATCGTCAGCACCATACCGAGCCGCGAGGCGGTCGAAGGCCTGATCGCCGCGCTCGACATGGAGTCGACGATCCCGATGGACGCGATGGCCTACAAGTTCGACATCGTCCTGCGCGGGCGGCGTTCGACCATGTTCGAAAACAGGCTGGAGGGGAATTGAATTCGGCCGACCCGATGAATACACTGAATACAAGTATTCAGTGATTGGAGGATCGGATGCCCACGACGATCAGACTGGAACCGGAAATCGAAGCGCGGCTCGCTGCGCTGGCCAAGCGAACGGGCCGGACCAAGGCGTTCTATCTCCGCCAGCTCATCGAAAGCGGACTGGATGATCTTGAAGACTACTATGAGGCCGTGGAGATATCAGAGCGCATTCGCAGGGGCGAGGAAAGGACCTACTCATCTGCGGAAGTGAGGCGTGAGCTTGGCCTGGACGATTGAGTACTCCGAAAAGGCCAAGCGCTCCCTTCGCAAGCTCGATCGACAGATCTCGCGCCGTATCGCCGATTTCATGGACCATCGCGTGGCCATCGATGGGCCCAGAAAGCACGGCAAGCCGCTCCACGCGGCCCTCGACGGCTTCTGGTCGTATCGCGTCGGCGATTATCGGCTGATCTGCGAGGTCAAGGATGAGGTTCTGACAGTGCTGGTCGTCAAGATCGACCACCGCTCGAAAGTTTATCGCTGAGGGAAGAGACATGGTGCAATCGCTCAATCGCCTGAAGGAAAGCGCGTCGCAGACCGCGGGCCCCTACGTTCATATCGGCCTGACGCCGAATTTCTGCGACATCAACGGCGTTTACGAAACCGATCTCGGCATTGCCATGGTCAACGACAAGACCAAGGGCGAGCGCATTACGGTGAAGTCGCGGGTCATCGACGGTTCGGGCACACCGCTCAGGGACGCGCTGGTCGAGATCTGGCAGGCCGATGCCGACGGTCTTTACAATTCGCCGTCGGAAATGCGCGGCTCGGCCGATCCGAACTTTACCGGCTGGGGCCGCTGCCCGGCCCATATGGAGACCGGCGAGTTCGTCTTCGAAACGATCAAGCCGGGCCGGGTTCCGTTTCGCGACGGGCGGCTGATGGCGCCGCACATCACCTTCTGGATCGTCGCGCGCGGCATCAATCTCGGCCTGCACACGCGCATGTATTTCGGCGACGAGGAAAAGGCCAATGCCGAGGATCCGGTGTTGCAGCGCGTCGAGCACAAGGTGCGCGTGCCGACCCTGATCGCGCCGCGTGACGGCGATGTCTACACTTTCGACATCCATCTCCAGGGGGAGAAGGAAACCGTGTTCTTCGATATCTGAACCATGTCGCTTTCGCCCTTCGATCATCCTTTCCTTTCCGGGCTCCTGGGCGACGCCGAGGTCGGCGCGTGGTTGAGCGCGGAGGCCGACCTTGCCGCGATGCTTTCCTTTGAAAGAGCCTTGGCCGAGGCGGAGGCCGCCGAAGGCGTCATCGAGGCTTCGGCCGCCGCGATCATCGCCGAACAGCTGGCGGGCTTCGTTCCCGACATGGCAAAGCTCAAGGCCGGCCTTGGCCGCGACGGCGTGGCGGGACCCGAACTGGTGCGTCAGTTGCGCGAGCGCGTCGGCGGCGAGGCGGCGGCGTTTGTCCATTTCGGGGCGACCAGCCAGGACCTCGCCGACACCAGTCTGGCAATTCGTCTGCGCGCCATTCTCGAAATTTTTGGCCAAAGGCTGAACGGGCTGGCCGGTGCGCTGGCGGCGCTGGAAAAGCGTGACGGGGCGACCCGGACCATGGCGCATACGCGCATGCAGGCGGCCATTCCCGTTCCGGCGGCGCGCAAGATCAGGAGCTGGCGTGATCCGCTGGAGCGTCATCACGCCCATCTTTCCGGTGTGGCCGACGAGGTCTGTGTTCTCACCTTCGGCGGCGCGGCGGGCACGCTCGACAAGCTGGGCGAGAAAGGTCCGGCGGTGACACGCCGCATGGCGATCGCGCTGGGGCTGAAGGCGGTGGTCCATGCCCGCCACAGCGAGCGCGACGGCACGGCCGGTCTCGCCTCGTGGCTGTCGCTGGTCACCGGCAGCCTGGGCAAGATGGGCCAGGATATTGCCCTTCTGGCGCAAAGCGAGGTCGGCGAGGTGAAGCTCGCCGGCGGCGGCGGTTCATCGGCCATGCCGCACAAGGTCAACCCGGTCGGCGCGGAAGTGCTCGTCACGCTGGCGCGCTTCAACGCCACACTCGTTTCCGGCATGCACCAGTCGCTGGTGCATGAAAACGAGCGCTCGGGCGCGGCGTGGACGCTCGAATGGATGCTGCTGCCGCAGATGCTGCTCGCCACCGGCGCGGCGCTGAGAATTGCCTCGGAGGTGGTGGACGGCGTCAGCTTCGTCGATCGCGGCGCGCAGGCGTAGTGCGGCGAAGGCCGGGGCGATACGCATTGCAAAGACCGACGTAGCGGCGCTCACATCGCGTTCATCGTCAATAGCTCGTAGGCCGCGACTTCCTCGTCGTCCTGGTTGGTGACGGAAACGTCCCAGCGCACTTCGCCATACTCGTCGTTGCGCCGCGTCTTCTGCTTGGCCGTCAGCCGCACCCTGATCCGGTCGCCGGGTGAGACGGGTTTCAAGAAGCGCAGACTGTCGAGCCCGTAATTGGCCAGCACCGGGCCCGGCGCAGGGTCGACGAAGAGACCGGCGGCAAAGGACAGGATCAGGTATCCATGCGCCACGCGGCCGGGGAAGAACGGGTTGGCCCTGGCCGCGTCCTCGTCCATATGGGCGTAGAAGGTGTCGCCGGTGAAGGCGGCGAAATGCTCGATGTCATCCAGCGTCACCTCGCGTTCGGTGGTTTCGAGAGTCTGGCCGATCTCGAGTTCGCCGAAGCGCATGCGGAAGGGATGCTTGTCTCCGGCAATGGTCGAGGCGCCGCGCACATAGCGCCGGGTGATGCCGGCCAGAAGATCGGGGCTCGCCTGGACAGCGGTGCGCTGCATGTAGTGCATGACGCCGCGGATGCCACCCAATTCCTCGCCGCCGCCGGCGCGGCCCGGCCCGCCATGGACAAGATGGGGAAGGGGAGAGCCGTGGCCCGTCGCCTCGCGCCCCGTGTCGCGGTTGGCGAAATAAAGCCGGCCATGCCAGGCGCCAGACGCAAGCACGACCGCGCGTGCCACCTCCGGGTCGTGGGTGAAGACGGAAGCGACGAGCGAGCCGGCGCCGCGATTGGCCAGCGCCACGGCGTGGTCGAGATCGCGCCAGCCCATGACGGTCGAGACCGGGCCGAAGGCTTCCACAGAATGCACCTTGTCGGCACTGTCGGGGTCGTCGCAGGCAAACAGCATCGGCGGGACGAATGCACCCATTTCCGGATCGACGCCGTGAGGGGAAAAATCCTCCTGGCCGCCGAAGACGCGCTGCGCCTCGCTGGCGATGATCTCCGCCTTCTCAAGCACGTCGTCACGCTGGGCGAGGCTGGCAAGCGCACCCATGCGGGTTGTCTCGGCGCGCGGGTCGCCGACAACGGTTTTTGCAAGCTTGTCCGAAATCGCTTCGATCACCGCCGCGCGGTGCGCATTTGGCACGAGGATGCGGCGGATGGCGGTGCATTTCTGGCCGGCCTTGGCCGTCATCTCGCGATGCACCTCGCGCACGAACGCATCGAATTCGGCAGTGCCGGGTGCGGCGTCGGGGCCGAGGATCGTCGCGTTTAGCGAATCCTGCTCGGCCACGAAGCGCGTGGCGTTGGCCAGAAGATTGGCGTTGGCGCGCAGCATGCCGGCGGTTGCCGCCGATCCGGTGAAGGAGACGACATCCTGCGCGCCGAGCCGGTCGAGCAGGTCGCCGGTGTGGCCGGCGATGAACTGCACGGCGCCTTCGGGCAGAAGCCCCGATTCGACGATCATGCGGAAGGCGGCTTCGGCCAGCCAGGCCGTTGCCGAGGCCGGCTTGACGATCGCCGGCACGCCGGCAAGCAGCGTCGGCGCCAGCTTTTCCAGCATGCCCCAGACGGGAAAGTTGAAGGCGTTGATGTGGACGGCGACGCCGGTGAGCGAGGTCGCCACGTGCTGGCCGACGAATGCGCCGGTCCTGCCGAGCTGTTCCACGCCGCCGTCGACATAGACGACATCGTCGGGCAGTTCGCGCCGGCCTTTGGAGGAATAGGCGAAGAGCGTTCCGATGCCGCCGTCGATGTCGATCATGGAATCGGGCTTGGTGGCGCCGGTGTCGTAGGAGAGTTCGTAGAGCGCGTCGCGCCGCTCGTTGAGATATTTGGCGAGTTCCTTCAGCTTCGCCGCGCGCTCGTGGAAGGTCAGCGCTCTCAGCGCCGGTCCCCCGACGCTGCGCGCGAAATCGGCCATGGCGGCGAAGTCCAGTTGCGTGCCGATCTCGGCGACGGGACGACCGTCGACGGCGCTTCTGAGTTCAGACGTTTTGCCGGACGGGGCGACCCATTGTCCGGCGGCATAGCTGTTCAAGGGGATGATGGTCATGGGTAGGCCTCCGCACGTTCCGGGAAATTGCAGGTGGGAAGGATTGCGGTCATCTCAATTCACCCGCGCCGGCAGGTGCGAGAAGCCGCGAAAGCGTACGCGCCCGGTCCGCTCGGGCGCGCCGTCGAGGCGATAATCGGGAAAGCGCTGCAGGAAACGTGAAATTGCGATGCGACCCTCTATGCGGGCCAGCGAAAAGCCGGCACACAGGTGCGGGCCTTGCGCGAAGGCGAGATGGCGGTTGGGCTTGCGGGAAAGATCGAGCCGGTCCGGTTCGGCGAACTGGCGTGGATCGCGGTTGGCCGCGCCGATTGCGAGATGAATGCGCGTGCCCGGCGCGATCGTCTCGCCGTGGAAGCTGCATTCGGCCGCCGTCATGCGGTTGCCGAGCTGGTTGGGGCTTTGAAAGCGCAGGAACTCGTCGACTGCCGTGCCGATCAGGTCGGGCTCGTCCATCAGCCGCTGCCGCTCGCCGGGCCACAATGTCAGCTCGTTCAGCGCATTGCCGATCAGGTTGGTGGTCGTCTCGTGGCCGGCATTGAGGATGAAGATGCAGTTCTGCAAAAGCTCGACGTCGCTGAGCATTTCGCCGTCATTGCCGCGCAGCAGACGGGTCAGCACGTCGGTCGCCGGATCGCCGGGCGTCTTGCGCCGACGCTCCACGAGATCGGCCAGATAGGCCTTGAACTCGGTGACGGCGCGGTTGCCGTGCTCTTCCTGTTCGGGGGTGAGCACGGGCTCGAGCGCGCCGAGGATGGCGAGCGACCAGTCGCGCAGGGGCCCGCGTTCCTCATGCGGCATGACGAACAGATTGCCGATCACCTCGACGGGAATGGCGGCGGCGAAATCCTCGATCAGGTCGGCTTCGCCCCTGGCCGCGATCTGGTCGAGCAGGCCGTCGACGAGTGCAACGAGCCCGGGCTCCATCGCCGTGATCGCCCTGGGCGTCAGCGCGCCCATGATGATCCTGCGCACCCGCGTGTGGAGCGGCGGATCGTTGAAGACGAGGCTCGTCGTGTGGTGCTCGTAGAGCGGTGTTTGCCCGTATTTCGGCAGGAACTCCGCCTTCTTGTCGGAGGAAAAGGTGCTCGTGTCGCGGTAGACGCGGTCGAGGTCGTCATAGCGCGACAGCATGAGCGAGCCATCGGCAAACCGCTTCACCGGCGCGTGGTCGAGCAGCGCGCGATAGACGGGGAAGGGGTCTTCGGCGAAACCGGGCGGCAGGTGATTGATGTCGAATGCCTCCGCAAGGCCATCTGGCGCCTGCATGCTCTTCTCCTCCGCGTATCCTCCCGGCCTGTCGCCGGCCCATGGAAGTATTATTGACCGACCGGTCGGTTTATGCAAGTCTTCAATCGCAGATCGAGGAGGACAAGGGATGTGCGGGAGGGTCGTTGATGGCATTGTCTGCTGAAGAGATCGCACAAAAGAGCGCCGAGGCCATGTGGGCGCGCGACGATGCGTCCAAATGGCTGGGTGCCGCGCTCGAGGCGGTCGGGCCGGGCACGGCCACCATGTCGATGGGCGTCGAGCGCCACCACACCAATGGCCACGACATCTGTCATGGCGGCTACATCTTCACGCTCGCCGATTCCGCCTTCGCCTTTGCCTGCAATTCCTACAATCGCATCGTCGTCGCGCAGCACAACTCGATCACCTTCGTCGCGCCGGGCATGCTTGGAGACCGGCTGACCGCAATCGCGAGGGAAGTGACGCGTTTCGGCCGTTCGGGCATCTACGATGTGAGCGTGGCCAACCAGGACGGCAAGCTGATCGCCGAATTCCGCGGTTCGTCGCGGATGATCGACGGCACGCATTTCAACGAAGAAGAGGTCTGAGAGCGGGCGAATAATCGACGCTGCAGGGAGGAGCACCATGAAGGACCTGGCCCCACGAAAAGAAGAACTCGATCCGATCGAGATCGCCTCGCGCGACGAGATCGCGGCGTTGCAGCTTGAGCGTCTCAAATGGTCGCTCGCCCATGCCTATGGAAATGTTCCTCACTACAAAAAGAGCTTCGATGCGGCGGGGGTGCACCCCGACGATTTAAAGACGCTCGCGGATCTGGCGAAATTTCCCTTCACGGTGAAAAGCGACCTGCGCGACAATTATCCCTTCGGCATGTTCGCCGTGCCGCGCGAGAAGGTGGCGCGCATGCACGCTTCCTCCGGCACGACCGGCAAGCCGACGGTGGTCGGCTATACGAAGAACGACATCGAAGTCTGGGCACAAATGGTGGCGCGCTCCATGCGGGCCTCCGGCACGCGACCCGGCGACGTCGTCCACGTCGCCTATGGCTACGGTCTTTTCACCGGCGGGCTCGGAGCGCATTACGGCGCCGAGAAGCTCGGATGCACGGTGGTGCCGGTCTCGGGCGGCATGACGGCGCGGCAGGTGACGCTGATCGAGGATTTCCGGCCGACCACCATCATGGTCACGCCGTCATACATGCTGTCGATCCTCGACGAATACCGCGCACAAGGGCTCGATCCTCGACAAAGCCCGCTGCAGGTCGGCATTTTCGGCGCCGAGCCGTGGACGAATGCCATGCGCGCGGAGATCGAGCAGGATTTCGACATGCATGCCGTCGACATTTACGGCCTGTCGGAAGTGATGGGGCCGGGTGTGGCCAATGAATGCGTGGAGACAAAGGACGGATTGCACATCTGGGAAGATCATTTTTACCCGGAGATTATCGATCCGGTAACGGGCGAGCCGGTCGCCGACGGCGAAAAGGGCGAGCTCGTCTTTACCTCGCTGAGCAAGGAAGCCTTTCCGATCATCCGCTATCGCACGCGCGATCTCACCCGGCTTCTGCCCGGCACGGCGCGCTCCATGCGGCGCATGGAAAAGATCACCGGGCGCTCCGATGACATGATGATCCTGCGCGGCGTCAACGTCTTTCCGACCCAGATCGAGGAGCAGATCCTGGCGGTGGACGGGCTGGCGCCGCACTTCCAGGTCGAGCTCATGCGTCAGGGGCGCATGGACGAGATGATCGTCCATGTCGAAGCCGATCCGGCCCACGCCGCGGCCGAGGCACGCGCGGCCTGCGGCGCCGACCTGTGCCAGCGTATCAAGGACACGGTCGGGGTGACGGTGCGGGTCGATGTGTGCGACCCGGCATCGGTGGTGCGCAGCCAGGGCAAGGCGCAGCGCGTTCTCGACAACCGGCCGAAGGGGTGAAAGCGATGGTCGCGTCAATGCCTCCTTCTACCCTCCCCCTTGAGGGGTGGGTCGACGAGACGGCTTCGCGTAGCGCAGGCGGCGAGGCGGGGTGGGGGTGGACAGGTCCACGGCCTCCGTCTGGAGACCCCCACCCCGGCGCTGCGCGCCGACCCTCCCCTCAAGGGGGAGGGTAAGATGGCCCGCACGCGCGCCAAGGACTATGACGACAAACGCCGGGCGCTCTTGCACCAGGCGGCGAGCGTTTTCGCGCGCGACGGGTATGACCGCGCCTCGATGGCCGGGCTGGCGGCGGAATGCGGCGTGTCGAAGGCGCTGCTGTACCACTACTACGCCTCCAAGGAGGCGCTGCTGTTCGACATCATCAACACCCATCTGGAGGCGCTGGTGGAAACGGTCGAAGATGCCGACCGGCCGGACCTGCCGCCCGAAGAGCGCCTGGAAGGGCTGGTGGCGGCGCTTCTGGAGAGCTATCGCGACGCCGATGCCGAGCACAAGGTGCAACTCGGCGCGCTGCAGCAACTGCCTGGGCCGGATCAGGCCGAACTGAAGGCGCTGGAACGCCGGCTGGTGGACCGTTTCGCCGCGGCGATCAGGGCGGTGGAGCCGGAAATCTTCGACGGGACGCCGCTTCTCAAGCCGGTGACGATGAGCCTGTTCGGCATGCTCAACTGGTTCTACATGTGGTTCCGCGAGGGCGGTCCGGTGAGCCGCCGCGATTATGCCAGGCTGGCCACGCAGCTCCTGCTCGGCGGCGTGGCGAACATCGCGCGCACGCAACTTGTCAGATCGCGCTGACGGTCATTTGATTTCCACCGGTCATGCTGGCGTCGTAGGTTGCCGCCGCAACAAGGGTACGGCAACCCACGGAGGAAATACCATGAGCGCTTTGGAACCCGCGGAAATCTTCGAGCGCATTTCGCGCCGCCGCTTCATGACGGGGGCCGGAGCCCTCGCCGCCATGCCGTTTCTCGACTTGAAGGCCCTGGCGCAGGTCGGCCAGCCTTTTCAGTTCACCCAGGGTGAATTCGACATTACCGTCCTGAGCGACGGAACCCTGACGCTGCCGCTCGAGGTGTTGGCGCCTGATGCCACGCCCGAACAGCGCGACGAAATTGCCGCAGCGATGGGATGGGCGGACAAGATGGCGCATCCGGGCACGAACATTCCACTGATTCGCGCTGGCGACGATTTGATCCTGGTCGACGTTGGCTCGGGCGACAAGTTCCAGCCCGAAACGAGCGGCGAACTGGCCGCTAATCTCGAAGCGGCGGGCATTGATCCAGCATCCGTCACCAAGGTCGTCTTCACGCACGCCCATCCCGATCATGTCTGGGCCACGGTCATGGAAGGCGGGGAACTGCGCTTTGCCAACGCATCCTACCATGTCGGCGGTGCCGAATGGGATTTCTGGATGAATCCGGACATATTCAGCCAGATGCCTGATGCGATGCATGAATTCGCCCGTGGCGCGCAACGCGATCTCGCTGCGGTCGAAGATCGGGTGACGATGGTCAAGGCGGGCGACGCGATCGTTCCGGGACTTTCGGTTGTCGACACGCCCGGCCATACGCCGGGCCACATCTCGCTTGAGGTCGCGGGGGGTGATGGTCTCATCATCGCAGGCGACGTGACGCCCAACGAGATCATCTCGCTGCGGAACCCGGACTGGAAGTTCGGTTTCGATGCCGATCCCGACATGGCGATCGCGACCCGCAAGTCCCTGGTCGACCGGGCGGCTACGGACGCGACGAAGGTGCTCGGCTACCATTTCACCTATCCGGGCGTCGGTATGGTAGAAAAGGACAGAGCCGGCTACCGTTTCGTCGCCGCCTGACACTGGTGATGACTGCCGCCGGTCGGCGTGCGCGGGCGGAGGCAGCTTGCCAATCCGCCCGCCGGCGTGCCATTCGAAACGCATGGATGCACCCGCAAACCCGGCCGTGGCCGCACTCGATGGCCTGATCGATCGCCTGCACGCGCAGGGGCGCCCACGTGTCTGGTCGCTCGTCATCACCGTGTTCGGCGATGCGATCGTGCCGCGCGGCGGCCGCGTGGCGCTGTCGGTGCTGCAGGAATTGACGACGCGCCTGCGCGTCGAGCCCGGCGCCCTGCGCACCGCCATGTCGCGGCTGGCCGCGGACCATTGGGTGACGCGGGAGAGGGAAGGCCGCAATTCCTACTACCGGCTGGCCGAAGAGGGCCGGCACGCTTTCGATCTGGCGACCCGGCGCATCTATGCCGCCGGTCCGCCGGCCTGGCAGGGCGGGTGGACCGTGACGGTTCCGCCGGCCAATGGCGAAGGACGCAATCCGCAGCGCGACCATTGGCTGCACAACAACGGTTTCGTGCGCGCCGGGGCGGGAAGCTGGGTGCGGCTGGAGACAGCCGAGCCGGATGGCGATCAGGACCTGCCGGACGACCTCCTGGTCATTCGCGGCAATGCGCTGCACATTCCATTCGAGACGGGAAAGCTGTGGGGCCTGCCGGCGCTCGCAGAGGCGTATCGGGATTTCGTGCAGGAACTGGCGCCGCTTGCCGAGGCGTTGGCGAAAGGCGCACGGCTCGATCCGCTCGACGCGATGGCGGCACGTACCTTGCTCAATCATGGCTGGCGCAAGATCGTCTTGCGCGATCCTGGGCTTCCGGCCGCGCTCCTGCCGCATGACTGGCCGGGCGAGGAGGTGCGCGCACTGGTCAGGGAGATTTACGGGCGCCTGGCCGGACCGAGCGAAAGCTGGCTCGACGGTGCCGACCTGCCGCCGCTCATCGAGCCGGAAAAATTCAAGGCGCGTTTCGGCGGGCTGTCTCAGATGAGGTGATCTTGCAGTGGATCTATTGGCGCGGTCCGGCCGGACCGTCGAGACCGAGCGCTGCGATGCCCGCAGAAACGGCCGCATTCCGTAGCGCACGGTCGAGAGTGGCAAGCGGCAGGCGCCGCCGTTCTGCAAGTTCAAGATAGGACGCGTCGTAGGGCGTGAGGCCATAGCGGTCGGCCAGGCCCAACGTTGCCGACCAGGCATGGCGCAATGTTTCAGGGTCGATGGCGATCGGAAGTGCATCGAGCCGTTCGAGGGCTCGGTCACGAAGAGCACGATCGATGCGGTCCCGCCGAACTGCCGTCTGAAGTCCATTTGCAATCTCGAGCTTCCAGATTGCCGGAACGACGGCTCCTTGCTCGGCGACGCGCTCAAGCAGGTCTTCAGTTGCGGTCGTGCGCTCATCGTCGAAAAACCATGCGACGGTGAGTGAGGCATCCAGGACCAGACTCACATCCGACCTTCTTCGATCAGGTCCTTGATCTTGAGCCCGCCCAGGGTCACGCCCTTGCGCATGTCGCGGATATCCGCCACAGCCTTCAGCGCCTTTTCGCGATCGATACAAACCGAAGGTGCCACCAGACGCGCCACAGGCTTGCCGTGCCGGGTGATAATGACTTCCTCTCCCTGCTCGACCAGATCGAGCAGGGACCCCAATGTGTTCTTTGCTTCGAAGGCACCAATTTCACGCATCACAATTTCCAGATCAAGCTAGCTTAAGCTGGAATATATTGACGCCTTTACAGGATTGCAAGCGCGCGCCTGATTGCTGTGACCTTCGAATTCCCTCTTTGCTCACTCCTCCAGATAGGCAAAGGCGCTCGTCGCCGTGACCGCCACTTTGTCTGCATCCTTCGCCTTCATTTCCACCCGCGTGTAAGCCATGCGCCGGCCGTTCTGCAGCACCTCGACGCGGATTTCGACGTCGCCGGGCTTCAAAGGCCGGATGAAATGCGTCGTCAGGTCGACCGTCGTGCACACGCGGAAGCGGCCGTTGAGCGCGGCGAGCGCGACCACCGAGCAGGTGTCGGCAGCGGCCGCCGTCGCCTGGCCGCAAATGACGCCGCCGACATGCACCAGCGCCTTGTTTTCGGGCAGGATGAAATCGCCGCCGGTTGCGTCGAAGGCGACAGGTGTGAGTCCCATCTCGACGATCCAGGGGGCAAAAGCCCTGGCGATTGTTTCCTCGGCCTGCCTCACTCCAAATGCGCTCATTCCACCCTCGCTATTTTATGTTACGAAATATTGAGTTCTTGTCTAATTTTTGTTACACGTTGCGATACGGAAGCATACAGTAAGGCCGCGCCGAGGAGGAGATGCGATGTACAGCCAGGGTCTGATCGGGGCCAAGACCGAGACGGAAGAGGACGAGGCCTTTCTCGCCCGATTTCAGGCGCGCATCGACGCGGAGGAGAAAATCGAACCCAACGATCCGATGCCGGAGGGCTATCGCCGCACGCTGGTTCGCCAGATCGGCCAGCACGCCCATTCCGAGATCGTCGGCATGCTGCCGGAGGGCAACTGGATCACCCGCGCGCCGTCGCTCAAGCGCAAGGCGGCGTTGCTGGCCAAGGTGCAGGACGAGGGCGGCCACGGGCTCTACCTCTACTGTGCCGCCGAGACGCTGGGCGTCAGCCGCGAGGAGATGACCGAGGAGCTTCTGTCCGGCAAGGCGAAATATTCCTCCATCTTCAACTACCCGACGCTCACCTGGGCCGATATCGGCGCCATCGGCTGGCTGGTCGACGGGGCGGCGATCATGAACCAGATCCCGCTTTGCCGCTGCTCCTACGGTCCTTATGCGCGGGCGATGATCCGCGTGTGCAAGGAGGAAAGTTTCCACCAGCGCCAGGGCTACGAGATCATGATGACGCTGGCGGGCGGCACGCCCGAGCAGAAGGAGCTGGCGCAGGACGCTCTGAACCGCTGGTGGTGGCCGTCGCTGATGATGTTCGGGCCGCACGATTCGGCCAGCCAGCATGGCGATCAGTCGATGAAGTGGAAGATCAAGCGCTTCACCAATGACGAGTTGCGCCAGAAGTTTGTCGATGCGACCGTCCCGCAGGGCGAATATCTCGGCCTGACCTTTCCCGACCCCGATTTGAAGTGGAACGAGGACAAGCAGGGCTACGATTTCGGCGCAATCGACTGGGACGAGTTCTGGCGCGTCGTCAAGGGCGGCGGTTCGATGAACCGCGAGCGCATCGCGGTGCGCCGCAAGGCCTGGGAAGACGGTGCCTGGGTGCGCGAGGCGGCCCTGGCGCATGCCGATAAGCGCCGGGCGCGGCGCGAAGCTTCGAAAATGGCGGCGGAGTAGGGTCGATGCATCTCGCCGAACTCAACATCGCCCGTCCGCGCTATCGGCTCGACGATCCGCGCATGGCCGGCTTCACCGACAATCTGGATCGCGTCAATGCAGTCGCCGAACGCAGCCCCGGCTTTGTCTGGCGGCTGATCGGCGAGGGCAATGACGCGACCGACCTGCACCTTGACGACGATCCCGACGCGATCGTCAATCTGTCGGTCTGGGAGAGCGCGGAGGCGCTCGAAAATTTCGTCTGGAACACCGTTCACAAGCAGATCTACCGCCGTCGAAACGACTGGTTTCCGGCTTTCGGCAGGCCCTACTTCGTCATGTGGCACGTACCGATCGGCCATCGACCGACCCTGGCGGAAGCCGGCAGCCGGCTCGATCATCTGAGGCGGCACGGTTCCAGCGACCACGCCTTCGGCTGGGAAGGCCTTCCACACCTGAAGCGCTGGATGGAAGCGCGCTGCGCCTGAGGAGAGTGATCATGGCGACGAACGAGATCCCGCTTTGGGAAGTCTTCATCCGGCCGCGCAACGGCCTGGCCCACAAGCATTGCGGCTCGGTGCACGCGACCGACGAGGAAATGGCCATCCAGGCGGCGCGCGACGTCTATACGCGGCGCGGCGAGGGCACCTCGATCTGGGTCGTGCCGTCGGCGGCGATCACGGCGTCCGATCCCGAGCACAAGGACGAGAATTTCGAGCCGGCCCTGTCGAAGGTCTATCGTCACCCGACCTTCTACAAGATCCCCGACGATGTGGGGCATATGTGATGACGGCGCGGGCAAAGATCGACCAGACGGCGCTGGTCACCATCCTGCTCAGGCTGGCCGACGACCATCTGATCCTCGGCCACCGGCTGTCGGAATGGTGCGGCCATGCACCGATGCTGGAGGAAGACCTCGCCATGCCCAACATGGCGCTCGACCTCATCGGCCAGGCGCGTTCCCTCTACCAATATGCCGCCGAGGCGGAAGGCGAGGGACGCACGGAAGACGATCTCGCCTATCTGAGGCGCGAGCGGGAGTACCTGAACTGCCTGATGGTGGAGCGTGAGAACGGCGATTTCGCCCACACCATGCTGCGCCAGTTCTATTTCGCCGCCTTCATGCAGGCCTTCTGGGATGGTGCGCTCGAATCTGCCGACGAGACCGTTGCGGCGATTGCCGGCAAGGCGGTCAAGGAGGTTGCCTATCACCTTCGCCATGCCGGCGAATGGGTGGTGCGGCTGGGCGACGGCACCGAAGAAAGCCGCCGTCGCATGGAGCAGGCGGTCGACGCGCTGGCGCCCTATGTCGACGAGCTGTTCGAAGCCGACGCCGTGAGCGATGCGGTCGCCGAGGCCGGCATCGCGCCCGATCCGGCGTCGTTGCGCAAATCATTCGAGCGCACGGTCGGCGCGGTCTTCGCCGAGGCGGGGCTCGAGACCCAGGCCGTGCCCTATGGCCAGACCGGCGGACGGCGCGGCCTGCATGGCGAGGCGATGGGCTATCTGCTGACCGAGCTGCAATATATGCAGCGCACCTATCCGGGAGCGGTGTGGTGAGTGTGCGTGCGGAATTTTCCCTCCCCCTCGAGGGGAGGGTGGCGGCACAGCCGACGGGTGGGGTCGCTTCAATGGCCGCGACCTTCCGATCCGACGCGGCGCCTGAGCGGGCCCACCCCACCCCGGCACGTTCCGTGCCGACCCTCCCCTCAAGGGGGAGGGAGGATGCCGCGCATGCCTATGCCGCCGCTGCTTCCGTGCCCGATCCGGAAGTGCCCTGCGTCACTATCGCCGATCTCGGCATCCTGCGCTCGGTCGAGATCGAGAACGGTGTGGCGGTGGCGCGAGTGACGCCGACCTATTCGGGCTGTCCGGCAGTCCTGGCCATCGAGCTTGCCGTCGAGGCTGCCTTGCGCGAGGCGGGTTTTGAGGCGCGGGTGGAGCGCGTCGTCTCGCCGCCCTGGACCACCGACTGGATCACCGAGGAAGGGCGCGAAAGGCTCAGGGCCTACGGTATCGCGCCGCCGGCCAAGGCGTCGAACTCGGTGCGCGCGCTGTTCGGCGAGACGGATGTCGCCTGCCCGAAATGCGGCTCGCACGAAACGAGCCGGGTCGCGGAATTCGGTTCGACGGCCTGCAAGGCGCTCTATCGCTGCGAAAGCTGCAAGGAGCCGTTCGACTATTTCAAGTGCATTTGAGGCCCCGATGGCATTGCGTTTCCATGAACTGAGAGTTGTCGACATCGAGCGCCAGACGCCGGAGGCGGTGGCTATCGCCTTCGACGTGCCGGACGACCTGCGCGAGACCTTCGCCTTCCGGCCGGGCCAGTATCTGACGCTGGCGACGACCATCGACGGCGAGGATATCCGCCGCTCCTATTCCATCTGCTCGGCGCCGGGCGAAGACCGTCTGCGCGTCGGGGTGAAGAAGGTCGCCGATGGTCGTTTCTCGCGCTTCGTCAACGACCTGCTTTCGGTCGGCGACACGATCCGGGTGATGCCGCCGGAGGGCCGCTTCACCTCGCTGATCGGCCCGCGCCACGATTATCTGCTGGTCGCCTCGGGATCGGGCATCACGCCGATGCTGTCGATTGCCAAGACCGTGCTGGGGCACGAGCCGGACTCGACGGTGACGCTGATCTACGGCAACCGGTCGACCGAGACGATCATGTTCCGCGAGGAACTCGACGATCTGAAGGACCGCTATATGCAGCGGTTCTCGCTGATCCACCTCCTGTCGCGCGAAAAGCAGGATGTCGATCTGCTGAACGGCCGCATCGACGGCGAGCGCGTGCGGTTGCTCGCCGAACGCGGGTTGGTCGATCCCAAGGGCTGCGACGGCGTATTCCTGTGCGGGCCGGGCGAAATGATCGACGATGTTTCGACGATGCTGAAGGCCTATGGCGTGGACGGGGACCGCATCCGTTTCGAGCGCTTCACGCCGTCCGGCGAGGCGCCGAAGCCGCGCGCGCCGTCTGTCGCGGCCCGTCAGGCGGTGGAGGCCGGTGCGACGGTCGAGGTTCTGCTCGACGGCGTGCGGCGCAATTTTGCGATGGGCGAAGAGGATGCCACCGTGCTCGACGCCGCACATCGGGCCGGCATCGAACTGCCCTATTCCTGTGCCGGCGGCATGTGCTGCACCTGCCGCTGCCGGGTCGTGGAGGGCGAGAGCGAATTGGCGGTCAACTTCTCGCTCGAACCGTGGGAGATCGAGGCGGGCTTCACGCTTGCCTGCCAGACGCGCCCGACGAGCGACCGGCTGGTGCTGGATTTCGACGCTGCGTGAGGGGATGTTCATTCCTTCGCGAATTCACTCTCCCAATCGCGGCCGTCTCGAAAGATGCGCAGGATCACCACATCGTGGTCGGTGACCCGAAATGCGATCGATATTTTTCGCTCAAAGCCGACCACGTGCAACCCGCCTCGGACGTCTTCGCGGGCAGTTCCTCGTTCGGATGCCAGATCAAGCGCCATGCAGAAGTGCTCAAGCCGCTCAATGTACGCGCTGGCTGTTTTCCAACTCGCAACCGAACTGATCCAGTCATGAATGCCGAGGAGGTCGGATCGCGCGCTCTCGGAAAACCGAACCGACCGCGATCTCATTACTTCGGCCGCCTGGCCTCGTGACGCGCGCGCAATTCGGTAAATACCTCTTCACCGGGAATGGTGCGCATTATCCCGGCCCTGACCTGGTCATACGTCTCCGCAACGTCGGTCCGCAGCCAGTGCTCGATGGCGCGGTCGTGCTTCTGCAACGCCCGGATTCCGGCGCGTACGACTTCGCTGGCAGAGCCGTATTCGCCCGATTCCACCAGTCGATCGATGTAGTCGGCCTGCTCGGCGGGCAGGCTGATCGTGCGACGGTCGATCTTGTTCATGGCCAGGAGCCTCCCTGAGTATGAATCATTCATACCAGATGTATCTGGCCAGGTAAATTTCTACCGCTTCTCCCGGATCTCGCTCAGCGTGCGTGTGGGCGTGATGGCCTCCGGGTCGAGCTTGATCTCGATGATGGCCGGCTTGCCGCTGGCACGCGCTCGCTCGAAGGCGGGCGCGAAGTCGGCCGTCGTCTCCACCGTCTCGCCGTGACCGCCATAGGCGCGGGCCAATGCGGCGAAATCCGGATTGGTGAGATCGGTGGCCACGACCCGGCCGGGATACTCGCGCTCCTGATGCATGCGGATCGTGCCGTAAATGCCGTTGTTGACGACGATCACGACGATTGGCAGTCCGTATTGCACCGCGGTCGCGAATTCCTGTCCGTTCATCAAAAAGCAGCCGTCGCCGGCAAAGGCGATGACGGTGCGCTCGGGAAAAAGCCCCTTGGCGGCCACGGCGGCCGGCGTGCCATAACCCATCGAGCCCGAGGTGGGGGCGGCCTGCGTGGCGTAACGCCTGAAGCGATGGAAGCGGTGTATCCAGGTGGCGTAGTTGCCGGCGCCGTTTGCAAGGATGGCGTCGTCGGGCAGCACCGTTTCCAGATAGGCCATGATCGGTCCCATCTGCACGGCACCGGGGCCGGTTTCCGGTGGGGTCGACCAGTCGAGATAGGCACTGTGCAGGTCCTCGGTCCGTTCGGCCCATGCCGGGGGTGCAGACGGCTTCAGGCCGACTGCGGCCGCCGCGAAGGCCGCGGCGGAGGCGTTGATGGCGAGACTCGGCCGGTAGACGCGCCCGAGCTCTGCTGCGTCGGCATGGACATGCACCAGCGCCTGGTCGGGATAGGGGCTCTTCAATAGCGTGTAGTCGGAGGACGGCATCTCGCCGAAGCGCCCGCCGACCAGGAGCACGACGTCGGCCTCCCTGACCGCCTGGGCGAGTTTCGGGTTGGGCCCGATGCCGATGTCACCTGCATATGACGGGTGAAGATGGTCGAACAGCATCTGGCGGCGGAAGGAACAGGCGACCGGCAGGTTCCAGCTTTCGGCGAATTTCTGGAAGTCGGCGACGGCCTTGTCGCTCCAGCGCGTGCCGCCAAGAATGGCGATGGGACGCTTTGCAGTGGCCAGGAGCCTGTGGAATGCCTCCATCTCGGCCGTGCCCGGCTGTGTCTCGACAGGCACGAAGGGCAGGGCGGCCGGCGCCTGCGCTCGCTCGCTCAGCACGTCCTCGGGAAGCGCCACGACCACCGGGCCCGGGCGGCCGGACGTGGCGACCGTGAAGGCGCGTGTGAGAAGTTCGGGAATGCGCGCCGGGTCGTCGATCTCGACCACCCACTTGGCGACCGAGCCATAGAAGGCCCGGTAGTCGATTTCCTGGAATGCTTCGCGTTCCAGATTGCCGCGGGCAACCTGTCCGACGAACAGGATGAGCGGAATGGAATCCTGGGCGGCGATGTGAATGCCGGCCGAGGCATTGGTGGCGCCGGGACCGCGGGTGACGAAGCAGATGCCCGGCTTGCCGGTCAGGCGGCCATGGCAATCGGCCATCATTGCCGCGCCGCCTTCCTGACGGCATACGATGGGGCTGATCGCGGAATCGGCGAGCGCGTCGAGCACGGCAAGATAGCTTTCGCCGGGAACGCAATAGAGCCGGTCGACGCCGTTGGCCTCGAGCGCTTCGACGATCAGTTGTCCGCCCGTTTTCATGATTCGCGTTTCTCCAGTTCCGCCAGGACTTCTTGCGTGTGTTCGCCCAGACGCGGCGAGGGCCTGTCATAGGCGAGGGGGCTCGCCGACATGACCATGGGCGCACGCACCGAGGGGACCATGTTTCCGTGGCCGTCGTCGAGGTCAATGCGCATTGCGCGCGCAATCGTCTGTGGATCGGCGAACATCTCGCCGATATCGTTGATCGGACTTGCCGGTACGTTCGCCGCTTCGAGCTTCGGCAGCAACACGTCCTTCTTCCAGTCCGCAAGGGCAGAGACGATCGTCTCGCGCAGCCGGGCGCGGTTCGTCACGCGGGCCGGATTTGTGGAAAAGTCCGGGTCGTCGGGCAGGGTGTCGAGCCCGACGACGGTACAGAAATTGCGGAACTGGCCGTCATTGCCGACCGCCAGGATGATGTGGCCGTCGGCCACCGGCAGCACCTCGTAGGGCGCGATGTTCATATGGGCGTTGCCCATCTGCACGGGCGGATTGCCCGACACGAGATAGTTGAGGTTCTGGTTGCCGAGCACCGAAATCTGCGTGTCGAACAGCGCCATGTCGATGTGCTGGCCTTCGCCGGTCGCCTCGGCGTGGCGCAGCGCGGCCTGGATGGCGATGACGGAGTAAAGCCCGGTGAAGATGTCGGAAATCGCCACGCCCGCCTTTTGCGGCTCGCGCCCCGGCTCGCCGGTGATCGACATCATGCCGGACATCCCCTGGATGATGAAGTCATAGCCAGGCCGCGGCGCGTAGGGCCCGGTCTGGCCGAAGCCGGTGATCGAGCAATAGACGAGACGCGGATTGATCTTTTGCAGGCTCTCGTAGTCGAGCCCGTATTTCTTCAGCCCGCCGAGCTTGAAATTCTCGATCAACACGTCGGCCGTGGCGATCAGCCGGCGCACCGTTTCCGCTCCCTCCGCCGTCGAGAAGTCGATGGCGACCGAACGCTTGCCGCGATTCGTCGAATGATAATAGGCGGCCGAGAGGTTCTCCCCGTCCTGGCTCATGAGGAAGGGCGGACCCCATTTGCGGGTATCGTCGCCGCCATTCGGGTTCTCGATCTTGATGACGTCGGCGCCGAGATCGGCCAGCAACTGGCCAGCCCAGGGGCCTGCCAGAATGCGGGCCAACTCGATGACGCGAACGCCTTTGAGGGGTGGTTGAGCCATGATGTCCGGAAGCTGCGGTTGTCGTTGGCAACCTGACTACAATATGTGCCGGACAAACAAAACGATAATTGGCTGTCGCGCCGGCAATTCGGTTGCCACGCCGCTTCATTGTCCGATCAATGTGGCCCGATCGATTGGCGGCCGCCATGCCCAGTTCGCACCGGAGCATTGGTCCTGCCGGGAACCTTTGTCAGCGCCGCGCCGCGACGGCCGCTTTCTGGCCCATGGTCAGGCTGTGCAGCGGGACCGGTCTGCCGAACAGATAGCCCTGGGCCTCGTTGCAGCCCTGGGTGCGCAGCACCTCCAGATGCTCGTCGCTTTCCACGCCTTCGGCGAGCACGGGTATGCGCAGATGCTGCGCCAGCATGATCGTCGATTTGACGATGGCCAGCGATTCGATATTGCTGGCGATGGCGCTGATGAAGGAGCGGTCGATCTTGATCTTGTCGATGGGATAGTGCTGCAGCATGGCGAGCGAGGAATAGCCCGTTCCGAAGTCGTCCATCGCGATCGATACGCCCAGCGCCTTGAGCTGGCGCAGCACATGCAGGGTCTGCTGCTGATCCTCGATGATGCTGCCCTCGGTCAGTTCGATCTCGAGACGCGCCGGGCTCAGCCCGCTTTCGATCAGGGCTTCGTGGACGATCCTGGCCAGGTCGCATTGCGTGAATTGCGCCGAGGCGACGTTGACCGCAACCTTGCAGGACGCCTCCCAGTATGCGGCCTGCCGGCAGGCTGTCCGCAACACCCATTCGCCGATCGGAACGATCAGCCCCGTATCCTCGGCGATCGGGACGAAGTCGTTGGCGGCAAGCAACCCTTGCTCCGGGTGGTTCCAGCGCAAAAGGGCCTCGAAACCGAGCGTCGCGCCGCTCGCGACGTCGATTTGCGGCTGATAGTAGAGCTCCAACTCGTCGCGCTCGACGGCATGCCGCAATTGCATGGCGAGCGCCTTGCGCTTGCGATGCTCGCCATCGAGCGCCTCGTCGAAGAAGCAGACGCTCGCCTGGCGGCTTTTCTTGGCGCGGTACATGGCCTGGTCGGCATTGTGCACGAGATCGTCGGGCGAAGAGCCCTGGCGTGGAAACAGGCTGGCGCCGATGCTTGCCCCGGTGGTGAGTGCGTGGCCGCCGTAGACGACCGGGCGGTCGACGCAGGCCAGGAGGCGATCGGCGAAATCGGTTGCCTGACGCTCGCAGTCCGTCGCCCATTTCAGGGCCACGAATTCGTCGCCGCCCGTGCGGGCGATGAACTCGTTGTCGCGCAGTGTGGAGGTGAAGCGCCCCGCGATTTCCTGCAGCACCGCGTCGCCGGCGGCGTGGCCATGGACGTCGTTGATGTCCTTGAAGCGGTCGAGGTCGATGACGATGACGCAGCCTTGCGGGTTCGGGGCGCCGAGCACGATGTCGAGGCGTGTCGACAGCGCATGGCGGTTCGGCATCCCGGTCAGGGGATCGTGCAGGGCGGCGTGGCGGTACGAGGCCAGGAGATCGCGCTGCGTGCGGGCATCGACGCCGTAAATGGCGATGCCCATCACGGCCAGCGAGACGACGAGAACGATGACGGCCGTCAATTCCTTCGAAAGGGCCGGCCCGCCTGCCTCGGCCATGGGGAGCGGGATATATGTGGCGGCTGCCATGGCGGCGAAATGCGTGCCGCATATGGCAGCGACGAGGACGACGCTGCGCCATCCCCAAAAGTCTCGCTGCTTCGGGTCGAGACCGAAAGCGATCCCGCCAAGGGCCGCGCCAATGGCGACAGAGGCTGCGACCAGGGCCGGATTCCATTCGATGCGGGCAGGAATGTCGACGCCGGCCATGCCGACATAATGGGCGGCTGCGGCGCCCAGGCCGACGATCATGCCGCCGAGGACCCTTGTTGCCAGGCGCTCGCCGGACGCGGCGAGCCAAAGGCCGCCGGTGCTGAAGACGATGCCGGCGGCAAGCGACGCCAGCGTGAGCGCGATATCGTAGCCCACGGTCTCGACGAGATTGAACCCCAGCATGGCGACGAAATGGGTTGTCCAGATGGTCGAGCCGACGGCGAGGCCCGAAAGGAGCAACCAGTTCAGCCGGTGTGAATTGTCCACCTCGCACGCGCGGCGAAAGATATGCACGGCCGTGGCCGCGCCCATCACGCAGACGACCACCGCGACCAGCACGAAGGTCTGGTCGTGTTCATAAGCAATACAAGATACAATGCGCGAAAACATCCGAAGTCCCCCGCCTGGTCGGATCGCACTCGGACGTAACTTGAAGTGAGAATATCAATTTTTTCTAAATAGAGATAAATTGAGGTTCATTCGATAGAGTTGTTCTACTTGTACCTGTATTTGCATACTCTATGGCGGCTCCCGGGCGAGGACGGAACAGGCCCAGGCGACGAAATCGGCCATCGCGGCCTCGCGGCCGATCTCGTTGAGCGTTTCGTGGCGGGTAGCGGGACGGATCGTCGAGACGACGTTGGAAAATCCCATCGCGCGCAGGCGATCGGCCAGGACCGTGACGGCCTTGCCGCCTTCGGTCGCCGGATCGTCGGCGCCGCCCAGGAGATGAAAGGGCAGGTCCCTGGGCACATCGGCAAAATTGCGATCGTCGGCTCCCGCGACAGCGAGGCCGAATATGTCGCGCCACATGGAGACGGACGCGTCCCAGCCGCACAGCGGATCGTCCCTGTAGGCGGCGACTTCCGCCGCGTCCTGCGACAGCCAGTCGAAATCCGTGCCGGCGTTCGAAATCTGCTTCGCCCATGTGCGGAAGGTGAGGCGCGGCAGGATGCGCGAGGGCACGTCGGCGCCGAGGCGGAAACGCTCCCAGGCGAGGAAGGCCAGCGCCGCACGGGCAGTGAAGCCGGCGCTGAAATTGGCGTTCCATATGGCCGCCCCGCGCACATGCGAGGGGTGTTTCAGCACATGGTTGAGCGCGACCATGCCGCCCATGGAATGGCCGAAGACGATGACCGGCAGGCCCGGATGCTCGAGGGCGATCAGGTCGTGGATGGCATCGACGTCGGCGAGCAGCTTGCCGGTTCCGTCTTGCGTGGAAAACATGCCCGGCGGAGCGTCGGGCGCCTTCGTTCGTCCGTGGCCGCGATGGTCGTGGGCATAGACGTGAAAGCCGTGCGCGGCGAGGAAATCGGCGAAGCGGGCATAGCGGCCGGCATGTTCGGCCAGACCATGATTGATCTGCACGACGCCGCGCGCATCGGTCTCCGCTCGCCTGGTGTAGAGGCGCAGGGTCGCGCCCGTGGGGCTTTCATGGCCGGTGCTGCTCGTATAGCCCATGCCGCTTGCCTCGCCCGATTGCTCCGTCATTGGCCGAAACCGTTTGCCGTCAGGCGCCACATCGCCTAAATACGCCGCAACGCAATTTTCCCCGATTTCGTCAAGACGGAGTTTCCGCGCGCCATGGCACGCCAGTTCATCTATCACATGTCGGGCCTTACCAAGTCCTACGGACAGAAGAAGGTCCTGGCAAACATCCACCTGTCTTTCTACCCGGACGCCAAGATCGGCATTCTCGGTCCCAACGGCGCGGGCAAGTCGACGGTACTCAGGATCATGGCCGGGCTCGACAAGGAGTTCACCGGCGAGGCGTGGCTGGCCGATGGCGCGACCTGCGGCTACCTGTCCCAGGAGCCCGAGCTCGATGCCTCCAAGGACGTCATGGGCAACGTCATGGAGGGCGTGGCCGGCAAGCAGGCGATCCTCGACCGCTACAACGAACTGATGATGGATTATTCCGACGAGACGGCGGACGAGGCGGCCAAGCTGCAGGACCAGATCGACAGCCAGAACCTGTGGGATCTGGAGAGCCAGGTCGAGATGGCCATGGAGGCGCTGCGCTGCCCGCCGGGCGACGCCGACGTTTCCTCCCTCTCGGGCGGCGAGAAGCGCCGCGTGGCGCTCTGCCGGCTGCTTTTGCAGCAGCCCGACCTGCTTCTGCTCGACGAGCCGACCAACCATCTCGACGCCGAGACGACCGCCTGGCTGGAAAAGCATCTGCGCCAATATCCCGGTGCCGTTCTCATCATCACCCACGACCGCTACTTCCTCGACAATGTGACGGGCTGGATCCTCGAGCTCGACCGCGGCCGCGGCATTCCCTACGAGGGCAACTACACGGCCTATCTGGAGGCCAAGGCCAAACGCATGGCGCAGGAGGGCCGCGAAGAGGCGGCGCGCCAGAAGGCGCTGGAGCGCGAGCGCGAATGGATGGCCGCCAGCCCGAAGGCCCGGCAGGCCAAGTCCAAGGCCCGTATCCGGGCCTATGACGAGCTGGTCAAGGCAGCCAACGACCGCCGGCCCGGCGACGCGCAGATCATCATCCCGGCCGGCGAGCGCCTCGGCCAGGTGGTGATCGAGGCCGACGGCCTGACCAAGGGGTTTGGCGACCGACTCCTGATCGACGATCTCGAATTCAAGCTGCCGCCCGGCGGCATCGTCGGCGTGATCGGTCCGAACGGCGCGGGCAAGTCGACGCTGTTCAAGATGATCACCGGCCAGGAAACGCCCGATGCCGGCGAAATCCGCGTCGGCGAGACGGTGCATCTCGGCTATGTCGACCAGAGCCGCGACCATCTCAACTCCGACAAGACGGTGTGGGAAGAGATTTCGGGCGGCAACGACCTCATCAAGCTCGGCAAGCATGAAGTGAATTCAAGGGCCTATTGCTCGTCCTTCAACTTCAAGGGCGGCGACCAGCAGCAGAAGGTGGGCACGCTGTCGGGCGGCCAGCGCAACCGCGTGCACCTGGCCAAGATGCTGAAGGCCGGTGGCAACGTTATCCTTCTCGACGAGCCGACCAACGATCTCGACACCGAGACGCTGGCAGCACTTGAGGACGCGCTGGAAAACTTTGCCGGCTGCGCCGTCATCATCAGCCACGACCGCATGTTCCTCGACCGGCTGGCCACCCATATCCTGGCCTTCGAGGGCGACAGCCATGTCGAATGGTTCGAGGGCAATTTCGAGGAATACGAGGCCGACAAGATCAGGCGGCTGGGGCCCGACAGCGTCAATCCGCACCGAATGACGTATAAAAGGCTGACGCGGTAGGAACCGAGTTGGTGTCGGTGGCGGATCCGCCACCGATGATGCCGCGACCCACGGCGGACGCGGCTTTGCGCCTGCCGGTTACTCCATCCGACAACAAAACGGGAAGAAAGGTTCCGAGAGCCCCGGCGCGCCGGTCGGGGTGAAGGTGAAGTCGTGGACATTGTCGCCCTCGTCGGAGCAGCCGGCGGGCGTATAGGCGATCGAACCCGTGACCGGGTGGCTCGTCTCGAAGGTCCATGGATTTTCCGATGAAAAGGTGACGCTTCCCGGCGTCGTCTGGATACCGCTGCCGGAAAAGGCGTCGATGAAATTCGACGTCATCTGCGGCCCGTCGCAGACGAGTTCCACCGCCCAGTTGGGCTCGAAGCCGGAACAGATCATCTTTTGCCCAAGCGGAACCAGATTGTTGCAGGAAAAGTCGGCGGCGCCGGCCTGGGTTGCCGCGGCTGCAAGGGCCGCGATCGCGAGAGGCGTGGAAGCGCGGCGGGTGCGCATGGCGAAACCCTCCAATTGTCCGCTCCCCGCTTGCGCCCGAGAATAGACCCGGCTGCGCGGGCGGTAAAGCCTGTGCCTGGCGATGCCGCGCAGGGCAGGAGCCGCGGCGCTCGCATTTTCCTGTGCGCTGCAGCACGGCGTGATTGCCAATTCGCGCCAATGTGCGAGGATCGTCACCGGATCGGCTCGTTGCTTCGCGGATTTGATTCAGCGGTCCGGTTCCAAGTTTCTACACAATTCCGGACGGAGAACCGGGGACCACTTCTCCTGGAATTGCTCTAATGGCGGTGGACATGGGTCGCATGTGTCGGGTAGGCAGTCCCCGCCCGTGCGGCGAAGGAGAGCCCGAAACCTATGAAGCGCGTCGTCATCAGCGGGATGGGCGTCACCATCCCGGAAGCCTCGATCAGCAACGAGGAACTCGTCGAAAGCTTCAATCTCTGGGTCTGCCGGGAAAACCTGCGCCGGCGTGAGCAAGGGCTGGAGCCGCTGGCGAAATCGAGCGCCGATTTCATCGTCCACGCATCGGGCATCCGCCGCCGCCATGTCCACACGCCCGACGGCATCCTCGACCCGGACCGCATGGCGCCGCGCATTGCGCTGCGCGATGACGACGAACTTTCCGTGATGGCCGAGTTCGGCGCCTCGGCGGCGCGCCGGGCGCTCGACGACGCGAAGGTCGATGCACGCGATGTCGATCTGGTCATCTGCGCCGCCTCGCATCTGCAGCGCATGTATCCCTCGATCGGCATCGAGATCCAGCAGGAGATCGGGGCCGGCGGCGCGGCCTTCGATCTGAGCCTGGGATGCTCATCGGCTGCCGGCGGCCTGCACGCGGCATTCAACCTGGTGCGTTCCGGCGCTCATCGCCGGGCGCTCGTCGTGACGCCGGAACTGATCACGCCGCACCTGAATTTCCGCGACCGGCAGACCCATTTCATCTTCGGCGATGCGGCGACGGCCATCCTGATCGAGGCGGTCGAGGATGGGGCCGAGCCGGTCGGACATTTCGAACTGGTCGACACGCGCAACTGGACGCAGTTTTCCAACAATATCCGCTCCAACTTCAGCTATCTCAACCGGGCGGCGGAAGACGACGTAAGCCGCGTGCCGAGCGAGGGAAACCTGATCAAGCAGCAGGGCAACAGGGTGTTCAAGGACGTCACGGTGGCCAGCCACCGCTTCATCGTCGATTTCCTGGCCGAACATGGCCATACGCCGCGCACGGTGCGCCGGTTCTGGCTGCACCAGGCCAACGGCAAGATGAACGCGCTGATCCTGAAGATGGCATTCGGCGAGGTGGTCGACCACGACCGCGCGCCGATGGTGCTGGACGAACTCGGCAATACCGCCGCCGCCGGGGCGGTGGTAGCGCTGCAGCAGAATTTCAAGGACATGGAGCCGGGCGACTACGGCCTCCTGTGCACCTATGGGGCCGGCTATTCGATCGGCGGGGCGCTGCTTCGGCGGTTGTGAGCAGGGCCGTCCATCAATCGGCCTGACCGTTCGATCAGGACATTTGACTGGAAATCGGGGAGGAATGACGGCAATCGTCTGGCATCACAAGCAAGGAGCGATCCATGGAACTGCCGTTGACGCGACTTGATCGCGACCCCGAGATCCTGCCGGCCAGGAAACTCGCCGCCACGGTCGCCGGCGTCTATGTCGCCCCGTTCGACCATTTCGAAACGCGGGCGACGGACGGGCTGGACCTGACTTTCGAAGGCATTGCCGGCGATTACCATGCCGGCATCACGCGGAATTCGGGCGGGCGCGAGCCGTGGTATCCGCGCGGCACGGAAATGCGCAACGAGCGGCAATTGTCCATCGTGGCGCCCGACGAACTGGCCGAGATCGCCCAGAGCATGGAGATCGCGGACATCGGGCCCGAATGGATAGGCGCCAATCTGCTTCTCGACGGCGTGCCGCGGCTGTCCTTGCTGCCGGCCGGCACGCTGATGTTCTTCAAGGGTGGCGTGACGCTGAAGATCGACGCGCAGAACGGGCCGTGCAGGATCGCCGGGCGCTCGGTGGCCGAACATGCCGGGATGGCCGACCTTGATGCGGGCGCGCTGCTTTTCCCGAAGGCGGCCAAGCGGCTGCGCGGGCTCGTCGCCTGGGTCGAAAAGCCCGGCCGCATCGAAATGGGCGAAGACGTCTCGGTGCGAATTCCGGAGCAATGGCTCTATCGGCCGTAGCGCTCCAGCGCGCATTCGCTTCAAGCAGAAACGTTTGACGCGAATGCGCGCCAGATCAATATGTTGGAGCATGTACCTTTCGCTCAAACGATTCCATTTGAGCGGGACATGCTCTGGCGGCGGAGATGGTACGGCATGATGGCCGGCGTCGCGGGCTCACACGTCGGAGTCGATATCCGGATCGAGCAAGCGCGTGGCGCGCCAGCGCGTCAGGGTCTCGTTGATCTCGTCGATGACGAAGAAACGCGCCGAATCGCGATCATAGCCTTCCTCGAGCAGCGTCTCATAGCTCGAATGGGCATGGCGGACATAGGCAACGGCGGCCAGCCAGACTGCGAGCGAGGCCGGCAAAGCCTTCATGTGCGGCGCCAGCGCCTGCTGGCGGACCGCCTCGATGTCGGCATAGGGCGCCATCGGCAAAAGAAGCGTCAGCGCCTTGGCGACGGCCCGCCGGCGACCGGTTCTCGCCGTCATTGCCCCTCCTGCCGCTCGCCCGTCGCGGCGTCCGCGAACGCGTCGATCGACGGAAAATAAGGCTTGAGGTCGACGACGGGTGTGCCGTCGAGCACGTCGATGGCATCGATCTCGACACGGCCGGATGTCTCGTCGATGCCGACAAGGCGCACCACATGCAGGCCGATCGGATTGGGGCGCACCGGCGAGCGCAGGCCAAAGACCCCGCGCGGCTCGGATGCGTGACGCGGCGTCTGGACGATCAGGTTGCGCGCCGCCCGGTCGAACCAGGTCAGCACGATGGCGTGGCTGAAGCGCGACAGGCCGGCAAGGCCCGGGCGATAGGGGGCGGCGATCTCGATGAAGGCGCCGCGCCGTGCCTCGCGCGCGGCCGCCATGTTTTTCGGGCAGTCCTCGCGGCTCGTCCATGGAGAGACGACCCGGCCGATGAAGGCGAGCCGGGCGTCGGCAGCAAATGCGCCGGGATCCTCATCCAGTTCGATCTCGCCCTCACGTCTCATGTGCCGATCCTCCAGATGTTGCGCGCTGCTAGGCTTGCGCCACTTTCTTGCCCGCCAGCGACGGCGGAGTCTTGATCCTGCCTCTCGTATGATATAAACATATCTTTATATGGTTGTTGGAGGTGGAGATGCTGTCTCGCCCGCTGATCGGACTTGAACAGATGGTTGATACATTGAAGGCGGCGGCCGAATCCAGCCGCATGCGCATATTGTATCTCCTGTCGTGCGGCGATCTCACCGTCAGCGACCTGACCGAGGTGCTCAACCAGTCGCAGCCGCGCGTCTCGCGCCATCTCAAGCTGCTGCTGGACGAAGGGCTGATCGGGCGGTACCAGGAGGGGTCCTGGGCCTTCTTCCGGCTGTCGGATGCCGAGGCAACACGGGAATTCGTGCAGAATCTCCTGTCGCGTGTGGACCCGTCACAGGCCCCGGTCGACCGCGACCTGGAACGCCTGGCGCTGGTCAAGCGCAAGCGCCAGGAGCGGGCGGCCGACTATTTCAGGGCCAATGCCGAGAGCTGGGATCGTATCCGTTCGCTGCACGTGCCCGACGCGGCGGTCGAGCAAGCCATACTGGACCTGATCGGCGAGCGTCCGTTCCAGACGATGCTCGACCTCGGCACGGGCACGGGGCGCATGCTGGAGATTCTCTCGCCGCGCTTTCAGCGCGGCATCGGCGTCGACATGTCGCGCGAGATGTTGATCGTTGCGCGGGCCAATCTCGACAAGGCGGGCATCGCCAACGCGCAGGTGCGCCAGGGCGACATCTACGCGCCGCCCGTCGAGCGCGACAGCATCGATCTGGTGGCGATCCATCAGGTTCTTCACTATCTCGAGGAGCCGGGCCTGGCGATCGCCGAGGCGGCGCGGCTGTTGCGGCCGTCCGGACGTCTGCTGATCGTCGATTTCGCCCCGCACGAGCTGGAGTTCCTGCGCGAGCAGCACGCCCATGTGCGGCTCGGTTTCGCCGATGGTCAGATGGAGGAATGGCTGGAGGAAGCCGAGCTCGACATGGAAGAGACACTCGACTTCAAACCCCAGGAATCAGGCGAAGGACGCCTGACAGTCAAGCTCTGGCTGGCGCGCGACAGGCGCCTGCTGGTGGCTGACGAATTCAGTGAAAGACAAACGGAGAGCGCATGATGAACCAGTTCCGATTTTCCCGCAGACCGGACATCGGCGACCGGATCAGCGTCTCCTTCGAGTTCTTTCCACCGAAGACCGACAAGATGGAAGCGCGGTTGTGGGAGACGACCAAGCGGCTTGAGCCGCTGCAGCCGTCCTTCGTCTCGGTGACCTATGGTGCCGGCGGGTCGACGCGCGAACGCACTGCGCGGACGGTGGAGCGCATACTCAAGGAGACCGACCTCGTGCCGGCGGCGCATCTGACCTGTGTCGATGCCTCGCGCGACGAGGTCGACGAGGTGATCGGCGAGTTCGTCGCCATGGGCGTGCGCCGGTTCGTGGCGCTGCGCGGCGATCCGGCGGATGGCGTCGGCGCGGCCTACCAGCCGCACCCGCAGGGCTATGCCAACGGCGCCGAGCTTGCCGGCGCGCTGAGCCGTCAGGGCGTTCCCGACATTTCCGTGTCGGCCTATCCCGAAAAACACCCCGAAAGCCCCGATTTCGCAACCGACATCGACATGCTCAAGCGCAAGGTCGACAACGGCGCGACGCGGGCGATCACGCAGTTCTTCTTCGACAATGACGACTATGAGCGCTACGTCGAGCGCGCCCGGCGCGCCGGCATCTATATGCCCATCGTTCCCGGCATCCTGCCGGTGCACAATTTCACGCAGGTGGCGAATTTCGCCGGCCGCTGCGGGGCGCATGTGCCCGACTGGCTGGCCGAGCGCTTCGACGGCCTGGACAACGATCCGCAGACCCATGAGTTGGTCGCCGCGGCGGTGGCTGCCGAGCAGGTGCTCGATCTGGTCGAGCGCGGCGTGACGGATTTCCACTTCTACACGATGAACCGCGCCAGCCTGGTCTTCGCCATCTGCCACATGATCGGCATTCGCGCCGAGACGGAGGAGGCCGATGCCGAAACGCCGGCGGCGGCGTGATCCCAACATAAAGGAATGGCCGGGTCATGCCCGGCCATTCCACTATTTCTTCGGTGAAGCGGTCTGCTTCATTGGCCTCAGGGTAGTACCCCTACGATCAGGGCGCCGACAAAGGCGAAAGCTGCACAGAGTACCAAAGTGTTTATTGGCCGTGACAGTCCCATATCATAGCCTCCTCTGCAGACTACGCCGAAAGTTTAAGGCTGCCACACTTTCTGGCAAGCGAATTGTATGCTGCGCTGCGGGAGGCATGTGGAACGCTGTGCCATGAATCCCGGTTTTCGCATTGAAATTCCAATCGATTGAGTGATCGCGCCGGCTGTTGAAAAAATTTTCTCCCTAACCCGGCAGGCGGAACGGATTTTGCGCTGCAGCACATTTGGTCAGGCCGTCATGCGGCGCAAAAGGCGGCCGTCGATGGTGATCAGACCGAGCCCGATCAGGGCCATGCCGGCGAATTCGAACAGTTCCAGCCTTTCGCCCAGGAACAGCGATCCCAGGAGCAGGGCGCTAACCGGCACGATCAGCGTGACGAGCGAGGTGTTGGTGGCGCCGGCCTCGGCGACGAGGCGGAAATAGAGGATATAGGCAAGCGCGGTCGCCAGCAGCGCCAGGCCGAAGACCGATGCCCAGGCGGTCGGACTGGCCGAAAAGAGCCCGTTCGGTCCATGGACGAAAAGCACGATGGGGATCATCAACAGGCTCGATGCGGTGAGCTGACCCGTGGCGGTGACGGCCGGCGGAACGGATTTGAGGCGGCGTGCGACGATGAAGGCGAAGGCATAGGAAAGGGCGGTGCCGAGCAGGGCGAGCTTGGCCCAGGCGGGCCCGCCCAGCCCCGCCAGCAGGCCGGGGCCGATCATGACGGCGGTGCCGGCGATGCCGAGGATGACGCCGGCAAGCTTGGGCGCGCTGATCCTTTCATCCGCGGTCAAGACGGCGGCGACGAGGATCGTCCAGAAGGGGGTGGTCGCGTTGATCACCGAAGCCAGCCCGGCGCCGAGTTCCGTTTGGCCGAGAAACATCAGCGAGAAGGGAATGATGTTGTTCATCGTTGCCAGGAGCAGGAAGGTTGGTGCGCGCCGGATCGCCGGCATCAGCGAGATGCGACGCGCCGCCAGATAGAGCTGCAGGGCGAGGGCCGCGATGAACACCCTGAACAGGACGAGGACGAGCGGCGGTATTTCCTGCACGGCGACGCGGGCGAAGAAGAACGAGCCGCCCCACAACATGCCGAGCAGGATGAGCTGCGCCCAATGCGCCAGGCTCATCGGCTGCGGGGGCAGTGGTGCGGTGCTGGCTTGCGTCACTGTGTGCCCTCTCCTTGACGGTGCGATCCATCGATAGAAGGCAAGGCTCGCCAGCGCCACCCGAAAATGGTCGCCGCCGCCTGGCTCCTGCCGACCCCTGCCGGTGGACGGCGGGCTTCGGTCAGGCGAATTCGACGGGGTGCGTCAGGGAGACGGGATCAGGCGCGGCGTCGCCTCGCGCCCTCACAAGGCCGACAGGAGCGAGCGTGTCGGCCAGCCGTCGACGGCGAAGCCGAGCCGCATCTGTTCCCGGCGCACGGCCTCGCGTGTGCCCATGCCCAAAATGCCGTCGATGCCGCCGACGTCGTGGCCCTTGGCGGCAAGCTTTTGCTGCAACTGCTTCATCTCCTCGGCCGTCAGCCCGGGCTCGGGATTGCGCCGGTCGTAGGAGGGCGCGCCGGCCAGCCGCGTTCCCAGATAGGCGGCCGTCAGCGTGTAGGTCATCGACTTGTTCCATTCGAGATAGACGTCGAAATTGGGAAACAGCAGGAAGGCCGGCCCCTTGCGGCCCATCGGCAGGACAAGGCCGGCGGACGGCAGGCCCGGATCGAGCGCCTCGCGGGCGCGGCCGGTCACGCCCCAGTCCGACCATTGCGCGATTGGCAGCCGGTTGACGCGGCCGGTCTCCTCCCAGGGCATGGATTCGGGCACCTGCACCTCCATCATCCACGGTTCGCCGGGACGCCAGCCGAGCGAATGCAGCATGTTGGCGGTGGTCATGATGACGTCTGGCGGGCTGGAGCGCAGATCGACGCGGCCGTCGCCGTCGCCGTCGACGCCCTTCTCCAGATAGTCGGAGGGCAGCACCTGGACCTGGCCGATCTCGCCGGCCCATGCACCCTCGACATTGGCGGGCAGGGTGCCCTGGTCGATCAGGGTGAGCAGCGAGATCAGTTGCGGCCGGAACAGTTCGGGCCGGCGGCAGTCATGCGCCAGCGTGGCGAGGGCATCGAGGGTGGAGAAATCGCCCTGGACGGCGCCGAAATCCGTCTCCAGGGCCCAGAACGCCGTAATGACCGGACCCGGAACGCCGAATTCGCGCTCGGCGCGTTCGAAGATGGAGGCATATTTCTCGAGATTCGCCGCGCCGTGCTGCAGGCGGTAGTCATTGACCATGCGGCTGGAGAATTCGATGAAATCCTGGGTGAAGACGCCTTGCGCGCGGTCCATGCGCACCACCCTGGCGTTGGGCTGGGCGCCCGACAGAGCCGAAAGCCCGCGCTCTCCGACGCCCTGGCTTTGGGCTTGCGAGGCGAGCGCGCTGCGCCAGGCGGAGAAATCGCCGCCGCATTGCTGAGCCGAAGCGGGGGCGGCAGCAAGCACACAAAGGGTCGCAATCACGTACCTGTACGACAGCACCATGGGATCACCCTCCTTTTGGCCCGCATTTCTGCCCTGCAAGTTGGGACAAAATTGGGACATGCCGGTTCGGCATTCGTCGGGCAATCCAACGGCGCAATCAAGCGCCTTTTCACTTTTTCCGCGAGGACGTGTTCACGGCCACGGCGGCGCGAATGAGCGCCTTCAACGGCACTTCGTCGATCGCGTCGCCTTCCTTGAAATCGATGGCGCGCCGAACATTGCCGTCGAGACTGGAATTGAACAGCCCCGATGGGTCCTCCAGCGAGGCGCCCTTGGCGAAAGTCAGCTTCACCTTGTCCTTGTATGTCTCGCCGGTGCAGATGATGCCGTCATGCTCCCAAATCGGGACGCCGTGCGGGTTGGACGGCTTTCGCCATTTCACCGTCTCGACCGCTTCGGGATCGGCCTGCCTGATCAGGGTGCGAAGCTGTGAAAGCATTTTACCGCGCCAGCCGCCGAGCGCCGCGATCTTCGCGTCGATCTGTTCGGACGGCGTAGCGTCTGTGCCTGGTTCGTCCACCGCGTTATTTGCGCTCTTCATGGCTTGCCCGTACTCCTGTTCGCAGTTTTCGCCGGGTGACAAACAGCCGGTTCACATTCGTTCGCCGGGCAGTTGGCTGGCCTGCTTCACCCAATCGCCAAACTGGACTTCGTCGAGTTCGTCGTGCTCGTGGATGTGAAAGTAACGCACATCCGCATATTTGGAGGCAACCGGCGGGACCGGATGCAGCGAAGCGCCCTGGAAAAACGACACTTTCACGTATTTCGTAAAACAGTGGTAGTTGAGAAACCAGACGTCGTCCTCGACACCGTAGAAGGGCGAGTTCCATTTGACGGCCTTGTGCACGCCGGAAACGGCACGCGTGATGATCGCGTCGAGGCGTTGTCCGACCGCGCGCTTCCAGCCCGGCATGGCGTCGATATAGGCCTGCACCGGTGCGTCGCCATAGCCCTTTGCGATTTGCGGATTGCCGCCCGTTAGAAGGACCGGCGTCGCGGATTTGTTCGCGGATGTCTTGCCGGCCATCGCTCACGCCTGCCCGGCAGCGCGCCGACCGGCAAAATAAGGCTGGACGAACATGTACAGGCCGCTGAACAACATCAGGAAGAGCGGCGGCAGCGGCGAATAGACCAGCCATGCGGGCGGTTCCCCCATGGCCATGGCGACGAAATTGGCGACGACCGTGAGCGTGAACAGGATGGACAGCCAGCGGTGCAACTGCCGAATCCATGTGTACTGTTTCATCCGGACCTCCTGTGAATTCGGATTGTTTGAAGTATTCGGCCCCGTCAGTCCATGCGCGTCAGGACGTCTTCGAGGGCGGCGATGAAACGCGGCCAGCCGGCCTGGGCGCCCCGGTAGTAGGGCTGCTGGTCCGGCCGGAAGCCCATCTGCTCCATGCGCAGCATCGTGCCCGTCTCCGTCGGGGTGAGCGTCCATGTGACAACGCTTTCGAGATCCTTGGTTTCCCAGCTGTAGGACAGTGTCCTGTTTTCTTCGACGGTTTGGACCTGACAGTCGACGCCGCCCCAGTCGGCGGTCAGGCTGAAACGGTGGGACACGACCGGCTGAAAATCGTTCTTCATGAGCCACTCCTGGATCAGATACGGCTGGGTGAGTGCGCGCCAGATCCTTTCCGGCGGATGCGGGATCTCGCGTTCGACGACGACGGAGAGCGTTTCGGCTGCGGTATCGGTCATTGGTCCATCCTGTTGAGGAGATCTTCGAGGTCGTCAAACCGGTCTTGCCAGAACCCGTTCATCTGGTTCGTCCAGTCGATCAGCGGCGACAGTGCCGCGACCTGCGCGCTGTAATGCGTCTGGCGGCCTTCGTGGCGGTCGTGCACCAGCCCTGCCTGCTTCAAGACCCCGAGATGTTTCGAGACAGCCGGTTGCGAAACCCCGGCCACGGCCGTGAGCGCCCCGACCGTCTGCTCTCCGTTGCGGCACAGCCGTTCGAAAATGGCGCGGCGCGTCGGATCGGCAAGGGTTTTGAACAGGGCATCGTGAGGTTGTGTCATGACTACTTATAACTCGCGGGCTATATGTAGGGACGCATAACCGGTGAGATATGTGTTAGTCAAGAGCGGCGATTGCGGGCGACGCTGGATGTCGGGTACGCGGCAGCCGGTGCGCTACAGGATTGCAGGGCGGGCCCAGTCGCCGGCGCAGGAACTGCACGGCAAACGGCGATCAGCTCGTATTTTCGGCCAGCCAGACGCGCCATTCGTCCTTCGTGCCGTTGAACACGTTGATGTCGGCGTCGCCGTCGATGCCGGGAATGACGCCGGTCCCGGTATATTGCCAGAAGACGAAGGGGTGGTTGCCGTATTTCTCGTCGGGGTGGCCTGCGACGGAACGCAGCCAGTACGGGTAGCCCTTGAAGTTTTCCAGGCGGTTGTCGTCGAAGAAGTCGATCGAGGTGTAGATGATCGGCTTCTTGCCATAGTGGCGTTCCAGGGCTTCGAGAAAGATCCGCATCTCGCTTTGCACCTTGGCGGCCGGCGGGCGCTTGGTGCAGGTCGGCGAAAACGGGTTCCACTCCATGTCGAGCACCGGCGGCAGCGCGTTCGGATCGCGCGGCACATTGCGGATGAACCAGCGCGCCTGCTCGATCGCCGGGCGACAGAAATAGAAGAAATGATAGGCGCCGCGCGCTATGCCGGCCTGTCTGGCCGCCTTCCAGTTGCGCTCGAAATAGTCGTCGACGATATCGCCGCCCTCGGTCGCCTTGATGAAGGCGAAGGAGATGCCGTTCGTTCGCACCTTTTGCCAGTCGACATATTCCTGGTACTTCGCCACATCCGTTCCGTGAACCGGATGGTGCCAGGGTGCGCGGCTCTGCCAGTCATGCGGGTCGTTGTCGTCGAAGCGCGGATGGGCACGCGCCACATAGGCGAGTGCCGCGCTCGGGCTCGGCGAGGCCGCGGTGACGACGCTCGACGTTTCGGGCGCGAGCTCGGCGAGATCGTAGGTCGAGGCGCTGCAGCCGGCAAGTACGGCCAACGTGGCAACGGCAACCAGACGGCGCATGGGGTCCCCCGGCGATTCCGTTCGATCAATCATATCCCCCGACAATCCACCAATATGAATAATCCAAGGTTAAGCGCACGTCACCTCCCGGCGACGAATTTGTGGCGAATGTAGGCGAAAATGCGTTGATTTTCGGCTTCGAGCGCCCGAAGGTCCGCCCGGATGAGGAACAAGCGGCCGTCCGGCCGCTTTGCTGGAGGGGAGAAACCAGGCGTGGGCATCTTTTTCAGGCTTCTCAGATGGGGCCTCGGTCTGATCGTTCTGGCCGTTCTTGCCGCAGGCCTGTGGCTCTATTTACGGCCGCCGGCGCTGATCCAGGTCGGGACGGCCTACGCGGCCAAGATCGTCTGCTCCAACGTCTATATTGCCGAGCGCGACCCGCAGAACGTGCTTGCGCTCGACGTGCAGGCGCCCGGCCATCCGCTCTTGAAATATGTCCGGGTCGAGGTGGACGAAGAGGGCGGCACGGTCGAGGCTTCGCTCATGGGGCTGTTCGCCCGGTCGGTCGCGGTGCACCGCAGCGGTCTCGGCTGCGTCAGCCTGCCTGGAGGCGATCTTGGACAGATTGCCGATATCGCGGCTACGGGCGGCCAGGCAGTGACAGACGAGGCGCTATGGCCAAAGGGCAATCTGGCGGAATTCTCGCAATTCGCCGAGATCGACGCCATTCTGGATGCTCCGGACATGACCGGGACCGGCATGCGCGCCGTCGTCGTCGTCCATGACGGGCGCATCGTCGGCGAGCGCTACGGCGATGCGTTCACGGCGGTCACGCCGCTGCTCGGCTGGTCGATGTCGAAGACGGTGAATGCGGCGATCATCGGCACGCTGGTGAAAGAGGGCCGGCTGTCGCTCGAACAGACGGGGCTCCTGGCGCAATGGCAAGACGACCGGCGCGGCGAGATCGCGCTTTCCGACCTCATGGCAATGTCGAGCGGCCTGGCGTTCAACGAGAATTATGGCGGTGTCAGCGATGTGACCCGCATGCTCTATCTCGAGCCCGACATGGCGGGTTTCGCGGCGGGCAAGCCGCTTTCTGGCGCGATCGGCGAGACCTTTTCCTATTCGAGCGGCACCAGTGTCGTCCTGTCGCGCATCTGGCAGGACGCGGCCGGCGGCGGGCAAATGGGGCTCGAATGGGCGCGCAAGGCTCTGTTCGATCCGATCGGCATGTCGAGTGCGGTGCTGGAGGCCGATGCTGCCGGCACGTTCGCCGGCTCGTCCTATCTCTATGCGAATGCGCGCGACTGGGCGCGCTTCGGGCTCTTGTTGCTGCAGCGCGGCGCCTGGGAAGGCCGCTCCATCCTGCCGGCCGGCTTCGTCTACTGGATGGTTTCGCCGGCGTCCGCCTCGACGGCGCCGTGGGGCGAGCCCGAATATGGCCAGGGCCAGGTCTGGCTGCATGGGCCCACGGCCGGGTCGCGGCCGGGCGCCGATCCCGATGCCGGCTTCGATCTGCCGGACGACGCCTTCTGGCTGCTCGGCCATGACGGTCAGTCGATGGTGGTCATCCCGTCGCGCGATCTGGTCGTGCTGCGGATGGGGCTCACGCCGTCCAAGCTCGGCTACAAGCCGCAGCCTATGGTGGAGGCGCTGGTCGGGCTGGTCGATGCGGGCGTGCTGGACGCGCCACAGGACTGAAGACGGGGCAGGGGGATCGCCTTATCGGCTTATAATGGCGTGCACGGCATAGCCACGAAAAAGGCTTTCGAATTCGAGGCTTGCACCCGTTCTTTCGCATTCCGATTCCAGCACTTCGCGCAATGAATCACGCGGTGTCACATGGAAGCGCTTCAGCCAGATCCGCAAGGCGCGCCGGAACCAGCCGGGCAAGTCTTCCTGACCGCCGAAATCGACGATGTGGAGGGAGCCGCCAGGTGCCAAGGCGTTGATGGACAGCGCAAGGCTGCGCTCCCAGCCCGGAATCATCGACAATGCGTAGGAGATGAAGATGCGGTCGAATTGCGCGCGGCCGAAGAGCGCTTTTGCATCGAATTCCGTCGCATCGCCGCATGCCAGCGTGACCTGTGCGAAGGGCGTATTTGCGGCCAGAGACCGGCGCGCCGTGTCCAGCATTTGCGAAGAAATGTCGAGACCGAAGAACTGCGCCTGTGGGTAGCGCCGGGCGGCCAGAACCAGGTTGCGTCCGGTGCCGCAGCCGAGCTCCAGCACGCTGCCGCCCGGCGGCACGTCGAGGCCCGCGATCATCCAGTCGCGGCCGAGCAGGTAGTGTTTGCGCGTCAGGTCGTAGAAATGGCGCTGAACCCGATAGACGCCGTCCATCAGCGCGGCATGGTCGCGCGCCTCTGTGCCGACCGTCATTGCGCTGCCTTCACATAGAGATGGAAGCCGCCATAGATCGCCGACCGGTCGCGCGCGCCGAACTCGCGCGAGGCGTCCTCCTCGTAGGCCCATCGCTCGAGGATCGCCGGCGAGACGCGTCCGGGCAGCAGGCTCGGCTGGGCGGCGGTGCGGAAGATGACGCGGGCCCCCGGCGCCGCCGTGCGGGTGATCTGCGCCCACAGCGCGTTGAGCTGGTCGTCGCTCATCCAGTCCTGGGCGTCGAGCAGCACGTAACGATCAAGCGAGCCGGCCGGCTTCTTCTGCAAAAGCTCGACGAAATTTGCATGGTGCACTCGCACGCGTTTGGAATTGTCGCGGATGGCGGCGAAGTGCTCCTCCTCCAGATAGGCGGGAAGGGTGGCTTCGCCCGGTTCGGGATAGCGCCGAGCAAAGGCCTGCCAGGCGAAATAATTGTCCTTCAGGGAAAAGTGGCAGGCGAGCCGCTCGAGCCGGCTCCTGAGCACGTCGGCCATCGTGCCGTTGCCGGCGGTGATCAGGCAATCATACTGGGCCGGCGGAATGCCGAGGCCGAACAGCGAGGCCTTTCTGGAGGTCGCCCGGCGGACCAGCGGCCGGTCGAAGAGGGGGGCGAGCTGGTCCTGGAAGAACACCCGCTGCTCTCGCGGATTGCGCGCCTTCAGCATGTCCTGCGGGTCGATGCCATAGAGCTTTGCAACGCGGTGGCCGGCGGCAATGAAGAAGCCGAGCAGGCCGGTGTGGTAGAAATTGCGCGAAAAGGCGGAGATGCGCCGGCGTCCGCGCCAGTCGCGGCCTTCCCAGTAGCGGCGGCTTTCAGCGTCGAGATGCGGCGCGATGAAGAGCGCGTAGGCCTGATCGTTCTGCGTATTGCCGGCACTGCCGAAGAAGCGGAAAAGGTCGCGATGCGACGGCAGGCGCTGGAAGGCGGTGAGCTTCAGCCTGTTGAGCGCCACATGGGCCCGGTTGAGATCGACGACGTTGATCGAGGCCGGCGAGCGCGTGAGATAGGCCAGCATGTTGCAGCCGCCGGATGCGATGGTGACGACGCGATGGCCGGGCGCGAGCGCCATCGCCTCCATGTCGACATCGGGGTCCTCCCAGATTTGCGGGTAGACGAGACCGGAGAAGAGAAGGGCAAAGAGCCGTTCCGACAGGCCGGCCATGGACAGAGCCCGGTTCTGATAGACGGCATTGGAGATGCGGCGGCGCCCGGTCAGGGCAATGTCGGCGGAAAGGTCGGTCATGGCGGCGCTGGCTCCCACGCTCGAAGAGGTTTCAAAGCCGCTAGTCGCCTGCAATGACAATGCAATGACACTTTGCCGGCGCATTGCCTTGCATGGTCGGCGAATTGTGCTGAATTCGTCCGGGCGATTTCGGCGGGCGACTTGCATGTTGCACTGCGATGGGCTGAAATCGACCAATGTCCGAAACGGTTTACCCGTCGCAGCTCTCTCGCAAGGTGAAGGCGCACCTGGCCTTCATCTATCCCGACCGTGACGCCGAGGCGCTGTCGCAAAAGGTGCTGGAAGCCTTCTGGCCGAAGGCGGAACAGATCCGGCCCAAGGCGCGCCGCGCCAGCGCTCCGCCCTGGAGCGAACGCGATTCGGTGCTGATCACCTATGGCAATTCGCTGATCGACGGGGTGCATCCGCCGCTCACCCTGCTGCATCATTTCATGAACGAGCATCTGAAGGACGCCATCAGCTCGCTCCATGTGCTGCCGTTCTTCCCATGGACGTCGGATGACGGTTTCGCCGTCGTCGACTATCTGAAGGTCAACAGCGACCTCGGATCGTGGGATCATCTGTCACGGCTCGGCGCCGACTACCGCCTGATGGCCGATCTCGTGCTCAACCATGTTTCGAGCTCAAGCGCCTGGTTCACCCAGTTCCTGCAGGATCAGGAGCCGGGGTGGTCCTATTTCGTCACTGCAGATCCGAATGCCGATCTGAGCGCCGTGGTGCGCCCGCGTCCGTTTCCGCTTTTGCGCGCCGTCGAGACGCCATCGGGCGAAAGGCATGTCTGGTGCACCTTCAGCCATGATCAGATCGACGTCGATTTCGCCAATCCGGACCTGTTGAGCGAGTTCATTCGCATCATGCGGTTCCACATCGACCGCGGCGTGCGCACCATCCGGCTCGATGCCGTGGCCTTCATCTGGAAGGAGATCGGAACGCCTTGCATCCATCATCCGCGTACGCATGAGATCGTCCGGCTGATGCGCACGCTGGCCGACTATGCCGCCGAGCCGCTGGTGCTGATCACCGAGACGAACGTCCCGAATTTCGAGAACCTGTCCTATTTCGGTAACCGCAACGAGGCGCATGCGGTCTATAATTTCTCCTTTCCGCCGCTGATGCTGCACGCGCTGCTCTATGGCGACGCGAGCCTGCTCAATGCCTGGCAGATGCGCATGCCGCCGGCGCCGCTCGGCTGCTTCTTCTTCAATTTCCTGGCCTCGCATGACGGCATCGGACTGAGGCCGGCCGAAGGCTATCTCGACGATGCCGCGATTGCCGAGATGATCGACACGGTGCGCGGCTTCGGCGGTCGCGTTTCCATGCGCTCGACGGCCGAGGGAACCGAACGCCCCTACGAAATCAACGTCGCGCTGTTCGATGCGCTCAAGGGGACGGCGCAAGACGGCGAGGACGGGCTGCAGTTCGAGCGCTTCATCTGCTCGCAGACGGTGATGATGGCGCTGGAGGGTATCCCCGCCTTCTACATCCACAGCCTGCTCGCCACGCCGAACGATCACGAACGGGTGGCGCGCATGGGGTATAGCCGCTCGATCAACCGCCATCAGTGGGATTATCCGGCGCTGGAAGAGCTGTTGAGCGACCCGGAAAGCGTGCAGTCGCGGGTGCTTGGCGAGATGCTCAGGCGCATCCGCATCCGCACCAGCCAACCGGCATTCCATCCGAACGCGACGCAATACACGCTGCAGCTCGGCCCGGCGTTTTTCGGCCTGTGGCGGCAAAGCCTCGACCGCGAGCAGTCGATCTTCGCCATCCACAATGTGACGACCAAGCCGCAGCCGCTTGCCCTCGTCACGCTCAACATGATCGCGGGCGAACAATGGGTCGAACTGCTCGAAGGCCGGCCGCTCGACGTCGAGGCGGGCCAGCTGGTGCTGGAGCCTTATCAATGCGCCTGGATCACCAACCGGCCGAAGCGGCCGCGCCGGTCAGCCTGAGGCGGGCAGCCCTCCGTCGAGGCTGTCCTTTTCCACCGCGGCGGCGAGCTCGGCGAGCAGGCCGGGGAAGGCGGCATTGACGCGTCGCCAGTTGGGGATGAAGGGCGTTTCGGAGGGGTTCTCCAAAAAAACCTCGCCGGCGGCGGTGATGTTTGCGGCAAACAGCTCGACGGCCTGTTCCTCCTTGTGCCGGTCGAGCGTCAGCCCGTTCATGATGGCGTCGGCATGGTAGCTTTCGATCAAATCGAGCGCGGCGCGGAAATAGGTCGCCTTGACGCTGCGCAAAGTGCCGGCGGAGAAGATGACGCCTTCGGTGGCAAGCTTGCGGAAGATCGCCTTGGTGATATCGACCGACATGCGCGACAGGCCCTGGGTGCTGTCGTCGGCCGATAGATCCTGGTGCTTGTGGTCGTAATTGTCGGCGATATCGACCTGGCAGATGGCACGCGCGTTGACGTTGCGGCGCATTTCCGAAAGCACCCCGATTTCCAGGCCCCAGTCAGTGGGAATGCGGATATCCGGCACGACGCTGACCCGCATGGCGAACTCGCCCGAAAGCGGGTAGCGGAAAGAGGACAGGTAGTCGATGTAATTGTGCTGGCCGACCGTCATGTTGAGGGCGTGAAGCAATGGCGTGACGAGCAGCCGGCAGACGCGACCGTTGATCGTGTCGTTGGCGACGCGGGAATAATAGCCCTTGGAAAAGACGTAGCGAAAGGCCGGGTTGGCCACCGGATAGACGAGCCGGGCCAGGAGGTCGCGCGAATAGGTGACAATATCGCAGTCGTGGGTGGCGACTACGTCGGCCTTCTGGGCGGCGAGCGCATAGCCGAGGCAGTACCAGACATTGCGGCCCTTGCCCGGCTCGGTGGGCGCCAGTCCGGCCTCGGCGAGCTTTTCGTCGATGGCGCGCAAGCGCGGGCCGTCATTCCACAGGATGCGATGGTTCTGCGGCATCACGGAAAAGAACTCACGGGCGTGCTCGAACTGGTCGCGGTCGGCCCGATCGAGACCGATAATGATCTGCGACAGATAGGGGATGCCGGCCAGATGCTGCAGTATCTGCGGCAGCGCCTCGCCCTCAAGCTCCGAATAGAGCGACGGCAAGATGAGCGTGATCGGCCGGGTCTGGGCGTATGCCGCGAGTTCCGCTTCCAGCGCGTCGACAGGGCGGCGGGTCAGATTATGCAGCGTCGTGATCGCGCCGGTCTGGTGAAAGTCGCTCATGGCTGCATCCCCTGTGCTTTGGCGCCCACATGGTTGCGCAATATCTCAAGAACCGCCTGGTTCCATCCCTGTGGTCCGGGGAGGCGCGTGCGCATGACGGTCTTCTCGTCCTCGCCGTCCAGAGGGCCGAGCGGCGCATGGGCGGGATTGGCGACGATCACGGCAATGTCGGCGGCTTCGAGCATCGCACGGTCGTTTTCGGCGTCGCCCAGCGCCACGACAGGCGACAGGTGGCGGTCGAGCCGTTCCTGCAGCGCATTGCGCAATTGCCCCATATGCTGGGCTTTGCTGGTGCCGCGCGAGACGGTGAGGAAACGTCCGCCCTGAAGGGCGTGAAAACCGGCCCCGGCGAGATGGTCGATAAAGATCGCGCGCTCGTCTTCATTGCCCCGGAACAGTCCGGGCTCCGAATATTGGCGGTCAGTGGCGCGACGGGCACCTTCGAGGTCGAGCCCGGTCAGTGCGGCAATCTCGGTAAGGTCCATGTCGCCGAAGCCATGAAACAGCACACGCAGGTCGGGAGGGAGTGTGTCCAGGCAGGCGCGGATGGCGGCGTGGTCGTCGGCCCGCGGCACCATCTTGCTTCCCGAGGGCCAATCGATGCCGCCGCCGTTCTCGACGATGGCCGGCGTGTCCAGTGCCAGTTCCTTGCGCAGTTCCATGATTTCCGCCGCAGTCTTGCTGCTCGCCGGAACGAGCGGCACGCCATGGGCCGCGAGTTGCGCCAGCGCCGGACGTGCCGCTTCAAAACCATAGGTGTCATGGTCGAGCAGCGTGCCGTCGAGATCGGTAAAGACAATCATCCCGTCTGGTTTAGACGGCTGGAGGCGCGATTGGCAACTTGGCAGGAGGGGCCCGCGCGACCGGTTTCGCCTGCTTGACACCAGTCAGATGTTATATAACTGGAATGTACTTGATATGAAGCTGGATGCAGCCTTCTCGGCTCTTTCCGATCCGACGCGACGCGCGATCCTTGCCCGTCTGGCGCAGGGGGAGGCGACGGTGATGGAACTGGCGAGGCCCTTCGAGATGACGCAACCGGCAGTCTCCCGGCATCTCAAAGTGTTGGCGGCGGCTGGTCTGATCATACGCCGGGTGGACGGGACGAAGCGGCCGTGCCGACTGGCACCCGGGGCGATCGCCGAGATCGACCAGTGGCTGAACATGCTGCGCGAGGCCCTGGCGCGCAACTACGACCGGCTGGACGGCGTTCTGGCTGCAATGCAGCACGATTGGGAAGGAAAGGAGAGGTCATGAGCAAGCTGACACTAACGAAGGAGGGCGAACGTCATGTCATCGTAACCCGACGCTTCGCTGCGCCACCAGAGGCGGTCTATCGCGCCCACATCGAGCCGGAACTGATGCAGAAGTGGATGCTTGGGCCGGAAGGTTGGACGATGCCGGTGTGCATCAGCGAGGCCAGACCGGGCGGCCGCATCCGCTGCGAATGGTCCGACGGCAAGGGCGGGGGGTTCTATCTCACCGGCGAATATGTCGAACTCGAGCCTTTCAGCCGTATCGTACATATGGAGCGCATGCATCTGCCAGACCCCACACCGGACAATCATGTCGAGACCAGGTTCGAGCCTGACGGGCAGGGCACTCTTATGACAATGCGCATGACTCTGCCGGATGTCGAGGCGCGTGCGGCCATGCTGGCGAGCGGGATGGAACACGGAATGGAGGCGAGCTATGCGCGGCTGGAGCGAATGGCTGCCAAGCTTGGGTGACGAAGCGCAGGGAAAGCCGGCTCCGTGGAACGGTCTTTCGGCGCGGTGTTCCGGAATGGATCCCGCGTGGCCCTACACTTCGCTTCGGCTTTCGGAATGGCTCAAGGACGGCTTCCCCTGCCGATCGTTTCGATTACATTCGCTGCGGATCGGCCCCCGAGAGCCGGTTTTCGTTTCTGGCCTCTGGAGGTCTGGATGTCCCGCTATGATTTCGATCCTGCGACCGTGACGCCGGATGGTCGCCCGCCGGCCAAGGCCCGGCTGTTCGACGGCACGGTTCCCGGGCCCCATCGCGGCTCGGTGAACGGCGAGACATTGGCCACCCAGGTTACGGTTCTCACCTACGGCAATGACGAACCGGGAATCGGTCCGGTTCTGCACGTCCACCCCTATGACGAGGTCTTCGTCGTCCAGCAGGGGCGCGCGCGCTTCTTCGTCGGGGACGAAGTGATCGATGCCGACGCCGGCGAGACCGTGCTCGGGCCCGCCGGCGTACCGCATCGTTTCGTCAATCTGGGCCCCGGACGGCTGCAGACCCTCGACATCCACCTCTCGCCGCGCTGGATCCAGACCAATCTGGAGTAAGGCGCCTCAACCTCTCCCGAAGCCACCTGCCGTCGGGGTCGTCACGATGACGGCCTCGCCCGCCTCCAGCACCGTCTGGTCGCAGGCCTTTAGCGTCTCGATACTGCCGTCGAGGCGGCGCACCTCGGTTTTGCCGACCTTGCCGTCGCCGCCGCCCTCCAGGCCGCGCGGCGGATGCGTGCGGTGGGAGGACAGGATGGCGCATTCCATCTTCTCCAGGAAGCGGACGGTGCGGCGCGTGCCGTTTCCGGCGTTCCATTTTCCCTGACCGCCCGATTTCTCGCGGATGTGGAAATCCTCGAGCAGGACGGGGAAGCGCAGTTCCAGCACCTCCGGGTCGGTGAGCCTGGAATTGGTCATGTGCGTGTGGACGCCCGACGTGCCGTTGAACCCGGCCCCGTCGTTCATGCGCCCGGCCGGAGAACCCGAGCAGATCGTCTCGTAATACTGATAGGTCTCGTTGCCGAAGGTCAGATTGTTCATCGTGCCCTGGGCATTGGCGAGCGCGCCCATGGCGCCGAACATGGCGTTGGTGACGTGCTGCGAGGTCTCGACATTGCCGGCCACGACGGCGGCCGGATAGGACGGCCGCAGCATGCAGCCTTCCGGGATGATGATGTTGACGGGGCGCAGGCAGCCTGCATTCATCGGGATCTGGCCCTCGACCATGACCCGGAAGGCATAGAGCACGGCGGCGCGCGCGACCGGTTCCGGCGCGTTGAAATTGTTCTTCATGACCGGCGAGGTGCCGGTGAAGTCGACTGTCGCCTCGCGCTTGTCGCGGTCGACGGTGATCTTCACCTTGATGACCTGCCCGGTATCGGTCGGATACTCGTATTCCGACACGTCGGGCAGCCGCTCGAGCACCCGCCGCACGCTTTCGGCGGCGTTGTCCTGCACGTGGCCCATATAGGCGTTGACCACGTCGAGGCCGAAATGGACGACCATCTTGCGCAGCTCGGCGACGCCCTTTTCGTTGGCCGCGATCTGCGCCTTCAGATCGGCGATGTTCTGGTGCGGATTGCGCGCCGGGTAGGGGTGGTCGGTAAGGAGTTCCTCGAGCTCCTTTTCGCGGAAGCGGCCGCGTTCGACGATGCGGAAATTATCGAACAGCACGCCTTCCTCGTCGACCGTCGTGGCCAGCGGCGTCATGGAGCCCGGCGCCGTGCCGCCGACATCGGCGTGATGGCCTCGCGAGGCGGCGTAGAAAAGAATCTCCTTGCCGGCATCGTCGAAGACCGGCGTCACCACCGTTATGTCGGGCAGATGCGTGCCGCCATTATAGGGTGCGTTGAGCGCGAAGACGTCGCCGGGACGGATGTCGCCCTCGTTCAAGCGGATGATCGTCTCGACCGAGCGGTCCATGGAACCGAGATGCACCGGCATGTGCGGCGCGTTGGCGACCAGCGCGCCGTTCCTGTCGAAGACGGCGCAGGAGAAGTCGAGCCGCTCCTTGATGTTGACCGAATAGGCGGTGTTCTGCAGCGTCACGCCCATCTGCTCGGCGATCGACATGAAGAGGTTGTTGAACACCTCCAGCATCACCGGATCGGCCTCGGTGCCGATGGCGGCGGCGTGCTTCTTTCGCTCGACGCGGCGCAGAAGCACATGGTTCTTGGCGGTGATCTCGGCCTGCCAGCCGGGTTCGACCACGATCGTCTGGTGGCTTTCGATGACAAGCGCCGGGCCGGAAATGCGAGCCCCGGGCGACAGGGTCTCGCGCCGGTAGACACCGGCGTCGTGCCACGCGCCCTCGCAGAATATCTGGCGTGTCTCGGCGGCTTCGGCGGCCTGCTCGTTCACATCGGCATCGTGCTCGTCGCGGCCGAGGTTGCGCGTGTCGATGCCCTCGACGCTGATTGCCTCGACGATCATCGGCTTGTCGTCATAGACGAAACCGAACTGCGCCTTGTGGGCGGCCTCGAACTGGGCGACGGCCTCGGCAATTGAAAAAGCCTCGAAATCGACCGGCAGCGCCGTGTCGGTGCCGTCATAGCGCACCTGCAGCACCGGCCGCCACGCGATCTCGTCCTCGGCAATGCCCTGGTCGGTCAGTTCCTTGAAGACCGATTTTCTCAGCGCCTGCGTGGTCAGGCGGATCTCGTCCATGGACCCCTCGGCAAGCGGCTTCAAGAGCGCCTGCTGGCGCGAGGCGAAGACGGCGGCGAGCCCGATGCCATAGGCTGAAAGCAGGCCCGAGAAGGGATGGATCAGCACCGATTCCATGCCCAGCGAGTCGGCCACCAGGCAGGCATGCTGCCCGCCAGCGCCGCCAAAGCTGTTGAGAAGATAGCGCGTCACGTCGTGGCCGCGCTGGACCGAGATCTTCTTGATGGCATTGGCCATGTTTTCCACGGCGATGGTGATGAAGCCTTCGGCGACCGCTTCGGCGCTGCGCCCGTCGCCGATATCGGCCGCCATCGCCTCGAATTTCTGCCGTACGGCATCAGCATCCAGGCCTTCGTCCTGGTTGGGGCCGAAAATGGCGGGGAAGAAATCGGGCTGCAGCTTGCCGAGCATGACATTGGCGTCGGTGACGGCGAGCGGGCCGCCGCGCCGGTAGCAGGCCGGTCCCGGATTGGCACCGGCCGAATCAGGTCCGACGCGGAAGCGGTCGGCCTCGAAATGCAGGATCGAGCCGCCGCCGGCGGCGACGGTGTGGATGCGCATCATCGGTGCGCGCACCCGCACGCCGGCGACCTCGGTGTCGAAGGCGCGCTCATATTCGCCGTCATAATGCGTCACGTCGGTCGAGGTGCCGCCCATGTCGAAACCGATCGACTGCTCGAAACCGGCCAGCCGCGCCGTCTCGACCATGCCGACGACGCCGCCGGCCGGGCCGGACAGCAGCGCGTCCTTGCCCTGGAACATGTCGGCCGCCGTCAGCCCGCCCGACGACATCATGAACATGAGGCGGGGGCCTTCGCCACGTTCGCCGTCATCGCCGGCAGTGACCGGCTCCGCGCCCAATTCGCTTGCCACCTGCTGCACGTAGCGCGACAGGATCGGCGAGAGATAGGCGTCGACCACCGTCGTGTCGCCGCGCCCGACGAGCTTGATCAGCGGTGAAATCTGGTGACTGACCGAGATCTGCGAAAAGCCGATGCGGTTGCACAGGCTCGCCGCCATGACCTCGTGATCCGGCGTGTTCCAGGAATGCATGAAGACGATCGCCACGGCGTCGATGCCGTCGCGCTTCGCCTGTGCGATCTCGTCCTCGACGGCCTCGAAATCCGGCACGGTCTCGACCTGCCCGTCGGCGCGGACGCGCTCGTCCACCTCGATCACGTGCTCATAGAGCTGTTCGGGCAGGATGATTTCCTTGGCGAAGATGTCGGGCCGCGCCTGGTAGGCGATTTTCAGCGCGTCGCGGAACCCCTTGGTGATGAGAAGCAGGACGCGGTCGCCCTTGCGTTCCAGGAGTGCGTTGGTGGCCACCGTGGTGCCCATCTTGACGTCGCCGATCTGGTGCGAGGGCACAGGGTCGCTGGGCGCAACGCCCAGCAGGTCACGAATGCCCTGCACGGCGGCGTCGCGATAGGCTTCCGGGTTTTCCGACAGCAGCTTGCGCGGGTGCAGATTGCCTTCGGGATCACGGCCGATAATGTCGGTGAACGTGCCGCCGCGATCGATCCAGAAATCCCACCGTTGGCTCATAAACCCTCTCCCTGACACGTCTCTTGGACATTTGGCGCGTATGTTTTATAAGTCAATTTACGAGAAAACGTCAACATTTTGTAGATAAAATGTAAGTGTGAGGTTGTGGACATGCCTGAATCTGACAAGGCGATCGGCCCAGTCGTCTCCGCTGCCCATCTCGCCGATGGCGGCATGCCGGCGCTGTCGGAAATGGAGTATGCCATCAATGTCCTCAACAATGCATTCCAGCGCTGGATGGTGCGCTGCATGGGGGCGGCGGGCATTTCCGGGCTCGGACCGCTCGACGTGCAGATCCTGCATTCGAGCAATCACCGCGGGCGCGAAAAGACGCTTTCGGATCTGTGCATGATGCTCAACATCGAGGACACGCATGTCGTGGCCTACGCGCTCAAGAAGCTCGAGAGCGCCGGGCTGATAGAAACGGGTCGTCGCGGCAAGGAAAAGACAGTGCAGGTGACCCAAGCCGGAGCCGAGGCCTGCCGGCGTTACCGCGAAGTGCGCGAGGAACTGCTTGTGTCGAGCGTCAGGGCGCTTGGTTTCGAGGACGGGCAGGTCAGCCAGATCGCGGCGCTGATGCGGGCGCTTTCGGGTCAGTATGATCAAGCGGCCAGAAGTGCTGCGAGCCTGTGATCGCTGCCCCTGGATGCCGCCGCCTGACGGATTGTAACGCGGCGATTCCAGACGTGACGAAACTCGGTGGCGGTGCAAATCATTTGTTTCGCGTGGTGCCTGGCTGAGCCGGGCAAGACCGCAAAGGAGAGACAAATGAAAAAGCTTATTCTCGCATCCGCATCCGCCATTGCGTTGTTGGGTCTTGCTGCGTGCAGCGACACCAGCACAGACACCACGACGACACAGAGCACACAGCCAGATGCGGCGGCGCCTGCTGAACAGCCTGCAACCGGCGCAACCGAAGAGCCGAGCGCATCGCCGGATATGCCGGCCGAAGAGCCGGCCGCGCAGTAAATCCATGGACCGGGGCGGCCGGTGATCCGGTCCGCCCCAACCATTGTGCAACCGGATCGGCTCGTGTCGATCGGCCGATTCGGGCGGTCCCGGCTTGATTGACGGCGCTGGAGCCGGCGCGGCTGCAGCGCGAAGGGACGTTTGCGTCGGCCATTTGCCGTAAAGGCAAGATTTGGCGGGCGGCCACGTTTCTCGGCAAGGCTGATCGCGTTTCACCCTTCGCCCGGGGATCAGATATGCTCGCAATTCATTGGAATAGCTATTAGACAGGGCGTATGTCGATTTGGATCCGCCTTGGTGATTTCGTCTCACGGATGTCGACCAGCGCCGTAACCGGTGTCGGCGACATTATAGACGCCGTGCGTACGGCATTTGCCGGCGATCCGGAACTGCGCCGGCGCGTTGCGTTCTCGATCGCCATGATCGCGCTCTCGGCAAAAATGGCGAAGGCCGATGGTGTAGTGACGCAGGACGAAGTGCGTGCGTTCCGCCAGATCTTTGCCGTTCCGCGCGAAGAGGAGCGCAATGTCGGCCGTCTCTACAAGCTCGCAATGTCGGACACGGCGGGTTTCGAGGCCTATGCCGACCGGCTGGCCAGGCTGTGCGGGTCCGGTCGGCCGAATTGCGCCATGCTAACCGATATCCTCGACGGGCTGTTCCATATCGCCAAGGCCGATGGACTGATCCACGAGCGGGAGGTGGCGTTCCTGCACCGCGTGGCGGAGATCTTCGAGATAGACGAGGCCGGGTTCGAGCGCATTCTCGCCCGCCACGCCATCCCCGGCAAGGCGGACCCTTACGCCATCCTGGGCGTGGAGCGCGACGAGCCGTATGACGAGATCCGGTTGCATTATCGCCGCCTGGTCAAGGAAAACCATCCCGACCGGTTGATTGCGCGCGGCGTGCCCGAGGAATTCATCGCCATCGCCAATGAGCGGCTGGCGACGATCAACGCGGCATTCGAGCAGATCGAGCGGCAACGAGAGAACGCATGACGGGCTTTGCGGCCGACCATCCGGGCGCAGAGATCAGGGTATCGCCGAATTTCGGACCGCGCGCCGGCCCGACGGCACCCGACATGATCGTTCTTCATTATACGGGCATGGAGAACGGCGAGGGTGCCGAAGCGTGGCTGTGCGACCCCACAAGCCAGGTCTCGTCGCATTACATCGTGCACGAGGACGGCCGCATCGTGCAGATGGTGCGCGAAAGCGACCGCGCCTGGCATGCCGGGCGCAGTTCATGGAAGGGCGTGAGCGACATCAACTCGCATTCGGTTGGCGTGGAGGTTGTCAATCCCGGCCATTTTCTCGGCTATCCCGTCTTCCCGGACGCCCAAATCGAGGCGGTGATCGGCCTGTGCGCCGGAATTTCGGCGCGGCATGCCGTCGCGCCGGAGCGCATTCTGGCGCACTCGGACGTTGCACCGGGCCGCAAGATCGACCCTGGCGAGAAGTTCCCCTGGCGTGTTCTGCATGCTGCCGGACTTGGCCATTGGGTCGAGCCGTCCACTGTCAGCGGCGGGCGTTTCTTGACGCTCGGCGATCGCGGCCAGCCGATCGAGGCGCTCCAGTCGATGCTCGCGATCTACGGATACAATGTTGAAATAACGGGCCAATTCGATGCGATGACGCGGGCGGCGGTGGACGCCTTCCAGCGCCATTTCCGGCCGGCGCGCGTCGACGGCGTGGCGGATGCCTCGACCATCGAGACGCTGCATCGCCTGTTGTCAGCCTTGCCGGTACAGACGGGCTGAAGTCCTCGGGCAGTCTCGAACGCCTGTAATCTTCTTTAAGAAATCGTGACCGTTGCCGACATGAATGCCTCGCATTCGCCGGTCACCTGCCTGTTCCGTCCAATCGCGGAGCCGTTTCCTGTGCTTCGCACCTTCACAAAAACCACGATTCCCGTAGGCGGGGCAACAACGAAAAGAGAAGCATCCAAGCATGATGAAACTGACGGTACTTGCAGCGGCAGTGGCTGCAGGCATGACGAGTTTTGGAGCACACGCAGAAAGCAATCATCATCCAACCAATCCGGCATCGCTCGCCAAGATCGGCTCGAAGGAGGGCAAAAACTATTCCGATCTTATCGCACGCTATGCCAAGAACTACGGCGTTCCGGTGCAATTGGCGAATGCCGTGGTTCATGTCGAAAGCAACTTCCGACCCAATGTGCGCGGCAGTGCCGGCGAGGTTGGTCTGATGCAGATCAAGCCGGCCACGGCCCGCATGATGGGCTATAGCGGGTCGGTCAAGGCGCTTTTCGATCCCGAGACGAACATAAGGTACGGCATGAAATACCTCGCCCAGGCGCATAAGCTGGGCGGCGGTTCGACTTGCGGGACCATCCTGAAATACAATGCCGGTCACGGTGCCAAGCGGATGAACAAGATTTCCTCCGCCTATTGCGCCAAGGTCAAGCGCATTCTCGGCAACTGACGCAAGACCGGCACCCGGAAGTCATGCGGCTTCCGGGCCGCAGCGGCGGATGGCGATGTGCGGACCGCTTCGGCGTGTTTGGGGTTGCAATTCCCGGCGCAAGACCCTTTATGCATCAATGCCAGCTGGCCGGGCGGCCGCGCGGATGGGAACCGAAAGGTTGTCCGCGAGGAAAGTCCGGGCTCCATGGAAACACGGTGCCGGCGAAATGTCGGCGGGGGCGACCCCAGGGAAAGCGCCACAGAGAGCAGACCGCCCCGCCTGTAAATCGGCCCCATTGCAGCGGCCCGGCCATGATTACGGGCCGATTTACCGGCGGGGTAAGGGTGAAAGGGTGGGGTAAGAGCCCACCGCGCGACTGGCGACAGGAGCGGCACGGCAAGCCCCACCGGGAGCAAGACCGAATAGGGATGGCGCGGGAGGCAACTCCCGGACAGTTTCCGGTCCAGCCATCCGGGTAGGTTGCACGAGGCGGGAAGCAATTCCCGTCCCAGAGGAATGGCCGCCACGTTCCGCCGTCACACGACGGCGGGGCCATACAGAACCCGGCTTACAGGCCGGCTGGCATCTTTTCGAGCGCGTCGAGGCGCCCTCACACGAGAGCGTCGAGAGCGGCGGACATCGCCTTCCACAGTTCCTCGACCGGCTCGCAGCCGACCGACATGCGCACGAAGCCCGGCGCCACGGCGTCGCCCCAGCGCGCGCGTCGTTCGGCCGAGCTGTGCACGCCGCCGAAGGACGTTGCCGGCTGGATGAGGCTGCATGTGTCGATGAAACGCTCCGCGTTCTCGGCAGAGGCAAGCGTCAGGCCGATCAGAAAGCCGCAGCACAGCATCTGCCGGCGCGCCAGTTCGTGCTGCGGGTGGTGCGGCAGTCCGGGAAAGGACACGGCCGCGACGGCCGGATGGCCGGCAAGCCGCTCGGCGATCGTTTCGGCCGAGTTGCACATGCGTTCGAAGCGGACCTCGAGGGTCTCCAGTCCGCGATGCACCAGCCAGGCCTCGAACGGGCCTGGAATGGCGCCCGACAGCGTGCGCCATTCGCGCACCGACGCGATCAGCGCCGGGTCACGGCTCGCGACATGGCCGAACAATGCGTCGGAATGGCCGTTCGTCGCCTTGGTGTCGGCGGCGACCACCATGTCGGCACCCAGATCGAGGGGACGCTGGCCGTAGGGTGTCATCGTGGTGTTGTCGGCAACCACGAGGGCGCCGGCCGCATGGGCCTCGCGGGCCACTTTCTCGAGATCGCACAGGGCGAGCCCCGGATTGGACGGCGTTTCGACGAAAACCATGCGATAGCCGGCGAAACCGCCTTCCAGGAATTCCGCCGTCGGCCGCGTTTCGACGGTTATGCCGAGCCCGTTCAGGAACCGCTCGGCGAAAACGCGCGGCGTGTAATAGCCGTCCGTCGGCAGAAGCAGGCGGTCGCCGGACTTCAGGACCGACAGGAAGACGGCCGTGATCGCGGCCATGCCCGAAGGGAAGGCGACGGCTTCGGCGTCTTCGAGATGAGCGAGAAGCTCTTCGGTCGCCTCCCAGGTCTGATTGTCGAAACGCCCGTACTGGCTGAAACCGGCCGGGTCGCCCGGCAGGTGATAGATCGACGCCATGGTGAGCGGCAGGGGCACGGGATCGCCCTTTTTCAATCGCCCCCGGCGCAGATGGGGCAGGGCGGCGGCACGCTCCTCAGGTGTTTCGGTCATTTGGGTCGTCTCGGCGTTTCGGGCTGGCGTTGATCGCTGACCGCGAAACGGTAGCGGCAAGGCAAATCCCGCGCAAGCGGCCGATCGGGATGGGCGAAGATTCCGATCTAAACCCTTCATTAGGCTTAATGATCCATAAACGGTTCAGAAATCGATTTGCTGCGGACCCGGCCCATGTCGATTGATGCTAGTGGAGTGAGTTCCCGTTGACGCCCATGATGGCCCATGATATCCCATAAACGTGATCCAGTATTCGTATTTGTTCGGGTGAGCGAGCGTCGATGCCTGCAGCCGCGACGGCCGCGTGCATGGCGTCATTCATGGCCGAGCCGGATCGCGCCGGAACGCGAAAGGGTCGCGGAAGCGGCATTGAAACGGGGCATGGCGAGCGCAGCGGGCAATGGACAGATTTCTGTCAAACGCGGTGAACAGGATCGACGCCAAGGGGCGCGTCTCCGTTCCGGCCCATTTTCGTGCGATCGTGCAGAAGCGCGGATATACGGAACTGTATGCGCTGCGTGCCCTGGCGGAGCCGGCGCTCGACGTCGGCGGGCCGGATCTGCTGGATCGTTACGAGCAGCGCATCGCCCAGGAAGATCCGTTCATGCAGACGGCCGACGACATGTCGTTCTTCCTTTATGGCGACGGGGCACTTTTGAAGCTCGACCAGGATGGGCGCATCGGCGTGACCGATTTCTTGCGCGAGCATACCGGCATTACCTCGCAGGTGGCTTTCGTCGGCCGCGGGCATTTTTTCCAGATCTGGGAGCCGGAAAGACTGCGCGCCCATGGCGAGCAGGTGAGGGCGCGGCTCTTGAAGATGCGGCAGGCCGCAGCGGGCCAGGCGGCCGGAGGGGCGGAATGATGGCGGGCCCCGGTGAGATGGGCAGCGCCGGTGGCGGACCGGCCCGTCACATTCCGGTCCTGTTGAAGGAGGTGCTGGCTGCGGTTGCGCCCCGCGGAGGCATGACGATCATCGACGGAACGTTCGGCGCCGGCGGCTATTCGCAGGCGCTGATCGATGCGGGCGCGAATGTCGTCGCCGTCGATCGTGATCCCGATGCCATCGCGGCGGGGCGTGCGATGGAGGCGCAATCTGGCGGCAGACTGCGGCTCGTCGAGGGGGCATTCTCGAACCTCGACAGCTATGCGGACGATCCTGTCGATGCCGTCGTCCTCGATATCGGCGTATCCTCGATGCAGCTCGACCAGGCCGAGCGCGGTTTTTCCTTCCGCCATGATGGGCCGCTCGACATGCGCATGGATAAGCGCGGGATGAGCGCGGCCGACGTCGTCAACAGCTTCAAATCGAGCGATCTCACGCGAATCTTCGGCCTGCTGGGTGAAGAGCGCCATGCCGGCCGCATTGCGCGCATGATCGAGCGCCGGCGCGAGGCAAGGCCTTTTCTGCGCACGCTCGATCTGGCGGACGCCATCGAGGCGACGGTCGGACGCGGGCCGAAAGACAAGATCCATCCCGCTACGCGGTGTTTTCAGGCGCTGCGCATCTTCGTCAATGACGAGTTGGGCGAATTGGGGCGGGCCCTTTTTGCCGCCGAGCATGTGCTCAAGCCGGGCGGACGGCTGGTGGTGGTCACCTTTCACTCGCTGGAAGACCGCATGGTCAAGCGGTTCTTCGTCGATCGGGCGGGCGGTACCGGCGGCTCGCGGCATCTGCCGGAAAAGCAGACGCGCATCGCCACATTCGACAAGGCCGACAAGGTTGTCGCGGCCAGCGATGGCGAGGCTGCGGCCAACCCGCGGGCGCGTTCGGCCAAGCTGCGCGCGGCGACGCGCACTGCAGCGCCGGCGGGCGAGCAGGATCATTCCATCTTCGGGCTGCCGCGGTTGCCCGAAGTCAACATCGCGGCGGAGAGGCGCTAGACGTGTTTCGCACCACAGACATCGTATTGATCGCGGTCATGGTCTCGGCCGCAGCGTTTACCTACAAGACCAAGCATGAGGCCGAGGACCAATTGACCGCGGTGCGCAAGCTGCAAAAGCAGATCCAGCTCGAGGAGGAGACGATCGACCTCCTGGAGGCCGACTGGAGCCTGCTGACCCAGCCTTCGAGGCTGCAGAAACTCGCCAATGCCTACCAGGAGCAGCTCGAGCTGGAGCCGATCGAGGCGGAACGGATCGTCGATATCGACGACATACCGAACAAGCCGCCGCAGATTGAACCGCCGGACGGCGAGGCGATCGCCCGGACCGAGGAGCGCGGTACGGATCGTGGCATCATTACCGGGAGCACGACGCGATGATCGGCTGGCTTCGCCGCCTGGGCGGCAGATCGAAAGGCCGGGACGGGGCCGGCAACGACATCGTGATGGAGGGCGCTCGAAAGGCCACCGGAGGGCGGGCACGCAACCGGGTCGTCATGACGATGGCCGTCTTCTTCGCCATTTACGGCACGATCAGCGGTCGTCTCGCCTATCTCGGCCTGCAGGATGTGGAGGAAAGCCGGTATCCCGGCGCCGACCGCGTGCTGGCCTCGCGGCCCGACATCGTCGACCGCAACGGCCTGGTTCTGGCCACCGACATCAAGTCGGCCTCGCTGTTTGCCGAGCCGCGGCGGATCGTCGACGCCGACGAGGCAGTAGAACTGTTGTCGACCGTTCTGCCTTCGCTCGATTACGAGCAGACCTATCGCAAGCTCAAGAGCGGCAGCGGCTTTGCCTGGCTGAAACGCGAGATCACGCCCAAACAGCAGAACGAAATCATGCAGCTCGGCATTCCGGGCATCGGCTTCCGGCCGGAGAAGAAGCGCTTCTATCCCGGCGGGGCGACGGCGGCGCACATTCTCGGCCTGGTCAATATCGACAATCAGGGCATTGCCGGGATGGAGAAGTGGGTCGACGACCAGGGCTATGCGGATCTGCGCGAAGTGGGCCTGGCGTCCGATTCCGAGCTGGAGCCGGTGCGGTTGTCGATTGATCTGAGGGTCCAGCACGTCCTGCATGACGAACTGTCGGGCGCGATGGAACGCTACAAGGCTCTCGCCGCCGGCGGCGTCGTCTTGAATGCGCGCACCGGCGAGGTGATGGCCATGGCCTCGATGCCCGACTTCGATCCCAACAATCCCTATAACGCGCTGGAGAAGGACCGTCTCAACCGCATGAGCGCCGGCGTCTACGAGATGGGATCGACGTTCAAGAGCTTCACCACGGCCATGGCGCTCGATTCCGGCCTCGTGAGCATGGACGACAAGTTCGATGCGACGCGGCCGATCCGGATCGCGCGCTACACCATCCGCGACTTTCACGGCAAGGGGCGCTGGCTGACGGTGCCGGAGATCTTCATCTACTCGTCCAATATCGGCACGGCCAAGATGGCGGATACGGTGGGCATCGAGGGCCATCGCGCGTTTCTCAAGCGTATCGGCCTGCTCACCCGCATGCATACGGAACTGCCCGAGGTGGCGACGCCGACCGAACCGGCTGAGTGGAAGAAGATCAACTCGATCACGATCTCCTTCGGACACGGTGTGGCCACGACGCCGCTGCAGACGGCGATGTCGGCCGCCGCAGTCGTCAATGGCGGACACCTGATCCAGCCGACCTTCCTCACGCGTACGCAAGAGGACGCGGCCGAGAAGTCGGTCCGTGTGCTCAAGGAAAGCACCAGTGCCGCGATGCGCTATCTCTTCCGGCTCAACGTCGAGAAGGGTTCGGGCCGGCGCGCCGCCGTGCCGGGCTACTTCGTCGGCGGCAAGACGGGCACGGCCGAAAAGGTGGTCAATGGCCGTTACGTGCACAACAAGCGTTTCAACGCCTTCCTGGCGGCCTTTCCGGCCGACAAGCCGGAATATGTCGTGCTGGTCGTCATCGACGAGCCGAAGCCCGAAAGAGAGGGAATCGGAGCGACCGCCGGCCTGAATGCCGCCCCAACTGTGCGCAATATCATCAGCCGTGCGGCTCCCCTTCTTGGCGTGAAGCCAGAATTCGGCCATGAAAGCGAAGCTTTGCTCGTCTCGAATTGATATGATTCTGCGACGGGCGCGGCCAGGGGCTCGATTCGCGAGGGTGAGAACAGGACGAGTATGAGACTGAACGACCTAGCCGATATCCTGCCCATGGACCGCACGGTCGAAGGGGACATGGTCGTTACCGGCATGACGTCGGATTCCAGAAAGGTCGAACCCGGGTACATCTTTGCCGCGTTGCGCGGCAGCAAGACGGACGGGATGGCTTTTGCCGCCGAGGCCGTTTCGCGTGGCGCCGTGGCTGTCGTGGCCGATGAAGGGTCCTCGGCTGAAGGGCTTGGCGTACCGGTGTTTCGGGTCCGCGACGCGCGCCGGACGCTGGCGCTTGCCGCCGCCCGTTTTTACGGACGCCAGCCCGAATGCATGGTCGCCGTTACCGGCACCAGCGGCAAGACGTCCGTGGCTTCCTTCGTGCGCCAGATCTGGGAGCAAACGGGCCGCCAGGCGGCGAGCATCGGGACGACCGGCGTGACGGCGCCCGGCCGCAACGATTACGGCGCGCTGACGACGCCGGATCCCGTGGTCTTGCACGCTCTGCTTGCCGAACTGGCCGATGCCGGCGTCACGCATGCGGCAATGGAAGCCTCGAGCCATGGCCTCGATCAGCGCCGGCTCGACGGCGTGCGGCTGGCTGCCGGCGCCTTCACCAATCTCGGCCGCGACCATATGGACTATCATGCGACGGTCGAAGATTACCACGCGGCCAAGATGCGGCTGTTCGATGCGCTCCTGCCGAAGGGTGCGCCGGCCGTGGTCTTCGCCGACGATCCATGGTCGCAGCCGACCATCGATGCGGCGCGCGGCGCCGGATTGGATGTTCTGACGGTCGGTCGCGGCGGCCGCTTCCTGCATCTCAACCGGGTCGAGCACGAACGCAGCCGCCAGCGTGCCGAGATCGTCGCCGACGGCGCGATCCACGAGATCATGGTGCCGCTTGCGGGCGATTTCCAGATCTCCAACGCTCTGGTGGCGGCGGGACTTGCGATCGCCACGGGAACGCCGGCCGGCGATGCCATCCATGCACTCGAGCATCTGAAGGGGGCATCCGGTCGCCTCGAACGGGTCGGTGCCACCGCCGAGGGCACGCCGGTCTATGTCGATTATGCGCACAAGCCCGATGCGCTCGAGAATGTGCTGAAATCGGTGCGCCCCTTTACCACGGGCCGGGTTCTGGTCGTCTTCGGCTGCGGCGGCGACCGCGACCGCGGCAAGCGGCCGATCATGGGCGAGATCGCCGCCAGACTGGCCGATGTGGTGATCGTCACCGACGACAATCCGCGCTCGGAGGAACCGGCGGCGATCCGTGCGGCAATCCTGGCGGCCGCGCCCGGTGCGATCGAAATCGGAGACCGCCGCCGCGCCATCCGCGAGGCCGTGGCCATGACGCGAGCCGGCGACACGTTGATCGTTGCCGGAAAGGGACATGAAGAGGGACAGACGACCGGGGACGTGACCTTGCCGTTTTCCGATCATGCGGAGGTGCGCGCTGCGCTGTCGGAGCAGGCGGCATGAGCCATCTGTGGACCAGCCAGACGATGACCACGGCGATGGGCGGCCGTCCGGTCGGGCGTCTGCCGGAGGGCGTGTCGGGCATATCGATCGATTCGCGCAGCCTGCAGCCGGGCGACGCTTTTTTCGCCATCAAGGGAGACCGCTTCGACGGTCACGACTTTGCCACCGCGGCGAGCGCCGCCGGGGCCAGTCTTCTGGTGATCGCCGAGGGCATGCTGCCGGCGCTCGGGCGCCTGGCGACGCCGATGATCGTCGTCGAAGACGTGCTCAAGGCGATGGAGAAGCTTGCGGCGGCGGCGCGGGCGCGCAGCGCGGCCAAGGTGATCGCGGTCACCGGATCGGCAGGCAAGACCACCACCAAGGAGGTTCTGCGGCTCGTATTGTCGGGCTCAGGCCGCGTGCACGCCGCCGACCGTTCGTTCAACAATCATTGGGGCGTGCCGCTGACGCTGGCGCGCATGCCGGCCGATTGCGATTTCGCCGTCATCGAGATCGGCATGAACCATGCCGGCGAGATCCGGCCGCTGACCCGCCTGGCCAGGCCGCATCTGGCCATCGTCACGCTCATCGCTCCGGCGCATCTCGGCCATTTCCAGTCGCTCGACGAGATCGCGCGCGCCAAGGCCGAGATCTTCGAGGGCGTGGTCGAGGACGGCTTTGCGCTGATCAACCGCGACGATCAGCGCTGGCGGGTGCTCGACAAGCAGGCCAAGGAGGCCGGCATCAAGCAGATCGTCGGCTTCGGCGAGCATTCGCGGGCCCAGATCAAGCTGGTCAAATGCACCCTGGCGGAGGATCATTCCGAGATCGCCGTGCGGATCGCCGGCCAGGAGATCCGGGCGCGGGTCGGCGCACCGGGTCGCCACATGGTGCAGAACGTGCTGGCGGCGCTCGGCGCGGTTCATCTCGTCGGCGCCGACATGGACGCCGCCACGCAGGCTCTCGCGGGTCTGCGCGCGGTGCGCGGGCGGGGCGCGCGCCATGTGCTCAGCCATCCCGAGGGCGCATTCACGCTCATCGACGAAAGCTACAACGCCAATCCGGCCTCGGTGAAGGTCGCGCTCGACCTGCTGGCGCAGACACCGGTGGAAGGCGACGGCCGGCGCATCGCCGTGCTTGGCGACATGCGCGAGCTCGGCCCGCATTCGGCGAAGCTGCACGCCGCGCTCGCCAAGGCGATTGATGCTGCGGGCATCGACAAGGTCTTCCTGGCCGGCGAGGAGATCAAGGTGTTGACGGGCGAACTGCCCGAAAGCCTGCCTGTCGAGTATCGCCCGACCACGGACGAACTTGGGCCGCTCGTTGTGAACGACGTCAGGCCGGGCGATGCGCTCATGGTCAAGGCGTCGCTGACGCTCGGCTTTTCGCGCATCGTCGATGCATTGTTGAACCGGTTTCCGGCCGCCGCCGCGCAGGCGGGAACGCAATGAGACACAAGAACAGGGAACCGAAACCGGTATGCTGACCTGGCTCGTGGCCATCTCTGACCAGATTGCCGTCTTCAACGTCTTTCGCTACATCACCTTCCGGACCGGCGGGGCGTTGATCACCTCGGCGCTCATCGTCTTCATGTTCGGGCAGACGATCATCGATTCCCTGCGCCTGCGCCAGGGACGCGGCCAGCCCATTCGCGCCGACGGCCCGCAAACGCATTTCAAGAAGGCCGGCACGCCGACGATGGGCGGCCTGATGATCCTCACCGGGATAATCGTTTCAAGCCTGCTCTGGGCCAATCTGTCCAGCGTCTATGTCTGGGTGGTGCTGATGGTGACCGTCGGGTTCGGTGCGATCGGCTTTTACGACGACTATCTGAAGGTGACCAAGCAGTCGGACCGGGGTTTTTCCGGCAAGATACGGCTGGCGCTGGAGTTCGTCATCGCCGGTCTGGCCGCGTGGATCGTCATGCGCAACGGCCAGGCGCAGTTCTCCTCCTCGCTCACCTTCCCGTTCATCAAGGACCTGATCGTCAATCTCGGCATCTTCTTCGTGCCGTTCGCGGCCTTCGTGATCGTCGGCGCCGGCAATGCGGTCAACCTGACCGATGGGCTCGACGGGCTTGCCATCGTGCCGATCATGATCGCCGCCGCGTCCTTCGGCGTCATCGCCTACCTGTCGGGCAACGCCATCTTCGCGGACTATCTGCAGATCCATTTCGTGCCGGGCACCGGCGAACTGGCCGTGATCCTGGGCGCGGTGATCGGTGCCGGGCTGGGCTTCCTGTGGTTCAATGCGCCGCCGGCGGCGATCTTCATGGGCGACACCGGATCGCTGGCACTCGGCGGCTTGACGGGAACGGTTGCCGTGGCGACCAAGCACGAGATCGTCATGGCGATCATCGGCGGCCTGTTCGTCATGGAGGCGCTGTCGGTGATCATCCAGGTCTCGGTTTTCAAGATGACCGGCAAGCGCGTCTTCCTGATGGCGCCGATCCACCATCATTTCGAGAAGCTGGGCTGGACCGAGAGCCAGATCGTCATCCGCTTCTGGATCATCGCCGTCATCCTGGCCCTCATCGGCCTGTCCACCCTCAAGCTGCGATAGGCCGCGATGATTCCTGCACACACATTCAACGGCAAGCATGTCGCACTGTTCGGGCTCGGCGGGTCGGGCATCGCCACGGCGCGCGCGTTGATCGAAGGCGGCGCCGAGGTTACGGCCTGGGACGATAACCCCGAAAGCGTGGCCCGAGCCGACCGGGAGGGGATCGTCACCGCCGACCTGCGCAACATCGACTGGACGCATGTCGCCTCGTTCGTGCTCTCGCCCGGCGTCCCGCTCACCCATCCCAAACCGCATTGGAGCGTCGAGCTGGCGCGCGCCGCCGCGGTCGAGATTATCGGCGATGTCGAGCTCTTCGCCCGCGAGCGCAATCGGTTCGCGCCCGAGGCGCCTTTCATCGCGGTAACGGGCACCAACGGCAAGTCGACCACCACGGCATTGACCGCCCATATCCTCGAGACGGCGGGGCGCGACGTGCAGATGGGCGGCAATATCGGCCGGGCGGTGATGACGCTCGACCCACCCGAGAAGGACCGCCATTATGTGGTGGAATGCTCCTCCTACCAGATCGACCTGGCTCCATCCATCGATCCGACGGCCGGCGTTTTGCTGAACCTGACGCCGGACCATCTCGACCGGCATGGAACCATGCATCACTACGCTGCGATCAAGGAGCGCCTTGTCGCCGGCAGCCAGACCGCGATCATCGGCGTCGACGACATCTGGAGCGCGCAGATCGCCGAGCGGCTGGAGTGCACCGGGCGTTCGGTCATACGCATCTCCAAGCGGCTGGCGCAGACGGACGGGCTTTATGCCGATGGGCCGGTCCTGATGCGCGCGCATTCGGGCAAGATCGCGCCCATCGCCTCGTTGGAGGGGATTGCGTCGCTGCGCGGCCAGCACAATGCGCAGAACGCCCTGGCCGCTGCCGCCGTCTGCCTGTCGGTCGGCCTCGACCCGCGCGACATTCAAAAGGGACTGTCGACCTTTCCGGGCCTGGCCCATCGCATGGAGCAGATCGGGCGCAAGGGCAGGGTGATCTTCGTCAACGATTCCAAGGCGACCAATGCCGACGCCGCCGCACCGGCCCTGTCGAGCTTTTCGCGCATCTACTGGATTGCCGGCGGGTTGCCGAAGGAAGGCGGAATCGAGCCCTTGCGCGGCTTTTTCCCGCGCATCGCCAAGGCCTTCCTGATCGGCGAAGGGGCACCGGCCTTTTCGGCCGCGCTCGGCGAAACGGTGCCTTACGAGATCTCCGGCACGCTCGAGGCAGCCGTGCGCCACGCCGCCGAGGAGGCCTCCAGCGACGAGGCGGCTGAATCGGTCGTTCTTCTGTCGCCGGCCTGTGCGAGCTTCGATCAGTTCCGCAATTTCGAGGTGCGCGGCGACGCCTTCCGCACTGCCGTATTCGCCTTGCCGGGGGTGGAGCCAACAAGGGGGACGAAGTGATGGTGAGCCGTGTCGACCGGGGCCATGTGGCAAACTGGTGGTGGACCATCGACCGATGGTTCCTGGCCGCGTTCCTGACTCTGATGGGCCTGGGGGTCGTGCTGTCCTTTGCCGCAAGCCCCGCAGTTGCCGAGCGCATCGGCCTCGACAGCTACCACTTCGTCGAACGGCAGATCGTTTTCATGGTGCCGGCCGTGGCGGTGATGATCGGCGTATCCTTCCTGTCGGCGCGCAACATACGCCGCCTGGCGCTGGTGATGCTGCTGGGCTCGCTTGTCCTGATGGTGGCGGCATTGTTCTTCGGCATCGAGGTCAAGGGCGCGCGGCGCTGGGTCTCGCTGGCCGGTGTTTCCGTGCAGCCTTCGGAGTTCCTGAAACCGGCATTCGTCATCATCTGCGCCTGGCTGTTTTCCGAACATGCCCGCCAGCCAGAGATCCCGGGCAACCTGTTCGCCATGATCCTGCTGGGCGTCGTCCTGGCGTTGCTCGTCGCGCAGCCCGATCTCGGCCAGACCATGCTGGTGCTGGGGACATGGGGCGTGATGTTCTTCATGGCCGGCATGCCGTGGCTGTGGATCGTCGCCCTCGGCGCGGTCGGCGCCGCCGGTGCCTTTGCCGCCTATTCCTTCTTTCCCCATGTTGCCGAGCGCATCGACCGCTTCATCACCGGGGAGGGAGACACCTATCAGGTCGACATGGGCCGCGAGGCGATCATTCGCGGCGGCTGGTGGGGACAGGGACCGGGCGAAGGCTCGGTCAAGCGGATCCTGCCCGACAGCCACACCGACTTCATCTTCTCGGTCGCCGCCGAGGAGTTCGGCATCGCGCTGTGTTTTCTCATCGTGGCGCTGTTTGCCTTCATCGTGCTGCGCGGCCTCAAGGCGGCACTGCGCGAGGAGGACGATTTTACGCGCTATGCCATCGCCGGGCTCGTCGTTCTGATGGGCCTCCAGTCGATCATCAATATAGGCGTCAACGTGCAGCTCCTGCCGGCCAAGGGCATGACGCTGCCGTTCATTTCGTATGGCGGTTCCTCGCTCGTCGCCATGGCGGTGTCGATGGGCATGGTGCTGGCACTGACCAGGCGCAAGCCTGTGCGCCGCAAGCCGGACGGCTTCCTGTTCGGCGCTACGCGGACCATGCCGGCGGAATGAGATGAGCGAACGCACCATCCTGCTGGCGGCCGGCGGAACCGGGGGACATCTCTTTCCGGCCGAAGCGCTGGCGCACCAATTGAGGGATCGCGGCTGGTCGGTGCATCTGGCAACCGACCAGCGGGCCGAGCGGTTTGCCGGCAAATTTCCGGCCGTCCATACCGTATCGGCGGCAACGATCGGATCGCGCAATCCGATCGCGCTGGTGCGCGCGGGGCTTACCATCTGGCGCGGCGTGCGCGAATCGTCGAAGCTGATTGCCGAAATCGGCCCTCAGGCGGTGGTCGGCTTCGGCGGCTATCCGACCTTGCCGCCGCTCTACGCCGCGACACGACGGGGCGTGCCAACCCTGATCCACGAGCAGAATGCCGTCATGGGGCGGGCCAACAAGGCCCTGGCCGGTCGTGTCACGGCGATCGCCGGCGGGTTTCTCACGGCGCAAGGTCCATATGTGCAAAAGATCGTCGAGACCGGCAACCCGGTCCGCCAGGCGGTCGTGGAGGCGGCGCAGGTTCCCTTTGCCGCACCGACGCCGCAGGGCCCCTTCCATCTACTGGTCTTCGGCGGCAGCCAGGGCGCGCAGTTCTTCTCCGATGCCGTGCCGGCGGCGGTCGCCGCATTGCCCGAAGCGCTTCGCGCGCGCCTGAGGATCGTGCAGCAGGCACGGCCCGAAGACGAGGCGCGGGTGCGTCATGCCTATGACGCCTTGCAGGTCGAGGCCGAGATATCGCCGTTTTTCGCCGACATGGCCGAGCGCATGGCGAACGCGCACCTGGTCGTCTCGCGCGCCGGGGCGTCCACCGTGTCGGAGATTTCGGTCATCGGGCGGCCGGCCATCCTGGTGCCCTATCCGCATGCGCTCGATCACGATCAGGCGGCCAATGCCGCGGCCCTGGCTGCGTCCGGCGGGGCGGAGGTGCATGCGCAATCGAGCCTCACAGCGGAGCGGCTTGCCGACATCATCGCCGGTCGAATGCGCGACCCCGAGGGCCTGGCGGCGACGGCCGCGGCGGCGCGATCGGCCGGCCGGCCGGACGCGGCCGTGTTGCTTGCCGACCTGGCAGAGGCTATTGCGGGCGGTCAAGGCGCTGACGCATTCAAAAGGGAAGGGAACCGGCCATGAAGATGCCGGAAACGATCGGCCTCGTGCACTTCATCGGCATTGGAGGCATCGGCATGAGCGGCATTGCCGAGGTGCTGATGAATCTCGGCTATTGCGTGCAGGGCTCGGACCAGGCCGACAGCGCCAATGTCGAGCGCCTGCGCGAAAAGGGCATCAAGGTCTTCGTCGGCCATGACGCGGCGAACTTGGGCGAGGCCGAAGTTGTCGTCGTCTCGTCTGCGATCAAGAAGACCAATCCCGAGCTCGCCGCGGCACGCGAGCGGATGCTGCCCATCGTGCGGCGCGCCGAAATGCTGGCCGAACTGATGCGTTTCCGCCAGGCGGTCGCCATCGGCGGCACGCACGGCAAGACGACGACGACGTCGATGGTGGCGACGCTGCTCGATGCGGGCGGGCTCGATCCGACCGTGATCAATGGCGGCATCATCAACGCCTACGGCACCAATGCGCGCATGGGCGGCGGTGAATGGATGGTGGTGGAAGCCGACGAGAGCGACGGGACCTTCCTCAAGCTGCCGGCCGAGATCGCGGTGGTGACCAATATCGACCCGGAGCATCTCGACCATTACGGCAGCTTCGACAGCGTGCGCGAGGCTTTCCGGCAATTCGTCGAGAACGTGCCGTTTTACGGCTGTGGAATCATGTGCATCGACCATCCGGAAGTCCAGGCGCTGGTCGGCCGCATCGAGGATCGCCGCATCGTCACTTATGGCGGCAACCCGCAAGCGGCGGTCCGCTTCGAAAACCTGCGCGCAGACGGCGCGGCTTCGCTGTTCGACATCGTCATCCACGACCGCAAGACCGGCGCGCAATCGGAAATGCGCGATCTGCGCCTGCCGATGCCCGGGCGCCATAACGTCGCCAATGCGACAGCGGCCATCGCGGTCGCCCACGAGTTGGGGCTGACGGCCGAGGACATCCGCCGCGGGCTCGTGTCGTTCGGCGGCGTCAAGCGGCGCTTCACACCCACCGGCACCTGGAACGGGGTGCAGATATTCGACGACTACGGACACCACCCCGTCGAGATCAAGGCTGTTCTCAAGGCCGCGCGGGATTCTTGCCAGGGCCGCGTCATCGCCATTGCCCAGCCGCACCGCTTCACGCGGTTGCATGACCTGTTCGACGATTTCGCCGCCTGCTTCAACGATGCCGACACGGTGCTGATCGCACCCGTCTATCCGGCCGGCGAGGAGCCGATCGAGGGCATCTCGTCGGAGACGCTGGTGGCGCGAATGCGCGCCGGCGGCCATCGCGATGCCCGATTCATCAGCGGGCAGCAGGAGATCCGCCCGATTGTGGAAGCGCTGGCGAAACCGGGTGATTTCGTCATCTTTCTCGGTGCCGGCAGCATCACGCAATGGGCCTATCAGTTGCCGAAGGACCTGGCGGCGGAGGCTGCATGAGCGCCGGCGAAGCCCTGATCGCCAATCTCGGCGACCGCCTGGCAGGCTTGCGCGGGCGCATCACGCCCGATGCCGGCATGGACAAGATCACCTGGTTCCGGGCCGGCGGTACGGCAGATGCCCTGTTCCAGCCGGCAGACGAGGAGGACCTGGCGCAATTCCTCGAGAAATTGCCCGAGGAGGTCCCGCTCACCGTGGTCGGCATCGGCTCGAACCTGCTGGTGCGTGACGGCGGCATCCGCGGCTTCGTCGTCCGCCTGTCGGCCAAGGGGTTCGGCGAGGCCGAGGCCGTTTCTGATACGCGCATTCGCGCCGGCGCCGCCACGCCGGACAAGCGTCTGGCGGCCGCCGCGCTCGACGCCGGCATCGGCGGATTTCATTTCTACCACGGTATCCCGGGCGCCGTCGGTGGCGCGCTGCGCATGAATGCCGGCGCCAATGGCGCCGAGACACGCGAGCGGGTCGTCGAGGTGCGCGCGCTTGACCGCAAGGGGCGGGTGCACACGCTGACCAATGCAGAAATGGGCTATGCCTACCGCCATTCCGCCGCGCCGGGCGACCTCATCTTCACCTCGGCGGTGTTCGAAGGCGAGGCCGAGGACAAGGATGCGATCCGGGCGGCCATGGACGCCGTGCAGCATCACCGCGAAACCGTTCAGCCCATCCGCGAGAAAACCGGCGGCTCCACCTTCAAGAACCCGGAGGGGAGTTCGGCCTGGAAGGAAATCGACAAGGCCGGTTGCCGGGGACTGATGATCGGCGGCGCGCAGATGTCGCCGATGCACTGCAATTTCATGATCAATACAGGCACTGCGACCGGGCATGATCTCGAGGCGCTTGGCGAGACGGTACGCGCGCGTGTGCTGGAGCATTCGGGCATCAAATTGCAGTGGGAGATTCGGCGCATCGGAGAATTCCGTACGGACCAGGCGATTCAGGAATTTCTCGGCCGGATGCTGTGATCGGGAACCGGCGCGCATGCCGGCGGCGCCATTTGCAGCGATGTTGCAAAAAATGACCGCGCCGAACGAGGAGAGAAAAGGCCGCGATTGCAGTAGGTTGAAGCCATTTCATGCGGCGGCGGACGGCATTTTGCGGACCCTCCCGGCAATCCGCACTTGCCACTAAATCAATCCTCTGATTCTTTGGGTTAAAGCGTTTCCTGATTTGAGTCGTTTGACGCGTCTGCTGCGGCATTGGTCTGGGGTGTCCATCCGCCGGAGAGGCTGGATTCAATTCGGAGAAACGTCAGGCTCAACCCGTTGGAAAGAGGAAAGCGCGGGGCATGACGAGGAAGCACGTAGCCGTTCTGTTGGGAGGGTTTTCCTCCGAGCGGCCCGTTTCGCTCTCGTCCGGCGAGGCCTGCGCCGATGCTCTTCAGGCGGAAGGTTACCGCGTAACCCGTGTCGATGTCGGTCGCGACGTATCCCGGGTCCTGGCGGAGCTGAAGCCCGACGTTGCGTTCAACGCGCTGCACGGCCCTTTCGGCGAGGATGGCACGATCCAGGGCATTCTGGAATTTCTGCAGATCCCCTACACGCATTCCGGCGTGCTGGCATCCGCCCTTGCCATGGACAAGGAGCGGGCCAAGAAGATCGTCGGGCTTGCCGGCGTGCCCGTGGCCGAATCGCGGGTGATGGATCGCTTTGCGATCGGCAACGAGCACCCCGTCCGTCCGCCATATGTGGTCAAGCCGGTTTATGAAGGGTCGAGCTTCGGGGTGGTGATCGTGCAGGAGGGGCAGGGCAGTCCGCCGCAGGTGATCGCGTCCGACGAGTGGCGCTATGGCGACGCGGTCATGGTCGAGCGCTACATTCCGGGGCGCGAGTTCACATGCGCCGTCATGGGCGAAAAAGTGCTTGGCGTGGCGGAAATTCTGCCCATCGGTCACGCTTTTTACGATTACGATTCAAAATACGCTCCCGGCGGCTCCAAACACGAATGCCCGGCAAAAGTTTCACCGAATATTTACCAAAAAATTGAGACACTGGCGCTCAAGGCACATCAAGCCATCGGCTGCCGGGGCGTGTCCCGGTCGGACTTCCGCTTCGACGAGCGCCATTCGGAAGATGGCGAACTCATCTGGCTTGAAGTCAATACCCAGCCCGGCATGACGCCGACGTCGCTGGTGCCTGAAATCGCAGCCCAGGCGGGGCATGGATTTGGTGAGTTGCTGCGTTGGATGGTGGAGGACGCATCGTGTTCGCGTTGAAGTCGAGGCAGGATGGCAGGCAGGAGGCGATGTCCGGGCGTTTCCTGGTGTCGGCTGCTGTCGGCAATCGAATTGTTTTGCCGCGCTGGCTTCGTCGTCCGGTACGTGCGTTGTCGCGTATCGACCTCGATGGCCTGCCTGTTCCGCCCTTCGCTGCGACAGCCCTGACTGCAGTGCTTTTTGGCGCGACCGCCGCCTATGGTGTCGTTCTGGGCGGGCATTCGAACGCCGTGATCCAGACCGTGACGGCGCAAGGCGGATTCGCGGTCGACGATGTGCATATTTCCGGCTTGCGCGAACTCTCGGAGATCGACGTTCTGGGCGCCGTCGGGCTCAACGGCTGGACGTCGCTGGTCGGCTTTGATGCCGCGGCTGCGCGCGACCGGGTGGCGGCGCTGCCATGGGTGCAATCGGCATCGGTGCGCAAGATCTATCCCGATCAGCTCGAGGTGGTGGTCGAGGAGAAGGATGCCTTCGCGATATGGCAGCACGGCAGTGAATTGTCGCTCATCGAGCGCTCGGGGAAGGTGATCGCGCCGTTTCGGGGCGGTCACGCGGCGTTGCCGCTGGTCGTCGGCCGGGGCGCGCCGGAAGAGGCGCGGGATATCGTGGCCATGGTCGCCGGCCGGCCGGTGCTGGCGGACCGCGTCAAGGGCTACGTGCGCGTCGCCGACCGTCGGTGGGATCTGCGTTTGGCCAACGGCGTGACGCTGAGACTTCCCGAAAAGGATGTTGGTGCCGCGATCGACGATCTGCTGGCGGTCGATGCGCGCCAGGGACTTCTGTCGCGCGATATCGCTGCGGTCGATTTGCGCATCGAGGACCGGTTCGTCGTGCAGCTCACCCCCGATGCGGTCGAAAAGCGAGAAGCGGCGCTGAAGCAACGCCTCAAGGGCGCTTCGGGGAGGCGTATATGAACTGGCTCGGTTCTTCGCGCGGCCATACGGCAAAACGTTCCGGCATCGTGACGGTGCTCGATGTCGGATCGAGCAAGATCTGCTGCATCATTGCCAAGCTCAAGCCGTGCGACGGCAACGAGATCCTGCGCGGGCGCACGCATGAGGTGCGGGTCATCGGCATCGGCCATCAGCGCTCGCGTGGCGTCAAGTCGGGTATGGTGATCGATCTCGACAAGGCCGAGCAGTCGATCCGGCTGGCCGTCGATGCTGCGGAACGCATGGCCGGGCTGACGGTCGATTCGCTGATCGTCAATCTGTCCGCCGGCCGCCTGAAGGGCGATATCGCGACCGCGACGATCAATCTGGGCGGTCACGAGGTCGAGCCGGGGGACATCAAGCGCGTGCTTGCCGCCGGCGCCAAACGGGCCCTGCAGGCCGAGCGCGAGGTCGTTCATTCGCTGGCCGTCGGGTTCGCGCTGGATGCCGAGCGCGGCATTCGCGATCCGCGCGGCATGGTCGGCGACACGCTTGGCGTCGACATGCATGTCGTGACGGGCGACGCCGCGCCGATGCGCAATCTCGAACTGTGCATCAATCGGTCTCATCTATCGGTCGAACGCATGGTCGCAACGCCTTATGCGAGCGGGCTTGCCGCGCTGGTCGACGACGAGGCGGAACTGGGCGCGGCCTGCATCGACATGGGCGGCGGGACGACCAGCATTTCCATCTTCGCCGACGGCAAGTTCGTGCATGCAGATTCGATCCCGGTCGGCGGCAACCACGTGACGATGGACATGGCGCGCGGCCTGTCGACGAGTGTCGAGAATGCGGAGCGTTTCAAGGTGATGCACGGTTCGGCGCTGCCGAGCGTGGCCGACGACCGTGACATCGTCAATGTGCCGCCGGTCGGCGGCGACGACAACGACGGACCGCTGCAGGTCCCGCGTTCGGTGATGACGCGAATCATCCGCGCGCGCGTCGAGGAGACGCTGGAGCTGCTGCGCGAGAAACTTAATCGTTCGGGTTACGGGGCGACGGTCGGCAAGCGTGTCGTGCTGACCGGCGGCGCCAGTCAGTTAGCCGGCATGCCCGAGGTGGCGCGCCGCATTCTGGGCCGCAATGTGCGTATTGGCAGGCCGCTGGGCGTGGCCGGTCTGCCGGAGGCGGCGAAGGGACCCGCCTTCGCATCCGTCGTCGGGCTGATGATCTATCCGCAGGTCGCAGCTTATGAGAACAGCCGTGTGTCGGGCTTCCTGCGCGCACGGGCGACGGGCACAGGCGGGCGTATTCACCGCGTAAGTGAGTGGTTGAGAGACAGTTTCTAGAGATCGGGCGCGAGCCCCCGGTAGGCCGCTGCGGCGATGCGGCCAAGTTAGGCGAAAAGGACGAGGACATGACCATCAATCTGCAAAAGCCGGATATCACCGAGCTCAAGCCCCGGATTACCGTTTTCGGCGTTGGCGGCGGCGGCGGCAATGCCGTCAACAACATGATCACGGCGGGCCTGCAAGGTGTTGAGTTCGTCGTTGCCAACACCGATGCGCAGGCGTTGACCCAGTCCAAGGCCGAGCGGCTGGTGCAACTCGGCGCGCATGTGACGGAGGGCCTGGGCGCCGGCTCGCAGCCCGAAGTCGGGCGCGCGGCGGCCGAGGAATGCATCGACGAAATCGTCGATCACCTGGCGTCGACCCATATGTGCTTCGTCACGGCGGGCATGGGCGGCGGTACCGGCACGGGGGCCGCGCCGGTGGTTGCGCGCGCGGCGCGCGAAAAGGGCATCCTCACCGTGGGCGTCGTCACCAAGCCGTTTCATTTCGAGGGCCAGCGGCGCATGAAGACCGCCGATGTCGGCATCGAGGAACTGCAGAAGAATGTCGATACGCTGATCGTCATTCCCAACCAGAACCTGTTCCGGATCGCCAACGACAAGACCACCTTCGCCGACGCTTTCGCGATGGCCGACCAGGTTCTGTATTCGGGCGTTGCCTGCATCACGGACCTGATGGTCAAGGAAGGCCTGATCAATCTCGATTTCGCCGACGTTCGCTCGGTGATGCGCGAGATGGGCAAGGCGATGATGGGTACCGGCGAGGCGTCCGGCGAGGGCCGCGCGATGGCCGCGGCCGAGGCTGCGATCGCCAATCCGCTGCTTGATGAGAGCTCGATGAAGGGCGCCAGGGGCCTGCTGATCTCGATCACCGGCGGGCGCGACCTGACCCTGTTCGAGGTCGACGAGGCGGCGACCCGCATTCGCGAGGAAGTGGATCAGGAGGCCAACATCATCCTGGGCGCGACGTTCGACGAGGAACTGGAAGGCGTCATCAGGGTTTCCGTCGTCGCCACCGGCATCGACAAGTCGGCCGAGGAGATCAACAGCGGCCCGATCGAGATCCGCCAGCAGCAGCAGGGCAAACCCGCACCGCGCCCGGCGGCCGATGACGGACGTGTCGTCGCCGGCGGCCTGCCGCAGGGCCATGGCGCCCGGCAGATTCAGGACCCGGTCGCCGACGCGATCCGCGATGCCGAGCGCACTGCGGCCCAGGCGCAGATCCGCCAGGCGGCCGCCGACAATGACTTCCGCCCGCAAAGCCGCATCTTCCAGGCGCCGCAGCAGGTGGCCGAAGCGCCCGCCCGCGCTGTTGCGCACGGCCAGGCCGCGGTCGCCATGCAGGCCGAGCCGATGCGTCAGGCCCAGCCGCAACAGCAACCGCAATACCAGCAGCCTCAGCACGAGATGCAGGCAGGCGAACCGGTGGCGCCGCCGCGCATGCCGCGCGTCGAGGATTTTCCTCCTGTCGTGAAGGACGCCATCGAAGCGCAGTCGCGGCCGCAGGAAGCGCATGACGAGCGCGGTCCGATGGGCCTGCTCAAGCGTTTGACGACCGGCCTGTCGCGACGCGAGGAAGAGCCGGCCCGTCTGCAGGCGGCACAGCCGCGCGAGCCGCAGTTGCGCCAGCAGGCGACGCAGACCCGCAAGCTGTCTGCGCCGGATGCGGAACTCTATGCACCGCAGCGCGGGCATCAGGCCGACCAGCAGCAGGCGGCTCCTGCACCCAGGCAGTCGCAGGACGAGGATCAGCTTGAGATTCCTGCGTTTCTGCGCCGCCAGGCCAACTGATTTCTCCGCGGCGCGAAGCGAGTCGCGGAGCGCCGCGGATCATCTCCGGCCAATTTGTCGCAGTGGGCTCTCAGGCCGGACGAACTGTCCGGCCCGCGATACGAAAAGATAAGTAAAAACAATTCGTTATATGTCGTTCCAAATGGTTATCTACCGTAACAATGAGTAAGAAACCGTGATTTGGAGTCGTTTAGTGGGATCACTATCTTCCAACCCGATGTTTGTACGCTGCCGAAGGTATTGTGGGGATGAGGTTCCTTCGGATTGCGATTGTCAGGGCTGCCGGGTGAGTTTTGGACCGGCGGTTTGAACGGGGCGGGCCATGGGAATAGAATTGCACGAGTATCAGACGACACTTAGTACGCGCGTATCTCTGTCAGGTATCGGCGTGCATAGCGGCAAAGCCGTCACCATTCATTTCAGTCCGGCCGACGCGGATATGGGCATCGTGTTCAGCCGTATCGACGCGGCTGACGCGTCGCACGAGATTCGTGCCCTGGTATCGGAAATTGGCGGCACCGACCTGAGCACGATCCTTGGTGATCCGGCCGGTCTTCACGTGGCGACGGTGGAACACCTCATGGCGACGGTCTTCGGGCTCGGCATCGACAACATGTCGATCGAGATCGATGGCCCGGAAGTTCCGGTTCTCGACGGCAGCGCCCAGCCATTCGTCGACGCCTTCGAACAGGCGGGCATCCGTACGCTGGAGGCCAAGCGGCGCTATATCCGTGTCATCAAGCCGGTGCGCATCGAGAGCGGCGCGTCATGGGCGGAGTTCCTTCCCCATAGCGGGACCCGATTCGAAGTCGAGATCGATTTCGAGAGCGCGGCGATCGGGCGGCAGATCTATGCCGGCAATATGGGCGCGGAGACGTTCAAGCGTGACATTGCGCGGGCCCGCACCTTCGGGTTCATGAAGGACGTGGAGCGGTTGTGGGCAGCCGGCTATGCGCTCGGCTCCTCCCTGGAGAATTCCGTGGTCATCGGCGATGACGACCGGGTGATCAATATGGAAGGCTTGCGTTTCGCCGATGAGTTCGTGCGCCATAAGACGCTGGACGCCATGGGCGATCTTGCATTGGCCGGTGCACGCTTCATTGGCTGCTTCCGTTCCTATCGCGGCGGTCACAGGCTGAATGCGGCCGCCCTGCGCAGGCTGCTTTCCGATCGCAGCGCCTTCGAGATCGTCGAGACGACGCGCCGCGAGCGCGGCCGTTCAGCCGAACTGATTGCCGTCAATGCACCCGTATTTGTGCCTTGGGCACTTTAGACATTGCCACAAATTTGCGCGATTGCGGCGCGATAGCGTTGCCCGAGGCATCCGGCTGTGATTAATGGCGGCGGGCGGGGTGTCCGTCATGCATGGCAGAGGGATTAGGGCCACAAATGTCTTCAAAGCGACCTGTCAGACGTCCAGGTCCGGCGCGGCTGAGGCTGCTTGCCGCGTCCGCGATCGTGTTGCCGCTTGTGCTCACGGCCTGCGCCTCCGATGACGATATTGATCTGGCCACCTATGTCGAGGATATCCAGCCGGCGGACACGCTCTACAATCAGGGCCTGGCCAATCTGAACGCCGGCCGCATGAAGGAAGCCATCGCGAAGTTCGACGCGGTCGATCGACAGCACCCCTATTCGGAATATGCCCGCAAGGCGATGGTCATGGGCGCCTTCGCCAACTACCGCCAGGGCAACTACCAGGAAGCCATCAACGCCGGTAAGCGTTATGTCTCGCTCTATCCCTCGACCGAGGATGCGGCCTATGCCCAGTATATCGTGGGGCTGAGCTATTACCGGCAGATCCGCGACGTGACCCAGGACCAGGCCGATGCGCGCAAGACCATCCAGACGATGGAGGAGCTTGTCACGCGCTGGCCGGAGTCCGAATATGTCGAGGACGCTCAAACCAAGATCCGCTTCGCGCGCGACCAGCTTGCCGGCAAGGAAATGCAGATCGGCCGCTATTATCTCGAGCGCCGCGAATACATTGCCGCCGTAAAGCGCTTCCGCGTTGTCGTCGAATCATATTCCGACACAAGGCATGTGGAAGAGGCGTTGGCACGCCTGACCGAAGCCTATTTCGCCATGGGCCTGGCGTCCGAGGCGCAAACGGCGGCGGCCGTGCTCGGCCACAACTATCCCGACAGCCAGTGGTACAAGGATTCCTACGCGCTGTTGCAGAGCGGCGGGCTCGAGCCGCGCGAGAGCAAGGGATCATGGTTGTCACAGGCCGGGCGGGCCATTATTGGCGGCTGAAGCGCCGGGGGGGACATGCTCGTTCAACTGGCGATCCGAGATATCGTCCTGATCGAGCGGCTGGATATCGAATTCTCCAGCGGCCTTTCGGTGCTGACCGGTGAAACCGGGGCGGGCAAATCGATCTTGCTTGACGCGCTGTCACTGGCGCTTGGCGGACGCGGCGATGCCGCGCTGGTGCGCCAGGGCGTGCAGCAGGGACAGGTGACCGCGGTCTTCGACGTGCCCGCCGGACATGCGGCGCGCGCAGCCCTTGCTGAAAATGCGATCGAGGATGACGGGGATATCATCCTGCGCCGGGTGCAGGCCGCGGACGGCCGCACGCGCGTGTTCATCAACGACCGTCCGGCCAGCGTGGCGCTGATGCGCGCCATCGGAACCCTGCTGGTCGAAATCCATGGCCAGCACGACGATCGCGTGCTGGTCGATTCTGCGGCACATCGCGATCTCCTGGATTTGTTTGGCGGTCTGACGCCGCTCGTTCGCGAGGTGCGCGAGGCGTGGACGGCCTGGCGGGAAGCGGAGACGGCGCTTGTGCGCCATCGCGCGAAGGTCGAGGCGGCGGCGCGCGAAGCCGACTATCTGCGCGCTTCGGTCGAAGAACTCCACACGCTCGCCCCGGTGGAGGGCGAGGAGACCGAGCTTGCCGGCATGCGCTCCTCCATGATGAAGGCGGAAAAGATCGCGGCAGACATCAACGAGGCGCAGGAGCTGTTTTCCGGTTCGGCCTCGCCGGTGGCGCAGCTGTCGAGCCTGGTGCGCCGGCTGGAACGCAAATCCGCCGAGGTGCCCGGTCTTCTCGACGATATCGTCAAGGCGATCGACGAGGCGCTGGTCGCCCTGGATTCGGCCCAGACCGGCATCGACCAGGCCATGCGCGCGGTCGAGTTCGACCCGAAGCGGCTGGAGGAAGCCGAGGAACGGCTCTTTGCCCTGCGCGCGGCGGCCCGCAAGCACAATGTCGCGGTGGATGAGCTGGCCGCACTGCGCGAGCGCATGGATGCCGATCTGGCCGATCTCGATGCCGGCGAGGAGCGCCTGCAATCGCTGCAAACGGACGCGGCGGCGCGCCGCGAGGCCTATGACGCCGTCGCGCAGCGATTGTCCGAGGCGCGCGGGCAGGCGGCCGACGAGCTTGCGCGCTCGGTGATGGCCGAACTGCCGGCCTTGAAGCTGGAACGCGCCGAATTCATCGTGCAGGTGGCGAGCGAAGTTGAGGACAGGCACGAAGATGGCATCGACCAGGTCGAGTTCTGGGTGAGGACCAATCCGGGATCGAGACCCGGACCGCTGCTCAAGGTCGCCTCGGGCGGTGAGTTGTCGCGGTTCCTGCTGGCGCTGAAGGTGGTTTTGGCCGACCGGGGGTCTGCCCCGACGCTCGTCTTCGACGAGATCGACACCGGTGTGGGCGGCGCCGTGGCGGACGCCATCGGCCAGCGCCTGGCGCGCCTGGCCGAGCGCGTGCAGGTGCTTTCGGTGACCCATGCGCCGCAGGTGGCGGCACGCGCGTCGAGCCATTTCCTGATCTCCAAGGCCGGCGGCGCCGACCGTGTCGCCACGGGCGTCGAGGAACTGGCGCGCCACGCCCGGCAGGAGGAGATCGCCCGAATGCTGGCCGGCGCGACCATTACTGACGAAGCGCGGGCAGCAGCCGGCCGTTTGCTGGTTGAAAACGGCGCGGCCGCATCTTGAGCGGAGCGGCGTAGGGTGTAGTTTGGCCGCGCCGCCAGCCGCAACGAGCAAGCCATGACAAGAACCGCCACGCCCGTCGATCAGCTCACACACGAGGAAGCCGCGGAGGAATTGGCGCGGCTTGCCGCCGAAATCGCCGAGCACGACAGGCGCTATCACACCGAGGACGCGCCGACGATCAGCGATGCTGCCTATGACGCGCTGCGCCGGCGCAACCTGGCGATCGAGCAGCGCTTTCCCGAGCTGATACGCGCTGATTCGCCGTCGCGCGCGGTCGGCGGCGCCGTGTCGGAAAAGTTCGAGAAGGTTCGCCATCGCGTGCCGATGCTGTCGCTCGACAACGCCTTTTCCGACGACGACGTGCGCGATTTCGTCGAGCGTATCCGTCGCTTCCTGCGGCTGCCCGCCGATGCCGAACTCGGCATCACCGCCGAGCCGAAGATCGACGGCCTGTCGATGTCGCTGCGCTACGAGGACGGCCGGCTGGTCAAGGCGGCGACGCGCGGCGACGGGCAGACCGGCGAGGACGTGACGGCCAATGCCAAGACGATCGCCGACATTCCCAACGTTCTGTCGGGCGATTTTCCGGCCGTTCTGGAGGTGCGCGGCGAGGTCTATATGACCCAGCAGGCCTTCCTGGCGCTGAATGAGCGCCAGGCGGCGGAGGGCAAGCAGACCTATGTGAACCCGCGCAACACGGCGGCCGGCTCCATTCGCCAGCTCGACGCGTCGGTGACGGCGAGCCGTCCGCTGCATTTCTTCGCCTATGCCTGGGGCGAGGTGAGCGCGATGCCGGCCGATACCCAGATGGCCATGGTCGAGGCGTTCAGGTCCTACGGCTTTCCGGTCAACCCGCTGATGCAGCGTTTTACCGACCCCGAAGGCCTGCTGGCGCATTACCGCCTGATCGAGGAAACCAGGGCGAGCCTCGGCTACGACATCGACGGCGTCGTCTACAAGGTCGACGACCTGGCGCTGCAGGAGCGCCTCGGTTTCGTCTCGCGCTCGCCGCGCTGGGCTATCGCGCACAAGTTCCCGGCCGAAAAGGCGACGACCATCCTGAACGGCATCGACATCCAGGTCGGCCGCACCGGCGCGCTCACGCCGGTCGCGCGTCTGCAGCCGGTGACGGTGGGCGGCGTGGTGGTGACCAATGCGACATTGCACAATGCCGAGGAGATCGAGCGGCTTGGCGTGATGATCGGCGATACGGTGACGGTGCAGCGGGCCGGCGACGTCATCCCGCAGATCCTCGGCGTCGATCTGGCCAAGCGGCCCGACGATGCACGGGCCTTCGAATTTCCCTCCGTCTGCCCGTGCGAGCTCAAGACGCCGGTGGTGCGCGAGGCCACGGCGGCCGGCGTCGAGGGCGTCGTGCGGCGCTGCACCGGCGAATTCGCCTGTCCCTTCCAACGCATCGAGCATTTGCGGCACTTCGTGTCGCGGCGTGCCTTCGACATCGAGGGGCTGGGCGAGAAGCAGATCGAGTTCTTCTTCAACGACGAGGACCTGCCGGTCAAAAGCCCGGCCGACATCTTCACGCTCGAAAAGCGCGACGCGGAAAACCTACGCAAGCTGAAGGACAAGGAAGGCTTTGGTGCGGTCTCGGCGGCAAAGCTCTTTACGGCGATCGAGGAGCGCCGGACCATATCCCTGGAGCGCATGATCTACGGGCTCGGCATCCGCCATGTCGGAGAGACGACGGCGCGCACCCTGGCACGCGGCTACGGGTCGTGGACGGCTTTCCACGATGCCGCGCTGGCGATAGCCAATGGCGACGACCAGGCGCGCGAGGAGATGGATGCGCTGGAGGATATCGGCGGTGCGGTGATCGACGCGATCGCGCGCTATTTCGGCGAAGCGCACAACCGGGCGCTGGTGGAAAAGCTTGCGGCGCAGGTTTCGGTGATCGACGCTGAACAGGTCGCAAGCGATTCTCCGGTTGCAGGCAAGACGATCGTCTTCACCGGCGCGCTGGAGCGCATGTCGCGCGACGAGGCCAAGGCGATGGCCGAAAAGCTCGGCGCCAAGGCGGCCGGTTCGGTCTCCAGCAAGACCGACCTGGTGGTGGCCGGACCCGGTGCGGGATCGAAGCTGAAGAAGGCGGCGGAACTCGGCATCGAGGTGATCGACGAGGCGGCGTGGTTCGAGCGGATCGGCCGTCAGGGCGTGTAAGGGGCGACAAACGGCATCGCCATCAACCCTGAAGCGCAGCGCGAGCCGGTGCATCCAACCCTGGCGCTTGCCGCGCGGTCATCATCGCGGTTGATGGTTGGCTCAATCATTTTCATGTGACAGGCCGGGCCGGCCTACCTACATAGCGCTGATCCGGAGGAGCCTGCATGTCCGTTCAAAGCTACACCGAGACATCCGCCGCGTCGGACTACTGGCGCGGCTTCCGTCTCGGCGTGCCCGTCATGGTCGCCTCGGCGCCATTCGGTGTCCTGTTCGGCGCGCTCGCGGTGCAGAACGGGCTCAGCGTCTGGGAAGTCGTGTTCATGAGCGCGACCATCTATGCCGGCGCCAGCCAGATGGTCGGCATCGATCTTTTCGGCCAGACGATCGCCCCGTGGGTGATCGTGCTGTCGATCGTGGCGGTCAATTTCCGCCATGTGCTCTATTCGGCGGCTGTCGGCCGGCGGATCGGTCACTGGACATCCTGGCAGCGCCTCGTCGGCTTCTTCTTCCTGGTCGACCCGCAATATGCCGAGGCCGAACGCCAGGGCGAGCAGGGCGGCACGATCGGGTTTTCCTGGTATATGGGCATGGCGACGCCGATCTATGTCATGTGGGTCGTCGATTCCTGGGTCGGCGCGTCGTTCAGCCGGCTCTTGCCCGACACGCATGCGCTGGGGATAGACTTCCTGCTGCCGATCTATTTTCTCGGCCTCGTCATGGGCTTTCGCAAGCGCCCGCTGTGGCTGCCGATCGTGCTGGCAAGCAGTGCAGCCTCGATCCTCGCTTATCTCTACGTCGGCTCGCCCTGGCATGTCTCGATCGGGGCGGCGGCCGGCGTCGCGCTTGCCGCCATGATGCCGCCGACGCAGGAAGCGATCGCCGACTACCAGGATCCGCCGGCCGAAGATGCGGGAGAGGAAGTATGAGCACGACGTTCTGGATCATCGTCGCCGGCGCCGTCTTCACCTATCTGACGCGGGCCGGCGGCCACCTGGTGCTCTCGCGCTTCGAGCACGTCCATCCGCGCGTGGAGGCCGGCCTCAACGCCGTGCCGGCGGCGGTGCTGACGACGCTCGTGGCGCCGGCCGTGCTGACGGCCGGGCCAGCCGAAATTCTCGCACTCGTGGCGGCGGCGCTGATTGCGCTGCGCGGCGGCATGATGAGCCTGTTTCTGGGCGGCACGGCGGTTCTGATCGTCGGGCGGCATTTTTTCGGTTAGCGCGCGTTTGCTTCAAACGGAAACGTTTGAAGCAAAGATATGCGCGCCAGATCGATATGCTCCAGGGCCGGGCGGAGGGGAGGCGGCCGCGCGTCGCGCCCGTCAAAGCGGCGCCGTCGCCTTGTCCAGCCAGGCCAGCGTTTCACCGTCGAGCATCGGGCCGATCTCCGCGCGCACCCGAGCGTGATAGGCGTCGAGCCATTCGCGCTCGTCGCCCGTCAGCAGAGACGGCACGATCAGCCGCCGGTCGAACGGGGCGAGCGTGAGGGTTTCGAAGGCGTGCATGGCAATGTCGCCGCCGGGCAGGGGCTCTGCCGGACGCACGACGATCAGGTTTTCCAGCCGGATGCCGTAATGGCCCTCCTTGTAATAGCCGGGCTCGTTGGACAGGATCATGCCGGGCAGGAGCTTCTGCGTGCCTGTGCGGGCGATGCGCTGGGGACCTTCGTGCACGGCGAGATAGGAGCCGACGCCGTGGCCGGTGCCATGGCCGTAGTCGAGGCCCGCCTTCCAGAGCGCCTGGCGGGCGATGGGGTCGATGTCCATGCCGCGCGTGCCGGCGGGAAAGCGCAGGAGCGAAATGCCGATGAGCCCCTTCAGCACCAGCGTATAGCGCTCGCGCATCTCTTGGGTCGGCGTGCCGATGGCGAGCGTGCGCGTGATGTCGGTCGTTCCGTCTTCGTACTGGCCGCCGGAATCGAGCAGGAAAAGCTCGTCCTTGCCGAGCGTCCGGTTGGTTTCATGCGTCACGCGGTAGTGGATGATCGCGCCGTTGGGTCCCGCGCCGGCAATGGTGTCGAAGGAGATGTCGCGCAGCGGCATCTGGGCCTCGTCGCCGGCATGCCGTCGGGCGGCCTCGAGTTCCTTTACCGCGGTGATTTCGTCGAGCGTTCCCGGCGCCTGCCGGTCGAGCCAGGCAAGAAAACGGGTGACGGCCGCGCCGTCGCGGCGATGGGCGGCGCGGCTGCCGGCAAGCTCGCCCTCGTTCTTGGTTGCGCGCGGCAGGCGCGCGGGGTCGGCCGTTTCGACCACATTGCCGCCGGCCTCCTCGACGATCATGCGCAACCTGTCGGCGGCGAGCGCCGGATCGAGCCCGATGGCGGCACCCTTGGCCGCGATGGCCGACAGCGTTTCTTCCAATGCGGAGGGCGGCCTGATGTCGGCGAGCTGCGTCAGATAGGCCTCGGTGGCCTTGGGCAGCTTGCGCTTGTCCATGAACACGCTTGGCAGGCCCTTGGCGCCGAGAATGGCGAAGCCCAGGGCCAGAGGCGTGTGCGGCACGTCGTGGCCGCGGATATTGAACGCCCAGGCGATCGAGGACGGATCGGTGAGGACGCAATGGTCGGCGCCTGCCGCGCCGACCGCCTCGGCGAGTTCGGCGAGCTTGTCCTTGGCCAGCCGCCCGGCGAACTTCTCGGGATGGATGTCCACCGCCTCGAGAGGCGGGGCGGGCTGGTCGTGCCAAATTGCGTCGACCAGATTGTCGCCGAGCGCAACCAGCCTGCTGCCGCGCGCCTCGACCGCCTCGCGCAGCGCCCGCGCCTCGGAGATCGTGTGCAGCCACGGGTCGAAACCGAGCATCGCCTTGTGCGGCAGGTGCTCCTTGATCCATGTCGGGGGAGGGGTATCGACGAGGCTTTCGATGGCCAATACCGCCGGGTCCGTTTGCATGCGCGCCTGCAGCGTGTAGCGCCCGTCGACGAAGAGATGGGCGCTGTCCTTCAGCACCAGGGCCGCCCCGGCCGATCCCGTAAAGCCTGAAATCCATTGCAGGCGTTCGGCGCGCGGTGGGACATATTCGCCTTGATATTCGTCGGCCCGCGGCACCAGGAAGCCGTCGAGTTCGCGCGCTTCGAGCAGGCCGCGCAGCTTGGCGATCCGTGGGGCGACGAGGGCGGGATCTGACGTCGTTTCGAAGGACTGGAACATCGGGAAGAATGGCCTCGCTTGCGTTTGCGTGACCGTATCTCCGCCCCTATGCGGTTGCAACGGGCAAGCGCGCGGACACGTTTAAGGTACGATGTATGTTGCAGCGCACACAGACGTTTCGCACCTGCGAAAACGCATGGGTGCCATGTGCTTTGGGTGCTGGTAAACTAGGTCAGCGGTGCTTACCTTTCACAACGTGGAGGATGGATCTTCCAAAGGATAAGGAGCCCGATATGGCACACGCAAACAGACGCGGCATTTTCCGCATTGCCCTCGATACGCTGGTTGAAGCGCGTTCGCGGCAGGCATCCCGCTATGTCAACGGCGCTCTCCTGATGCTCGACGACGAGACGTTGAAGGCCAGTGGCTACAGCCGCGCCGAGCTGCAGAAGAACGCGTCGAGCTATTCCCTGATCTGATTTCTTGCATCAGGCAACAACAGCGCGGGTTTATCCCAGCGCTTACTCGGAAAGCGGCCCGAACGTTCGAGCCGCTTTCTTTTTTGTCCATGCTGCCGATCACCGCTTCATATGGATCGTCACCCATTCGCCGCGCTGAATGGTTCTGACGTGCCGGAAACGCTGCCCCGCATAGGCGGCGATCACGGCATTTCGCTGCCGCTCGAGAATGCCCGACAGGATGAGCGAGCCGCCCGAAGCGATATGCCGGGCCATGGCGGAGGCAAGTCCCATCAGCGGACGGGCGAGAATATTGGCGATGATCAGGTCGTAGGGCGCGCGCCGGGCGATCTCGGGATGGTCGAAACCCGTTGCCGTGACCGCGCGCACCCACGCCGAGGCGGCATTCAGCCTGACATTGTCGCGCGCGACCCGGGTCGCGACGGGGTCGATATCCGTTGCCAGCACCGGTATATGCGCCAGCCTGGCGAGCGCGATCGCGAGCACGGCGCTGCCCGTTCCCATGTCGAGCGCGTTGACGGGGTGCTCGCGGCGGACGATCTGCTCGATCATCTCCAGACAGCCCGCTGTGGTGCCGTGATGGCCGGTTCCGAAGGCCTGGCCGGCCTCGATTTCGATGGCAAGGTCGCCCGTGGCGCGCTTGTCGCGGTCATGCGCGCCGTGAACCAGGAAGCGTCCTGCACGGACCGGCTTCAGGCCTTCGAGCGATTTCGACACCCAGTCGATGTCCGGCAACGGCTCGTTTTCGATCGGCAGGGAGAGCCCCGCCTCATCGAGTGCGTTCCGGGCCCTGGAGACGACGCCGGCCGCATCGCCGTCGACATAGATCTCCACGCAAAGAATGTCGTTTGCCTCGTCGATTTCGGTGATGGCAAGCGCGAAGCCGTCATCCTCGAACAGGGCCTCGAACAGGGCGTAGGCGCGCATCGCTTTCTCGCGCGGCGCGGTGGCAAAAAGACGGCTCAGGCTCAAGGATCATTTCTCCGCAAGGACGGCCGCGGCGATAACGCGGCGTCGACAGGCCTTACTGCCGCAGCCGTGCCACGGGCGCAAGTGGCCAGGCCGGCGGGCGGTACGGACGGGGCCGGCACGGCAACAACGGTGGGTATATCCGGTCTTCAGCCTTCCCGGACCAGCCGCTTCAACTTGGCCAGTGCCGTGTCGGAATTCTCGCCATAGGCGATGGTGCCGAAGAAGTCGCCCGAGCGGTCGATGAGCAGGATGGATGCGGTATGATCCATCGTATAGTCGCCGTCCTCGAGCTGCACCTTCTTGGAATAGATGCCGAATGACTTTGCCATGGCCGCAACCTTCTCGGGGTCGCCCGTAATGCCTGTGATGCGATCGGAGACATTGGAGACATAGTTGTCGAGCACCTCCGGCGTGTCGCGCTCGGGGTCGACGGAGACGAAGTAGGCCTGGATCGGCTCACCTTCCTCGCCGAGCAAGTTCAGCCATCCGTCGAGCTCGAACAACGTCGTCGGGCAAACCTCGGGGCAATGGGTGAAGCCGAAGAACACCGCGCTCGGCTGGCCGCGCAAGGCGGTTTCGGTAATTTCCCCGCCCTTCTGGTCGACCAGCGTGAATGGAGCGCCGAAGGCTTCGCCGCCTTGCGTGGTGCGGTACCAGTCATAGGTGAGCCAGCCGACGGCAGCCGCCATCAGTACGAGTATGCCTATGAGAACGCCGCGCATCATGTCCTGGTAGATCCCGCCGTGAGTTCGTTTCGGTTGTCCACACGGCCTAGAAGCACCAGGACAGACCGGTTTCGGCCATCGCCATGAGAACCCTGGGTCCGTTCTCGGCCCACATGGCAAATGCGATGCCGCTGAGGCCGGCCAGCACGACGACCGTCGACACGGATTTGATCGCGAGTTTCAGCGTCATCGGCAACCACCTCGATTGGCGCAAGCATAGCCCAGACGACGACATGCACCAATACGCCATTCTGTCGCTCTGATTGCCTTCTCGAACTCGGCCAGGATGGCGATTTCGACATGCTGCCTTGCGGCCAGGACGTCCGCTGGACGGTGCAACCGATACAGCAGGCCTTGCCGGGGATGCAGGTGCGGCGTAAAGGGCGGCCATGAGCGAACCCGCCGATCTCCGCTTTGCCTCGCCCGAGCCGCGCATTCACACGACGGCGGAACTGAAGGGGTGCCGGCTCAGCCGTTATGCCGCTGTCGGCGAGCGCGTCGTCCTGCGCGAGGTTGTGGTGGGCGACTTCAGCTATTTCGAGCGCCATGCCGAGGCGATCTACACCACGATCGGCAAGTTCTGCTCGATTGCCGCCAACAGCCGGATCAATGCGCTCGAGCATCCGCTGGAGCGGGCGACGACGCATAAGATCAGCTACCGTCCGAACGAGTATTTCCGTTATCTCGGCGTCGACCAGGTGTTTCGGGAGCGCCGGCGGGCCAACCGCGTGACGATCGGCCACGACGTGTGGATCGGCCATGGCGCCGTGATCCTGCCCGGCGTGACGATCGGCAACGGCGCGGTGATTGGCGCCAATACGGTGGTGACAAGGGACGTGCCAGCCTTCACCATCGTTGCCGGCGTGCCGGCCGCGCCGCTGCGCGCGCGCTTCAGCCCGCAGATCGCCGCGCGTCTCGACGCGCTTTCCTGGTGGGACTGGCCCGTCGAAACGCTCTACGAAGCCGTGCCGGACATGCAGTCGATGGCGATCGACGCCTTTCTCGACAAGTGGGAACGACGCGGATAGGCGGGCCCGCCGTGCAATGCACGCACCATGGAATCCGGGACCCGATCATGCAATGTTGGGTTGGGTCTCCAGGATTGGACGGAGCCATGCACGATATCGGGATCAAACGGGTCTACGCGCCGCCGCAGAAGGCCGACGGCGTTCGCGTCCTGGTCGACCGGGTGTGGCCGCGCGGCGTGTCGAAGGACAAGGCGGCGGTCGATCTGTGGATGAAGGAGATCGGGCCGTCGACGGCGCTGCGCCAATGGTTCGGCCACAAGCCCGAACGCTGGGAGGAATTCCGCACCCGCTACAAGGCCGAACTGGCCGACAAGACGGACCTCCTCGACCAGTTGCGCGGCTATGCGAAACAGGGGCCGCTGACGCTCGTCTATTCGGCCCGCGACGAAGAGCGCAACCAGGCGGTGGTCATCCGAGAGGTGATTGAGAAGGGTCGGTGAGTACGCCCGAACGATGTGGTCGAGATATTCTGATGGCCGACCGCACAAGCGGCGCCGCCGCTCAGCAAGGCGTCACCTGACGAGAAGTGTCGTCACACCTTCTTGACGAATCCGTCGAGCACCCGTTTCTGGCCCGCCTTGTCGAAGTCGATGGTGAGCTTGTTGCCGTCGATGGCGGCGATGTTGCCGTTGCCGAATTTGAGGTGGAAGACGCGGTCGCCAACCGTGAAGGCCGAGGGCTCGTCGGAGACCGATTTGGCGACCAGTTCGCCCTCGATCACCCGGCCCTTGACCGAGCCGCGGCCGGCTCCGTAGCCCGAATCCGTCTCGCCATAGCCGATGCGCTCTGCCGCATGGCCCGAACGCGTGCCCCAGTTGCGGTCCGTCGCTTCGGTGCGGTTTTGCTGGGCCCTCTTCCATCCGGGCGTGGCATAGGTGTTGGAAAAGCTCCCCACATCGTCGAAACGGGAGGCGCCGTACGGGTTTTGCCGGCCGCCGCCATAGCCGCCGAAATCCGAGCCGGCCTCGGCCACCTCGACATGGGCCTCAGGCAGTTCGTCGAGAAAGCGCGAGGGGATGGTCGATTGCCACAGTCCGTGGATGCGGCGGTTGGAGACGAACCAGATGTGCAGGTTCTTCTTCGCTCGCGTAAGCCCGACATAGGCCAGGCGCCGCTCTTCCTCGAGCGCCGTGCGGCCGCCCTCGTCGAGGGCGCGCTGGTGCGGAAACAGGCCTTCCTCCCAGCCCGGCAGGAAGATGGTCTCGAACTCCAGGCCCTTGGCCGAATGCAGCGTCATGATGGAGACAGCGTCGAGGTCTTCCTGCTGCTCGGCGTCCATGACCAGAGAGACATGTTCGAGGAAGGAACGCAGCGATTCGAACTCCTCCATGGAGCGGATGAGCTCTTTCAGGTTGTCCAGCCGGCCCGGCGCTTCGGCCGAGCGGTCGTTCTTCCACATGTCGGTGTAGCCCGACTCCTCGAGGATCGTCTCGGTCAGCTCGGTATGCGGCGTATTGTCCATCGCCTCGCGCCAGCGGGCGAAATTGGCCGCCACCTCGCGCAGCGCGGCGCGCGGCTTGGGCTTCATCTCGTCGCTTTCGGCGAGATTTTCCGCCGCCGCCAGCATGGGAACGCCGAGCGCGCGCGCGGTATCGTGAACCTGGCGCACCGAAGCCTCGCCGAGCCCGCGCTTGGGTACGTTGACAATGCGCTCGAAGGCGAGGTCGTCGGCCGGCTGGGCGATGACGCGCAGATAGGCCATCGCATCGCGGATTTCCTGGCGCTCGTAGAAGCGCGGGCCGCCGATGACGCGGTAGTTGAGGCCGAGCGTGATGAAACGCTCCTCGAATTCGCGCATCTGGAAGGATGCGCGCACGAGGATCGCCATGTCGTTGAGCCGATGGCCCTTCGTCTGCAGCGCCTCGATCTCGTCGCCGACGGCGCGCGCTTCCTCCTCCGAATCCCAGGCCGCATGCACTGTCACCTTGGCGTCGTCGGGATCGGCAATTTCGGTGAACAGCGTCTTGCCGAGACGGCCTTCGTTATGGGCGATCAGATGCGAGGCGGCGCCGAGAATGTGCGCCGTGGAGCGATAGTTGCGCTCCAGGCGAATGACGGTGGCGCCGGGAAAATCCTTCTCGAAGCGCAGGATGTTGTCGACCTCGGCGCCGCGCCAGCCATAGATCGACTGGTCGTCATCGCCGACACAACAGATATTTACGCTCACGGCCGCGCGCTCGCTCCGCTCGCTGGCCTCCGCGGGGGCGGCCTGACCGGCCGACGCCCGGTCGGGCTTGCGCCCTTCGGCCGAAAGGCGGGATGTCCGCGATTGGCCGATCTCTCCCTCAAGAGGGGAGATGGCGTGTTGTCCCCGCGGCCGCTGCGCCAGGAGCCGCAGCCACATATATTGCGCCGTGTTGGTGTCCTGATACTCGTCGACGAGGATGTATTTGAACTTGCGGTGATATTCCGCCAGCACGTCCGGATTGTCGCGCAGGATGCGGATCGGGTGCAGCAGCAGATCGCCAAAATCGCAGGCGTTCAGCGTCTTCAGCCGCTCCTGATAGGCGGCGTAGAGTTCGCGGCCGCGGCCATTGGCGAAGGCGCGCGCATCGCCTTCCGCAATGTCCTTCGGGCCGAATCCCTTGTTCTTCCAGCCGTCGATCATCTGGGCGAACTGGCGCGCCGGCCAGCGCTTGTCGTCGAGCCCTTCGGCCTGGATGAGCTGTTTCAGCAGCCGGATCTGGTCGTCGGTGTCGAGGATGGTGAAATCGGAGCGCAGGCCGGCAAGCTCGGCATGGCGCCGCAAGAGTTTAACCCCGATCGAATGGAACGTGCCGAGCCACGGCATGCCCTCGATCTGCGAGCCGACCAGCACGCCGATGCGGCTCTTCATCTCGCGTGCGGCCTTGTTGGTGAAGGTAACGGCGAGGATCTGCGACGGCCAGGCACGCCCGGTGGCAAGGATATGGGCGATGCGCGTCGTCAGCACGCGCGTCTTGCCGGTGCCGGCGCCGGCCAGAACGAGCACCGGGCCTTCCGTGGTTTCCACCGCAAGGCGCTGCTCGGGATTGAGCCCTTCCAGATAGTCGGGCGCGCGCTTGCTGCGCGCCGCCATGGCGCGGGCGGCGATGCCCGAACCGGTCGCGCCTGGGGCTTCGGCATGCGGGCGGTCGTCGTCGAAGAAGGGAATATCGTCTGGCTGTGCGGACATGTCCCCGAATGTAGTGATTCGGGGCGGAAAGGCCAGCTTGCCGCCGGCATATCCTGACGTTGAAGGCCAGAAATAAAAGAAGCGGGCCGCAATTGCGGCCCGCTTCGACAGTCGGTTGCGGCTGTGCCGTCTTACATGGCGGAGTCGCGTGCCGCCTTCAGCCAGCCATCGACCTCGTCGGAATGCGCGTCGATCCACTCCGAGGCCTGACGGACGATGTCTTCGTCGTCATCCTCGCCGGCGTTCATCTTGGCGTTCTGGGCAAAGATATCCTCGAGCGGGATCGAGACTTCCTCGAGCAGCGTGGCCGCGGCCGGGTTTCCCTTGAGGAATTCGGAGTTGACCACCGGCTGGATATCGTTGGCAGGCCAGCCGAGATTGCACGGATCGGCGACGCAGCCCGCAACACCCTCAAGCGTCGTTGCGTCCTCGAGGTCCTTCTGGTCCTCCGGCAGGTCGGTCTTGGCAACCTCGATCCACACCACGTCTTCGCCGGGCTTCAACTCGTTGACCGTCCAGTTCGGCGTCCAGGTATAGAAAAGGATCGGCTCGCCCTGGCCGTAAGCGGCGATCGCGTCGGCCATCGATGCCGAATAGCCGGCCTTGATGGAGTTGACGGAGTCGCGCAGGTCATAGGCATCGAGCTGATATTCGATGACCGTCTCGCAGCCCCAGCCGGGCGGACAGGCGACCAGGTCGGCCTTGCCGTCGCCGTTGCGGTCGAAGGCTTCCTTGACCTCGTCGCGCTTGAAATCCTCGATCGTCTTGATGTCGAACTTCTCCGCTGACGCCTTGTCGACCAGATAACCCTGCAGGGCGCCGCCCTTGGCGACCATGCCGAAGCGTTCGGCGCCGCTGGAGAAGGTGCTTTCATAGGTGTTGTGAAGCGGGAACCAGCCATTGACCCAAAGGTCGAGGTCGCCCTGGGAGACGGCCTGATAGAAGGGCGGATTGTCAAGCGTCGTCGGCCCCTCGACAGTGTAGCCCAGCTTTTCCAGGAGCTGCTTGTAGATCTCGGCATGGAACCAGCCGGTGTCCCACGTCGCCCGTGCCATGCGCACGGTGGTGCCTTCTCCGGGCATGTCCTGGGCCGAGGCCGTGAGCGGCATCAGGCCGATCGCGGCAGCAGATACGCCGAGCGCAAGAAGTCGCGAAAGATATGGTCGCGTCATGTGAATTCTCCTCTGTTTCTTCGTTCGCCTGCCAGAGCGGCAGGTACTTTTGCCGCTGGAAGGCGGCGGAGCAGGCTTTGTCAACCTGCCCGTTCCGTTGTCTGTTTGCCCGGTCCGGCCGTCGAGATCATGGATCTCAGCGTCTGCAGCAGCGATGTGCGCCGCATCTGCCTGGCCTCGCCCAGCGCCTGGGTGATCCGGTCGAGAATGATGGCGATGAGCACGATGCCAATACCGCCGGCCATGGCGTTGCCGACGTCGAGCCGGCCGAGGCCGGTATAGACGGTGAGCCCGAGGCCGCCGGCGCCGATCAGCGCCGCGATCACCACCATGGAAAGGGCGAGCATCAGCGTCTGGTTGAGGCCGGCCATGATGGTGCGCATGGCGAGTGGAAGCTGCACCTCCCACAGTGTCTGCCACCGGGTTGAGCCGAAGGCGTTGGCCGCCTCGATCAGATCATGGCGGACATTGCGGATGCCCAGATTGGTCAGCCGGATGATCGGCGGCAGGGCGAAGATGATGGTGGCGATGATGCCCGGCACCATGCCAACACCGAACAGCATGACGATGGGCACCAGATAAACGAAGGATGGAATCGTCTGCATGATGTCGAGGATCGGCCGCAGCACCGCCTGGAAGCGGTCGCTGCCGGCGGCGATGATGCCCAGCGGTACGCCGAGTACGGTGCAAAACAGAACGGCCGTGACAACCATGGACAGCGTCGTCATCGTCTCCGGCCATTGGCCGATCATGTCGATAAACACCAGCGCGATAATGGTGAAGATCGCCACGGAACGTCCCGCCGTGCGCCATGCGATGAACGCCAGGACCGCGGTGAGAACGATCATCGGCGTGGCGTTCAGCAGGCCGTCGAGTGCGTTCAGCACCTGGGTGATCGGCCATTGCAGGGAACGGAAGAAGGGCCGGAAATTGGGCACCAGCCAGTCGCGCACGAAGCTGTTGACCCAATCGTCAAGCGGGATTGTGAGTAAGTCGGATGGTCTCATGTCGTCTCCTGTGCCCGGATTATGCGCCCGGGCCGGTCAGTTCGCGCAGGCTCTCAAGCCGCCTCATCGGAGTCGCTCGCCACCTTGGCGAGCACGGCTTGCGGCTCCACAATGCCTTCCAGCCGGCCCTTGCGTCCGACGATGGCAATCGGCAGCCCGCTTTCGCATAGCGGATAGAGCTCATGCAGCGGCGTCGTGCTCTTGGTCGTGGGGTAGTCCGCGATGATGGCGTCGGACAGGGCCGCACCATTGTCGCGCATCGATGCGGTGAGGTCGCGATAGGTCACGGTGCCGGCGATGCGGTCGCCGTCGAGCACGTAAATCGCGTCGCGGTTCAGCTGTTCCATGCGCTCGATCGCGGACGCGGCCGTATCCTTCGACAGGTCGATCGCCTCGGCCGGGCTGAGCACGCTCTGCGCCGTGAAGACACGCGAACGGTCGATGTCCTTGGTGAATGCCGCCACATAATCGTCGGCCGGCTTGTCCACGATCTCTTCGGCGGTGCCGATCTGGACAATCGCCCCGTTGTGCATGATGGCGATGCGGTCGCCGAGCGTCAGCGCCTCGTCGAGGTCGTGCGTGATGAAGATGATCGTCTTCTTCATCGAGCGCTGCAGTTCGAGCAATTCCTCCTGCATGTCGCTCCTGATCAACGGGTCGAGGGCGGAGAAGGGCTCGTCCATCAGCAGCACCTCAGGCTCGGCGGCCAGGCCGCGGGCAAGGCCGACGCGCTGCTGCATGCCGCCGGACAATTCGTCGGGATAGCTGTCGGCATGCGCCCTGAGGCCGACCTGCTCGAGTGCGGCCAGGGCACGTTCGCGCCGTTCGGCAGCGCCCATGCCCTTGATCTTCAGCCCGTAGGCGGCATTTTCGCCGACCGTCTTGTGCGGGAAGAGCGCGAAGTGCTGGAACACCATGGCCACTTTCGTGCGCCTGATTTCGCGCATCTGCTGCGGCGAGCAATTGGCGATATCTGTGCCGTCGACCAGCATTTCGCCCGATGTCGGAGCGATCAGCCCGTTGATCATCCGCACCAGGGTCGACTTGCCCGACCCCGACAGCCCCATGATGACGAATATTTCGCCTTGCTGGACGGCAAAACTCGCATCTTGGACGCCGATGGTGAGGCCGGTTGCTTCGAAGATTTCCTCCTTTGATCGACCTTCTTCGAGCATATTTTGGGCCGACTTGGGATCGTCTCCAAAAATCTTGAAAATATTCTTCGCTTCTACTTTGGCTTTCATGGATGCCTTTGAAACATAAAATTGCTCCCCACTATGACTATGAGGACATTTGCTAGGTTGTTCGATAGTATAGTCGGTCAGAGGAATTGTGACAAATTCTAACCCCAAGCTGCCATACAGGCTTATTTATTAGCGATATAGGACGGATCGCCTCTCGAGGCAACCCAGGTCTACCTGCAGCGGAAAGATGGGATTTGCCCGGTCGGGCCGATCACGGACGACGGACCGAACCATGGGGAAGGGCCGCCGTCGGTGGTGGCGCAGGGCGACGAACGGCATGCAGGTGTGGATCCGCTCATCTCTTCGCTTCAAACGTTTCCGTTTGAAGCGAACGCGCGCTAGCGACGATGCGTCAGTCCAACGCCTTGATTTTTCGCAATGCCAACGAGGAGCTTTTGCGCCTCCCGGAGCTGCTTCAGTCCCTGCTCTCAAGCCCGGAAATGCGCCGGTCGGTGAAATTCAGTCGACCGGCCGCGACGTCCTGCACGATGGCTGCAAGGTCCGGCTCCCGCTGCAGCACCGCATCGAGCTCGGTCATCTGGTTCATCGCGACAAGCCGCAGAATGTCGTCGCGTGGTGCCCCGTCGGGTCGGCGGGGCAGGGCGTTGACCGGCTGAATGAGATCGGCGCCGCCGTCTCTGAGCTTCGATTTCTGCAAGCCTTCAAGCTCGGCCTGCCCAATGCCGCCATCCGCCTCGACAAATGCGTATATGCCGACGCCCTTGCGCGGCAGCGGATAGAGCGTCAATGCGACGTCGCGCACGCCCGGATGCGACTTCAGCGCAGTCACGATGCCGGCACCTTCCCGGTCGAGCCGGTCGCCGGTGCCTTCGCCGTCGGACCAGTTGAACAGGCCGCGCGTAATCAGATTGTAGACCTTCTTGCCGCTTGCCATCCAGATGCGCGAGGGCAGCGAGCGGCGGGCGAGAATGCCCTTTTCGCGCCGTGTCATCAGTTCTGGCGCGAAGGCGCGCTTCTGCTTCAGGAGATGGCGGAAATCCTCATAAGCCATCAGCCTGTAGAGGGCGCCCTTGCGCCGGTGCAGCGAGGCGAGCTGGAAATCGATCACCGCTGCCGAGCCGTCGGGAGCGGCCAGCCAGTTCTGCGGCTTGGCCAGATCGTTGTGTGTGACCCCGCGGCGGCGGAAGCTGCGCAGGAGGCGGTGGGCATCCTTGTACCATGCGGGATCATGCGGGCGGGCAAGATGCAGTGGGGTCCCTTCCACCCAGGTCCGGTAGAGGCCGTCGGCGTCGACGGAAATGAGGTTGGGCGTTCCGGGCACGCCGTCGACCGCGCGCATCACCCTGATCTCGCGCCGGGCCAGCAACCAGGCCAATGGCCGCGACCACACCGGCGCGGCGCCGACCTCGCGCCGAATGATCTTGCGTTCCGGGTCGCCTTCAAAATGACCTTTGCGGGTCTCGGAAAAGACGTCGCGCTTGAGGACGTTTTCAGCCGTGAACTGGAGGGGCGCTGCTTCAATCATGCGCCCCAATAGCCCCAAGGTGGCGCCTTTACAATCATGTCGGTGCGTCCCGATTGACGAAGCGCGGCGCAGGGAAGCCGGCAGTCCACGCTCGACGAACCCCGTGAAACGGAAGACGACCGCCAGCTGGTCGTTATCGTGGCCGGCGCGAACGGCTCCATCGGCACCAAGGCGCGCAACTACGCCTGTCCCTGCTGGCGCGCGTTCGCTTCAAACGGAAACGCTTGAAGCAAAGATATGCGCGCCAGATCAATATGTTGGAGCATGTACCCTTCGCTCAAACGGTACCGTTTGAGCGGGACATGCTCTGGCAGGGCGTTGCGAAATTCATTCGGTTTTTCGGGCAGTTGCGTGAGCCGGTTGTGGTGCTTTACAACAATTGCGGGTTGCTTCGATGCCGCGCCAGCGCCATAAGGGCCCACATTCATTGAATACCTAGTGGAACGAATCTGACATTCGATACTCACTCGATGTCGCCCCAGTTGGAAACGAACCACTAGCCCTGAAACGCAAACCAAACGCGGAAACTCGCACATGTCGTCCCAAGTCGTCACGCCACCCTCGACAACTCGGGGCGCGGGGGATGGCAGGGCAGGTGCGGCCGGCGAGGCGCCGCCGGTGGAACGCGAGGTTCCACTGCCGGTGCTTTCGCTGCTTGCCCTGGTGGTCGGCGTCGTCGCGGCGCTGGGCGCCATCGTCTTCAAGTTCCTGATCGCGCTGATCTACAACCTGGCCTTCTATCAGACCTTGTCCTTCCAGTACGACCCGAACGCTTTTGGCGCGCCGAGCCCGCTTGGCCCGTTCATCATCGCCGTTCCGATCATCGGCGGGCTGCTCGTCGTCCTTCTGGTGCGCAGCTTCGCGCCGGAAGCCAAGGGGCATGGCGTTCCCGAAGTCATGTATGCGATCTACCACAATGCCGGCAATGTCCGCGGCGTGGTGGCCGTGGTGAAGTCGCTTGCCTCGGCGATCTCCATCGGCACCGGGGCTTCGGTCGGCCGTGAGGGCCCGATCATCCAGATCGGCTCGTCCTTCGGCTCGACCTTCGGGCGGCGGCTCAATCTGGTCCGGGCGCAGAAGATCACGCTGCTTTCGGCCGGTGCCGGGGCGGGGATCGCCGCGACCTTCAACACGCCGCTGGGCGGCGTGCTGTTCGCCAGCGAGGTCCTGCTGCCCGAGATCTCGCCGCGCAGCTTCCTGCCCGTCGTCATCGCCACGGCGACCTCGACCTATGTGGCGCGGCTCGTCATCGGCGCCGAATCGGCGTTTGCCGTGCACCCTCTCATCCTCCCGCAGATGGAGGCGGTGAATTTCCATGAGATCGTGCTGGCCGCGGCCGCGGGGATCATCATCGGTCTTGCCGCCTATCTTTTCGTCAAGACGCTGGCCTATGCCGAGGACCGTTTCGAGGCGATGCCGATCAGCCCCTATTGGCAGAACCTGATCGGCATGACCGCCGTTGGCGTGATGGGCTATCTCTTCCTGCTGGCGAGCGGCCACTACCACGTGCTGAGCGTCGGCTACGCCACGATCCAGGACGTTCTGGCGGGAGGAAACACCAGCCTGATACTGCTCATCGCGCTGTTTTTCGGCAAATTGGCGGCCACCTCGATCAGTCTTGGCGCCGGAGCATCGGGCGGCATTTTCTCACCCAGCCTGTTCATGGGCGCCACACTTGGCGCTGCGATCGGCGTCGTCGGGACGATGCTGTTTCCGCAGGCCGATATCTCGGTGCCGACATTCGCCATGATCGGCATGGGCGCCATGGTCGGCGGCGCCACGAGCGCACCGATGACGGCCATCGTGATGATCTTCGAGATGACGCGTGACTACCATGTCATCGTGCCGCTGGTGCTCGCCGTGGCGCTGGCGATCGGCATCCGGCGCGCCCTGATCACCAGCGACATCTACACGATCAAGCTGCGCAATCGCGGCAGGCCCATTCCGACCAACCGCACCACCAACATGTTCCTCGTTCAGCCGGTAAGCGAGATCATGAATCGCAATTTCAAGGTGCTGCCCGATACGATGACGGTTGCCGAAGCGGTGAACGAGATCGATCCCGCCTCGACGAAGGTTCTGGTGAGCGACGGGCAGCGTATTTCCGGTTTCATCCGTTTCGGCACGCTGCGTCACGAAATGCAGCGTATCGGCAAGGAGACGCTCGGCTCGCTCTCGTCCAACGCCTTCATCCTGGCGACGGATGACAGCAATCTCAACGACGCCATCACTCGCATGAACAGGCGCGGACGTTCCTATGCCGTCGTCATCAAGGGCCATGGCGTGCCGCGACCCGACGCGATCGTCGGCATCATCGACCGCGAGGAAGTGGCCAACGCCGTGATTCAGAACCACTACGGGTGAGAATGCGCGCTAACGATACAGATCCGCGCGCGTCGGCGGCAGGCTGGAAGGCCCGCGCCGCCGAAGGGTCGTGACCGTCTGGTAGACGCCAACGCCATTGCGCTCGAAAGCGATCGCGCAGGCTGCGAGATAGGCGAGCCAGAGCCGTGTCTTCACCTCGCCGACCTCGTCTGTCGCGGCCTCGTATTTGGCAAGCAGGCGGTCGTGCCAATGTTTGCAGGTGCGCTGGTAATGCTCGCACAAACCCTCGACATCGTGCACCTCGAAGCCGTTTTGTTCCAGGGTGGCGAGCGTGTTTCCGATATGGTCGAGTTCGCCGCCGGGGAAGATATACTTGGTGAGCAGCGCGAATTCGGCCCGTTTGCGCCGGAACGTCCGGGCGTCACGTTTGGCCGGCCGGGTGATGGCGTGATTGAGAAAGATCCCGCCCGGTTTCAGTATCCGCTTCACGGTGGCGCAGTAGGTCGAAAGATTGTCGAGGCCGATATGTTCCTGCATTCCGACTGAAACAACCTTGTCGAACTGGCCCGTGACCGAAGCATAATCGGTCAGCTCGAATCTGACCCGATTCTCAAGGCCGAGACGCCGCGCCTTTTCCCTGGCATAGGCGATCTGTTCCTCCGACAAACTCACTCCGAGCGTGGTCACGCCATAGTTCTGCGCGGCGTACAAAGTCAGCGCCCCCCAGCCGCAGCCGATGTCGAGCAGGTGTTCGCCTTCGCGCAGGCGAAGCTTGCGGCAGATGTGCTCGAGTTTGTCCCGCTGCATCCGGTCGATATCGTTGTCCCAGTCCGTGCAATAGCCGCAGCTGTAGACCATTTCCTTGTCCAGCCACAGCGCATAGAAGGCGTTGGAAACATCATAGTGGTAGCCGATGTTCTTCTTGTTCTCGGCTGCGTTGCCGTCGCTCGGCTTTTCGTTCGGCTGGGTTTCGAGCGGCCAGGGGCCACCGCGGCCGACCATGAGAAAGCTCAGGTAATTCTTCAGCAACAGGCTTTTGTCGAGGACCTTGCGAATATCGCGGGTTCGGACTTTCGGCCGCAATCGGACAAGGTCGAACAGGGTGCCGTTCAAAAGGTCGATGCGCCCGCTGACCCAGAGATTGGCAAGCGTCTCGAGATTGGGACGCCGGCACAGTGCGGCGACCGCTCCTTCGTCGGCGATTTTGACGGCGAACGCGTCAGCTGCGAGATCGGCCGGCACTTTCACGCCATCCCAAAGGACGACACCGAACTGAAGCTCGAGGATTTCGCGCGCATGAACGATCATGCGCCGCATGGTCTCGAGCCGCCGTTCGGATTTCATTGCATCAGCCTCCGCCCGTGTGAGTCGGTACCGGCGAAAAACTAGAGGCCGCCCCGGCGATTGTCACGGCGATTCCCAAACGCTGCGGCGGCTTCTAAACGGCAGGTTCTGTACGCGGCCGAGGGCACGATGGCGTGTCATCGCCTGCTATCCGTTCTTGCGCTTGATGCCGATGGCGCGGCCGGCGCGCTCGGGCATCGGCAGGTCCGCGTGGGCGGCGCGCATGGCCTCGACCCTGGCCTGGATGTCGGGCGGGAAGGGGGCGACCTTCGGGCCCGCCATGTCGACATGCAGCGACAGCGTTTCGGAACTCGCGGCCAGCCACCCGTCGACATGGTGGATTTCCTGATAGGCGCGCAGGCGCTTTTCGTCATGGTCGAGAAGCTGGAATGAAACGCGCACCTTGTCGGCCAGGTGCAGTTCGCGCACATAGCAGACATGGACCTCGGCGGTGTAGATCGTCAGCTTGCGTTCGCGCGCATAGTCAGGTCCCATGCCCAGGATCTCGAAGGCCTCATCCGAGCAGCGATCGAACAGGACGTTGTAGTAGGCCATGTTGAGATGGCCGTTATAATCGATCCAGTCCTTTTCCACTTCCATGATGCGGGAATGGAAGGGTGCTTCGATTGTCATGCAAATCCTCGCTTGAATGTTCGCCGATGAGGTTTATGGATGGCGGCAGCGCGGCGGGCTGGGCGGTCCGCGAGCCGCTTGCACATTACGCATGAACGGCCGCCGTTCAAGGGCGGCCGGCTCGACGACGGCCATGATGTCCGCGGCGCGGGCGGTAAGGAGAAAGCGATGGCTTTGGCGGATCTGGCACCGGTTGAACGCAACGAAGAGGGGATCGCCGCCGTGCTCGGCATTCTCCGGCAGCGCTTCGGCGAGCGCTTCCAGACCGGCCAGGCGATCCGCGAGCAGCATGGCCATACCACGACCTATATCCCGAACCAGCTTCCCGACGGCGTGGCCTTCGTGGAAACGACCGAGGAGGTCAGTGAGATCGTGCGTGTGTGCGCCGAGCACACCGTGCCGGTGATCGCCTTCGGCGTCGGCTCGTCGCTCGAAGGCCATGTCAACGCGCCGGGCGGCGGCATTTCCATCGACATGTCGCGCATGAACCGCGTGCTGGCGGTCAATGCCGAGGATCTCGACTGCACGGTGGAGGCCGGCGTCACGCGCGAGGAACTCAACACCTATCTGCGCGACACCGGGCTCTTCTTCCCGATCGATCCGGGTGCCAATGCCAGCCTCGGCGGCATGGCGTCGACCCGCGCCTCGGGAACCAATGCCGTGCGCTACGGCACGATGCGCGAGAACGTGCTGTCGCTGACGGCGGTCATGCCGGATGGGCGGATCGTTAAGACGGGCGGGCGGGCGCGCAAATCCTCGGCCGGCTACGATCTGACACGGCTTCTCGTCGGCTCGGAGGGCACGCTCGGCATCATCACCGCCCTGACGCTTCGCCTGCAGGGCATTCCGCAGGCGATCTCGGGCGGGGTCTGTCCGTTCCCGAGCCTGAAGACGGCCTGCGAGGCGGTGATCCAGACGATCCAGCTCGGCATTCCGGTGGCGCGCATCGAACTCGTCAACACGCTCGGCATGCAGTCCATCAACAGCTATTCGAAGCTCGATTACCCCGAGAGCCCCTGCCTGTTCATCGAGTTCCACGGCACCGATGCCGGGGTGCAGGAGCAGGCGGAGATGTTCGGCGAGATCGCCGACGAGTTCGGCGGCGGTCCGTTCCGCTGGACAAACGTGGCCGAAGAGCGCGCCAAGCTGTGGAAGGCGCGTCACGACGCCTATTGGGCGGGCATGGCGCTGAGGCCCGGCTGCCAGAACCTGACGACGGATGTCTGCGTGCCGATCTCGCGGCTGGCCGAGTGCATCGAGGAGACGGAGATCGACATTGCCGAGACGGACCTGATCGCGCCGATCGTCGGCCATGTCGGCGACGGCAACTTCCATGTCATGATCCTCGTCGATCCCGACGATGCCGAGGAGATCGCGCGCGCCGAAGGGTTTGTCTCCCGATTGAACGAGCGCGCCCTGTCGATGGAGGGCACCTGCACGGGCGAGCATGGCATCGGCCAAGGCAAGGTAAAATATCTTGAGCTGGAGCATGGTGCCGGCATCGACACGATGAAGGCCATCAAACGGGCGATCGACCCGCTCAACATCATGAATCCGGGCAAGCTGTTCGCACTCGATTGAGCTGCAACGGCGCAACCGGGATTGTGGTGGCGTCGCTCGCCACTTTATCGACACGGCCGCTCAGGTAAACTGGCGGCCGATTGATTTGCGGGGTGAAACACTGGCGCGGCTGTTTGTCATCGTTGGTGGTCTGATCGTGCTGGCGCTCACGGCGGCGCTGGTGGGCCCCTATTTTATCGACTGGACGAGCTACAGGGCCGATTTCGAGCGCGAGGCGAGCCGCATCCTTGGCCGCAAGGTGACGGTGGAGGGAACAGCCACGGCGCGCCTGCTGCCGTTTCCCTCGGTCCGTTTCACCGATGTCCGCGTCGAAGGCAATGCGCCTGGTGAAACCGCGATGACGGCCGACAGCTTTTCCATGGATGCTGAGCTCGCGCCCTTCCTGAGCGGCGAGATCCTGATCTTCGACATGCGGCTGGAGCGCCCGGAAGCCGTCATCGAGATCGGCCCGCAGGGCAGGATCGACTGGGCGCTGCGCCCCACAACCCGGTTCGACCCGCATCAGATCACGCTCGAAAACGTCACCGTCACCGACGGCGCGATCAGCATTCGCCATGGCGTCAGCGGTCGCGCGCATGAGGTGAGTGCGCTCAACGCGCGAATCAGCGCGCGCTCGCTGGCCGGTCCCTGGCGCATGGAGGGCGAGGCGCGCCTCGACGGGATGCCCGCACGCCTTGCCATCTCCACGGGCACGCCGGACGACAATGGATCGATGCGGCTGAGGGTGCGCGCCGCAAGCGTGGTATATCCGATCGAGTTGGAAGCCGACGGCGATGTGCGGGTCGATGCGGGCGCTGCCAGATATAGCGGCACCTTCCAGGTGGGAATGGGGTTTTCGCAACAGCCCGATCACGGCCCGCAGCCTGCGGCCGGTAGCACGGTCGCGGACAGGACGGGCATCGCGGACCATCGCGTCAGCGGACGTTTTTCGCTCGATCACCGGCGCCTCGACGTGGCGGAATTTCGTTTCGAGACCGGAGCGCGCGACGATCCCTATACCGCCGACGGCACAGCACTTCTCGATTTCGGCCGCGATCCGCGCTTCCTGGTCGAGGCGCGCGGGTCGCAGGTGCGGCTCGACGGCGAAGCCGGGCAGGACGCGCAAGGCGAGGCGGGTTTGCCGCTGGCCGAGCGGCTGGGTGCGGTGCGCCGGCTGCTGGAGGACCTGCCGCGCCCGGCGATCGACGGGCGCGTCGAGATCGAACTGCCGGCGATCGTTGCCGGCGACACCACCATCCGCAACATCGAGGTGTCGGCCGAACCGGCGCGCTCGGGATGGGTCATCGACAATTTCGGCGCCAGCTTCCCCGGCCGCACCACGCTGGAGGCGAGCGGCCTGTTGTCAGTGGAGGAGGATGTCGGTTTCAGGGGCGAGATGCTGGTCGCCGTTGGCCAGCCGTCCGGTTTTGCCGCCTGGCTGGCCAAGGATGTCGACGAGGCCATCCGCCGGCTGCCATCGGCCGGGTTTTCTGCCGATGTCGACCTCGGCCCGCAGCGCCAGCGGTTCACCGACATGGAGCTGATACTGGGCAAATCCCGGTTTACCGGTGCGCTCGACCGGCTCAGCCGGCCCGATGTCCGCCCCTCCATGCTGGCACATCTCGACGGCGGGGCGCTGGACCTGGAGGGCATGACCGCCTTTGCCTCGCTGTTCGTCGCCGATGACGGAGAAGCCCGTTTCGGCGGCCACGATATCGAGTTCGAGCTGAAGGCCGGTCCGGTGGAGGCCGCACAGATGCGCGCCGAATCGGTCGATGCCGCGTTGCGGCTGAAGGAAGACAGGCTGGAGATCGACCGTCTGGCGATCGGCGGGCTGGCCGGCGCCAATGTCAGTGCCACGGGTACGGTGACTGACCTGTCGGGCGAACCGGCCGGCAATGTCGATGTCTCGGTGGTTTCTCCCGATCTCGTTCCTTTCGTGCGCCTTGTCGCCGAGCGCTATCCCGACAACGCGATTGCCCAGGCGGCGGCCCGGCGGGCCGACATCTTTCCCGGCCTCTATGCCGACGCGCGCATCGACCTCGTCGGTTCGCTGGCGCGCCGATCGGGCGGCGCGACCGATATTGCGCTGAGCGTCCAGGGAAAGGCCGGCGAAAGCTACTACACCATGGCCGCTTCGGCCGACGCGGTGGCGGGCGATCTGGCCACGGCGCCGCTGAAGATCGATTTTTCCGCGCGCGGCGCAAACGGTGCCGCGCTTCTTGCGCTGAGCGGACTGCCCGCGCTCGATCTGGGTCTGGCGGACGGCGGGGAAGCCGAACTGAAGCTCGACGGAGTGCTGTCGGATGGCGCCTCGGCGCGCTTCGTCCTGTCGGGCGAAGATGCCTCCGCCGTCTACGACGGCGAGGTGAGGGCGATGCCGCAGGGCCTGTCGGGCAAGGGCAGGCTGGAACTCAAGGGCGACGATTTCGAGCCGTGGCTGATGAGCGTCGGGGCAGGCGTCCCGGGCATGGGGCTGGGCTTGCCGGCCGATATGACCATGACGGCCGATTTCGAGCCTGGCGCGCTGCATTTCGACGACATTCAGGGCACGATCGCGTCGATCCCCGTTTCCGGCGACCTGGACGTGGAGACGGGCGAAGAGGTGCCGCATGTGACCGGCGAGGCCTCGCTGGACGTGCTCGACCTGTCGCTGGCCGGCATGATGATCCTGGGCGAGCGGGCCTTCGAGAGCGACGGCGAAGACTGGCCCGACATGCCGTACCGCCAGACCGGCCACGCGCCGATCACCGGCGACATATCGCTCAAGGTGGCGTCGCTCGATTTCGGCTCGGCGGCGGCCGCCGACGACGTCGAGATGCGCATGCGGATCAACCGCGACGGTTTGCGGCTGTCCGACGTTTCGGGCTCCATTTTCGGCGGCAGGGCCGAGGCGCTGATCGAATTGCAGAACAACGAGGGCACGGGGCTGTTCTCCGGCCACGTCAATATTTCGCACGCCGATGCGCGCACCCTTCTGCCTGCCGCCGCGCTCGACGGGAAGGTCGATCTGACCGCCGAGCTGACGTCGAACGGCAAATCGACCGGCGCTTTGATCGCTTCGCTTTCCGGGTCGGGTACGGCGCGGGTCGACGGGCTCGTGGTGCCGGGCCTCAATGGCGAAGCGTTCCCCTCCATCATTGCCGAGGCAGACAGGATCGGCCGCGATATCGATGCCGAGAAGACCGCGGCATTTGCCCCGACGATCCTGCGCGACGGCCGCTTCCGGATGCCGCCGAGCGAGGTCGCCTTCACGGTCGCCGCCGGGGTAGTGCGCACGCCGCCGCTGTTCATCGAAGGCGATGGTGCAGGCATCGAAACGGAATTGCGGCTGGACCTGAACGCGACCCGTGTCTCGGCCGACGGACAGATCGTCTTCGATGCCGGAGACGAGGCGCTTGTGGGCTCCGAACCGCGGGTCGGCTTCACCGTGTCCGGCCCGTTGAAATATCCGCACGCCAGCCTGGATACGGTGCCGCTCGGGCAATTCCTCACCCAGCGCGCGCTGGAGATCGAGCAGGCACGGGTGGAGGCCATGCAGGCGCGGCTGCTTGAAAAGCAGCGCCTGCGCCGCGAGGCGCGATACTATGAGCGGCGCGCCGACACGCGCCGCGAAGCGGCAGACAGGGCGCGCCGTTCGGCCGAAGACGACGTGCGACGCATGCTCAGGCGCGAAGACGAAAGGCAGGCGGAGGAACGCCGCCGGCAGGAGGAACTCAGCAGGCAAAGGCCGGAGAATGCGGGCGCAGCAGGCGGGGAGGAGGGGCCGGATGCCCAGCCGACCGTGGAAGAACCACCGCCCGGCCTGTTCGACGCGACATCGATCCGCGATCTTTTGAACTCGCTGCAAGGCGACGCCATTCGGTAGCGCCGCTTGGCGCCACGACCATCGATGACAACGCTGCCGATGGATGGGTGGCGCCGGTCCGGCAATCGCGCGTCAATGCGCCATCAGCACCGGGGTCGTGGCGGTGTTGGCCAGGATGTGCCGTGTCACCCCGCCAAGCAGCATCTCGCGAAGACGACTGTGCGAATATGCGCCCATGACGAGAAGTCCGGAATTCTGTTCGCCCGCCTCTGCCAGCAACGCCTCGCCGATCGACAGTGAGTGCGGTTCGACGATGCGGTGAGTTGCGGCAATGCCGTGGCACGCCAGATAGTCCAGAATATCCTTGCGCGCCCGTGCCTTGCTCCAGGCGTCCTTATCAATGCTGACGACCTGGACGGAGTCTGCACGTTGCAGGAAAGGTACGGCGGCCGACACCGCACTCCAGCACTGAGGGCTGTTGTCCCAGGCAATTATCGGATTTCTGCTCAAGCTGTAGGATTGGGCGATCGGCGCCAGGAGAACAGGCCTTCCCGCCTGCAGCAAGGTCGCTTCCGCGATGTTGCGGAGCGTGTCCGAAACCGCCGCGCTGCCGGCTATGATGAGGTCGTAGCCTGAGGCCCGACCAACCGTAATGGTCGAGTATCGCCCTTCCGCTTCGCGCCAGCGTGCGCTCGGCATCGCGCCGATGTCGGCACCCTCGTCGAGGAGCGGCACGTGAGCGAGACCGCAGGCCCGTTCGAACGCGTCGTGGGCAGCGCGGGCCGCCCTTTCTTGTTCTTCAACCGGTGAGGTTCGCAGGCCGGCCACGCTGACTTGCCCCATCCTGGCCACCTCGCCATATGCCATGCCGGAGGTCGGTGGCTCGGGCGGTTCGGAAATGAACAGGGCTTCGACATGGGACTCGAGGAAAGTGGCGGCTGATAGCGCCAGCGCAATCTCTTCGTCGGGCCTGGTTCCGCGGGGAAACGGAACAAGGATTCTCTTGATGCTCATGACGGTGCCTCGCGCAGTTCGACTGGAGCATGTTCCAGCATATTGATCTGGCCTCCCGCCGAATTGCTGTTGCCAGAGATCTGCCATGCAACGCCGGCAACCGCCGCACTCAGGCGCTGGTTCCGCCGGTGGGACGAATTGGCAGACGATCACGCTCGCCGGGGTGAGAGTTGGACGAACGTGATCGCCTGTTTTGTGATGCCGGCCCGTTCGGTATGGTCTTCAGGCGACGGGCCAACTGGCATCTCTGCGATTAATCGGCCGGGCAGGGCGTCTGTTCCATCACGATTGGCGACCCGATTGCATCGATCGTGAACCCATCTGCATCACTGCACCGGGGTTTCCTGCTGTTCCTGAGGAACCGTCCGCTCCTGCCTTTCGGCTTCAGCGGCCGCCTTCTCGGCTGCGACGGTCTCCTCGGCCTTCGTGACGTCGTCCGCCGTTGCCGGCTTCGGCTCGCTCACAGCGGCATCGGCGGGCATCGGTTCGAACGCCCTGGGGTCGAAATCGGGCAGCGCCTTGAGTGCGTCGGCACTGGTTTCAACGACCATGTAGCGATTGCCCTCGAGTTCCTGCCAGTCGACGAGGTCATACTCGATGGCGACGTCCTTGCTGCCGATGCCGAGAAAGCCGCCGACGCCGATCACCACGGCCTGCAGATCGTCGTCGGGTGAAATGACGATGTCACTCACCTTGCCGATATTTTCGGCGTCCTCGCCTGAGCTGTTGAGGACCGACTTGCCAATGATGTTGCTGGCCAGATGGCCCTTGGATTTCACGACCATCGGTACGTCGGGTTGGGTCGGTTGTTGCAGGGTTGGATCGGTGGGCGTCGGGGCGGTCGACTGGGCCATCGCACCCGTTGCGACCATCGCTGCAACGGCGGTTGTTGCGAGAAATCTGTTGAACATAGAAAGGTCTCCTTCGCTGTTGCGTCGCGAACGATACCGACCGCCTGTTCTCGCCATTTGGCGCAACTGGCGGCGCCTGCAGTGGGTCAATGTACTTCGTGCGCCTTCGTTCCTCGCGCATGCGGGCGTCAGAACACATTTGCTTTCAGTGCGTTATATGATTTCAATCGCCTCCCGCCCGTGGCGCCCTATCTCGCGATACGGATATGGCGGCGTCCTGATCTCGAAACTCCGTGCAGCGCCGTCGTGTCTCCCATCGGGGCGCCGTCTCTCCGGTCGTATGCGACCCCGATTGGGGCTCCGGCTGACGGGCACCCGTGCCCCGTACCCCGCCCATGGGTGCCCAGGCCGGAGCCGAAGAGTGGATCTAGCTAGCTCAGAAATCCCTTCTTCGCGGCTTCGAGGACGTAGAGCCGCAATGCCGAGGACAGGTTCGTGGCGCGCGCACGTGTGCGGTCGATCTCCGTGACCAGCGCGGCGAGCGTGACACCCTGTTGGGCAGCCAGGCGCAAAAGCTCATCGAAAAAGGGCTGTTTCAGTGAGAAGGAGGTCCGATGGCCGCGAATGGTCACCGAGCGCTTGCGCACGGCTGTCACGGCGTGTCGGTCTCGTCGTGCGTACGCCGATGGCCGTCGAGCTTGCGTGCAAGCCGATCTTTCTCGATCTCCGCGGCTCTTTTTTCCGGCCCTGCGCGTCCGAAGCGAAGCCGGTTCGCCTCCGCGGTCTTGGCCTTCGCCGCGCGGGCGGCGCGCTTGCGGACCATGCGGAGATTGACGATCTCGGCCATTGTGCGGCTACTTCTTGCGGAATGCGTCGAGCGATACGACCTGTCCCGAGGAGGCGGGCTCGTCCTGTGTGTCGTCGGTTTCGCCTTGCCCAGCAGATTCGGACGCAGCCTTTTCCGCCTTCTTCTTCTTGCCGCCCTTGGCGGGTTTGTCGGCCGCGGCGGCGGTGTCCGATGTGGCAAGCGGCTGCGCGGGAGCGACAGTGGCCGGCTGCTCGTCGGCCTCCTCAACCTTGACGTCGAACTCGAGTTCGAAATTGACCGAGGGGTCGTAGAAGCCGCGCACGGCGGTGAACGGAATCTCGAGCTTTTCGGGAATGTCGGAGAAGGACAGGCCGATCTCGAAGCCCGTATCAGTGACCTTCAGGTCCCAATACTGATATTGCAGCACGATCGTCATCTGTTCGGGATAGCGCTCGCGCAGGCGGGTGGATATGCGCACGCCGGGCGCACCGGTCAGGAACGTGATGAAGAAATGGTGGTTGCCGGGAAGGCCGGTGCGGGCAACTTCTCCCAATACCTTGCGCATGACGCCGCGCAGGGCCTCCTGGGCAAGTATGTCGTAGCGGATGTGGTCGTCGGGCATGGGGAATGCGCATCTAGCTCGTGAATCGCCATAGATTTAATGAAGCCGGCGGGCATCGTAAACTGATTATGAGCCGTCGGTGCAAAAAGTCGTGCGAATTATGCTGACGTGCCGATGCGGGAGTGACCGACTGAGGGCAAGAAAGTGGAGGCTTCTGTTGCCAGGTGCCTCCGAACCCCGCTCAGACCTGCGACGGCCTGAGGCTTGAATTGAAGCTGTCGCACCGCTTACGCGGCGAGACGTGCTTCCGCATAGTTGTCGTTTGCAACTATAAAGATAGCCCGATAACGGTGGTACAATGCCGGGCGAAAGTTCGATCTTTACACCTTCGTCGATCCTGTTTCGCCCCCATCAGAAACCGCTTCGCAGCGGCTTTTGGTGGAGGCGCCGGGTACCGCCCCCGGGTCCGAACGGTTTATTGCATCGGCCGTTTATCGCCATAGTCAGCCAGGCTGACACCGCAGATATAGGTAATTTCCGTGGCGAAGTGAAGGGGTGAAACGTCTGCTGCAAGGTTCGGCAATTCAGCAATTGACACCAAATCGCGCAGCGGGGAAGCTTGCCTGCCGGGAAGCCAGTTCCAATTGCACGTTCTCGGCGAATTGCGGCGCGCCCGCGAATGTTGACAAGCTTTGTTCCTGACGAGGGGAAATGCCTATGGCCGACTATCTCGAAGATGTGAAGAAGTACGATTCCGGCGCCAGCGCCGATACTGTCGACAAGATCGTGAAGCATCTGGGAATTGCGCTGCGCAGCCGGGATGCTTCGCTCGTTTCCTGCAGCGATCCGGACGAATTGAAGCGCGTTCAGCAAAGCTGGTGCGCCAAGAAGCTGGGCGTCGACGACGCGGCCGCAGGGATGGCGGCAGTCGAAAAGACCTGCGAGGCGATGAGCGCCGACAACTCCAAGAGCCGCGTGACGTTCTATTATCTGGTGGCGAAGGACCTGGGCAAGCTCGGCTCGCTTTGAAGCCACTGTCCGGATCGACAACTCATTCTGATCCAGGAACGGCCGGGCGCAGACGCCCCGGCCGCTTTTCCGCTACCGGCGGGCTGGCGCCCAAACGAGGCCTGGCCTTGGGTCTTGAGCATGGCCGGCACCAATCATGGGGACGAAAGCGCCGCGCTGATGCATCTGCAGTCGATGTCGACTAGACTGACGGCGAACCGGAATCATCTGGACTGCCATGCGCCAATATCTCGACCTGCTCTCCCATGTGATCGACCACGGAACCGACCGCGGCGACCGAACCGGCACAGGAACGCGTGCAGTTTTCGGCCATCAGATGCGTTTCGACCTGGCAGACGGCTTTCCGGTCACCACGACGAAGAAATTGCATCTGAAATCGATCATCCACGAGCTTTTGTGGTTTCTGGCCGGCGACACCAATGTCAAATATCTCAACGACAACGGCGTCACGATCTGGGACGAATGGGCCGATGCGAGCGGCGATCTCGGTCCCGTCTATGGCGCGCAGTGGCGCTCCTGGCCGGCGCCGGACGGCCGCCACATCGACCAGATTGCCAATGTCATCGAGCAGATCAGGACCAATCCCGAATCGCGCCGGCTCATCGTGTCGGCGTGGAACCCGGCGCTGGTCGACGAAATGGCGTTGCCACCCTGCCATTGCCTGTTCCAGTTCTTCGTGGCGGAGGGAAAGCTGTCGTGCCAGCTCTATCAGCGCTCGGCCGACATCTTTCTCGGCGTGCCCTTCAACATCGCCTCCTACAGCCTGCTGACCATGATGGTTGCGCAGGTGACGGGGCTGAAGCCCGGCGCATTCGTCCACACATTGGGCGATGCGCACCTGTATTCCAATCATTTCATGCAGGCACGGCAGCAACTGACCCGTACGCCTAAGCCCTTGCCGCGCATGAGGATCAATCCGGACGTGAAGGATCTGTTCGCATTCCGCTACGAGGATTTCCGCCTCGAAGGGTATGAGGCCGACGCCAGCATCAAGGCACCGATCGCGGTGTAGGAATTGATCATGCATGTAGCAATCGTGGTGGCGGCGGCCGAAAACGGGGTGATCGGCCGCGACGGCGGGATGCCCTGGCGCCTTTCGACCGACCTGAAGCGTTTCAAGGCGCTGACGACCGGCCATAGCGTCATCATGGGCCGCAAGACCTTCGACAGCATCGGCAAGCCGTTGCCGAACCGGGTCAGCATTGTCGTCACGCGCAATCGCGACTGGTCTGCGGCCGGGGTTTCACGGGCGTCCTCGCTGGATGAGGCCCTTGCCATTGCGGGCGGACAGATGCAGCCCGGCGGCGACGAAACGGTCTTCGTGCTCGGGGGCGGCGAGATCTATCGCGAGGCCTTGCCGCGCGCCGACCGCGTTCATTTCACCCATGTGCTTGCCGAAATCGACGGCGATACCATCTTTCCCCAGCTGGATGAGGCGCAGTGGCGTCTCGTTGCCCGGGAAGATGTGCCGGCCGGCGAGAACGACACGTTTCCCACGCGCTACGCCGTTTATGAAAGACGCAATGCGGCGAAGGGCTCGACGGGAAATTCACCATAAGTTACGATCATTCACGAATGACAGGCCGGAAATCGGCACTGCGGTCATGTCGCCGCGTTGAAAGGCCGCTTCTGCGACCCTATAACCACGGAAATTGCGGATTCTGCCTTCACCCGCGTCGCAAGGCGCGGATCACGGACTGAAAGGACATTCATGCCTTGGAGCAATCAGAGCGGAGGCGGCGGCCCTTGGGGCGGCGGCAACAATGGCGGCGGGCCCTGGGGGCAGGGGCCGCGCGGGCAAGGCGGGCCGCAGGGCACGCCTCCAGATCTTGAGGACATCATCCGCAAGGGACAGGACAGGCTGAAGCGCGCCCTGCCGGGCGGCGGCGGGTTCAGTCCGGCCATTGCCGGCATCGTCGTCGTCGGTCTTCTGGCGCTGTGGGGCTTCAAGGCGATTTACACGGTTCAGCCGGACGAAGTCGGCGTCGAACTGCGGTTCGGCAAGCCGAAGGACGAGGTTTCCGAGCCCGGGCTGCATTTCGCCTGGTGGCCGATCGAGACTGTGGAAATCGCCAACACGGCCGAGAAGCTGATGAACATCGGTGCTGGCGGCGGCAGCGGAAACTCCGAAGGGCTGATGCTGTCGGGTGATCAGAACATCGTCGATGTGCGGTTTTCTGTTGCCTACCAGGTTGCCGATCCGGGCGCCTATCTCTTCAACGTGGCCGATCCAGACAACATGCTGCAGCAGATCTCCGAAAGCGCCATGCGCGAAGTCGTCGGCCGGCGCCCCGCCCAGGATATCTTCCGCGACGACCGCCAGGGCATCGCCGACGATGTTCGTTCGACGATCCAGACGACGCTTGACGAGTATGGCTCCGGCCTTGCCATCAATGCGATCTCGATCGAGGACGTGGCGCCGCCGCGTGAAGTCGCCGATGCCTTCGACGAGGTTCAGCGCGCCGAGCAGGACGAGGACCGTTTCGTCGAGGAATCGAACCAGTATTCCAACCAGAAGCTGGGCCAGGCGCGAGGCGAGGCGGCTCAGGTCCGCGAGGATGCCGCAGCATACAAGAACCGGGTCGTGCAGGAGGCCGAGGGTGAGGCGCAACGCTTCATCTCGGTCTATGACGAATATGCAAAGGCACCTGACGTGACGCGCAAGCGTCTGTTTCTGGAGACGATGGAAGGCGTGTTGAAGGATTCCGACAAGGTCATCGTCGGGCAGGAGAGCGGCCAGGGCGTCGTGCCCTATCTGCCGTTGCCCGAACTGCAGAAGCGCGCGGCCGGAGGAGCCAACTGATGTCGAATCGTCTCCCAATCATCGTCGTCGCCATCGGCCTGCTTCTGCTGCTGGTGTATTCGTCGCTCTTCGTCGTCAACGAGCGCCAGCAGGCCATCGTCCTGCGGTTCGGTGAGATCGTGAAGGTCGAATCCGAGCCTGGCATCTATTTCAAACTTCCCTTCGCCTTTCTCGAGGCCGACAACGTGCAGATCGTCGAAGATCGCGTGATGCGCTTCGATCTCGACGACATCCGAGTCCAGGTTTCGGGCGGCAAGTTCTACGAGGTCGACGCCTTCGTGGCCTATCGCATCGCCGATCCGCGGGCCTTCCGCCAGAATGTTTCGGGCAGCGTGTTGCTGGCCGAGCAGCGTCTGCGCACGCGCCTCGACGCGGCCCTGCGCCGTGTCTACGGTCTGCGTGGTTTCGAGGCGGCATTGTCGGACGAACGTTCCTCGATGATGCGCGAAGTGCGTGATCAACTGCGGCCCGACGCGACCTCGCTGGGGCTGGAGATCGAGGACGTGCGTATTCGCCGCACCGACCTGACGCAGGAGGTCTCGCAGCAGACGTTCGACCGCATGAAGGCGGAGCGCCTGGCCGAAGCCGAGAGGTTGCGGGCCCGCGGTCGCGAGGCGGCCCAGCGCATTCGTGCCCGCGCCGATCGCGAGGTGGTCGAGATCATCGCCGAGGCGCGGCGCGAATCGGAAATCCTGCGCGGTGAAGGTGAGGCCGAGCGCAATGCGATCTTTGCCGATGCCTTCCAGCGCGATCCCGAGTTCTTCGATTTCTATCGCTCGATGGCGGCCTATCAGCAGGCGCTGCAGGGCAGCGGCACGACGATGGTGCTGTCGCCGGACTCGGAGTTCTTCCGCTATTTCGGCTCAGCCGACGGCATGGCTCCGGCATCGCCGGCGCCATCGCCGGGTGTCGACGGTTCGACGACGAGCGCAACCCAGACCGGCCAGTGACGGGTGGGCGATTTCCTGGCGGCGTTGGGACTGGTGCTCGTTATAGAGGGGTTGATCTATGGCGGGTTTCCGCGGCAGGCCAAACGGCTTGCCGCGGAAATGCAGACAATGCCGGAGCATCTGTTGCGCTATGGCGGCCTGGCCGCCATCTTGTTCGGCGTGCTGATCGTATGGGTCGTACGCCGGTAACGGAGGATTTATTCCTCGCTTGCAGGCATGGCCGCAAACACGCCTCATTTCATCTGGACGATCGTATTCGAACGAGCGTGCGCAGGACCTTGGCGGTTGGCGCGGAATCCGGGAGAGACAGCATATGACGTCGACGCAAATTCGACCCGCGATTGCCAGGGCCATGACGACGGGAGCCGTGGTGCTTGCGCTGGCCGGCCTGTCAGCGCCGGTCGTGACAGCGCATGCGCAGTCCGGCGCGCAGCAGACCGCTCCACAATCCTCTATGCCTGCCGCTCCGGTATCTCCGCGCGGGCCCGCTTCGGTGGCCGACCTGGCGGAAGGTCTGCTCGACGCGGTCGTCAACATATCGACCTCGCAGAACGCCGATGTCGGCGGTTCCGGCACGGTTCCGATGCCGGAGTTGCCGGAAGGCTCGCCGTTCCAGGACTTCTTCGACGAGTTCTTCAACAACCGCGGCGACAACAACGCACCGCGCCGGGTGCAGTCGCTCGGTTCGGGGTTCGTTATCGACGCTGACCAAGGCATCGTCGTCACCAACAATCACGTCATCGCCGACGCCGACGAGATCGAGGTGAACTTCTCCGACGGGTCGAAGCTGGAGGCCGAACTGATCGGGCGCGATACCAAGACCGATCTCGCCGTTCTGAAGGTCGATCCGGGCCAGAAGAAGCTGACGGCGGTGGCGTTCGGTGATTCCAACGCCATTCGCATCGGCGACTGGGTGATGGCGATCGGCAACCCGTTCGGCCTCGGGGGCACGGTGACGGTCGGCATCGTTTCGGCGCGCGACCGCGACATCAATGCCGGCCCCTATGACGACTTCATACAGACCGACGCCGCGATCAATCGCGGCAATTCCGGCGGACCGCTGTTCAACATGGATGGCGAGGTCATCGGCATCAACACGGCGATTATCTCGCCGACCGGTGGCTCAATTGGCATCGGCTTCTCCATCCCGTCCGAGCTGGCCGTGGGCGTCATCGACCAATTGAAGGAATTCGGCGAGACGCGCCGCGGTTGGCTCGGCGTACGCATCCAGCCGGTTACCGACGATATTGCCGAGAGCCTCGGAATGAAGACGGCCAAGGGCGCGTTGGTGGCCGGAATCATCGAGGGCGGACCGGTCGATAATGGCGTCATTCAGCCCGGCGATGTCATAACCCGCTTCGACGGCAAGGACATCGACGAGATGCGCGATCTGCCGCGGATCGTCGCCGACAGTCCGGTCGGCAAGGAAGTTCAGGTGGAGATCGTTCGCAAGGGCGAGGAGCAGACCGTGGCGGTCACGCTCGGCCGGCTCGAGGACAGTGAGCAACTCGCTTCGACCGACAATGGCGAGGACGAGGCTACGGGAGAGGAAGAAGCGCCCGTTGCGACGGCAAGCGTTCTCGGCATGACAGTGGCCGGGCTCGATGAGGAGAGACGGGCCGAGTTCGAGATTTCCGATGACGTTTCCGGCGTCGTCATCACGGCTGTTGCCGAGAATTCGGCCGCCGCGCAGAAAGGCGTGAGCGCGGGCGAGATCATCACCGAGATCGCCCAGGAAACGGTTTCCACGCCGCAGGACGTGGTCGACCGCATTCAGGCGTTGAAGGATCAGGGGCGCAAGAACGCGCTGTTGATGCTGGCGTCGAAGACCGGCGAATTGCGCTTCATCACGCTCAGGATGGATTGAGCCCGCCGCGCCGCGCCAGCCAATCGCCGCGCGACAGGCGGTAGAGCACATGGCGCTTCAAATGCGGATGGCTGTCGGGCACGGCAGGGTGATCGAAATCGCCGGCTGCATCGCGGGTCATGCCGATGCGCCGCATGACTGCGGTGGATCGCTCGTTGCCGGTGACGGCGAAGGAGACGATCTCTCCGAGGCAGAGCGATTCGAAGCCGTAGGAGAGCCATGCTTCAGCGGCTTCCGTCACATAGCCCTTGCCCCAGAACTCGGGTGCAAGCCGCCAGCCGATTTCGATGGTTCTCGCAGGCAGGCCGGGGAGGTCGTTCGTTTCCTGCAGGCCGACGAAGCCGATGGTTTCGCCCGTCTCGGCGATCTCTGCGGCGGCAAAGCCAAAGCCCTTTTCATGAATCGCATCGTGTATCCGATCCATCATCTCGTCGGAAGCAGCGTGATCGGGGCGAAAGGGAAAGAACTCCATCACAGTATCGTCGGAGTTGATACGGTAAAAGAGACCGCGATCGCGTTCTTCCCAATTGCGCAAGATCAGCCGTTTAGTCTCGATGGGTTTCATGTGACAAACTCATCCCGACGGTAGCCTTGCAGATAGAGCAGGGCGGTGAGGTCGCCATGGTCGATGCGGAAGCGGGCGCGTTCGGCGACCGACGGCTTGGCATGCAATGCGACCCCGGCACCCGCCAGGTCGATCATGTCGAGATCGTTGGCCCCGTCGCCGACGGCGATCGCGTCTTCAAGGCCGATGCCCAGGCGGGCGGTGATCGTGCGCAACGCCTGTGCCTTGGCCTCGCGCCCCAGGATCGGCTCGGCGACCTGGCCGTTAAGCCTCCCGCCCTCGTCGATCAGCCGGTTGGCCTGCGTCTCGTCAAAGCCGAGCTTGGCGCCGATCGGGCCGGTGAAGGCGGTGAAGCCCCCGGAAACCAACGCCGTGTGCGCGCCGTTCGCCTTCATCGTCGTGACCAGCGTGCGGCCGCCGGAGGCCAGGGTGATGCGCTCGGTGATCACCTTGTTGATGACAGACAGGGGCAGGCCCTTGAGCAGCGCGACCCGCTCGCGCAGGGCCGGCTCGAAGGCGATCTCGCCGTTCATGGCACGGGTCGTGATTTCGGCGACATGCGCCTTGAGGCCGGCTTCCTCGGCCAGTTCGTCGATGCATTCCTGATCGATCATGGTCGAATCCATGTCGGCGATCAAAAGCCGCTTGCGGCGGCTTTCCGGTGCCTGCACGGCGACGTCGACCGGCGCATCGCCGACTGCCTGGCGCAGAAGCCGGTCCGCTGCCAGAGGCTCCATGTCGACCGTCATCTCGCAGGCGATCTCCTCGGCGAGCCAGGCGATCGCACTTGCACCGATGGCCTTGCACGCCTTATTCGCTAGGCTTGTCGATACGGCCGGGCGATCGGGATGGGAAATGAGCGTTGCGACGAGTGTCATGAGGGATCCTGCTGGTGAGTTGCCCGACGGGCCCGTCAGGGGCGCGGTCCTGATAGCGGGGCCGACGGCGAGCGGCAAGTCCGCCATGGCCCTGGATGTCGCGCGCGCGACGGGCGGCGCGGTCATCAACGCCGATTCCATGCAGGTCTATTCGGTATTGAAGGTCTTGACGGCACGGCCGGGGGCGGACGATCTGGCGGTTGCGCCGCACTATCTCTACGGCCATATGCGGCCGGACGTACACTATTCCACCGGCGATTGGCTGCGTGACGTGGGGCGGCTGATTGCAAGCGGCGAACTGGCCGGCCGGCGTTTGATCTTCGTCGGCGGCACCGGCCTTTATTTTCGCGCGTTGACGGGCGGGCTGGCCGCCATGCCCGCCATTCCGAAGGATGTGCGCGATGCATGGAGGGCGCGTCTGGCGGAACGCGGCCCGGGCCGGCTGCATGCCGAGCTTGCCCGGCGCGATCCGAAAGGCGCGGCGCGCATCGGGCCGGCGGACGGCCAGCGCATCGTTCGCGCGCTCGAAGTCGTCGACCATACGGGACTGCCGATCGGCCACTGGCAATCACGCAAGGGACAAGCGCTGGTCGACATGGCTTCGGCCAGGGCCTTTGCGATTGCGCCGGAGCGGCCCGTCCTGCATTCGCGGATCAATGAAAGGTTCGACCGGATGGTCGAGGCGGGCGCGCCCGATGAGGTCAGGGACCTGCTTGCCCTTGGCATCCCGGCGTCGATGCCGGCCATGAAGGCGATCGGCGTGCAACAGCTCGCCGCCGCCCTGGCGGGAACGCTGTCGACGGAAACGGCCGTCGAGCAGGCCAAGGCCGCGACACGGCAATATGCGAAGCGTCAGATGACCTGGTTCAAGAACCAGTTGGGCGCGGAATGGCAATCCATTCAAAAGCCGCAGGATGCCGAAACAGTCGATTCACTTTTCAATCAATAGAAGAGCGCCCACGCGCCCGCTTGTGGCGCATGTTAATACCCCTGAAAGGCCTCGGTGAGAGGTTGCGCCCGACAATCTGGTGCAAGGTCTTATGCGCTTCCACAAATCGGAAACGGCGTTCTTCGTGTTCATCGCCCTGATCCTGGCGTCGGGGGCGATTTCCGCTGTTGCCTACAGCCTGGTGGGCGCGGGAGGAGAAGGTTTCGTTGCGTCCTACGGCAGCGGTGGCTACCGTCTGACGCAATTGCTGTTCGGTGCAGTGGTTCTGCAGGTTACATCGCTGTTTTTCGGCATGTTCTTCATCTATCCCCAGATCCGGACCCAGGTGAAGGAAGAAGGCAAGCTGAGAGCCATGACCGCTTCGCTCAGCGCACGGTCCGAAACGCTCGAACATGCGGCGCTCACCGACGGGCTGACGGGCATGCAGAACCGCCGCTTCTTCGATGACGCGCTGCGCGAATATCTCTCCGAGTTCCGGCGTATTCAAAAGCCGGTCGGCCTGGTCATCCTCGATCTCGATCATTTCAAGCAGGTCAACGATACCCACGGCCACGATGTCGGCGACGAAGTGTTGCGCGCCGTGGCCAATTGCGTGCACGATTTCACGCGCTATCACGACGTGGCCGCGCGCCTCGGCGGAGAGGAGTTCGCCATCGTCGTGCCCAACATGGACAGCGACCGTCTGGGTAAATTCGCCGAACGCATCCGCAAGGCGATCTCCTCGCTGTCGGTCGTCTCAGGCAATGTCCGGCTGCGCGTGACGACGAGCGTCGGCTTGGCGGTGTGGGATGGCCGCGAGACGGCCGAGGACTTCTATCGCCGCGCCGACAGGATGCTCTATCAGGCTAAAAGCATGGGCCGGAACCGGGTCTGCGCTTGACGTGCAGGATGTGTCCGCTCGTGTTGAGTTGCGAGGGGCGACCATGTGCAGCGGCGGAACCTGGCTGATGACGCGCGCCGTGAAATTGCAACTGAAGATCAGAAAAGGCGCGTCCCGAAGTCGGGCGTTTCGGCTTATTCGCCGACCGGCCTGTAGAGCGGGTCGCCGGTGCGTCGGTTGAGATGCTGGGGCAGTTCGTAGGTTGCTTTCTGCATCGCGCCGATCCCTGACGGCGAGCGTTTCAGGATCGAATTCTGTTCGCCGAAAAAGGCCGGATCCTCGTCGTTCTCGGCCGGTCCCGGCGCCTTCATATGCCGGATGCGGCCGATGAGGGCGGCAAGGTCGATCTCGCCATTGGGCTCGGCCTTGCCGAGTTCGTCGCGAATGTCGAGGCCGGGAATCATGTCCTGGCCGAGCTGCTCGAACTTCAACCGCATCGGGGTCGCCACGGCCTCGCCGAAGGCGATCGTCTCGCGCTGTCCCATCGACGACAGGAACGCCAGGACCGATGCCGAGGAGTCGGCGATCGCCGAGCGGATGATGTCGTGGTCGCGGTCATTGGCCAGGCGCATGGCAAACACCGTCGAGCATTGCGACAGGATCGTCGGATCCAGCTCGCCCGGCCGCTGGGTCACGACACCGAGGAAGCAGCCATATTTGCGCCCCTCCTTGGCAATGCGCGCCAGGGCGTGGCGCGTCGGTGCGAAACCGAGACGGTGGTCGGACGGCATGTAGCGGTGTGCTTCCTCGCACAGGATCAAGAGCTTCAGCTTTCCCTCGCTCGCCTGGGCGATGTCGAAGGCGAGGCGCGCCAGAACCGAACAGACCGAGTTGACGACCTCCGAGGGCATGCCGGCCATCTGGAAGCACAGAACGGGCCTGCCTTCGTGCGGCACGCGGAAAATGCGGCCGAGTGCCTGGTGGATGGTTTCCTCGGTGACGTGCGGGCCGAACATGAAGCGATAGGACGGATCGTTGATGACGCTGTCCAGCCGCGCGCGCAACGTCTTGAGGGCGGGACGTTCCGACTTGGCGTCGAGCATTCCCATGCGCTCGTCGATAAGGCGAATGAGATCGGCGACGCGGTAGGGGACGGGCGTGTCCGCCGTCACCGCGCCCATGTCGCTGGAACGGCGCAAACGCGCCGCGCCGCTCGGCGTGCGATAATTGACCTTGGCCACCGGGATGAGGTCACGCAGGATGTCGAGTTCGTCGACGACATTGTCGCGGCCGCGAAAGAGAACCTCGGCCAGTTCGTCGAGGGTGAACAGCCAGAACGGCAGTTCCAGACCTGATAGGTCCATCTTCTGGGCGAGCCCGTTGAAGGCGCTGGCGAACTCGTTGTGCGGATCGAGAATGAGGACGCGCAGGTCGGGGCGCTCCTCGACCGCCTTGTGCAGCAGCAGCGAGACGGCCGTGGACTTGCCGACGCCGGTGGTCCCGACGATGGCGAAATGCCGGTGGAGCATGGCATCGACGGAGATGCGCGCCGGAATGGAGGCATCCTGCGACAGGGTGCCGATGGGCACGGTGCGTTTGCCTTCCTGATGGTAGACGGCGGCGAGATCGCGCGCACGGATGCGGTGGGCGACGGCGCCGATATGCGGATAGACCGTAATGCCGCGGTCGAAATACGGGGCCCTGGTGTGCTCGTCGTCGCGCACCTCGCCGATGAGTTCCAGATGAACCTTGATCGGGTTGCGGTCCTGTTCGTCCCAATGCACGTTCGGCATCTCGATCTGGGAGACAAGGCCGACCATGCGCGTCTGTCCGGTCGAGATCGAGACGAGCCGGCCAACGCACCAATGCTCGGTCGGCGCGGTATCCGACTGCTCGGCATAGGATGCGACGACCGCGGCCGCGCCGTCGCATTCGACGACACGACCGAGCATGCGGGCATCGGGTTGGCGCTTGCTGCGGCGTTCCTGGCTGACGGCTTCTCCCGCAGCCACACCATCTTCGACATACATCGGTTCCGCCCCCGGATTCACAATTGCATCGGGCAGACTAAGCGCGGGCGCGTTAAGACGAAGTGAGAAGTCGTGGTTGAGGCGGCGTTAACATGCAACCGGTCGTAAAGGGCAAGGCTGCGCCCAAATCGCGTCGATTGGCCATTGACGGCGGTCGAATGCGCACATAATGTCCCCCGCCATGAACACGACGATCATTCTCGTAGTAGGAACGCGCATGGGCAAGGCGGTGTAACCGCCGGGCGACAGCATCCCATGCGCGAACATAGGCTCCTTCGGGGGCCTTTTTTATTGGCCACTCTACAGACATCAGCAGCTAGGCGAAGCGGAAGAAACGGGACGAGACCGATGGGCGATGGATATCAGGAAACCGGCAGGCGCGAAATGACGGGCGCCGAGATGGTGGTGCAGGCGCTGAAGGACAACGGCGTCGAGCACTTGTTCGGCTATCCGGGCGGAGCGGTCCTTCCGATCTATGACGAAATCTTCCAGCAGGAGGATGTCCGGCACATTCTGGTGCGCCATGAGCAGGGCGCAGGCCATGCCGCCGAGGGCTATGCGCGTTCGACCGGCAAGGCGGGCGTCATGCTGGTGACATCAGGGCCGGGCGCGACGAATGCGGTGACCGCGCTGCAGGACGCGCTGATGGACTCCATTCCGCTCGTCTGCCTCACCGGCCAGGTTCCCACGACGCTCATCGGATCCGATGCTTTCCAGGAATGCGACACCGTCGGCATCACGCGCCCGTGCACCAAGCACAACTGGCTGGTCAAGGATGTCGACAAGCTCGCGGGCATCCTGCACGAAGCCTTCCACGTCGCCACGACCGGCCGGCCCGGTCCCGTCGTCGTCGACATTCCCAAGGACATCCAGTTCGCCAAGGGCACCTACACGCCGCCCCAGACGGCGCCGCGCACCTCCTACAATCCGCGCGTCCAGGGCGACATGGAGGCGATCAAGGCGGCCGTCGCGCTCATGGTGCAGGCGAAGAAGCCGATCATCTATTCCGGCGGCGGGGTGGTCAATTCCGGGACGGAGGCCTGCCATCTCCTGCGCGAGCTCGTGGAACTGACAGATTTTCCGATAACCTCGACGCTGATGGGGCTCGGCGCCTATCCGGCATCGGGCAAGAACTGGATGGGCATGCTGGGCATGCACGGCACCTTCGAGGCCAACATGGCCATGCATGACTGCGATGTCATGGTCTGCATCGGGGCCAGGTTCGACGATCGCATCACCGGCCGGCTCGACGCGTTTTCGCCCCATTCGCGCAAGATCCATATCGATATCGACCCGTCATCCATCAACAAGAATGTGCGTGTCGACGTGCCGATCATCGGCGATGTCGGCAGGGTTCTGGAAGACATGGTCCGTTTGTGGCGGGCCGCCGCCGCGCCGGACAGGCGGGCCTTGCGGCCGTGGTGGGACCAGATCGGGCAATGGAAGGCACGCGATTCCCTGGCGTTCATGGCAAATGACGACGTCATCATGCCGCAATACGCCATTCAGCGGCTCTATGAGCTGACCAGGGATCGTGACACCTACATCACCACCGAGGTCGGCCAGCATCAGATGTGGGCGGCCCAGCATTTCGGGTTCGAAAAGCCCAACCACTGGATGACGAGCGGTGGGCTGGGCACGATGGGCTATGGCCTGCCGGCGGCGCTCGGCGTGCAGATCGCCCATCCCGAGAGCCTCGTCGTCGACATTGCCGGCGACGCCTCGGTGCTGATGACGATGCAGGAGATGAGCGCGGCTGTGCAGCACAATGCGCCGATCAAGATCTTCATCCTCAACAACCAGTATATGGGCATGGTCCGCCAGTGGCAGCAGCTTCTGCACGGCAACCGGCTGTCGCATTCCTACACCGAGGCGCTGCCCGATTTCGTCAAGCTGGCCGAGGCCTATGGCGGGCATGGCATACGCTGCGACAAGCCGGGCAACCTGGACGACGCCATCAGAGAGATGATCGAGGTCGACAAGCCGGTGATCTTCGACTGCCGGGTGGCCAATCTCGCCAACTGCTTCCCAATGATCCCGTCTGGCAAGGCACATAACGAGATGCTGTTGCCGGACGAGGCGTCGGACGAGGCGGTGGCCAATGCCATCGATGCCAAGGGCAGGGAACTGGTGTGACGATGCTCCGGTTGGGCAAAAGGCCAATTACGGCCAATAGGATATCGTCAGAAATCAAGATCGGAATTCACATATGAACGCACAGCTCCAACCCACCGGCTCGGCCTATTTCATCGCCAGGGAAACCGAGCTCCCAGAGACGCACACGCTTTCGGTGCTGGTCGACAACGAACCGGGCGTTCTCGCCCGCGTCATCGGCCTGTTTTCGGGCCGCGGCTACAACATCGACAGTCTCACGGTCTCCGAAACCGAGCACGAGCGTCATCGCTCGCGCATCACCATCGTGACGCGCGGCACGCCGCATGTGCTGGAACAGATCAAGCATCAGCTCGAGCGCATCGTGCCGGTGCACCGGGTGGTCGATCTGAGCGTGGTGGCGCATGAGCGCGGGCAGGAGCGGCCGCTGGAGCGCGAACTGGCGATGGTCAAGGTGGCTGGGGCGGGCGACAACCGCGTCGAGGCGCTCCGGCTTGCCGACGCCTTCCGCGCCCAGGTGATCGACGCCAATACGGAACATTTCATCTTCGAGATCACGGGTCGGGTGTCGAAGGTCGAGCAGTTCATTTCCATCATGAAGCCGCTCGGCCTGGTCGAAGTTTGCCGCACCGGCGTGGCGGCGATGAACAGGGGGCCGGAAGGCATGTGACATTGCGGGCCCGCGTGTCATCGCGTATATACATGGGCGATACATCCACGATGCAGGAGGCCGGCAATGTCCGAATTGCGTATTGCCAAATGGGGCAACAGTGCCGCCCTTCGTCTGCCCAAGGCGGTGCTGGACGAGCTTGGGCTGAAGCCGGGCCAGGCCGTCGAACTGACCGTCAAGGACGGCAAGGGCGTGATCGAGCCCAAGCGGCCGAAGAAGATCACGTTGGAATGGATCATTTCGGAAACCAAGCGTCTTGGTCCGGAGAATGCGCCGGAAACGGTGGAGTGGGGCCCCGACCGTGGCGAGGAGATCATCGACGACGAATTTTCCCGAGGCGAGATAACGCTCGATGACCTCCTTGGAGGCCGGTGATATCGTCTGGGTCGATTTCGACCCAGTGCTGGGAACCGAGCAGGCAGGGCGGCGCCCGGCAATCGTCGTGACGGACCGTGAATACAATACGCTTTATCCACGTTCGATCGTCTGTCCGATCACGAGAAACAGCACGCCGTGGCCAACCAAAGTCCTTCTGCCGTCCGGTATGACGACGAGGGGTGCGGTGCTTGCCGACCAACCAAGAACGGTGCACCGAAGTTTACGCGTTTTCCGCTTCATCGAGCGGGCGCCCGAGGGCATCCTTGCGGATGTGCGCGCCATTATCGGTTCACTGATCGGCCTCGACCGCATCTGAGCGCGATATTGCCACCGTGACAAGTTTGCCGTGGACGCCGGATTCGGCAGCCCATAATTCTCGCCACGACACCATTCAGCACGGAGTGCGCGCATGTCACCCGACCTCTTCGTGGCATTGCTTGTGTTTGCCTTTGTCTCCTCGGTAACGCCGGGGCCGAACAATTTCATGCTTCTGGCCTCCGGCGTGAATTTCGGTTTCAGGCGCACCGTGCCTCATATGCTCGGCATTGCCGGCGGTTTCGGCATCCTGCTTCTCGCGGTCGGTCTCGGCCTTGGGGCGCTGCTCAAGGCCTTTCCCGTCCTGCATCTGGGACTGAAGCTCGCCGGAGGCACCTATCTGCTCTATCTCGCCTGGCGCATCGCGATGTCGCGCTCGCTCGGCAAGGCCGCGGGCGAGGATGCGCGCCCGATGCGATTTATCGAGGCGGCCGCCTTCCAATGGGTCAATCCGAAGGCCTGGGTGATGGCGGTGACGGCGATGGCGATCTACACAAACCCCGCCGCGCCGGTCATTTCCGTCCTGCTGGTGGCCTTGGCCTTCGTCCTGGTCAATTTTCCAAGCGTGTCCGTCTGGGCCGGTTTCGGCACCGCGTTGCGCGGGTTCCTGTCCGATCCCGTCCGCCTCAAATGGTTCAATATCGCCATGGGGCTGATGCTGGCGGCGACTTTGTGGCCTATGCTGCGCTGATTGCTATCGCTCCACGATCTCGACCCTGCGATTGGCGGCGCGCTCGTCCTCGGTGCGATTGGTGGCGACGGGCGCTGCCATGCCGGCACCGACAGGCATCAGCCGCGCGGCGTCGATGCCGTAGCTGCCGGCGAGCACATCGACAACGGCTTGCGCGCGCCTGGCCGACAGCGCCTGATTGTAGTCGAGCGTGCCCTTGTTGTCGGTGTGGCCGACGATCAGCACCTCGAGGTCGGGCCGATCGTTGAGCAGCCTGGCAATCTCTTCGAGCTGAGGCTTGGAGTCGGGTCGGATATCGGCCTTGTCGAAATCGAAAAGGATGCCGTAGACGGCGATCTTGCCCTCGCTCGACAGGCCCGTTTCCAGCGCCCCGGCGTCGAGCAAGACCATCTTTTCTTCCATCGGCTGCAACTCGACCACGTCGAGCTGAACCATGGTGCGGTCCTTGTTAGGGCCGCCGCCGGCCTTGTTCTCGACTGCGTAGAGCCCGACATAGACGTCGCCCTCGGCGCGCTTCAGCCTGGCGGCAAGATAGCGCTGCTCAGCGTGGTAGTCCCCGAACAGGGAGTAAAGGTCACCGGACCACTGGACATGGTTGAAATTTCGCCCGCCGCATGCTTCCCGGTCGCAGGCGAATATCGTCTCGAAACCCGCTTCCGCCAGCGCGTTCTCATAGTTGCGGAACACCTCCAGCACCGAACGCTCGGCGGGCGCGCGATAGCTGATGCGCGCCATCTTGCCTTCCAGCACGATGGTTGAAGCGTGGTTCTTCTCCAGGCCGCCGTAATTCTCCGCCTTGGCGTTCAGCAAACGGTAGTCGGTGAACGCCTCCGTCGCATAGGCGACGATCTCGGAATCCTCGTAACGCGGTACCAACGGATGATCGGCACTGCCTTCAATGTCGGCCGCGTGGCCGGTGGCGACCAGGGTGAGGTTCAAGATGATGACGGCAATCAGAATTCGCATCCCGGCGTCCCCCTATTTTCTACCGATGCGGGTGGAGAGTATGCAGTTACGTAGGGGAATGTCACGCCGAACTTGCTGGCTGGCTCGCGACGGCATAATTTGCCGCCATGTCGCACGATCATGACCACCCACACGACAACGAACTTGACCCGATGACGGCGCGGGTGCGGGCGCTCGAGACGATCCTGACACAAAAGGGACTGGTCGATCCGGCGGCGATCGACGCCATCGTCGACACCTATGAAAACAAGGTCGGCCCAAGAAACGGCGCCCATGTCGTCGCCAAGGCATGGAGCGAGCCGGCCTTTGCCGATTGGCTGCGCAAGGATGCAACGGCGGCGATCGCCTCGCTCGGCTATACCGGCCGGCAGGGTGAGCACATGCAGGTGGTGTTCAATACGGCCGAGACGCATAATCTCGTCGTTTGCACACTGTGCTCGTGCTATCCGTGGTCGGTGCTGGGCCTGCCGCCCGTCTGGTACAAGTCGCCGCCATACCGCTCGCGTGCCGTCATCGACCCGCGCGGCGTGCTTGCGGAATTCGGGCTGACACTGCCGCAGGACAGGCAAATCCGGGTTTGGGATTCGACCGCCGAGCTTCGTTACCTCGTCGTGCCTGAACGGCCGGACGGCACGGAAGGCTGGCCGGAAGAGCGATTGATGCGCCTGGTCACCCGCGATTCCATGATCGGGACCGGTCTTGCGCTGGCGGCGGAGGCGACATGAACGGACCGCAGGATCTCGGCGGGCAAATGGGGTTCGGGCCGATTGCGCCAGAACTTGACGAGCCGTACTTTCACGCCGATTGGGAAAAGCGCGCGCTGGGCCTGACGCTGGCGGCCGGGGCGATGGGGCACTGGACGATCGACGAGAGCCGCCATGCGCGCGAGAGCCTGCATCCGGCGGACTATTATTCCTCCAGCTATTACGAGATCTGGACCAGGGCACTGGAAGACCTGCTCGCGCGGCACGGGTTCGTCACGCCGGAGGAATTGCAGCAGGGCAGGGTGCTCGGTGCTGGCAGCACACCCAAGCGTGTCTTGAAGGCAGGCGACGTTGCCGACGCCCTGTCGAGAGGTGGCCCGTGCGACAGACCGATCGAGGCGCCGCCGCGCTTCAAGGTGGGCGATCGCGTGCGAACCCGCAATTTTCATCCTTCGGGGCACACGCGCCTGCCGCGCTATGCACGCGGCAAGATCGGCACTATCGAGGCCGACCGCGGCGGCTTCGTCTTTCCCGATTCCAACGCGCATGGTTCGGGCGAAGCGCCGCAGCGCGTCTATACGGTCGTCTTTTCCGGAACCGAATTGTGGGGCGAGGGGAGCGATCCCGCGCTCACTGTCAGCATCGATGCCTGGGAGAGCCATCTTGAACCGGGCGAATGACGATGAGCGTGCCTTGCCGGACGGCGGAGACGGGCAGGCGTTCGATGCGCCCTGGCAGGCCGAGGCCCTGGCGATCGCCGTGGCGCTGCAGGACGCCGGTCTGTTCACCGCGGCCGAATGGGCCGAAGCGCTTGGCCGCGAACGCAATCGCGCCGGCCTGGCCGCCGACGGTTCGGACTACTATCAGTCGGTCGTCGATGCCCTGGAAGCATTGCTGTCGGGCAAGGCCATCGCGACCCGGGGCGAGATCAGCGCTACGGCCCGGTCGTGGCGCCGTGCCGCAAGGGCGACACCGCACGGAAAGCCGATCCTCCTGGAGAACGATCCGCAGTTTGGCGCCGAGTAGTGCAGTCGACCCATATGTCAGCAATGCGCAACCGCCGGCTGGCGCAGTATCCGCCGGCAGTGGTATATTGCGTGCATGCCGAAGGTCTTGACGCCTCGTACGATCATTGGCGCGAGCATTGCGCTCCTCGTTGTGCTGTTTGCACTGGGATGGCTGACGCGCCAGGATCCCGACGACAAGCCCTATCTCAAGATCCTGGGCGGCGGATTCATGTTCAATTACCGTGTCGCGGATGTTTTCTACGGTTTTACCGCCGAAGTGGTGCGGCCCCTGCCGACGGGCTCGATCATCGTAGCGTCCTTCGAGGACCCGGCCGGCGGCCCGGCCCATGTGGTTCGCCAGCGGGTTGGCACGGAAACCGAGCGCTACTCGCTTCGCTCGCCTTCCGTGCGCGGTGTCGAGGCGGACAAGCCGTATACCGTGGCCATCCAGGTATTGGATCGCGATGCCAAAGACGTACTGTGGCAGGACGACGTCGTCTTTCGCTCACAGATCAGCGACAAGGTGGTCCCCAACGAGCCGCTGACCGTCGGTCCCGGCTATGCGCGCAATCAGGTGCAGTGAGCGCGGTTGTCGATTGCGCCGCCCAGAGTGTCGCATTCCGCGCTCGAATCGTGCATTGAACGACGATGGAATTCTCACCGCAGCAGGATGCCGCCCTGAAGGCCGTGGAGCGCTGGCTGAAGGCCGGCCAGCCGCAGATTTTTCGCTTGTTCGGTTATGCCGGTACCGGCAAGACGACATTGGCGCGCCATTTCGCCGAGCATGTCGACGGCACCGTGCAGTTCGCCGCTTTCACGGGCAAGGCGGCGCAGGTCCTGCGCTCCAAGGGCGCCACCAATGCGCGCACCATCCATTCGCTGATCTACCGGCCGCGCGGCGAGGAGACGGTGGAGGACGAGACGACCGGCAAGACGTCGGTTTCGCCGACCTTCTCGCTCAACCGGCAAAGCCCGATCGCCAAGGCCAAGCTGGTCGTGATCGACGAATGCTCGATGGTCGACGAAGAACTCGGACGCGACTTGATGTCGTTCGGCACGCCGATCCTCGTGCTGGGCGATCCGGCGCAGCTTCCGCCGATCTCCGGCGGCGGCTTCTTCACCGAGCACGAACCCGACTACCTCTTGACCGAGATTCACCGCCAGGCGCGCGACAATCCGATCATCCAGCTTGCGCTCGACGTGCGCGAGGGTCGCGAATTCATGCATGGCGATTTCGGCGCGGCGCAGGTGATCGGCCGCAACGAGGTGACGCAGGAACTGGTGCTCGACGCCGATCAGGTGCTGGTCGGCATCAACCGCACGCGGCGGCGCTACAACAAGCGTCTGCGTGAACTGAAGGGCTTTGACGCGGACTATCCGCAAGCGGGCGACAAGCTCGTCTGCTTGAGGAACGATCCCAACAAGGGTCTGCTCAACGGCTCGCTGTGGAAGGTCATGACCTCGTCGCGCGAGACGGTGAAGCCCGGCATCAACCTCTTGGTCTCGCCGGAAGAGGACGATCCCGACCGCGGCGTGGCCAAGATCAAGCTGTTGAAGGCGGCCTTCGAGAACCCGGAGGCCGACATTCCCTGGCAGCAGAAGCGGCGCTTCGACGATTTCGATTACGGCTATGCGCTCACCGTGCACAAGGCGCAGGGCTCGCAATGGAACAATGTCGTTCTGTTCGACGAGAGCTACGCTTTCCGCGATACGCGCCAGCGCTGGCTCTACACAGCCATCACGCGGGCGGCGGAACGGTTGACGATCGTCCGCTGAAACAAGATCGCTTTTCGTTCAATGACCTATTTCTGATCGCTCCCTCGCTGCGGGCCCGTCAGACCTTGGCGGGTTTCGGCTTCGCGCCCAACCATTGCCACGCCTCGTCGGCTTTGCCGGCCTCGAAATGCTCCATCTCCATCGACATGAAGGGCTTGAACAGGGCGAGCATGGCACGCATCCAGCCCGGACCGCCGACGACGGCATATTTGCGGATGTGCTTCAGCGCGTGGGTCTTGCCGACCATGGTGGGCTCCTTGAGGGCGGCCGCCCAGTCGAAACCTTCGTAATTGTGGACCAGCACCAGAAGGTCGATCTTGTCGTGCAATTCGTAGGCCCCTTCGAGCAGGCCGTACATGTTTTCCATATCGGCTGCCGTGATGTGGCCGGTGATCTCGAAGGCGTAGGCATCCTCGCGGTCGGTCTCGATACGGCGGATGTTGGGCGGGTTCTCGTTGACCAGCATGGCGGTTTCCCGTTGCAATTGTGATCGGCGGCTTGTCCACCGGGTGAACGAAGTTTGGCCCTGTCGGTTGCGTGAATTTGCATTATACCTCGTTTGCAGCCGATGCTGAAAACAGGTCAAGCCATGTCCGCCAAGCTCTCCGTCAATCTGAATGCGACCGCCCTTTTGAGGAACCGCCGCGACCTGCCCTGGCCGAGCGTGACCGGCCTCGGGCGCATTGCGCTGCAGGCGGGCGCAGGGGGGCTGACCGTGCACCCGCGTCCCGACCAGCGCCATGTGCGCTTCACCGACCTGCCGGAAATCCGCGCCCTGATCGACGACGAGTTTCCGGACGCCGAGTTCAATATCGAGGGCTATCCGACCCAGGATTTCCTGGAACTCGCCGAAGCGTCAGAGCCGGAACAAGTGACGCTGGTGCCGGACGATCCCGAGCAGCCGACCTCCGATCATGGCTGGGATTTCGTCGCCAATGGCGAGATCCTGCGCGCCATCGTGGCCAGGCTGAAGAAGAGCGGGACCAGGGTCTCGCTGTTTTGCGACCCCGACGCGTCTGAGGCCCAGGTCGCCGCAGCCAGGTCGACGGGCGCCGAGCGGGTGGAGTTTTATACCGGGCCCTATGGCGCCTGCTACGGTGATGCGCAAACCGCGGCCAAGGAATTGGAGAAGCTGAAGAATACGGCGATCCTGGCCAATCAGGCGGGGCTTGGCATCAATGCCGGCCACGACCTGACGGTGGCCAATCTTCCGGCCCTGGTGAAAGCCGTCCCGACGCTGCAGGAGGTGTCGATCGGCCACGGGCTGACGGCCGACGCGCTGCAATACGGCATGGCCGGGACAGTGGGACGCTTCCTCAAGGCGCTCGGCTCGTAGGGCGAAATATTTCCGGTTCGATCCGCAGACTGAAATGGAGGTCTTGCGGAAGCACTCATTGCGCGATAGAAGCGAGCCGTAACGTACGGTACGGTACTGGAAGCCTCACGATCCCGGTCGTGCCGCATGGTCGCGTCGGAGAAACCTGCAGTCGTCGGGATCGCAAGTCAGTGCTGAAAGGTCGCGGAATTGGATTCAAGTGCCGCCGAGAACACGGAACAGCCGACACAGCGTCAGCAGGATGTGCTCGACGCCGTGCTCGACCTGCTCGTCCAAGGGGGCGATGCGCTGACGATGACTGCCGTGGCGCGGCGGGCGAACTGCTCCAAGGAAACGCTCTACAAATGGTTTGGCGATCGGGACGGGCTTCTCACGGCGACGGTGCAATGGCAGGCCTCAAAGGTCCGCGCGGGCACCTATGACCGGCAGAAACTCGATGCGGCGGCCTTGCGCGAAAGCCTCGAACGCTTCGGCGCGAGCTGGCTCAGGGTCATTTCGTCCAAAACGTCGATAGCGCTCAACCGGGTGGCCATCGCCCATGCCGCATCCGTCAAGAGCAATCTCGGGCGCATCGTTCTTGCCAATGGCCGGTTTGCGATCGGGGAGCGTCTGAAACCTCTGTTGGAGGACGGGCGTGCGGCCGGCCTGCTGGCATTCGACGATGCGGAAGAAGCCTTTCGCACGTTCTTCGGCCTGATCGGCCGCGACGTCCAGATCCGTCTCCTGCTGGGGGACCGGCTGGAGTTGTCGGAGGCGGACATCAGGCGCGATGCGGTGCAGGCGGCCGAGCAGTTCCTGGCTCTCTACGCGACCGGCGCGGAAGCCGGACCGGAGCATTCAGATCAGTTCAGTTCAAACTCAAGGAAGGAAACGTAAACATGCGTGTCTATTACGATCGCGACGCCGATCTCAATCTCATCAAGTCCAGGAAGGTCGCCATCATCGGTTATGGCAGCCAGGGCAGGGCGCATGCGCTGAATCTCAAGGATTCGGGCTGCAAGGACGTGGCCGTGGCGCTGCGCGCCGGTTCGGGCTCCGCCAAGAAGGCCGAGAGCGACGGTTTCAAGGTGATGACGGTGGCCGAGGCCGCCGGCTGGGCGGACCTGATGATGATGGCGACGCCCGACGAGCTTCAGGCCGGCATCTACAAGAGCGAGATTGCACCCAATATCCGCGACGGCGCGGCGATTGCCTTCGCCCACGGCCTCAATGTCCATTTCGGCCTGATCGAGCCGAAGGCCAGCGTCGACGTGCTGATGGTCGCGCCCAAGGGCCCCGGCCACACCGTGCGCGGCGAATATGAAAAGGGCGGCGGCGTGCCGTGTCTCGTTGCAGTGCACCAGGATCCGTCCGGCAATGCGCTGGATCTGGCGCTCTCCTACGCCTGCGGCGTCGGCGGCGGCCGTTCGGGCATCATCGAGACCAATTTCCGCGAGGAATGCGAAACCGACCTGTTCGGCGAGCAGGTGGTCCTGTGCGGCGGCCTTGTCGAACTCATCCGCGCCGGCTTCGAAACGCTGGTGGAGGCCGGCTACGCACCGGAAATGGCCTATTTCGAGTGCCTGCACGAGGTCAAGCTGATCGTCGACCTCATCTATGAGGGCGGCATCGCCAACATGAACTACTCGATCTCCAACACCGCCGAGTGGGGCGAATATGTCTCCGGACCGCGCATCATCACCGACGAGACGAAAGCGGAGATGAAGCGGGTGCTGAAAGACATTCAGAGCGGCAAGTTCACCTCCGATTGGATGCAGGAATGGCATTCGGGCGCGGCGCGCTTCAAGGCGACGCGCCGGCTCAACGATTCCCACCAGATCGAGGAAGTGGGCGAGAAGCTGCGCGCCATGATGCCCTGGATCTCGACCAACAAGCTGGTCGACAAGGCGAAAAACTAAATCCCAGGCGGCCAATCTGGGTTGAGAGGCGCGGCGGAGCAGGGGCTTCGCCGCGCCTTTTTTAGAACATGTACCTTTCGCTCAAACGGTATCGTTTGAGCGAAAGGTACATGTTCCAACATATTGATCTGGCGCGCATATCTTCGCTTCAAACGTTTCCGTTTGAAGCGAATGCGTGCTCGTCGCGTTGGGCCGCGACGGACGCCAACTGCCCGTAGTTGGCGATGTCGGCGACAATGCCCAGCCGATCCATCATCGCCTTGCGGTCAAATCTCGTCTCGGCGTGCGCTCTGGCCACTTGCGCGGCCGCGTTTTCAACGTCAGCCTCGCTCTCCCATTCGACCAAGGTAACGAAGTTGTAGCGCCCCGGTCCCGAATCCTGTTCCAAAATGAAATCCTGCACGAAACCGTCCTGGCGGCGCAGGATGTCGTGCGTCGTCCCGACCCTGTCGAGAAACGTCTCTCGCGCGTCTTGCGGAACGATGAATTTGTCGACGCGGTAGACGTGACGCCGATTGCCGCCTGAACCGTTGCCTGTGCTCATTGCTTTCTCCTTGATTGCGTGCCGCCGCAATGGCGGCGGGCTGGTCATGGCGCGACCCTGCAGCCTCGACCTTGGTTGAGGTCAAGAGGCTTGTGGGGTTTTCCGACGCAGACCCTTGCCGCTCGACGGTTGTCCCATTGCGGCACAGTTCAATCTGGCATGGCATTTGCGAGGCATCGGGCGAACTGGAGCAATTCCAGGAAGCGGGATCCGTTTCACCGATGAAGCGGCCCCAGGCAGGAGGGCCATACGTGAACGACATGAACGACACTGTCGTCGAGTTGACGTCGAAGATCGATACCGAACGGCGCAAGGAACCGCGTCGGCGTGTGCTCAAAAATGCAACCATAAGCTTCAATCGCGGCTATGGCGCCTTCGAAGGCGTCATACGCAGCCAGTCGCCTTCGGGTGCAAGGCTGAGCTTCGGCGACGCGCTCGGCCTGCCGCCACGCTTCGTGCTGGATGTGCCGGGCGACGCGCGTACGCGGCTTGCCGAAGTCCGCTGGCGCAGCGATGGCGACGTCGGTGTCGAGTTGATCGAAGAAGCGCCCTGAATCGGCCTCGTCTTCCGCATCGCGCCCTTGAGAGCCATTTTGGGGGGCAGCTCTCGGGTCGATGCGAAGCCCGCGAAAGCGGGAGGCTGGCCGGTCCGGCGCGTGGGGCGGATCGGCCAGCCACTATTGTTGTGCAAGTCTTCAGCACGGAAAGGTGTGACCGATCGGGCTGCGTTTCACGCCCCGCTCATTGATAGGGTGAGCGGCAAGGCCGGCGCGGTCCCTGATAGGGCTGAAACGTGTTGTCGTTCGCCCGGTAGCTGCGGTAGCGCTCATTGCACCAGTCGAAATGCTCCGAGGGCAGCCGGACTGCCCCGCGCCGGTCGCGCATGACCTCACCACTGCCCGAAGGCGGCCGTGGCGCGCGAACGTTGCGGTCGACATAGCCCGGAGGCTGGCGATATTCGTAGCGGCCAAGCGGCGTGCGGTCTCCCGGCCTGGCTTCGGGGACCCGCCTGACATCGGGGACACGGGGGCCGTAAAGATTGCGCTGCGGCGAACAGTCGAAGTCGACGCAGCCCGGCATCACGGTCGGTGAACGGAACACGCCTCCGCTGCGCGGTGCGCCGCCGCCAACGCCGACGCGCGGGCTGGAAATACCCTGGGCCTGCGCAACGCCGGCAAGGAGCCCGGCAAGCAGCATCGTCACGACAGCGTCGGCAATCAGGCGGTGGATCGGGCTTGGGACCACGAAACCGTTCCTTCCTTCGATGCGCCCGTCCATCGACACCCTGCCTTCAAACGCCAATCACGTCCAGATGCGGCCTGTGGCGGGCGCCGGAGTGTCGCATCAATTCGCAACGGCCGGACTTGTCCTGCAGTGCGCGGACGGGCAAACATGGCGACCATGTCCGTTCGCATCGCCACCTTCAATGTCGAGAACCTGATGAACCGGTTCGATTTTTCCGGCTACCGGAACGAACTGCAGCAGGATCGCGCTCTCGCCCTTTTCGACATCAGGAACGAGGCGGAATATCGCGAGATCGAACGGGCGCGCACGATTGCCCATACGGACGACACGCGGCAGCTTTCGGCGCTGGCGATTGCGGCCACGCGGGCCGACATACTGTGCCTGCAGGAGGTCGACAATATCGAGGCGCTCAAGGCGTTCGAGTATGGCTACCTGTTCAAGATGATCGGTGCCGGCTACCGGCACAAGCACATGACGCCGGGCAATGACAGCCGCGGCATCGACGTTGCGGTGATGCTGCGCGACGAGACGGCGCATGGCGAGCCGATCGAGTTCGTCCGCATGGTCAGCCACGCCCATGTCACCTATGAGGAATTCGCACTGCATTCGCCAGTGCTTGCCGAACTCGGCATCGAGCCATTCGAGCGCATTTTCCGCCGCGACTGCCTGGAGATCGACCTGAAGATCGGCGGCAAGCGCTTCACCCTCTACTGCCTGCATTTCAAGTCGATGGGCGGTGCGCGCAACGGTATGGACGGCCGCACCGCGACGATGCCGGTACGCATGGCCGAGGCGAAGGCGGTCAGGCGGATCATCACGGATCGCTTCGGCGCCCGCGCTGGCGACAAGCGCTGGGCGATCTGCGGCGATCTCAATGACTATGCCGAGCGTGTCGTCATCACCGGCGACGCCGTCTCGGGCTACCAGTTCAGCCCCGTACGGGAGAACGGCTCGAGCGTCGACGTACTGACGAAGGGCGGATTTGCCGTCAACGCGGTCGAACGCCGGCCCGAACTCGACCGGTGGACGCTCTACCACACCCGCGGCCCGCAGGAGCGGCATCTGTGCCAGCTCGACTATATCCTCCTTTCGCCGGCGCTTGCCCGCACCAATGCGCTGGCCACGCCCGACATCGTCCGAAACGGGCAGCCCTTCCGCACGCTTTTCCCGCCGGGCCAGGAGGTCGAGCGCTTTCCCCGCATCGGCTGGGACCGACCCAAGGCGTCGGACCATTGCCCGGTCGCGCTCACCGTTGACCTCTTGTAGTTGGCTTTTTCCTTCATGACTTTTGACATACCGCGCAATGTGATCCTGCCCGTGGATGAGGTCGGGGTCCGGCTCGATCCGGGCCCGCATCCCTTCGAAACGGCGAACCGTGCTGCCATCGAGGCCAATTGGCGCCGCGAGAAGGCGGCCAATCCGGCGCTCTTCGACGGCAAGGTCGTGCTGCTGGCGCAGCTTTCCTACCGCGCCGGCCGCATCGAGGGACGCTGCCATCTGGTGCGCTATGCAACCTTTCTGCATTGGCGCAGCGTCAAGCCTGTCGCCTCGGCCGAGCACACCTATGCGCACGCCATGCTGGCCGCCGCAGACGGCGCCCTGGTCGCCGTGCGCATGGGTGCCCACACGGCCAATGCCGGGCGCGTCTATTTCGCCGCCGGCTCCTTCGAGGAGGCCGATTTCTCCGGCGCGGTCGCCGATGCCGATTTCAACATGGCGCGCGAAGTGCGCGAGGAAACCGGCCTCGACATAACGCGCGGCGAACGGGAAAATCGCCTTCATGCCTATTCGGACGAAACCGGCACGGTGCTTTTCCGCCGCTATCATCTGGCCGAGGACGCCGAATCGATCGCCGGGCGCATCCGCGCCTTCGTCGCATCCGAATCCGACCCGGAGATCGAGGGTCCGGTCATCATTCGCACGCCGAATGACCTGCCGGACGGCCTCATGGCGCATATGCGCCCGCTCGTCGCCTGGCATTTCGACAATCCGTGAGGCGAGGGCGGGCCGTGAGGCGAGCGCGGGCTGTGAGGCGGGTGCCGGCGCCGGTTTGCACATGGCCTGACAGAAAGGCGGAGAAGTTTGCTCCGAAAGGCTTGCATGAGCGGCACTCAGCCGCTATAGACCCGCCGTTCCCGAGCGAAATTCGGCGCACGGGCCCGTGGGTGATTAGCTCAGTTGGTAGAGCAGCTGACTCTTAATCAGCGGGTCGTAGGTTCGATCCCTACATCACCCACCAATCTTTTCAATGACTTAGAACATGTCCCGCTCAAACGGAATCGTTTGAGCGAAAGGTACATGTTCCAGCATATTGATCTGGCGCGCATATCTTTGCTTCAAACGCTTCCGTTCGAAGCGAACGCGCGCTAGTGGAACGAATTTGACATTCGATACCAACTCGATGTCGCCCCAGAGATCGAATGTCAAATTCAAAAATTCCACTAGTATCATAGTCTTGATAGTGGTTCTTTTGTTGCCAACATTTTCCCTCAGGGCCAATACAAATGGGATACAAATGTTGGAAACGAACCACTAGGCGCTTGCGGCGATGGTTCCGCCGTTGCGATACAGGTCGTTTACCTTGTAGGCCACTTCCGTGCGGTTCGTCGCCTTCAGCTTCTTCATGATGTTGCGCACGTGAACCTTCACTGTGCTCTCGCACATGTTCAACTCATAGGCGATGATCTTGTTCGCCTTGCCGCGGCGCAGCGCGTCGGCCACTTCGGCCTGGCGATGGGTGAAAATCTCCTGCATGGAACGGTCCGCCTGGGACTTGCCGCCGATAAGGTGGCGCACCGACATCACGCTGCTGGCGGGAACGAAGATGCCGCCGGCCATGGCCAGTGCAACCGCCTCGGCGCACACGCCGACACCCACCGAACTTGGAATATAGCCCCGCACACCGCTTTCCAGTGCCATCAGGATCTGGCCAAGATCGTCATTGTCGGCCAGGACGACCACGGGCACCGGCCGAAGCCTTGCAGCAAGCTGCCCGATCTCCTCGCTGGCTTTGCCGTCGGCCAGTTGCCGGGCTCCGAGATTGACCAGAACCGCGCCAAGCGGGGCGTGCAGTTCCTCCTCCTGGCACCATTCGTCGATCGATCCGAGCGCGACGACGTTCATCTTCAGATTGTGTCCGGCAATCGCCCTGGCCAGGCATTCCCGGTCAAGCGCCCGTTCGTCGATGAGCAGCAGGGTGCATTCGGCCTCGCAGCGCGCCCGGTCGTCGTGGGCAGGTGCCGCGGTTCGGTCGCCGTCGTCCAGATTGCGTGATGCAGTGTGTGCGTCCGGTTGTCCTGTCATGGGTTGCATGGAGATTTCCACCTTTTGCCTGCTGAGCGCCGATTGGCGATCGTTCAAGCCCCGATAGTCGGAATGATCGCATTGCATTCTTCTCGAACGTTCTGGTTCTGGCCCCGCCGGCAGCCGAAGAGAACTGGAATGCGCCCTCCGATCCGTCCGCCACCCAATATGGTCTCGAAGCATGAAACTGCATTAACACTATGTGATGGCTCTGTGACGTCTTTAACATAAGTCAAGAAGAGCCGAATATTTTGTGGAATACTGCGTAAATACTCGCCTATTGGCGTAGGCACCCTATCCAATCGACGTAGGGTCTGCGCGCGGTGCGGGCAGGGATTTCAACGCGCCGGGGTCGACGAACGACATGGGGTCGCATGAAACGAAGGGAGGGCTGTTGCGCGAGCAAGGTCGGGTGCGGTCAATTCACGGTGCCGACACAGGAAAGCGTGCCGGGTTCCCGCCATCCACCGCAACTGCGACAGGGCTGAACAAGTCTTTGATTGTGGCTGCTTGGTCGGGCGGTCTATGCGTGGCCGGCCGGCCGCACCTCTCTGAGCCACGCCTCACGTGCGCCTTGCTGCTCGGCGTCCTGGCCGGTGAATGCCGCGATCAGGCGCGTCGCCGTCACGCTTGCCGGGTGCGATTCCGGCAATTGCGATCGCACGCGGCAGGCGGCGCGATAAATTTCCTGCAATTGCTCGAACTGTTTCGGGCCCAGGGACGTTTGTCGTGACATATAGCACATGCGGGCGTCTCCCCAACGAAATGGACAGGAGCCGCCACCCGCAATTCGAACTCTCCTGTCGATATTCAACTTATCACACCCGGGCGAAATCGAAAGCGCCGATTGCAGGTTGAGACCGATACTTTGGAATCGTGGATCATTCGATAGACGGAGGCCGGCAGAGGTTGTCCTGCACGCCAACGCCACCGGTCGGGGCGGCGTTGGTGTGAGGACCAGAGCATGTCCCGCTCAAACGGTGACGTTTGAGCGAAAGGTACATGCTCCAGCATATTGATCTGGCGCGCATATCTTTGCTTCAAACGTTTTCGTTTGAAGCAAAGATATGCGCGCTAGCGCGGCGGTCAAATCAGAAAAAGGCCTGAATGTCCGTTTGTGCCCGACCGAGGATCAGCGCATGCACGTCATGCGCGCCCTCATAGGTGTTGACCGTTTCCAGATTCTGCGCGTGGCGCATGACGTGATATTCGATCTGGATGCCGTTGCCGCCATGCATGTCGCGGGCCTGGCGCGCGATGTCGAGCGCCTTGCCGCAATTGTTGCGCTTTACGATCGAGATCATTTCCGGCGCCATCTTGCCTTCGTCGAACAGTCGGCCGACGCGCAACGAGCCCTGCAGGCCGAGCGCAATCTCGGTCTGCATGTCGGCGAGCTTCTTCTGATAGAGCTGCGTGGCCGCAAGCGGCTTGCCGAACTGCTTTCGCTCGAGTCCGTACTGGCGGGCGCGGAACCAGCAATCCTCCGCCGCGCCCATCGCGCCCCATGAAATGCCGTAGCGGGCGCGGTTCAAGCAGCCGAACGGACCCTTGAGGCCGGACACGTTGGGCAACAGCGCGTCTTCGCCGACTTCCACGCCGTCCATGACCACTTCGCCGGTGATCGAGGCGCGCAGCGAAAGCTTGCCGCCGATCTTGGGCGCCGACAGGCCCTTCATGCCCTTTTCCAGCACGAAGCCGCGAATCTGGCCATCATGGGCCGCCGATTTCGCCCAGACGACGAAGACGTCGGCGATCGGGGCGTTGGAGATCCACATCTTGGATCCGCTGAGGCGATAGCCGCCGTCGATCTTGTCGGCCCGTGTCTTCATGCCGCCGGGATCGGAGCCCGCATCGGGCTCCGTCAGGCCGAAACAGCCGATCCATTCGCCGGATGCGAGCTTGGGCAGATATTTCTTCCGCTGCTCTTCCGAGCCATAGGCCTGGATCGGGTACATGACGAGCGACGACTGCACGCTCATCATCGAGCGGTAGCCTGAATCGATGCGCTCGACCTCGCGCGCAACCAGCCCATAGGTGACGTAATTGGCGCCGAGCCCGCCATATTCCTCCGGGACCGTGATGCCGAGGAGGCCGGCCGCGCCCATCTCGGCAAAGATCGCCGGGTCAGTCTTTTCCTCCATATAGGCTTCCTGGATGCGCGGAGCGAGCTTGTCGGAAGCGAAGGCGGCCGCACCGTCGCGGATCATGCGCTCGTCTTCGGAAAGCTGGTCTTCGATGAGGAACGGATCGTTCCAGACAAAAGGGGCCGGTTTGGTCATGGCGGTTCTCTCTCTATAAGCTGGCGGCATCTAGTGGTTCGTTTCCATCATTTGCATCCCATTTGTATCGGCCCTGAGGGCAAATGTTGGAAACAAAAGAACCACTAGCAAGTATATGATTCTAGTGGAACTTTTGAATTTGACATTCGATCTCGGGGTCGACATCGAGTGGGTATCGAATGTCAAATTCGTTCCACTAGCGGATGCCGGTGCTGTATCGCAAGCAACGTTTACTCACTCTTCCATGAGCTTTAGTAATCCTTGCATGAAATCTCTTCCGCGCCGCCTCCTGCCGTCCACCAGCGCGCTCGCTGCCTTCGAGGCCGTGGCGCGACTGGGCAGCTTCACTGCCGCGGCGCATGAGCTCTCCTTGACGCAAGGCGCGATCAGCCGCCAGATCGTCGCGCTCGAGACCCTGCTGGGGAGGCCCCTGTTCGCGCGCGGCAGGCGCGGCGTCGCCTTGACGGCGGAGGGTGCAGCCTATGCGCGGCGGATCACCGAGGCGTTGTCGATCATCCGCACCGCATCGCTCGACGTCATGACGAAACGGCATGGCAACACCTTGAACCTCGCCGTCACGCCGACCTTCGGCACGCGATGGCTGATGCCGCGCATGCGCGGCTTTCTCGACCGCCATCCCGAGATCACCCTGAATTTCGTCAACAGGATCGGCCAGTTCGACTTCGCTGTCGAGGGCATTGACGCCGCCATCCATATCGGCGCGTCCGATTGGCCCGGAGCGGAGTGCATGCTGCTCATGCACGAGACGGTCGCGCCCCTGTGCAGTCCGGCCTTTCTCGGCGATCACGCCATCGGCGGCGCGGCCGATCTCGGGCGGTTGCCGCTGTTGCACATGGCCTCGCGGCCCGGCGCCTGGGAGCATTGGTTCGACAGCCTCGGGCTTGCGCCGCCGCCGGCGCAGGGAATGCGCTTCGACCAGTTTGCCGCCGTGGCCCAGGCGGCGATTGCCGGGATCGGCGTGGCGCTCCTGCCGCTCTTCCTGGTGCGCCAGGAGCTCGAAGCCGGCCAGTTGGTCAAGGCGGTCGACCATCCCATCCGCAGCCGGAGCTCCTATTATCTGGTGACGCCGCGATCGAAGCCCGTCGAGGGGTCGGTGGCGCAATTCAGGCAGTGGCTGCTTGCCGAGATCGAGGCGTTCCTGCAGTCCGACGATGCGCCATGAGGCAATGCATACCATGTCGCCCGACGGCCGAAGGCGCTCGATACTGGAAATGACCGCCAAATCGTGTAGAGGTCGTCCTCGCCGTACCCGTTCAACCACAGCTCTGCCGTGCCGTGCATGAAAATTCTCATCTACAGCCATGATACGTTCGGCCTCGGGCATCTGCGCCGTGCCCGCACGATCGCCAACCACATCGCCGAAAGCGATCCGGCGGCCGAGATCGTCATCGTGTCGGGCTCGCCGCTCGGCAGCGCCTACACCTATTCGCGAAGGGTGCGTGTGTGCCAGATCCCGGCGGTGCGCAAGCAGCCGGACGGCTCCTACCGTTCGGCCGACGGCGTGCTCTCGATCGATCAGGTCATCGACGCGCGGATGGAAAAGATCGCCGCGCTTTACGAGGCGTTCGTGCCCGATCTTCTCATCGTCGACAAGGAACCGCTGGGCCTGCATCGCGAGTTCCTGCCGACGCTGGAGCGGCACAGGCAGCGCGGCGGCAAGGCTGTTCTGGGCTTGCGCGAGGTGCTCGATGCGCCGGACGTCCTGAGCGGCGAATGGCAGCGCAAAGGGGTGATGCCGTATCTCGAGCGTCTCTATGACGAGATCTGGATCTACGGCCCGGAACATTTCAACGATCCGCTGTCGGCAGTCGAACTGTCAGACAGGGTGCGCCGGCGTGTCCACTTCACGGGCTTCCTGCGCCGCGACACGAATGGTGGCGAAAACCCGGTGCCGCTGGCCAGCCAGGCCATACTGGTCACGAGCGGCGGCGGGGGCGACGGTTTCGGGCTCATGGCCGCCGCCTGTTCGGCGGCCGCAACCGCGCGAGGGCGCAGATACGGTTTCGTTCTGGCGCTGGGCGCCTTCATGAGCGAGGCGGAACGGCGCGAACTGCACGAGCGGGCGGCCACGCTCGACAATGTCACGCTGCTCGACTTCCAGGCCGACCACGATCTGGTGCTCGCCGATGCCCGTCTGGTCGTCGGCATGTGCGGCTACAACACCTTTTGCGAGGTGCTGTCGGCCGACAAACGGGCGCTCTTCGTGCCGCGCACCCATCCCAGGCGCGAGCAGGCGATCAGGGCGATGCGGGCCGGCGAGCTCGGCTGGGCGCGCATGATCGATGCAGACGAGGCCCGCGACGGCGAGCGCTTCGTTGAGGCCATGGAACAGGCGCTCCAGGCCGAACCGCCTTCCATGGCCGATGTCGTTCCGCAGCTCGACGGGCTGGAGCGCATCAGCGAGCGCGTGCAGGCGCTGCGCGTGGGAGTGGCCGCATGAGCGGACCCGTTGCAGGCGGGCAGGCGGCGGCGGACCATGTCGTCGTCGTTCTGAAGGGGTATCCGCGCCTGTCGGAAACCTTCATCGCCCAGGAAATCCATGCGCTGGAGCAGGCAGGCTTCCGGCTGTCGCTGGTGTCGCTGCGTCATCCCACCTCGAAGAAGCGCCATCCCGTGCATGACGAGATCAAGGCGCCGGTCACATACCTGCCGGAATATCTCTACCAGGAACCGTTGCGCGTCCTGAAAGCATGGCTGAAGGCACGTCGCCTGCCGGGATACGCAAAGGCGTGGCGGCACTGGCTGGCCGATCTCAAGCGCGATTTCACGCCGAATCGCGGCCGCCGTTTCGGCCAGGCGCTGGTGCTGGCGGCGGAGTTTCCGGCCGATGCGACATGGATCTACAGCCATTTCATCCACACCCCGTCCTCGGTCGCGCGCTATGCCGGCGATATGCTGGGCGCACCGTGGAGCGCATCGGCGCATGCCAAGGACATCTGGACATCGCCCGACTGGGAATTGTCGGAAAAGATGGCCTCGGCGCGCTGGGTCGTCACCTGCACGGCCGGCGGCTGCGATCATCTCAAGGCATTGGCCGCAGACCCTTCCAGGGTGAGCCTGGTCTATCACGGTCTCGATCTCGACCGGTTCGGCCATGCCGAGCGCACGCCCGGCGCAAGGGACGGGAGTGCTCCAGGCGAACCCGTACGCCTGCTGTCGGTCGGACGGGCCGTGCACAAGAAGGGTTTCGATACGCTTCTGGAGGCGCTGGCGCGGCTGCCGGGCGATCTTTCATGGCGCTGGACGCATATCGGCGGGGGTGATCTGGAGGACGAATTGAAGGCGCAGGCCGAGCGCGTCGGGCTTGCCGGCAAGGTCGTCTTTGCCGGTGGCGCCGCACAACAACAGGTGCTCGAAGCCTACCGGGCGTCGGACCTTTTCGTGCTGCCCTGCCGCATCTCCGGCAACGGCGACCGCGACGGGCTGCCCAATGTGCTCGTAGAGGCCCAGAGCCAGGGGCTGATGTGCATCTCGACCGACATTTCGGGCATACCCGAACTGATCCGCGACGGCGAGAACGGCATTCTCATCGAGCCGGAGCGGCCCGACCAGCTTGCGGCAGCCATGGAACGCGCGGTGCGTGACCCGGAATTGCGGTCGCGGCAAGGCGCGGCGGGCGAGCACCGGGTTCGGTCCGATTTCGATCACCACGCCACGATCGGCGCCCTGATCGACCTGTTCGAGCGGTCCGGCGTGCGCCATGTCGGATCGTCCGATCGCGGCGACATGCCGAAGGCAGCGGCTCAGCGATAAGGGTCGGCCGCGTCGCGCAGGCCGTCGCCCATGAAGTTGAATGCCAGGATGACAAGCACGACCGGCACCACCGGGATGATCAGCCAGGGGTAAAGCGCCACGGCGTTGATGTTCTGCGCTTCATTGAGCAAAACGCCCCAACTCGTGATCGGCGGGCGCAGGCCGAGCCCGAGAAAGCTCAGCGCCGTCTCGCCCAGGATCATCGAGGGAATGGTGATCGTCGCCGAGGCGATCAGGTGGCTCATGAAACCGGGGATCAGGTGGCGGAAGATGATGCGCGGCGGGCGGGCGCCCATCAGCTCGGCGGCGCGCACATAATCTTCCTCTCGCAGCGCAAGAAGCTTGGAACGCACGGCGCGGGCCAGCCCCGTCCAATCGATAAGGCCGAGAATGATGGTGATGCCGAAATAGACGACGAGCGGGCTCCACGTCACCGGCATGATCGCCGCCAGCGCCAGCCACAGCGGAATGCTCGGCAGGCTTTGCAGCACCTCGATGATGCGCTGGGCGACATTGTCGACCCAGCCGCCGAAATAGCCGGCCGCGCCACCGATCGAAATACCCAGAACGAAGCTGATCAGGATGCCCATCAGGCCGATGGTGAGCGATATGCGGGTGCCGTAAATGATGCGCGAAAGCATGTCGCGGCCCAGCCGGTCGGTTCCCAGCAGGAAGGCCGTGCCGTCGTCCCTGGCGCAAAACAGGTGCCTGTTGCTCTCGACAAGGCCGAGAAGGCGATAAGGCTCTCCCTTGCAGAACAGGCCGATGCGGTGAATCGAGGTCGTGTCGACCTGATACTCGCGCTGCAGCGTCTCCATGTTGAGGGTGTAGCTGCGTGCGTAGACAAACGGGCCGACGAAGCGACCCTCGTGAAACAGGTGGACCGATTGCGGCGGCGCATAGATCTGATCGACGAAGCGCTGGTTGAGCCCGTATGGCGCCAGGAACTCGGCGAAGGGTATGGACAGATAGAGCAGGCCGAGAAGGACAGCCGAATAGACAGCGACGCGATGGGCGCGGAACTTCCACCACATCAACCGCCATTGTGAGGCGAGATAGATCTTTTCCTGCTCGGGCGTCAGCTTCTCGACCGCCTGCGGATCGAATTTCGCCGGCGAGACGAAGTGGCCGATCGTCTCGCCATCGCCGGGCAGGGGAGAGTTCATCGCCGCACGCCTCCCGAAAGACGGATGCGCGGATCGAGGATGGCCAGCGCGATGTCGGAGATCAGCACCCCGGCGACCGTGAGGGCGGCGAGGAACATCAGGAACGAGCCCGCCAGATACATGTCCTGGCTCTGCAGGGCGCGGATGAGGAGCGGCCCCGTCGTTTCCAGCGACAGCACGATCGCCACGACCTCGGCGCCCGATATGACGGCCGGCAGAATGCTGCCGATGTCGGCGATGAAGAAATTCAGCGACATGCGCAGCGGATATTTGACCAGCGCGCGAAACGGCGGCACGCCCTTGGCGCGGGCCGTGATCACATATTGCTTGTGAAGTTCGTCGAGCAGGTTGGCCCTGAGGCGGCGGATCATGCCGGCCGTGCCGGCTGTGCCGATCACGATCACCGGAATGACCATGTGCTCCGAGATCGACCTGAATTTCGCCCAGCTCATCGGCTGGTCGAGATATTGGGCATCCATGAGATGGCCGATCGAGGTGCCGAACCAGATATTGGCCAGGTACATAAGGATCAGCGCGAGCAGGAAGTTGGGCGTGGCCAGCCCCAGGAGCCCGAGGAAGGTCAGCCCGTAATCGCCCCAGGAATATTGGTGGGTGGCCGAATAGATGCCGATAGGAAAGGCGATCAGCCAGGTAAAGATGATCGTCACGAGCGAAACGAAGATGGTGAGGAAGAGACGGTTGCCCACGACATCCGTCACGGGCAACTCGTACTCGAAGGAATAGCCGAAATCTCCGTGCAACATGCCGCCGACCCAGTTCAGGTAGCGCACGATCATTGGCTGGTCGAAGCCGTATTCCGCCTTGAGATAGGCGATCTTATGCGGGTCGACCGTTTCTCCCATCGCCTGAAGCTCGGCGATGTAGTTCTCGAAATAGTCCCCCGGCGGCAACTCGATGATGAAGAAGACGAGCAGGCTGATCAGCAACAGCGTCGGAATGGCCGTCAAGAGCCGCTTGACGATGTAGATCAGCATCCGGCCTCACTCGCCTTGCGCAAACCAGAACGTGTCCATACTGTAGATGCCGAAATAGGCCGTCGGCAGGAAAGTATAGATTCCGCTTTCGGGTACGTTTTGAAGTTTGGCATGTCGCACCACGGGCTGCATGACTTCGTTCACCGTGCCGATGGTGAAGATCTGGTCGGCATGTATGGCAAGCATTTCGCTCCAGATGCGGGTGCGTTCCTCGTCAGATGCCGACGTGCGCCAGGCCTTGTAAAGATCCATGAGCTTCTTGACCTCCGGCAAATCGGGTTCCTCGCCGGCCTGGCCCATGGTCTCGGTGAGTTGTCCCCAGATCGGCCACTGACCTTGCACCGAGGAGACGGGGGCCAGTTCCTCCGGCGACAGATCGGGCGTCGCCAGACCGACCGTCAGGCCGTTCCACACCGACATCACCGTTTCGCCTGACAGGAAGCGGCGGCGCAGGTTATCCCGGCTGATGCCGCGCTGGTAGAGCTTGATGCCAACGTCGCGCCAGTGATCCTGGATGAGCTCGAGAATGTCGCTGTCCTCCCCGCCGCCGGAATACTCCACGATGATCTCCGCGGGGCGTCCATCGGGCAAGCGCCGCATCCCGTCGGGACCACGTTTCAGGCCCGCCTCGTCGAGCAGCGCATTTGCCTTTTCGGGGTCGTGGCTGGCATAGGCCGCGGAAAGTTCCGGGCGGTAGAGCGGCGATTCCGGCAGCACCGTGTCGGCGCTTTCCTTGGCCAGGCCGAAAAAGAACTGCTGGTTGATCTCTGCCCTGTTGATGGCAAGCGACAAGGCTCTGCGCACGCGCGGATCCTGCAGCACCTTGCGCCAGCCTTCGTCGGACGTGTTCAAATTGGGGATCAGGGCGAGGCGCGAACCGGTGCCCTCCTTCCACAATGCGACGCGAATGGGGTGCGTCTTTTCGGCGTTCTTGAGGAAGGTGTAGTCGTCGAAGCGCAGATAGCGCGCCTGCAGATCGCTGTCGCCGCTGCCGGTCTTGGCGGCGATCAGGTCCTCGGAACTGATGCGCATGTTTACCGTGCCGATGTAGGGCAGCTGCATGCCGTTCTGGTCGACGCGGTGGAAGAAGGGGTTGCGCTTGAATACGAACTGCTCGGCGGGCGGCGGGGTGGTGTTGGCCCACGGTTCGAGCGTCGGCAGGTCGGGGTTTTCGGGCCGATATTGCCGTGCCAGGACTGTGTGCAGCGCAACCCAGTCGCGCATGTCGCGCTGCTTGACCTCTTTTTCAAGCTGCGCCGGATCGGCATACTTCTTGTGGAATTGGCGCATGTAATGCGCCGGCAGGAAAATGTAGTTGGGGCTTGCGCCGGCGAGAGAGGGCAGGAAGAGCGGATTGGGCTTCGACCAGCTGTAACGCACCGTTCTCTCGTCGATCACCTCGAATTTCGGCAACTCGCCGTCGACGACCATTTCTTGCCCCGGTCCGCCGCGCGACAACTCTTCATTGAGTGCGACGTCCTCCCAGTAGTACCGGAAATCCTCGGCGGTGAAGGGTGCGCCGTCCGACCATTTGTGTCCCTCGCGCAAGGTCAGGGTGAAGATGCGGTCATCCTCGACCGTGAAGTCCTCGAGAATGTCGGGCACCAGCGTGTAGTCCCGGTCGAAGGCGACGAGACGTGCATAGCTGTAGACCGTCATCATGCGGATGTCCTTGGGGTTGGACATCAAGATGTCGAGCACCCCGCCGTAGCTGCCCGGCGAGCGCCCAAGACTGGACGTGTCGATGACGCGTGGGTTTGCCGGCAGCCGCTGATCCATGGTCGGCAGGTCTCCCTTCTCGACGGCGGCGCTGATGTCCGGCGGTTCGGCGGCGAAAACCGCGGAAACAGAAAAGGCGAGCCACGTGAACACCGCCAGGAACCGGAGCGGGAAGTGGTGACGAAGGCGGGTCATGATGCGAGACTCCTGAGTTCTGCCGACTGGCGCGTCAGCACGAAGTGACTATCAGATATGGGCCGCAGGGCGAGACGGTCGGAGCCTTCCCCCGGCGTCCGGAACATTGAATCCCAACCCAGCTCAAGGTCGGGTACGGCTTCGCCGCGCTTGAAATCGAAATGATCGAAGGGAAGCGGATGGTCGAGATCGGCATGCGGCACGGCCTCGAGAAGCTGCCGCGTGTAGGGATGGCTGGGGTTGCAAAACAGTTCCGCGGCCGTCGCCAGTTCGACGATGCGCCCGCGGCGCATGACGGCGATGCGGTCGGCCATATATTTGATCACCGCCAGATTGTGCGAGATGAAGATGCTGGTCAGCTTGAGCTCGGCCTGCAGCTTCTTCAGCAGGTTGAGGATCTGGGCCTGCACCGAGACGTCGAGAGCCGAGACCGGCTCGTCACACACCAGTATGCTCGGCGACAGGGCGAGCGCCCTTGCGATTCCGATGCGCTGGCGCTGACCGCCGGAAAAACTGTGTGGGAAGCGGTTGAGGCTGGTTGGCTGAAGCCCCACCAGGCGCACCAGCTCCTCGGCGATCTGGCGGGCTTGCGCACCCCTGCAAGCCTCGTGGATCTCGAGCGGTTCGGTCAGGATGTTGAGCACCGTGGCGCGCGGATTGAGCGATCCGAAGGGGTCCTGGAAGACCATCTGGGCACGCTTTCGATAGTCGAAGAGTTCCTTCGAATCGAACTCCACGACATCGCGCAGGCCTTCGCCGTCGTCGAACAAGATCGCGCCGCGATCAGGGTCGAGGGCGCGCAGGATCAGCTTGCTCAGCGTCGTTTTGCCAGACCCGCTTTCGCCGACGATGCCGAAGCACTCCCCCGGCCGGATGTCGAAACTGACATCGTCGACCGCAGTGAACGGTTTGCCTGCTTTCGAAAACAGTGTCTTGCCGCGCACGTTGAATGTCTTCGTCAGCCCTTCGACGCGCAGGATCGGTCCGGCGGGCCGGGGCCTCGCCTCGGCACGGCGTTTCATCATGTCGGGCACCGGGCGGTCGATCTCCCATAATCCGCGCAATCGCTCGCCGGGCTGCAGATCGAGGCTGGGCACGGCCCGCATCAGGGCCTTGGTGTAGGCGTGGCCGGTGCGGCGGAAGATATCCTCGCGATTGCCCGCCTCCATGACCTCGCCATGATAAAGAACGACGATTTCGTCGGCCATATTGGCGACGATGCCGAAATCATGCGTGATCAGCAGCAGGGACATCGACAGATGTTCCTGCAGGTCCTTCAACAGGGCCAGGACCTGGGCCTGGATGGTCACGTCGAGCGCCGTGGTCGGCTCGTCGGCGATCAGCAGTGCCGGGTGGCAGATCGCCGCCATGGCGATCATCGCTCTTTGGCGCATGCCGCCCGACAGCTCGATCGGGTACATGGCATAGGCCTTTTTCGGGTCCGGGAAACCGACCATGCGCAGCATGTCCACGGTCACCTCATAGGCTTCGCGTCCGCTGCTGGCCCGGTGCAGCGTCAGCGCTTCCTGGACCTGATGCCCGACGCGGTGCAGCGGCGACAACGAGGTCATCGGCTCTTGAAAGATCATCGAGATCGCGCCGCCGCGCATCGCCCGCATATAGGGCCCGTCGGACGGTTCGGCGGCATGGTCGAATTCGCCTCCATCCATATCGGGCGGACGAAACAGGATGCGGCCGCGAGTGATTTTCGCGACATTGGGCAGGATGCCCAGGATCGCCTGGGCGGCGATCGTCTTGCCGGAACCGGATTCGCCGACCAGCGCAACCGTCTTGCCGGCGGGAATGCGAAAGCTCACGCCCTTGAGTACGTCGATGCTGCCGCGCTGAAGGCGGATATTGATATGCAGATCCTCGAGGCGCAGGAGGTCGCGCGCCTGCGCGGCGCGCCGCGCCGCGGCTGCATCTCGCTCCCGTTCCCCTATGGACACCTGAATGTGTTCCCTGTCCGTGTTTTTCGGTCACGTTACATGGCGCCGCTCAAGGCGGCAACAAGGGGAATCAGTGCATTGCGCCATATGTCTTGCCGATGTCCGGCCCGCCGCTCTCCGGCCATGGATTCTCCTTTCGCTTGCAATGGGATGCATGCAGCGGCCGGCTTTATTGCGATATCCATTCGAGCCGCCGTCCGTCCCAGCCCAGGACCGAGCCGTGCGGAACCGGCAGAACGGCCGAAGCGTTGCCCCCATATCCCGCCAGGAGGTAATAGAGCGTGCGAATATTGCCGGAATGTGTAACCAGGATCGGCAGGCCGTCGGACGGCAGGTCGCGCAGAAGGCCGCGCATGGCGTCGGCCGCGTCGGCATGGCTCTGGCCGCCAGGCGGCGCGAAGGCCCAGCGGTCCTGCTTGCGCGCGCGGCGCTCCTGCGGAAACCGCGCCTTGACCTCCAGCGTCGTCAGCCCCTCCCAGGCTCCGAACGCGATTTCACGCAGCCGCTCGTCTGTGCGCAGCATCTCCGCAGGAACACCGGTTTGGCGGCAGATCTCCTCGGCCGTTTCGACGGCCCGGCGCAAGGGCGACGACAGGACGACGACGCGCCGGCGCGCGGCCCGGTCGGCGGCAAGCAGACCGGCGAGCGTTTTGGCAGCCTCGGCCGCCTGGCGGCGCCCGCTCGCGTTGATCGGTATATCGCAATGGCCCTGAAACCGGCCCTGCCGATTCCATTCCGTTTCGCCGTGCCGCAGCGCGTAGAAAGGCGCGACGGCGGTGAGTCGCGGGCTGGGTGGCTGCAGGGACTTATCCATCCATTCCATTTCCACTGCGGTATTTGCAGGTCAGGGCGCGCATCATCCGTTTCAATGCAGACATTGCTGCCCCTTTTATGCCTTTTTGGGCGGTAGCCAATGCGCCGGTGACACGATAAATCACGCGGCGTTGCCACCGTCTTAGGAGAAGGCATGCGAATTCTCGCCTACAAGCCGGGCCATGACGGCCATGTCGCCGTCGTCGAGGATGGGCGGCTGGCCTACTCGGTCGAAGCGGAAAAGGATTCCGGCCCGCGCTATGCGCCGGCTTCGCCCGAACTGATCCTGCACGGCCTGTCGCTTCTGGACGGTCCGCCCGACGTGGTGGCCGAATCGGGCTGGATGCGCTCCTTCCGGCCCATGGCCGATCCGATCGGCGCGGGCTATTTCGGTCTCGGGCCCGACACGATCGTTTCGCGGCCGCAGCGCTATATGGGCCGCGACGCGCACTACTTCTCGTCCTCGCACGAGCGCTCCCACCTGATCGGCAGCTACGCCATGTCGCCCTTCGAGCAGGGCCGGCCGGTCTACGCGCTGGTGTGGGAAGGCGTGCTCGGCCATTTCTACCGCATCGGCGCCGATCTGACGATCGAATGCCTTGGCACGCCGATGAGCGGGCCGGGCCACAAATACGGCTTTGTCTACGGCCTGGCCGATCCGACCTATCCGGCCGATGCCCGCAAGATGCGGCGCGAAGACGCCGGCAAGCTGATGGCGCTGGCGGGGCTGGGAACGGCCGGGCCGATGAATGGCGCCGAACGTGCCCTGGCGGAGCGCCTGTTTGACTGGGACGCGCGCAAGGCACCGCATTCCAAGGCCGATTTCCGCGACGATCCGTTCTTCAATATCGGTCTCGACAATCCTGCCTTCCATGATTTCGCGCGCAGGTTCCAGGAGGCCATGTTCGAGCGCTTCTGCGGTTTCGCACGCACCGTTGTGAACGAAAAGCTGCCGTTGCTCGTTTCCGGCGGCTGCGGGCTGAATTGCGACTGGAACAGCGCCTGGACGGAATGCGGGCTGTTCGAGGATGTCTTCGTGCAGCCTTGCGCCAATGATTCCGGCTCGGCGATTGGCACGGCGGCGGACGCCCAGTTTCACCTGATCGGCAATGCCAAGCTCGACTGGAGCGTCTATGCCGGCGAAGAGTTCATCATCGACGAGGCCGATCTGTCGGGCTTTGCCCGCCAGGAGCGCGACGACGCGGCGGTCGTCGAGATGCTGGCGAACGGCGCCGTGCTTGCCTGGGTGCAGGGGCGCTACGAGATCGGGCCGCGCGCGCTCGGCAACCGCTCGCTGATCGCCGCGCCCTTTACGAGCGAGACCCATGCCCGCCTCAACGCGATCAAAAAGCGCGAGGGCTTTCGCCCGATCGCGCCGATCCTGATGGATGAGGAGCACGACCGGCTGTTCGACAATCACGGGCCGAGCCCGCACATGCTCTATTTCCAACGGGTCAGGACCGGCGCGCTGGCGGCCGTCACCCATGTCGACGGCAGTGCGCGCTCCCAGACGGTGACGCGGCAGGAAAACCCGCCGATGCACGCCTTGCTTGCCGCGTTCAAGCAGCGCACGGGCTATGGCGTCCTGTGCAACACGTCGCTCAATTTCAACGGCAAGGGATTCATCAACCGGCTGTCCGATCTCGCTGATTACGCAAGACAAACCGGCCTCGACGGCTTTGTCGTCGGCGACACGCTCTACAGGCGGACCTGACCGGCTATTTTTGCAGCAATTGCGGCGCACTGGCGAAGCGGCCGGCCGGATGGCGCGCCAGCGCCTCCAGCAAGCTGACGAGCGAAGCCCATGCCGTCTCGTCGTGGACGAGATGGTGGGTGAGCAGGCCGATATGGTGCTGCCCCGTTTGCCGCGCGGTCTGCAGTGCGGCGGCCGTTTCGGCGGCAACGACCTCGGCGGTCTTGCCATGCCGGTCGCCGCGCCAGTCGATCAGATCCACATGGGTGTTCACCTGCGGCAGGGGCGAGGGAAAGCGCTTCCAGCCGAAGCCCGACAGGGCGGCGAAACCGGCTTCGTGGACGCGCGCGGCAACGGCGTTCGACATGCGGTTCCACGGCGGAACCAGGATCGGCTCCAGATGCTGTGCGAAAAGCTGCGAAAGGCGCTCGCGTCCCTGCCGCAACTCATCGAGCACATGGTCCACGCTGCGTGCCGGACCGGTGTCGAACAGTTCGGTCTTCTTGACGTTCGCAGGGGCGTGGTTTTCGTGGCGATAGCCGTGCTGGCAGACCGTGACGTTGGCGCTTCCGGCCAGGCGGTCGGCCAGCGCTGCGGTCGCGGGCAGGGGGATCACGGCGATCAGCGCCGGGCAGGCGAAGTCGTCGCTGATCGCGAGCAGGCGATCGAGAGCAGGTGAGGGCGCAACCGCATCGTCGTCGCGCAACCAGACGGAGGCGACGGTGCCTGCGGCCTGCCAGACGTCGAGTTCTGCGGTCAGGTCGGCCAATGCGTTTGCAAGCCCGTTCATTTCGCGTTGGCCAGTTCATCAAAGGCGCGGCGGAAGGTTGCGCTCGCCGCCTCGATGCCGTGACGCGCCTGCACATGGCGTTGCCCGGCCGCGCCCAGCCGCCGGCGCAGCGCGGGGTCGTCGAGCATCGTGGCAATTGCGGCGGCGTAGCCGGCGGCGTCGCCTTCATCGACCAGAAGACCGGTGGCGTCGCCGGCAACGACATCGGGCACGCCAAGCGAACGCAGCGCGACGACCGGCAGACCGTTGGCCTGGGCCTCCAGGTAGACCATGCCGATCGATTCGCGATAGCCGGGCCAGGCGAAGATGGCGCTCTGGCGCATCCATCCCAGCACCGCCTCGCGGGCGAGTGCGCCGGCGAGGTGGATGCGCTTGGCCTCCAGGAACGCGAAACGTTCCCGCACCTCGTCCATTCCGGGACCGTTGCCGACAATGACGAGGTTCCAGCGCCGATCGCGGATTTGCTCAAGGGCATCGGCGAGCAGCCGGTAGCTGGCCATCTTCTTGCCCGGACGCATCATGCCCACCGCGAGGATGACGGGATCGTCGTTATTAAAGACGGACGGAGGTGCAGAGGCGGGCCGGGCGCGCGCCGCCTCGATATCGATGAAGGGGGCGAGCGCGACAATGCTGCCGGTATCGGGCAGGAAGCTCGACAGGTAGTCGAAATCCGAGCGTTTCATGCAGAAATTGGCCGCGGCCTGGCCCACGGCCTCCTGGACCGCCAGGCGCCCCGGCATCCAGTCGGCATCGGTGTTCTGGCGGGTGCGGCAGGCCTCGACCGTCGCATAGGGAATATCGAGCGCCTTCGCCACACTCGGGCCGATCCAGTCCGGCGCCTTGCAGTAGGGATGGTAAGTCAGCCAGAGCTGCGGGCGTTCTGTGGCGGGACGTGCCTCAAAGTCCGCCAGGATCGTCCTGGCGGCAGCCATGCCCTCGCTGCGCCTGGCCTCGAATAGCTCGTGCGAGGGGCGTTTCTGGTAGGCAATGAAGAAAGACGCCTGTTCCACCGTGCAGCCGGCATGGCCGAGTGCCACCATGATGAGGCGCGCGATCTCCCGGTCACCCGAGGCGATCGGATGGTCGGGCGGCTTCATCGGGGCATAAAAGGCGACCCGCCTGATCGTGCCGTCAGCGATAGGCATCGAGGGACGATCCGGCGAGAATGGCGCTGACGATGTCGGCTGTCGTTTCCGCGCCCCCCAGGTTGATCGCGCCGTAATCCGGCGTGGGAGCGGCCATTGCGCGCGCTATCGCCGCCGCAAGGCCCTCGGCGCTTTCGTCCTGCGGCCAGAGCACCGTTGCCAGGCCCCGTTGTTCCAGAATGCCGGCACGGCGCAACTGCTCGGTCTCCTCGCCGTCGGAGAGCGGCACGACGATGGCACGGGCGCCGGAGCGGAAGATGTCGGCCGCGGTGTTGTAGCCGGCGCGCGAGATCGACAGCCGGGCATGCGCCATCTGCGTGCGCAGATCCGGCAGGAATTCGTGGATATCGACATTGCCGCCGGCGAGCGCGGCGACCTTTTCGCGCAGGTCCGGCGCCACATTGACGCCGGTGACGATGCGCCAGCGGGCATCCTGCAAGACGCTGAGGGGCTTTGCCGCGGCGGCGGCGAGCAGCAGTTGCGCGCCCATGACGCCGCCGCCGACACTGACGATCACGTCGCAGGGGCCGCCGGCAGGCTCGGCCCTGGTGTCTTCCTTCGATGGCGCGACGATGCCCGTATAGAGCACCTTGCCGGCAAGCCGCTCGTAGCAGGGAAAGGTGTCTTCCAGGCGCACGAGACGCCGATCGCCATGGACGAGCACATGACTGAAATAGCGCTCGACCATGTCGGCGGTCTCGGCGTCGCGCACGGGCTTGCGGTTTTCCTGCAGGATGTCGCGAATGGAGGAAACGACCACAGGCGGATTTTTCCGCGCGCTTGCCGCTTCCAGCATGGGCAGGAGCTCGAAATGCATCTGACGGCGACCGAAAGGGAAGGCCTCGGTGATGATCATGTCGGGGGCGGTCTTTTCCAGGATCGCCAGCAGCATGTCGCAGCGCTGCTGCTTGTAGGCGTCGTCGACGGCCACGCCGTCGGGCGTTTCCAGCTTTCCGAAGACGGTCGAACCGGCGCGCAGCGGCGGCAGATAATGAACGCTGGCGCCTTCGCCGTCGAAATGCGGGATGCGCGCGCCGCCATAGACGAGATGAACGTCGAACCCGCGCTTGACCAGTGCGGCGACGACGCGGCGCGCCCTGAAGACATGGCCGACGCCCATGAGATGCTGCACGTAGAAGAGTATGGTTTGCACAGGAACGACTGCCGCTCTAAAGAGGCCGCGCCAAGACCGGCGCCCGCAAAGCGTGTTGCCACCGGTGTCATTCGGGGTCAATACATAGTGCAGACCCTTATGCGCGAGTCGCGACCTTGACCGTCGACATCTCCAAGCTCCCGGATACGAAAACGCCCTACGGCGCGCAGCAGCCAGGCATGGCGGCACGCCTGGCATGGCAGGTGGCGACGAACCGCTATCTCCCGCGCGAGATACGCCGGCGGTTGCGCAAGGCGGTCGCGGCGCGGTTCGCCGGGCCGTTCGACGTCGAGGCGGACGGGGTTCGCCTGCGCGTCTATCCGGCAGAAAACCATTGCGACCGAACCGTGCTCGGACGCGGACATCTGCCCGAGGCGCCGGAACGGGCGCTGATCGCACCGCTTCTCAAGCCCGGCATGGTTTTCGTCGACATCGGCGCCAATGTCGGCGTCTACAGCCTGTTTGTTTCCGAGCGTACGCAGGGCTCGGCGCGCGTTATCGCCTTCGAGCCGCATCCGCGCAGTTTTTCCAAGCTATGGTTCAACTGCACCATCAACGGTTTTGGCAAGATCAACTGCATCAACGCTGCCGTCGGCGGGCAAAGGGGCGAGGCGTCGCTGTTCAGCGACGGCGGCGGCAATGTCGGCGGGGCGTCTCTGCGCGGCGGGGCGGTCGTACCCAATCGCAGCGACACGGTTTCGCTCGTCGGTCTCGCCGAGACGCTGGCCGCGCTCGATATTGCGGTCATCGATCTCCTCAAGATCGACGTCGAAGGCTACGAGGACGAAGCTCTATTGCCGCTGTTCGAGGCCGATGCCGCTCTTTGGCCGCGCCATATCCTGCTCGAAACGGTGCATGCCAAGCTGTGGGGTCGCGATGTCGGTGCGGCGTTGCGTGCCAACGGCTATCGCGTCAGCGGCGAAACGGTTGAGAACAGCCTTTTCAGCCGGATGTAGGCTTGGCAATGCGCCGCTAGAACATGTGCATTTCGCTCAAACGGAATCGTTCGAGCGAAAGGCACATGTTCCAACATATCGATATGCGCGCTAATCAGGGCGGCGCAGCCCTTATCGGATGTCATCCCGGACGCGACATCACGCTTTCCTGCGCAGTCCGGCCGATTGTTCCGCATGCGTCGGCTCGGCCACGTCGCGTCCGACGCTGATATAGGTGAAGCCGTAGCGGGCCGGCTCCTTGCGTCGGTGAATGTTGCGCAGATCGATCATGACTGGAGTGCGCATGGCCGATTTCAGCTTCATCAGGTCGAGCGCGCGCAGCACGTTCCATTCCGTCATGATGACCACGGCGTCGGCGCCGCTCGCAGCGTCGTAGGGATCGTCGAACCAGTGCGTTTGCGGAAACAGCGCTCCGGCGGCATCGGCAGCCTGCGGATCGAACCCTCTGATGCCGACGCCGGCCTCCAGCAGATGTTCGACGACGGTCAGCGCCGGCGATTCACGCAGATCGTCCGTTTCCGGCTTGAACGCCACGCCGAACAGGGCGACCTGCTTTCCGGTCGGCTGGCCGATCGCCTTGAGAACGCGCTGGGCCATACTGCGCTTGCGCGCCTCGTTGGTGGCGATCGTCGCCTTGACGAGACCCTGCGGCGCGCCGACTGCGTCGCCGAAAGTTGCCAGGGCGCGCGTGTCCTTGGGAAAGCAGGAGCCGCCAAATCCCGGTCCGGCGCGCAGGAACAGGTCGCCGATGCGCGGATCCATCCCCATGATGTCGGCGACCTCCATCACGTTTCCGCCGGTCCTTTCGCACAGATCGGCGATTTCATTGATGAATGTCACTTTGGCTGCGAGGAAGGCGTTGCAGGCATATTTGCTGATTTCGGCATCCTCGAGAGAGGTCACCTTGACGATGGTGTCCTGCATCTGCAGCGGCCGGTAGAGCTGTTCCGTCACCGCGCGCCCGTGATCGTCATGGGCGCCGATGACGATGCGGTCGGCCTTGAGGAAATCCTGCACGGCCGAGCCCTCGCGCAGGAACTCCGGATTGCTGACGACGGAGAAGCGCAGATTTGGCCGCAACTGCGCGATCCGGTTGCGGATGCGCGCATTGGTTCCGACCATGACCGTGCTCTTGGTGATGACCACGACCCCATCGGACAGAAGGGGGGCAATCTCTTCGACCGAGGCGAAAATCTGCGACAGGTCGATTTCGCCCGTGTCCTTCGTCACCGGCGTGCCGACTGCCAGGACGACGGCGTCGGCCCATGGCACGACGCCGGCCGGATCGGTCGTGAAATGGAGATGCCCGCTCGCACTATGGGCGCGAATCATCGGTTCGAGCTGCGGCTCATAGATGGGGCATTCGCCGCGGTTGAGCCGTTCGATCTTGGATGCGTCGCGGTCGACGCATGTGACGTCATACCCGAACCCGGACAGGCAGGTACCGCTGACGAGGCCGACGTAACCGGTCCCGATGACTACGATCTTCAAAGCACACTCCTGCTACTTTGGCCTGGATCACCGTTGATCAGCGATCGCGGCGGCTGCAATTCACCGTCGTGCCGGGTGTTTCGGCCAACCCCTCGACTTTGTCGCCGCCAGCCTACGACAGTTTGACGACTTTGTCGCGACGCCGGCTCAGGCGCCGCCATAATAGGCGCGATACCAATCAACGAAGGTGCCGACGCCCTCGCGCACGCTCGTTTTGGGCGCGTAGCCGAAGGCCTCGGCAAGCAATGTGACGTCGCTGTGCGTGTCGGGAACGTCCTCGCTGCGCCGCGGCAGCAGATTTTTCTCCGCCTTCATGCCCAATGCGTCCTCGATCGCCTCGATATAGCTGGTCAGCTTCACCGGGCGTGTGTTGCCGATATTGTAAATCCTGAACGGTGCGCCGCTGCTCGCCGGGTCGGGCGTCTTTCCGTTCCAGTCCGGATCGGGCCGCGCAGGTGCGTCGGCAACCATCAGCACGCCGGCCACCACGTCGTCGATATAGGTGAAATCGCGCGTGTGATTGCCGTGGTCGAAGACGTCGATCGGTTTGCCGGCGAGGATGTTGCGGGTGAAGATCGACAACGCCATGTCCGGGCGTCCCCACGGGCCATAGACGGTGAAAAAGCGCAGGCCCGTGGTCGGCAGGCGGAAAAGATGGCTGTAGGCATGCGCCATCATCTCGTTGGCGCGCTTGGTCGCGGCGTAGAATTGCAGCGGATGGTCGGCGGGCTGGTGCTCGGAAAAGGGCAGGGCGGTGTTGGCGCCGTAGACGCTGCTGGTGCTGGCATAGACCAGGTGGGAAACGCCGTAGTGGCGGCAGGCTTCGAGAATGTTGGTGAAGCCGACCAGATTGCTTTCCACATAGGCATGCGGGTTTTCGAGCGAGTAGCCGATGCCGGCCTGGGCGGCGAGATGGATCACGGTGTCCGGCTTTTCGTCGCCAAAGCACTTTTCGATGGCCGCACGATCGGCGAGGTCGGCGCGGATGAAGCTGTAGCGCCCTTTCGAGGCGGCGGCGGTCTTGTCCAGTTCGGCCAGCCGCGCTTGCTTCAGCGCCGGGTCGTAATAGTCGTTAACGGAATCGAAGCCGATCACGTCCTGGCCCCGCTCGAGCAGTTGCCGGGCGACGTGAAAGCCGATGAATCCCGCATTGCCAGTTACCAGTACAGTCAACGAATTCAGGCCTTTACGATAGTGTCCTTGACGATCGAGCGGCGCCCGAAGGCGTTGCGCGTGTCGATGATCAGCCGTGCGTGCCGGGCGATCAGCGTGTAGTCGACGGCATCGTGATCGGTGGCGATGAGAACCGCGTTGCACCGGGCGATGTGCCCGGCCGTCAGCGGTACCGATTTTATGCCCTCCGCCCAGGGGTGGTGCCTTGTCCGGGGAACCTCCGCAACCAGGGGGTCGTGATAGAGAGGCTCAACGCCGCGCTCGCGCAGGAGCGCCAGCAGTTCGAGCGCCGGGCTTTCGCGCGTGTCGGCGACGTTCTTCTTGTAGGCCAGGCCGACGACGAGGATTTTTGCCGAACTGAGCGAGACGGATTGCCGGCGGTCGATCTCGGCCTCCGTTCTGCGCACGACATGGGCCGGCATGGCGACGTTGATCTCGCCGGCAAGCTCGACGAAACGGGCCGACAGGCCGTATTCGCGCGCTTTCCAGGTCAGATAAAAGGGATCGACCGGGATGCAGTGGCCGCCGAGCCCGGGACCGGGATAAAACGGCATGTAGCCGAACGGCTTCGTCGCCGCCGCGTCGACGACCTCCCAGATGTCGACGCCCATCGCCTCGTAGATCAGCTTCAGGTCGTTGACGAGGCCGATATTGACCGCCCGGAAGATGTTTTCGGTGATCTTCACCGCTTCGGCCGTGCGCAGCGACGACACCGTCACCACCTTCTCCACGACCCTGCGATAAAAGGCTTCGGCAAGGCGGGAGGCCTCTTCTCCGTCGCCGGACACGATCTTCGGAATGGAGGTGGTCGTGAAACTGTCATTGCCGGGGTCCTCGCGTTCGGGCGAATAGGCGAGAAAGAAGTCGGTTCCGGATTTGAGACCTGAGCCTTCGAGGATGGGCTGCAAGACCTCCTCGGTCGTGCCGGGGTAGGTCGTCGATTCAAGGACGATCATCTGGCCCGGCCGGAGAACGGAGGCGATCGTTTCGGCCGTGCGCTCCACATATTGCAGGTCCGGCTGGCGCTGCGGCGTCAGCGGTGTCGGAACGCAGATCATGATGACATCGCATTCGGAGAGGTCGGCCGCTTCGGATGTGGCGCGAAACAGCCCGGCGGAAATGTGGCGCCGCAGGTCCTCGCACGGTGCGGAAGCGATGTCGGATAGGCCGGAATTGATCCGTTCAGCGCGGTCCGTATCGATATCGAACCCCAGGGTGGCAAAGCCGGCGCGCGCCGTGGCCATGGCCAGTGGCAGGCCGACATAGCCGAGCCCGATGACCGCCGCCCTGGCGGACCCGTCCTCGATCTTCGTGAACAGGTCTTGTGCTGGAGCCATGATACGATGTCGCAATGTGTTCAACTGTTGCGTGAAGGTTGCGCCGCGCAGGTGGCAACCGCTAGTGGTTCGTTTCCAACATTTGCATCCCATCTGTATCGGCCCTGAGGGCAAATGTTGGAAACAAAAGAACCACTAGCAAGTTTATGATTCTAGTGGAACTTTTGAATTTGACATTCGATCTCTGGGGCGACATCGAGTGCGTATCGAATGTCAAATTCGTTCCACTAGCATCATGCCGCCGCTTCGACAATATGTGCGACGATGGGGCGGCTTGCTACCCGACCTGGCCATCAGGCCAGCAGCACGCCCTCGGCCACCTTCACCGCGTGGCCTCCGATGCGCGCCGCCGTCATCGCCTTTTGGGCAATGTCGATTTCCAGGCGGATGCGTGAGGGGCGGCCCATTTCGATGCCCTGCTCGATCCAGTAGCGATTGGGACCGTCAACCGGCGCATCGAAGGCATGGATGGCGCCGGCGAATGCGGCCGCGGCCGATCCTGTCGCGGGGTCTTCCAGGATGCCGTCATGCGGGGCGAACATGCGGGCGTGGAAGGCCGTGTCGTCATCGACCGTTTCGCGGCAATAGACATAGGCGCTGGGCAGGATGTCGCCGTCGCGCGGCGCAACCTCGAGCCACATCTCGGCGTTGACGGCCGCGCGAGACGCTGCGTCAAGGCCCCGGACCGGCACGCAGACATAGGGAACGCCGGCCGTCCAGGCGCTTGGACGGTGGTTTTCGAGATCGATGTCGCGCGCATCGAGGCCGAGTGCCGCGGCCACGAGTTCCGGCTCCGCCGACAGGGGAATCGGGGAGGGCAGGCGCGGCAGGTCGATCTCGGCGAAAGCGGGTTTGCCGGCATGGTTCGAAACCGCGCAGCGTACCGCGCCGATCTTTTCTTCCAGCACCAGGATGGCTGCGCCCGACGGGTTGCGTTCGCCGCCGTCGCGCTCATAGAGGCAGATGGCTGCGCCGACGGTCGGATGGCCGGCGAAGGGCAGTTCGATGCGCGGGGTGAAAATGCGCGCGGACGCGCTGTGCGCCGGCATTTGCGGCGGGCTTACGAAGATCGTCTCCGACAGGTTGAATTCGCCGGCGATCGCCTGCATCGCGTGGGTATCAAGCCCTTCGGCATCCAGGACGACGGCGAGCGGATTGCCCGCCAGGGCCTTGTCGGTGAAGACGTCGTAAACCTCGTAGCGTCTCTTGTTCATGCGCGGCCTCCTGATCTGGAACTGCTCTAGCAGGTTGCTGAAAAACTCCAACAATGGCACGGGAATTGTGATTCACTCGGCTGGGAGCGATGGAGTGATTTGCGATGCGC
>NZ_WOAC01000034.1 GCF_009749525.1 Mesorhizobium xinjiangense | reverse complement strand
AACGACGGAGCGACTGGCGGCGTAAAACGAACCCGATCCACCTTAGCCAAGCCGCCAAACTGTCTCATCAGACGGGTCCACCTCTCTCGACCATCGTCACCAGCCAGGTGCCCGTCGACCATTGGTATGAGATCATCGGAAATCCCACCATCGCCGACGCCATTCTCGACCGCCTCGTGCATAACGCCTACCGCATCGAACTGACCGGCGACAGCATGCGAAAACGGCGCGCGCCCGAAAACCCAGAAACAGCTCAGGCTTGACCAGAAACGAAACTCGAACCAAACCTCAACAACGACCCAGGTGATCCAAAAAGGTGGCCGGTTTCAAATTGGAATTCCGGCCGGAATGAAATTGGAAAGGGTGGCCGGCGATTGTTCGGAATCACTGGCCGGTTTCGTCGGAATGCGCATTGAACGCAGTGCTCGATCAGAATCGGATGGAAGAACGGCATAAACGCGATCTTGACCGCCCGCGCCGCCTCGGCGGGATCTTCGGCCTCAAACTCACCCGCCTCGACGCCCTCACGGATGATCGCCTCGAAGATCGTCACCATGCGATCGAGATGCGCCTTGATGATCGTCCGGTTCTCCCGCATGGCAGCGACGATCATGTCGTGCAGCCGCTTTTCCTTGAGCAGTTTCGTCTTGTTGTGCTGGTGAACGGCGGTCAGGAGCCGGTCGAGTTTCTCCGAAGCCGGCGCGTTCGTGCATGCGATCGCAAAGGCGATGTCAGCGACCTCGTTTATCACTTTCTCGCAGATGGCCTCGTTGATCGCATCTCTGGAGGGAAAGAATCGGTAGACGTTCGCCCGGCTCATGCCGAGTTCGGAGGCGATGTCGACCATCGAGGTCTTATGGTAGCCGATGCGGCGAAAGTGCTCCTCCGCCACCTCCAGGATGCGCATGCGCACCTCGTCGGGATCAGTTCGCGTTCCGATTGGTTGATACATGGTGTCTCCAGAACGGATGAATTGGATCTGCCGGGCTCGCCTTCAACGATCATCTGCAAGTGGCAAGATCGTGCGGCCCTGTGCATGTTCAGGCAAAGCCAGCGGGCGGGAACTTGACCCGTCTCCTCCGACAACAGGCCGCTACTCGGCAGCCATTGCTACTTGCAGTTCCCGTTCCTCCGTCCAAGCCTCATGGATCTCATCCGCAGCCGGCGTGATCCGGAACCACGTGGCATAGAGCGCGGGAAGGAACAGCAGGATCAGCACCGTGCCGACCGCCGTGCCGCCGATCAGCGTATAGGCCATCGATCCCCAGAAGACGGAACTCGTGAGAGGGACGAAGGCCAGCACCGCAGCAAGTGCGGTCAGGATCACGGGCCTCGTGCGTTGCACCGTGGCCTCGATGACGGCGTGATAATCGTCCAGGCCGGCTGCTTGGTTCTCCTTGATCTGTTCGGTCAGGATCAGCGTATTGCGCATCAGGATGCCGGCCAGTCCTATCATACCCAGAATGGCGTTGAATCCGAAGGGCTGGTTGAAGGCGAGCAGCATCGGCACGACGCCCACAAGGCCGAGCGGTGCCGTCAGCATGACCATGGACATCGTCGAGAAGGATCGCACCTGCAGCATGATGACGATCAGCATGGCAGCTATCATGACCGGGAAGACTTTGGCCAGCGCGGTGTTGGCCTTTTCAGCCTCCTCGATTGATCCGCCCAGTTCGATGCGATAACCGGCCGGAAGAGATGCGATCAGCGGCTGAAGGGCCTTCATGATCTCCTTGGAAACCTCTGGGGGCTGAGTCGCTTCGTTGATGTCGGAGCGGATCGTGATGACGGGCAGGCGATCTCGACGCTTCAGGATCGGCTCTTCCATACGGATCTCCGAATGGCCGATCTGGTCGAGCGGAATCGAGCGGCCATCCCGGCTCATGAGCGAGAAATCCGCCAAACGTGTCGGATCCAACCGCTCGCCGCCTGCGCTGCGTGCCACGACGGGGACATTGCGGATATCCTCGCGAACCTGGGTAACGGGGATGCCGGTGAGCAGGAACTGCAGTTGCTGGGCCACTTCAGCCGGCGAGAGTCCGATAAGGCTCAGTCGATCCTGATCCGGGATGAAGCGGAGCACGGGCGTGCGGCTGCCCCAATCGCGGTTGGCCTGCCGCACATCCGGGACGCTTCGCATGATGTCGAGGGCGTCGTCGGAAATACTGTAGAGTTGCACGGGATCAGGCCCCATGACCCGAAACTCGACTGGAAATGGCGTGTAGGGGCCGAACACGAGCTGCGTGACGCGGACATAGGCCTCGGGCGCAAGCCCCTGGGACACCGCCTCCCGGAGCCGGTCCTTCAAGGCATCGCGCGCCTCCGCGTCCGGTGTCAGCACGACGATCTTGGCAAAGGCGGGGTCAGGCAGTTCCGGCGCCATTGCGAAGAAGAAGCGCGGAGCGCCCTGACCGACATAGCTCGTGACAATCTCGGCCTCGGGCTGATCGTCCAGCCAATCTTCGAGCTTCTCGACCGTGGCGGTCGTCGTCTCAATGCTGGTCCCTTCCGGCAGGCGAATCTCCACCAGCACTTCGGGGCGGTCGGATGTCGGGAAGAACTGCTGTTTGAGAGAACCCATGCCGACAACTGACAGCGCGAAGGCGATGCCGACGATACCGCAGGTCACGAATTTGTGGCGCACGGCAAAGGTGATGAGTCGCCGCAGGCGCCGATAGTTCGGTGTGCCGTAAATCGCGTGGTGACCGCCTTCGACCGGTTTGATCTCGGGCAGCATCTTCACGCCAAGATAGGGCGTGAAGATCACCGCGACAATCCAGGAGGCGATGAGGGCGAACCCCACGACCCAGAAGATGTTGCCGGCGTATTCGCCGGCCGTCGAGCGGGCGAAGCCCACCGGCAGGAACCCGGCGACCGTCACGATCGTTCCCGACAGCATCGGTGCGGCCGTATGGCTCCACGCATAGGCGGCCGCCTTGATACGGTCCATGCCCTCTTCCATCTTCACAACCATCACCTCGATGGCGATGATGGCGTCGTCCACGAGAAGACCGAGCGCCAGGATGAGGGCGCCCAGCGTGATGCGGTCGAAGAACCGACCGGTTTCCAGCATGATGAGGAACACAACGGCGAGCGTCAGAGGGACGGCGGCCGCCACGACGATGCCGACACGCCAACCCATGCTAATCAGGGCGATCAGCAGGACAACGCCAAGTGCCATCGCGAACTTCATCATGAATTCGTCGACCGCCGAGGTGATGTTGACGGCCTGGTCGCTCACCTTGTCGAGCGTCATCCCGAGCGGCAGTGTCTGTGCGATGGCCGCAGTCCTGTCCTCCAGCGCCTTGCCGAGCGCGAGACCGTCCCAGCCCTCTTGCATAACCGCCGCGAGCATGATGGTGGGCTCGCCCTGGCGTCGGATGAGGTAGGTGGGAGGATCCTCATAGCCGCGGCGGACATCGGCGATATCGGAGAGCTTCAACGTCCGCCCGGCAGTGACAATCGGCGTGTCGGCGATCGCCTGTACACCGTCATAAGCGCCGTCGATCCGGATGAAGACCCGCGGCCCCTGGGTGTCGATCGAGCCCGCCGGCGTAACGGTGTTCTGCCGCTGCAAGGCGGCAACGATGTCCTGTGCCGACACGCCGAGGGTAGTCAGCTTGGCATAGGAAAACTCGACGAATATCTGTTCGGGACGTTCACCTAGAATGTTGATCTTTTTGACGCCGGGTACATGCAGGAGGTTCTGGCGGATCACCTCGGCTTGCCTCGCCAGTTCACGCATCGGCATGCCTTTGGCCTGCAGCGCATAGAGGGCGAAGCTCACGTCTGAATATTCGTCGTTGACGAACGGGCCATAGACACCGGACGGCAGATTGCGGGCTTCATCCCCGAGCTTCTTGCGGGCCTGGTAGAATTCCTCCTGGACGACAGATGGCGGTGTGCTGTCCTTGAGCGTGACCGTCATATACGCATAACCTGGCCGTGTGGTTGTCTCCACCCGGTCGTACCAGGTCAGCTCCTGAAGCCGCTTCTCCAACGGTTCGGCGACGAGGTCCTGCATCTCGCGCGCCGTCGCGCCCGGCCAGGCCGTGGTGACCGTCAGGGTCTTGATGGTGAAGTTGGGGTCCTCCGCCCTTCCGAGCATGAGGAACGCATAGGCGCCGGCGGCGACCAGCAGGAGGATGAAGAACAGGGTGACGGCGCGTTCGCGAACGGCGATCGCGGAAAGATTGAGGTTCATCACTTACCCCTGCTTTCAGACGCAATCCTGACGCGAGCGCCCTCCTGTAGAAGATGGGCGCCGAGCGAAACGATCGGGTCGTTTGAGTTCAGTCCGGAGACCACGGCGGTTTCGCTGGTCACCCGAACAAGCTGGACGGGCTGAAACTGTACAGTGGAGGTGGCGCTGTCCAGGACCCAAACGCCGGTCTTCTCGCCGTCATCGAGCACGGCTCCCAGCGGCACCTGGACTTGCGGCTGGCGTGCCTGGCTTGCGAGCCGAATGGTTACCGTCGCGCCAAGCGGTGCTGCAGCGGCCTCTCCGTCGAGCACATAACGGGCCTCATAGGTACGGGTCTGGGCATCGGCGGAGTTCGACAATTGCCGCAGATGTGCTGTGTAAAGACGCCCATCGCGCCCATACACGCTGGCCTCGGCCACCGAGCCGATCGCCGGCCGGATCGTTTCGGGCAGCGCGACCACCGCTTCGCGGGGGCCGGCCTGGGCGATCCGGACCACCGTCTGGCCAGCGGAGACAACCTGCCCCGGCTCGCCAAGCGTTTCAACCACCGTTCCATCCGCGTCCGCCAACAGGACCGCGTAGGTCACCTCATTCTCGGCAACCCGTGCTTCGGCTTCGGCGGCGGCGAGTTGCGCCTCGGCTGTATCCAACGCAGCCTTGGCCTGCTCGTAGCGCTGTCGGGGAACCCATCCATCTTTGAGCAAACTGGCGTATCGCCGCTCATCCGGCTCCATCTGAGCGACTACTGCACGCGCTGCGGCAACTGCGTTGCGCTTCGCCGTGAGAGCGAGGCGAAGGTCGGTGTCGTCGATCCGCATCAGCGGCTGGCCGGCTTTGACCTCCTGGCCGACATCCACGAGCCGTTCCACGATCTTGCCCGGGACGCGAAAACCGAGATTACCCTCCACCCTCGCCCCTATGGTGCCCGTGAAGCCGCGTTCGGACCCGGCCACCGGCGCTGCCTTCGCTAATCTGACGATCGGCGGTTCCTGCCTCTGGTCGTTCACGGCAGAGGCTTCCTGCGTGGGAATGGCAAGTGTGGCGAATGCCGCCGCCCCTGACATCGCGATCAGGATGCCCCCCAGCACAATTGCGGGTCTCTTTTTCACGCTCATTGCCTCATGCCAAAATAGATTGCGTTCGCACTCTATATAGGTTATAGATTACGAATGCAATCTAAAAAGAGGATGGACGATGCGCGTGAGTCGCAAGCAGGCCGCAGAAAACCGCGAAACCGTAATCAATGTGGCAAGCCGCCTTTTTCGGGAGCGTGGCTTTGACGGCATCGGCCTTAAGGATCTCATGAAGGGCGCCGGGCTGACCCAAGGCGCTTTCTACAAGCAATTCGCATCAAAGGAGGATCTCGCGGCGCAAGCGTCCAGGCGGGCAATGGAGAGCGCCACCCACCGATGGTCGGCTGCGACCGCGGCACAGCCCGAGGATCCACTTGGCGCGGTGATCGCGTTCTACCTCAGTATGGACCATCGCGGAGAAAGGATGGACGGCTGTCCGATCGCAGCGCTCGGCTCGGACGCCGCCAGACAGGGCGACGATGTGAAGGCATCGTTCGAAGCCGGGATCAAGGAGTATCTCGAAATCCTCGGCCGTTTGATTGGCGAAACCGACGGCGAAGAGCTCAATGGCAAGGCCATGGCCGTTCTCTCGATGATGGTCGGCGCGATGGTGCTATCGCGCGTCGTCAACAACCCCGACCTCGCCCAGGCCTTTCTGGATGCAGCGACCAAACAAGTTCGCGAAGCCGTCGCCGCTTGAATGGCGGGCAGCGCTGGCGACGCATCCAAATTGATAGGAGAATAGATGCGACGGATTGTTGTTACAGGCGTGGGAGCGGTCACGCCCCTTGCTGCAGATGTCGAAGCGTCCTGGTCGCGCCTCCTGGCCGGTCGCTCGGGCATCCAGAGGCTTCCGGACGATGTGGTGGGAGACCTGCCGGCAAAGGTCGGTGGCGTGGTTCCCTCCCTGGAGGAAGACCCCGAAGCCGGCTTCGATCCGAGTACCGTCTTTGCGCCGAAAGACCAGCGCAAGGTAGACCGATTCATCCTCTTCGGGCTCGCGGCCGCACAAGAGGCACTCGACCAAGCGAAGTGGGCGCCCATCTCGGAAGCGGATCGCTTGCGCACGGCCACCATCATCGCTTCGGGCATCGGCGGATTCCCCGCCATCACCGAGGCGGTGCGCACGGTGGACACGCGCGGTGTCCGCCGCCTGTCACCTTTCACGGTGCCGTCCTTCCTGGTGAACCTCGCGGCGGGCCACATCTCGATCCGCTACGGTTTCAAGGGGCCGCTGGGCGCGCCGGTGACGGCGTGCGCGGCCGGCATCCAGGCGATCGGCGATGCGGCTCGTCTTATTCGCGCTAACGAGGCCGATATCGCCGTGTGCGGCGGAACAGAAGCATGCATGAATATCGTCAGCCTCGGTGGTTTTGCCGCAGCTCGTTCCCTTTCCACCGGCTTCAATGAGACACCGGCTCAGGCCTCGCGCCCTTTCGACATGTCGCGGGACGGCTTCGTCATGGGCGAAGGCGCCGGTGTCCTGGTCATCGAGGAACTGGGCCACGCGCTTGCGCGCGGTGCGAAACCGCTCGCCGAGCTCGTTGGCTACGGCACGACGGCGGATGCTCATCACGTCACCTCCGGTCCCGAGGACGGCGACGGGGCGCGCCGAGCCATGAAGATCGCGATTGCCCAAGCCGGCATTTCGCCGCGCGAGATCCGTCATGTCAATGCGCATGCGACCTCCACGCCAGTAGGCGACCTGGGCGAGATCGAAGCTATCAAGAGCGTGTTCGGACGCGATTTCGCGATAGCCGTGAGCGCAACGAAATCGGCGACCGGACACCTGCTCGGAGCCGCCGGCGGGCTTGGTGCCATCTTCGCAATCCTGGCGCTCAGGGACCAGGTGGCGCCGCCGACGCTCAATCTGAACGTGCCCGATCCGTCCGGCGGCGGGATCGACTTCGTCGCAAACCAGGCCCGGCCGATGGCGATGGACTACGCGATCTCCAATGGCTTCGGCTTCGGAGGAGTCAATGCCAGCGCGCTATTCCGACGTTGGTCGGACGAACGGGCCGGCGGGAGCGCCGGAGGCGCTCATGATTGACGCCCTTCGCTCCGACCTTTCGTGCTTCTCCCACGCCAATCCAACACAAAGAAAGAAGTGACTTCCATGAACAAGACCAATCCTGGCGTCGCACTGGTGACGGGGGCATCCTCCGGCATCGGGCGCGCGACGGCCAAAGCCTTGCAGAGCGCGGGCTTCCGCGTATTCGGAACCAGCCGTCGTGCAGCCGCCGAAAGCTCCGACGGCATTACCATGCTGGCCTGTGACGTGACGGATGATGAGTCCGTGGCGACGATGGTCGAGGAGGTGCTGGCCAAGGCCGGGCGCATAGACCTGCTCGTCAACAATGCCGGCATGGGTCTGCTTGGTGGCGCGGAAGAGTCCTCGATGGCCCAGGCTCAGGCGTTGTTCGACGTGAACGTCTTCGGCGTTTTCCGCGTGACCAACGCGGTGTTGCCGACAATGCGCCGTCAAGGGAAGGGCAGGATCGTCAATTTGAGCTCGGTGCAGGGGTTCATCCCAGCTCCCTATTTCGCGCTTTACTCGTCGACCAAGCATGCCGTTGAAGGCTATTCCGAATCGCTCGACCATGAACTGCGTCCGTTCGGAATTCGCGTAGCATTGGTCGAGCCGGCCTATACCCGCACGTCATTCGAGGAGAATCTCGCAAAACCGGATCAATTGCTCGATATCTATGACTCTGCGCGCGCTGGCATGACTGCAGCCGTGCGGAAAGCGATGGAAAAAGGCGATGCTCCCGAAGTCGTAGCCGAGACCGTCTTGAAAGCCGCGACCGCTTCGGTTCCAAGGAGGCGCTATGCGGCGGGAAAAATGGCGAGCCAGGTCAGTTTGCTGCGCCGTTTCGTCCCCGCATCCGCATTCGACAAGAGCCTGCGAAAGCAGCTCGGCCTGCCGATCTGAGATCTACATCAACGAGATGTTGTTTCGCCCGAGGCGACGGGAACTGACACTCTTGACGCTGTGTGAGGAAGGCGCACATCGAGGCGCAAAGCTGCCTCCCGGATATTGCAAGACGAGAATCTGCTTCACATTCGCAGCCTTCGTTAGGCAACTTGCCGGACGCGGAACAGCAGTAACACATTCAGCCCTAGGGGTGTCGTGGAGCCATACGGACAGCATACCTACGCCGCCAGAATCCGAGAGGACAATCGGAGCCTGTAGCGTATATCCGGTAGGTGTGGGGATCGACGGTAGCGGTCCCTAGACTCGATGCCCTATCGTTGCATCTCCTACGCTGGAGCACGCCAAATCGAGCCGCCGGCGTGCGCTTTGTTAGCGCGCTTGACCAATATTTGGCTGCCGAGGTGTTGTCTCAAAAAGTGCCTGAAGGAGGCCGATTTGTGTTCACTACTCGAGGGAGAACTGACCGAAGACGAGATTCAGCTCATTATTGAGGCCGCACTATCCAAGCACGGCCGTATCGCCAAGCGCGGTGGCGGGATGTGTGGTTCTGTCTATTTCTTCGACCAAGGCGAGAGTGTTCATCCCCGATGGGTGGTCGCCAAGGTACCTAGAATCCCACGTGGAGATCCGTTCGAGCGAAACCGACGTTTTCTGCGTGAAATTGAGATCCAGCATCGCACCTTCTATCATCGATTCGTATGCTGGCCGTTCGATTACCGAATGGTCCTTGACACTCCCGTGGCGCTCTATCGAGCTTGGGACGACGACCTCGCACAATGGATCCCACGTTCAGAGTTCTCGGCCGTAAGCCGGCTCGCCGTCCTGTTTTACCTGTGCTCGGCACTCCGCCACTGCCGAAGCCGAGGCGTCGAGTGCCACCAAGACTTGAAACCGCAGAACATCCTCATGCGGAATGTTGGTGATACTCTCCGGGAAGCTCCCGGTTCCGACGTTTTCAATTTTCCGCTGCTCGCTGACTTCGGCCTAGCTAACGCTGGGATAGAGTTTCAGAACGCCGAGGGTGCAAGGCCGTACATGGCGCCCGAGCAATGGATCGAGAAGATAGCTAACGGTTTGTCCGATGTGTTCGCGCTGGGAGTGATCATCTTCGAGGTCATGACTCTGGGATCGCACCCCTATGGCGGCAAAACGCGCGAGTGGTGGCCACACCCCATTGAAGGCGCATCCAAGAAGTGGCTGCGACCGGAAACTTGGGAGAAGTGGGCCAAGGCTGGCAATCCGATCGCTCCCGCGACATTCCTCGCCAACGGCGTCGAGGAGATCGCGCGCAGGTGCATGGCACCCGACCCCGCTGACCGGCCACCGTTGGACCTGATCCAAGCCGAGCTACTTACCGCCCTTGCCGCGCTCGATACCGAAGCTGGCAGCCAGGCCTCATTCCAAGCGTCCCATGCCGACAATCATCCTATTGATAGTGAGTGGCCATACCGCGACATGCAACTGGAAAGGCTACGCAGGTCAGTTTCGGATCTATCCACGGCACCGTGAGAAGCCCTAGCGTTTGTCAGCGGGTTTCGCTGCGGCCATCCGATAGGAGACATTCCCGACACAGCCCACATACAATGCTAGGCAGCTTTGCGCCCCCATTGACGGTCGCCAAGACGTGTTAGCCAACCCTCCATAAGCAGACACCGCCTGCGCCACACCTAGCTGTCGTCCAGCAGCGATAACATGGTTATCGTGCTACTCTTGAATCTAGCTACCTGGGGAGGGCTAGATGCACGATTACCGAGAGGCTCTCAGGGGATATGTGGATCAAGATGCAGTTCTATTTTTCTGCCTATTCTCACGCCTTGAATTCGCGTTGAAGAGGGGCGGATTTTTGAAAGGCCAGGTAGGCGGCAAGGCTGAACCGCACTGGGAGAGCTTCGCAAACGCATTGGGAAATGATCTGTTCATTGCGCTGGCCAAAGCCCCTCAGGCGAGCATCTTCTTCAGCCAGCAACCAAAGCGCCTAGTCGTTGCAGCCGCAAACGAGATCGAGTTCGTTAAGCCAGCCGACATCAAGAATCTCCAAATGCTGTTCGAAGCCGTCAAGTTGGTCCGCAACAATTTGTTTCACGGCGAGAAAGTCTATGTCAGCCAGCGCGATCGGGACCTAATGGGGCATCGGTATTCGTTCTCAACACCGCGATTAACGCCTGTACTAAAAACGATCAATGTAAGGCAGTGCCCATCGCCTTCATGTTTGCGGCGGTGGCGGGATACCCGTAGCTGATCGTTCAGCCAACTTGTTGACAAATCTTGGCGCTTGCCGGCCAATGACACAGAATGATCGGAAGGGAACTATACCGCCCGTTGGCCAGTTCCGCGGGCAATATGCTCCAGGTCCAGGAGCTTGATCGAGCTTGTAAGAACCTTCTTCTCGGCGGCCGGCGCACCGGCGGGTTCCAGCAGGATGGCCTTCTTGTCGTTAGCGGATGCTAACACAAAAGGCAGATCGCGCTCTCCCAACCACTGAACCAACTCACCGGGAACCGGCAACCTTCCCGTCGGTAAATCGACACTTCTTAACCCGTGTAGCAACCGCCCAAAGGCAATATGTTTTTCAGTCCAATCGAGGTCGACTGGAAGCGAGTCATCCCACACCGACAAACACGGATCTCGGTATTCAGCCCAAGGTTCTAGCTTCGAATAGGCCGCGGCGGAGAGCGCGACCGGAACCACATCTGCTCGGGCTTGTAGTCTCGAAATGTCAATCTTCTGGCCGGGAACGGAAGCACAGTCCGCTCCAATCTCTCGCGCAAACCACAGCAGAAGATTGTCGATCAACAGGCGCTCTTCGGCAGCTCTTGTGTTCGCGGCAGCTTCGAGCTTTTGCGCAATCCTTCCTGATCCGTAGAGCGCGCGAACTGCGATATCAAAAGCCTTTTTTAGTTGCTCCGTGCTCACGAGGCTCGTGGGTCGAATGCGCCCGCTGATCGGGCCATTGACCTGGGGCGGGTGCTTTCGCAGTTGCTGTAGCAGCGAAAGGACAACGACCATGCGCCCTAGCGCCCACGCCGGGGTGTGAGTGCCGGCCGCCGCCTCCTCTAACCTAGCCTCAAGGCGGTTGATCATGTGGCTCAGTCGCTTCCGGCAGGCGGTGACCAATCGCGGCCAGTCGACCTCTGCTATATCGGGATCAGCATCCAAGTTCTGCGCAAGTTGATCCGACGACGGCTCGTCCTGGGTATCTCCCTCATCCAGATCAGGCGCATCCCCGTCCTTCGAGGGCGCCGGGGTCGGCGCAGCGAGGGAACGAATTAGGGCTGAGATGATGTCCGCGATGAACCCATCATTCAGGCGAGGTCGTCGCGACGCGCCCTCTTGTGGTAAAGGCAGACTCACACCACGCGGGCCGAATGGCACCTCGGAATTCACCTCGTGCGCTCCGCCGGTCTCCTCTTTTTGTGGCCGACTTGATGCGGGCAATACCGGGTCCGGCTTGTCAAGGACATGTCTGTCAAGCAGATCCAGAAGCTCCGTGAACCCGGCCGTATTGTCGAGTGCGCCTAGGTGATCAAGAATCCGCAAACTCTCCCGTGGAAGGGATGCTGCTCGAAGCGCCTTCTCGTCGTTTAAAAGCACGAACGCCAGTATCCCGTCGCCGGCACTTAGGCGATGTATCCCTCCAACGAGCCGGGCATTGCGAAGTTCGATCGAGATACCATCCGCCGTGCTTGCAACCGTTGCAGAGATTTCCCCGCCATCCGGCGCCTGAAGGATCACCTCCGAACCTTCTGGAATTTGTAGACCAGCGATGAGGAGCCGATCATCAGCGAGTTTGCCAACTAGAACCGGCGGGTGCGACAAGTCGGAACTCTCTCGTTCTCGGTGCCGAAGTTCCCGACTACGAGCGGCGATTTCTTCGAGTGCCAGTTGTTCAACGGGAGCGGCTTCGGCGAGCTTCTCGAGACCTAGCGCATCAAATGCTGCCAATCCGCTCTCGCCAACCAGGCACAGGTTCGCTTCAATGTTCCAGATGCGTTGCGACAGCCAGCCAGCGCCGGTTGGATTTGCACTCCCAAGACTAACGATCAGGCCATCAGTGGTCTCAATGGCGAACGCCTTGCCGTGCACGAAGCCGATTTCCGCAGGTTCGGGCCAGAACCTTTCCATTGCCGCCGCGTCCACAAACTTGGTGGAAGGCGGAGCCAAATCGGGCTGCGGCAACACCGCCGTCTCTGGTTGAATACCAACCACGATCTCCTCAGGGGCGAGCGATTGGTGAATGGTACGAAGAAGAGAGAGATCCGAGTCGAAAAATGGGCCGACTAGCCACACGCGCTTCGCAACACCCGTAATCCGCTCTCGAATTTGATCCCAAAGTGAGGATTCGCTGCGCGACCCTAGGAAACTGATTTCCCGACTGGCCGGCTGGTCATTCTTTGGGAGCAAGGCATCCAAGCGCCCGCGGATCTCCGAGAGAAGTTTTGGATTAATCGCCTCCGAAGCTTGCAGCCAACTGGCTGCATAATCCACCGCGTCGCGTAAAACGTCGGATGGCGGAATGCGTCCAATTCCCCAGTAGGCAGTCAATTCTTCATTGTGCGAGTAACCCGCGTCGGTTGCGTTGTGACTCCCAATCGCAAGCAACGGCTGCTTTTCTGAAAGAAGTGCGATGATCTTGGGATGGAACGCCCCGACGTGGGAAATCGGGGCAAGGAGGTAGTCAACGCCTGCCCGTGCCGGTCGCCGAAGTGGGTCAGCCATTGCTTCGGAAAGCTGCCCTACATCGGCGAGAACGATGTTCAAGCGTGAGCCAGCGCGCTCAAAGGCGCGCAACAGAACTTCTTCATAAAACAAGCCGTTGAATGCGTAGGTTGTGACGATCGATACGTCCAGCTTCGCGCCGGACTTCGCCATGTCCTTGATGCTCTTGAGGAGTGGGAGCCTCTCCGCATCACCAGAACCACTCACGTCTCCATCTCCTCAAGGATTGAGAGGCCCAGCGGCGTAAGTCTTGGAAGATGACCTGCTTCCGATGTTGTAAGTCCGAGATCTCGCAATATTTGCAGCGCCTGCCGAAGCCGCGGCTGAGTTTCAACGATCCGTTCCATCTCGCGATGCACAAAGTAGCCGAGGTCGCTGGAACGGAACATCAGCGTGTCCTCGCCGGATTGTCCCATCTTGCGGATCGCGATCCGCTGATGCGTCACGAGTACCTCGGAGACGAGTGCTTCTAGCCACGCATCGGCATCCAGGCGTGCCCAGCATTTTTCCGCGAGGGACCGCAAACTATTCAAGTTCAAGGGATATCCGGACAGACTTCCGGGCGGCAGATCAAGCTCACGATAGCTGTCGCCCTCCTCTTCTTGGAGTCGCGATGCCAAACGAACGAGCAACTTGATCGCGCGCTTCACGGGCGGAGGGTTTGATGCGAGCAACTCACGCCAAAAGGCGAGTTCGTGGTCCGGGTGTGCGGCATCTACGAGGGCGGGCGCCTCGATCGTGTCATTTCGGAGGAGCGTTTCAAAACCGGCAGCTGGACGGTAAGCGAATGCGGGCGTTGAGACGAGCCACCGGGACAAGCCTTGGATATTCCCCAACGCCTTGGGATGCCCGTCTAGGGCGTCGAGTGCGTTCTTGAAGAGGGTTGACCAAGCTAAGCTGAGCATTTCGTTGCGAGCATAGAGCGCCCAGCCGCGGCGCACAGCCTCCAATTGTTCACTGAGCACCCACGGTTGGTCGCCAAGCATCCCCGAATAGCAGTTGGCCAGGAACTCCTTGACAGAGTCCTCGGCTGGTGCTCCGTCTCGATGAAGCAAGAACTGTAGGATGAGGGCAAATGTGGTGCGGCGGGCAACCCCACTGGCCGAATTGTCCCTCAGGAACAATGAGATTAGTGCCGTCTGTGCCGAATCTCGCCCATCAGCGTGTAGATTACACGGGCAGAAGGTCGCTAGATGATCAAGATCACTGGCAGTGACGGAGCCCGCTTCCACGGCAGCAAAGAACAGGTCTGCGTCTAGGCCGTCTCCGTATGCGTCCGCTAAAGGCGCGCCGGTTTCCAGCCAATACCCTACACCCGTCCGGATATCTCCCCGTAGGACGGTATACTGGTCACGCAGCGGCCCTAGATAATATTGCCCTAGACCGCCAAGCGGATTCTTGAAATAGCGCGACTTGTTGTCGTCGTTTCGATCTGCGTACTTGTAGAGACTTACCGTCCTTCCGTCTGCAAGCTGGTGAGCCACGGGTCCGAGCGTGAGGCGTCCGGGACACGCAGCGCTGTGACGCGTGATATCCTCCTGCGTCGAAATTGCGTGTCGCTCCGCGATCAATGTCATTAGGCAGTCCGCTACGCGAAGCTTCTCGCGAAATGCGGCGTCCGTCGCATCTAGATACCGAGCTTCAAATGCCCGGATGAACCATGGATAGAAACCGAAGTAGGCGGCCCGGTCGGTCACGTTCGTCACACCCGGCAGCAGCCGCGTGTAGATTGTCACGCAGGGCTGCTGAGTGCCCAGGTTGTCGAGGCCGATCTTCTTCTGCGGCCTCTCAATCCAGCCGACGGTCTGCTGCATGTTAAATCCCCCCACCTATACGCTGGAACGCGCCAGAGCGACATCATCCTTCTCCGCCGTAGATCGGCTTCGCTGCCTCCTGAAAGCAAACCGTGCCCGCAATCACGCTGGAGGGTCCGGGTAGCACCGTCATACCCTTTTCTAGCGAGATGCCGCCGCCAGCGCGGCTTCCGCTCGCCCCAATGTGGTCCAGAGTTCGGGCACTATGCTGCACAAACATCTGACGTGTGAGTGGAGTCGTGTCGCCTCGTCGCACGTCAGGACCGAATACGCGAGCTCGGTGGCCCACTCACCTACATACTCGCACCATTCGTCGAGCTCAGGGTGAGATGCGGCAGCAACCATGCCGATTCGAAACAGATTTTCAGCGGTGACGTCGATCGCCCCGGCTGCTTTCGTACGCCGTATGAGCACTCGCAGTTCCTGCGCCAGTTGAGGGCTGCGGGTCACCGCAGCCACCGAAGCTAGGCCGCTGAACACATGAAACAGGCTACCCTTTTCAGCACCCTGCTTGAGGTAATGCTTCGCGCGTTGCAGAGCCTTTACCGCCTGATCGGCAAATTTGGGATCCAGTTTGAATATCAGGGCCGAGTTGATGAGCTCGACGAAGGATTTCCAGTCAATCGATTCCTTGGAAAGTGCCTCGTCGATCGAGCTTGCCAATTCAGGCGGCAGGGGTGTTTCTGGCGTTATGCCGCCTTCTAGTGGGCCCGGGAAAAAGGGCATAGGAAAGTGCATTTGGCGCCTGATGCTGCCTTCTGCCTCTGAAAGCGTTAGCTCTTCAATGGCCCGCGAGGTTATCTTGTCCTTATGCCGTTGCGCGGCATTCGCGATTCTCCCAATAAACTCCGCTTTCAGTTGATCAGGCGAAATGAAGTCAGGCATCCATTTCGGTTCCAGGCGCAAGTCACACAGCGTTTGCAGGTAAAATTGTTGCCCCCTGCCAGAGTGGGCCCATTCGGTGAAGCTTCCAACGTCGATGGGAAATGACTGTATGCATCTCTCGATCAACGACGCCTGAGCTATCGTTGCCAAGCGACGCCAAAACGGAGGCTTGTCTGCTAAGATTTTTGCTCGAGACACTTCACCGTCAACTAGCACAGCCAAGGCTGACAGCAGACGGAATCGGCTGTTCGCGGCCTCCGCATCGTCGTCACGGATCTGCTCAATCATGCCAATTATGGCTGCTTCTAACTGCGGATGGCGGTCGAGAATCGATAACCCAAGCTCAATGGCACCGAGTTGTGACAGCCTGTCTCCTTTTTCCTCCAAGTCCTCGTATATCGTTTGAAGTTCGGTGGAACTGGCGCGATCTAGGTCAATTTTTGGTGGGACCGAAGAATGTGCGGAGAGAAGCAGCGCTAGCTTAACGCCCTCGATCGCGTTCCACGCTATCAGCTCGGCAATGTGTGCCGTTAGTTCGCTCTGAACGTAAGGATCCAGGGCCGTTTCCTGCGCACACTCGCCGGCCAATCGGTCGAAATACCGCGCCGAACGAGGTACCAGGGATTCGAAGCTGCTATGTCCTTCTTCCACTTCAGTCGAGATGCGCCGAGCAACGTGGACTGGGGTGTCTTTGACATCTTCATGCAGCTCATCAACTTGCTCATCATCTAAAGGGTCGGAGCTCAGCTTCTTTTTCCAATAAAAGCGAGCTGCAGCAGGAAGATTCAGGTCTGTCGCGACGCGCTCAAGGTTCGACAATCGCGCGTCGGCATCCTCTAGAAGCATCCAGAAATCTGGAAGTAATAAACTGCGCTCGTCCCGCGACAGCTTTGTTCTACCAAACTCTGCGTTGATCACTTCGACCCGCCAAATGTTCCCGACCTGATCCTTGATGTCTGGCCTCTCTTTTGGATCCTTCAGCACGGTGCGAATGCCGGAAAACAACGAGGATCTCGACACCGACACGCCGGTATCCCCAAACGAGACTTGGACATCAACTTGAAAGCCGTACCTGGAACGAAACCTCTCACGGGATAGAAGTGCACTCCTGATCGCAGGGGGATAGAAATCATCAAGAAGAGAAGCCACAGCGACACGCGTGACCACGTCGTCACCGTTCTTCATCTGAAGCATCCTTGCTGTTCATGTCGACCACGTGTGCAATCGCAGCCTCAGCTGATTGCAGAATCTCTTCGAATATCCCTGGGTCGTGATCCTTCAAGGGGTCCAGTACCGTCTTCTCAAGCCATCCCCAATACGCCGAGACGACATCCTTTGTGGCTTCCGGAGGAGACCGCAAAAGCGAAAGCACCAACGTGAAGCCGCCACTTCGGGCCAGCGCCTGACCTCCTTCGAAGCCTGAGCTCTGTGACCAGCCCCTCATATCCAAGAGCTCGAGCAACCAGTTCGAGCGCGCAGTGATATCCCCTACGTCGGCTCCATCCACCCACTGCGCCCGAAGGGTGCCAGCAATGCATTTCTGCAGCTCAGCAAGCCATGCGACCTCTTTTGGCAGGGCCAGTGCGGCCGACATCCGATTTTGAAGTATGATCTCCCGTATCGCTTTTAGGTCGGCAATCTCCTGTAGCTCTCCGTCGATGACGTCAGCGGCTAGTATGTATTCCTTCAGCTCATCACCTTCGAGGGCCATGAACGTGAAACCGGCTTTGCGAAGAGTCGTTCGATGATCGAGAAGCTCACCCGGCTTGATGGAACGTCTTTCGGCAAGGGCACCTAAGAGTTCCGCCGAAGTGACAATTGGCACAAGTGTGCCGCCTGCTTCGATGTTCTTGTGCTGATTGATAAAGCGATCGTCGACCACAACCGCGTCGGAAAGCGGGGCTACATCCAAAATGGACACTGTTGGATGAATGCGGAAATGGTCGATACCCTCCCGCTCCCCAACTGGTAGCGGACCGAGCCTAATTTTCCCCGAACCAATGCCTCGGGCCAAGCTCAACCGGAGATTCTCGACGATATCTTCCGCTTTCGTGGCTATGCTGTCGTACTTGAGAAGCGCACTTAGGTCTTGGCTCTCATCCTTGGATATAAATGCGTCAAAGCCTGCTGCCTTTAGCTTGGAGAGAGCGCCGACATGCTGCAGATAGTTGACCGCTAGGCTATCAAGATAGAGAACCGCGCCGTCTGAAATGTTTGGTTCATTGGGCCAGCGCTGCTCATTTTGCCTCAAGTACAGGCGAGCTTTCTCGAGCTGAGAAGCCGTTAGTTGCCCCTTCTGCCACAATTTCTCGATTACGTTCATGCAACTGCATAGATGATCGGAATAGGCAGCTAAATCCGCAGTCTCCTCCATCAATGACCCGGTCTTGTGAACGGGGTATGATCGAACAACCAGGCGTTGCCCGCCTGACGCGTTCGCATCGCCCTTGGCCGCAGCAAGGAGCGAAGCTAATTCCAAGCCAACCTCAGCCGACAGATCAGCATCAACCGTTTCCGTAGGGACAAAACGTTGAAGTTGTTCATCTTGCAGGAGAGCGCGAAGTTCCGTGGCTGCGCGGATCCGACTGGGTTGGTGGAACTGAATGCGTTGCTTCTCCTCGAAAAGCCAGCCGAGCGTGGTATGCGGTATTGCCAATTCTTCAAAGGATTCAATAACCGCGTCTGTAATGCCGAGGATGCCCATTGTCAGCAGGGACGTGGCATCAAGGGCAATCCTTCGCGCTTTCGGCACGTCTCTGGGGGTGGCGCCACTGTAGGCGAAAACGTGCGCTCGCCTTCGAGGATCGGGTTCCAGCATGTTTGAAAGGGCCGGGATCAAGAACAGATCACAAAGCGTCCGATTGATGGAGGCCGCAGCTCCAAAAATCGGAACCTCGCCCCTCTTTAGCGCCTTCCAGGTGTCCTCCTCTCGCTTGTTCCACGCTGGATTACGATCAAGAAGATCACTTAAGGACATTCGCTGAATCGGGTCAGCTTCATCAGATTTTTCCACTGCCGTTCTAAACCACGCCCCAACCTCCTCGTCTTCTTCCCAACCGCCGTTCGTCGCGATTCCGAATGCAGTAAGCAGTATTCGAGGATCGTCTTGTGCCTCTGACACGGCCCACCGGGTAAGCTCTCTTGTTCGGGGCGAATGGACGGTCTGAGCCAACTGAGCGGCCCTGATCAGCTCTTGTGCGGTCCTTTTCTCCCGGTTGGCCCACTCAGCTTCCACATGTGTTGCGAGCGTTTCCCAGTCTCCTGAGGCGATCGCCAGATGCACCGCCATCTCGCGATAGTCCGCGCGATCCTTCTCGGCTCTAAGCTCTGCCAGGACCTCGGCCGCGGATATCAGATCGCCGTTTTGGAACAGGCTCACGCACCAAAGAGACTTTAGAAACTCGGACTGTCTTATAAATTCGGGATGATCGCTAAGCAGCGCATGAATCTCCGGCTCCCGCCCAAGCTCATTTAATGCCCGTGCCAGCCTCTTAGCAGAATCGACCGAAGGCACCGCGTCCAGAAGAAGACGCGAATAGTGCACCATCTGCTCCCAACTACCTCGCTCCTCGAGAAGATTAATAAGGTTAGTAAGGCTGTTTAGAGATGGAGCACTTTCGTACTCGGCTATTCGTACTGCGATTGGATCCGATCCTCTTGCCTCCGAAACCATTCGTTCAAGCGACAAACGGAAACGCTCATCAACGCCATCGCGCGACAACTCTTCCAAGCGCGCTTCTGCCAACGACACCTGTCCCGAGCGGCTCAACATCTCGATTTCAAGTCGCGCCAATGAAGTCGCATCAAGATGCTTAGCCAGTTGGTCGCGATGCTGCGAAAGGTACTCGGCGACATCGGCTTCACTCGATAGCTTGAAAGCCAGAGCAAACCGCGCCAACGCCGCATCGCTCGATTTTCCCCCTGTGAGTGCCGTTTGTCGGTCGATTTCCTTTGTGGCCTCATCGACATCGACAGGCAGGCCAAATCGAATCGCAAAGTTCAGGCGCCTAAGGGAATGTCGACGATCAGAGATGCTCTTGCGAAGCTCTTCTAGAGCAGGTTCGCGGCTCTGAGGGTCACGTAGCCGGAGCCAAAGTGCATAGTCCGCCGCGATATCAGCTGCCGACTTGAGGCCGAGGCCTTCCGCGGCGGCGGCGCAATATTCAAAGTGTTCACTTGCCTTGCGGTAGTGGTTAAGCATTTCCGAGGTCGTAATCAGCGGAAAGCTTTCCACCTCGAAAGGTATTTGTTGAATGACGAGGCGTCGAAACTCCTCCGGCACTCCCTGGACGAGATGAGCCATCGCCGCCATAAAAAGTAGCGCCGGAGTGTCGCGGTAATCCTCGCCACTGAATGACTCGACCGTCACGAGGGCGGTGTGCCATTCTTCGGCCTCAAGGCACTTGGCTAAGAATTGAAACTTGCCATCGGGATCGAGATCCGCTGGCGAATAACCGACTTGGGAAAGCCACCGTAGGGCTTCAACGGCCTTTCGCTCTTTGTTCGCGATGAAGAAGGCAGCTGACTTGGCTGCTGGTAGGTCAAACTCGGTGAGTTTGCTGAGCGCCGCCGCCTGATCGCCCTGTGCCGCGATCAAAAAAGCGTCGACAATTCCAAGTATCACATCGGGTGTACCGTAGCCCTTTGCGACAGACAGCAATTCCTCAGCACGCGCCGTCCGACCGAACACGAGCAGCCGGGCACACCAGCACAGGGCAGACGCTCGTTCTGAAGGTGAACCCGATTGGAGATCGCCCTCTAGGATACGGCTCGCAAGGCTCTCGGCGGCCTCAAAATTGTCAAAGCCCCCAAAAAACCGAGCTTTGCGCAACCGATCTCGCTCTGACCGTATCTCGCGGTCAATGATCCCACCCGATGTCGTTGAGGCAGCGATCTTGGACGTTTGTTCCGAGAGGGCCTCGATTCTCTTTTCGATCTGCCCAAGTTGTGTGTAGCTAAAATGCTTCCGAATTAGATCTTCATGTCGAGTTAATCGACGAGTGATCTCTGACCACCAATACACATGAACGCTGAAAAATCCGCTTTGTTCGTGTTTCTCGGTAATCGAATGGACATGGTCCTGTATGGCAACATCGTTCTCAGCGGTGGTGGTGAAAATCAGTTCAGTTAGCTTTGGCCGAAATTTTAGCGCCTTCGCAACTTCCCGATCAATCTCGCTCACTGTCAGCTTTTTCGGTGGCCATTTCGCCTTTCCTTTGCACTGGACGCCAGCATGCCCGGCGCCATTTGGACGACCGTAGATATCTATACCATTCTGGCGCTGACCTTGGCGGCCGTACCGCTCTGTGTTCGGATATCGCCATTCGCGCTCGAACAGATCAGCGCACATCTCCTCGAACGCGTCCCAACTTTTTGGGGCAAGCAATTGGCTATCGGCAACGGACGACACGAAGAAGCACCTGTTATGACTCGGATATAGTTCGATTGTAGCGACGACGGACGAATCTTAGGATTGTTGAATTACAATACACGATGCGAATGGTCGCGATCTCGTTGAAACTCTCAAGACCTTCGGCGAGCTTTGTCCTGGGCATACCCGTCTTCCTCATCGACGGTGCGGTGATATTCGCGTGTCCGGCGTGTATGTCCTCACAGCACCAATTTCTTTTCCAATCTTGCCAGCAGGTCAGCGTGTTTGCGCGGGTTGGACTGCTTCAGCTTGCGAATGTTCTCAAGCTTCCATCTCACGGCGGGCATGTGCTGCAGTGAGGGAAACGGCAGGAGGCTCCAGTCGGGTTCTCCAGCTTTCAGGCCGATGAGAAAATCCCGCTCCGTGCGTGTCAGGCTTTTTGGCAACTCCTCGAACAGCCAGATGCGGGTCTCCCGAAGTGCTTCCAGGCCAACTTCATCCCGCGTCATGCCGACAAAGTCATTGCGATAGGTGGCCTCGAGCGGTTGCGGGTTCGGCGTCAGGATTTCGTTGATAGGGCGATTGTGAGCAGCGACATAGGCGACGAATGTCTGGCGTATGTCGGTGGTCAGCCCCTCGTTCCGCCGTAGCAGCAGGCAATCGAACCAGTCGCGCGGGTGCTGCCGATCCATCGCGGCGACAAGTTTGCTGCCATAGAGTTCCGCAGGGGCCAAGATCGGCAGCCTGAGGGTGCGCTTGAATTCATCCGCCGCCGATGCGCAGAGTTCGGCCGAGCGCACGGGCAGCAGCGTACCACGGCCGACCGGGTTGACCTCAACCTTGACCTCGGAAAGACCCCGGCGCACAAAGAGCTTGATATCGCCAGTGCCGGTCGATGCTTGCCGCCTGACGGCAAGGCCGCGGCGCTCCAACTCGGTCGCTGCCCGATCCAGTTCTTGGGATATGGCGCTGAGGGCTTCCTCGCGCGGTCGATCGCCATGAATGTAGACCACGTCGATATCGACCGAGAGCCGGGGCATGTCGCGGTGAAAAAGATTGATGGCTGTGCCGCCCTTCATGGCGAAATCCCCACCCCGAAAAATGAGCGGCGCGGCATCGAGCAGAAGCTGCACGGTCTCGAAATAGCGTTTATCCACGGTCAAGTCCTGATCGTGCCGGTTGCGTCGCGCCGTACATAGGGCGTGGCCGATCCGGTGTGGATCCGGGTCATGTCGAGTTCCTCGATGATGGGGAGGGAGACCTGTTTGGCGAGGTTCAGGAAAAGCCGCACCGCCTTGACGCTGCGACAGTTTTCCAGAAGCGGTTGCATCAGCGTCGCGCGCAGGCCGAACAGGCTTTCGACGAGGTGGGCGGCCTCTTCCAGCGTTTGATGTTGCGGAACCCCCCACAGCATTTCCAGCACGGCGCGTTCGGGTTCGGCAACCCGCAGACTTGCCATGTCGCGCCATGGCGCAACGCCCTGGACATGATCGTCAAAAAGGTGACGCCGCCGTACTGTGAGGGGAAAATGCGCCTGCATCCATTCAGGCAGGCGGAACGGGCTTTGCGCGAAAAGTTCGGTATCGGGGCGATGGGCAAGATTGTGCTGGTAGCCGTGCCAGGCGAGCGCTGTTTTGCCGCCGATATGGAAAGTGCCCGGCAGGGCCGCCAGGGAAAGGAGCAGTTCCGGTTCATCTCCGGCGCGCAGGAACCATCCGTGCCCCAGCCTGATGAGCCAACCCGCCTGAACGTAATGATAAGCCAGTTGCGCGGACACGCCCTGCTCGGCAAGCCAGGCCGCTGTCAGCGGCTGGCCCGGCCGGGCATGCGTCAGCACTTGTTTCAAAAGGCCGTACTTTTCTAAAGTCATGCTATATATTTGGGCTGAAGTGCGGCACTGTCAAGATAGTCGGTTTCAAAAATAGTCCAATTTATAAAGTGAGGCTTTATAATTCCTCTCTCGATGGGAACAATGAAGCCGTCCCTCCCCCGGCGAGCAGGTCAGCGAAAGTGCGCTTTAGAAAGTTGGCTTCCAGCTTTACGCAGTAAGCATACCTACGCCGCTAGAAGCCGTGAGAACAATCGGAGCCTGTAGCGTATTTCCGGTAGTTGTGGGGATCGGCGGTAGCGGTCCTCCGCTACCACCGCGCTTCAATAACTTGTTGATTTTTCAACAAAAAATTTCAGACGCATGTTGCAAGCTAATCCTACGAAGGCCTAAGCCGTTGATTTTCTTTGGGATAGACGTCGGGGGTTCAATGCAGGCCGCTACCAAAATGCACTCTTAGCCGGAGCCGCGATCCCGCCTTACGCAGCGATCCCCACCGTGCAAGTCAGCCAAGCTTCAGAAGGCCGAAACGCGGTAGCCTTGCGAAGGGAACACTAATCCTGTCTGGATGAGGAGCAGGAATTGTTCCGTGACAACCGCAAAGCTGTTGGATCGAGCACAATCGCTGGCAATGTGCACACTTTCCGCCCATGGTCAGGATCCATAGGAGAACAGCCATTATCTCCGTGAAGCAGACCAGCCACTTAGAGCCACTCGAGTTCGAAGTCTCCGTGAGCGATTCCAACGGCCAAACCCGTCATCACGTCACAATGTCGAAGGTGGACTGCGGACGTCTCGTCGGAAAATCCTGCCCGCCGGAGCGTGGCATTGAGGCCGCATTCCTGTTCCTGCTCGACCGGGAGCCGAAGGAGGCGATTCTTCCTTACTTCGACGTCCGCGTGATCGCGCTTTACTTTCCCAATTTCGAGGCCGAACTTCCGCGGTACATCGCCAGCGTATCAACTGCGGGAATGGAACCATGATCGGCGCCATCGCGGGCGACATTATCGGCTCACGCTTCGAGGGACATCCTGCGCCGCCGTCGAATTTCGACCTGTTTCACTCCGACTGCTGCTTTACCGACGACACGGTGTGCACGCTTGCCGTTGCGGAGGCGATGCTGTCGAACCAGCCCTTCGAACTGGTGCTCAGAAGCTTCGTGCGCAGATATCCGGACGCCGGCTATGGCGGCATGTTCCTGCGATGGGCCTTCGATGACGAAGCCGGCCCCTATGGCAGTTGGGGCAATGGGGCACCGATGCGCGTCTCCGCCGTCGGCTGGCTGGCGCGCGACGAAACCGAGGTGCTGCGCCTCGCCGCGCGGCAATCGGCCGTCAGTCACGATCATCCCGACGCCATTCAGGCAGCCCAGGCTGTGGCATTGGCGATCCACCTCTTGCGCGCGGGCGCCGGCCTTGATGGTGTGCAAACGCGAATCGAGAAGGAGTTCGGTTACGACCTGTCCGGCCCGGAGGTGCTCAAACGACGTGGATTCGACGTGAGTGCGACCGGAACCGTGCCACCTGCCCTCGCCGCCGCCTTCCAGTCGACAAGTCTGGAGAATGCGATCCGCATCGCCGTCGGCATCGGCGGAGACACCGATACACTTGCCTGCTTAGCCGGTGCGGTCGCCGAGGCGGTCCATGGTGTGCCATCCGAGGTCACCCGGGAGACGCGCGCCCGCCTGCCTGTAGACCTGCTACAGGCTCTCGATCGTTTCAAGGCCGCAGCTGGTACCTGATCGAAGACAGCCTCTCGCATATGGTGACGGGTCGGATGCGCTGTTCGCCGTATGCCAGTCGAGCGAAATGCAGAGACTGACGCTCGGTGAACGGGTTTCGCTGGCGCGCAGCACGGTGCGGTTCGCGGGCGGACGTGTGCCAGTCATCGCATCCGGGCACATATCCGATGCGCCGGAAGACCAGATCGCGGAGCTTGCCGCCATGGCCGAGACCGGCATCGACGCGCTGGTTCTGGTGACGAACCGTCTCGATCCGCGAAACGAGGGCATTGAGGCCTTCCGGCCAGCGCTCGAGGCTATTCTCAAGCGCCTTCCGTCCGAGCTGCCGCTTGGGCTCTATGAATGCCCGGCGCCCTATCGTCGCCTGCTCACCGATGACGAGATGAAGCTGTGCCGCGACACCGGCCGTTTCGTGGTGCTGAAGGATGTGAGCTGCGACCTGGAAACGGTGCGGCGGCGCGCCCGGATGACGGCCGGGACGCCGTTCGCCATCGTCAACGCCAACGCGGCCATCGCCTTTCATGCCATGCGTGCGGGCTCGCGCGGCTTCGGTGGGGTCTTCACCAATTTCCACCCCGATCTTTATGAATGGCTCTACGCAAACAGGCAGGAAGACAGCCCGCTGATCCGCGACCTCGCTGTATTCCTGGCGCTGGCGGCAATGGCCGAAGGCATGGGCTACCCCAAGCTGGCCAAGCTCTATCACCAGCGTCTCGGCACGTTCGAATGCGCACGTTCGCGCGTGACAGACTACGACCCGTTCGAGCGGCACTGGGCCTCGGCCGACCTGCTCGACCATATCCATGCCGGCACCGTACGTTTTCGCGCGCTGATCGCCGGCACCTGATCCAAGCCGCAACTCGTCCGTATGGGGCGCGAAACGGGCGGCGCAGCATACACGCCGGCAGCTCGGCAAGCACGTCTGGTTCACCGCTAACAACAATGCTGCCTTCGAGCCCGCGCGAACGTCCCACGACTCAATTTCACGCGACCCGGCGGTGGTCGACGCGCTCATCGACGATCCGCTGTGCGGCTTCGTGCCATCGGCGGGATCGCAGAATTCGCTGCTCAACTCCGTTCCCCGCCTGGCGAGCATGGAGGAGATGCGCCGTATCCGGCCCGATCTTCCGGTCCTGCGGTTTACCGGCGATCGCGACCCGGTCAACGGCTTCCTGAGCTTAGTTCACCCCGCTCGCCGAACGGTACTGCGCCGCCGGTCTCGGCAGCGTCGCCACCCGCGTTTACGCCGACGCACGCCACCAAGTGCTGCATGAGACGAACCGCGCCGAGGTCACCGGCGATTTCCTCCACTAGCTCGACTTGAGGCCGTATCACGCCGCCGGCCCAAGCTTCTCTCCGCGCATGCCCCAGCGCGTGGGCCACGCGCGCCGCTTCTCCGGCTAAGAACGAGATGACCTTGAACTGAAACGCCGGCCGTCTGTCCTATTCGGATGTCTCATCAAGAAGCCCGCGAAAGCGGGCGAGTTCAACCTCCTCGATGCGCGCTGTCTCGTCCAAGGCCGGATAGGACCCCGAGGCGACATCGGCCCGAAAGCCTGAAAGAGCCTTGAGGCGCTCATCGCGGATCGCCTCGTTAAGCTTTGCGAGATCGCCCCAGGCGCGCGCGTGGCGTGGCGTGCGTTCCGTCTCGCCGCAAATATCCGAGGTGAACAGGAAGATCACGTCCGCAGCGGCACCCGAGCCGAGCGAAATGGTGACCAGCGAGGTCCTTCGGTTGATCTCCGCCATCACCGCGGCCGGCACGAGTTCGCATTCCACAGCGAACGCGCCGGCATCCTCAAGGCGCCGAAACCGGTCCCAGAGCTCCAGCGCCTCCGCACCGGTCTTGCCGACGGCCCTCACGCCGCCCGTCCAGGTGGATTTGCGGGGAACGAAGCCGAGATGGCCCACGACCGGTAGCTGCTCGTCGGAAAGCAGCTGCACCGTGCTCCATCCGCGCCCTGTGATGACGGCATCCGCCCCGGCGGTAACGGCGGCGAAGGCGGTGCGCAGCACCTCGTCCGCGGTGATCGCTTCGGAGAACCCGAGCGCAGCGGTTACGAAGACCTTTCGCGACCCTTCGCGCACCTGCGCAACGTTAGTGGCCCGGCAGATCACCATCTCCACGCCGGCTGCCTCCGCTGCCGCCGCCTCCTCCGCCGTATCAACCGTCACCTGGGCCGCGTGCCGGCCGCTCCCTTTGAGCGCCCGCAGGCCGGCGACGGTCTGGATGCGGTCGACCTCGCGCCCGCCGAAGTCGAAGATGCGCGGCATCTCACCGCCTCATCTTCTCGGCATAATAGTCGGGCGCCACGACGCCGGGCTTGGAAAACCAGGCTGGCACGTCGACACCAGAATAAAGCAGGATGTTGCCCCACGGATCGAAGGCGCCGGTGCGCACGATGACCTTGGCCTTGGCCGCCATTTCGGAGAGGATCGTCTCATGCGCGATCGGCTCAAATTCCGCACCGGAGAAAAGGCGCTCCACCTTCTCAAGAAGCGGCTTGTTGTGGACGGGCAGCGTGTCGGCATAGCAGACGCGCTCCGCGATGAAATTGGCGGAGACCGGCTCGAGCACTGTCTGAAGGTCGGGTGTATCGGGGACGATGGCGAGGTCGATCCGCCAAGCGCTCGACGGGATTGGGAATCCTGCATCGCAGACGATCATCAGGTCGCCATGGCCCATGGAGGCGATGGCGTGGGCGAGTTCGGCGTTGAGCAATCGGTTCCGGTTCACGTCAGTCTCTCCATGTGGTTTTCATCGCCTCGGCATAGGTCTCATCGGCTTGCGCCCGCGCTGGCAGGCCCGGTATGACGCCGAGCTGCGTGCAGGCAAGTCCGCCGCAGACCACGCCGAAGCGAACCGCACCGACGATGTCGCGACCTTCCGCCAGCGCCACCGCAAAACCGGAATTGAAGGCATCGCCCGCGCCGGTGGTGTCCGTCACCTGCACGGGCACGGCAGGCACCATCAGGTCCAACTCGTCAGTAAGGATCAGCGCGCCGCTGCGCCCGAGTGTGACGACGACATTGCGTACGCCGCGCCGGCGCAACTCCTCGGCAAGTTCGCGCGAGGAGCGGGCATCGTCCGCAGGCAGGCCGAGCAGAATGCGCAACTCGCTCTCGTTGGGCGTCAGATAATCGACGGAGGCGAAGATCTCGTCGGGAAGCTGCCGCGCCGGCGCGGGGTTGAGGATCGTCCTTGCCCCGTGTTTGCGGCCAAGCTCCATCGCCCGGGCGGCGGCGGAAACGGGAATTTCGAGCACGGTCATAACGACGTCGCTGCCGGCGATGCGATCCTCGGCCTCGTCCACGGCAGCCGCGTCCATTAGTTCATTGGCACCCATGTCGAGAATGATGAAGTTCTCGCCCCTGTCGTTGAGGATGATGAAACCGACGCCGGTCGCCCGTTCCTGCTGCGCTCGGACCAGCGTCATGTCGACGCCTTCGGCCTCGTAGAGGTCGGTGGCGATGCCGGCGAGCTTATCGGTCCCGATCATGGCAAGAAGGGAGGAATCGGCACCAAGCCGCGTCGTAGCGACGGACTGGTTGGAGCCCTTGCCGCCCGGACCCATGTCGAAATCGGTCCCCAGCATCGTCTCGCCGAAGATCGGCAGCTTCGGCGCACGCATGGTCAGGCCGACCGCGAAACTGCCGACGACGGTGATCCTGGGCTTTCTCATCGACACCTCGCTCATGACGCCATCGCCATCTCCAGGATGGCTTCCTCGTTGATGCCCGATCCGGTGAGCTCGCCCGAAAGCCGGCCACCGCGCAGCACCAGAACGCGTTCGGCATTCAGGATCAGTTCGGGAACCTCCGACGATATCATAACCACCGCGACGCCTTCGCCGGCGATGCCGCGCAGGATCGAATAGATCTCCGCCTTGGCGCCGACATCGACGCCACGCGTCGGTTCGTGCAGTATCAGCACCCTCGGATTTGTGACCAGGCTGCGCCCGAGGATGATCTTCTGCTGGTTGCCGCCCGAAAGCGTGGCGAGCCTCTGTCCCAGGTGGGAAATACGCGCGTCGAGCCGCGCGACCTGGGCGCGTGCCGCATGCCGCACCGCCCCGCGCCGCAAGAAACCGGCGAGGGAGAAGCGCGGCAGCGACGCCGACACGACATTCTCGGCGACGCTCATCGTCAAAAGCCCGCCGGCGCCGCGCCGGTCCGCGGGCACGAAGGTCATGCCGCAACGGATCGCAGCGAGAGGATTGGCCTGACGCAGTTCCACCCCGTTGATCACGACCCGCCCGCGCCGCTCGCAAAGGCCGAACAGCGCCTCGCCGAGGCCGTCCTTGCCGGAATCCGGCAGCCCGCCGATGCCGACGATCTCGCCCGCGCGAACGCTGAAGTCGAGCCCGTCGAGCCCTGGTGCGACGAGGCCCTCGACCGCCAGCACCGTGTCGGTGTCATCCGAGTGCGCTTCCACTTGCAGCGCCCACGGCGTGGTCGTGCCGAGGTCTCGGCCCACCATGGCGTGGATCAGCCGGCCTTCCGAAACGCCCTCATTGTCGATGGTCTCGATGGTCCGCCCGTCCCGCATCACCGTAATGCGGTCCGCAAGATCGAGAACCTCGCTCAAATGGTGCGAGACATAGACCACGCCCACGCCTTCGCCACGCAACTGCCGGACGATATCGAACAGCTTCTCGCTCTCCTGCTTGGAAAGCGCGGAGTTCGGTTCATCGAGGATCAGCAGCCGGGCCTCCTGACGGATCGCGCGCGCGATCTCCACGAGCTGCATTTCCGCGACCGAAAGCCTGCCCACCGTCATATCCGGATCGAGCCCACCCATGCCAAGCCGGGCCAGCGCTTTGCGGACCTGCTGCCGCATGTCTTCCCGCGGCACGAGCGAGAGAGCAGGACGCGCCGCAACATCCGACATCATGATGTTCTCAGCGATCGTAAGGGTCGGGCACAGCGAAAGCTCCTGATACACGACGCTGATGCCACAGGCGCGACTGACGAGCGGCGAGGCGATCACCGCCGCGGCACCGTCGATGCGGATCTCGCCGCCATCGGGCTGAAGGTCGCCGGCGAGGATGTTCATCAGGGTGGACTTGCCGGCGCCGTTCTCGCCGACGACGGCATGCACCTCGCCTGGCCGGAACGCCGCCGATATGCGGTCGAGCGCCAACACACCGGGAAACCGCTTGGTCATCCCGCATATCTCGACGATCGCTGTATCGCTCGTTTCGGTCATGCTGCTGGCGCTGGCGGAGGCCGGCGTGAGGCCGAACCCCCGCAGGCTTGGCGCTTCAGTTATCGGTCACCTCGGCGATGTTCTCTTTGGTGTATATGCCGACGCCAGTGTCGAGATTGGCGATGGTCTCGCCGTTCAGGAAATCGACGATCAGGTTGACGGCCTCGAAGCCCTGGCGTTCGGGCGCCTGGTCGATGGCGGCCTGAACGTTACCGCTTTCGACCAGACCGACCGTCTGGTCGAGCAGGTCGAAGCCCACCACCTTCACGCGGTCGGCGGCGCTGTTGCGCTCCACCCAGGTGCCGGCGGCGGGCGTCGAGCAGCATTCGAGCGACAGGATGCCGTCGATGTCTGGATTGGCGAGCATGGCATTCTCGATCGCCGAATAGATCTCCTGCGGATCGGTGCCGGTGTTGAGCGTCTGCACCACCTCGATGCCGTCTTCAGCCTCGAGCGCCTCGCGAGCGCCGCTCTCGCGGTCGATGGACCACTGCGCGGCCGCGTCGATGGTGGTGATCATCACCTTGCCCTGGCCGCCCAGCACCTTCGCCATCAGCTTGCCGGCTTCGCGTCCGGATTGGATCAGGTCCTGCCCGGCAAAAGCAAGCCGCTTGCTGTCGGGATTGTCGGTGTTGAACGTCACGACGGGGATGCCGGCGTCAAGCACCCGGTCGATCAGCGGAGCGAGCGCGTCCGTGGACACCGACGAGATCGCCAGCCCGTCCATCCTGCCCATCAGGGTCTCGATCTCGCTGATCTGGCCGTCCGCATCCGCGCCCACCGGCCCGATGAACTGCGCGTTCACCGTGTCGTCCGCAGAGGCCCGTTCCACGCCGGCCTTCATGAAGGGCGCGAATTCGTTGGAGACGTCGTGATAGGAGACATAGATATCGAGCGGCTGCCCGGCTTCCACCTTGGCCTTGATGCGCTCGGCCAGCGCGAAATCGGCAAGCCTGGATTTGGCATTGGCCGCGAGCGGCCACAGGCCGACTACCGCTGCCATTAGAATTACATGTCTGGCTTTCATGGATAATCCTCCCATTGATTGTTGTCGAAACCGATCACGGTCAGCCACTCCTGCGCATCGACCATTTGTCTATTCCGACCGCAATGATGATGACGAGCCCAATCATCAGCTCCTGTACAAAGGGCGAGACGCCCATGAGCACGAGCCCGTTGCGCATCACGCCGATGATCAGCACGCCCAGAATGGTGCCAAGGATCGTGCCCTCGCCGCCGGCCAGCGAGGCGCCACCGACAATGGTGGCGGCAATCACGTCGAGTTCTAGCCCCAGTCCGGTGCGGCCAGCCTGGCCGCTCGGCAGGAAGGCGAGGCTGAGAATGCCTGCGAAGGCCGCGAGCAGACCCATCACCACGAAGGCCCAGATCTTGACCCAGTTGACCGAGATGCCAGAAACGCGCGCCGCCTTGGCGCTGCCGCCGACGGCGAAAGTGCGAAAGCCGAAGCTCGTATAAGACAGCACGACCCAGGCGATTGCCGCGATCACGGCGAAAAAGACAAGCTGCATCGGCACAATACCGAACAGATACCCCTGCCCCATGAAGGAGAAGGCCTGCAGCACGCCGGCATCCGCGCCGTTACGCAGATTGACTGTCACCGGCTGGCCCCCAGTCAGGATCAGCGCGACCCCGCGCACGATGCTGAGCATGCCCAAAGTGGCGATCAGCGACGGCAGGCGTCCATAGGTGGATAACACGCCGTTGACGAAGCCGATGGCCGCGCCCGTGAAAAGCCCAAGGGCGAGCGCCGGCAGGAGCGCCCAACCTGCGACGATCAGCATGCCCGTTGCAAGCCCGGACAGCGCATAGGTGGATCCCACGGAAAGGTCCACCTCGCCGGAGATCAGCACGAAGGTCATACCCACGGCCATGATGCCGAGCAAGGAGACCTGGCGGCCGATATTGAGCAGGTTGAGGGATGTAAGAAAGCTGTCGGTGGCCAATGACAGGAATATGCACAGTACGGCCAGCGCGATGAATACGCCGGTCTCTCGCGCCCGCAGCAAACTGGCCAGCGAAAAACGGTCCATGGCTGCGCCACGCGCGCCAGCACCGACAAGGTCGGTCATTCCTCCTCCCAGCCTGGGCCCGCAGGCCCGGTCATGTTTTGTCCGTCAGGAAGCCTTGCGGAACGAGCCCGCCGGCACCTTCTTCAGTTCCTCGTAATTCCCATAGTCTCGCACCCTCTTGAACGGCGCATTCTCGACCGCATTGTACGAGCAGATATAGCCCCAGCGGTATGTGTCCGACCGGTTGGCATCCGAGCGGTGCAGCAGGTTGCCGTCGAACACCAGCGCGTCGCCCGCTTCCATTTCCACATAGATGTGTTCGTAACGCTTCAGCGCCGCCTCCAGATGCTCCTGCTCGACATTGGTCTGGTCGTTCTCGCGAATGTGGTTGAGACGACCAAGCTTGTGCGACCCCTTGAGCACCTGCAGGCAACCATTCTCGCGCGTCGCCCGGTCTAGGGCGACATAGATGCTCATCATCTCCGGCGCCAGACAGCCGTAGTTGTACCAGTAGCCGAAATCCTGATGCCACTCCCAAGCTCCGCCCTCGTTAGGCTGCTTCATGGTCATCTTGTGGCTGTAGAGATAGACCGGCTTGCCGATGGCGTCCCCGGCAAGCTCCACCATCCGCTCGTCCCGTGCGAGAAGGCCGTACTGGTCGTCCTCCGCCCTGGTCCACATCTTCAGGAGCGTGGTCTTGCCTTCCTTGTCGCCCTTGGCCATCACAGCGCCGGCGCCGGTCTCCTCCTCGAGCTGCTTGCGTGCACGATCGCGGAAACCCGCGACTTCCTCTGCGCTCAGAAGACCCTTGCGGATGATGTATCCATCGCGCACATAAAGGTTCTCTTCTTCCCTGGTCAGCCCGTGCATTTGGCGTCCTCCCTGCATGTGCGGTCGGCATCGCCCCTGTCGGGGATCGGCATCCGAACCGCTGCTCCTCGCCGCCCTTCCTAGGGCCGGGAGGCCGATTCGTCGAACGCATCGGCCTGCATGCACGAACTCTATTCGCGCGGCTGAATTGCTGGAATAGACAAAGAGAACGCATTGTTTGTATAAAACGCGCATGCAACAGAAGACGGCATTTCTGGAAAGCCTGCACTATGTTCCCGCGCCCGGCTGGAGCAGCACAGCCTTCAGTGTCCTGCGCGCCGGCAAGGTGGCGGCCGCCCCCGACTATTGCATCGCGCGCACCGCCCATCCGGGGCAGGACATCCTCTTCTGCCTGTCGGGCGCGGGTACCGTCGAGACGCTGGGCGACCGCATCGAGGTGAAGCCCGGTCATTTGGTGTGGATCGCCAACGAGGCGCCGCATATGCATGCTGCAAACGGGCACGATCCTTGGACGCTGCTATGGTTCCGCCTCGACGGGCCGAACCCGGCCAGGCTGCGCGAAAAGCTCTTCGGAGAGGACCCATCGCACACGCGCTTTGCGGAGAACGCAAACCCGGCGCCCTGGTTCGAGCGGCTCTTTGTTGCGATGCGCAGCCGCGATGTCGGTCTGGACCTTCGTCTCAATCATCTGGTCGCCGAGTTCCTGACCATCCTCGACCGCAATCTGGCCGGCCGCGCGAGAGAGGAACTGCCTCCGCCACTTGCCGCCCTGGTCGGCGCCATGCGCGCAAATCTGCGCCTTGGCTGGAGCGCGGCGGAGATCTCCGCAGTCACAGGCCTCGGCCAGTCGCAGACGCGCCGCCTGTTCCGCCGGCACCTGCGTACGAGCCCGCGGCAATGGCTGATCCGGGAACGGCTGACGCAGGCGCAGGCGATGCTCGTGCAGACAAGCGCGCCGCTTGCCGAAATCGCGGAGTTATGCGGCTTCTGCGATGTCTATCACCTGAGCAGAGACTTCAAGCGCTCCGTCGGTGCCGCTCCGTCGTCCTGGCGCAGAAACGAGCTTGGCAGCGCGAAATGATTTACTCGGAATCGGACCTTATATTCCGACTTTGCAGCCTTGCTCGACTTCGGATCGCGAAGCATCTTGGCGGCCGGTGACGTTGGTCTGCCTCCGCTAGACTAAATGCCCTCGAATTGGGTTAGAGTTTTCCGCGCCATTTCCTGGCTGGGAGAGGGAGCGGAAGCGATGAAGCGATCGCGTTTTTCGGACGAGCACATCATCGACATTTTGAAGCAGCATCAGGCCGGGCTTTCGGCGACGGAGCTGTGCCACAAATACGGGATCAGCGACGCGACCTTCTACACCTGGCGCAAGAGGTATGGCGGCATAGAAGTGTCGGAAGTCAAGCGGCTGAAGGCGCTGGAGGAGGAGAATGCGCGCCTGAAAAAGCTTCTGGCAGAGTCGATGACAGATGTGTCGACACTGCGCGAGCAAAAAACTTCTGACGCCCGGTTCGAGGAGACAGGCCGTGGACTGGGCCATTGAAGAGAGGGGATATTCCCAACGCCGTGCCTGTGACCGCCTTGCGGACTTTCGCGACATTCGCGCTAGCGACCGGCAGCGACGCGTTCAGCCGACCCCTGTCGTAGGAATTCTCGAATCGAATGGCCGCTTCACGCTCGCGAAGCGGTGATTCCGATCTGAGCATCCGGGCTCAGAATTTCACGCTGACCTTGGCATCAAAGCCATGCTCCTGGGCGTCGCTTGCGATCTGGCCGGAGTAGGAGACCCCGAGCGTGGCGTTGTCGGCGATGCCAAGATCGAGCCCGGCCGCGATGACGGCCGCGTCCTCGGCGATCGGTGCCCCCGCTACGGTGAAGGCTTCACCGCCGGCAAAGGCCTGCGTGGCAAGCGGCACCGTGTCGCCGAAGGCATGCCGCCAGCCGAGCGTGCCGTGCGCCGTAGCGCGCATGCCGGCGAGATCGAAGTCCGTGGCAGCATGGAGGCCGAGCGTCGTGAAGGTCGTGTCCGTGGTCTGGCCGTTTGCGCTCAGCGCCGCCGCGCCGCCGTCTTCCGTGTACCCATCGGTGTGCAGGCTGACATGGGCCAGGCCGATGAAGGGTTCGAAGGTCGCTGCGGCCGTATCGAAGCGGTAGCCGGCCTCGCCAAAGGCCTGGAAGGAGCCGGCGTCATAGCTGGCGGAGAGCCTGTCGGCAAAGCCGGGGAAGGCCACCGAGCGGTTCGTCTCGATATCGTGCCATGTATTAGGCAAGCCCGCCCGACAGGCGCATCGCGTCCCACTGCCCGCCGCCGTAAAGCCCGAGATGATAATTGTCGCTCGAGCCGGACGACGCCCGGTCGTCGGCATGGAAGGAGGAATGGCCGTAGCCGGCGATGAGGCCGAGCCGGATATTCGCTGTGAGCGCGCCGTCGATGCCGGTCAGGAAGCCGCCGGTGGAACGGTCAAGCTTGGCCGCATTGCCGTCGCCATCCGTCTCGCCCCAGGCGCCATAGACCTGCCCCCAGGCGACGGGGCCGATGCTTGCCGGGCTCGCCGGGCGCGGGTCGCCCGGCCCGTAGGCCATCAATGGCATGGCGGCGGTGGGAACGTTTGAGAAGGCGGCGCGGATACGGTCATTAACGGCATCGCGCAGGAACCGGCTGTCCGCGATCAGCCCGCTCTTGATGCTGGCGTGAACCTCGCCGGAAAGGGCATCGAAGGCAGCCGGCGGTTCGCCCGCGGGTAGGACGATGATGGCGTCGAACAAGTTGTTGCCCTTGCCCAGGCTTTCGGTGCCGTTTGCGGCGGCGGCCTGGTTCGGCGTCTCGGCCGCGTCGCTAAACCGTATCGGCTCGGGCTGCGGTTCAGGCTCTGGCTCCGGCTGAGGTTCTGGTTCGGGCTCTGGCTCGACCGTCTTGCGTACCAGGGTCAGACGCACTTCATTCGTGTCGTGTTCCAGTTCCGGTTCCAGAAAGGCGTAATTGGCCTCGACATCGTCAAAACTGTCGACGATCCCGTTATCCGCCGAGAGGATCGTATAGGTGGTGCCGTAGTCGAGGTCGGACTGATAGGCATCGACCGCCACCGTGCCGGCCAGCGTCGCGGTGCGGGTCACCGCGATCCTGTCAGCAACGCCGTTCGCCTCGTCGACCTCGACCGCGTAGACGGAGCCAGGAGCGAAGGTGAGATCGCCATCGACCGTCAGCGTACCGACGGAATTGCCCGGCGCGAGGGTGCCGCCATCTTCCATGGTTGTGGTGCCGACCGTGCCAGAGCCGCCCAGCGTGCCGCCTTCCAGCACCTCGACGGTGCCGCCGAGCGCACCATTGCCGGCTGCAGCGCCCACCAGCAGCGTGCCGCCGGACACCGTCGTATCCCCCGAAAAGCTGGAGTTATTGCCGGTCAACGTCGTGATGCCGGCATAGTGGTTGATTGCACCGTCGCCTTCGTTCCTGCTGACGAGCGGCACGACGAATTGGTAGTTCGTGTTTGTGTGATTGAAATCGAGACTAGCAACATCGCTCTCGAAGGAAACCTCTGGTGCATCGAGCACGCCCGCCGTAATGGCATCTGCCGGGTTGTTCGATGCCGAGCCGATCGCCAGGCGCGCCGAGCCGGTGCTATTTTGAAGGCCCATATTCACACGACCGGAGATGCTGAGCGTACCGTCATCGGCCAAGGTAACAAGACCGACCGAACCATCACCATATGAAGCAACGTAAAGTTCGCCAACACTTGCGGTCGAGCCTGCACCGCTTACGGAAAATACGCCCATGCCCTGAGTGCTGTAACCACCTCCGCCGACGAAGATAGTGCGAGCGAAAGCGTGCCCGTTTCCTGTGACAGACAGGCTCCCTTCGCCATCTCTTCCGACACTTAACATGAAATCGGCATTCAGGCTCGATCCGTTGCCGGAAACGGCGACGCTGCCCTGCGAGTCTGCAAAGTGGCCTATGGTAACCCAGTTGGCAGCGGAAACCTTTCCGCCATTGGTGATGACGAGCGAGGTATCGTCACCGACGGCCTCGCCGATATAATTCCTGCCGCTCAGCACGTAATTCGGTTGATCGAGTGTGCCGCCGTCAACCCGCAAAGTGCCCTCCCGTACGGTGAAAAGGTCGATTGTGCCTTCTCCCGTCAGCGTCCAGGTGCTCGTGCCCGTCTTCTCGAAGAATTCGAAGCCGCGAAACTGGGCGCTATCGCCCATCCCGCCGAGATCGAAAGTGGCGTCATCCGCGCCACCCAGCGCGAATGTGTCGCTGGCGCCATTGGCCACAACATTGCCGGTGAAGGAGTAGCCGTCGCGCAGTTCCAGCCGGTTGGTGCCGCCGGTGAAGGTGATAGCGTTCGCCTGACCGGAATAGCTGGTTCCACCGGCGATCAGGCCGCTATTGATGACCGATAGGTCAGCGCCAATAATTCCGGCAGTGCCTTCACCTTGGGCGGGTTCATTGGGCACAAAACCGGCCGCTCCTCCGCTCCCGGTGCCGCCAGCGGCACCGGGCGCTCCACCGAGCGCCCCGCCACCATTCCCCCCTTGAATGGTCCCGGCATTGTCAACGACACCACCGCCTGAAAGCCGCAACCCCGCACCGCCACCAGCGCCGGCTCCAACCCCCTCGCCGCCCTCTATTGCGGCAGTATCGTCGACCGTGACGGTCACCGCGCTGTCGCTGACGATGCCGTCACCGCCAGAACCGGATTCGTTTCCACCGTTCCCGCCGGTGATCGATCCAGAGCCACCAAGGTGCAATTCAAGTGTGGCGCCGTTCGTCACCACGACGCCCGCGCCACCGCCGCCGCCGCCGCGGTAGCCGTCACCAATGCCGCCGCGGCCGCCGGCGATCGTTCCATCTACCGAGAGTATGGGCGCTGCATTTGCCCCGGTGACAAACAGACCGGCCCCGCCACCGCCACCGCCGACGCCACTGCTGGAGATATCTCCTCCCGCGCCACCATCGCCACCTCGCCAGAGCGTCCCGGCGCCAAGGACATACTCAGTGTTTCCGGAACCGTCGCCGATTATGGCGGCATCACCGCCCGCGCCACCACCACCAGCGTCACCGTTAGAGGCACCACCATCGCCACCCGCGCCGCCGTCGCCACCTCGCCAGAGCGTCCCGGCGCCAAGGACATACTCAGTGTTTCCGGAACCGTCGCCGATTATGGCGGCATCACCGCCCGCGCCACCACCACCAGCGTCACCGTTAGAGGCACCACCATCGCCACCCGCGCCGCCGTCGCCACCAAGCATGTCGTTCACGTTGCCGGTCACTGGAGATCCACCATGCGCCCCACCGCCGCCGCCACCACCGCCGCCATCGCCGCCGCCATCGAGGCTATCGACGCCCACATCGCCGTCACCGCCCGGCGCGGCACCGCCATCGCCACCTGAACCGCCACCAGGACCCTCGCCGTCCGCGCCGGCCTGCCCAGGAGAACCGCCCGCGCCACCTTGAAAGCCGTAATCTGGTCCGCCGCCTCCGCCTGTGGCATGGCCCAGGCTTTGCGCTTGAAGCGGCAGTGACGAGCCCAGCATCAGAGCCAGCGCCGTCCCGGCCAGCAGAAGGTGCCTGCGCCGCTTTGCACAATTGCCGTGGTTGACCGATCCCCGCCCCATATTGCCCTCTCATAATCAAAACACGCGCAGCACGGGCAGCCCCGGTTCCTGCCGGACGCTGCCCGTGTTGCGATTCAAATTTGAGGAGAAGCTAACACAACAATCTCGCACCAATATTTGGTTGAGTCGGATTTTTGGATTTTTTTGCCCTTCAGGAGAAAAATTTCTTCCTTTGAGCTTCCCAGGCCGCCTATCGTGCCGCGCGCTGGCCACCGAATGGCCGGCGGATAAGGCAACGAATCATCGAGGGGGGCGATTTGGTTCGCTATCACGAACTGGTTTTCCAGCCCGACATGCTGACGGCAAAGCGCGACGACGGCACGATCCTTCGCCTGACCCGGCAGGAGCGGGCCTTGCTGTTGCGCTTCGTGCGCCAGCCGCAGGAACTTGTCACCCGTGCGCAATTGCTCGAAGCGCTCGGCGACGAGACCGGCACGCTGTCGGAGCGCAATGTCGATTACCTCGTCAACCGGCTGCGCAAGCGCCTCGGCGACAGCGCGCGCTCCGCCCGCTTCATCGTCACCCAGTATGGCGAGGGCTATGTCTGGGCCGCCGAGCCGGTCGACACAATGCCGCTCTCGGCCTTCCTGCTCATCGGTCCCGTCTTCGGGCTGGGCGATGACCAAAGTGCTCTCAATGGCCTTCCGCACCGGCTCGCCTCGGCCCTGAAGGCGGCGACCGGCGGAAAGAAGACCATTCTCTACCGGCCGGGCTGGCGCTTCGACCTGCAAGGTACCGACGATCTCGCCTTCACACTCGATGTCAGCGCGCACACGGATGCGGAGCATCTGCATCTGCATCTGGCGCTGGTGCTGCGCGAGGGGCGTTCGCGCCAGATCATCGAGAGCTTGCGTCGGACATGGCCGCGGGGGCGCGACCCGAACCACGTCGACGAACTGGCACAGGCGCTCACCGACGCCTTGTGGCGTCATGAAGCGCTGCCCGACGACACGGTAACAGAACCAGCCGACCGTCCCACCCATCTGCGCATGCACGACGCGGCCGTGATGCTCACCGACGATACGGTGAGTTGGCGGGAGAATGCGGCCCGCCTGAAACAGGCGCATCAGGCAGACAAGGCCGATCCAAGGCACTCGGTCATGCTGGCGCTCAACCATTATGCAAGGCTGCTCCAGAGCCTCGGCGAGATACAGACCGCACCGCTCGGTGACGATGACTGGCAGCCGCTCGAATCGGAAATCGAGGAGCTTGCCTTAAGAGCATTGCCCGACGTGCACGACAAGCCGCATTTGCTTCTGGCGATCGCCTAGCTCTTGCGCTTCATCGACCGGGGCTATCTCGCCCTTGCCGAACGGCTGACCGAAGAAGCCTTCTTGAACAGCACCGCCTTTGCGGCGGTCTTCTCCATGAAGGCGCAGATCGCCGCCAGCAAGGGGGCGAGATCGACGAGGCCGCCAGCTTCTATGACAACGCCATCGAACTGGCCGAGCCGAGCTCACAATTCCATATCTATCTTCTCATCCTCAAGGCAGTCGCCATGATGGCCGGCGATAAGCGTGGCGCGGTCGACCATCTCGCCGCTGAGTTGCACAACCTCGTTCCGGGAGGGCAGGCAACCTTCGGCCTGTTTCTTGTCTCGCCCAAAGCCAAAAACCTCGTCCCGCCCCTGGAGCACGCATTGGCCGCGATGCCGCCCGAACTCGGGCGGCATTTGTCCACCTATCTGTTCCGCGTTTCGGCCCGGCAGTTCCGGCGCCGAATCCATCACGCAACGTTCTCAACGGCCTGGTGGTCCACCTCCAGCGCCATCACGGACACGCCGCGATCGCCCCGGAGATCGCAAGACGCTTCCCCGAGCTGCTGGCAAAGCACGGCTAGCAGGCAATATCGGAAAGGCTCCCGAAGAGCGGTCGTCCGGCGCCCCTCTGATAGCGTCGTGTTCCCACACAGCTTGGCCCCACCAGTGGGAATACAAGGAAGGGCAGGGGTGGGCTCAACCGAGCCCTCCGCCATGCGGTTCGCGATTGGCGATCTTGCGGACAAAGCGGACGTAGTGTTGCGGTGCAGGACTGACTTGCTAGAGTGCCAAAACATCATTGACGAGATAAATGCATGACCAGGGATGAAATCGCGGCAATCTATCACGCGTATATAGAATGCCTAAACAGGCAGGACTGGGACAGCCTCCATCGCCATGTTGGCAATGACGTCCACTACAATGGAAAAAGGATTGGATTGAAGGGGTACCGAAGCATGCTCGAAGAGGATTTTCGAGCGATACCAGACCTTTCTTTCAACGTTGAACTTCTTGTCTGCGAGCCCCCGCAAGTTGCCAGCCGGCTAAGGTTCGATTGCACGCCGGTTGGCATTCTTTTCGATGTACCGGTTAACGGCAAGCGCGTGAAGTTCGATGAGAATGTATTCTACGAGATCGCTGATGGCAGGATTCAGAATGTCTGGTCGGTGATCGACAAGGCCGCCATCGCCGCCCAGATCTGAGCCCCCACGGGGCGAGGTGGCTCAAGACACCCGTCCGCGGTGCGCCTCTCGATCGGCGGTCCTGCGGACTGAGCGGTCGTCGCCAACCCGATTGCCGAATGACCTGTTCGGGGGGCCGGGAACGAACTGGCACCTTTGGTGCGACCTCAGCGGAAAAACAGCCTTTCCGTAAACGACACCGGACATATCAAGTTGGAGGGCTGTTGTCCGTTAGCGGACGTTACGGCCCTCCAGATAATTCCGTGCTCCTTACGCTCAGGCGGATGCCAGGCTGGCCACCTGGTACAGCCGCAAGCCGTCGGCCAGCGACGTTTTCCCAACGTAACCCCATTCGCGCCTCGCTGCGTTGCGCGCGGGGTGAGGTAGAGGTCACAAGCCGGGCGTCGCGCCCGCATTGAGCGTCGTTCGGTTGGGGCAGAGCATCACGACTGGCAGCGGGCGCGGACGCCCGAGCCAGAGGCACAGGCAAGTACATCAAACTACAAATCCGCCGCATCAAAGACCGCCACCACCCAATCAAGGAAAACCCGCACACGTGGCGATAGCTGGCGGTTCTGCGGATAGTAGGCAGCAAGCGGCAGAGGCGGCGGCGGCTGGGCTGGCAGGACCTCGACAAGGGCGCCGCGCGCCAGATCCTCCCGGAAGCGATAGCGGGGCGCCTGAATCAGCCCGTAGCCCATCCGTGCGAGATGATGCGCCGTCTCCGCTTCGTTGGCGGTCACGCGGCAGGGAAGCGTCACCTCCCTGATCTCCTCGCCGGTCTGGAACTCCATCGGCATCACACGGCCCGTGCGTGACGACACAAAGCCGATCATCTGGTGTCGGTCGAGATCATCGATCGAAGCGGGCATCCCGTGATGCTCGATATATTGCGGGCTGGCGCAGGTCTGCTCCGGAATATCGGGGAGCCTGCGCATGATCAGGCCGCTGTCATCCGGTTCACCCGCCCGGATGACGCAATCCACCCCCTCGCGCACCAGATCGACCAGCCTGTCGCCCTGGCCGATCTGCAACCTGATCTGTGGGTATGCTTCCAGGAAGTCCGGCAGGCGCGGCAGCAGGAAAGCTCGCGTCAGTGCGCCGTGCGCATCGATGCGGAGCACCCCCGCGGGTTCACCGCCCCGCAAGGCGCCCTCCGCTTCGTCGATATCGGCGAGGATCGACAGGCACCTCCGGTAATAGGCTTCGCCATCCGGCGTGGGCGCCACATGCCGGGTGGTGCGTTCCAACAGCCGGCTGCCGAGATCGCGCTCGAGCCGTCGGATCGCTTCGGTTGCCGTCGAACGCGGAATGCCAAGATCGGCCGCCGCCGCCGTGAAGCTGCGGCGGTCGATGACCCGCACGAAAAGACGCATTGCATCGAGACGATCCATGATTGTTCGAATTAGTCGAATTTTGTTGCCCGCAAAAGGGCGATTATCCCGCCTCCAAGTCTCCTTACCTTCTTGCCGAGCAACGAAGGTCAAGAAATGAGGCTGAAAGACAAAACCGCAATCGTGACCGGCGCCGGCAAGGGCATCGGCGCGGCAATCGCACGACGGCTTGCCCAAGAGGGTTGTGCTGTCGCGGTGAACTATGCGCGCGATGAAGCTGCTGCCCGTCAGGTCGTGCAGGACATCGAGCAGGCGGGCGGGAAGGCGGTTGCGGTGCAGGCTGACGTGGGCGATCCGGCCAGCATGCGCACGCTGTTCAATGCCGCTGAAGCCGCGTTCGGCCCGGTCGATCTACTGGTCAACAACGCAGGCATGATGCGGCTCTCACCCGTAGCCGACGCTACGGACGCGGATTTCGACGACCACTGTGCCATCAATCTTGGCGGCACGTTCCGCGGTATGCGCGAAGGCGCCAAGCGGCTGCGCGATGGCGGGCGGATCATCAGCGTGTCCTCAAGCGTGGTGGGCTTCTACCAGCCCGGTTATGGATTGTATGCCGCGACGAAAGCAGGGATCGAGGCGCTGACGCACGTGCTTGCCAAGGAGTTGGGACCGCGCGGCATCACCGTCAACGGGATCGCGCCCGGCCCGGTCGAAACTGATTTCTTCATGCGCGGCAAGTCTGAGGAACTGGTTGCCAGCATCACCCGGATGATTCCGCTCGGCCGCCTCGGCCGTCCCGATGACATCGCCAACGCCGTCGTTTTCCTGGCCGGGCCGGAAAGCCGCTGGATCAACGGTCAAACCATCCGCGCCAATGGCGGCGCGGTCTAATCGCAACCCTCAAACCCAAGGAACACACTATGCCTTTCGCGAACTATAAACTGCCCCAAGCCTCGCTTTCGACGGCGCAGAAGGAAGACCTGATCCACAAAACGACCGAACTGATGGTCGGCTATTTCGGCGAGATCGTGCGCCCGACCACGATGGTCCTGATCGAGGAAGTGCCCGATGGCGGATACGGACGTGCGGACGAAGTCTTCGTCATGCCGGAAGAGTACCGGGCAAAGGACTGACGCCGTTTTGATAGATAGCTGCTGAACACAGGGAGACATGTGATGGAGACTGGCAAGGCAGCATACACAGACAGACGCGATTTGCTGAAGCTGACGGTCTTGGCTGGACTGGCGGGAATGGTTCCGATCCGCGCAAGCGCCCAAGAGCAGGACATCTTGCAGCCGCCCGCGCGGCCCCTGCCAACCGTCGATACGCGTTTTCCAGCGGAGATGGCGCCAGGTGTCTTTCTTGTGCCCGACAAGCGCATCCCGCTCGTTCCGAGTATCGGGATCATCGTCGGCACGGAAAGCGTGTTGGTGATTGATTGCGGTCTTGGTATCGAGAGCGCCGAGAACGTCCTGCGCCTGGCGCGAGAACTCGCACCGGGACGCCGGATCATCCTGACGGTAACTCACGCCCATCCGGAACACGGCTTCGGTGCCCAAGTGTTCGGGAGCGACGCACGCATCTACTACAACAGCGCGCAACGGGACTATTTGCAGCGCTCGGGTCAGACCTTGTTGGACGGCTTCAGAGCCGGCATTCTGCCGGAAGGGCAGAAGCATTTGCTGGACGGGATCAAACTGACGCCACCGCATGAGACATACGACACCGCGGAGACCGTGATCGATCTCGGTGGTCGTGAAGTCCGGTTTCGGACTTGGGGCACCGCCCATTCTCCGGGGGATCAGATCCTCTTCCTGCCCCAGGAGCGCATCCTGTTCGCGGGAGACCTTCTCGAAGAGCGGATGTTTCCCATCGTCCCGTTCTTCCCGCCTATGATCGGTGCCGGCGACATTGACGTTGCAAAGTGGGAAACCGCTCTCAACGATATGATGCGGTTGCAGCCGCGCCTCATTGTCCCGGGGCACGGAAATCTCGGCGGCGCCGAGCTTCCTGAGGCCGTGCTTGGCTATTTCCAAATAGTGCGTGGAATGCTCGCCAAATCCGGTCCCCAGACCGCCAATCTTCCGTCGCTCCTTCGCGCGCGTTATGCAACGTGGGAGAATCCGGAGTTTATTTCGCCAGCACTCCGATACTTTCAGCAGAGAGCCTAATCAGCAACTGCTGTAACAGGGAATGGCGTCTCGCCAATGCAGATAGCGCTGGCATGGCTCTCGCCCCGCTCGCCCAGCATCTTGTCGAACCGGGCACCCCGAGCACCGTACAGTTCCGTGAGAGCCTGGCCGCGGCCGGCCTTCACTGCCGCGGGATATGCTATCGCGGATCGGCGAAGCGATTCAGCAGGAGGTGGGTTAGGCGAAGGACCTATACGGGTTCACCTGCGGAATGAATGACCGCTATCAGGCGGCGATACCCAGAATTCAAACTTCCGAAATCGGGCGCGCAGCGGTCGTTCCTGAGGCATGGCGTAAACGACTGGACCGGCTCCAAAGCAGACCGTCTCACTTTCCACGCATCTGGCGGACCAACTCGCCCGGCGGCGCGGCAACTAGAAAGATCTCGGTGCGGCCAGCCGATTGAGTCGCGACTTCGTTGTCTCGCTTTCCGAAAAAAGCCAATTGCGGAAGCGTCCGACCTGCGGTCGTGCCATGGCGGCATCACGAATCCTGATGCGGTACGGGCTGGTCGCGAGCACATGGTCACAGATGGGGAAAGGCAAACTCAGCCTCCCTGCCTCGACATCGTCGAGAACAAGGGACAGACCGCAGATAAGAAGCCCCGCGTTCGACCTCACGAGCGCGTCGCGCATATGCGCGTAGCGCACCCCTCGCTCGGGTGCAGCCCGGTCGTATCCGAACGTTTCGGCCCATTCCCGCCAACTCGGCGTATGGGGCTGAAAAGGACGCGACTGTATATGGAGCAACGGGAACCCTTCCAGGCCCGCGGCAGCGGAGTGACGCCACAATTTCGTCCGGTCTTCGAGCGCACCGATGGGCAGGTACTTTGGAGACGCCACACTGGAAGGCTGATTGAAAGCACCTTCAAGCCGGGCCTGGTTTTCGGGGGAGCACACGGGCAGGAAGCGTTCGGTAAAAAGAGGCTCGCCATCGGCAGCATGACCTTCCGTGTCGCGGTCGATTATGCAGTCCGCTGCCCCCAAACGCATCGGGACATCGCCTTCCCCGTTCACGTTGAAGGATATGTTGGGATGTTTTCGGCGAAAGAACTCGAGACGCGGAAGAAGCCACAGATCCGCCCAGTCGGGATCGGCAACGACATGGATCTCTGCGGCCCGCTGGAAATCCAGCTTGTCGGTGGCTTTGTCGAGCGCCGCGAAACCCGCTCGCAAACCGTCGAGTGCAGCACCGAGCGCAGGTGTCGGCTGCAGTCCCGATCGCCCCCTGACAAGCAGGTCGGTCTCCAGATATTCCTCTAGCAGGTTGCTGAAAAACTCCAACAATGGCACGGGAATTGTGATTCACTCGGCTGGGAGCGATGGAGTGATTTGCGATGCGCGG
>NZ_WOAC01000053.1 GCF_009749525.1 Mesorhizobium xinjiangense | reverse complement strand
CGAAGATCGTCGACTGGTACATGGACGGCAAGATCGAGATCGACCCGATGATCACGCATACGCTCTCGCTCGACGAGATCAACAAGGGTTTTGACCTCATGCATGAGGGCAAGTCGATCAGAAGCGTGGTGGTGTATTAGGCCAGGGCCGCCACGCCGGGGGACACAACGAGCCTCAACAGGCCGGTAACGACAGGGAGGAAACAAGACATGCCAAACTCAGTATCGATCCATCCGGCAATCGACAGCGGGATCAAGCCGGCCGCTCCCAATTTCAGTGGCGGTACGCTGCTCTGCGCCTGCACCAACAAGCCGGTCAAGGTGGCCATCAAGGGACAGGTCGAACACAACCACGCCTGCGGGTGCACCAAATGCTGGAAACCGCAGGGTGCGGCATTCTCCGTTGTTGCCGTTGTGCCGCACGACAATGTCACCGTTATCGAGAATGGCGACAAGCTGGCTGTGGTCGACCCCGATGCGCTCATCCAGCGCCATGCTTGCAAGGAATGCGGCGTGCACATGTATGGTCCGGTGGAGCGCGAGCACGCCTTTCAGGGGCTTGACTTCATTCATCCGGAACGGTTCCAGGAATCCGGCTGGGCACCACCTGGCTTTGCCGCCTTCGTCTCCTCGGTCATCGAATCCGGAGTCGACCCGTCGCGCATGGACGGCATCCGCGCCCGATTGAGAGAACTCGGCCTGGAACCCTATGACTGTCTGTCGCCGCCACTGATGGATTTCGTCGCGACCTGGGTCGCAAAGCGTTCGGGCGCACTTGCGGCCTGACAAGACGCCTGCAGAGATGGTTTCGCCCGCCCGCTGAACGTGGTCCGATGGAAAAGTGAAAGGTTGAGAAGCGGAGGTCATCGAGCTACGTCTCCGGCACGGTGTGAAGCAGTACCTGAAGAGTCGACGGGTCGTGACGTATGCCACTCGGGCGAAGGGCTACTGCATCGGCCCGAAAATCGGAATCGATTTTCGGAAAGCACGATGCATAGATTCAAAGAGTTAGAGCGTCCTTTGGGCGTCCAAATGGACGCACGGCGCTCTAAGGCCTGTTGAGATTCATTGTGAATTTATGACGGCGGCTGCGAGATGGATGATGGCAATGAACGAGGTGTCGGTTTTGTCGGCGCGCATGGCGATGCGTTTGAACTC
>NZ_WOAC01000052.1 GCF_009749525.1 Mesorhizobium xinjiangense | reverse complement strand
GGGCGTCCGTCAGTACGAATCGTTCCATCCGAAGCTTGAATCATGTTCAAGCCGCGGGTGGAATCCTGAATCTCAACAGGCCTTAGCGAACACGGCATTGCGGCCACCGGACTCGTGTCGAACAGAACGCCCGGGCGGATTCCCGGTCCCGCTGCGCCGGCACGCCAAACTCAAAGGAACAGAACCATGGAATTCAGGCCAAACACCCTTTCGCATGCGATTGCCGGAGGGCTGATGCTGACCGCATCCGCCTTTGCTATCGCAGCTTCTGCGCATGAGACCGTCCAAACTGAATTCTACAAGCCCGGCATCGCCTTTGCTGAGGGTGCGGAAACCGCCTCGGCGGGCATTGGGCCTCCTCTCTATGAAGGGCTCGGCGACATGACCATGCCTGTCACCACGGACAGCGCTGAGGCGCAGGCCTACTTTGATCAAGGCCTTCGTCTGACCTGGGCATTCAACCACGCCGAGGCGCGGCGCTCCTTTCAGGAAGCCCAGAGGCGGGACCCGAACTGCGCCATGTGTTTCTGGGGCGAGGCGTTCGCGCTCGGCCCGAATATCAATGATGCCATGCGCGATGAGGCAGCGGCTCCCGCCTACGATGCCATACAGCGCGCACTGTTGCTGAAGGACGGCGTGACCGTAAAGGAACGGGCACTGATCGAGGCGTTGACCAGGCGCTACGGGGCCAATCTGATGGCGAGCCGGCCGCCGCTCGACAAGGCATGGGCGGAAGCTATGGACAAGGTGGCCAAGGCATACCCGGACGACGCCAACATCCTCGTTTTCTACGCCGACGCACTGATGAACCTGCAGCCATGGGACCTGTGGAAAGCCGATGGCCTGACGCCCAAGCGCAATGCCGCCGAAATCGTCGCGACCCTGGAACACGCCCTTGATATCCACCCGGCGCATCCGGCCGCCGCCCATCTCTATATTCACGCGGTCGAAGCGTCAGCGACGCCCGAACGCGCGGAAGCCGTCGCCGACCACCTGCGCGGCGCCATGCCTGCAGCCGGGCATCTCACCCATATGCCGGCCCACATCTATGCGCGGGTCGGGCGGCATCAGGATTCCATGCAAGTCAATCGCGAGGCGATCGCGGCCGACGAGGCATTCCTGGCACAGGCCGGCAGAGTCGCCAGCCCACTCTATCGCTATGGCTACTATCCTCACAATCTGCACTATCTGCTGGTGTCGGCACAGATGGCGGGGGTACGCGATGACGTGATCTCCTCCGCCGAAAAGCTCGTTGCCGTGACCTCCGACGAGGTGTCGGATGAACTGGCCTGGGTGCAGGCGATCAAGACGGCGCCGTACAGCGCGCATGCCCAGTTCAGCACTCCGGAGACCATCCTGGCTCTTACCGACCCTGGCGACCGCTTTCCCTTCGTCAAGGGCTACTGGCACTACGCGCGCGGCATCGCCTTCGCCTTCAATGGCGACCGCAATGCGGCGGCAGGTGAAGTCGAGGCGATCGAGCGCCTGATCGCGCAGGCGGTTATGACCGGTCTCGAGGAGCAAGGTCTGCCGGCGAGGGACGTGCTCGGCATTGCCGGCCATGTGGTCGAGGCCCGCATCGCCCAGGCGCGTCGCGACTATGGCGCGGCGGAGCACCGCCTGCGCGAGGCAATCCGCCTGCAGGACGGCATCTCGTACATGGAGCCGCCCTATTGGTACTATCCGGTGCGCCAGACGCTCGGCGCCGTTCTTCTCCAGCAGGGCCGCGCAGAGGAAGCCCTCGCCACGTTCGACAAGGCGCTTAACGAGATGCCGCGCAACGGCTGGGCGTTGTGGGGTCTCATTCAGGCGCAGATCGCGGCGGGCGAGCAAAATGTCTCCGACCTCGAGGCCACGTTCGCCGAGGTCTGGCTCGGCAACGAGGCCCTGCTCGCCCTCGATCACCTATAGCAGGCAAGCAACTCCGCAAACTGTGCGGCGCTGCCGCTCTTCGTCTTCGCGATGGCGTCACGCCGTAACCGGCGTTTCCAGTTCAAGCTCAACCAAGGAGAATTCCGATGATGGGTTTTACTGGAGCTGCCGGGCGCCGGCGCGGTGCATGTTCAAACGCCTAACGGAAATCGGCTTCTGTCAAGGTGTAGGAGGTGCGGCGTCCATAAGAATAGGCTTCACGTGCGACATCGTGGATCGACCCGTTGCCCGGCAGTGTTAGTGCGGCTGCCTCGACGAAGAACGGCACCTCGAACATGCCGTCATGGCCGATGAAGCGGACGGCATTTCGAACATCGTCAAAGCTGCGGCTCCGATTTGGAAATTCCAATGTCACGACAGAGAGTCCTCTATTTTTGATAGTGTAGATCGGGCGCGTGTAGTGTGCCGTCCGTCATTGCCACGACGGTTGAGGGAAAACATGCGATCAGTTGCTTCTAGCCGGCTGAGGCCGGTTGTGGTCTGACCGTCTACCTGCGCTGGAACGCCGGTAAAGACATGGTAGACCGTCCAGCACCGGTCCGCTTCGATGCGGCGGGCATATTGTTCGTCCAGGCAATCACGCCCGGGGGCGCCGCCCTCATTCTCCCAGATGCCAATCGCGCGGACGTTCCTCAGCCTCTCGGTATCGTTGCAGACGTTCACGATCGCAGCCTTCCTTCGTCCATTCCCTGGGCATTCAAGAATGCCGGAATAGAGCGTTGCGCCCTTCTCGTCGGTGATTGTTACCGAGTCCGGCCGCTGCGGCATTTCGAGGGTCCGCAAAAGCTGCCGGGCAATCCCGATCGCGTTGTCGAGATCAGCAGCTTCCACAGACTCGCGACCGACAATGGCATGTGCGTCGTCAGCGTCACGGGTGCGGTGGAATTCGATCACGATCTTCATAGCAGTCCTTCTGCATATTGCAGTGGCACGAAGTTCCTCAGGGCTTGCGCTTGCCGCGTGGGGCATTGGCGTCCGCGGCGAGCTTGATCTGGTTGCTATAGGTCTGTTCAGGTTTTGGCGGTGCCTTTTCCTGCTTCGGCTTTCTGATCTCGCGATTGCTTCGTTTCTGTCCCTTGGCCATGGCCGAATGTCCTTTCGATGAGATTTTCGCCGTCACCGGATGGCGACATGCCGACCGGTTCAAGACTGTTTTGCGTCGTCACCCGTTCATGACGTTCGTCGTCGTTGCGGATGCGGTATTGGGGTGAATCTCCACTCGGCGGGAGCATGCCGGTGATGTGATAAATTTCGGTGGGCAGGGCCGGTCTACCAACCCCGTCCTTCAGCCGGACAGTCTGCCCGACGGTGAAGAGATGCGTTGGGGAGGCCCGCCCGGTCGGGTGGGTGGTGCCTCGGCTAGGAGCGTGTCTGAGTAGTCACTGGTCAAGCGGGTGCGAGTCTGATTCCTTGCTGGGTTATGAGCAAGGACTTTCGCCTCTGGAAG
>NZ_WOAC01000051.1 GCF_009749525.1 Mesorhizobium xinjiangense | reverse complement strand
TTGGAATTCCGGCCGGAATGAAATTGGAAAGGGTGGCCGGCGATTGTTCGGAATCACTGGCCGGTTTCGTCGGAATGCGCAATCGAGCACGGGGACACGAACAACGCGCTCCACGGCCAATAGCGACGCAATGATAAGCGCCAGACCCATGGCGAGACCCGCCATGGCGAGCGTCAGCGTCAGCACCGCTGCGGCAATCAACGCACACTTAGCCCTCATATGCACCATGATCCCGTTTCCTCCGAAGGGGCACGGATGGCGTGAGGCCATCCGTTGGCCGGCCGTTGCACCCGCATTCGCGGGCAGGAAACGATTTTAGCAGGGTTCGTTGGAGCTTACGTGCGCGCCAGGCTCATCCGAAGGGCGAACAGCACCACAGCACTTCGGCAGAGGCCACGTGGCCGCTGCCGCCGTGCGGGCGCTGCCTGCATATGGTCAGTTCGCTTTGGCGCAGTCCTTGCAGAACGGCGTATGCGGCAGCAGATCCAGCCGCTCGGGCGAAATGTCCTCGCCGCACTTGACGCAGACGCCGTAGGTGCCGTCCTTGATGCGTTGCAGGGCCGCCTTGATGCCGCGATATTCCGCAAGACCGCTGCTGCCGAGGCTCTCCAGCACCTCGTCGCCTTCGTGCTCGGCGGCATTTTCACCCCAGTCCGGGTTCGGCGCATCGTCGAGCTGATCCTCGATGTCCTTCAGCCTGACATCCAGCTCCGCGAGGCGTTTTTTCAGTTGGGTCTTGCGTTTTTTCATGTCGAGCATCGTTGCTGTCCTGAGATTGCACCCCATTTTCCTATCTAGGGCCTGCGGGGCGCAGTGCAATTGATCGCTGTCAACCGGGCACCGCTCCGCTTGCCTTGCCGGGCTCTCGTGTCGGGCGCATGATTCCTGTCGGGCGAAACGGGCAGCAAGCGCGCGCCCGACCCCGCAGGATCCCGCCGCGAGGCCATTGCCGCAGGGAGGAATGCCATGACGACTTATATCATGCTTGTGAACTGGACCGAACAGGGTATCAGGAATGTGCGCGACTCGCCGACGAGACTGGATGCCGCCAAGTCGGAACTGAGCGATATGGGCGGCACCTTCAAGGAGTTCTACCTGACCATGGGCGATTGCGACATGGTGGCGGTTTTGGATGCGCCGGACGATGCGGTCGCCGCGCGTTTCGCGATGAGGCTCGGCATGGCCGGCAATGTGCGCACGAAGACGCTGAAGGCGTTTCCGGAGGCGGCCTATCGCGAGATCGTCAACACGCTTTAGGCTCCGTCGATATTCACGCCTGAACGGGCTGCGAATGGCACATTTCTGCGCTTCCGGTGCTCAAGTACTTTTTGTACGTTCCGCTCCGGTTCTCGAAAGTGCACCATTCTCGCCGCCTCCAGCCGCGAATCTCAACGGAGAGCATGTCCCGCTCAAACGGAATCGTTTGAGCGAAAGGTACATGCTCCAGCATATTGATCTGGCGCGCATATCTTTGCTTCAAACGTTTCCGTTTGAAGCGAATGCGCGCTAGGCTCCGTCGATATTCACGCCTGAACGGGCTGCGATCGGGAGACACGAAAAGAGGCGATGGCGCAGACAATCATCACCGTGGCGACGAGCGGTCCGGGGCTCTACGAATTCACCGACAGGGTGGGAGAGTTCGTGCGCGCAGCCGACATGGAAACCGGCCTGGTGACGGTCTTCGTGCGCCATACATCGTGTTCGCTGCTCATACAGGAAAATGCCGATCCGGACGTGCGTCGCGACCTCGACGCCTTCTTTGCCCGTCTCGTGCCGCCGTCCGACGATCCCTCGATGGGCTGGATCGCGCATACGATAGAAGGGCCCGACGATATGCCGGCCCATATCAAGGCGGCCCTGACCGCGGTGTCGCTGCAGGTTCCCGTCATCGAGGGACGGCTTGGCCTTGGCACGTGGCAGGGGATTTTCCTGTTCGAGCACCGCAGCCGGCCGCACCGGCGCGAGGTCGTTCTGCATCTGAGCCGTTGAGCCGCCGCAATCGGCCCGCTTGGCGGCCGGAGGCCGAATGGCGCATACTCGCGCGATGGATTCGAAACCCTTGCGGCAATCAACGATACGGAGACGAGCATGTCCATTCTGAAAAAGCTCTTTGGCGGCGGCGGCGAACGCGAAGAGGAGAGCGGCGGCGAGGAAATCGAGCATAACGGCTTCCGCATCCGCGCCACGCCCTTCAAGGAAGGCGGGCAGTTCCAGACCTGCGCCGTCGTCACCAAGGAAATCGGCGGCGCACTCATGGAGCACAGGCTCATCCGCGCCGACCGCTTTCCGGACCAGGAGGATGCCGTGGCGGCATCGCTGCGCAAGGCCAAGCAGATGGTCGACGAGCAGGGCGACAGGATGTTCGGCTGACGGGCCGATCGCGCGGGGCCGGGGCGATCAACTCTTTCGATCAGCGGTTCCATTGGGCCTTCAGGGGCCTATATCTCCGACATCCCGACAATTTGTGACGCCACGGCGCCGGCCAATGGCTATGGGCGATGCATGTCCGGGATGGGAAGGAGCCACTTGCAATGGAAAAGGTTCAATACGACCGAACAGGAAAGCTCAATCTAAGCACCATCTACGACCGGCCCGATCCGGTTTCCTATTTCTCCACGCTCTCGCAACTCGACTACGCCATCCCCCAGGCCGCCAAACCCTTGTTCGCACGGCTGATTGCCGCGCGGCGGTCGTCGACGGGCCGCGATGCGATCAAGGTCGTCGATCTCGGCTGCTCCTACGGGGTGAACGGGGCGCTGCTCAAATACGGATTGTCGATGGCGACGCTGTATCGGCTCTATGGCAACGGCTTTGGCGGCGGCCGCGGCGATCTGGTCAAGCGCGACCGGGCGATCTTCGACGACCCGGTCGACGACGACCTGCAGATCGTCGGGATCGACCAGGCGGGAAACGCCGTCGATTACGCGGTCGATGCCGGCTCGCTCGACGGCGGCCTGGCGGCCGATCTGGAGCGCGACGGACTGACGCCCCCCGGACGCCGCGCGGTTGGCGATGCCGATCTCATCATTTCGACCGGCTGTTTCGGCTATGTCACCGAACGATCGCTGGAACTCCTGCTGGAAGCGGCAGCCGACACCCGGCCATGGATGGCGCATTTCGTGCTGCGCATGTTCTCCTTCGATGCCGCCCGCGCAATGTTGGAGCGGCATGGCTACATCACGGAGAAGGCGGACGGGCTTTACCGCCAGCGCCGCTTCGTCTCGCAGGACGAACGCCGTCACGTGCTGGACAATCTGGCGGCCGCCGGGATCGACCCGGCGGGCGCCGAGGCGACGGGCTGGTATTTTGCCGAACTGCACGTCGCCAGACCGCGCGAGAAGGCGCGCAAGGTGCCGCTGGCTGCCTTGCTGGACGGCGCCGTCGCCGTCGGGGCTGGCGAAGCGCTCACCCACTGACGACGCTTGGCGGGACGGGCATCAGCCTTGGTGCGGGCCTTGCCCGGCCAGCCCGTTGATGATCGCGGCAATCGCCGCGCGGTAATCGGCCTCGTCGGCGCCGGTGTCGACGGCGAGGGCGGCCCGGTCGAAGGCGGCCGACAGCAGCGCGGCGAGCGCGCCGAGCGGAACGGCGGGCAGGGCGCCCGCCCGCATCGCGGCGGCGAGCCCGTCG
>NZ_WOAC01000050.1 GCF_009749525.1 Mesorhizobium xinjiangense | reverse complement strand
CCTTTGCTCTCCTCGCAAAGGCCAAGAAGTGTTACCCATGTCTCCGGAATGAACTGTCACCCTTCTCTCGGGAAGGACATACAGAACTCTGAACGCCGAACGCCGCCGTTTCTACGCTAGAAGCGGCGACCAGCGTTCGCAGCAGTTCCGACTTCGATCCCATGATGCGAACCTCGTCGTCGGCGACCTCGACACGCTGCGCGAGCGCGCGCAGGTGGTCGCGGCGGTATCCGCCATCGTCGAGCCGTATGCGCTCACGGGCCTTAAGGGCGAACCCCTTGAGCATGTCGGGGCTGATGCCCTGATTGCCTGAACTGTCGAGCGCGAGCTGCGTCCGCTCGGCATCAGCGGTGGCTTGATCCCGCAACGCCTTGAGGCTCGCCATGCGCTCTTTCGCCATGGCATCGTCCTTGTCCACCATGCCGGCTTCGATGGCGTCAAAGAGACGGCCGAGCCGCTGGTCGGCGTCCGTGATTCGCCGGTTCAGCTCGGCAAGATGCTCGCGGCGGCGCTCGGCTCGCTCCTGCCGCCGGTCGATGACGCTGGCGAGGACGGTTTCCAGCCGCTTAGGCTGGAGCAGCCGATCCCCGATATGATCCGCGACCAGATGGTCCAGCTTGTCCATTGGGATCGTGCGGCCCTTGCAGCCGGTCTTGCCCTGCCGCGCCTTGGTCGAGCAGGTGTAATAGCGGTATGTCGCTCCCGTGCTGCCTTGGCCGGTGCGCAACGTCATCGCGCCCCCGCATTTGGCGCAGAAGCAAATGCCAGTCAGCAGCGTGGGGCCGCTGGAGACGCGCGCGGGTGTAACCATGGGGTTGCGGGATTTGAGGCGGGCTTGCACCGCATCGTAAATCTCGCGCTCGATTAGGGGTGGCACCGCCATGATGGCGACCTCGCTTTCCGGCTTCTTCTCCCGATCCTTGTGCGAGCGCGTGTTGAACCTGTGCTCGCCGATATAGGTAGTGCGGGTCAGGATGGCGTGGATTTGCGCCAGTCCCCAACGTCCGCCGTCACGGGTGAAGAAGCGGCGCTCGTTGAGATAGGTGGCGATGGCCTTGACGCCCATCGCCCCTGACGTGCCGTCTCCTTCAAGGAATAGGCGATAGATCATCCGAACGGTGTCAGCGTGCAGCGGGTCGATCTCCAGCTTCTTCTTGATCTTCGATCCCCGCTGCTCGGCCGCGACGATGCGATAGCCGATGGGCGGTCGCGCGCCATTCCAGAAGCCTTGCCGGGCGTTCTCGTTCATGGCGCGCAGGACGTGCTTGGCGTTCTCCTTCGACTGGTATTCATCGAACAGCGCCATGATCTGCCGCATCATCTGGTGCATGGGATCGTCGCCCATCTCCTGCGTGATCGACACCAGCTTGACGCCGTTCTTCGCCAGCTTGCGAACGTAGAACTCCATCTCGAAGTGATCGCGAAAGAAACGCGAGAAGCTATGCACCACGACAATATCGAAGGGGGCGGGCTTGGACGTGCCGGCCTCGATCATGCGCTGGAACTCGGGGCGCTTGTCGTTGGTGGCGGTTGCGCCCGGTTCAACATACGTCTCAACAAGCTGATAGCCGCGCTGCTCGCAATAGGCTTCGCCCTGCCGCTTCTGGTCGGGAATGGAAATGTCATGCTCGGCCTGCCGGGCAGTCGAGACGCGCAGGTAAAGCGCGGCGCGGGCGGTAACGGTTGGGCTGTGCATGTTCATGGCCGATCTCCTATAGCCTTCCTCGGCTTGGCGCGGTCTATCAGGGGCAACGCCAGTTCCACGCGGTCATGCACCACCTTGGGCGCGAGCTTGCGGCCGTGGCCCGGCTCAAACCGCACAAGGCCATAGCTCTCCATGGTTTTCAGGGTGCGTGACAGATTGGAGCCGGCCCGGCCGGTGATTTCCGCCAGTTCTTCCAGCGATGCCGGGGCCTTCTCGGCGATGACGCGAAGCAACTCGCGGTTCCCGGCCGACAGCACCTTGGCGAAGGATTCGGTCGAGGTGAACCACACCTTCGGGTCGCCGGGCGCGGGCTTTTCCTCGCCCTTGGCAATTCGCATGGTGCGGGCCTTCATTTCTTCATAGTCGGCAATCCCGACTTTCAATGTGGTCATAGGGCACCTCGCTCCTTCAAAACCGCGTCCACCGCCTGCCAGAAGTCGGCCAACAGCGTGGCCGCATCCTCGTAGGCGTAAGGCTTCACGGTCTGGAGGCGGTGCCGATGGTCCATCGGCTCGCCCCTCCTGCCTCCGCCAACGGGATGGGCGTTATCGTAGCCGACCAGCCGTTCGCCCGAAGGCCCGTGAAGCGTGAGCGAATAATCGAGGCCGTGCGGCTTTTCCGGCGATGCCGGAACGCGGGTGACGACAAACTTCACCCAATGGCCGCCCTCGGGATCGACAAAGAGCATCTGTCCGTCGAGGTCCAGAAGCGTGTCGAGGCCCGGATCACGATCCACGCTCACGTCTTTTCCCTATCAGTTTGTGATAGGAATAGCAAGCCATCATCCGGCTTTCTCGGGCTCAAGAGTTCGTCGAACACATCGCCGAACCAACGCTCGAACACGTCAATCTCGGCCTCGGTGACGGGAATGTCCTCCGGCCAATCGTCGGTGACGCGCATCTTTTGCCCGTCCGGGCCTAGAAGCGGCGTGTCGTCGGCTCGCGTCCGGCCGTCCGGCGCGGGTTCGTCGGCGTAATCGAAAAGATCGTCGGGAAGTGCCTCGGGGATCGACTGTCGCGGTCGGCCTTTGCGGGCGCGGCGGCGCTCTGCGCACATGGAATCCTCCTTGGTTCTGGTGGATTCCGGGGCGCTATAGGCCCCGGAATTAAGCGAACCATGGAGGGCAGTCGGCGGCCTGTAGCGTGCCGCATTTACGCCTATGCGCTGGCGGCACCCCTGCCGAGATGGATTTAGCTTGCGGCCAGCCGTGCCTTGGCGAACCCTCGATCCGTGGCGATGAACCGCTCCAGCATGGGCACGATGAGCCTGACGGGATCGGCGACGGGCTGGCCGGTTTCGCGGGCCAGCACCTCGGCATAGGCGATTAGGTCGCGGTGAAGCGGTGCGGGCAGCTCCACCGTCACCTTCACGGGCTTGTCGTCGGGCAGCGGGCCGAGTTTCAACTTGGTCATGGTCAGCCTCCTGCCGGCTCGAGCACTAGGTCGCGGGTGACGATGATCCTGACCGGGAAGCCGGGCCGGATGGTGAGCGTCGGCGCAACCTGCAACTGGCGCTGGACGATCTGCTGGCCTGCCTGATTGACGGTATCCTGCGCGCCGTCGCGGATGGCGCGGATCAGCCGGTCCTCGTCACTGGTCGCCAGCTCCGTGCCGACTGCGAGCAGCGTGGACAGCCCTGCCGCCTTCATCAGATCCCACCAATGATAATCGACGCCATCCTCAAGGCCGGCATAACCCGATGCGTCCGCTCCGGGCAGGCGTTCAAGGATGATGGAACGGCCGCCCGGCAGGATCAGGCGATTCCACACCAGCAACACGCGGCGCTGGCCGAAGGTCACGCCGTCATCGTATTGGCCGATGATGCGCGTTCCCTGCGGGATCAGGAGCAGCGAGCCGGTCGGGCTGTCATAGACGTTCTCCGTCACTTGCGCCGTAATCTGGCCGGGCAAATCGGAACGGATGCCGGTTATCAACGCAGCGGGGATAACAGCCCCGGCCTGAAGGATGTAGGGCGATGCTGGCGGCGTGACGCGATCCGGGGCGACGGTCTGCCGGTCCACGGGTCCATTGAGGAAAGCCGCGTGCCGGTCCTGTGTCGCGGGCTGTCCGCCGAGTCCTGCAAGGCCGGGCATGGCCGTCCCTGCCGGCGCTCCCGTGCGCGGACCGGACTGGAAGAACACATTGCTCAACCGCGCAGCTTCTTCCTCGGCGCGGCGGCGTTCTTCCTCGGGATCGACGGTGGGCGTCGTCATGACGGGCGGCGCGACCGGCTGGCCCCTGTTCTGCGCGTCGAGGATCGGGCGGCCCAAATCTCCGGGCAGCGCGGGGCCGAGCACTGGCCCCGTGTAGTCGCGCGGTAGGCCGGACAAGCCGTCCGCCGTGGGACGGTTCTCGGTCGAATAGAGTTCTTCGCCTCCCGGCCCCGCATCGCGAGTCTGGAGCGCATAGATCAGCGCCCCGCCGATGCCGAGCAAGGCGACAGCGCCGACGCCTGCCAGCATCTTGCGCGACAGGCGCGTGACGCGGGGCGTTTCGGCGCGAAGGCGCATGGGGGCTGCGGTATCGGTATCGCTCATGAGGACGATCCTCCCGTGGTCGTGCTGGCTCGCTCTGCTGCTGCCTGCGCCTGGTTGGTGCGGACGATCCTGACGACCTGCTGGCGGTTGCCGCTGCCAAGGCGCAACTCGGCCGCACCGAACAGCCTGTCTACGATCAGGATGTTCTGATGGATTCGGCTGTTGACGATCTGCGGTTCGCCGTTGGAGCCGAGCACGAAGATCGGCGGCATCTCGCCCTGCACGATCCCGGCCGGGAAGACGACATAGACGCGGCGTCCGTCGTCGAAGACGGAAACCGGCCGCCATGGCGGGCTGTCGCCCTGAACCTGCAAGGCGTAGCGATAGTTTCGCGCAGCCTCGGCCGGGATGACTGGCGCGGCCGGAACGGTCTGGCGCTGGCCGGGCGTTGCGGGATAGGCCCAAGCCACGGCGGGCATGTAGAGTGATTCCCGCGCGCGCAGCTCGATCATGTAGGTGCGCCGGTCGGTGGTGACGACAAGGTTGGTGGCAATGTCCGGGCGCGTCGGCTTCACGAGGATATGGACGCGGCGGTTCGCACCGCTGCCGCTTTCGGTGTCGCCGATGATCCAGCGCGCGGTGTCGCCGGCCGCGATCGGCCCCGCACCTGTCAGGCTTTCGCCCGCCTCCAGTGCAATGGTGGTGATCTGCCCGACTGCGGCATAGACCTGATAGAGCGCGCCTTCCGACCATGGATAAATCTGGATAGCGTTGTAGTAACCTTCCCGGCGCGGTTCGACGCGGGCGGCGGCGTTGGCGTTCTCGACGCGGCCGGTCGGCGTGCCGGCGACGGTTCCGCCGCGCGCCACGGTCCATGCCGGGGGCACATGCAACGGCCGGGGCGTGTTGTCGGTTGCCGCCGCCTGCAAGGTCGGTAGCGGCGGCACGCTGGCATCGTAGCTGAATTGCGGCGTCCGGTTGGTAGCGCAGCCTGCGAGCATGGTCGCCGAAAGCAGCATGGCCGCGATTGTCGGGGTGCGGGTGATCGTCCTCATTGGCTCATCTCCCGCGACCATGAAATTGCATTGACGTAAATTCCCAGCGGATTGGCGCGCAGGCGCTCGGCGTCGCGCGGCGGCTGGATGACAATGGTGATAATGGCCGTCCATCGCTCCGTGGTGGAAAGCTGGCCGTTCTCGAAGTGCCTTTCCGTCCACGCGACGCGGAAGCTGTTGGGCGAGGCCCGAATGACGCTGGACACCTCGACGGCGATCTGCTGGCGGCCGACCTTCGTGAAGGGGTCATTGGCGCGGGCGTAGTCGTTCAATGCGGCCGCGCCGCGATCCGTTGTCCACTCATACGCCCGAAGCCAGTTCTGGCGGACAATGATCGCGTCGGCCGGGATCGCGCGCACCTGCTCGATGAAGCGGCCGAGATGAAAAGCAATCTGCGGATCGGTCGGACGATAGTCGGCGTCGGCCGGCGCGACGGTTTGCGCCTGACCGAGATTATCGACCTGCACCACCCACGGCACCACGGTCCCGCGTGCGGACTGCCACACCAGCGCCGAGGCGAAGCCGGCCGAAAGGATCAGGGAGCCGAAGGCCATGAGCCTCCAGTTCCTCGCCTGCACGCGGGCCGAGCCGATACGCTCGTCCCAAGCCTGCGCGGCCTTCTGATAGGGCGTCTCGGGTTCCGGCGATTTGCCGTAATGGGTTGCTGGTCGTTTGAAGATGTTCATGAGCGGTCACTTTCGGAAAGGTTGACGGAGGAACCGGAGCCGTGGCTGTCACCGGAGCGGACGGCATGGGCTGCCATGGTGGTGCCGTGGTTCATGGCCTGCGAGCGACGCATCCGCTGCGCCCATGCGGGCGGGCTGCCGGCCGGGCCGGACGCTGCTGCGACAGGATCGGCGCTAGCGCCGCCGACCGTGCCTGCGGTGGATGAACCGCCCGTCACATCGAAGGCCGCGCGTGCGCCACCGGAAAAGCTGGATTTGACGCTTTCGGTGGCTTTCGAGACGGCGCGCTTCAAGGGAGAGACGGCGGCCGAGCCTGCGGCGCGTGCGACACCGCCAAGGCCGGAAGCGACACCGGCCGCTCCGGACTGGCCGAGCGCGCCGACGCTATAGGCTGCGGTTGCCGCGCCCGCGGCCGTCGCGCCGCCGCGGACGGCCGCGGCCCTGCCGGAC
>NZ_WOAC01000005.1 GCF_009749525.1 Mesorhizobium xinjiangense | reverse complement strand
CCGGAGGCAGCAGCGGTGGCGGCGGTGGTGCCGGTGGTTCGACGGGCGGCGCAGGCGGAACGGGTGGCGGCGGCAGCGGCGCCAGCGGATCGGGCAGCCCTGGCGGTCCCGGCGGCGATGGCGGCGCCGGCGGTGGCAGCCCCTCATAGCGCGCGTTCGCTTCAAACAGAACCGTTTGACGCAAAGATATGCGCGCCAGATCAATATGCTGGAACATGTACCTTTCGCTCAAACGTCACCGTTTGAGCGGGACATGTTCTAAGTGTTTAGCGCCGGCTCCGTAGGCCGTGAGACGAAGCCTCCATCCTGCAAAGCAGGCTGGCAGCTATCGGCCGACCGATTCTTGTGCGATTCCGTCCAGGATTTCGTTGACCTGATCGCGGCCCTCACCTCCGGGCAGGCGGCGAAAGCCGACATTGACGGTGCCCGGCTCGGCTTCGAGCTCATAGGCGAAGATGATGTAGGGGCAATAGGCGATATTGGCGACGTTCTCTTCCATGACATTCCGCGAGACGACGGCGGAGCAGAACTGGAAGAACTCGGCATTGCGGTAGAGCTTTGTTTCCGCGCCGACATCTCCGGCGGTGCGCGCGAGCATCTCAGCGATATTGCCGTGGTGGTCGACCACATAGCCGAGATTGATGATCGCGCCTTCGACACCGAATGCGACATCCTCGAACGCGGCATCAGTCTGGTAAAGCGTGACGTCATCCTGCGCCTGGGCTCCATACGCTGAAAGCATGAGCCCTGCAGCGATGCCGAACCGGGCGGCGCACACACGCGTCATCATCGATCTCCCCATGCCATCGTCGTTCACGGCCTCACATAGGCGTAGCCATCGGCCTGCAGTTCCATCAGCCGCACCACACCCGAGGGAACCATCGCCGCCTCGCTGACCAGCGGCACTTCCTCGCCTGCCTTCTTGATCATTCCTTGGAGCGTATTCTCGCAGGCGGAAAAGGTGATCTCCGGACTTTCCAGCGACATCGCCGCGATGCGCTCCTTCACCGGGCTCTTTGCGGCGACGAACATGTTGAGCCCCGGCCCGTAGGCGACGATCTCGATTTCCACCTTCTCGCCCCTGGCCTCGTAATGGTTCTTGACGTTCTGGGCGTTGTTGAGTGCCAGATTCATGACCGCAGGATCGTTTTGATCGACATGAATGGCGAGCTTGTGAACGCTCTCCTGAGCCTGGGCGGTGACTGCGGCGGTAAAAATAGCGGCGGCCATCGCCGCGGATCGCATTGCAAACATCCCTTCCTCCCTTGTCCCGTCGCCGCCTTTTTGCTCCCCTGCAGTAGCACGCATTGACCGGACCAACGAAACCAATAAAGATGCGAAAAATCGAATGTGTCAAATCCGGCGCCCGAAATCGGCCGGAATGGATGGAGGCCGGCAAATGCTCATTTCGCGTCGCGACCTGGTAAAGGCGGCAATCGCACTGCCCCTTGCCGGGCTTGTTGCCCCAGCCGCCCGCGCGATCGGGCGCCTGACCGCCGGAGATGCGGAGATAATCGTCGTTGGCGACGGACATATGAGCCTGCCGCTCGATTTCGTGTTTCCCGATCTCCCGCAGGAGGAACTGAAGGCACTGCTCGCCGAAAGCGGCATGCCGAGTGGCGGCTACAATCCCGACTGCAATGTGACGTTTCTTCGCTCGGGAGACCGGCTGGCCGTCTTCGATGTCGGCGCCGGCCCGAACTTTATGCAGACCACCGGCAGGCTTGTCGAAAACCTGGAGGCGGCGGAGATCGACCCGGCCGACGTCACGGATGTCATCTTCACCCATGCCCATCCGGATCACCTGTGGGGTGTCCTTGACGATTTCGACGAGCTCGTCTTCCCGAATGCCGGTTACCGGATGGCCGAGGCCGAATGGGAGTTCTGGCGCGCGGACGATACGCTCGAAAAAATGCCCGAGGAACGCAAGAGCTTCGTCGTCGGTGCACAGAACCGCCTGGAGGTCATCGGCGAAAAGATCACGCTCTTCAAGCCGGGCGCGGAGGTCTTTCCCGCGGTGGAGGCTGTCGATACCGCCGGCCATACGCCCGGGCATGTTTCCTTCATGGTATATGGCGGCGCCGAGCCGGTGCTCGTGGCGGGCGACGCGATCACCAACCTGGCCTCATTCGTCCGGCCGGAGCTGCGTGCCGGCGCCGACCAGGAGCCGGACTTGGCGGCGGCTGCCAGGGCGAAGCTGCTCGACCGGCTAGCTGTCGAGAAGGCACGCCTGATCGGGTTCCACCTGCCGCACCCGGGCGTCGGAACGGTCGAGCGCCAGGCGGGCGCATATCGGTTCGCCGCCGCCTGAACGGGTGCTCATTCTGCCGGCGTCGGCCCGGTCCGGCGGAAGGCGGCCAGAGGCGAACCCTCGATCAGATAGGCAAGGCCCATCCGGGCGCCGGCGAAGATCGAGGCGATGACGATCGGGGCCGAGAGCGCCAATACCGAGACGGCGCTGACGCCTTGCCCGATCGTGCAGCCCATGGCGAAAACGCCGCCCACGCCCATCAGGAAACCGCCGGCAAGGTGTCGGCCCAACTCGCGTGCGTCGTCGCAGGCTTCCCAGCGCGCATCACGGCGATGCCAGGCGCAGATGGCGGCACCGATCACCACGCCCGCAACCAATCCGACTCCGTAATCGGGCCACACCCCGGTGAAGGCCACCGTATGCAGGATGGTGTCGGCGACGGGCACCACGAAGGAGCCCGCTTCGATTTGCACCGGTTCGAAGGAATATCGTGCGGCGAGCGTCGTGGCCACCCAGCCGAATGCGATTGCAGCACCGATGACCGTGCCGGCGGCAATCCTGCCATATGCGGCACGAAAGGTGGGCTCACGGAAGATCCACCACGAAAGCAGCATGGCGACGAGACCCGCCGTCGCCAAGCGGAGGTCGATACCCGCGAGCGTGCTCGCCAGGGATCCGAGCGACTGGTCGCCGGCAAACGACAGATCGAGCGCCAGATCGTCAACGATTGTGACCCGGACCTGTGCGACCAGGCCGCGCTGGGCGGCGAGTGCCGACAGGCCCATCACGAGAAGAACGACGAACGAGCGCAAACTGCCCCCGCCCGCCTGCGTCAGGGCGCCGAAGCCGCAAGTGCCGCAGAGCGCCATGCCGAAACCGAAGGCGAGGCCGCCGAGGACTGCACCGGCCAGGCCGAACGAAGGCAGCAGATAGAAGCTTTGCCGCAGGTCGATATAGCCGGCCAAGGCCAGCCCTTGAGTCAGAACGAGTGCCACTGCCGCCGAAAGAACCCAGGTGCGCAGACCTTTGCTGTCGCCGGCATACCAGTGCCGCTCCAGTGCCGACATGGTGCAGAAATGGTGTCGCCGCGCGGCATAGCCCATCGCCGCCCCCGCCAGAACTCCCGCCAGCAGCAGGAACAGCGGCGATCCCGCGATTTCCATCCTTCTCCTCCCGGCATATGCCGCGCATCGGCGGCACACCGCCTCTAAGTTTGACGGTCCCTCGCTTCCGCCCCGCGCACCGGTGCACAAAACAGGTCGTAGAGCGCCTCGATCACCGACGACACCTCCTTCGAGGCGATCGAGTAGTAGATGACGCGGCCATCGCGGCGCGTATTGACCAGCCCGTCCAGGCGCAGCCGCGCCAGTTGCTGCGAAACGGAGGCCTGCGGCATGTTCATGGTCTCCTCGAGTTCGGAGACCGATTTCTCGCCTTCGACCAGAAGGCACAGGATGAGAAGCCGGCTTTCATGCGACAGCGCCTTCAGCAGGTCGCTTGCCTTGCGCGCCTGCTCCAGGAGCTGCTTGAAATCGTCGGGCGCGTGGCCGGGTTTCAACTTGGGCAGGCTCATGGATGCTCCGGCTGGTCAAGCTTGGCGATAAGCTCGTCGAGACGATACCAGAAAAATTCGTCGCCGGGATAGCCGCGGATGCGGCCGATTTCCTCGCCCCTGGCGATAAGCAGGAATGCGGGGGTGATGCGCTCGCCGGCTATGCCCTCGAGGTCGTCCGGCCACGCTTCGGTAATGTCGACGCGGCGAAGCGGAGCGCGGCGGCCCTGTTCCGTCTTCGGATAGGCGGGCGCGATCTCCTCATCGAACCTGGCGCACCACACGCAGCCCGGCCGCTCCAGCATCACCAGTTCGGCTGCCCGAGCGTGGGTTGTCGCGACCATCGCAAGTGCCAGCGCTAGAACAATTTTCCTGAACACGTCCATGATGGCTCCTATTGTGGTTTGCAATATATAGGAATATTCGAATATCTTCCAAGCGTATGCGGCGCATTTACGCTGCGGTGTTGCCAAGGATTGTACGATGCTGGACGTGAGCGTTGGGGGCGCGTTGGTGGCCGGACTGCTGTCGTTCGTGTCGCCTTGTGTCCTGCCACTCGTGCCGCCATATCTGGCATGGCTCGCCGGCGTAAGCTTCGATGAATTGAAGTCCGGGGACCTTGAAGCGGGCCGCAAGCGCCGCATCGTGGTGGCGGCCCTCGCATTCGTGCTCGGCTTCACCACGGTTTTCGTGGCGCTCGGCGCAACGGCGAGCGTCGTCGGCAAGACGATCGCTCAATATTTCGATGTGCTCTCCGTCATCGCCGGCGTCGTCATCATCATCATGGGATTGCACTTCCTCGGCCTCTTCCGAATCGGACTGCTCTATCGGGAGGCCCGGATGCATCTGGACGCAAAGCCTGCCGGACCGGTCGGCGCCTATGTGCTGGGGCTCGCCTTCGCCTTCGGCTGGACGCCCTGCGTCGGTCCCGTGCTGGCGGCAATTTTGTTCGTCGCCGGCTCTGAAGGGACGGCCGCGCGCGGCGCGGGACTGCTGAGCGTATATTCGCTCGGAATTGGAATTCCTTTCCTTCTGGCCGCTCTTTTTGCAAGCCGATTTCTCGACTGGGCGGCCAGGTTCAGGAAGCATATGCACAAGGTCGAGATGGCCATGGGCGGGCTGTTGGTCGTCACCGGCGTGCTGTTCATCACCGGGCAGATGTCGATAATTTCCTACTGGCTGCTTGAAACGTTTCCGGTATTCCAGACCATCGGATAGGAGTTGCTGCCATGCTCAGATCGATTCTTGCCGCATTCGTCTTGCTCGCTGCATTTTCCATGCCCGCCTCGTCGGCGGAACTGGGCGACGATGGGCTCCACAAGGAGGATTGGTTCTCCATCACCTTCCGCGATATCGCCGAGGACATCGAGACGGCCGCTGCCGAGGGCAAGCGCCTTGCCATCGTTTTTGAGCAGCGCGGCTGCATCTACTGTGCGAAAATGCACGAGGAACTGCTTTCGGACCCGGAGGTGCGCGACTTCATCAAGGCCAATTTCATCGTCGTCCAGTACAACATGTTCGGAGACGAGGAGGTCACCGATCTGGACGGCGAGGTGCTGACCGAAAAGACGGCCGTGCGCAAATGGGGCTACGTCTTCACGCCGACCATCGTGTTCCTTCCCGAGGAGCCGCCGCAGGACAGGTCGGTTGGCGAGGCCGCGGTCGCGACGATGCCCGGCGCATTCGGCAAATGGACCTTTCTGCATATGTTCCAGTGGGTCGACGACAAGGGATACGAAGGCGAAGAGCATTTCCAGAAATATCATGCCCGCAAACTCGACGAGTTGCGTACTGCGGGACGGCTCAATGAGTAGCAACCCCGCTATATATGCAGAAAATCATATTTTTCGATTGAACATTACCCCCGGCCCGGCTAGCCTGGCTGCTGAGGGGTTTTGCCCGGACGCCGTGGCCGGTAAGGGGAGGATGGCATTCCGATGAAACTTGCAAAGATATCTTTGGCGGCAGCGGTCTTCATGCTGCCGGCAAGCATTGCCTCAGCCGGGGATGTTGTCCCGCCGGACGAGGTCATGTACGAGGATTTCACGGTCGAGGCTTCGCTGAGCGGAGCGTCCGGCAATCCGGACAACGGTGCCGAGATCTTCAAGAACCGGAAGCTTGGCAACTGCCTGGCTTGCCACATCAATTCGGCCATGCAGGAAGAGCTTTTCCACGGAACGGTGGGACCGTCTCTGGACGATGTCGGATCGCGCTGGGAGCCGGCTCAGCTTCGCGCCATCGTGGCCGACGCCAAGGAGATGTTCGGCGAGCAGACGGTCATGCCCGGTTTTTACTCGCTCTCTGTGGGAGTGAATGTCGCCGAGGATAGGGTCGGCAAGACCATCCTGAGGGCGCAACAGGTCGAGGACGTGGTGGCGTATCTCGCCACGCTCAAGGAATAGGCGCGCTAGCGCAAGGAGAAAGAGGAATGAACATCAACAGACGTCAGGCCCTGGGGCTTACCGCGGGCGCGGCTGTCTTCGCAGTCGCGGGGTTGCGCACGGTCCCGGCTGTCGCCGATGTCGCCGAGACGGAGGCCGCGATCAAGGCATTCACCGGCGGCGCGGTTCCGGAAGGACCGGGCAAGCTCACTCTGGAAGCGCCGGAGATCGCCGAGAACGGCAACACCGTGCCGATTTCCGTGAGCGTCGACAGCGCGATGAGCGGCGACGACATGGTCGAATCGGTGATGATCCTGGCCGAGGACAATCCAAATCCCGGCGTGGCCACCTTCAACTTCACGCCGATGAGCGGTGCCGCCGCCGCCACGACGCGCATGCGGCTGGCCAAGACGCAGAACGTGATCGCCCTCGCGAAGATGGCTGATGGAACGTTCTATATGGACAAGAAAGAGGTCAAGGTGACCATCGGCGGCTGCGGCGGCTGACCTTCAGGAAGGACTATTCGGATGGCTACTCCCAAACCACGCGTAAAGGTGCCGAAGTCGGCTGCGGCCGGCGAGGTAATTACGATCAAGACGCTGATCAGCCACGAGATGGAGTCCGGTCAGCGCAAGGACAAGCAAGGCGACACGATCCCGCGCAAGATCATCAACAAGTTCACCTGCGACTTCAACGGGCAGCCGGTGTTCTCGTGCGATATCGATCCGGCAATTTCGGCAAATCCCTATTTTGAGTTCAATGCCAAGGTGGCTGAAAGCGGGACCTTCAAATTCGCCTGGGTAGACGATGACGGTTCGGTCTACGAAACCGAAAAACAGATCGAAGTGAAGTAAGGTCGGGGGCCGCCGGAGCGCGGCACAGCTTGGGAGGATGGCCGTGAACAGGAAACTTGCCGCAATCGGCGCAGGCGCAGTCCTGGCCTGTGCGCTGGCACTGCCGGCGGCACTGGCCGAGCCGGTCGAAGAGACGCTCAGCATCGACGGCGTCGAGATGACGACGCGGACAAAGGCGGCCGAAGGCCTCCCCTTTGACGACGTGCTCTCGGGCTGGCTGTTCCGCGAGGCGGAGACGCGGGCTCTGGAGGCCGATTCGTTCGAGAATCCGGGCATGCTCTATGTCGAGCGCGGAGAGGAAATCTGGAACACCGTCGAGGGAGCGGCGGGCAAGTCCTGCGCGTCCTGCCATGACGACGCGGCCGAAAGCATGGCCGGCGTCGCTGCGCATTATCCGACCTGGGATGCGGATTCCGAGCGGCCGATCAACATCGAACTTCAGATCGACAAATGCCGCGTCGAACAGATGGGCCTCGAGCCATACAAGTTCGATGCCGGCGAGCAGAAGGCGCTCACCACCTTCATCAAGCATCAGTCGCTCGGCGAACCGGTGGAACTCGACCTTGGCGAGGGCCAGATGCAAAGCTGGTGGGAGCACGGCAAGGAACGATATTATCTGCGCACCGGACAGCTCAATCTGGCCTGCGCTTCCTGCCATGAGGCCAATTCCGGCCAGCACATCCGCGCCGACCATCTGAGCCAGGGCCAGGCCAACGGCTTTCCCACCTATCGGCTCAAGCAGGCGAACATGGTTTCGCTGCACAATCGCTTTCGCGGCTGCATCCGCGATACGCGGGCGGAGTTTCCGGACGCTTTCTCCGACGAGCTTATGGCGCTGGAAGTCTACGTGACCTGGCGCGGCACGGGATTGTCGGTCGAGACACCCGCGGTCCGCCAATAACATGGTCCGGCGGGCGAGCAGGCCCGCCATCATCCGGCAATGAGAGACTCTGGCCAGCCGCCGGACCGGTGAAACCTGATTGCGAGACGGGCGAATGATTTCACGACGCGAATTCCTGATGGCCGGCGCCGCCTTGTCGGCGCTCGCCAGTCCCGCGCTTATCGGCAACTGGTCGCGCGCCGCGGCCCAGCAGGGATTGACCGAGAACGACCTTCTCGATTTCCGCAGCTTCGGCAATGTGACGCTGGTCCACCTGACCGACATCCACGCGCAGCTGATGCCCCTCTATTTCCGCGAGCCTTCGGCCAATATCGGCGTCGGCGAAGCCGCCGGCCTGCCACCGCATGTCACCGGCGCGGATTTCCTGAAGCTGTACGACATCGAGCCCGGCAGCCCGCAAGCCTATGCGCTGACCTCGGACGACTTCACCGCCCTTGCCAATACCTATGGCAGGATGGGCGGCTTCGACCGCATCGCGACGGTGGTCAAGCGCATCCGCGCCGAACGCGCCGACAACATGCTGCTGCTCGATGGCGGCGACACGTGGCAGGGCAGCTACACCGCGCTTCAGACCAAGGGACAGGACATGGTCGAGGCGATGAATACCCTGTCGCCCGACGCCATGACCGGCCATTGGGAGTTCACCTATGGCACCGAGCGCGTCCAGGAAATCATCGACGGGCTGGCTTTTCCCTTCCTCGGCGGCAACATCTATGACGCGGAGTGGAACGAGCCGGCATTCGAAGCCTATAAGCTGTTCGAGAAGGGCGGCGTGAAGATCGCCGTTCTCGGGCAGGCCTTCCCCTATACGCCGATCGCCAATCCCTCCTGGCTGATTCCCGACTGGTCGTTCGGCATTCGTGAAGAAGACGTGGCGGCGAATGTCGAGGCCGCGCGCGCCGATGGTGCAGAGCTTGTCGTCCTCCTATCCCACAACGGTTTCGATGTGGATCGCAAATTGGCGTCGCGCGTTCCCGGCATCGACGTCATCCTGAGTGGCCACACCCACGATGCGCTTCCCGAACCTGTCGTCGTCGGCAAGACGCTGGTGATCGCCAGCGGCTCGCACGGGAAATTCGTCACCCGCCTCGATCTCGACGTGCAGGGTGGTGAGATGAAGGGCTTCCGCCACCGGCTGATCCCGATCTTCTCCGACGTGATCACCCCGGACGCGGAAACCACGAGCCTCGTTTCCCGCCTTCGCGAGCCCCATGAGGCGGAACTCAAGCGCGAGCTGGCCACCACCGAGTCGCTCCTCTACCGGCGCGGCAATTTCAACGGGACGTTCGACGATCTTTTCTGCCAGGCGCTGATGGAGGTCCGTGAGGCCGACATCTCATTGTCGCCCGGATTCCGCTGGGGCGCGTCGCTGCTGCCCGGCCAGGCGATCACCGTTGAGGATCTCTACAGCGCCTGCGCCATGACCTACCCGGCGGCATACCGCTCGACCATGAGCGGCGAGACGATCAAGGCGATCCTCGAGGATGTGGCCGACAATCTGTTCAACAAGGATCCGTATTACCAGCAGGGCGGCGACATGGTGCGCGTCGGTGGCATGGCCTACACGATCGATCCGCAAGCCGAAATGGGCAGCCGCGTGTCCGCAATGACATTGCTCAAGACCGGGGAGCCGATCGATTCCGCCAAGGACTATGTGGTCGGCGGTTGGGCTTCCGTGAACGAGGAAACCGAAGGCCCGCCGATCTGGGACGTGGTCGAGGAATATCTGGCAAACAATCCCGTGGTTCGCCTGGAGGAAAACCGCTCGGTCGCCATCGCCGGATAGAGCATGTCCCGCTCAAACGGAATCGTTTGAGCGAAAGGTACATGTTCCGGCATATTGATCTGGCGCGCATATCTTTGCTTCAAACGTGTCCGTTTGAAGCGAACGCGCGCTGAAATCATCCTGCCGTTTGGGTTGGACAGCGCCGGTCCAGCGTGATACATATAAAAAATCATATGTATTGATTTCACGCGATACTCGGGACCTGCGGGCAATGACCGAAATGAAATCCTCCCGGCGCAGCTTTCTCAAAGGCGGCCTGACGGCAGGCGCTGCAGCGGCCGCAGCGGCAGTGTCCGGCCGCGCCATGGCCGAAGGCGATCCGGCGATCACCGAAGTCCAGGACTGGAACCGCTACCTCGGCGACGGCGTCGACGCGCGGCCCTATGGCCATCCGTCGCAATATGAAAGCCATGTCGTCCGCCAGGACGTGCCTTGGCTGACGGCGGACCCGATCTCTTCGGTGAATTTCACCCCTCTCCACGAGTTGGACGGCATCATCACGCCGAACGGGCTTTGCTTCGAGCGCCACCATGCCGGCATCGCGGACATCGATCCCGCACAGCACCGGCTGATGATCAACGGCCTGGTGGAGACCCCGTTGGTCTTCACGATGGGCGACCTGATGCGCTTTCCGCGCGAAAACCATGTCTATTTCCTGGAATGTGCGGCGAATTCGGGCATGGAATGGCGCGGCGCCCAGCTCAACGGCTGCCAGTACACGCACGGCATGGTGCATTGCGTGATGTACACGGGCGTGCGGCTCAAGCACCTGCTGCGCGAAGCCGGCGTGAAGGAGAGCGCCAAGTGGCTGCTCGCCGAAGGCGCGGACGCATCCGCGATGACGCGTTCACTGCCGCTCGAAAAGGGGCTGGAGGATTGCCTGGTCGCATGGAAGATGAACGGCGAAGCCCTGAGACCCGAACAGGGCTATCCGCTCCGCCTGGTCCTGCCCGGATGGGAAGGCAATATGTGGGTCAAGTGGCTGCGCCGCATCGAGGTCGGCGACAAACCCTGGCACCAGCGCGAGGAAACGTCGAAATACACCGACCTGCTCGCCAATGGAAAGGCGCGGCGCTTCACCTGGGTGATGGACGTGAAGTCCGTCATCACCAGCCCCAGCCCGCAGGCGCCGATCACCCATGGCAAGGGGCGCGCGGTCCTGACGGGGCTCGCCTGGTCGGGCAACGGCGCGATCAGCCGAGTGGATGTTTCCCTCGATGGCGGCCGCAACTGGACGACGGCGCGGCTTGACGGGCCGAGCTTTTCCAAGGCCCTGCACCGCTTCTACCACGAATTCGATTGGGACGGCTCGGAGCTCTTCCTGCAATCCCGCGCCATCGATGAAAAAGGCTTCGTGCAGCCGACGAAAAACGAGCTGCGCGCCGCGCGTGGCGAGAATTCGATCTACCACAACAACGGAATCCAGACCTGGCATGTCGCTAAAGATGGAGCGGTCGAAAATGTCGAGATTTCTTGAGGTCGTTGTCGCGGCCGCCACCTTGCTGGCCATCCCCGCAGCGGCGCACGCGCAGGATGCAACGGCCGGCGAAAAGGTGTTCGCAAAATGCAAGGCCTGCCACATGGTGGGCGATAGCGCCAGGAATCGCATAGGCCCTCATCTGAACGAGCTGTTCGGCCGCACTGCCGGCACAATTGAGGGCTTCAACTATTCCAAGGCGATGAAGGAAGCCGGCGCAAGCGGCCTGGTCTGGGATGAAGAAACGCTGGGCCACTTCCTGGCCAACCCGCGCGCCTCGGTCAAAGGCACGCGTATGGCTTTCCCGGGGTTGAAAGACGAAGGAGATGTCTCCGATCTCACGGCTTATCTGAAGCGCTTTTCCAAACAGGCGGATACGGCACCGGCCGAGGAAGCATCCGCTCCCGTCGTGGAGCCGGAGGCGAGGGCGGAAGGGAAAGCTCCAACCCCGGAAGAAAAGACTGCGATCGTGCGGCCCATCCCAACCCATGGTGTGCTGCATCTCGGCCGCCCGGCCACGGAACAGGAGATCACCGCCTGGGACATCGACGTGCGCCCGGACGGGCTGGGGCTGCCGGAAGGCAGCGGAACGGTGATGGAAGGCGAGCCGCTCTATACCGAACGCTGCGCCTCGTGCCACGGCGATTTCGGCGAGGCGATCGGGCGCTGGCCGGTGCTGGCCGGCGGCTTCGACACGCTGACCCGGGAGCGGCCGGTCAAGACGATCGGCTCCTACTGGCCTTATCTCTCCACCGTCTACGACTATATCCGCCGCGCCATGCCGTTCGGCGACGCGCGCTCGCTGACCGATGACGAGGTCTATGCGCTCACGGCCTATGTGCTCTACCTCAACGACGTTGTTACCGATCAGGAATTCGAGCTCAGCAAGGAGAATTTCACCTCGATCGAGCTGCCGAACGAGGATGGTTTCGTCGTGGACGACAGGCTTTCGGAGCCGCACTACGCGGAAGCCGCCGATCCCTGCATGAGGAACTGCAAGCCGGGCAAGGCCAAGATCACCATGCACGCCGCGGTGCTGGACGTGACGCCGGAGGATGGGAACGAGGACGAGGCTTCAGGCGGCTCGATCGATTAGGAGAGCCGGCGCCTATTCCGCCGGGGCAGGCATTTGTCCGCCGGATTTCACCGCTCGCCCGTCGACAACGCGGTCGGCAATCGCCGCGCTCGTCACCATCGCTGCAAGCCCCACGATCGAGGAAAGCGCCAACACCGATCCTCCCGTTAGACCGGCGCCAACCGTGCAGCCAACCGCGAGGATGCCGCCGAAGCCCATCAGCGCGGCGCCTGCGGTATAGCGCAGCACCGAAGGCGCGCCCGGATCTGAAAAGGTGACCACGCGGAAATCACGAAACAGGACGGCGGCAACGAAGGCGCCGATCAGAACGCCGGCGAGCACCCCCTGGTCGAGGCTGGCAACCGCGCCGTTGCCGATCGCGAGTTCGCCTGTGGTGGCGAGCGGCCGGATGAAGGAAAGGCTTTCGGCCTGGATCGGCTCGAAGACCTGAAGGGACAGCGTATAGGTGAACCACCAGCCTGCCGCGACGGTGAGCCCGACGCCGACGCCACCCAGATTCCGCCACGGCGACAGGCCGGATCTGAGGGACAGCGCGAGTGCTCCGAAAGCCAAGACAAGCCCGACCACGACACCCGCCCCTTGGCCGAGGCCGGCATGGGCGAGAATGTCGTTGCCGCCGATCTGTGCCGTGCTCCACAATCCGCCGAGCGCATCGCGCAACGGCACCAGCACGCCGCTATAGGTCGCAAGGCCCACAACGCCGACGATGATGCTGCCGTAGAGGGCGCGCAGATTGCCGGTAGCCGACAGCACCAGCAGGCGGGAAATGCAGCCGCGTGTGAGAACCATGCCGAGCCCGAACAGCGCGCCGCCGATCAGCGCACCCGAGAGAGACTGCGCAGTGGAGAAGAAACGCGTCTCCACCACATCCAACTGGCCAAAGGTGAGGAGAAGCTGGACGCTGAGAACGGCGGCGGCGAAACCGGCGCTCCAGGTGGCGAGCGCTTTCAGGTCCCTGCCGCGGACGATATCGAGAACCGCCGAACGGGTGCAGAACGCACTGCGCTGGGCAAAAAAGCCGAATGCCAGCGCGATCGCGGCGCCGCCAAGGGCCGCGGCTCCTGGCTCGCCAAACCGCTCTATGAGTGGAACAAGATCCATCACTCTGCTTCCATTGAATTCCTGGAGAATATCCGACCACAGGCAAATTTCAGGGCATGAATATGCGCCTGCGGGGATGCAAGGGGATCAATCAACCGTGCGTCGCAGTCAAAATAGTTATCTGTTCCATGGCTGCGTCCGATGCCCTGGAACATCGCTCGGCATGCCCATCAGCGCTTCGGCCCGCTCACAGTCGGGACCCTGGTCGGCGGTGAGTGTTCCATTGTGACAGGCACCACTTCGGCCTCGACGGGCACGCATGGATCATGCTGGTGAGGCAGCCCGCGGGACCGCCTCACACCGTCACTCGAAAAAGCGGTCAGAACGCGGCCCGCGGCAGCTCGGTCCGGTACCGCCACGGGGCGGCCCGGTCCGGAATTGCTGTCAGACTTCAAGTGCCTTGACGATGTCGTCGGTCATCTTCTTGGCGTCGCCCAGAAGCATCATGGTGCCGTCCTTGTAGAACAGCGTGTTGTCGATGCCGGCATAGCCCGAGCCGAGCGAGCGCTTGACGAAGAGGCAGGTGCGCGCCTTGTCGACGTCGAGGATCGGCATGCCGTAGATGGGCGAGGTCTTGTCGTCGCGCGCCGCCGGGTTGGTCACGTCATTGGCGCCGATGACATAGGCGACGTCGGCCTGGGCGAACTCGGAGTTGATGTCCTCGAGCTCGAACACCTCGTCATACGGCACATTGGCTTCGGCGAGCAGCACGTTCATGTGGCCCGGCATGCGGCCGGCGACCGGGTGGATGGCGTATTTGACCTCCACGCCGGCCTCCTTCAGCTTGTCGGCCATTTCCCTCAGCGCATGCTGCGCCTGGGCGACAGCCATGCCGTAGCCCGGCACGATGATGACCTTCTGCGCATTCTGCATCAGATAGGCCGCGTCGTCGGCCGAGCCCTGCTTGACCGTGCGTTCGATCCCGTCATCGCTTGCGGCGGCCGTTTCGCCACCGAAACCACCCAGGATGACGGAGATGAAGGAGCGGTTCATCCCCTTGCACATGATGTAGGACAGGATCGCGCCGGAAGAACCGACCAGCGCACCGGTGATGATCAGCGCCAGGTTGCCGAGCGTGAAGCCGATGCCGGCCGCCGCCCAGCCCGAATAGGAGTTGAGCATCGACACGACCACCGGCATGTCGGCGCCACCGATCGGGATGATGATCAGAACGCCGAGTACCAGAGACAATAGAACGATCAGCCAGAAGGCCGTGTGGCTCTGCGTGGTCACCAGAAGGATGATGAGCAGCACCAGCGCAATCGCCAGGCCGGCGTTGACCACGTGCCGCATGGGCAACATGATCGGCTTGCCGGACATGCGGCCGTCGAGCTTGAGGAAGGCGATGATGGAGCCGGTGAAGGTGATGGCGCCGATCGCCACGCCGAGGCTCATCTCGACCAGTGCCTGTCCGTGGATGGCGCCCAGCGCGCCGATGCCGAAGCTTTCCGGCGTATAAAGTGCCGCCGCCGCCACCATCACGGCGGCCAGGCCGACGAGGCTGTGAAAGGCGGCGACGAGCTGCGGCATCGCGGTCATGGCGATACGCCGGGCGATCACCGCGCCGATGCCGCCGCCGACGGCCAGTCCGAGAACGATCAGCCCGAAACCGCCCGAGGACGGAACGGCGAGCGCCAGCGTGGTGGCGATTGCGATCGCCATGCCGGCCATGCCTAAATAGTTGCCCTGCCGGCTCGTCGTGGGATGCGAAAGCCCCCTCAACGCGAGGATGAAGAGGATGCCGGAAACGAGATAAAGGAAAGAAGCGAGATTGGCGTTCATCGTCAGCTCACTTCTCTTTCTTCTTGTACATGGCGAGCATCCGCTGGGTGACCAGGAAGCCGCCGAAGATGTTGACCGAGGCCAGCACCAGCGCAATGAAACCGAAGCCGGTCGCCAGGCCGCTGGCCGAAATGCCGACCGCCAGCAGCGCACCGACGACGATCACCGAGGAAATGGCGTTGGTGACCGACATCAAGGGTGTGTGCAGCGCCGGGGTCACCGACCAGACCACGTAATAGCCGACGAAGATCGCCAGCACAAAGATGGCGAAGCGGAAGACGAAGGGGTCGATCGCCCCGCCGGTGGCGCCATGCGCCAAAGCGCCGGCCGCGTCCGCAGACCCCTCGATCTGCTCCAGCGCCAGCCGCGCCGCCGCCGAGGCCCGGTCGAGCTGGTCCAACGCCTGCTCCAACACACTCTTTTCCATCAGCCTTCTCCCTCCGCCTTGGGTGATTGCCCGGTAGCGGTTTCCGTCTTGGCCGTTCGTTTCGCAGCCGGCTTCTTCGCCGCAGGCTTGGCCGTGCTGCCAGCCGTCTTCTTCGCCGGCGTCTTTTTTGCAGGCTTCTTCTCGGGCTTCGACGCCACATCGGCGAATGCCGGGTGCACGACCTTGCCGCCATCCGTCAAAAGCGTCGCCTTGACCAATTCGTCCTCACGATCGATGGCGAGTTCCTGCTTCTCCTTGTCGACCAGCGTCTCCAGGAAGGCAAAGAGGTTCTTGGCATAAAGCGCCGAGGCCGAGGCCGCCACGCGGCCGGCCATGTTGGTGTGCCCGAGGATCTTCACGCCGTTGCCTGTCGTGACGATCTCGTCCGCCTTTGCCCCTTCGACATTGCCGCCGCGTTCCACCGCCAGATCGACGATGACCGAACCCGGCTTCATCAAGGCGACCATCGCGGCCGACACCAGGCGCGGCGCCGGGCGGCCCGGAATGAGCGCCGTGGTGATCACGATGTCCTGCTTGGCGATGTGGTCGGCGACGAGATCGGCCTGCGCCCTCTTCTCCGCCTCGGTGAGCTCGCGCGCATAGCCGCCCTCGCCCGAGGCATCCTTCAGCGCATCCGTCATGATGAACTTGGCGCCGAGCGAAGCGACCTGCTCTCCGGCAGCCGCGCGCACGTCCGTCGCCGTCACGACGGCGCCCAGGCGCCGCGCCGTGGCGATCGCCTGCAGGCCGGCAACGCCCGCGCCCATGACGAAGATCTTGGCTGCCGGCACAGTACCCGCCGCCGTCATCATCATCGGCAGTGCGCGGTCATAGGCTGCCGCAGCATCGATGACCGCCCGATAGCCGGCCAGGTTTGCCTGGCTCGACAGAACGTCCATCGACTGCGCGCGCGTGATGCGCGGCATGAATTCCATGGCGAAGGCGGATATGCCGGCCTTGCCCATGGCCGCGACAGCCCCCTCGTTGCCATAGGGGTCCATCGAAGCGAGGACGACCGCGCCTTTTTTGTAGGTCTTCAGTTCGCTCTCGGTCGGCCGGCGCACCTTGAGCACGATATCGGCCTTGCCCGCTTCCGCAGACCCGCCGATCGTTGCGCCCGCAGCCTCGAAATCGCCATCGGGAATGCGCGAGCCCTCTCCGGCGCCGCGCTCGACCACGACTGCCAGACCAAGACCACCCAGACGCTTGACCGTCTCCGGCGACGCTGCGACGCGCCCCTCTCCGGAAGCCGTTTCCTTAGGCACAAATACGGTCTGTCCCACCGCCTTCTCCCTTTTCGGTTGGAACCGTCTCAGGCCACCCGCCGCCGATGCGGCGCGGGGGCGTGTCAGCGCAGCAGGTAGGAGCCGAGGCCGACGATGATGACGAACAGCAGCGTGGAGGAAATCAGGCCGAACCCGGCAAAGAAACCGCAGGCCATCGCGATCAAAAGCGCTGCGCAGATGATGCAAAGATATTTCGAGATGTTCAGAAAGAGCGAATAGGTCTTTTCATGCTCGGCATAATCCATCTCAGCACCTAGCTCGACGGGGCCGGTCGGTGTTTTGTCAGCCATCGGGCAACCTCTCCAGAATTGGTCTACCGGCACATAACGAAAAGGCGCCGAAAGGGCAATGGAGGATAAGGCCGCATCGCCACCGCAACACATTTCGCCGCAGCCAGCGATCCAGCATTTTCTATGGCATAACGTATACCAGAAATCATTTCAAGTGGGAACCGCGCCAACCGGTGCGAGTTTCACGCCAGCCAGCGCTTGCGCCGCTTGTAATGCTTGACGTCCTTGAACGACCGGCGCCCCTCGCCGCCGACGCCGAGGTAAAATTCCTTCACGTCCTCGTTCTCGCGCAGCGCCTTTGCATCGCCGTCAAGCACGATGCGGCCGGACTCCAGAATATAGCCATATTTGGCATAGCGCAGAGCGACATTGGTATTTTGCTCGGCGAGCAGAAAGGAAACGCCCTGATCGTCGTTGAGCTTCTTGACGATCTCGAAGATCTCCTCGACGAGTTGCGGCGCCAGCCCCATGGAGGGTTCGTCGAGCAGGATCATCTTGGGCCGCGACATCAGCGCCCTGCCGATCGCCGTCATCTGCTGCTCACCGCCGGAGGTGTAGCCGGCCTGGCTCGTGCGGCGTTCCCTCAGCCGCGGGAAATAGCCATAGACCATTTCCAGGTCCGCATTGACGGCGCCTGGCCCGTCGCGACGCGTGAAGGCGCCGGTCAGGAGATTCTCCTCCACGGTCAGATGGCCGAAACAATGGCGTCCCTCCATGACCTGGATGCAGCCGCGGCGCACCAGGTCGTTCGGCGAAAGCGATTGCACCTGCTCGCCGCCGAACACGACGGACCCTTTCGTCACCTCGCCGCGTTCGGCCCGGAGCAGGTTGGAGATCGCCTTCAGTGTCGTCGTCTTGCCGGCGCCATTGGCCCCCAGCAAAGCCGTGATGCCGCCATTGGGCACCGACAGGGACACCCCCTTCAGCACCAGGATCACGTGATCGTAGATCACCTCGATATTATTGACCGACAGGATCGGTTCAGTTGGTTCAGGGCGTGGCGCGGGACTGGTCATGGCGGCTCCGATCTGGGGCGGGGCCCTCCCCTCAGGGGGGAGGGATCTCTCGCCTACATCTTGCACTCGTCGTTGACCGGCCATGGCGCATTGGCCTCGGCATATTCCTTGGCCTTCTCCGCTTCCAGCGGCGCGATCGCCTCGCGGTCGGGCGTGATCAGGTCGGACACCTTCTCGAATTTGGAGCCATTCCATTCGAGCATCCAGCCGCCGCCATGACCGGTATGGTCGGCACACGACGTCTTGAACGGCACGAGCATGCCGGTCATGCCGAGTTCTTCCAGCTTTGCCTCGTCGATATTGAGGTTCTCCAGGCCCCAACGCACCTGCTCGGGCGTGGGAACCTTGGCGTCGAACTCCTCCTGCGCCGCCTTGATCCCCTCGACCAGCATCATCGAGATCATGACACCGCGCTGGTAGAACACCCAGTCGAACTCGCCTTCTCCCTGGTTGATCAGCGATTTTCCGGGGTCCACGACGTATTTCTTGATGTCCTGCATGACCGGCGAATCGGAATTGGGCACGTTCCACGAGATCGCGCGGTAGCCCTTGCCCTCTTCACCGACCAGCTTCAGATCGCTGTCGAGCGACGACCACCAGATGCCGATGAACTGATCCATCGGATAGCGCGTCTTGGCCGCCTCGGTGATGGCGCCGGCGTTCATCGCGCCCCAGCCCCACATCAAGACGAAGTCGGGACGCTCGCGACGGATCTGCAGCCATTGAGCCGACTGGTTCTGCATCTCCTTCAGTCCGACCGGGATCGGCAGGAAGGTGAAGCCGTGCTTTTCGGCCATCGCCTCGAACAGCGGGATGGGCTCCTTGCCGTAGGGATGGTCGAGATGCAGCAGTGCAATCTTCTTGCCCTCGAGATTGTCGAGATTGCCGTCGGAGATCGCTTTCAGGATCATCGACGCGCCGTCCCAATAGGATGCCGGCGGATTGAAGGCCCACTGGAAGGTCTTGCCGTCGGCCATCGGCGAGAAGCCGTAACCGGGCGCGAGCACCGGGATCTTGTCGACATTCGTCTTCGGCAGGACCTGCAGCGTGATGCCGGTCGACCATGGCTGCGTGATCGCCGCATCCGCCTTGGTCTTTTCGTAGCACTCGACCCCTTTTTCGGTGTTGTAGCCGGTTTCGCACTCGTCATAGCCAAGCTTGACGCCGTTGACGCCGCCATCGCGCTCGTTGAGCATCATCATGTAGTCGCGCTGGCCGTTCATCAGCGGAATGCCGGTCGAGGCGAACGGTCCCGTCCGGTAGGACAGATTGGGCAGATAGATGGAATCCTGGGCCATCGCCGCTTGCGCGGCGAACGCCGTGCCCGCAGCCAAGGCGCCGGCCATCAGCGCATTCTTCAATAGCGTTTTCATGTCTTCTCCTCCACTTGTCCGTTTCTCCCAAGAGGAGCGGGCGAACCAACCCCGCCTTCAGCGGCCCTGCAGCCGCAATCTTTTTGTTGTCTTGTCCCGCGTCAATGCGGGAACGGCCATATAATCAGCTTCTCCCTGATGACCGCCCAGAACCGCGCCAGCCCGTGCGGCTCGACGATCAGGAATGTGACGATCAAAGCACCGATAATCATCACGTTCAAATGTTCCACCGCCGACGAACTGATCGGCACGCCGAACACATCCGGCAGAAAGCCCAGCACCACCGGCAGGGCGACGATCAGGATCGCACCGAGGAAATTTCCGAGGATCGAGCCCAGCCCGCCGATGATGGCGATGAACAGCACCCGGAACGACAGGGGGATGTCGAACAGGTTCGGCTCGGCCGCGCCGCGCCAGGCAAACACGAACAGCGCACCGGCCACACCCACGACATAGGACGAGACGAAGAAGGCGGACAGCTTGGCCTTCATCAGGTTGATGCCGACCAGTTCGGCGGCAATGTCCATGTCGCGCACCGATTTCCAGATGCGCCCGATGCGCCCGCGCGTGACGTTGATGGCAAAGAAGGTGACGATGCTGACCACGATAAGGACGAAATAATACTGCGTGATCGCAGGCGCCCTCGGACCGGCAACAGTAAAGCCGAACATGTCGATATTCGGCACCTGGATGGCGCCGGAGGCGTTGTAGTTGTAGAGCCAGGCCCATTTCTCGAACAACCAGACGAGAAAGAACTGCGCCGCCAGCGTGGCAATGGCGAGGTAGAAACCCTTGATCCTGAGCGACGGCAGACCGAATGCCACGCCGACCGCTGCCGAGAAGAATCCCGACAGGGCAATGGCGACCAGGAGGTTCATCTCGGGAAAGATGGTGATGAGCTTGTAGCAGGCATAGGCGCCGACACCCATGAAGGCGCCCGTTCCCAGCGAAAGCTGGCCGGCATAGCCGGTCAGGATATTGAGCCCCAGGGCGGCCAGCGCATAGATCAGGACCGGTATCAGAAGAGCGCGAAAGGCGAACTCGTTCGCCGTCAGCGGAAAGACGACAAAGGCAAGCACGAGAACGGCAGCGAGCAGGATGGAATCCTGCTTGACCGGGAACAGGGCGAAATCGGCCTCGTAGCTGGTCTTGAACTGGCCCGCGGTACGGTAAAGCATGTCGATCACACCCGCTCGATGATGCGTTCGCCGAACAAGCCCTGCGGCCGGAACAGAAGCACGATCAGCGCGAAGACGAAGGCGAACCAGGTCTCGGTGTTGCCGCCGAGCAGCGGCTGACCCCAATAGATCTCGAACAGCTTTTCCAGGATGCCGATGGCCAGACCGCCGACGATGGCGCCAAGGACGCTTTCAAGCCCGCCCAGCATGAGAACCGGCAGCGCCTTGTAGGCGATCACCTCGAGCGCGAAGGAAACGCCGGCCCGCGCGCCCCACACGATGCCGGTGGCGAGCGCGATGACGCCGGCGATGAACCACACCAGCACCCAGATGGTCGACAGCGAGATGCCGACCGACAGTGCCGCCTGGTGGTCGTCGCCGAGCGCCCGGATGGCGCGCCCCATTTTCGACCTGTTGAGAAACAACAGCAGCACACCCACCAGCACGACGGCGCCGACAACCGCCGTCAGGTCCTTCTGCTCGATGGAAACGAAGCCGCCGAACGGTTCAAAAATGTAGCTGCCGGTCGGGATCATCAGTTGCTCGGTGATCATCACCTTGTTCTCGCCACCGAAGATGATCTCGCCGAAACCGATCAGGAACATCGTGATGCCGATCGTCGCCATGAACAGGATGATGTCGGGCTGGTTGACCAGCGGTCGCAGCACCACCCGTTCGATCGTCATGGCGAGCAGATACATGACCGCAAGCGTCAGCGGCACCGCCAGAAGCGCCGGCACGCCCTTCTCATAGAGCCCGACCAGCGTCAGGGCGGCGAACACGACCATAATTCCTTGCGCGAAGTTGAAGATACGCGAGGATTTGTAGATCAGTACGAAACCGAGCGCGATGAGGGCATAAAGGACTCCCGAGACGAGACCTTCCCACACCACCTGCAGGAAAAAGTCGGGCGCCGCGACCATGTCGACGAACGGCTTTACGAGAATGTCGTAGAGGATTTCCATGGCTTTTTCCTAATGCGGCACGCCGAGATAGGCGTCGATGACGTTCTGGTCGGCCTTGACGACATCGGGCACGCCGTCGGCGATCTTCTTGCCGTAGTCGAGCACGACCACCCGGTCCGACAGGTCCATGACGACGCCCATGTCGTGCTCGATCAAGGCGATCGTCGTGCCGCGCTGCTGGTTGACGTCGAGGATGAAGCGGCTCATGTCCTCCTTTTCCTCGAGATTCATGCCGGCCATCGGCTCGTCGAGCAGCAGGAGCGACGGTTCCATGGCCAGCGCGCGGCCGAGCTCGACGCGCTTTTGCAGCCCGTATGGCAGCTTGCCGACGGGCGTGCGCCGGATGTGCTGGATTTCCAGGAAATCGATGATCTCCTCCACCGCGCGCCGGTGTTCGATCTCCTCGGCAAGCGCCGGTCCGTGCCAGAGCATCTGCCAGCCGATATTGCGCCTCATCATCACCGAACGTCCGGTCATGATGTTGTCGAGCGTCGACATGCCCTTGAACAGCGCCACGTTCTGGAAGGTGCGCGCGATGCCCTGCCCGACCGCCTCGTGCGGCTTCATCGAGCGCCGCTCCTTGCCGCGGAAGATGATCGTTCCAAGCTGCGGCGTGTAGAAGCCGTTGATGACGTTGAGCATCGACGTCTTGCCGGCGCCGTTAGGCCCGATGATGGCGCGGATTTCGCCCTGCAACACGTCGAACGAGATGTCGGTGACCGCTTTCACCCCGCCGAAGGAGAGGGAAACGTTTCTGACGTCGAGCAGCACGCCGCCCTTGGCAATCTCGCCGTCGCGCGCCGTGAACGGATCGGACCTGACCTGCACATTCATTCGGCCGCCTCCATCACCGTCTCCGCCGGTGCGTCATGGACCTTGGCGTCGACGATGCGCACGGTGGCGCGCACCTTGCCCTTGCGGCCGTCCTCATAGGTCATCTCGGTTTCGACATATTTCTCGTTCGAACCGTCGTAGAGTGCCTCGATGAGCTCGCCATAGCGCTCAGCGATGAAGGACCGGCGCACCTTCTGCGTGCGGGTCAGTTCGCCGTCGTCAGCGTCGAGTTCCTTGTGCAGGACCAGATACCGCCTGATCTGCGAGGCGGCCATGAGCGGTTCGGAGGCCAGCCGCCGGTTGGCCTGCTCGACATGTTCGGCAATCGTTCTGTAGACCTCTGGATGGGCCGCAAGGTCCTGATATGAGGCGTAGGCGATATTGTTGCGCTCGGCCCAGTTGCCGACCGAATGCAGGTCGATATTGATGAAGACCGCGCAGAAATCCCGTCCGTCGCCAAAGGCCACCGCCTCCTTGATGTCGGGGAAGAATTTCAGCGTGTTCTCGATGTATTTCGGCGCAAACAGCGCGCCGGACTTCAATTTGCCGACATCCTTGGCGCGGTCGATTATCTTCAGATGCCCTTCCGGATCGAAGAAGCCCGCATCGCCCGTATGCACCCATCCCTCGGACGTCTTCGTCGAGCGGGTCGCCTCATCGTTCTTGTAGTAGCCGATGAAGACGCCGTCGGAGCGGTACATCACCTCGCCGTTGTCGGCGATTTTCACCTCGACGCCGGGCGACGGGAGGCCGACCGTGTCGGGACGGATCTGGCCGTCCGGCTGGGCGGTGATGTAGACACAGGCTTCCGTCTGGCCGTAGAGCTGTTTCAGGTTGAGCCCCAGCGAACGGTAGAAGCTGAACAGTTCCGGCCCGATCGCCTCGCCCGCCGTATAGCCGACGCGCAGCCGCGACAGGCCCATGCCATCCTTCAGCGGACCGTAGATGAAGAACTCGCCGAGCGCATATTTGATGCGGTCCCAGGCCCCGACCTTCTCACCGTTGAGGAGCGGCTCGCCGACCTTGCGGGCATGGGCGAGAAAGTGGTCGAACAACCACTTCTTCAATCGTCCGGCATCCTCCATGCGCACCATGATCGAGGTCAGCATGCTCTCGAAGACGCGCGGCGGCGCGAAGAAGTAGGTCGGAGCGATCTCGCGGCGGTCCTCGGTCACGGTCTCGGCACCTTCCGGACAGCTGACGCAGAAGCCGGCGGTGTAGGATTGCGAATAGGAGAAGACGTGATCGCCCACCCAGGCCAGCGGCAGATAGGCGATCGTCGTCTCGTCGACGCCGAGATTGTCGAAGGCGTTGCCGTGCAACGCCGATTTCACCAGATTGTCGTTCGACAGCATGACGCCCTTCGGCCGGCCCGTGGTGCCCGACGTGTAGAGCATGATGCCCAGATCGCCGCCCTTGCCGGCGGCTACCGACGCCTCCCAGTCGGCCGCCGCGTCCGGCGAAGCGGCCAATGCCGAAAGACCGGCCTCGCGCAGCGCGGCATAGTCGTGCAGGTGTTCGTGCTCGTAGTCGCGCATGCCGCGCGGCTCGTCATAGACGATATGCTTGAGCGTCGACACCTTCTCGGCGATCGAAAGCAGCTTGTCGACCTGCTCCTGATCCTCGACCACGGCGAAACGCACCTCGGCATGGTCGAGGACATAGGCCATCTCCTCGGCCACCGAATCGGCATAGACCGGCACCGGCACGGCACCGAGGGATTGGGCGGCGGCAAATGTCCAGTAGAGGCGCGGCCGGTTCGACCCGACGATGGCGATCCTGTCGCCCCGCTCGAGCCCGATGCCCTTCAGCCCCACGGCGAATGCGCGAACCTCGTCGAGCTGTTCCTTCCAGCTCCAGCTCTGCCAGATGCCGTAATCCTTGTGCCGCATCGCCGGCCTGTCGGCAAAACGCTGCGCGTTGTACACGAGATATTTTGGAAAAGTGTCAAGCGTCGTGCCGGCGTCAGCCGTCGCAGCCATCGTTCATGTTCCTCCCGGATCCGCCTTGTCTCGGCGGCTTGTTCCACCTTTATCGCCCGCTCGAGCCCGAGGCGCAAGTCGGCCCTGCGGGCTTCGCCACTCTACCTGGATGGCGCCGAGCGGCCTCATTCTCGTTCTGACGCCATCGACCGTTCCGGCCTGGCGCTGCAGCGCAGCCTCCCTCCTCCCACATGGCCGACGGCAACCGCTATCCGGGTCAAGATTTCCACGAGGCGCGACCCCGATCAACTTCGCGATTGACAGACAGACCACCCGATGGTCTGCTAACAGTGACAGAGGTGTTGGTCGTTTTGCCCGCTGGGTCTGCCGATGAGAGCGTCTCAGGCTTCGTAGGACTTCAACGCCTCCAGATGGAGCACCGTGATCCGGCTGTGCTCCACCTTCACGAGCCCTTCATCGACCAGTTCCTGCAACGACTTGTTGACGATGGCGCGCGACACGCCGGCGAGCAGTCCCAGTTCTTCCTGTGAAATCTCGATCTCGGTTCCCACACGCGGATAGAGGACCGGGTTGAAGAACCAGGACAGGTTCCGCGCCACGCGCGCCTTCGGCGTCAGGATACGGTCATATTCGATGGTCGCGATGAACTGGCCCATGCGCTCGTTGAGCTGGCGCACGAGAAAGCGGTTGAAGCCGGTGCTGCTTTCGTAAAGCCAGAAGAAGGTCGCCCGGTTCATCAGAGCCAGACGGGTCTCGCGGATGGCGACCAGATCGTACTGGCGCGGCTCGTCCTTGAGCACCGACCCCTCGCCGAACCAGCTTCCCGTCGTCGCCCCGGCAAAGGTCATCGCCTTGCCGCTGCGCGAGATGGCGCTGATCTTGACCAGCCCGTCGGAAACGCCCGTCCAGTAGTCGAGCCTGTCGCCGCGATGGCAGATATAGGCGCCCTTCGAATATGAGCGCTCCGAAAGCCCGCGGCTCGCCCTTTCGATTTCGTCTTCTGTCAGTTCGCGCGCCCAGATGGCGGCGCGCGCAATGTCTTCCTTGGCGATCATTCTCCCCCACAGCAGCCGAGACGCACCAACGCGTTTCCATGGGAGAAACTCTTATGGGCGCGCATCGGCGCAATGACAAGACGGGCCGAGGCCGCCGGGCCCCGGCGTCCACTCATGCCGCGTGTTGAAGATATTTCGCCGTTGGCAGGATGGTCAGCGGCGCCAGGTCGCCCGTGTCCGGCCGGTCGAAGAGCATGCGCTGCTCCGAAGGCTTGGACATGAAGAACGGAAAGCGATCGAGCGTCTTTTGCATGTTGATTGCACATTCGGAGTCGTAGAGCATCAGTGGGATCGTGATGGGCGGGTAGGCCCTCGGTTCTCCAACCTGAACGGCCCCGAAGATGCGCCGGTAGAACGCCGTATGCTCTTCGCGAATGACGCAAACGCAGCCCGTGGTCTCGAAATGCTCGTTCGCAATTACGGCAAGCCGCAGCGTGATGTAAGGAATTGCGCGCACGCCATGGGCACAATCGGGATCGGCGGCCAGCATGGTCGGATTGGTGAAGGTCTCGCCGCGATCGAGTCGTGGCCCCATAATGTCGCCAAACGCCCCCATGATGGGCGCTTCTGGTTGGTCGCGGCTCACATGATGGATGCGCACCGTGCTGATGAGATCGTCATCGATGAATACGCCGAAGCGATAGGAATTCGGCGTATCGTCATACTTGTCCGACGTCATCTGACTGGCGGAATGCGGCACGTAACCGTGAGCCCGATAGGCCTTGTAACGTAGCCGATATATCGCCTCCAGATCCTCGCCGCTCTCGCATCGTCTGTATTCGATGCGGTCCAGCAAATCCGTGACATTCCTTACGAACCCAGACCCGCCCGACCGGTCCGCACGACCGGGTGAGCGCGCGGCTGTGCCGCGAGCCAACATTGCTGTCATTAAGATCTTGCCCCCAGATCACCCGCATGGGCCGCACGGTAGCGAGCGAATTAATTAAGTAAAGATGAAAATTTGAGCAGCCCCATTTACCGATTGTTAACCTTAACAATGGGTTAGGCTTATAGCGCGATCACGCTATGGAGCGAAGATTGTCAGTTCTGAAGAGGGCTCTTAGCCGTGCGCGGAACGCCGGGCGTTTTCCAGGTCTTCACCGAATGGCCAGACCGTATTCGACATGGTGCCGATGCCCGACGGAGACAGCGCCGAACCGAACAGGAACCCTTGCAGCAGGTCCGGCCTGACATGCACGGCCAGCAGCTTGAGCTGTTCGAAGGTCTCGATGCCTTCGACCGTCACGTCCAGGCCGAGCTGGCGCGAAAGCGAGACGACGCCCTTCAGCAGCTCCAGCGAACGCTGGTTGCCGGTGATGTCGACAAGAAAGCTTCGGTCGATCTTGACCTTGTCGAGCGGCAGGGTGTGCAGATAGCTGAGACTGGAATACCCGGTGCCGAAATCGTCGAGCGCAATGCGCACGCCGAGCGCGCGGATCTCTTCCAGGTGGTGACGCGTGGACAACTTGTCATCGAGCAGCGCCGTTTCGGTTACCTCGATCTCCAGCCGGTCGGGCGCCAGTCCCGATTCGGCAACCGCGTCGCGCACCAGCCGGACAACGTCGGCATCGCCAAAATCGCGCGCCGACAGATTGACCGAGACGCAGATGGATTCCGGCCACCGCGCACATTCCTTGCAGGCCGTGCGCAATATCTGCGCACTGATGTCCGAAACGATGCCGATTTCCTCGGCCAGAGGAACGAAGACGCTGGGTGATATCGCGCCGAGTTCGGGATGATCCCAGCGGCAAAGCGCCTCGCAACTGGCGACGCGCATCGTGTCGAGCGAGACGATCGGCTGGAAAACGACCCGCAATGCATTCGTCTCGACTGCCTGCCTGAGGTCGGCCTTGAGAAGCTGCTTGTGCCGAAACGCCGCGTCCATCGTTGTTTCGAAAAGCTGCCAGCCGTTCTTGCCGAGCGTCTTGGCGCGATGCAACGCTAGGTCGGCCTTGACGATCATGCTGTCGACATTGCTCAGGCTGGCCGGCAAAAGCACGGTGCCGGCGCTGAACTGGACGCGCAAGGCGTGTCCGGCGACGTCCATTTCCTCGCGCAGACCGGCGAAGACCCCGTCGAGCAGTTCCGCCAGATGCGATTCGTCCTCGATCCGGTCGACATAGATGATGAATTCGTCGCCGCCGAATCGACCGATCCTGACATCGTCATCGGCAAAGAAGGCGAGCCGCTCGGAGATGGCGTATATTAGTCCGTCGCCGACGGGATGGCCGAGCGTGTCATTGATGTTCTTGAAATCGTCGACGTCCAGAATGGCGACGGCGCAAAGCCGTTCCCGGTCCCCGGCGACCATTCGCTCGGTGACGAGCTCGTGGAAATAGTTGCGGTTGGGCAGGCCCGTCAGGCTGTCGTAGCGCGCCATGGTCCTGATCTTTTCCTCCGCTTCGACGCGTTGCGTGACGTCTTCGAAGGTAATGACGCCGAGCTCGTCGCTGCCTTCACGGGCGGAAAACTCGAAATGGCTGCCATCGGCGAAGCGCACCAGAAGTTTCCTGTCGCAATTCTCCCGAAGCGCCCGCGTGAGCTGGTCCTCCACGTAAGCACAATCCTCGCGGCCGAGCATTCCCGCCGCGACGGCCCGCATCAACAGCGCCTTGAGCGTGCGCCCCGACATGGCCTCCGGCGCATTCAACCGCATGATCCGGGCGGCCTGCGCATTGGCCACCACGATGCGCCCCTCGCCGTCCAGCATGATCAGGCCGTGCGACATGGTGTTGAGCGCCTTGTCGAAGCGCTGCGCCAGCCGCGTGGCCTTCTTCTCCTCGCGGAGCGCGGTAAACAGAACGAGACGCACGAGACTGGCCATCTTCATGACGACGATCAGGAAGGGCACGATGAAGAGGCCGAGCACGAAATGATAGACGTCGCCCTTGAGCATGAGCCCGATGGCGATCGGCGCCACGGCAGTGGCCGTCAGGATGGCCACCATCGTTCGTGAGCCATAGTTGCGACCGGCAATTGTGATGGCTCCGCCCATGATCACGCTCACGGCAGCCATCTCGCTGAACGGATCGGGCAGCCAGTAGACGCTGACGAGCGCAAAAAGCCCAACGACGCAGCCCTGAATGGTGCCGGCTGCAATGTAATATCGCTCGCGCGCCGCTGCCGATGCCTGGTCGCTTATGCTGGAAGGATCCACTCTGCGAACGGCGGCAAACCGGTAGACACCGGCACCCAGCATGACGACGGCCAGAAGAAGATAGATCGGTTCACCGGTCTTGAGATAGACGAGCAGCCCTATGAGCCCGTGACAGCACGCGCCAATCAGCAGGATTCCCGGATCGACGAACAACGACCGGACGAACCCTACATAGATGTCCTCGGGGATGCTGTCCTTGCTACTCTTCACTGGGCCTGCCCGGTTGTCGGGACTCTCCAGTCGCACATCCGCCTTAAGAAAGCTTTATTTGAGAAGAGCTTATTGGCCGAACTTGGCAAAGGACTTGTTGGCCAAAGTCGCTGGAGAACGGCGCCGCCGCGCTATTCGGCCGCCTCCAGCGCCGCGTCCGGCATGCCTTTCAGTCTCTCGATCAGGCGCCGGCGTTCGCCTTCGGCCTTGCGCGCATTCGCCTCCTTGATGTGGCCGAATCCCTTGACCAGCGAGGGAACCGAGGCGAGCGCGACCGCCGCATCGACATTGCCGGGCTGCTGCGTGGCGACAATCAGCTCCAGATCCGCCTCGTACTCGCTGAGCAACCGCCGCTCCATCTCGCGCTCGGCCGTATAGCCGAAGGGATCGAACATCGTGCCGCGCAGGCGCTTCAGCGCCGCCAGCAGGCGAAACCCGATCATCATGCGCGGACCGAAGGAGGTCTTGCGCGGCCTGCCGTCGTTCCCCTTGCGCGCCATGACGGGCGGGGCGAGATGAAACTCGAGCCGGTCGTAGGATTCGAACTCGGCCTCGAGCTGACGCCGGAACGAGCCGTCGGTGTAAAGCCGCGCCACCTCATACTCGTCCTTGACGGCCATCAGCCGGAAGAGATTGCGCGCCACGGCTTCCGTCAGCCGCGTCGACCCTGGCGCCGCATTCGCCTCCGCGGCGCGAACAGCCTCCACACGCTGCTCGTAGCGGCGGGCATAGGCGGTATCCTGATAGGCCGACAGGAACGCCGCGCGGCGCGCTATGATCTCGTCCAAATCGTCGGCCGGCGCCCGGGCCGTCTGCCCGCTGCCGGCGCGGGCGACGAGATCGGCCACGATCGCGGGATCGTGGGCGGCGCGCCGGCCCCAGCGGAACGCCTGCTTGTTCATCGAAATTGCCTGGCCGTTGAGCTCGATCGCCTGTTCGATCGCCTCCGCGCCAAGCGGCAGCCCACCACGTTGAAAGGCAAAGCCGAGCATGAACATGTTGGCGCCCAGCGAATTGCCGAACAACACGCTCGCCGTGCGCGTTGCATCGACGAAATGCGCATTGTCCTCGCCGGCCGCCGCGCGGATCGCCTTTTTCAGGCGCTCGGTCGGCAGCGAGAAATCCGCCGCGCGGGTGAAATCGCCCGGCATGACCTCGGCCGTGTTGGCGACGAACACCGTCTCGCCCTCGCGCACCGCCGCCAGCACCTTCTTCGACCCGGAGACCACGAGGTCGCAGCCCAGAACAAGGTTGGCCTTGCCTGCCGACACGCGAATGGCATGGATGTCTTCAGGCGTTGCGGCGATGCGGATGTGGCTGAAGACCGCGCCGCCCTTTTGCGCCAGGCCCGCCATGTCGATGAGCCCGCACCCCTTGCCTTCCAGATGCGCCGCCATGCCGAGGATGGCGCCGATCGTGACGACGCCCGTGCCGCCGATACCGTCGACGATACCCGACCAGCCCTGTTCGGCCGGAAAGACCGCCGGTTCCGGCACGCCGTCGAGCGGATCCGCCGTTCCGCCAATGCCTTCGGCCTTGCGAAGCTTTGCGCCATGGACCGTGACGAATGACGGGCAGAAACCGTTGAGGCAGGAGAAATCCTTGTTGCAGCTCGACTGATCGATGCGCCGCTTGCGGCCGAACTCGGTGACCACCGGCTGCACGGAAACGCAGTTCGACTGCACCCCGCAATCGCCACATCCCTCGCAGACGAGCTCGTTGATGATGACGCGCTTGTCGGGATCGGGAAAAGTGCCGCGCTTGCGCCGGCGGCGCTTTTCGGCTGCGCAGGTCTGGTCGTAGATCAGCACCGACACGCCCTTGACCTCGCGCAATCCGCGCTGCACGCGATCGAGATCGTCACGGTGATCGATGGTGGCGCCCGCGGGGAACACCGCCTTGCCGCCATATTTCTCGGGCTCGTCGGTCACCACCGCGATGCGTTCGACGCCTTCGGCGCGCATCTGATGCGCGATCATGTCGACGCTGAGTGCGCCTTCATGCGGCTGGCCGCCGGTCATGGCGACCGCATCGTTGTAGAGGATCTTGTAGGTGATGTTCGCCCCGGCCGCGCGGGCGAAACGGATGGCCAGCGATCCCGAGTGGTTGTAGGTACCGTCGCCGAGATTCTGGAAGATGTGATCGCGCGTGGAAAACGGCGCCTGGCCGATCCATTGCGCGCCCTCGCCGCCCATGGCCGTGAAGCCGACCGTCGAGCGGTCCATCCAGAGCGCCATGAAGTGGCAGCCGATGCCGGCGGCAGCCAGCGAGCCCTCGGGCACCTTGGTGGAGGAATTGTGCGGGCAGCCGGAACAGAAATAGGGCGTGCGGCTGGCCACGTCCTCCGTCTCGGCCAGCATCGCCTGGAATTGTCGGAGCTGCTTGACCCGCTGGTCGATCTCCTCCGAATGGCCGATCGTCGCCAGCACACGCTCGCCGATTGCGATCGCGATGTCGTTGGGGTCGAGCGCGCCCTTGGCCGGAAACAGCCAGTCGCCGCGTTCGTCCTTCTTGCCGACGACCAGCGGCTGCATTGCCGTGCCGTAAAGGTCCTCGCGCACCTGGACCTCGATCAGCGAGCGCTTTTCCTCCACGACGATGATCGTTTCCAGGCCTTGAGCGAAATCCCGGATATGCTCCAGATCGAGCGGCCAGGGGCAGGCGACCTTGAACAGCCGCACGCCGAGGCGGCTGGCGGTCGCCTCGTCGATGCCGAGGTCGTCGAGTGCCTGGCGTACGTCGAGATAGCTCTTGCCGACGGTGATGATGCCGAGCTTGGCCTTGCGGCCGCCCGAATAGACGATGCGATTGAGCCCGTTGGCGCGGATGAAGGCTGCCGCGGCGGCCCGCTTGTGCTCGTGCAGCCGCGCTTCCTGTCCGAGCTGGTCGAGCTCGTGACGGATATTGAGCCCGCCCGGCGGCATGTCGAATTCGGGCAGCTCGATCTTCAGGCGGTCGAGCGTGACGTCGACGGAGGCGGTCGATTCGATATTGTCCTTGACGCATTTGACCGCAGCCCAGGTGCCGGCGAACCGCGACATGGCAAACCCGTAGAGGCCGTAATCGACCATCTCCTGCACGCCGGCCGGATTGAGGATCGGGATCATCGTGTCGACGAACAGGAACTCGGTCGCATGCGCGTTGGTCGAGGATTCCGCGGTGTGATCGTCGCCCATCAGCGCCAGCACGCCGCCATGCTTCGACGAGCCGGCGAGGTTGGCATGACGGAAGACATCGCCCGACCGGTCGACACCCGGCCCCTTGCCGTACCAGACCGAAAACACGCCGTCATGCTTGCCTTCGCCGAGCAGTTCGGTCTGCTGGGCGCCCCAGCAGGCGGTGGCGGCCAGTTCCTCGTTGAGGCCGGGCTGGAAGACGATGTTGGCATCCGACAGAGCCGTCTTGGCCCGCCAGAGCTGCTGGTCGAGACCGCCCAGCGGCGAGCCGCGATAACCGGACACGAATCCGGCCGTGTCGAGGCCGGCGCGCCGGTCGAGCGCGCGCTGCATCAACAGCATGCGCACGATCGCCTGTGCGCCGGAAACGAAGATGCGCTCCTTCGAAAGATCGAACTTGTCGTCGAGCGATACGTCGTGAAGCGTCATTCCATGCTCCCATTCGGGGCTGCGTCGCCATCCTGACACAACCCGGCCGCAGTGTTTCGTCGCTTGCCGCGCGCGTCAAACGAATTCGCGCCAATATCGGTTGATAACAGATGCACCATGCATGGCTTCGCCGCGCCGTGGCCACGCGCCGCATATCGGGCGGAAACTGGCGCTTTGACTGGCACGGTAAAGCTGATAATCACTCGCGGCGGCATGAGGCAGGACGGCAATCGCACCGACCGTGGGGAAGACGATCGGTGCTGACCGGCAATTCCTGCCGCCAAATAACAAGAACTGCTCCAGGAGGAATGCATGGCGGGGCTTCTCGCGCTTTCGCGGTTCATCGACCGCATCAACGAGTTCATTGGCAAACAGGTCTCGTGGCTTATCCTTGTCGCCGTGTTGATCAGCGCCGGCAATGCCACGGTGCGCAAGACGTTCGACATATCATCCAATGCCTGGCTGGAGCTGCAATGGTATCTCTACGGTACCGTCTTCATGCTGGCGGCCGCCTATACCCTGAAGCGCAACGAACATGTGCGCATCGACATCCTGGCCAATCGCCTGTCCAAACGCACCCGCGACTGGATAGATCTGATCTGCCACATCGTCTTTCTGTTGCCGTTCGTGCTCCTGATGGTCCGCCTGTGCTGGCCCTGGTTCTGGCTGTCCTACAATTCCGGTGAGATGTCGTCCAATGCCGGCGGGCTGATCCTGTGGCCGGCCAAGATGATGGTGCTGCTCGGCTTCATCCTTCTTACCGCCCAGGCCTTCTCGGAAATCATCAAGCGTTGGGGCGTCATCAGGGGGCTGATCGACGAGCCCAATCCGCAGCACGATTTGCCGCCCGCAGCCGAAGGCGCCCTCGAGATGGAGGCCCGGGACCGTGATTGATCTCATTGCGCACAACCTGGCGCCCATCATGTTCGCATGCGTGATGGCGATGCTGCTGATCGGCTATCCCGTCGCCTTCACGCTGGCCGCGGGCGGCCTGATCTTCTTCGTCATCGGCGTCGAGTTCTCCAGCATTTCAAACGAGATTCGCCTTTTCTGGCCGCTGCTGCAGTCGCATCCCGAGCGCGTCTACGGCATCATGTACAACGATACGCTGCTGGCCGTTCCCTTCTTCACCTTCATGGGCCTGATCCTGGAACGCTCGCGCATGGCCGAGGATCTGCTCGACACGATCGGACAGCTCTTCGGGCCGGTCCGCGGCGGGCTTGCCTATGCCGCCATTCTGGTCGGCGCGCTGCTGGCGGCAACGACCGGAGTCGTCGCCGCCTCCGTCATCGCCATGGGCCTCATCTCGCTGCCCATCATGATGCGCTACGGCTACAACCGGGGACTGGCCACCGGCACCATCGCCGCCTCCGGAACGCTCGCCCAGATCGTGCCGCCGTCGCTGGTGCTGATCGTCATGGCCGACCAGCTCGGCCGTTCGGTCGGCGACATGTATGTCGGCGCGCTGCTGCCGGCGCTCATCATCGTCGGCGTGTACTGCGTATACATTTTCGCCGTCACCCTGGTGCGCCCGCATTGGGCTCCCGCCCTACCCGTCGAAGCCCGCACCCTGGGCAGCGGCGTGACCTCGCTGATCGCAATCGTCATCGCGACCGTCCTCATCTATTTGGCGACCTATCACACCATCTTCGCCGATATGCGCTACGAAGTGCGGCTGGTCTGGTCCGCGACCGCGGCCACGCTGGCGGCCTACCTGGCCAGCCTGGCCAATCGCCAGTTCAAGCTGGGGATCCTGTCGCGGCTGGCAGAGCAAGTCGTCATCGTGCTCATTCCGCCGCTGGCGCTGATCTTCCTGGTTCTGGGCACGATCTTCCTCGGCATCGCAACGCCGACGGAAGGCGGCGCCATGGGCGCCACCGGGGCGCTGATCCTGGCCTTCGCCAAGGGCCGGCTGAACCTGACCGTGCTCAAGCAGGCGCTCGATTCGACGACCAAGCTCGCCGCCTTCGTGATGTTCATCCTCATCGGCGCGCGTGTCTTCGGCCTGACCTTCTACGGTATCAACGGCAATGTGTGGATCGAGGAACTGCTGCTGGCCCTGCCCGGCGGCGAATACGGCTTCCTGATCTTCGTCACGATCATCGTCTTCATCCTCGGCTGCTTCCTCGATTTCTTCGAGATCGCCTTCATCGCCGTGCCGCTTCTGGCGCCGGTGGCCGAGAAATTGGGCATCGACCTCATCTGGTTCGGCGTCATTCTCGGCATCAACCTGCAAACCTCGTTCTTGACGCCGCCCTTCGGCTTCTCGCTGTTCTATCTGCGCTCGGTCGCGCCCGTGCACGAATGGAAGGACACCGTATCGGGCAAGATCCTGCCGGGCATCAAGACGTTCGAGATCTACAAGGGCGCCCTGCCATTCATCATCATCCAATTCGCGATGATTCTGCTGGTCATCACATTTCCTGGCCTGGTGACGCACTACAAGTCCGGTCCCGCCGTGGCCGACCCGAGCCAGGTGGAAATCACGCTGCCGCCCCTCGGCGGCAGTGGCCAGGGTCAGGGCGGCACACCCGGATTGCCGAGCCTGGGATTGCCGCCCATCGGCGGACCACCGGCCAATGGCACTGAGAACGGCCAGGGCGGCCAGCAGCAGGCGCCGCTGGGTCTGCCGCCGCTCGGCGGTCTCGAGCCGCCCGACGCGCCGGATGGTCAGGCTGAGCAACCGACGGGCTCCGGGCCGCAAGGGCAGCAGCAACAGCCTGACCTAAGCAAGCCGCCGTCGTTCGATTGACCCGGCGTCATGGACGAAAAAACCCCGGGGCGCCGCCCCGGGGTTCTTTTTTGGCAATGACCTTTGCGTGTCAGAGATTGCCGGCGCGCTGCTGGATCATCATGAACGTGTCGAAATTGTACTCCGTGAGCTGCGCCCACAGATAAGCATCCTTCTTGAAGGCCTGCTGGTTCTCGTAGATCTTCTTGAAGGTCGGATTCTCGGCGTTGATCTCGTCATAGGTCTCGAGCGCTGCCTTGTAGCAAGCCTCGAGAATCTCCTGGCTGAATGGCCTGAGCTGCGCGCCATTGCTCACGAGCCGCTTGAGCGCCGCCGGGTTCTTGTAGTCGTAATTGGCCATCATGTCGGCATTGGCCGCGCGGCAGGCCGCTTCGACGATCGCCTGATAGCTCTTGGGCAGCTCGTTCCATTTGTCCAGATTGACCATGGTGTGCAGCACCGGGCCGCCTTCCCACCAGCCGGGATAGTAGTAGTACTGGGCGACCTTCTGGAATCCGAGCTTCTCGTCGTCATAGGGACCGACCCATTCGGTGGCGTCGATCGTGCCCTTCTCCAACGCCGGATAGATGTCGCCGCCGGCGATCTGCTGCGGCACGACACCAAGCTTCTCGATGATCTTGCCGCCCATGCCGCCGATGCGCATCTTCAGGCCCTTGAGATCACCGACCGTGTTGATCTCCTTGCGGAACCAGCCGCCCATCTGGGCGCCCGTGTTTCCGCAGATCATGCCGTAGAGCCCCTGCGTGGCATAGAACTCGTTCATCAGCTTGTTGCCGTCGCCATAGTAGAACCAGGCATTCTGCTGGCGGTAGTTGAGGCCGAACGGAACGGCTGTGCCGAAAGCATAGACCGGATCCTTGCCCCAATAGTAATAGGACGCAGTGTGCGCCATCTCGACCGTGCCGGCGGAAGCGGCGTCGGCCGCCTGCAGACCCGGAACGATTTCACCTGCGGCGAAAACCTGGATCTGGAAATTGCCGTCCGTCGCCTCGCTGACGAAATCGGCCATCGTCTCCGCCGCGCCGTAGATCGTGTCGAGCGCCTTGGGAAAGGACGACGTGCAGCGCCACGTGACCTTGGGCATCGATTGCGCGATCGCAGGCGTCGCGAGAGCGGCTGCGCCGGCGGCTCCAGCGCCTGCAAAACCTGCCTTTTTGATGAATGAACGACGATCCATTGAATACCTCCCGTATTGAGATCGAACCATAAGCCAGCCACCCCTCTGTCATTTTCTGGTGAGCCAACTGTTGGCTATCAATACATATGACTACCATCAAGTCTAGCCATCGCACCGGCGTGTGCGAGGCGTTTTCACACATACGAATGGGACACGATACCGCCGCGCGGCGGCAGCCAAGTCATTAATAACGTTAATGGAAAATCATGGCGGCAGACGCGCAGAGGCAAGGTGCCGGAAGGCCGCACGCCAAGCTGCCGCCGCCTCGAACGACAAAGCGCCGCGCATCCGGATGGACGCGCGGCGCTTTGCTGTTCTTGTTCAGCGCACTGCCTTGTCGGAAACTGATTCCGATTTGGGGGCGGATACGCCGGCGCAGGCCTAGATCTTGCCCGCGCGCTGCTGGATCATCATGAAGGTGTCGAAATTATATTCGGCGATCTGCGCGTAGAGATAATGGTCGCCGCGGAATGCGACGATCGAATCCCAGATCTTCTTGAACTCCGCGTTCGACGCCGTCAGCTCGTCATAGATGCCGTTGGCCGCGTCGAAGCAAGCCGACAGGATCTCCTGATTGAAGGGACGCAACTGCGTGCCGTCGGCGACCAGCTTCTTGATCGCCGTGGGGTTCACGTAGTCGTACTTCTGCAGCATGTCGGCGTCGGTCGCCTGGGCAGCCGTGCGCAACAGCGACTGATAGTTCGCCGGAAGAGCCTCGAACTTTTCCTTGTTGAACATGAAGTGGACGGTCGGGCCACCTTCCCACCAGCCGGGATAGTAGTAATAGGGCGCCACCTTGTAGAAGCCGAGCTTCTGGTCATCATAGGGGCCGACCCATTCGGCGGCGTCGATCGTGCCCTTCTCCAGCGCCGGATAGACGTCGCCGCCGGCGAGCTGCTGCGGCACGACGCCAAGCTTTTCCAGGACACGTCCGGCAAAGCCGCCGACGCGCATCTTCAGGCCCTTCAGATCCTCGATCGAGTTGATTTCCTTGCGGAACCAGCCGCCCATCTGGACGCCGGTATTGCCGCCCGGATAGCCGATGAGACCCTGCTTGCCGAGGAATTCGTTGTAAAGGTCGATGCCGCCGCCATGATAATGCCAGGCATTCATTCCGCGCGCATTGAGCGCGAACGGGACGGTCGCGCCGACCGCCCAGGCCGGGTCCTTGCCCCAGTAGTAATAGCCGACCGTGTGGCAGGCCTCGACGGTCGCTGCCGAAACGGCATCGGCGGCCTGAAGGCCGGGCACGATCTCGCCGGCTGCGAAAACCTGGATTTCGAAATTGCCGTCGGTGGCTTCCGACACCATCTTCGACAGAACTTCGCCGCCGCCATAGATGGTATCCAGGCTCTTCGGGAAGGACGAGGTGAGCCGCCAGGTGACCTTGGGATTGGACTGGGCGATGGCAGGCGCGGCCAGCGCCGCAGACGCCGCTGCGCCCGTGCCGGCAAGGCCGGCCTTCTTGATGAATGATCGACGATCCATATTAGCTCCTCCATAACGATGCTGCGCGTGTGGAATGGATAAGATCGCAGACCCCCCGCAGCGTTCAGAACGCTGCACATTGCACAAGAAGTTGCGCCAGTCCAGCACCCGCCGCAAAGATTGGCCGGAAAATGGCCGTTGCGCGTAATGAATTGAAAGTAAGATATAAAATGGTTTGACTACATACTGTATCATGGCCCTTTTGGACGCCGGGACCTGTATTGGCGGGACCGACCGGCAATGCCCCGCGCCCCGCATCCGCCAACTCGAAAATCGAAGACCCGGCCCATCAAGACAACACCACTGAACCTGCGATCAGACTGGCCATTTTTCGGGGCCGTTGGTATAGATGCGCGAAGCAATGGCCCGGCGGATCGCGCCGGCCCGACGGAAAGAAATTCATGACACAACCCCTTGTCGCCGTCCCGGCGGATGTGCGCGAATTCGACAATTACAGTTGGCATGCCGTGCCACGGCAATATGTGGACGCCGCAATCGACGGAGCCGGCGCGCTGCCGCTGATCCTGCCCGCCCTCGGCGCGCGCATCGACTTCGACGCGCTGCTCGACAAGGTCGACGGCGTGCTGATCACCGGCTCGAAAACCAACGTTCACCCGTCGCTCTATGGCAGCGAGGCGAGCGAAGCCGACGGACCCTACGATCCCGAGCGCGACGCCACGACCCTCCCGCTGATCAGGAAGGCGATCGAGCACGGCGTGCCGCTTCTCGCCATCTGCCGCGGCATTCAGGAGCTCAATGTCGCGCTCGGCGGCACGCTGGCGACCGAGATCCAGGAGCGCGAAGGCTCCATGGACCACCGCGCCCCGCCCGGCGACAGCCACGACGAACGCTTTGCCATCCGCCACAACGTCTCGGTCAAACCCGGCTCCTGCCTGGCCTCCGTGCTCGGCGCCGGGGACGTCGCGGTCAATTCGGTCCATCGCCAGGCCGCCGGCCGCCTCGGCCCGCGCCTCGACGTCGAAGCGGTCGCAGAGGACGGCACCGTCGAGGCGGTCTCGGTGCGCGGCGCGCGCGGCTTTGCCGTCGGCGTACAATGGCATCCCGAATACTGGTTCAGGAGCGACGAGCCCTCGGCCCGCATCTTCCGGGCGTTCGGCGACGCCGTGCGCGCCCACGCCGCAGCCCGCAGCGCCTCGCGCACCGCGGCGGAATAAGAGCCCGCCCGAGCCTACTCGACGACGGCCGCCAGCGACATGATCGGGTGAGCGGGACTGAAGGATTCGTAGGCCGTCCCGTCGGCCGGTGCGAAGGCCGCAAGCACCTCGCCGCCCGATGCGACGAAGCGCACCGTGCCTTCCTCATCCTGGCGCCATGTCCGGGCCTCGCCGATCGCCGGGAAGATCGCGGCGCATTCCGGCTCGGCAACGAGCTCCGTGCCGTTGCGTCCGGCCCGGCCCGTTTCGATCCGGCAGGTGCCGGTTTCGCCGAGAACGTGGAGGCGGTAGGAAATCGACGATTGATCGACCGGCTCAACCGGCCGCTCGCCCGGCGTCTCGGTGCCCCCGCCGGCAAATTGCGCCGCGCCCATGACCGCGGTGGCCAAGACCAGCAGTGCTATCCCCTTCATCGCGATGACCCTCGCTGTCCGATGATTCGGGCAAGCATGATTAGGCCAACTTTAAGAAAGGTTAACAAGGCCCGGCCCGGCCGCGCGAATGCAGCCCGCAGCGCCACGCGAAGAAGCCTATGATCATCCGGCCGGTGAAGTGACCTCCGCCGTCTCCGGCACCGCCGTCAGGGCTTTGCCGGACGAAAACCACGAGATGAGATTGTCGACCACGAGATCGGCCATCGCCCGGCGGGTATGAACCGATGCCGAACCGACATGCGGCAGCAAGGTTGCATTGGGCAGAGCGACGAGCGCGTCGGGCACACGCGGCTCGTCGGCAAAGACATCGAGCCCGGCGGCACGGATCGTCCCGTTCTTCAGCGCCTCGACAAGCGCATCCTCGTCAACCGTCGATCCGCGGCCGATATTGACAAAAACGCCGTCCGGTCCCAGCGCCTCGAGCACTTTCATGCCGACGATCTTCTCGGTGGCGCTGCCGCCCGGCGCGACCGAGATCAGCGTGTCGACCGCCGATGCCAGCCCTTCGAGCGTGTCGTGATATTCATAGGATACCCCGTCGACGCGACGGCGGTTGTGATAGCTGATGGAAAGGCCGAACGCTTCGAGCCGCCGCGCGATGGCCTGGCCGATGCGACCGAGCCCGAATATGCCGATGCTGCGTCCGCGCAAGGTTGCCTGGGTCAGGGGATAGGGGCCTTCCGCCGCCCAGCGCCCTGCCCGCAGATAGGCCTCCGCCTTCGGCAACTCGCGCACCGTGTTCAAGAGCAGGCCGACAGCGGTGTCGGCAACTTCCTCGGTCAGCACGTCCGGCGTGTTGGTGACCATGATGCCACGCGAGGCGGCGTGTCGGGCGTCGACCGCATCGTAGCCGACACCGAAATTGGCAATGATCTCCAGATTGGGCAACGCGTCGATGAAGTCGGCATCGATCGTCGTCATCGCGCCGATGCCGCGCACGCCGGCCATCGCTTCGGTGTTAAGCAACGCGGCATCCGCTCGCTCGATCCGCAATGTCGGGAAAGCCGCCTCGATGCGCCCGACGGCGTGCGGGTGCAGCTTGCCGGGAATGAGAATCGTGTGGCGCTTCAGATCGGGCATCGGTCGGTCTCCTGACGGCGTTCCTTTGGAGCGGGACGTTACGGGGCCATTGGGTGCGGAACAAGAGGCGCATGGCGCAATCCGATGCGCCAAGGAGAGGCGGGATGCGCCGGGCGGCTCCCTTACTTGCGCTCGACCGGCTTGCTGGTCGACTGGCGAACGTGAAGCTCGGGCTTGATGAGTTCCTGCGACGCCTTGACCTGCGCCCCGTTCAGCCGGTCGAGCAATGCCCGCGCGGCGCGGCGCCCGACGTCGCGTTGACCGTTCCACACCGTCGTCAGGGCCGGCGTGGCAATCGCCGCCTCCTCCAGATCGTCATAGCCGGTCACCGAGACGTCGACACCGGGCACCAGCCCGGCCCGCGCAATGCCGTTCATCAGGCCGATGGCGACAAGATCGTTCCAGCACACCGCCGCCGTCGGCTTGTCGGGCAAGGCGAGAAACTGTCCGGCGACCTCGAAACCCGCCTGCTTGGTCCGCGGCCCGGGAATACGCCAGTGCGGACGGACCTCGAGGCCGGCCTTTTCCATGGCCGCGACGTAGCCCTGATACCTGTCACGCCCGGTCGAGGTCTGGTCCGTGCCGCCGATCATGGCGATGCGGCGATGGCCGAGCGAGATCAGATGGTTGGTCGCAAGGCCGGTCCCATAGGCATCGTCGCCGCGATAGACCGGCACGTCGGCGCCGGCGACCGAGCGTGCGATCAGCACTACCGGCAGACCGTTCTCCTCGATCTGGCGGATATCCCCGCTCGGCGTGCCGATGGCCGGCGACATGATGGCACCGTCAGCGCCCAGTTGCAGCAGCGTGTCGACGAAGGTGCGCTGCTTTTCGAGCTGGTCGTAATGGTTGGACAGGATGAAGGTCTGGCGGCTGCGGTCGAGCTCGCTTTCGATCGACTTCAGGATCTCGGCGAAGAACGGGTTCATGATGTCGTGCACCACCACGCCGACGATCCCCGATCGCGAGGTCCGCAGGCTGGCCGCCCGGCGGTTGTAGATATAGCCGATGGTGCGGGCATGCTCCTTGATACGATCGCGCGTAGCGTCAGCAACAAGGGGGCTGTCGCGCAACGCGAGCGAAACGGTGGCGGTGGAAACGCCCAGCGCGTCCGCGATCGTGGAAAGCTTGATCTTCTGAGCCAGAGGCGCCTCCCGCCGTCCAAATTCGTTCTTTAAACAGTTTAAAGCTGCTTATGCCACCGCGGCCGGGCGTTTCAAAGCTTTTTCGCCATCGTGGACGTTTCGGTGTTGGGCACAGAATTGGCCTTGAGCCGGAGCCGCCTTTCGCGGTGCACGATATAGAGGCCGGACGTTACGATGATCAGCGCCCCGCCAACCGTCCAGCGGTCCGGCAGGTCGCCGAAGACGAGATAGCCGAGCGTCACCATCCACACCATCTGCAGATAGGGATAGGGCGCCAGGGCCGAGGCGCTTGCCCGGCGATAGGCCTGGATGAGCAGCCAGTGCCCGAATCCGCCAAAGATGCCGAGCGAGAAGAGCACGCCCCATTGCAGCGCGCCCTCGGGCACGGACCCGTAGAACGGCACCGTCGGCGCCATGAGGATGACGGGGATCAGCGCCGAATAGAAGATGAGGCTTTCGGCCGTCTCGGTCGTGCTCATGGCACGCGTCATGATGACATAGAGGCTGTAGCTCATCATGGCGCACAATGCGTAGAGATGCCCCGTCTCGAACGTGCCGTAGCCGGGCCTGGTGATGACCAGGACGCCGACAAGCCCCACCAGCACGGCGATCCAGCGCCGCCAGCCGGCCCACTCGCCGAGAAGAGGCCCGGCAAGCGCGGTGATCACCATTGGCGCGAAAAAGAAGATGGAGACCGTATCGGCCAGTTGCAGCGTCTTCAGCGCCAGGAAGTTGAAAGCCGTCGAGCCGAACAGGAAGAGCGCCCGCAACACCTGCCGGGGCGGGCTCGCGATTGCACGAACCCCGCGATTGCGCCACGGCTGCAGGATCAGGAACGCCAGCACCAGATGCACGGCAAAACGCGTCCAGGCGACGAAAGGCGGCTCCAGCCCGACGCTGCCCAGATATTTGGCGCTGGTGTCGAGGCATGAAAACATGAGGCCTGAGCCGAAGACGAGCAGGATCGCCGAGGACGGTGTCGCGGTATCGCTCGTGGGAGAACTCAAGGCATGGGACCGACGGTTGCAGCAGATTGGCCCTGTTTGGGTCATGTCGCCGCCGACTGCAAGCGCGATTCGACTGGTCCAGCCGTCTCATCGCCGCGATCAGGCCGTGTCGCCGGGCTCCTCGGCCGGCTGCGCCTGCACATTGCTGGCAAGATTGTGCTCGATGCGCGCAAGGAGCTTCGCGAATGCCTTTTGCTCCTTCTTGTCGAGCCCCTTCAGGGCAACCTTCTCCGTCTTGCGCACCGATTTCTCGATGGCGCGTATGGCGTCCCGGCCCGTATCGGTGAGGAAAATATGCGCCTGGCGCGCATCGTTCTGCGAGGCGCGCTTGTCGAGGAAGGCCTGCGCCTGCAGCCGGTTGATTGTCTTGGTGATGGTCGGCGGCCTGACACCGAGCTTTGCCGCAAGCTGGCCGGGCGTCTGCCCGTCTTCCAGGGCGAGCGCCAGCATGACCTGGTCCTGCCCGGCGTATAAACCGTAGTCGGCCAGCCGCGCCGCAAGCGCGGTACGAAACAACCGCGCCGTCGTCTGAAGCCGATTGACCGCCGCGGCCTTTGTGCCCTTCGCCATTTCCGTCTCCCATGCTCCATCATATATGATGCGACGAGGTTGGCAGCCGCCATTCTAACACGAGCCGGCTAATTCGCCGACGAAACTATGCCAGAGGTGTTTCAGTTCCATGACAGACCAGAACGGCACGTCCGCCGGCAAGAGCTTAGCGATCGTCGTGCTGCCGCTCGGCGCAACCGAACAGCATGGTCCGCACCTGCCATTCGAGACCGACACGATCATCGCCAAGGGCGTGGCCGAACGGGCCCGGCGCCTTCTGCCCGCCTCCCTCGACGTGCATTTCCTGCCGGCCGAACCGGTCGGCTACTCGATCGAGCATCTCGATGTCGCGGGCACGAGGAGCCTGGCCTACTCAGAGGCAATCGAACACTGGATCGCGATCGCGGCCGAATGGAAGGCAAAGGGCGCGCGCAAATTCGTCATGCTGAATGCGCATGGCGGCAATTCTCCCTTGATGACGGTGGTGGCGACCGAATTGCGGGTTCGCCATGCCATGCTCGCCGTGGCGACGAGTTGGACTCGGTTTACTCCGCCCGCCGGCCTGGTCGATCCGCGCGAAAGGGCCATCGGCATCCATGGCGGGCAGATCGAGACCTCCGTCATGCTGGCGCTCAGGCCCGATCTGGTCGACATGAACCAGGCACGCGACTTCGCCTCTGCCCAATCCGACTTCGAGCGCGACTTCACGCATCTGAGAGCCTACGGACCGCACGCCTTCGGATGGAAGATGACCGATCTGTCGGCCGAAGGCGTCGTCGGCAACGCGGCCGCCGCCTCGGCCGAGCTCGGCGAGAAGCTGCTCGACAACGCCGCCCGCGGTTTCGTCGAATTGCTGCAGGATGTGGACCGCTTCGATATCACTCAGCTGCGGTGACCAGCCGGGCGCCCGCCATCACCTCTCGGCAACCGCCACGACCAGCGCCGCCTCGACCCTGCCGCCTTCGCGGACGAGTTCGGCGAGCGCCGCCGGTCCGGCGCGCCGGGCAATGCCGTCGCGGGCATTGACCATGACCCGGTCGGTTCCGCGATCGTTGTAGGGCGCCACCGTCTCGTAGACCTGCCGGCTCACCTCGTCGGGAAAGAACATCTGCCCCGTCAGCACGCGGTCGTTCGAAGGAAAGGCCTTGAAGTGGATGTGCGGCGTGCGGCCGGGATACCAGCCGGGATAGATGGTGGTGAAGGAGGCGATGCCCTCGCCGTCGGCCATTCGCGTGCCGCGCAGGAATGTCTCGCCCGAAGTATCGATTCCTCCGGGTTGGCGCGCATAGCCCGAATAGCGCCCTTCGGCGTCGCAGTGCCAGATGTCGACGCGCGCGCCGGGAATGGGTGCGCAGCCGGCATCGACGACCTGGATCCTGACGTTCAGCGGCAGACCGCGCCGTCCCTCGGTGATGTCACCGCGGTCGAGGCTCGGGTCGAAATAGAACGGCCCCTCGGTCGTTTGCGGCATGATGGAACAGACGCCGGCCCCGGTGATCAGGGCGGCCGCCTGCGCCGGCCGCGCCGCGGCAAAAGCCGCCGCATCGAGAAAAGGGCCCCCGCCCGCAGTCACCGCGATGAGGCCGAGTGCCCTGCGGCGACTGAGACCTTTTGGTGCGGAAACGCTCATGATGCTTCCTGCGACCTGCTGCCTGGGACGGTTCTTCTGAAACGTCCGCCGACATCACCTTTTAAGGCCCGGGCCCGGAATGTCGAATTAAGCTTTCGTAATGCTGGGGTTCACAAGGCCGGCCGCAAACGGGGTGCATTCGCCGCCAAGACATCCTATATGCTCGGCTCAGGCTTCACGAGGCACAAGACATGTCCGAAACGCAAACGCCGATCCCCGTTACCGTGCTTACCGGCTATCTCGGATCCGGCAAGACGACCCTGCTCAACCGCATCCTGTCGGAAAACCACGGCAAGCGCTATGCGGTGATCGTCAACGAGTTCGGCGAGATCGGCATCGACAACGACCTGATCGTCGAATCGGACGAGGAAATCTACGAGATGAACAATGGCTGCGTATGCTGCACGGTGCGCGGCGACCTGATCCGCGTCGTCGAGGGCCTGATGCGCCGGCCCGGACGCTTCGACGCCATCGTCGTGGAGACGACCGGCCTCGCCGATCCGGCACCCGTCGCCCAGACCTTCTTCATGGACGACGACGTGCGCTCCAAGACCAAGCTCGACGCCGTCGTGGCGCTGGTCGACGCCAAGCATCTGCCGTTGCGCCTGAAGGATTCCAGGGAAGCCGAGGACCAGATCGCCTTCGCCGATGTCGTCGTCATCAACAAGACCGACCTCGTCAGCGAGGACGAGCTTGCCGCCGTGGAGGCGACGGTGCGCGCCATCAACCCGGCCGCCCGCATTCACCACACGTCGCGCGCCGGGCTCGAATTGAGCGAGGTGCTCGACCGCCACGCCTTCGACCTCCAGCGTGCGGTGGAAAACGATCCGCATTTCCTGGACGCCCATGATCATGAGCACGACCACGATCATGAGTGCGGACCCGATTGCGACCACGACCACCATCATCACGATCATCATCATCACGGCCATGGAGGCGTCTCGCCGATCCATGACGTGACCGTACAGTCGATCTCGCTGCGCGCCGGGCCGCTCGACCCGCGAAAGTTCTTTCCCTGGATCGAAAAGACGACCCAGCTCGACGGCCCGAGCATCCTGCGCCTGAAAGGGATCATCGCACTGGATGGCGATCCGGACCGCTATGTCGTGCAGGGCGTGCACATGATCGTGGAAGGCGACCACCAGCGCCCCTGGCGCGACGACGAGGCGCGCGAAAGCCGGCTCGTCTTCATCGGCCGCGATCTCGATGCCGAGAAGCTGAAGCGCACCTTCGAGGCCTGCCAGGCGTAAGATACCAAGCGCCCTCGTGGTTCGACAGGCTCACCATGAGGGCTACTGCGACACGGGCGCCCCGCATCACTGCTGGCCAAAAGGCGAATGCGCGGACCATCCAACAGCCCTCATGGTGAGCCTGTCGAACCACGAGGGCGCTAGAGCAATTCCAGGAGATGTGGAAGCCGGTTCTCCGTCCGGAATTGCGTCGAATCAAAGAGTTAGATCGGCGAACCGATTCCGCGAAGCGGTGAACCGATCTAGGCACCAACACGACATCGCTCTTCCCACTGCAGGAGCCGCATAGCACATGCCTACTGTCGCCCCACTCGATCTCGACGGTCATTGCGTCTTTGCAGGCTTTGTCTCCGACATTCCTCATTTCGCGTTGGCGGACGGCACGATTCACCGGCTCGACCACGGCCAGGAGACCGTAACCGCGCATGACGGCCTGTTGTGCGCCGTCGTTTCCCAGACGGGCGAGCGTCTCCTCACCGGCGGCGAAGACGGGCGCGTCGCCGCCACCGGCCCCGACGGGAAGACGCAGACCCTGGCCGAGATCGGCCGCAAATGGATAAGCGCGGTCGCGGCCGGCCCGCAGGATGCCGTCGCCTTTGCCACGGGACGCACGGCCTATGTCCGTTTCAGCGACGGCACCATTGGCGAATTCCAGCATCCCCGCACCGTCGAGGACGTGGCCTTCGCGCCGAAGGGCATGCGCATCGGCGTTGCCCGCTACAATGGCGCCACGCTGCATTTCCCTGCCACGCAGATGAAGCCGCAGGACCTGGAATGGGCCGGCGCCCACACGGCGATCACCTTTTCGCCGGACGGCAAGTTTCTGGTCACCGCCATGCAGGAGAACGCGCTGCACGGCTGGAAGATCGCCGACGGCAAGCACATGCGCATGTCGGGCTATCCGGCCAAGGTCAAGAGCCTGTCATGGAGCGCCAAGGGCCGCTGGCTGGCCTCTTCCGGCGCGCCGGCGGCGATCGTCTGGCCGTTTCAGGGCAAGGACGGGCCGATGGGCAAGGCCCCGGTCGAGCTCGGCACGCGCGGCAATACCACGGTCACTTGCGTGGCCTGTCATCCGAGCGACGACTTCGTGGCGATCGGCTATGGTGACGGCATGGTGCTGGCCGCGCGCATCGCCGACCAGAAGGAAGTGCTGTTGCGCCGGCCCGGCAAGGGCGCCATCACCGCCATGATGTGGGACCGTGCCGGTCGCCGTATCGCTTTCGGCTCGGAAGCCGGCGATTGCGGGGTTGTCGACCTTTCCGGTTGAGCGCCGGCGCCGCCCTCTCCGTGACGTCCCGTCCCCGTCACGCAAAATTGTTATATTGACAAACAATCTCCAGCCATCGATCTTCACATGTCGGGCATGCGCGCCCCGTCATCGCAATGGGAGGAGTTGCCATGAAGAAGCGCAACCGCGGTTTCCTCTTGTCGGCAGGCACAGCGTTCGTCCTGCTGCTGGCCGCTCGCGCACCGGCATCGGCCGCGCTCGATTGTGATGGCCTGACCGCCGAAACGCTCGGACTGGAAAATGCCGAAATCGTCAGTGCCGCGGCGGTGCCCAAGGGAGACGACAGCCCCGCGGCCCATTGCCTGATCGAAGCAACGACGGCCGAGCGCACCGGCATCGACGGACAGCCCTACGCGGTACGTTTCGAGATGCGGCTGCCGGACGACTGGAACGGCCGCTTCTTCCACCAGTTCAACGGCGGCAATGACGGCGAGGTCAAGCCCGCCCTCGGACCGCTTCTCAGCGGCAACACGTCCCGGACGGCACTTGGTATCGGCTATGCCGTACTTTCCTCCAACGCCGGCCATGACGGCAAGGCGCAATCGGAAACCGGGCTCGTTTCCGGCAACCGTTTCGGTCTCGACCCGGAAGCCCGCGCCTTTTACGGCTACAGGGCGGTGGAGGTGCTGACCCCGATCGCCAAGACGTTGATCGCGTCCTATTACGGCCGGCCGCCGCAACGCTCCTATGGCGTCGGCTGCTCCAATGGCGGGCGCCACGGTTTCGTCGCCGCCGAAAGACTGGCCGAGGCGTATGACGGCATCCTCGCCGGCGCGCCGGGTTTCAACCTGCCCAAGGCGGCCGTCCAGCACGCGCTCGACGTGCAGGCCTTCTCCGCTATCAAGGGCGATATGCGCATCGCCTTCACGCCGGGCGATCTGCATCACGTGGCCAACGGCATCCGCGCGGCCTGCGACGAACTCGACGGCGTAAAGGACGGCATGGTGCTCGACAGCCGGGCCTGCCAGGCGGCGTTCGACGTCGCCGCGCTGCAATGCGCACCCGGCCAGAACACGTCGTGCCTGTCGGCAAAACAGGTCGAGGCGCTGAAGACGGTTCATGCCGGGCCGATCAACGGAGAAGGCGAACAGCTCTATTCCGACTGGTCCTGGGACACCGGTATCGCCGGCGGCAATTGGCGCTTCTGGAAAGTGGAAAGCACCGTGCCGCCATGGGCGAACATGCCGATCATCGCCATCATGGGCGCCGGATCGCTGGCCCATGTCTTCACGACGCCGCCGACGGAAGTCGAGGGTGCGCCGGCCGCATTGGAAGAATTCCTGCTCGATTTCGATCTCGACCGCGATGCGCCGAAGATCTACGCCTCAGAGGACCCATTCACCGAGTCGGCCATGGACATCATGACGCCGCCCGGCGCCGACGACCCGATGCTCGCCGATTTCAAGGCGGCCGGCGGCAAGATGATCGTCTTTCACGGCGTTTCGGATCCGGTCTTTTCGGCCAATGACACCGCAAACTGGTACGAAAAGCTGGCCGAAAACAATGGCGGCTCGGCGGCGGACTTCGTGAAATACTATCCGGTGCCCGGCATGACGCATTGTGCCGGCGGACCGGCGACGGACGATTTCAATCTCTTTGCCGCGCTCGTCGACTGGGTGGAATACGGCATCGAGCCGAAGGCGGTGATCGCCGGCCTGACGCCGGACAACAAGGACATCCCGGCCGGCTGGTCGATGGAGCGCAGGCGGCCGCTTTGCCCCTGGCCACAGGTCGCCCGCTACCAGGACGGCGATGTGAACCAGGCCTCCAGCTTCGCTTGCCAGGATTAGCAGTCTCCGGCCGCTTCGTCGCCACCCGCGCCGCTGAAAAGAAACCGCTGCATCCGCTCGTGGCGTGCAAGCGATAGATGCATATCGCCCCAATTTCCTCTTACAGTTGCATCACTTCCGGCAACCGGTAATACTGGTTGCAGTCGCACGCAAACGGGAGGACCTGCCATGAAGACGTGCATCCGCCACCTGGCCCTTGCCGCAGGCGCGACCGCCATGGCCTGGTTCGCCGCCGGCGGACCGGCTTTTGCCCTTGAATGCGCGGAGTTGACCACCGAGGCGCTCGGTCTTGAAGGTGTCACGATCGTCGAAGCGGAAGCCGTGGCGGCTGACGATCGCATCCCCGTCGACCATTGCCTGATCGAGGCCAGGACGGCCGAACGCACCGGTCTTGACTGCGAGCCCTATGCCCTGGGTTTCGAGATGCGCTTGCCCGACAAATGGAACGGCCGTTTCTTTCACCAGTTCAACGGCGATGACGGCGAGATCATTCCGGCCATCGGCCTCATGCTCGGCGGCAATGTGTCGAGGATTGCGCTGGGCCGAGGCTATGCCGTTTTGTCGTCGGACGGGGGACACAATCGCGGCCTGCGTCACGACGACGGGCTCCTCACTGCCCACAGCCTCTTCGGCCTCGATCCGCGGGCGCGCTCCTTTTACGGCTACAAGGCCGTCGAGATCGTCGCACCGCTCGCCAAGAAACTGATCGCCGCCTATTACGGCCGGCCCGCCGAGCGGTCCTACGGCGTGGGGTGCTCCAATGGCGGGCGCCACGCGCTCATGGCCGCCGAGCGGCTGCCCGACCAGTATGACGGGTTTCTTGCCGGCGCGCCCGGCTTCAACCTGCCCAAGGCGGCCCTGCAGCATGCGCTGGACGTCCAGACCTTCAAGCCGCTGACCGGCGATATCCGCACCGCCTTCGCGCCGACCGACCTCAGCCTTGTCGCCGACGCGATCCGCTCGGCATGCGATCGCCTCGACGGCACCGAGGACGGCATGGTGCTCGACACTGGGGCCTGCCAGACCGTCTTCGACATCGACACGCTGCTATGCAGCACCGGCCAGGATACGTCTTGCCTAACTTCCGGGAAGATCGAAGCGCTCAAGACCGTCCATGCCGGGCCGGTCGATTCCGAAGGCAAACAGCTCTACAGCGATTGGCCATGGGATGCCGGCATAGGCGGCACCTATTGGCGCTTCTGGAAGCTGGAAAGCACCTTGCCGACCTGGGAGGAGATGCCGATCATCGCCACCATGGGCGCCGCCACGCTGGCCCATGTATTCACGACCCCGCCGGAAGAGGTCGCGTCGACACCCGCCGCGCTGGAAAATTTCCTGCTCGATTTCGATCTCGACCGTGACGCGGCGAACATCCACGCCTCGGAGGACCCGTTCACCGAATCGGCCATGGACTTCGCGGCACCACCTGGGGTCAATGACCCGACGCTTGATGATTTCAAGGCGGCCGGCGGCAAGATGATCATCTTCCACGGCATGTCCGACCCGTACCTTTCACCCAACGATACAGAGCGCTGGTATGAAAAGCTCGCCGCGAACAATGGCGGCTCGGCCGCCGACTTCGTGAAATACTATGGCGTGCCCGGCATGAACCATTGCGCCGGCGGGCCGGCGACCGACGATTTCGACTTCTTCACGGCGCTCGTCGACTGGGTGGAAAACGGCGTCGAACCGCAGGCGGTGATCGCCGGTCTCATGGCGGAAAACCCGGACATCCCCGAAAACTGGTCGAAAGAGCGCACGCGCCAGCTATGCCCCTGGCCGCAGGTCGCGCGTTATCGGGGCGGCGATCTCGAGAAGGCCGAGAGCTTCATTTGCGCAGATTAGCGCGGATCTAACTAAAGCTGCCGCTCGAAATAGCGCACCGACTTGGCGCCGCCATGGATTGCGGCCTCGCCCACCGGCTCGAAACCGAGCGCGGCATAAAAGGCGTCGGAGGCCGGGTTCGGCGGTTCGGCATTGACCTCGCAGGTCACGACATCATGGCCGCGGTCACGGGCCCGGTCGAACAGATGCTCGTAAAGACGCCGCGCATGACCGCGCCCGCGCGCCGAAGCGGCCACCGCGATGCGGTCGACATAGACGAAGCGGGGATAGCGCTCGCGGAACCAGTTGAAGTTCGGGCTTTCATAGGCGGCATGCTGGTCGAAGGCGATGAGAAATGCCTCGACATCGCCGATCCGCAGCGCCAGGAAGGCCTCGTCGACCAATGCCGAAAGGCCGGCCGCGTCGAGAAGCGATAGCTCGGTGGCATGCGCCGTGTTGAGCGCAAGAACCCGTGGCAGGAATTCAGGCGTGATGGCTTCGATGGCTGCCAGCTGGGAATGGTTCAAGGCGTCCCTCACGGATGGTTCGTTGCCCCGCTACCGGATCAGGATCGCGCGCAAATCGTTGACATTGGTGCCGGTCGGCCCCGGCGCGTACAGATCGTCGACGGCCTCGAACGCCGTCCAGGCGTCGTTTGCCGCAAGCAGCGCTTTGGGGTCAAGGCCGGCGGCGCGCATCCTGGCCGTCGAACTGGCATCGGCAAAAGCCCCGGCATTGTCTTCGGAGCCGTCGATGCCGTCTGTATCGGCGGCAAAGGCGTCGATGCCCGCCACGCCCTCGATGGCGAGCGCCAGTGACAGCAAGAATTCCGTGTTGCGCCCGCCCTTGCCTTTGCCGCGCAGGGTGACCGTCGTCTCGCCACCCGAGAGCAGGACGACCGGTTTGGCGAAGGGACGTTCGCGCAGCGCCACTTCGCGGGCGATCGCTCCGTGCATCCGGGCAATCTCACGCGCCTCGCCCTCGATCGCATCCGACAGGATCGCCGCCTCGATCCCGAAGTCCCGCGCGCGTTGCGCCGCCGCCTCCAGCGAAACCGCGGCCGAGGCGATGACATGCACGTCATTGCGCGCGAAGGCCGGGTCGTCGGGGCGCGGCGCATCCGCCGCCGGCGAGTGCAGGTGGCGAAGCGCGGCGGACGGCAGGTCGAGGCCGAACGCCCGCACGATCTCCAGCGCCTCGTGGCGCGTTGAGGCATCGGGCACCGTCGGCCCCGACGAAACGAGCGCCGGCACATCGCCGGGGATGTCGGAGACGACGAGCGTCACCACCTGTGCAGGGGCCGCCAGCGCAGCAAGCCGTCCGCCCTTGATCCGCGAGAGATGCTTGCGCACCGTGTTCATCGCGGAAATCGGCGCGCCGGAGGCAAGCAGCGCGGTGTTGACGGCAATCTCGTCGTCCAATGTCATGCCGGACGGCGGCGCCGGCAGCAATGCCGAGCCACCGCCGCAGATCAGAGCAATGACGAGATCGTCTTCACCGAGCCCCGACACCAGGTCCATGAGCCGGCGCGCGCCTTCCAGGCCGGCGGCGTCGGGCACGGGATGGGCTGCCTCGTGAACCGCGACGTGCCGGCACGGCGCAGCGTAGCCATAGCGTGTCACGACCAGCCCCTCGAGCGGGCCCGGCCAATGCGCTTCGAGCGCCTGCGCCATCTGGGCCGCCCCCTTGCCGGCGCCGATGACGACGGTGCGCCCCTTGGGCCTGTCCGGCAGGAAGCGCGGCAAAACGACGGCCGGATCGGCCGCGGCGACAGCGGCTTCGAACAGCGCGCCGAAAAATGCCTTTGGATCGAAGTCGCTCATCCTTGCCGCCGCCCTTAACCTTGCCCGTCCAGCCACGCCGCGGCCCAGCCGAGCCCGTCCTGTGTCTTGCCGGCAGGTCGATACTCACAGCCGACAAGGCCCTGATAGCCGGCATCGTCGAGCGCTGTCAGCAGGAATTCATAATTGACCTCGCCAAGATCCGGCTCCTGGCGTCCCGGATTTCCGGCGATCTGCACATGAGCGATCCGCCCGGCGAAGCGCTCAAAGGTGGCAAGCAGTTCGCCGCCGGTCCGGCTCTGGTGGTAGAAATCATATTGGAGATGCAGATTGTCCGCGCCAACCTTGTCCTGGATGCGCGCCGCCTCGTCCATCGAGGCAAGGAAATAGCCCGGCATGTCGAAGCGGTTGATCGGCTCGATGAGGATGGAAATGCCGTGCGCGGCCGCAGCATCGGCGGCAAACCGCAAATTGGCCAGATAGGTCTCTTCGAGCGAGGCCCGCCCCACGCCTTCTGGAACGATCCCCGCCATGCAGTGCAGCTTGCGGCAACCCAACCGCTCGGCCCAGGAAAGCGCCATGTCAACCGAAGCTTCGAACGCTGAACGACGGTCCGGCAATATGGCAAGGCCGCGCTCGCCCGCGGCCCAGTCGCCCGCCGGCAGGTTGAACAGCGCCAGTTCGAGCCGATGCCGGGCAAGCGCGGCGGCAACTTCATCCACCTCGAATTCGTACGGAAACTGGAACTCGACCGCCTCGAAACCCGCCTCGGCGGCAAGCGCGAAGCGATCAAGGAACGGCGCCTCGCGGAACATGGTCGTCAGGTTGGCGGCTAGTCTCGGCAATGCACCACTCCGTCGACCGTTGCCGCCTCGACGCGACAACCTTCTGCCGCGCAATCTTCCCTCACGGCTGCGGCAGCGCCAGTTCGGCGTGGTCGAGGTCGAGATGCGCACACAGCGCCTCAACGACCAGCCCGTGATCGGAACGCTGCGGCAGGCCGGAAACCGTCACCGCGCCGATCATGCCGGCATTGGCAAGCCGGATCGGGAAAGCGCCGCCGGCGGCAACGTAATCGGCCGGGTCGAGCCCCTGGCGCGCCGGCAGCAATCCGTCGGCCGTGTTCTGCTGCAGCCCGATGAGATAGGTGCTCTTTGCAAACAGCTTCACCGTATTGATCTTGCGGCGTACCCAATTGGCATTGGCGCCGGCCGACCCCGGTAGGGCGCAATAAAAGAGCTGGCGGTCCCATGTCCGGATATCGATGACGATCGGCAGATGATCGGCAACCGCGCGCTCGCGCAGCCAGAGCCCGATGCGAAAGGCGTCATCCTCGTCGAAACGCTCGAAGACGAGCGCCGCCTCCTGCTCCTCGATGCGCGCGATGTCGGACTCGACGGTCATGAATATCCTATTTCCTGATCATCGGGCCGTTCCGTCGAGAACGGCATGCTTGCTTGGTGACGGACATTTTCAGGCTGCGTCAAGCGCAACGATCCTGTCTATCTCATCCTTCTTGGCGGCAGACGCCACTGCAAGACCTTGTATCATACGATGATACGAAATCAGCTATCCATCCGGCTCTTCGCCGCACGACCGGCGATATAGACCTCCTTGACCGCCCGATCGTCGCCGAGCGTCTGCAGGAGGAACAACTCCTCGGAAAGGGTCTCGACCGTCTCCATGCGCAGCCGCATGGCGGGCGTGGCGCTTGCATCGATAACCACCAGGTCGGCGTCCGAACCGGCCTCCAGCGTGCCCACCCTGTCGGCGATGGAAAGTGCTTCGGCATTGCCGCGCGTGATCTGCCAGAACGAGGCCAGCGGATTGAGCTTGCGCCCGTTGAGCGCGATCACCTTGTAGCCTTCGTCCATCGTGCGCAGCATGGAATAGTTCGTGCCGCCGCCGACATCGGTCGCCGCGGCGATCCTGAGCGGCTTCGCCCGCGAGCGGTAGCGCTGGTAGTCGAAAAGACCCGAGCCGAGGAACAGGTTGGAGGTCGGGCAGAAGACGGCGACCGAGCCGGTTTCCGACATCGCGTCCGCTTCGCGCTCCGACAGGTGGATGCAGTGGCCGAACAGGCTTTTCGGCCCGAGCAGCCCGTAATGCGCGTAGACATCCGTATAGTCCTTCGCCTGCGGGTAGAGCTCGGCCGTCCATTCGATCTCGGCCAGGTTCTCCGACAGATGCGTCTGCATGTGGCAGTCCGGATGCTCGGCGACCAGCGCCCCGGCCATCTCCATCTGCTCGGGAGACGAGGTGATGGCGAAGCGCGGCGTGATCGCATAGAGCTGGCGCCCGCGGCCGTGCCATTCGGCGATCAGCGCCTTGCTGTCGTCATAGCCCGATGGCGGCGTGTCGGTGAGCGCGGCCGGCGCATTGCGGTCCATCATCACCTTGCCGGCGATGTTGAGCATGTCGCGCGCATGGCTTTCCTCGAAGAAGGCCTCGGCGGAAGCCTTGTGCACGGAACAATAGGCGGCGACCGTCGTCGTGCCGTGGCGGATCACCTCGTCGAGGAAGAGCCGCGCGATGCGCCGGCCGTGCTGGCTGTCGCGAAACTTCGTTTCCTCCGGGAAGGTGTAGTTGTCCAGCCAATCCAGAAGCTCCGCCCCGTAGGAGGCGATGACCTGCATTTGCGGGAAATGCAGATGCGCGTCTATGAACCCAGGCAGCACGAGATGCGGCCTGTGGTCGATCTCGGCAACATCCGGTCCGGCCTTTGCCCGCACATCCCCGTAGGCGCCTGTGTCCACGATCTTGCCGTCGCGCATCAAAACGGCGCCGTCTTCCACATAGTCGTAGGCCGCGCCGTCGCCAGCCTCCAGCGGCTCGCGCAGGAAGGCGAGCGTGCGCCCGCGGATCAGAGTTTCGGTCATGGTCTTATTCCCGCGTCTGCGCTTGTTCGAACCAGGCGACGATGAGGTCGCGTTCCTCATCCGTCATCTGGGTGACGTTGCCGGGCGGCATGGCGTGGCTGCGCCCGGCCTGCAGATAGATCTCGCGCGCCCGGTCGGCAATCACCGCCTCATTGTCGAGATGCACTCCCTTGGGCGCGACATGCACACCCTCGAAGGCCGGCTCGGCGGTATGGCACATCGAGCAGCGCCCGAGAACGGTATCGCGCACCGCCGGAAAATGGCTCGAGGCCATCAGCACCCGGTTCGCCTCGGCCACCTTGTCCTCGCCGGTCAGCACCTTGGGCACCGTCGACAGCCAGATGATGGTCAAAAACAGCATGGCGGCGACAAGCCAGGTCCAGGTCGGATTGCCCTTCCGCGCATGCACGGTGTTGAAATAGTGGCGGATCAGCACGCCGATAATGAAGATCAGCGAGGCGATGACCCAGTTGAACTGGGTGGCGAAGGCCAGCGGATAATGGTTCGACAGCATCAGGAAGAGGACGGGCAGCGTCAGGTAGTTGTTGTGCAGCGAGCGCTGCTTGGCCTGCGCGCCGAGCGCCGGGTCGGGCTTCTTGCCGGAGATCAGGTCGGCGACCACCTTCTTCTGGTTGGGAATGATGATGAAGAAGACATTGGCCGACATGATCGTGGCGGTGAAGGCGCCCAGATGCAGGAAGGCGGCGCGTCCGGTGAAGAGCTGCGTATAGCCCCAGCTCATCGCCACCAGGACCGCATAGAGCACCAGCATCAGCGCCGTGTCGTTCTTGCCCAGCGCGGATTTGCACAGAAGATCGTAGATCACCCAGCCAACGCCGATCGAGGCCAGCGAGATGAGGATTGCGACCTCGCCCGAAACGTCGAGCACATTGCGGTCGACGAGATAGAGATCGGCGCCGGCATAATAGACGATCGCCAGGAGAGCGAAGCCGGTCAGCCAGGTCGAATAGGCTTCCCATTTGAACCAGGTCAGGTGTTCGGGCATATGGGCCGGCGCGACCAGATATTTCTGGATATGGTAGAAGCCGCCGCCATGCACCTGCCACTCCTCGCCAAAAGCGCCTTCGGGCAGGTCCGGCCGCCTGCGCAGCCCCAGGTCGAGCGCGACGAAATAGAAGGACGAGCCGATCCACGCAATGCCGGTGATGACGTGCAGCCAGCGCACGGCGAAACTCAGCCAGTCCCAGACAACCGCGAAATCGTTCATCGATGGCTTCCCCTTCCTGTCAGCTCGGACTCTACGAAGTTGCGGGCAAACGGAAAGGGCCCCGCTTCGCCAGCACTTTCAAAAAAATCTGAATAATAATAGTTTGCTTTTCGGTAAAACCGGGGGAGCAGCGCGCCAACGCCCATGGCCTATCTCGACAATGTCACCGTCTTTGTCCGTGTCGTCGAACTCGGCAATCTGTCTTCGGCCGGGCGCGACATGCGCATTTCGCCCGCGGTTGCCTCCAATCGCATCAAGGAGCTGGAAAAGCAGCTCGGCGTGCGCCTGTTCAACCGCACGACGCGCCAGCTCGTGCCGACCGAACATGGCCGGGTCTTCTACGAGGGGGCGAAAAAGGTACTGGAAGCAGTCGCCGATGCCGAAGCGGCCGTCAGCGCCCTGTCCGGCCAGCCGCGCGGCACCATCCGCGTCACCGCACCGCTCGGCCTCGGACGGCGGTTGATCGCGTCCGGCATTCCCGATTTCCGTGATCGCTACCCCGATATCGAGGTGCGGCTGAGACTGTCCGACCACGATGTCGACATGATGCGCGAGGGCATCGACGTGGCCTTCCGCCTCGGCGTCCTGGAGGATTCCAGCCTCAGGATGCGCGGCATCATGGATTGCGAGCGCGTTCTGGTCGCCGCCCCGTCCTATCTGGAGCGCCGTGGCGAACCGAAATCGCCGCAGGAGCTTCTCGATCATGATTGCCTGCTGCTGCGCTATCCCGGCGTGCGTGAATATTTCTGGACCCTCGACACGCCAGACGGCCCGAAGAAGCTCAACGTCTCGGGACCATACGATTCCGACGACGGCGACGTGCTGACGGGCTGGGCCCTCGCCGGGCGTGGCATCATCCTCAAGCCGCGTTTCGAAGTGGAGCCCTTCATTCGCGACTGGCGGCTGAAGGTCATCATGGCCGACGCCGCGCCCGCTCCGGTCAAGCTCGCCGCGCTTTACCCGCACAAGAAGTACCAGGACCCCAAGGTCCGGCTGTTGCTCGATTTCATGGCCGAGCGCTGCCAGAAGATGATCCGCGACATAATGAACAGCAAATGACGGTTGAGCGACACACAACGCGATCGCGCAGCTTGACCGGCATTTCGTCTGCAACCACAAATATGCTCATATCCATCTGAATGGCGCGGGGCCGGCGCAAGCAGGAGGTACATCCCATGACCGCATATGAAACGCGCAACGACCTGAAATCCAATACGAAGATGGCGGCGATCGAGATCCTGAATGCGCGCCTGGCCGAAGCGATCGATCTGGCGCTCCTTACCAAGCAGGCCCATTGGAACCTGAAGGGACCGCAATTCATCGCCGTTCACGAGATGCTCGACACCTTCCGCGGCGCGCTCGACGGGCATGTCGACACCATTGCCGAGCGGGCCGTGCAACTGGGCGGCGTCGCATTTGGAACGAGCCAGGTGGTCGCCGACAAGTCGCCGCTGAAGCCCTATCCGACCGACATTTCCAAGACCAGGGATCACCTCGACGCGCTGATCGACCGCTACGGAGCGGCTGCCAACGCCGCCCGCAAGGCGATCGACGAGACCGACGAGGCAGGCGATGCCGACAGCGCGGATATCTTCACCGCCTATTCACGCGATCTCGACAAGTTCCTGTGGTTCCTGGAAGCCCATATCCAGGAAAAGGAATAGGGCTTCGCCTATCTGCCTTCTTCGGACTTCCCCTGACCTTGCGCGACCGCCGAGACGATCTCGGCAGCCGCGAGGGCGGCAATGACGGGCGGGCGCTTGTCGCGCACAGCAGTGCCGCCGATCGGCGTCACCAGACGGGCCAGGTCGTTCTCGGTTCCGCCGGCGGTCTTCAGATACCAGCTCTTGAACGTCGCCTTCTTGGTCGCCGAGCCGATCATGCCGACATAGGCCGCATCGCGTCGTTTCAACACTTCCGCCACGATCAGGAAATCGAGCGCATGGTCGTGGGTCAGCACGACAAAGGCCGAGCCGGCCGGCGCCGAGCGCACGAATTCCTCCGGCATCGCCGTGAGATGCGTTTCCGCTTCAGTCGGGAATTCGGCCAGCGCCTCGGATCGCGTTTCCACCACGACGGCCTTCACCGGCAGAAGCGCCAGCGCCGTCGCCAGCGCATGGCCGACATGGCCGCCGCCGAAGAGATAGACGCGAGGCAAGGCTTCGTCTTCAGCGCGCATCATCTCAACGAGATGGTCGCGCAGGTCCTTATCGACAAGGTGGATGGCGAGCCCGACGCGCCCGCCGCAACATTGGCCGATCTCTGGCCCGAGCGGAATGTCGAGCGTGACCGTCCCCTTCCCATTGAGGGGAGGGTGGTCGGCACCCAGCATCGCGCGCGCCTTTGCGATCGCCATGAACTCGAGCTGGCCGCCGCCGATGGTTCCGAAGATGCTCTCCGGCGCGACCAGCATCCAGGCGCCTTTTTCACGCGGCGTGGACCCCTTCGCTTCCATCACCTCGACCAGCGCGGCGGCCGGGTTGGCGTCGAGGAAGGCTCGGAGCGTGCGGGACGAGCGGGTCATTGCCTGCGTCCTACCGCCCCGCGTCCTTCTTCAGCCGCTCCACCGCCATCAGTACGCGTTCGGGGGTGGCCGGCGCGTCGAGCCGCGGGCAGACCGTGTGACCGGCGACGCTTGCCACCGCGTCCGAGAGCGCCGACAGCACCGACATGCCGAGCATGAAGGGTGGCTCGCCGACCGCCTTCGAGCGGTGCACGGTTGACTCGGCATTCTCCGCCCAGTCGGCCAGCGCGACATTGAACACTTTTGGCCGGTCGGAGGCGAGCGGGATCTTGTAGGTCGACGGCGCATGGGTCCTGAGCCGGCCCTTGTCGTCCCAGACGAGTTCCTCCGTCGTCAGCCAGCCCATGCCCTGGATGAAGCCGCCCTCGATCTGGCCGATGTCGATTGCCTTGTTCAGCGAGCGACCCGTCTCGTGCAGGATGTCCGTGCGCTCGACCATGTATTCGCCTGTCAGCGTGTCGATCGAGACCTCCGAGCAGGCCGCGCCATAGGCGAAGTAATAGAACGGATGGCCCGAGCCCTTGTCGCGGTCCCAGTGGATCTTCGGCGTCTTGTAGAAGCCGGCCGCGGAAAGCTGAACGCGCGCCATATAGGCCTGCTTGACCAGATCGGGAAAGGCGATCTCCTGATTGCCCACGCGCACCCGGTTGGGCAGGAACTCGACCTGGTCGGCCGGAATCTGGTGTTCCGATGCGGCGAAGTCGATGAGCCGCTGCTTGATCGCGCGCGCGGCGTTCTGCGCCGCCATGCCGTTGAGGTCGGAGCCGGACGAGGCGGCGGTGGCCGAGGTGTTGGGCACCTTGCCCGTCGTCGTGGCGGTGATCTTCACCCGATCGAGGTCGATCTGGAACTCTTCCGCCACGACCTGCGCCACCTTGACGTAGAGCCCCTGCCCCATCTCGGTGCCGCCATGATTGAGATGCACCGAACCGTCCGTATAGACATGCACCAGCGCCCCGGCCTGGTTGAAATGGGTGGCGGTGAAGGAAATGCCGAACTTGACCGGAGTCAGTGCGATGCCGCGCTTGACGATCTCGGACCCGGCATTGAACGCGTCGATCGCGCGTCGCCGCCCGGCATAGTCGCAACTCTCCTCCAGTTCCGCCACGATGCGGTGGACGATGTTGTCCTCCACCGTCTGGTGATAGGGCGTGACGTTGCGTTCGCTCGTGCCGTAGAAATTGCGCTTGCGGATTTCCAGCGGATCCTTGCCGAGGGCGAAGGCCACCTCCTCGATCACGCGCTCGCAGCCGACCATGCCCTGCGGCCCGCCGAAACCGCGAAAGGCGGTGTTGGAGACCGTGTTGGTGTAGAGCGGCGCTGACTGCGCATGCACGGCCGGGTAGTAATAGGCGTTGTCGCAGTGAAACAGCGCCCGGTCGGTGACCGGCCCGGAAAGGTCGGAGGAAAAGCCGCAGCGCGCGGCGTAGAAATAGTCTACGCCGAGGATCATGCCCTCGTCGTCGAAGCCGACCTCGTAATCGACCACAAAGTCATGCCGCTTGCCGGTGGCGGTCATGTCGTCGTCGCGGTCGGGACGGATCTTGACGGCGCGCCCGAGCTTCTTGGCCGCCACCGCGGCAAGCGCAGCGAACTGGTTGCCCTGCGTCTCCTTGCCGCCGAAGCCGCCGCCCATGCGCCGCACCTCGACCGTGACGGCATGTGACGGCACGCCGAGCACATGGGAGACCATGTGCTGGATCTCGCTTGGATGCTGGGTGGAGGAATAGACGGTCACGTCCATGTCCTCGCCCGGAACGGCGAGCGCGATCTGGCCTTCCAGGTAGAAATGATCCTGCCCACCGATGCGCATCGTGCCCTTGATACGGTGCGGCGCCTTGGCGATCGCGCCGGCAGCATCGCCGCGCTTCAGGGTCAGCGGCGGCGTGACCAGTTTGCCCTTTCTGCGGTCGATGTCCCACACATCGGTGATGAAGGGCGCCTCGTCATAGTCGATTTTCGCCAGTCCGCAGGCGCGGCGCGCCTGTTCGCGCGTCTCGGCAATCACGGCGAAAACCGGCTGGCCGAAGAACTGCACCTTGCCCTCGGCAAGCACCGGCTCGTCGTGACGACCGCTCGGGCTGATGTCGTTCTCGCCGGGCAGGTCAGCCGCCGTCAGCACCGCCAGCACGCCGGGCGCGGCGCGCACGGCCTCCAGATCCATCGTCCGGATAGTGCCATGCGCCACCGTGGAAAGGCCGAGACAGCCATGCAGCAGGCCCGCCGGCTCCGGCATGTCGTCGATATAGACGGCCTCGCCCGTCACATGCTTGTGCGCCGAATCGTGGCGCTGGTTCGCCGCCACGCCACCGGCGATCCGCGCTGCCTTCAGGTCGATTGCTTCGTGCTTGGTCATGATCGTCTGCCTTATGCCGCCCATTCGCGCGACACCGTAATCCGACCGGCGGCACCGCTCGTTTCCAGATAGAAGCGCTTCAAGAGGTTCTTCGCCGCCAGCATCCGGTATTCGGCCGAGGCGCGCATGTCGCTGATCGGCGCATAGTCGGACGCATAGGCCGCCATCGCCGCTTCCACCGTCGGCAATGTCCAGGGCTGGCCGAGAAGGGCCGCCTCCACTGTCACCGCCCGCTTCGGCGTTGCCGCCATGCCGCCATAGGCGATACGGGCGAACGAGACCTTGCCGTCGGCGCCGACGACGACGTTGAAGGCGCCGAGCGCGGCGGTGATGTCCTCGTCGCGGCGCTTCGTCACCTTCCAGGCGGCGTAGTACGCGTCCTTCTGCGGCACCGGCACATGGACCGCCTCGACGAACTCGCCGGGTGCGCGGTCCTGCTTGCCGTAGTCGATGAAGAAATCTTCCAGCGCGATCGTGCGCCGCGCGTCGCCCTTGCGCAGGGTCAGCGTCGCGCCGAGCGCGATCAGCGGCGGCGGCATATCGCCGATCGGCGAACCATTGGCAATGTTGCCGCCCACCGTGCCCATATTGCGCACCTGCTCGCCGCCGATCCGGTCGATGAGGGAACGGAAAGCGGGTATCCGGTTCGAAAGGATGCCGAACGCCTCGGTATAGGTGACGCAGGCACTGAGCGTGATCACGCCGTCCTTTTCCTCCACGCCGTGCAGTTCGTCGAGATGCCCGACGAAGACGACCGGCGATATGTCGCGCATGTGCTTCGTCACCCAAAGCCCGACATCGGTCGATCCGGCGACGATCGTGGAGTCGGGCTCGGCCTCCAGAACCGCGGCCAGATCGTCGGCACTCGCCGGCACGACGAAGCGGTCCCTACCCGATCCGATCTCCACCCGCGCGCCGTCCTTCATCGCCGCAAGGCTCGCCGTCACCCTTGCGCGCTCGGTCGCCAGCGGATCGGCCGCCGCCGCGCCATAGCCCGAGATCGCCTTGGCCGCCTTCACGATGGGCTCGTAGCCGGTGCAGCGGCACAGATTGCCCTGCAGCGCCTTTTCGATTGCCGCGTCGCCGGGCTGCGGCTCGCGCATCCACAAGGCATAGAGCGACATGACGAAGCCCGGCGTGCAGAAACCGCATTGCGAGCCGTGGAAATCGACCATCGCCTGCTGCACGGGATGAAGCTTGCCGCCCTCGCCCTTCAGATGCTCGACCGTGACCACGTGACAGGCGTCGAGCGACGCGAGGAACCGGATGCAGGCATTGACGCCCTCATAGACGAGCTCGCCGCCGGCCAGACGTCCGACGAGCACCGTGCAGGCGCCGCAATCGCCTTCGGCGCAGCCCTCCTTGGTGCCCCGGAGCGAACGGCGCAGACGCAGATAGTCGAGCAGCGTCTCGTCGGGCCGCACATCGGCCAGCGCGATTTCCTCGCCGTTGAGGAGAAAGCGGATTTCGTTGCGCAACGTCGGCTGCATCGTCAGCTCCCCCGGTAGGTCGAATAGCCATAGGGCGAGATCAGCAATGGCACATGATAATGGCTTTCCTCTGCCATGCCGAAGCGGATCGGCACCTGATCGAGGAAGGCTGGCTCCGGCAGCTTGGTTCCGGCAGCGCGCAGATAGTCGCCGGCAAAGAAGATCAGCTCGTACTGGCCGGTCTGAAAAGCTTTGCCCTCCAGCAGCGGCGCATCGCAGCGGCCATCCGCATTCGTGACCACCTCCTTCAGCTTCCTGTGCGAATTGCCGCTCACGCGGTAGAGCGCGATCTTCAACCCGGCGGCCGGCCTTCCAGATGCGGTATCGAGCACGTGGGTCGTCAGTTTGCCGTTCGCGGCCATGCTACACTTTCCTCTTCCCATACCCACAATTCAAAATCCCGCAGATTGTGCGGCAAATTCCACGAATGCAAAGGCCTGCAGGGCAAACTGGCGCCCAAAAGACTTTCAAATATTTTATGAGGTATGTGGAACGCCCCCTTTGCTAAGCTCGATCCAGAGTAACGTGCAGGACATATTTTCATGCAGGCACCCCGATATTTCCGCGACATGTGCGGCTACGGCGCCCACCCGCCGGACCCGAAATGGCCGGGCGGGGCCAGGATCTGCGTGCAGTTCGTGGTCAATTACGAGGAAGGCGGCGAAAACTGCATCCTGCACGGCGACGCGGCGTCCGAGGCGTTCCTGTCGGAGATCGTCGGTGCCGCACCGTGGCCGGGCAAGCGCCACTGGAACATGGAATCGATCTATGAATACGGCGCGCGCGCAGGCTTCTGGCGGCTGCATAGCATGTTCACGCAGGCCGAGGTGCCGGTCACGGTCTATGGCGTCGCCGCTGCCCTTGCGCGCTCGCCCGACCAGATGGCCGCCATGCAGGAGGCTGGCTGGGAAATCGCCTCGCACGGGCTGAAATGGATCGACTATCGCGACCACGATGAGAACGACGAGCGGCGCGATCTCCTCGAAGCGATCCGCCTGCACACGGAGGTCGTCGGCGAGCGGCCAACGGGGCTCTATCTCGGCCGGACCTCGGTCAATTCGGTCAAGCTTGCCTGCGAGGAAGGCGGGTTTACTTATATATCCGACACCTATGACGACGACCTGCCCTACTGGCTCGATCATGACGGCCATGGCAATGCGGTCGCGCCGCAACTCGTCATACCCTATACGCTCGACGCCAACGACATGCGTTTGGCCACCCCGCAGGGCTTCAATACGGGCGACCAGTTCTTCACCTATCTGAAGGACGCCTTCGACACGCTCTATGCCGAAGGCGAGGCCGGGTGCGCGAAGATGATGAATATCGGCCTGCATTGCCGCCTTGTCGGCCGGCCGGGACGCGCGGCAGCGCTCAAGCGCTTCATCGACTATGTCAAAAGCCACGACAAGGTGTGGATTGCCCGGCGCATCGACATCGCCGAGCACTGGCGCGCCAACCATCCCTACCAGCCACAAGCGCTGCGGCCATCGCGCATGGCCCGCGAGGACTTCGTGGCCAGGTTCGGTGGTATCTTCGAGCATTCGCCCTGGATCGCGGAGCGGGCGTTCAAGCTCGAGCTCGGCGCGGCACACGACTCCGCCGGCGGCCTGCACAACGCGCTCTGCCGGGCCTTCCGCTCTGCCGGCGAGGACGAAAGGCTGGGCGTCCTGACGGCCCACCCCGATCTTGCCGGCAAGCTCGCCGAGGCGAAGCGCCTGACATCGGATTCGGCGAAGGAACAGGCTTCCGCCGGGCTCGACGCGCTCACCGACGCCGAGCGCGAACGCTTCTCCGCGCTCAATTCCGCTTATGTCGAAAAATTCGGCTTTCCCTTCATCATCGCGGTGAAGGGGCTGACGAAGGACGAAATCCTTGCGGCCTTCGAAAAGCGCATCGCCAACGACCGCGAGAGCGAATTCGCCACAGCTTGCCGGCAGGTCGAACGCATCGCGCTGCTCAGGCTCAAGGACATGCTCCCTGCATAGACGGGTGAACTGATGAATGTGATGGACAAGACAATGCCTGGCCGAACCTATTACGCGCCGACGGGCGGCCTGCCGCCGCAGACGCAGTTGCTCACCGACCGCGCGGTCTTCACCGACGCCTACGCGGTCATCCCCAAGGGCGTGATGAGCGACATCGTCACCAGCTATCTGCCGTTCTGGGACAGGACCCGGCTTTGGGTGCTCTCGCGCCCGCTGTCCGGTTTCGCCGAGACGTTTTCGCAATACATCATGGAGGTCCAGCCGGGCGGCGGCTCCACGCGCCCGGAACTCGACGGACAGGCCGAGGGTATCCTGTTCCTCGTCGAAGGCGAACTCGCCGTGACGCTCGCCGGCACGAAACTCGTCATGCGGCCGGGCGGTTATGCCTTCATCCCGCCGGCCTCCGACTGGAGCGTGCGCAACGAAGGCGCCGCACCCTGCCGTTTCCACTGGATCCGCAAGGCCTATGAAGCGGTCGACGGCATCGACCTGCCCGAACCGGTTTTCGCCAACGAGGCCGACATCGCGCCCGACCCGATGCCGGGCACCGACGGCAAATGGGCGACCACGCGCTTCGTCGATCCCGCCGACATACGCCACGACATGCATGTCACCGTCGTCACCTTCGAGCCGGGCGCGGTGATCCCGTTTGCCGAGACCCATGTCATGGAGCACGGGCTCTATGTGCTCGAGGGCAAGGCGGTCTATCGGCTCAACCAGGACTGGGTGGAGGTCGAGGCCGGCGACTATATGTGGCTGCGCGCCTTCTGCCCGCAGGCCTGCTATGCTGGAGGGCCGGGCAAGTTCCGCTACCTGCTCTACAAGGACGTCAACCGGCATGCGAAGCTGGGAGGGTTCGGCAGGTGAGACTGGACATAGTTTACCGCTCTTTGACACCCCCCTCTGGCCTGCCGGCCATCTCCCCCACAAGGGGGGAGAACAGACCGTCATGACCGCTTCGGCCAATCTCCACCGTTGCAGAGCAAAGCGGTGCGCCCCACGCAAGCCAATCTCCCCCCTTGCGGGGGAGATGCACGGCAGGACAGAGGGGGGTGCCGAAGGGCGCAAGGCTCAAAGAATCATCGTAGGGGCGTCGGCACCATGACCCGCATCATCACCGCCCGGCCGCTGACGCGCGAGGCCTTCGCCCCCTTCGGCGACGTGCTCGACACCGACTGGGAGAACCATTTTCCGATCAACAACGGCAAATGCGAGCGCTTTCACGGTCTTGCCAGGGCCGAGGCGGAAGGGCCGAACGCCCACGTCCTGATCTCCCTCTTCAAGGCCACGCCCTATGAATTGCCGCTGACGCTGACCATGGTGGAGCGCCACCCGCTGGGCAGCCAGGCCTTCATGCCCTTGTCGCTGCGGCCATTTCTCGTCGTCGTCTGCCATGACGGCCCGGACGGTCCCGGCACACCGCACGCCTTCCTCACCGCACCCGGCCAGGGCGTGAACTATCACCGCAACGTCTGGCACGGCGTGCTGACCCCGATCGGCCAGCCACAGGATTTCCTGGTGGTCGACCGTGGCGGCGAGGGCGACAATCTGGAAGAATTCCATTTCGTCGAACCCTGGGAAATCCAGCTTCCGTGAAAGGTCACGCCATGACGGACACCGCCCTCATCGACCGTCTTCTCGACGTCATCGAGTTCGACATCATTCCCATGACCGAGCGCGGCGTGGCCGAGGGCAACAAGCTCTTCGGCGCCGCGATTGTAAACAAGGCCGACGGCTCGCTCGTTCTTGCCGAGACCAACAACGAGATCGAAAATCCGCTCTGGCACGGCGAGGTGCATGCGCTTAAGCGCTTCTACGAGCAGCCAGGGAGCGAACGGCCGGCAACGAGCGACTGCATCTTCCTGGCCACGCACGAGCCCTGCTCGCTCTGCCTGTCGGCCATTACCTGGACCGGTTTCGACAATTTCTACTACCTTTTCAGCCACGAGGATTCGCGCGATTCCTTCGCCATTCCGCACGACCTGAAGATCCTGAAGGAAGTCTTCACCCTCGACCCCGGCGGCTACAACGCCGAAAACGCCTTCTGGAAGAGCTATTCGATCCCCAAGCTTGTGCGCGGCCTGCCCGGGCCGGACCGGGAGCGCCTGGAAGAACGCATCGCCCGCATCGCGGCCAAATACGACACGCTGTCGGCGCGCTATCAGGACAGCAAGGCGGACAACGATATCCCGCTGCGGTGACAGGAGCGATATGAAGCCTTATCGCCGCGCCGCGGCCCGGTAAACCGCCAGGCGGTCCCGCTTTCCCACAGCGATGACAATGATCACCACGCGCTGGTCCTGGACTTCGTAGACCAGCCGGTAGCCGGCGCTGCGCAGCTTGATCTTGTAGCGATCATGCGCACCATGCAATTTCGCCGACGGGACCCTCGGTTGATTGCGGCGTTCCTTGAGCTTCTTGCGGAACTGCTCTCGGGTATTCGCGTCGAGCGCCTTCCACTCCTTCAACGCAGTGGTGAGGAACTCGACCTCATACTTCATCGAGATCGACGCGGATGCGCGGCTCGTCCTTTCGGGCGTCCGCAATCGCGTTCAGTTCGAAATCCTCCATCCGCTCCATCATCGCCTCGAAGACCTCGGCAGGGATGCAATAGAAGGCCGGCTGGTTGTGATTGAGAATCGCCACGGGAAATCCGTCGCCTGCTGCAACGGTTCCCATGGGATTTCGTTTCAGTTCCGAAACGCTGGCGGTGACCTCCGCGAGAACACGATGCGGCATGTTTATGGCTCCACTAATCATACGATAAATAGCACTCAAAAAAGCACTATTCAAGATTTCGGCCGACGAAACAGCAGCCAATCCTCATTTGTGGACGACCGCGTGTCCGACCCCGTCCTTCCCTGACAAGGGGTTGCATCGCCAGCCACATTATGCCTCTTAGCGCCCCGTACAGGGGCACGTATGAAGACCATCAAGGATTTTCCAAGAGAAGTCGTCGAATTCCCCGATCTCGGGATCGTCATGCCGGACGGCTGCCGGCTTTCGGCACGGGTGTGGATGCCGAAGGACGCGACGGACAAGCCGGTCCCTGCGATCCTGGAACATCTGCCCTATCGCAAGCGTGACGGCACGACGGCGCGCGACAATCTCACCCATCCCTATTTTGCCGGAAACGGCTACGCCTCGATCCGCGTCGACATGCGCGGCAACGGCGATTCCGAAGGCCTGATGGCGGACGAATACACGCCGCAGGAATTGCAGGACGCCTGCGACGTCATCGCCTGGGTGGCGGCCCAGCCCTGGTGCAACGGCAATGTCGGCATGATGGGCATTTCCTGGGGCGGCTTCAATTCGCTTCAGGTGGCGGCGCTGCAGCCGCCGGCGCTGAAGGCCATCATCACGCTGTGCTCGACCGACGACCGCTACGCCGACGACATTCACTACAAGGGCGGGCTGCTGCTTAACGAGAACCAGGGGTGGGGCGCGACCATGTTCTCCTACTCCTCGCGCCCTCCGGATCCGGCGCTCGTCGGTGAGAAGTGGCGCGAAATGTGGCTCGACCGGCTGGAAAACGAGCCGTTTTTCCCGGCCATCTGGCTGTCCCATCAGACCCGCGACGCCTATTGGAAACACGGCTCGATCTGCGAGGATTATGCGCAAGTCAAGGCCGCCACGCTCGCCATTGGCGGCTGGGGCGACGGCTACAAGAACGCCGTTTCGCGTATCGTCGGCAATCTCAAGGCACCGGCAAAGGGCATCGTCGGACCCTGGATTCACAAATATCCGCATTTCGCCGTACCGCAGCCGGCAATCGGCTTCCTGCAGGAAGCGCTGCGCTGGTGGGACCACTGGCTGAAGGACGAACCGACGGGCGTCGAGGACGACCCGGCAATGCGGCTTTACCTGATGGATTCCGTGCCGCCGCGCGAATGGTACGACGAACGGCCCGGCCGCTGGATCGCCGAGGCGCAATGGCCCTCGCCCGCGATCCCGACCAGGCAGTTCCATCTCGGCCGCGACGGCACGCTTGGCGACAGCGCGGTCGGCGACCTCGCCGTCGAGATCGCATCGCGGCAGGATTGCGGCGTTGCCGGCGGCGAGTATTGCGCCATCTGGGCCGGCCCCGACCTGCCGGGCGACCAGCGCGTCGACGACGAGAAATCGGCCTGTTTCGACACTGCGCCCCTCGACGAGGCCTTCGACATTGTCGGCGGAGCGGTCATCCGGCTGAAGCTTTCAGCCGATCGGCCCCAGGCCATGGTCGCCGTGCGCCTGTGCGACGTGCAGCCCGACGGCGGCTCGACACGCATCACCTACGGCGTTCTCAATCTCGCCCATCGCGAAAGCCACGAGTTTCCGCAGCCCGTCGCACCGGGCGAGGTGATGGAGATCACGCTCAAGCTCGACGACGTCGCCTATTCGATCAAGCCCGGCCATCGCCTGCGGGTGGCCGTTTCATCGACCTATTGGCCGATGGTGTGGTCGGCGCCCGAGCCGGTGATGCTGACGCTGCACGAGGGCGCGCTCGATCTCCCCGTGCGGCCGGCCGGCGCCGGCGACGAATGGACGTTCAAGGAACCGGAAGGCGCAACGCCCTGGGCGACGGAGACATTGCGCAAACCGTCCAACAGCCGACAAGTCGAACGCGACGCCGAAACCGGCCGCGTCACCTTGCGGATCGAAGACGATTTCGGCGAGCTTCGCGATCTCGATCACGGCCTGGCAAACGGCAGCGTGGCGCGCGAGACATGGTCGATCCATCCTGACAATCCGCTGTCGGCGCAGGGCGAAACGCATTGGACCGAAACGCTCGCCCGCGGCGACTGGAGCGTGCGCACCGAGACGTTCACACGCATGACGTCGGAGCGCCATACATTCCATTTGACCGGGCGCGTCGAAGCCTATGAGGGCGATACGCTTGTCTTTGAAAGAGATTTTGTCGAGGAGATTCAACGCAACCATATCTGATCGCCCCGCCCTGGTGCACTCCAGCGACACCGATTACGCCAAGAAATGTCGCATGGGGCCTTGCCGCAGTCGCGACAATAGCGCCAATATTCCTGACAAAAGAGGCCCGATAGCGGGTCCGAGGGGCAACACATTCAAGAGTGAGGAACAACCTTCATGTCCAAAGAACTCGAATTCCTGAGCCGCCGCGTCGCACTCGGCAAGATGAACCGACGCGATTTCCTGGGCCGCGCCGCAGCGCTCGGCGTCACATCGACCTTCGCCAGCACTTTGCTCGGCAGCGCGGCCAGGGCGGCCGGGCCGCAAAAGGGCGGCTTTCTCAAGGCCGGAATGCAGGGCGGCGAAGCGACCAACAGCCTTGATCCGGCGAGCTTCCTCAGCCAGGTGTCCTTCAGCTTCGGCAAGTGCTGGGGCGAGACGCTTGTCGAATTGACCCCAGACGGCGGATACGAGAACCGCATCGCCGAGGAAATCGGCGCGTCCGACGACGCCAAGACCTGGACCTTCAAGATCCGCAAGGACGTGGAGTTCCACAACGGCAAGACGGTGACGCCCGAGGATGTTCTGGCAACGCTGGAGCGCCACTCCGACGAGGCGTCGAAATCCGGCGCGCTTGGTGTCATGCAGGGCATCGACACCATGAAGGCGAGTGGCGACGAGGTCATTGTCGAACTCAAGGAGCCGAATGCCGACCTGCCCTATCTGATGGCCGACTACCATCTCATCATCCAGCCGAATGGCGGCAAGGACGATCCGACTGCCGGCATCAGCGCCGGCCCCTACAAGGTCAGCGTCAACGAGCCCGGCGTGCGCCAGGGCGGCGAGCGCTTCGCCAATTACTGGCAGGGCGACAAGATGGGCCATGCCGATCAGATCGAGATCATCGTCATCAACGACGCGACCGCGCGCACATCCGCCCTGCAGGGCGGCCAGGTGCACATGATCAACCGCGTCGAGCCGAAGATCGTCGATCTCGTCAAGCGCGTGCCCGGCGTCACGATCCGCAACGTCTCCGGCCGCGGCCATTACGTCTTCATCATGCATTGCAACACCGCGCCGTTCGACAACAACGATCTGCGGCTGGCGCTCAAATATGCAATGGACCGCGAGGGGATGGTCGAGACGATCCTTCGCGGCTACGGCTCGATCGGCAACGATTTCCCGATCAACGCGGCCTATCCGCTGTTTTCCGACGACATCGAACAGCGTCCGTTCGACACCGACAAGGCGGCCTTCCACTTCAAGAAGTCCGGCCATGAAGGCCCGGTCCTGCTCAGAACCTCCGACGTCGCCTTCCCCGGCGCCGTCGATGCCGCCCAGCTCTACCAGCAGAGCTGCGCCAAGGCCGGCATCACCATCGAGGTCAAACGCGAGCCTGGCGACGGCTACTGGTCGGAAGTGTGGAACAAGCAGCCCTTCTCGACCTCCTATTGGGGCGGCCGGGCGACGCAGGACCAGATGTATTCGACGGCCTATCTGTCGAATGCCGACTGGAACGACACGCGCTTCTTCAACGAGGTTTTCGACAAGCTGATCCTCGCCGCGCGCGGAGAGCTCGACGAGGCCAAGCGCAAGCAGATGTATCGCGATGCGGCACTGATGGTGCGCGACGATGGCGGGCTGATCCTGCCGATGTTCAACGACTTCATCGACGCCACCGGCGCCAAGGTGGAAGGCTGGGAAAACCACCCGGCGCAGGAGATGATGAACGGACATGCACTGGTGAAGTGCTGGTTGACGGCCTGAGGGGCCGTTGATCCATGGATTCACCGATCCTCAGGCTCATTGCCCAGCGCGTTGCGCTGGGCATCCTGCTTCTCTTTGCGGTCTCGGTCCTGATCTTCGTCGGCACCCAGATCCTGCCCGGCGACGTGGCCCAGTCCATCCTCGGCAACCAGGCAACGCCGCAGGCGCTCGCCAATCTGCGCGAGGAGCTCGGCCTCAACGACCCGGCCTACATACGCTATTTCAAGTGGCTCGGCGGCATTCTGACCGGCGACCTCGGCACCGCGCTGACCAGCGGCCAGGACATCGCTACCTCGCTCGGCGGCCGGCTGCAGAACACGCTGTTTCTCGCCTTCTGGGCGGCGGTCGTCTCGATCCCTTTGGCGGTCTCGCTGGGCCTGATCGCGGTGCGCTACCGCAACGGCCCCGTCGACAAGGCGATCTCGGGCTTCGCACTGGCCTCGACCTCGCTGCCGGAATTCTTCATCGGCTACCTGCTCGTCTATTTCTTCGCCGTGAAACTGCAATGGTTTCCGGGCATCTCGACGGTCTATGACGGCATGCCGTTTCTCGATCGCATGAAGGCGATCGCCCTGCCGGCGACGGCGCTGACGCTGGTCGTGCTGGCGCACATGATGCGCATGACACGTGCGGCGATCCTCAATGTCATGCAGTCGGCCTATATCGAGACGGCGGAACTGAAGGGCCTGTCGGCCTTCGACATCATCCGCAAGCATGCCTTCCCCAATGCCATCGCGCCGATCATCAATGTGGTCATGCTCAATCTGGCCTTCCTCGTCGTCGGCGTCGTGGTGGTGGAAGTCATCTTCGTCTATCCCGGCATGGGGCAGTATCTGGTCGACCACGTGGCCAAGCGTGACGTGCCGGTGGTGCAGGCGGTCGGCCTCATCTTCGCCGCCGTTTACATCAGCCTCAACATCATCGCCGACATCGCGGCGATCGTCGCCAATCCGCGGCTCAGGCATCCGAAATAGGGGGCGATGATGCTTGATCTCAAACATATCCCGATTGGCGCGCTGATCGGCCTCGTTCTCACCGCGCTGTTCGCCTTCGTCGCCATCTTCGCGCCCCTGCTCGCTCCGCACGGCATGGGCGAGATCGTCGGCGACGTCTGGGAACCGATGTCGGCCCAGCATTGGCTGGGAACGGACAATCTCGGCCGCGATCTTCTTTCGCGCATGATCTTCGGCGCCCGCACCACGGTCTTCATCGCCGTCATGGCAACGGCGCTGTCCTTCTCGCTCGGTGCGATCCTCGGCTTCACCGCCGCGGTCGTCGGCGGCTGGTTCGACATGGTGATGTCGCGCTTCGTCGATCTCTTGATGTCCATTCCCACCCTGATCTTCGGTCTGGTGGTGCTTTCGGTGCTGCCGTCCACCATCCTGGTTCTCATCGTCGTGATGGGCATTCTGGACTCCACGCGCGTCTACCGCCTGTCACGCGCCGTCGCCGTCGACATCAACGTCATGGATTTCGTCGAAGCGGCAAAGCTGCGCGGCGAAGGGCGCACGTGGATCATCTTCCGCGAAATCCTGCCCAACGCGCTGTCGCCGCTCATATCGGAGCTCGGCCTGCGCTTCATCTATGCGGTGCTTTTTCTCTCGGCGCTCTCCTTTCTCGGCCTCGGCGTGCAACCGCCCGACGCCGACTGGGGCGGCATGGTGAAGGAGAACAAGGAGGGCATCGTCTTCGGCATTCCCGCCGCCCTCATACCGGCGGCCGCGATCGCGGCGCTGGCGATCTCCGTCAACCTGGTCGCCGACTGGGTCTTGAACCGCACGACCGATCTCAAGGGAGGCCGCGGTAATGGCTGATCATGAAACGCGCCCCGATGGCGCCGCCGCGGCTCTGCTCGACATTCGAGACCTGAAGATCGAGGCGACGGTCTATCCGCCCGGCGAGGATCCGCACGACGTCACCATCGTCGATGGTGTCTCGCTGATGCTGGAAAAGGGCAAGGTGCTCGGGTTGATCGGGGAATCCGGCGCCGGCAAGTCGACCATCGGGCTCTCCCCGATGGGCTACGGACGCGGCGGCGTGCGGATCACCGGCGGCCAGGTCCTCGTCAACGGCCGCGACATTTTGAAGGTCGGCACGCGCGGTCTGCGCAAGCTGCGCGGGCGCGAGGTCTGCTATGTCGCGCAGTCGGCCGCGGCCGCCTTCAACCCGGCGCACAAGCTCATGGACCAGGTCGTGGAATCGGCCCTGCAGCACGGCGTCGCCACGCGTGCGGAAGCCGAGGAAAAGGCGGTCGCGCTTTTCCGCAAACTCAGCCTGCCCGACCCCGAATCGATCGGCTCGCGTTATCCCCACCAGGTCTCGGGCGGTCAGCTTCAGCGCGTCATGACGGCCATGGCTCTGTGCCCCGAACCGGACTTGATCGTCTTCGACGAGCCGACGACGGCCCTCGACGTGACGACGCAGATCGACGTGCTGGCGGCGATCAAGGACGCCATCCGCGACACCGGCGTGGCCGCACTCTACATCACCCACGACCTGGCGGTCGTGGCGCAGGTGTCCGACGAGATCATGGTGCTGCGCCACGGCAAGACGGTCGAAAGCGGCAAGACGGAGCAGATCATCCATGCGCCGCGCGAGGACTATACGCGCCAGCTCGTCTCGGTGCGCGAGATCGTGCACAAGGAAAAGGAGCAGAGCGGCGCGCCGGTTCTGTCGGTCAATAATGTGACGGCGTCCTATTCCGGCGACGTGGATGTCCTGAAGAACATTTCCGTCGACATCTATCCCGGCCAGACGCTGGCCGTGGTCGGCGAATCCGGCTCCGGCAAGTCGACCCTGGCGCGTGCCATCACGGGGCTTTTGCCGCCGCGCGAAGGCAATGTCATGTTTGCCGGACGTGCCCTTTCCCCTCGCCTGGCCGAGCGCACCAAGGACGACCTGCGCGAACTGCAGATGATCTACCAGATGGCCGACGTGGCGATGAACCCGCGCCAGACGGTGGGAACCATCATCGGCCGGCCGCTGGAATTCTATTTCGGCATGCGCGGCGCCGAGCGCGACAAGCGCGTGGCCGAACTGCTCGACAAGATCGAGATGGGCGAGGGTTTTCTCGACCGCTACCCGGCCGAGCTCTCCGGCGGCCAGAAGCAGCGCGTATGCATTGCCCGTGCGCTGGCGGCGCGGCCGAACCTGATCATCTGCGACGAGGTGACAAGCGCGCTCGATCCGCTGGTGGCCAACGGCATCCTGAAGCTGCTCCTGGAACTGCAGGCGCAGGAAGAGGTCGCCTATCTCTTCATCACCCACGACCTGGCGACGGTGCGCTCGATCGCCGATTCGATCGCGGTCATGTATCGCGGCGAGGTGGTGCGCTACGGCCCCAAGTCGCAAGTGCTCAAGCCGCCCTTCGACGACTATACCGACCTTCTCCTGTCCTCCGTTCCCGAAATGGAAATCGGCTGGCTGGAAAAGGCGATCGCCGGGCGCAAGATGGAAAGCGCGGGCAATTGAGTCCCGATTAGCCGACCACGATCTTGCATCCCATGCCACGCCCTCTCGCCAGCAAGCAAGAGCGAGTGCGCGCACCCTCAGTTCTCCGCAATTGACCGCCGAAATTCATGCCCCTGTCCGCAAAACTTCTCCTCATCGTTCTCGACGGCGTGCCGTGGCGCAACTGGCGCCGCCTGATGGGCAATCTCGAGGGCTGGGTGCAGTCGGGCGAGGCGCGCGTGTGGAAGATGCGCTCCGTCCTGCCGTCCATGTCGGCCTGCTGCTACGCCTCCATCCACACCGGCGTGCCGCCGCAGGTGCACCGCATCCTGTCGAACGAACAGCGCTTTCGGGTCGCCCAGCCCGACATCTTTTCCGAAGTGACCAGGGCGGGCGGAACGACCGGCGCCGTCACCCATTCCTATTGGTCGGAATTCTTCAACCGCCATCCCTTCGACATGGTGCGCGACATCGAATATGACGAGCCGGGCGGGCCGATCACGCATGGTCGCTTTCACACCATGACCGGCTATGGTCATGCCAACCAGATGACTCCGTCCGACGTCGACCTCTTCGCCACGCTCACACGGCTGGCGCTGCGCGACGCCATCGATTACGGCATCCTGCACACCTGCACGCTGGATTCCATGGGACACCGCTTCGGCCATGATTGTATCGAGATGGATCATGCCGTCGCCGTCATGGACACCATGCTCGCCGCCTTCCTGCCGCAATGGCGCGAAGCCGGCTACGAGGTCATCGTCACGGCCGATCACGGCCAGACCGAGCGCGGCCATCATGGCGGGCGCGAGGACGCGCAGCAGGATTTCGCGCTTTATTATTTCGGTCCGGCAAAAGGGCCCGACCAGGATGTGCTTCTCGACCAGTTGCAGCTCGCGCCGACGATCCTGACGCGGCTCGGCGTGGCGGTGCCGGAGACGATGAAGGCAAAGCCGTTTCTCGAATAGGCGCTACTCTATCGCCCGAGCATCAGCGCCCAGAAATGATCGCCTGCGCCGTCCGTCGCATAGGCCAGACCGAACCGGTGGAGCCGCGGGTCGAGCATGTTGCGGCGATGTGGCGGCGAGTTGTTCCACATCGAAAATACGCGCCCGAGATCGGCCGTGCCGTGGGCGATGTTCTCGGCCGCCGGCCCGTTGACCCCGCCGGCCTTCATGCGCGAGCGGAAATCGCGCCCGAAACGGGTCGTGTGCTTCATGGAGGATGTCTCGGCCATATAGCGCGCCTGGGCCAGGGCCGCGCGCTCCAGCTGGCCGTCGGGCGACGCGGCAGACATGCCGTTGGCCCGCCTGATCTCGGCCAGATAGCCGGTTGCCCGCGACGACGCGCCGGCACTCGATGCCACCTTGCCCGTCGTGCCGCAGGCCGCCAGCGCGAGAAAAAGGGCGCCGAGGCCCGTCCACATCAATGTCCTGAAAATCATCCGGCGCAATCCCCCGGCCTATATGGCCGGTTCCCTCATGCGCCCCCCGCAAGTGGGTTCGACGGATTAGTCATGATTGCGGCAATTCTTGGGGCGGCGGGCAGGTTCATGCCTATACGTCCCCGATCAGTAGGGCCATTCTCCGTTCCCGAGCGCCCTCACCGCCGCGACGATGCGCTCGAAACTCACCGCCGCCCGCGCGACCGTGTGGCGTGCGCGCAGATAGCCATGGACCAGCCCCGTTTCCTCGAACCACACTGCCTTGCCGCCGGCCGCAAGCACCCTGTCGCGATAGTCTTGCCCATCGGAGGAAAGCGGGTCGCATTCAGCCGTGATAACAACAGAGGGCGGCAGGCGCGCGAAATCCGAATCGGCAAGCGGCGCATAGGTGGCGTCGCCGGCACTATCGGACCCACCGCTGCGCAGCCTGCCGTAGAATTCGAGGTCGCGCACCGTCAGCATCGGGGCGGCGGCATGGGTGACATAGGAGCCGGCGGACATGTCTCCGCCGAGCCCCGGATAGATCAGCACCTGGCCGACGGGGACACGCGCATGATCGCGCGCGCGATGCGCCACGGCAGCGGCCAGATTGCCGCCGGCGGAATCCCCGCACAGCAGGATCGGCCGGGCATCGCGGTCCGCTGCCCACCGATATGCGCGCATCGCATCGTCGAATGCAGCGGGATGGACGTGCTCGGGCACCAGGCGATAGTCGACCGCCACCACCTCGAACCCGGTGCGCTGGCAAAGCTCGGCGCACACGTCGTCATGGCTTTCGAGCCCGCCGAGGATGAAGCCGCCGCCGTGGAAATAGAGCACCACTGCGGAATGGCCGGCAGTCGCCGAGCGATAGATGCGGATCGTGATGTCATGCGCCGCCGTCTCGACCGCCGTCGTCTCGGCCGTCACGCTGTCGGGGTAGCCGGCAAAGAATTCGCGGCACATGCGGTCGTAGACCGCGCGCTGCTGGTCGATCGTATAGTCGGTCGTATCGGGCGGATAGAAAGCGTTCGTGCGGTCGATGAACGCCCAGGTCTCCGCATCGATGAGCTTGGAATAATCAGTCACCTGACCCTCCCCTCACGGGGGAAGGGGACCTTGCGCCCAGCCTTACTTCCCCTTCCACACCGGGTCCCTCTTCTCTGCAAACGCCCTGAAGCCTTCCATATTGTCTTCGGAGTCGTAAAGCGCATCGACCGTACGGAACTTGCGCTTGGTGATCCAGTTCATCGCCTCCTGGAAGCCCATCGCCTCCGCCTCGCGGGCCACCTCCTTGATGGCTGCGAAGACGAGCGGCGGCCCGCCGGCGAGAAGCCGGGCCACCTCCCAGACGCGCTCCTCGAGCTTTTCGGACGGCACAATCTCGTTGACCAGCCCCCAGCGAAGCGCCTCTTGGGCATCCATCCAGCGGCCGGTCAAAAGCATGTCCATGGCGACATGATAGGGAATGCGCTTCGGCAGCTTGATCGTCGCGGCATCGGCCAGCGTGCCAGCCTTGATCTCCGGCAGCGCGAAGGAGGCATGGTCGGCCGCATAGATCAGGTCGCAGGACAAGGCGAGTTCGAAACCGCCGCCGACCGCCATGCCGGAGACGGCCGCGATCACCGGCTTGTTCATGTCGATGAGCTCCTGCAGCCCGCCGAAACCGCCGACGCCATAATCGCCGTCGACCGCATCACCGGAGGCAGCCGCCTTCAGGTCCCAGCCGGCGGAGAAGAACTTTTCGCCCGCCGTCTTGACGATGGCGACGCGCAGTTGCGCGTCGTCGCGGAACGCCTTGAAGGTCTCGCCCATGGCACGCGAGGTGGCGAGGTCGATGGCATTGGCCTTCGGCCGGTCGAGCGTGACTTCCAGGATCCCGCCTTCGCGGCGGGTCTTGATCACATCGGACATTGAATTCTCCTTTGGCTGCGGGCGCACGCTCATCCCCGCCCTTCAGCGGAGACAGAGGCGAAAACCATCAGCGCGTCGGCAATCCACGCGCCCTGATCTTCGCCGCACACGATAAGCGGGTTGATGTCGAGTTCCGACAGGCGGTCGGCATGTTCGAGCGCGAAACCGGCAATGCCGGCAATGGCCTCGACGGCGGCTGCGATATCCGCCTTCGGCCGGCCGCGATAGCCGTCGAGCAGCGGGAACATCTTGAGCGAGCGAAGGCTTGCCTCGATCTGCGAGCGATCCGCCGGCAAAAGCACGGTCGCGCTGTCCTTGAGGAGTTCCACGAACACGCCGCCCGAGCCGAGCGTCATGACCGGACCGAAGAGCGGATCGCGGGTGATCCCGACAATCAGCTCGGCCACGCCGCCCTCGGCCATGCGCTCCACATAGAGGCCGTTGCCGAGACCTTCGAGCGCGTCTGCCGCCTGGCGCACCGACTCGGCGTCGGCGAGGTTCAGCTTCACCGCGTCATGTTCGGACTTGTGCGCCAGCCCGAGCGCCTTGAGCGCGACCGGAAAGCCGATGCGCTCGGCAGCCGCCGCGGCTTCCTCGGCATCGGCGGCGCGAAGACCGGGCGGCACCGCAAGGCCGGCACCGGCCAGCAGCGCCTTGGCCTCGGCTTCGTCCGGGGTGTTCGGCGCATCACCACCCGGACCTGCGGTCCGGCCTCCCCTCAAGTGGGAGGTGGGAGGGCGCTTCCACGCCTCGCCGATGAACGCCGCCGCCTCGGCCGCATCGATCGTCTCGGCAATGCCCATCAGCGGGACGATGCCGCGCTCCATCAGTCCGCCGAGATAATCTTCCGGCAGGTTTTCCGGCAGCGCGGCAACAATGGCGCCACGCGCGGCGTTGTCCTTCAACGCCCGTTCGTAGGCGCGGATCGTCGGCCACCAGTCGGCGTCCGAACAGCGGTCGCCGCGCGGGAAGTCCATCACCAGCATGTTGAGGTCGAAGCCGCCCGACACCATCGCCGAAAAGGTCGCCGTCATGGCCGGCTCGTCGTTCCAGATGAAGGTGTGATAGTCGAGCGGATTGGCCACCGCGACCAATGGCCCGAGCGTCGACTTGACCGACGCGCGGTGGGCCTCGCTCAGGCGCGGATAGTGGACGCGCCGGCCTTGTGCCGCGTCGGCCATGAGCGACGCCTCGCCGCCCGAACAGCTCATCGAGGAGAGCCTGTAGCCGCCGAGCGGCCCGCCGAGATGCAACAGCTTCAACGCCTCCATGAAGGACGGCATCGTGTCGAGCCGGGCAATGCCGAGCCGCTTGAGGAAGGCGTCCGAGGCCGCATCCGAGCCGGCCAGCGACGCCGTGTGCGAGATCGTCGCCTGACGTGCCTGCTCCGAGCGGCCGACCTTCATCGCCACGATGGGCTTGCCCAGTTCACGCGCCCGGGCGGCAAGCCGCTCGAAACCGGCCACCGAATCGAAGCCTTCGATATGCAACCCGAGCACCGAGACGCGCTCGTCCTCGATCAGGCCAAGCGCCATTTCCGACAGGCCCGTCTGCGCCTGGTTGCCGGCCGTCATCAGATAGGCGATCGGCAGGCCGCGCTTCTGCATCGTCATGTTGATGGCAATGTTGGAGGACTGGGTGATGATCGCGGCACCGCGTCCGCCCTCGTCCAGCCGCACACCGCCATGCTGGTCGGGCCACAAAAGCGCGCCGTCGGCATAGTTGATCAGCCCATAGCAATTGGGCCCGATGATCGGCATGTCGCCCGCCGCCGCAAGCAGTTCGCGCTGCAGCCGCTCGCCGTCGGCATCGTCGGCGCCGGCCTCCAGGAAGCCCGATGCAAAGCACACCGCGCCGCCGGCGCCGCGCTCGCGCAGCGCCTGGACGATCTCGACCGTCAGGTGCCGGTTGACGCCGATGAAGGCGGCATCCGGCGCGCCGGGCAGATCGGCGACCGAGCGATAGGCCTTGCGGCCGGCCACCTCGTCCTTCTTCGGATGGACGGGCCAGATATCGCCGGCAAAGCCCATTTTCTGCGACTGCTCGACGACATTGGCGGCATAGCCGCCGCCGAAGACGGCAATCGAGCGCGGGCGGAGAAGGCGTTCGAGGCGGTGCGGTCTGTCATGTCTGCGCATGCACACCCCCCTCTAGCCCCCCACCGCCCTCAGGAGCGCGCGGCTGATGATGTGGCGCTGGATCTCGCTGGTGCCTTCCCAGATGCGTTCCACGCGCGCGTCGCGCCATATGCGTTCCAGCGGCAGGTCGTCCATCAGCCCCATGCCGCCATGGATCTGGATCGCCTCGTCGGCGACGAAGGCGAGCATCTCGGTCGCCTTGAGCTTGGCCATGGCCATGTCGGCATCGGTGACGGTGCCCTGGTCGTATTTCCAGCCCCCTTCCCAGGTCATCAGTTCGGCCGCCTTCAGCTCCGTCGCCATGTCGGCGAGCTTGAAGGAGACGCCCTGGAACTTGCCGATCTGCTGGCCGAACTGGCTGCGCTCGGCCGCATAGTCGATGGCATGGGACAGCGCGCGCTCGGCCCGGCCGAGACAGGTGGCGGCCACCTGCAGGCGGGTCGCGCCGAGCCAGGAATTGGCGACCTCGAAGCCCTTGTCGACCTCGCCCAGGACCTGGGAATTCGGCAACCGGCAATCGTCGAATTCGAGCACCGAATTGGTGTAGCCGCGATGCGAGACGTTGCGGTAGCCATCGCGCACGGCAAAGCCCGGCGTTCCCTTGTCGACGAAAAATGCGGTGATTGTCTTGCGCTTGCCGCGCGGGCTGTCCTCCTCGCCGGTCGCCATGAAGACGATGGCGAAATCGGCGATGTCGGCGTGGCTGATGAAATGCTTGGTGCCGTTCAGGACCCAGTCGTCGCCGTCACGCACCGCGCTCGCCTTCATGCCGCGCAGGTCCGAGCCCGCGCCCGGCTCGGTCATGGCGAGACAGTCCCATTTCTCGCCGCGAATGCAGGGATAGAGATATTTTTCCTTCTGTTCGGCCGTACCGGCCAGCAGGATGTTCGACGGGCGCGCCACGCAGGTCCAGTGGAGCGCGTAGTTGGCGCGGCCGAGCTCCTTTTCGTAAAGCAGCCAGGTCAGCGTATCGAGCCCCGCCCCGCCGACCTCTTCTGGCATGTTGGCGGCATAGAGCCCCGCCTCGATCGCCTTGGCCTGCAATTCCTTGACGAGTTCCGGCCGCAGATGCCCGGTGCGCTCGACCTCCTGTTCATGCGGGTAGAGTTCGTTTTCGACGAAGGCGCGGGTGGTCTCGACGATGAGCCTTTGTTCTTCGGTCAGTTCGAAATTCATCACTCTTCCCCACTCTTCGCCTTCGTCTCGCCGAGGCGTTCGACGAAGTCCTTGTAGAGAGCGCCGGCGCCCCAGCCCTTGCCGTCGTTTTCCTTCGACAGCGCCTCCATCATGGCGACGAGATTATCGTCACGGATGCGTTCCAATTCGTGGATCGAAAGGCCCTTGGCCTGTTCGTCGGACTGGTCGGCGATCTTGTCGACCAGTTCGTCGGTCAGTTCCGGCACGTCCATAAGCTTGGTCCAGGGCCAGGAGAGACAGGGGCCGAACTGGGCCATGAAATGGCGCATTCCGGCTTCGCCGCCGGCAATCCGATAGGTCTGGAAAAGACCCATCTGCGCCCAGCGCAGGCCGAAGGAATAGCGCATGATGTCGTCGAGTTCCTCGACCGTGGTGACGTCGTCCTTGATCAGCCACAGCGCCTCGCGCCACACGGCCTCGAGCAGCCGGTCGCCGACGAAGGCCTCGATCTCCTTGCGGATGACGACCGGTTTCATGCCGATCGATGCATAGAGCGCGCGGGCCCGCTCGACCGCCTGGCCGGACGTTTGCTCGCCGCCGACGATCTCGACCAGCGGCAGGAGATAGACCGGGTTGAAGGGATGGGCGACGACGAGACGCTCGGGGCGCTGCATCGCGCTCTGCATGTCGCTTGCCTTGATGCCGGATGTCGACGAGCCGACAACGGCCTCGGCCGGAGCGTGTGCGTCGATCTCGGCCAGCACCTTGTGCTTGACCTCGAGACGCTCCGGCACGCTCTCCTGGATCAGATCGGCGCCGGCAACGGCTTCGGCGATCGTGGCCGCATAGGTGATGCGGCCTTCCTTCGGCAGGCCGTCGGGCGCCATGCGCCGATAGGCCCGGCGCGCGCCCTCCATCACCTCGCCGACCTTGCGGGCGGCTTGCGGGTCGGGATCGAAGATCGCGACATCGATGCCGTTGAGCGCCAGACGGGCTACCCATCCCGCGCCGATGACGCCGCCGCCGATCGCGGCGGCCTTGGTGATTGTGGTCATGAATGAGTCTTTCTTGCTTGAAGGGACAGGCGTCCTACGCCGCCACGGGCGCGCGCTTGGTCAGGTTGAGCTTCTTGCGCACCTCGTCCGGTCCGATCACGCGTGAGCCGAGATTCTCGACGATGGTCACGGCGCGCTCGACAAGCTGCGCGTTGGTCGCCAGCACGCCCTTTTCGAGCCACAGATTGTCTTCCAGCCCGACGCGCACATTGCCCCCGGCAAGCACGGCCGCGGCGACATAGGCCATCTGGTTGCGGCCCAGCGCGAAGGCCGACCAGTTCCACTCGGCGGGCACGTTGTTGACCATCGCCATGAAGGTGTTGAGGTCATCCGGCGCGCCCCACGGCACACCCATGCACAACTGCACCAGTGCGTCCGGCTTCAAGACACCTTCCGAGACGAGTTGCTTGGCCAACCACAGATGGCCGGTGTCGAAGGCCTCGATCTCCGGCTTGACGCCCATCTCGGTCATCATGCCGCCCATGGCGCGCAGCATGCCGGGCGTGTTGGTCATGACATAGTCGGCCTCGGCGAAATTCATCGTGCCGCAATCGAGCGTGCAGAGCTCCGGCAGGCACTGGCGCACATGCTCGACGCGCTCGGCCGCCCCGATCATGTCGGTGCCCGCCTCGTTGAGCGGCAAGGGGCTTACGGTCGAGCCGAACGTCACGTCGCCGCCCATACCGGCGGTCAGGTTGAGCACCACATCGACATCGGCCGCGCGGATGCGCTCCGTCACCTCGCGGTAAAGATGGATATCGCGGCGCGGCGCACCGGTTTCGGGATCGCGCACATGGCAATGGACGACCGCCGCGCCCGCCTTCGCCGCCTCAATGGCCGAATCGGCGATCTGTCTGGGCGAGCGGGGCACATGCGGGCTGCGATCCTGCGTGCCGCCGGATCCGGTAATGGCGCAGGTGATGAAGACGTCGCGGTTCGGAGCAAGCGGCATGGTCGTTCCTCTCGTTTCGATAGGGCCGATCTTTCGATGTCGGCGCTGTCATTTCGTTGGCGGATCATCGCGCGCCTTGCATCAAATTGCTTTGCGAATTACGAATTGTAATTGATGGAAAACGAAAAGCCGATCATCTTCCGCCCGGCAGAGGACCCGCTGCATCTCACATTTCTCGTCTTTTCCGGCTGTTCCATCATGTGCGTCGCCTCGGCTGTCGATCCGCTGCGTGCCGCCAATCGGGTCAGCAGCGCGCCGGCCTTCGAATGGACCGTCGTTTCGGTGGACGGGAAACCGCCCGTCACCACCTCGGGCCTGCCTGTCGCGGTTGACGGCACATTCGATCCCGATGCGGCCACCGATGTTCTGGTCATCGTCGGCGGCTTCGGCACGCGGCTCGCCGCAACGCCGGCGCTGGTGGCGGGCGTGCAGCGCGCGGCGCGCGCGGCAAGCGCCATAGGCGGCGTCGAAGCCGGGGGCTGGCTACTTGGCCGCGCCGGCCTGCTGGAGGGACGCGCGGCAACGACGCATTGGGAGGATCTGGAAGATTTCGCCGCCGCCTTTCCCGGTGCCGATGTCCGGCCGGACCGCTATGTGATCGACGGCCCGGTCTTCACCGCCGGCGGTGCGTCGCCGACCTTCGACCTGATGCTGCATCTGGTGCGCTCGCGCCTCGGCATGGCGGTGGCGCTCGACGTCGCCAGCGTCTTCATCTACGATCAGGCGCGCGCGGCGACCGACGCGCAACCGCTCGTCTCGCTCGGCCGGCTCGACGGCTTCGACCCGCGTCTTGCCCAGACCATCCGGCTGATGGAAAGCCATGTCGACCGGCCGCTGCCGATCTCGGCGATCGCCCGGCGTATAGGCGTGACCACCCGCACGCTGGAAAAGCTCTTTACCGGCGCCATCGGCGAGACGCCCGGCGCCTACTATCTTCGCCTGCGCCTCAACGCCGCGCGCCGGCTGGTGCTCGACACGACCGAGCCGATGGCCGACATCGCCGCACGCACCGGCTTTGGCTCGGCCGCCGCCTTCTCGCGTGCCTTTTCCAAGGCGTTCGGCCAAGCGCCGGCGAGGATGCGGCGGGGATGAGGTGGCGAACGATCATTGTCCACAACTCGCCTCAATGATATATATTACGGTATATACCAGCCTCGGGAGCGACGATGAACGAAAAGCCGCGTACAGCAAAATTGTTCATGAACGGCCGCAGCCAGGCCGTGCGCCTGCCTGCCGAGTTCCGATTCGAGGACACTGAGGTCGCCATCAGGCGTGATCCCGAGACGGGCGACGTAGTCCTGTCACCCTTGCCGAAAAGGACGAGGAATTGGGACAAGTTCTTTCGGCTTCGCGCCCTTGTCCCGAAAGAAGAGCTGGAAGGATTCATGGAAGATCGCGATCAAGGCGTTCAAGAACGCGACGACCCGCTCGCATGAGCCGCCGTTTCATGCTCGACACGAACGCGGTGAGCGCATTCATGCGCGGGCGAAGCCCCGCACTCGACCGCCGGATTGTCGAGATCGACCGTGATGCGCTCGTGATATCGGCGGTCGCTTATGGGGAGACGAATTACGGGCTGGCCCTGCGTCAAGAAGCAGTCAGGCTTCATGCGATGGCCCGCGCATTGTTCGAGCGTGTCTCGATACTCGCATGGACGCCAGAGACCGCCGAGCGCTATGGCCGGCTGCGAGCGGAAATGCGAAGCATCGGAAAATCGCTTCAACCGCTCGACATGCTGATTGCCGCTCATGCGCTGGAGGCCGGCGCGACGCTGGTAACCAGCGACCGCGCCTTTTCCCATGTTCCTGGCCTCGCCGTCGAAGACTGGATGTTCTAAACCCGCTCCAGCGCGATCGCGATGCCCTGGCCGACGCCGATGCACATGGTCGCCAGCGCTTTGCTTGCGCCACGTTCCTTGAGCTCCAGCGCCGCCGTGCCGGTGATGCGTGCGCCCGACATGCCGAGCGGATGGCCGAGCGCGATCGCGCCGCCATTCGGGTTGATGTGCTCCGCGTCCTCGGGCAGGCCGAGTTCGCGGAGCACGGCAATGCCCTGGGAGGCAAAGGCTTCGTTGAGCTCGATTACATCGAAATCCGACGGCTTCACGCCCAGCCGCGCGCACAGTTTCTTCGATGCGGGCGCCGGGCCCATGCCCATGATGCGCGGCGGCACGCCGGCCACCGCACCGCCGAGCACGCGCGCGATCGGCATCAGGCCGTATTTCTTTACCGCCGCTTCCGAGGCGACGATGAGCGCAGCCGCGCCGTCATTGACGCCGGAGGCGTTGCCGGCCGTCACCGTGCCGCCTTCCTTCCTGAACGGCGTTCCCAGCTTTGCGAGCGTCTCGACCGTCGTGCCGGGACGCGGATGCTCGTCCTTCGACACCACCACCGCATCGCCCTTGCGCTGCGGAATGGTGACAGAGACGATTTCCTTGGCCAGCCGGCCGTTCTCCTGCGCGGCGACGGCTTTCGCCTGGCTGCGCGCGGCAAACGCGTCCTGGTCGGCACGGTTGACCTTGAAGTCCTCGGCCACGTTCTCGCCCGTCTCGGGCATGGAATCGATGCCGTATTGGCTCTTCATCAATGGGTTGACGAAACGCCAGCCGATCGTCGTGTCGTAGATCTCGGCCTTGCGCGAAAAAGCCGTGTCGGCCTTCGGCATGACGAAGGGCGCGCGGCTCATCGATTCCACGCCGCCGGCGATCATGATCTCGGCCTCACCGGCCTTGATGGCGCGCGCGGCAATCGAGGACGCGTCCATGCCCGAGCCGCACAGCCGATTGACCGTCGAGCCCGGCACATCGACCGGCAGACCGGCCAGGAGCAGCGCCATGCGCGCCACGTTGCGGTTGTCCTCGCCCGCCTGGTTGGCGCAGCCATAGACGACATCGTCGATCGCCGCCCAGTCGACGTCCGGATTGCGCTCCATCAGCGCCCGAATCGGCACGGCGCCCAGGTCGTCTGCCCGGACGGAGGAAAGCGCGCCGCCGAAACGGCCGATCGGCGTGCGGAAATAGTCGCAGATATATGCTTCAGCCATGGATCAGATCTCCGGTACGTTGAGTTCGCCGATCGTGTCGCCAACGGCCAGTTTCGCCCCGGTGACGGCCTGAAGGTCGTCCAGGCTGATCGACGCAAGCTTTTCGCGCACGACAAAGCGCTTGTCGACGACATCGACCACGGCGAGGCTGGTGTAGACCCGGGTGACGCAGCCGACACCGGTCAAAGGCAGGGTACAGCTTTCCACGAGCTTGGGCTCGCCCTTCTTTGTCACGTGGTCGGTGATCACCCAGACCTGCTTGGCGCCGTGTACCAGATCCATCGCGCCGCCGACGGCCGGCACGGAGCCCGGCCCGGTGCTCCAATTGGCCAGGTCGCCGCTTTCGGCCACCTGATAGGCGCCCAGCACCGCCACGTCGAGATGACCGCCACGAACCATGGCGAAACTGTCGGCATGGTGGAAGAACGACGCGCCCGGATTCAATGTCACTGCCTTCTTGCCGGCATTGATCAGGTCCCAGTCCTCCTCGCCGGCGGGCGGCGCTTCACCGAAATCGAGGATGCCGTTTTCGGTATGGTAGGTGACCTCGCGACCCTTCGGCTTGAACTTCGCCACCATTTCGGGAAAGCCGATACCCAGATTGACATAGGCCGCATCGGGCAGGTCCTGCGCCGCGCGCCAGGCGATCTGCGCATTCGTCAATTTCGTGGTCATCACTTCGCTCCCTCGCGCAGCAGCGCCTCTTCCTGTTGCGGGTTCGCCACCTCGACGATCCGGTCGACGAAGATGCCGGGCGTGACGACGTGCTCGGGATCGATGCCCCCGGGTTCCACGACCCGGCTTGCCTGGACGATCGTGGTCTTCGCGGCCATCGCCATCAGCGGCGAGAAATTGCGCGCCGCCTTGCGGTAGGTCAGGTTGCCCTTGCGGTCCGCCAAGTCGGCCTTGATCAGCGCCACGTCGGCCTTCAGCCAGCGTTCCTGGACGTATGGCCGCCCCTCGAACTCCGCCACCGGCTTGCCCTCGGCGATCTGGGTGCCGAAGCTCGACGGCGTGTAGAAGGCCGGGATGCCCGCTCCACCTGCGCGGATGCGCTCGGCGAGCGTGCCCTGAGGAACCAGCTCGAGTTCGATCTCGCCGGCCAGGTATTTGTCGGTGAACGCCTTCGGGTCGGAGGAGCGCGGGAACGAGCACACCATCCTGGCGACCATGCCGGCATAGATCATCGCGGCGATGCCGACCGCGCCGTTGCCGGCATTGTTGTTGATGACCGTCAGCCGTCCTGGAGAGCCGGTCCGTTTGTAGCGCTCGACCAGGGCGTGGATCGTTTCGATCGGCGCACCGGCGCCGCCAAATCCGCCGATCATGACGGACATGCCGTCGTCAACCGCGTCGAGCGCGTTTTCCAGGGTCGGATAGATCTTGTTCATCGCCGCCATGTCCCCAGCTTTCGAAGCGCCGGCTTTCGCCATTCAAATGTTCGTATTGCGAACAAATGTTTTATATGCGATACGCAGATGAACCAGAATCTGCGCAATGTCAACCGCATCGGCCCCATGATGGACCATGACAAATACGGTGTCGCCTCGGTGAACGAACCACCGGAACAAAATCGCGACCATGTCACCTCGGTGGAACGCGGGCTTCAGGTCATCGAGATCCTGGCGGCCAATCCGGCCGGGCTGTCATTGAGCGAGGTGGCCGAGAAGGCGGAATTCACCCGGGCGCAGGCGCGACGTTTCCTGCTGACCCTGACGGCCACCGGTTATGCGACGCAGGACGGCCGCAAATTCATGCTCTCGCCCCGCCTCATCTCGGTGGCGCGGACCTGGCTCTCCGGCGCTCCTCTATGGAGCTTCGCCGAACCCTTCATGCGCGAGGTTTCGCAGGCCTTCAGCGAATCCTGCTCGGCCGCCGTCCTGTCGGGCGAGGATGTCGTCTATGTGGCGCGCATGCCGGGCCGCCGCATCGTGTCGGTATCGCTGCATGTCGGCACGCGGCTTCCCGCCTTTTGCACCGCCATGGGCCGCGTACTGCTGTCGGGCCTTTCGCCTGCCGAGGTCGAGGCGTTCCTGGCCAGGGCGCAAATCCGGGCCCTGTCGCCGAAGACGGAAACCGACCGCTCCCGCCTCAAGGCGATCATCCTCCAGGCCGGACGCGACGACTTCGCCATCGTCGACGAGGAACTGGAACTCGGCCTGCGCTCGATCGCCGTGCCGATCCGCGACCGGACGGGCGGGATCGTCGCCGCGATCAATGTCTCCACGCAAACGGCACGTCATTCCTGCGCCGAGATGGAGCGCACCATCCTGCCGCGGCTCAAGGCCGCCGCAGCGCGGATCGAAGACTTTTTCGTGGTCCAGTAGCAAGCGTGGAGCCGGCTCACGCGCGGTGTTCACGCACTTCCGCCGCAATCGCCGCACCCATCCCCTCGCCGAGCATGACCGCCAGCCGCCGGGCAATGCCGCGCCGCCATTCACGTGCCTCGACAAGCGGTGCGGGAAACAAGCCCGGTAATGCCAACAGGGCATCGACGATCATCGAGGCGTCGCGCCCGCAGCCTGAAAGGGCGGCCGCGATATCCTGTTCGCGCGGGTCGCGCAACGCATAGCGTTCGCCCGCCTCGTCGACGCCGAGCGCGTAGCGCATCCATGCGGCCACGGCGAAACAGTAGGCGTCGAGCGCCAGTCCGCGCTCCTGGGCGGCGAGCGCCGGCTCGATGATGCGCTGCGGCAGTTTCTGCGTGCCGTCCATGGCGATCTGGTAGGTCTCGTGCGCCATTACCGGGTTGGCGAAGCGCCGGCCGAGGTCGCCGGCATATTGTGAGAGGTCGACGCCGGGCACCGGATCCAGCGTCTTCGCCGCCTCGGCCATATGCCGCGCGACAAGAGCGCCGAGATCGCCATCCGCCATCACGTCGCGCACATATTTGTGCCCGGCGATGTAACCGGAATAGGCGAGCATGGAATGGCTGCCGTTCAGCATGCGGAGTTTCATCTTCTCGTAAGGCGCGACATTCTTCACGAAGAGCGCGCCGCCCGCCTCCCAGTCCGGCCGCCCGTCGACGAAATCGTCTTCGACGATCCATTGGGTAAAAGGCTCGGTCTCGACGGTTGCACGATCCTCGCAGCCGATCAGGCGCCGAACGTCCTCCTGCGTCTTGTCGGTGCTCGCCGGCGTGATGCGGTCAACCATGGTCGAGGGAAAGGACACATGGTCGGCAATGTAATCGGCGAGCGCTGCATCGATTTCGCGGGTGAACTCACGCACCAGACGCGCCACGACGCGGCCGTTACTCGGCAGATTGTCGCAACACAACACCGTGAACGGCTCGAGGCCGCGCTCGCGCCTGCGCCTCAGCGCTTCGACGATCAGACCGATTGCGCTCCGGGGTTGGCGCGGATCGGCAAGGTCGGCAGCGATTGCCGGATGCGCGCGGTCAAGGCCGCCCGTCCGCGCATCGATGCCGTATCCCTTCTCCGTGATCGTCAGGCTGACGATGCGGGTTTCGGGTGCCGCGAGCGCGTCGAGCACCGCCTCCGGCTCTTCCGGCGCCGCCAAGACATTGGAAATGCTGCCGATAACCCGCGCCGCATCGCCTTCGCCGTCGCGAATGATGAGGGTGTAGAGCCCGTCCTGCGGATTGAGCGTCCCGGCCACGTCGGCCGAGCGCAGGCTGACGCCGGTGATCATCCAGTCGCCGCCCGACGCCGCCAGCGCGTCGTCGGTATAGACCGCCTGATGCGCCTTGTGGAACGCGCCCGTTCCCAGATGGACGATGCCTGATTTGCGCCCGGCACGCTCATAACCGGGCGCGCCAACACCGGCCGGCAAGACGGTGCGTGCAGAAAGTCGTTCAGTCATGCATTCATGTCCCTATATTCGAGCGCCGCCATGACACCGCGCAATTCCGCCAGTCCCTTCAGCCGGCCGATCGCCGGATAACCCGGCTGTGCGCCGCGCGTCAGGTCGTCGAGAATGTCCTGCCCATGATCCGGCCGCATGGGAATTTCGGCATCGGCCCGCCCGGCGTTGCGCCGACGCTTCTCTTCCTCGCGCAATGCCGCCACGACCGCCACCATGTCGGCCTGGCCGCCCAGATGCTCGTCCTCGAAGAAGGAGCACGGCGTTTCCTCGGTATCGCGGCGGACATTGCGCAAATGGACGAAATGGATGCGATCGGCCAGCTTGCGCACCATGGCGGGCAAATCGTTGTCGGGCCGCACGCCCAGCGAACCGGTGCAGAAGGTCACGCCATTGGCCGGAACGTCCACGGCGTCGAGCATCCCCTTGTAATCCGCCTCCGTGGACATGATGCGCGGCAGGCCGAGCAACGGGAATGGCGGGTCGTCGGGATGACAACACAGCCTGATGCCGAGCTTTTCCGCCAGCGGCGCAACCTCGGACAGGAAATCGATCAGATGCCGGCGCAGCCGCTCCGGGCCGATGCCGTCATAGTTGGCAAGCTGGACAGCAAGCCCTTCGAGCGACCAGCTTTCGACCGCGCCCGGCAGGCCGGCCGTGACGTTGCTGGCGAGTTTCGTCTTGCGCTCGTCACTCATGCCATCAAAGCGTCGTTGCGTAGCCGAAACAATATTGTCATCGAAGTCTTCGGCCGCGCCCTCGCGCTTCAGGATATGAATGTCGAAAGCGGCAAAATCGATAAGGTCGAAGCGCATCGCCGTGCCGCCATGCCCGACCCGCCAGGCAAGGTCGGTGCGGGTCCAGTCAAGCACCGGCATGAAATTGTAGCACACGACATGAATGCCGGCCCGCGCCAGGTTTTCCAGGCTGCGGCGATAGTGCACCAGATGCGCCCGCCAATCGCCCGACTGCGTCTTGATCGCCTCGGAAACCGGCAGGCTTTCCACCACCTCCCATCTGAGATGGGCCAGGGAACCGTCGGGGTGGAACGACACCTCCTTCTGCCGCTTTTCGATCTCCTCGGCATGCCAGATGGCGCCCGTCGGCACATGGTGAAGCGCGGTGACGATCGCCTCGACACCGGCCTGGCGGGCGTCCGCCAGCGTCACCTTGTCTTCCGGCCCGAACCAGCGCCAGGTCTGCCGCATCATTCCTCCCTGCTTGGCCTGCTGCGCGTCGTCCCGGCTCTCTGCGCGCTGCGCTGCGTTCGGCCGGTCAAGCGACTCTTGCTCACTTCATCCTGTACTCGTAGTCAGTTGCGAAGAGACGTTCAAGCAAGGCGCGTCATATGTTCATTGCGTCTGCGCAAGCAGTTGGTCGACGGCCTGCGCCAGATCGTCGGCAACGGAGTTCGGCGGCGGCGAAAAGCGTGTCTCGTCGCCCGGCCGGTATTTTCCCGTCCGCACCAGAATGCCCTGCCCTACCCCCGCCGAAAGCGCACCGGCGACATCGCTTTCGGCGTCGTCGCCAATCATGACCGCCTCGGCCGCAAGAATATCCATGCTGGCAAGCGCGGCGCGGAAAAATTCCGGCGACGGCTTGCCGAGCACCCTCGCCTTGCGGCCGGCGGCGAATTCCAGCGCCGCGACGAAGGGGCCGGCGTCGAGACTGAGTTCGCCATCCGCATCGCGAAAGGACCGGTTGGCGGCGAGCGCCAGGAAATCCGCGCCCGCACTGAGCGCACGAAAGGCGGCGTTGAGCGCGGCGTAGTCAAATGCCGCGCCGGCATCGCCGACGACGACCGCACGCCCCTGCCCCGGGGGCAGGTCTGAAAAATCCGCCTCGAGGCCGGGATGGATGAGCAGATGCGGCGAGCGCCGGTTCGCCTTCAGCCAGCCGACCGCCGCCCGCGCCGGCGTGAACGCCTCGTCCTCGCCGACATCGAGTCCGAAGCCGCGCAGCCGCTCGAGCACGGACGCCTTGGTCGAGCGCGTCGTGTTGGAGACGAGGCGCACCGGCAGACCGGCCGCGCGCAACCGCTTGATCGCGTCGAGTGCGCCCGGCACCGCCTTTTCGCCGTCATAGACGACACCGGCCAGATCGAGGAGCACGCCGCAGGTCATGACGACGAAGTTTGATCCCGCGGCCGCATCCCGTCAAATGGCGCAACGCCCGCTCAGACGTAGCGGTTGACGATATTCTCCAGATATTCCTGGCGCCCGGAGACCGGCTGCGGATCGAGCTTCTCCCTGACCGCACGCTCGGCGATCTGGTCCAGCGTGCGCTCGCCGGCCAGCATCGCCTTTGCCTCCGCACCAGCCCAGCCGGCATAGCGTTGCTCCAGCGGTTCGACGAGCGCCTTGTCCTCGACCATCTTCGCCGCCGCCTTCAGGCCGCGCGCGCAGCAGTCCATGCCGCCGATATGGGCGTAGAGCAGGTCTTGCGGGTCGAGCGACTGGCGGCGCAGCTTGGCGTCGAAATTGGTGCCGCCCGTCTTGAAACCGCCGCCGAGCAGGATGTGGTAATAGGCCAGCGCCATCTCCGGCACGTTGTTGGGGAACTGGTCGGTATCCCAACCCGACTGATAGTCGTTGCGGTTCATGTCGATGGAGCCGAAAACGCCGAGCGCATTGGCGAGCGCCAATTCGTGCTCGAAGGAATGGCCGGCAAGAATCGCGTGGCCCTGCTCGATATTGACCTTCACGTCCTTCTCGAGCCCGAAATCCTTGAGGAAGCCGTAGACCGTGGCAACGTCGTAGTCGTACTGATGCTTGGTCGGCTCCTGCGGCTTGGGCTCGATCAGGATCGTGCCGGTAAAGCCGATTGTCTTTGCGTAGTCGACCGCCATCGACAGGAAGCGCCCGGCCTGTTCGCGCTCGCGCTTCATGTCGGTGTTCAACAGCGTCTCGTAGCCCTCGCGCCCGCCCCACAGGACGTAGTTTTCGCCGCCGAGCCGCTTGGTCACGTCGATGCAGCTTTTGACGGTGGCGGCCGCATAGGCGAACACGTCCGGGTCGGGATTGGTCGCCGCACCCGACATGTAGCGCCGGTTGGTGAAGAGATTGGCGGTGCCCCAGAGCAGCTTGACGCCGGTTTCCTCCATCTTGCCGCCGAAATAGTCGCCGATCTCGTCGAGGCGCGAAATGCTTTCGGCAAGGCTGGCGCCTTCCGGGCGCACGTCGGCGTCGTGGAAGCAGAAGAAGGGCACGCCGAGGGCCGAGAACATCTCGAACGCAACGTCGGCCTTGAGCTTTGCAAGCTCCATCGTATCGCCGAACCAGGGCCGCTCGAAGGTCTGGCCGCCGAAGGGATCGCCGCCCGGCCAGGCAAAGGAATGCCAATAGGCGACGGCAAAGCGCAGATGATCCTCCATCCGCTTGCCCATGACCATCTCGTCGGCATTGTAGAAGCGGTAGGCGAGCGGGTTGGTGCTCTCCGGACCTTCATACTCGATCCTGGCGACGTCACCGAAAAATCCGGTACTCATGGGGCAACTCCTTTGATGGCGGGGTAAAGCGCCCGGTAGCGGGCATAGGCCTGGGCATAGGCGTCGGAAAGAGCCGGCTCCGGCTCGATGGTCTCGGCGGTGGCCGGCGGCGTGCAGACAGCCTGCGGATCGGCGCTCTCGGCCGCGATCAGCCCGAGGCGCGCCGCACCATAGGCGGCGCCGAAATCGCCGTCGGCGGGGATGTCGACGGGCAAGTCCAGCGCCGTTGCGACGGACTTGAGCCAGTAGCGCGAGCGCGAACCGCCGCCGATCGCGGTGACACGGGTCAGTTCCGTGCCGGCGGCGCGCAGGGCCTCCAGACTGTCGCGGAACGCGAACGCCACGCCTTCGAGAACGGCCTGGGTCAGCGCCGGCCGGTCGCTTTGATGGGCGAGCCCCGAAAACACGCCGCGGATCGCGGCATCGTTGTGCGGCGTGCGCTCGCCCGACAGGTAGGGCAGGAAGGTCACTCCGGTCGGCGCCTTCAGTTCATCGCCCAACTCGCCGGTCAGTTCATCGGCCTTCCTGCCGGTGATGGAGCACAGCCAGTTGAGCGAATCGGTGGCCGACAGGATGACGCCCATCTGGTGCCAGGCGCCCGGCAGGGCGTGGCAGAAGGTGTGGACCGCGCTTTGCGGATTGGGCAGATAGGCGCCGTTGGCGGCAAACAGAACGCCCGACGTTCCCAGCGACACGAAGGCCTGGCCCGGCCGCACCGCGCCCATGCCGCAGGCCGATGCTGCATTGTCGCCCGCCCCTCCGGCGATCACGATGCCCGGCTTCATGCCGAAGCGTTGGGCGATTTCGGCGCGCAGTCCGCCCGCCGGCTCGGTGCCTTCGACCAGCCGCGGCATCTGCTCCTCGCTCAGGTCGGTCGCATTGAGCAGCTTGCCCGAGAAAAAGCGATTTTCGACGTCGAGCCAGGCCGTGCCGGCCGAATCCGACATGTCCGAGATGTGCTCGCCGGCGAGCCAAAGGCGCAAATAGTCCTTCGGCAGAAGCACCTTGCGCACGCGGGAAAAGATCTCCGGCTCGTTGCGCTTGATCCAGACCAGCTTGGGCGCGGTGAAGCCCGGAAAGACGATGTTGCCGGTGATGCGGCGGAAGTCCGGATCGGCGTCGAGTTCGCTGGCTTCCGCGTGGCTGCGCGTGTCGTTCCACAGGATGCAGGGCCGCAATGGACGGTCTTCAACATCAAGCAGCGTCGCGCCATGCATCTGGCCCGACAGGCCGATGCCGGACACCGCCGCAAGTTCATCGCGATGCGATGCCTTCAGCGCATCGAGTGCGGCTTCGCACGCCCTGATCCAGTCGGCAGGGTCCTGTTCCGACCAGCCCGAATGCGGCCGCGAAACGGTGAGATCGCCGGTCGCCGAGGCGACGACGCGCTGGTCATCGTCGATGACGAGCGCCTTGACACCAGACGTGCCGAGATCGAGCCCGAGATACACTGTGCTTCCTCCCTCGCGCCGGCGATTGCACACCGTTCGCGACAATCGGCTTTCAGCCTTGCCCCGGCGGCGTCAACCGCCGACAGGATCGCAACCAGCGACCGGAGATATTCCGTGCCGCATTCTTCGTTTCCTGATTTTTTTCGATTCTCAAAAAAAATCAAGTGGCATGCGATACAACACATGTGTGTGCACGTTGAGGAGCGTAAATATCAGCCCGCTCAGTTTCCCGAGCGCACCGCCACCGTCGCCACGCCCGCGCCGACGAGCAGCGACCCGCCGGTCCGGTTGAAAAGCCGCATCAGCCGCGGGTTCGCGACGGCGCGGCCGGCGCGCGAAGCAACGAGCGCATAGGCAAGCGCATTTGCGAAAGCCAGGGCGAGGAAGGTCGTCTCGAAGATCGCCATCTGCGTCCAGAAACTGCCGCTGCGGTCGATGAATTGCGGCAGGAAGGCGACGAAGAATGTGATGCTTTTCGGATTGAGCGCGGTGACCAGCCAGGCATGGCCGAGCATCTTGGCGGGCGGTGTCGCCGTTGTGCGCGGCTTGGCATCGAGTGTGCCACCGGCACGGAAAAGCTTGATGCCGAGATAGACGAGATAGGCCGCACCGATCCATTTGAGGATGGTGAAGACTGTTGCCGAGGCCATGAGAAGTGCGCCGACACCGAGCATGGAAAGCGTCATCGCCGTGAAGTCGCCGAGCGCCACGCCCGCCGCCATCGGCAGTGCGGTGCGCCAGCCCTGACCGAGCGCATAGGACACGACGAGCAGGATCGTCGGTCCGGGAATGAGCAGCAGGATCGCGGATGCCGCGGCAAAAGCGGCCCAGGTTTCGAATGCCATTTCAATCTCCCTCGACGGGCAGCAATCCACGCCGGGAGCGGTTTGTCGAGAGATTTGTTGGTGTCAAGCGGCGGTTCTCCATCCATGGCCCTTCGCATCAGGGCGAAAGGGCCAAGGATGCCGACCCGAGCCGAATACTCACAGGATCTCCAGGACGATCGTGTAGTTGACTCCGGGCAAGTCACCCAAGCCCAACGTGCACAGCGTGATGTCGAGCGATGGGGCGGTGAGTTGATGCACGATGCCGCGCCCCTCAAAGGCGCCGTCCGTGATGGTGCCGGCCTGGGTCACGGTGTAAACCGCTCCGACGATGCCTGTTATCACCGAGAGTTGGGCCGTACTCGACTGACCGTTGTTCCAGTCAATCGTCAGAACCTGCGGATATCCGTCAGGCAGCGTCAGGCACGATCGGGTGACCTGGCCCGCGGCGGTGTGGGTTCCGTCGGTTATGCCAGGCACAGTCGATATGCATGGGACATAGATTGCATCGGAGGAGAAGCTGACGGTTGTCAGCTCTTGGGTAATAGGCGGGCTGAAGGTCGTGTTTATGCTGCCGGTACAGGTGATCGTCTCTACGGCCTGGGCCGAGGGCGGGACCGCCGCAAGACCCAGAAACAGGCCGGTGGCAAGGTCACATACTGCGGCGACGCGCTCGGGATGCAGCATGCCGAACATGGAGTAATTCCTCCTACGGTTTGGCCACCCCGCCAGGGCACTCGACTGTACTTGAATCCAGCAATGTTATCAACTGTAGATAGCATGCATTTCATAATACAATTTATACGAGTTGATACCGTCATCCTTGCTTGCTCGCGGCAGCCTATAATTGCTGCCGCGATGCGCGCACTGCTCGGTGGGAGGTCCGTCTTCCGATCCGGAGTCGAAATGGCCGCAACAGCCGGCTCTCGAATCCTATCCGCGCTGCTTGTTGGTCAGCCGATCCCAGGCTTCAACCGCGGCGCGGGCACGCCGGCCGACCTCGGCGGCGTCAAGCCCGGCCTTGTAAAGGCTGCTTCCCAGCCCGAAGACCGAGACTCCGGCATCCTGGAACAGGTCGAAATCATCTGCCCCAATGCCGCCCACCGCGCCGATGACGGTCCCCGCCGGCAGCACGGCGCGGATGGCGGAAATGCCGGCGGGCTGCAAGGTCGCGGCGGGAAAGAATTTCAACGCCGAGGCGCCCAGGCGCACCGCCAGCAGCGCCTCGCTCGGCGTGAAGACGCCTGGCATGGTCACCATGCCGCGTTCGACCGAGCGCCGCATGACGTCCGCATCGATGTTCGGGCTGACCATCAGGCGGCCGCCAGCATCGATGAGACGGTCGACATCGGCTTGCTCCAGCACCGTGCCGGCGCCGACGAGAACATCGTCCGGCATCGCCATGCGCAGCGCCTCGATGGAGCGGAAGGGATCGGGCGAGTTGAGCGGCACCTCGATCGCGCCAATCCCGGCCTCGACGATCGCTTCGGCAATGCCGACGACTTCATCGGGCCTTACGCCGCGCAAAATGGCCACGAGGCCGCGCGATAAGAAGGGCCATTCGATCCGGTTCATGCCGTTCCCCGATCATGGTGAGAAAGAATGCCGAGATGGCGCGCGGCCGCAAGCAATCCGGCGCGCGCGGCGCCGTCCGCATCCGCAATCTCGACCGTTATTCCACCCAGCGTCAACGCCTTTGCGTAAAGCGCGCCAAGCGGTCCCGAGGCGAGCAGGATGACCGAACCGGCGTCGCCAGCGTCCAAAGCGGCGGTTGCCGACGCGATCTCCGTGCCGATCAGCAGGCCGGACAATGTGGCGGCCGCGTCGCCCGCCGAAAGACCGTTGAGCAGTCCGCCGGCGCGAATGGAAAACAGCCGGGCGCTCAGCGCGGCCGGATCGCGAAGTGTCTGCAGCAAGGCGTCGCGGAAGGCCGGGCTGTCGGGCGCAACACGGCGCGCATCACCGAGCGTATCACGCAGGATCGAATGGTCGGCCAGAAGCGAAAACAGTTCGCCGGTCAGAAAGGTCCGGTAGCCGGCGATTGCGGCGTCTTTGGTGTGCACCCATTTCGAATGGGTTCCGGGCAGGCAGACGAGGCGCTCACGGCCCGCGAGGTCCCGCGCAATTCCGGCAATCTGTGTCTCCTCTCCCCGCATGACGTCCGGCGCGTCCGGGCTGCGCTGCGCGACACCGGGCAGGATGTAGACCGGGCGCCGCGCGCCGGGCACGGCAACCGCACCGTCAGCGATTGCGCCGACGCTCGCCGGCGTCGAAACATAAGGCGCCTCCACCCAGCCCTGGCGGGCGCCCGCCATGCCACAGACGACCGCGGCAAGCCCGGCCGGAGCGCCGAGCGCACCCAGATGCGCCTCCAGCACCGGGCCGAACCGATCCGGCCCTGGCCCCACCGTCATCAGGCCCTCGTCCGAACGCCGCTCGCCGAGCACGTTGCCGTCCGCGTCGAGCAGCCAGATGCGCAGCCTGGTCGTGCCCCAGTCGACGGCGGCCATCGCCGCCCGCTCGGCGATGCTCACGAAAGACCTCCGATCAGGGGATCGGACGCGCGGAGCCCGGCGGCGAACAAGGCCATTCCCACGACAATCTGCATGAAAACCTTCCTCCGGTTGGACTACCGCGCGTTCGCTTCAAACGGAAACGTTTGAAGCAGAGATATGCGCGCCAGATCTAGTCGTCACGCGTCCTGCCCGCGCGATTGCCCCATATAGCCGAGGAAGACGCGCCGGTCATCATGGAGCAGGACACGCACCGGCTTCCTCTCGCCGGCTCGATGCGCTAGCGATACGGAGCGATCCGTTCACATCCCGGCACCGGGGACACAAACCGAATGAGTTCATCGCGCTCGACATCGTCGTTTCCGCCGCCGCCGGCCGCCTCCTTGCGCCTGGGCGCCCTGTTCAAGCTGCGCCCGGCCGGGCCACGCTGGCCGATCGCCACGCGCGCCGCCATCACCACCGGAGGTATTGTCGCAGCCGGATGGGCGACAAGCGACATGGCGGCCGCGCTCATGGCCTGTATCGGCGGCTTCACGGCGCTCTACGGCAACGACCGGCCCTATCTCAACCGTGCCGGTCATGTAGCGCTGGTCGCCCTGTCCTTCGCACTTGTCGTCACCTTCGGCGTCTGGTCTCACCGCATGCCCCTGGCCGTCGTTCCGGCCATCACGCTGATCGCCGTGCTGGCGACCTTCTTGTGCAATGCGCTGCGCGTCGGCCCGCCTGGCGCCTATATGTTCGCCCTGGCATGCGCCGTCGGCACGGCGATGCCGGCCGATCACCTGGAGCCCTGGCAGGTCGGTCTCCTGGTGTTCGGCGGCGGCGCGTTCGCCTGGCTCGTGCATATGACGGGCGCAATCATCGCCCCGCGCAACCCCGAACGCAGGGCCGTCAGGCGCGCTGCCGACGCCGTTGCGCGCCTTGCCGGCGCACTCGGCACCGCCGCCCAGGATGACGCCCGTCACAACGCCTCGTTGGCCTTGCACGAGGCGTGGACCACCTTGGTGACCTTTCAGCCGGCCAGGCCGCGGCCCGATGGCACGCTGAGTCGTTTGCGCGCCATCAACCGCCGGCTTCACCTCCTGTTTGCCAAAGCGCTCACGCCGGGCGACGAGGACCCTGCCGCGATTGCGGCCGAGGCGCGACAGCTCGGCAAGGCGGCGGCCAGGCCCGGCAAGGATGCCGAGCGGACAGACCCAGCCCATGTGCCGCTCGGCCATCACGGCGTACTGGATGCGTTCCGCGAAAATTTCAGACCCTGGTCGCCGGCGATGCTGGCGGCCGCGCGCGTCGGCGTGGCGAGCGTCGCAGCCGGTGCCATCGGCGCCGCCCTGGATCTGGAGCGCGCCTATTGGACCATGGCCGCCGCCGTCCTGATCCTGCATCAAGGGCTCGACTGGACGCGCAGCCTGCAGCGCGGCATCGAGCGCATGAGCGGCACCTTCGTCGGCCTGTTCCTTGCCGGGATCGTCCTGGCGCTGCATCCCGAAGGTCTGTGGCTCGTCGCCACTTTGATGGCGCTGCAATTCACCATCGAGATGGTGGTGGTACGCAACTACGCGCTCGCCGTCGTCTTCATCACCTGTGCCGCGCTGACCATATCCACCGGCGGCCACGAGGTCGCCGATGTCGGGCATCTGCTGTGGGTGCGCGGGGTCGATACCGTCATCGGCTGCACGGTCGGGCTGGCGGTGCATCTTCTGAGCGCGGCGCGCGCCCTGGCTGTTCCCATACCCCGGGAGATTGCCCAGACGCTGGCCTCTGTCGAATCGACACTCGGTCATCTCGCCAGCGCCGACATGACCAGCGATGCGGCCCGGCGCGCGCGGCGGGACCTGCGTCACCGCGCCATCATGCTGTTGAACGCCTATGACAGGAGCGTCGGCGCCACCCAGCACAACCGCCGGGTAGCGGAACGGCTGTGGCCGTCGGTCATCGCCACCGAGCGCCTGGCTTACCGGGTGCTCGCGGCCTGCTGGACGGTCGAACAGGCAACGAATGCGAAAGAGGCGGCCGCCCAGGCACACGCGCTCATCGACGATACGGGGCTGGCGGCATCGAAGCGCGCCCTGCGCAGCATCGCCTTGGCGGTCCAGCTCGACGCCAGGCCGGATGACCTTCCGAAATTGCCGGCCTTCCTGCGCGTCGAGATAGCGAATTTGAAAGATTCGGTCATCGAGGCGGAGAGGCCGGATCAGGGCAACCAGGAAGGCCAACAATGAATCGTCGCTCCACACATTCCGCCTCAACCCCGGCGCAGCGTCACCATGGTCTCGGCGTTCTCGTCGAGCAGAAGAAGCCTGTCGCCCGTCTCGTCGATGCGCCAGCCGCGCACCTTCTCCAGGGCGTCGAACAAGCTGCGCTCCTGCTCCATGACGGCCGGCAAGCAGGCCATCTGCGTTGCCACCATGGGTCCGAAGTCGATCCTGTCGCCTGAAATCGTCGCCTGACCGGCCATCCTGTTGCATCCGCCCGTGCCGCTCACGGCGCCGCCATCAGCGATTTTCAGGCGCGCCTGAGGGTCTTCGATGACGCCTCGGCCCTCGATGTCCACGACAATCCAATCGCCGGCCAACTGCTCTGCCCCGCCGGGGATATCGTTTGCGACAACCCGCGTAACGATGATCTCGGCCGTTGCCTCGCCATCGTCGAACACCCGATATTGCCTGGTCGTTGCAAACCAGGGCTGCCCATCGACCAGGATCTTCGCCTCAAGCGCGTAGGTGCGCGACGGTTCGATATCGGTGTCTTCATAATCCAGCGCGAAGGCGATGGGCACCTGCCCGGCCGGCTCGACCCGTGTCTGCGCCAGCGTGATAGCGGGGGCATCGGCACGCGACACATCGACAAGCGCGACCTCGAGAACTGTCGACGGAGGCAATGCGATACGCTCGCGATAGGCGACCGTGCCATTCAAGGTCCTCGTCTCGGCCAGTGCTGACCCCGTCATGAGCGCTGCCGTAAGCATCACGACGACAGCGAATAGACGGCCCGAAACCCTGCATGCCATGCCGGAACACTCCATGTTCTTGCTCACGACATGTTTAGGCGATCCGCCATCTCGCCGCAAACGGGTATCAAGGCCGATACCTCGCCCGCCCGCGCGTCATAGCGGCCCGGACGGGTCAGACCTCCAGCACGATCTTGCCGATATGCGCGTTGGTTTCCATCAGCGCATGCGCCCTGGACGCCTCGGCGAGGGGGAAGCGGGCATGGACGAGCGGGCGCACCTTGCCTTGCGCCAGCAGCGGCCAGACCTTTTCTTCCAGTTCGCCGGCGATGCCCGCCTTGGCCTCCACGGACTGGGCGCGCAGCGTCGAGCCGGTGTGGGTAAGCCGCTTCATCATCAGTCGCACGAAATCGACCTCGGCGCGCGAGCCCTGCAGGAAGGCGATGGAAACGATGCGGCCATCTATGGCCGCCGCCTGGTAGTTCTTCTCGATATAGGGACCGCCGACCATGTCGAGAATGACATTGGCGCCGCGCTTGCCCGTCACCTGCTTGACGACGTCGACCCAGTCCTTCTCGCGGTAGTTGATGGCCTCATCCGCTCCCAGTTCACGGCAGGCGGCGCATTTCTCGTCCGAGCCGGCGGTCACTATGACGGTCGAACCAAAGGCCTTGGCGAGCATGATCGCCGTCGTGCCGATGCCCGACGCACCGCCATGCACGAGCAGCGTTTCGCCGGACTTGAGCCCCCCGCGCTGAAAGACATTGTGCCAGACGGTGAAGAAGGTTTCCGGGATGGCCGCCGCTTCAACCGAGGTCAGGCCATCCGGGATGGAAAGCGCATTGGACTGGTCGACCAGTGCATATTCGGCATAGCCGCCGCCGGGTGTGAGCGCGCAGACCGTGTCGCCTGCTTTCCAGCGCGACACATTGCTGCCCACTGCCGCGACCGTTCCGGCCACCTCCAGGCCCGGCAGGTCGGACGCGCCCTTGGGCGGCGGATAGGCCCCGGCGCGCTGCAAGACGTCCGGCCGGTTCACCCCGGCGGCCGCAACACGGATCAGGATTTCGCTGTCGCCAAGCGAGGGCAGCGGACGCGATTCGGGCTTCAACACCTCCGGCCCGCCCGGCTCGGTGATGGCGATCGCGGTCATGGTCTTGGGGAGTTCGGTCAAGATGATCTCCTCGTGCCTACCAGGTGCAGGCTCCGTTCGTCCCACAGGCAGCGCGGTACGGCGTCCCGCCATCGGGTGAAGGTACGCACCGTACGTTCAATCGAAAATGCCTTCGCTGTGCTTTTCGACATAATCGGCCAGACCGAGCGTGTGGTCCCGGCAGAGTTTTTCGGCCAGTTCCGTATCGCGCCGTTCCAATGCATCGATGATCGACAGATGGTCCTTGATCGACTGGTCCGCGCGGTCGTGGCGGCCGATGGTCATCTTTCGGATGCCGCGCACGTGCAACAGGATGTCTTCGGTCATTTCCTGCAGGATATGCGACCCGGTCATCTGGATCAGCGTCTGGTGAAACTGCAGATTGGCCTCGGAATATTCGCTCAGATAGTCGGCCGGCGCATGGCCGTCATGAAACTTGTCGAATATCTTGCGCAGCCGGTCGATATCCTTGCGGCTGGCGTTGAGCGAGATCAGCCGCGCCGCCATGCCTTCCAGGGCCGCCCAGACCTGGATCATCTCGATGACCTCGCGCTTCGTCTTGCGCAGGACGATGATGCCGCGCCGCGGGATCGACTTCACGAACCCCTGCTGCTCGAGCATGGCGATCGCCTCGCGGATCGGGGTCCGGCTCACCCCCAGCCGCTCGGCGAGCTGGCGCTCGTCGAGCCATGTGTCCTCGCTGGTACCGTAGATGTCCATGCCGGCAATCGCGTGTTTCAGCGCCGCATAGATCCGCGTCTTGAAATTCGGCTCGGCCGAAAAAGGCTCCAGCGCGAGATCCGGGGTGGATTCTTCGGCCGCCGGCCAACGCATCTGGGTTCTCGGGCTCACGACTCTCTCCTGGTCAAATCTGGAATCTATAATACCATATGTTTGATTGGATTGCGTTTCTCAAGTGAAGCACGAAGTCGCAGGGCGCATTGTTGGGTGCCGGGCGGAGGAAGCGCTCATTATCCCGCCGCCACAAGCGGCCCTGCATCGACATTGCCGCCCAGCAACTCCACCAGCGTCTCACCGAGTCGGGCCGGGGTCGGCGCAATCCGGATGCCGGCTTCCTGCATCGCCGCGATCTTGTCTTCAGCCCCGCCCTTGCCGCCGGCGATGATGGCGCCGGCATGGCCCATGCGCCGGCCGGGAGGCGCGGTGCGCCCGGCGATGAAGCCGACGGTCGGCTTGGCGCGGCCTCGCCTAGCCTCGTCGGCGAGGAAGCGGGCAGCATCTTCCTCGGCCTGCCCGCCGATTTCGCCGATCATGACGATCGATTCGGTTGCCGGATCGGCCAGGAACTTCTCCAGGACGTCGATGAATTCCGTGCCCTTGATCGGATCGCCGCCAATGCCCACGGCCGTCGTCTGGCCGAGCCCCTTCTGCGAGGTCTGGTAGACCGCCTCATAGGTGAGCGTTCCCGAGCGCGAGACGATGCCGACCGAGCCCTTGCGGAAGATGGAGCCGGGCATGATGCCGATCTTGCACTCGCCGGCGGTGATGATGCCGGGACAGTTCGGCCCGACCAGGCGCGATCGCGAACCCGTCAGCGCCCGCTTGACGCGCTGCATGTCGAGCACCGGGATTCCCTCGGTGATGCACACGATCAGCTCGACTTCCGCATCGATCGCCTCGCAGATCGCGTCGGCGGCGGCGAATGGCGGGACGTAGATGACGCTTGCATCCGCCCCGGTGGCCGCGCGCGCATCGGCCACGGTATCGAAGACGGGCAGGCCGAGATGGCTCATGCCGCCCTTGCCGGGCGCCACCCCGCCGACCATCTGCGTACCGTACTTGATGGCCTCGCGCGTGTGGAATGTCGCGGTCTTGCCGGTCATCCCCTGGCACAGGACACGCGTGTCGGAATTGATGAGGATCGACATCGGTTTCAGCCTCCCACTGCCTTGACGATTTTCTGCGCGGCGTCGTCGAGATCGTCCGCCGAGATCACATTGAGCCCCGAGGCGTCGATGATGCGTTTGCCTTCGGCGACATTGGTGCCTTCAAGCCGTACCACCAGCGGCACGTCGAGACCGACCTCCTTGACGGCGGCGATCACGCCCTCGGCGATCACGTCGCAACGCATGATGCCGCCGAAGATGTTGACCAATATGCCTTTCACATTCGGATCGGCGGTGATGATCTTGAAGGCGGCCGCCACCTTCTCTGCGGTTGCACCACCGCCCACATCGAGGAAGTTGGCCGGCTCGGCGCCATAGTGCTTGATGATGTCCATCGTCGCCATGGCAAGGCCGGCGCCGTTGACCATGCAGCCGATGTCGCCGTCGAGGGCGATATAGGACAGATCATGCCGCGAGGCCTCGATCTCCTTTTCGTCCTCCTCGCTCTCGTCGCGCATTTCGGCAATGTCTTGATGGCGCGCCAGCGCGTTCGAATCGAAGCCGACTTTCGCGTCGAGGCACTTCAAATCGCCTGCCCCGGTCAAAACCAGCGGATTGATCTCCAGCATCTCCATGTCCTTGGCGAGGAAGGCGGCATAGAGGTTGGCCGCGAGCGCATGGGCCTGCTTGGCCGTCTCACCGTCAAGGTCGAGCGCCTTGGCCACGCGACGTCCGTGATGGGGCATGAAGCCGGTTGCCGGATCGATGGAGAAGGACACGATCCTGTCGGGCGTTTCGGCGGCCACAGCCTCGATGTCCATGCCGCCCTCGGTGGAAACAACGAAGGAGACGCGGCTCGTCACCCGGTCGACCAGCAGCGAAAGGTAGAACTCCTTGGCGATCTCGGAGCCCTCTTCGACATAGAGCCGGCCGACCTTCTTGCCCGATGGTCCCGTCTGCACCGTCACCAGCGTGTTGCCGAGCATTTCGGCGGCATCGGCGCGCACCTCGTCCACCGAAGAGGCAATACGGACGCCGCCCTTGGCGCCCTCGCCGAGTTCCTTGAACCGGCCCTTGCCGCGACCGCCGGCATGGATCTGCGATTTGACGACGAAGACCGGGCCCTCGAGTCCGGCGGCCACCTCGCCCGCCTCGTCGACATCCATGGCCGGCGCGCCATTGGGGACCGGCACGCCGAAGGATTTCAGGACGGACTTGGCCTGGTACTCATGAATATGCATAGAGGCTTTACCTCTTCAAACAACGATGGAGGGAAAATCGGGCCTGCCGGGGCCGTGCGGTTTCAAAGACCGCACCGCGCCCGGACAGAACCCGTTCGGGAGGATCAGAGGAGACCCGCGCCGCGCGCCCACTTGTATTTGGCGCCCAGCACCTCGACCGGCAGTTCGGTCGAATAGGCATAGGCCGGGATGCCGTGCTGGTAGAGATATTCGGCGGCTTCCTCGACCTCGACGTCGCCGGCCAGCGAGGCGACCATCGGCTTCTCGATGCCCTTGGCAGCCATCTCCTCCTTCACCTCGACCATCAGCTTGGCAAACACCATGGGCGGCGTGACGATGGTGTGCCAGTAACCGAGGATCAGCGAATGGATGCGATCGTCCTCGAGCCCCAGCCGGACGGTGTTCTTGTAGGTCTGCGGCGGCTCGCCACCGGTGATGTCGACCGGATTGCCGGCCGCACCGAAGGGCGGGATGAACTTGCGGAAGGCCGCGTCGAGGTCGTCCGGCATCGACATCAGGCTCAAGCCATTGTCGACGCAGGCGTCTGAAAGAAGCACGCCCGAGCCGCCGGCGCCGGTGATGATGACGACGTTCTCGCCCTTGGGCGTCGGCAGCACCGGGACGCCGCGGGCGAACTCCAGAAGCTGACGCAGCGAATTGGCGCGGATGACGCCAACTTGCTTGAAGACGTCGTCATAGATCTTGTCGTTGCCGGCAAGCGCACCGGTATGGGACGATGCCGCCTTGGCGCCGGCAGACGTCCGTCCGGCCTTCAGCACCACGACCGGCTTCTTCTTGGACACCCGCTTGGCGGCCTCGGCGAAGGCGCGGCCGTCCTTCAGGTCCTCGCAATGCTGGGCGATGATGTTGGTGTTGTCGTCCTGCTCGAAGAAGGCGAGCAGATCGTCCTCGTCGATGTCGGACTTGTTGCCGAGCCCGACGATGGCCGACACGCCCATCTGCGCCGAGCGCGAAAAGCCGATGATGGCCATACCGATGCCGCCCGACTGTGAGGAGAGCGCGGCCGATCCCTTGACGTCGTAAGCGGTGCAGAACGTGGCGCAGAGATTTTCCGGCGTATAGTAGAAGCCGTAGATGTTCGGCCCCATCATGCGGATATTGTATTTGCGGCCGATCTTGACGATCTCTTCCTGCAGTTCCGGCGCGCCCGCCTCGGCAAAGCCCGAGGGAATGAGGACCGCGCCGGGAATGCCTTTCTCGCCACATTCCGTCAGGGCGCCGGCGACGAACTTCGCCGGAATGGCGAAGATCGCCGTGTCGATCTCGCCCGGAACGTCCTTCACGCTCCTGTAGGCCTTGTAGCCGAGGATCTCGTCGGCCTTCGGATGGACGGGATAGATCTGTCCCTTGTAGCCGCCATTGATGAGGTTCTTCATCACCGAATTGCCGATCTTGCCGTCCTCTGCCGAGGCACCGATGACGGCCACGGCCTTGGGACGCATGATGCGGTTCATCGCCGTGACGATCTCGTCCTGGCTCGGCCGGTAGCGCGGCGCCGGCTGGTCGTAATCGACGACCACCCGCACATCGGCGGCAATCGCCCCATCCTTGGTGGCGAATACGGGATTGAGGTCGAGCTCGGAAATCTCCGGATAGTCGCTCACCAGTTCGGAAACGCGCACGATCATGTCCGCCAGCGCTTCACGGTTGACCGGATCGCCGCCGCGCACGCCTTTCAGCATTTCGGCCGCCTGGATACCGTCGAGCATGGACAGCGCTTCGTCCCGCGTGACGGGAGCGAGGCGGAAGGTCACGTCCTTGAGCACCTCGACCAGGATGCCGCCCATGCCGAAGGCGACGAGCTTGCCGAAGCTGCCGTCGGTGACGGCGCCGATAATCACTTCCTGGCCACCCTTGAGCATCTGCTGGACCTGGACGCCTTCAATATTGGCCTTGGCATTGTAGGCCTTGGCATTGCCGAGAATCGTCTGGTAGGCCGCCTTGGCCTCATCGGCCGAATTGACGCCGACGATCACGCCGCCCGCCTCGGTCTTGTGCAGGATATCGGGCGAGACGATTTTCATGACCACCGGAAAGCCCATATCGGCGGCGAGCGTGGCCGCCTCGTCCGCGCTTTTCGCCACCCCTTCCCTCGGCACGGTGATGCCATAGGCGTCGCACAGCAACTTGCCCTCGGGCGCGGTGAGAGAGTTGCGCCCTTCGGACTTTGCCTTCTCCAGCACGTTCCGGATCGCGGATTTGTCGAGCATGGTCTCCTCCTTGGTGGGGCTGACTTCCTTCGACGAGTTGGGAATTGCCCCAATTTGCAAGGCGCAAGAGCCCGGAAGCCGCCATTCTCAATATTGTGGCATTTTGTATTCCAGCGAGCCGGCATGTCAACTCTTAACTTCCTCTTTCTGGGCATTCAGAGAGAGGATCATCGGTTTGCCGACAAAAAAAGCATTGCGAAAACGGCATCAGGAATACATTATGCCAGTCGGAATGTGGCAAAGAGGGTTCTGACGCCCTCTACGAAGCTACACATTCGAGGAGGAGTACGCCATATGAATTCAACAGCATCGACGGAAGCAGTGTATCGGGAAGGAGCCGCCGGCTTCGACGATGCAGAGCTTCCGGGGAAGAATCAGGTCATAAACCTCAAGGCGCCGGGTACAGGTGTACGTGACACCTGGAAGGCGATGGGGCCCGGAATTGCCGCCGCCATGACCGGCATCGGGGCCAGCCACATCATGCACGGGCCCACGGCCGGCGCCCAATACGGCTATGCCTTGCTGTGGATCATCCCGTTCGCATACTTTTTGAAATATTGCGCCTTCGAATTCGCGCATCGCTACACTTTGGTGCGCGGCGAAAGCATCATGGAAGCCTATGGGCGGATGGGCAATTGGCCATTCTGGTATCTCGGCTTTCAATCGCTGGCGAACACGTTCGGCATTGCCGGTCGCGCCCTTGGTTGCGCGGCGCTTCTATGGGCGGCCTTTCCGTTTCTTTCGCTGGAATTATGGGCCGTCACCATCCTGGTTCTCACGGTGGCGATCCTGTGGGCCGGCAAGTATGCAGCCCTCGAGGCGTTCGTTAAGGTCGCGATCATCGTCTTTGCATTGGCATCACTCACCGCGTTCCTTCTGCAGGCGCCGGACCCCGCAGACTATATGACGCGCCTCCTGCCGACGCTGCCGCCTGTCGGAGCCGCGCTCCTTTTCGGCGCCATGTTCGGCTATTTCCCGACCACTGTCGAAGTCGCGCCCATGCAGTCCAACTGGGCGGTCGACAAGAAGAGCGGGATGGTGAAGGTGCGCGAACTCGAGCGCCAAGGCTACAAGGTCAATCTCGCACCGAACTATATGCGCAACTACATGACGCTGTTCAAGCGCGACATGAACATCAGCTATGTCATCTCGATGCTGACGGGCATGGCCTTCCTGATCGTCGGCGCCGTCGTGCTCCATCCGATCGGTCTGGTGCCGTCGTCCAAGGAGATGGGTCTCACCATCGCGACCATGTATACGGAGACATTTGGCGCGTGGATCTTCCCCGTGATCATCGCAGGCGGCGTGTCGGCGCTGTTTTCGACGGTGTTCACCTATTTCGACGGCCAGGCGCGTGTCTTCGAAGAATGCTGCGTCCGCCTGCGCAAGGTATGGGACAAGCCGCAAACCCGCCAGTTCATCTACCGTGGTTTCCAGATCCTGTGGGTGATTGCCGGCACGGCGATCATATTCGGCCTGCCGAAGCCAATCTTCGTGGTCCAGGTGGCATCGGTCCTTGCGCTCTTGTTCTCGCCGCTTCTGTTCTGGATGAACATCAGGGCCGTCAAGGACAACTTTACCGGATCGGATCTGGAGTTCATGCCCTCCAAGCTGATGTTCGCCTGGGCATGGACAGGCACGATCGGCCTCGCCGTCCTCAGCATCTACGTGCTTTATCTGCAGTTTCTTAGCTGAACAGCCGGCCAATCGGCAGAGACTTCGGGCGGGCCCATTTCGGGCCCGCTTCCTTTTGTCGAGTGGCGTGCTGTCGCCTACCGGGTGCTCGCGACGTCTTCCGCCGTCACCTCGTCCGTATAGTCGTTGCCGAAATGGGTCCGGACATAATTGACCACGGCGGCGACCTGCTCGTCGCTCATCATCTGACCGACCGGCGGCATGCCCTTCAGGCCATGCAGCATCACGTAGAGAGGATAGCCGCCGGCCTCGAGATTTTCGTTGTCGGCAAGCGCCGGGTAATAGCCGGCGCCGACCGCGCCTTGTCCCTTGTCCATGTGGCAGGCCGCACAAACGCTGGCATACAGCGCTTCACCGGTTTGAGCGGTGAACTTGCCGCCTTCACTGAATGTGATGCCGGCCGAGTCGGCAAGGGCGCCCGAGGGGGCCAGTGCGGTTGCCAATGCTGAAGCAGCGATGAGGCCGAAAGGCCGAATGAATTGTCTGGTCATGGTGACATGCCTCGCGAAATCAGGGGGGAAAGGATGGATCGCCATGGGTTCAGCCCGCCATCACGCGCTGATGCAGCCGCGTTATCGCATCCAGCGACGACAGGATCGCACCCTCCATCCATGCCGGAATGTAGGAGGCGTGTTCGCCGGCAAGGACGATGCGGCCGTCGATCTGGCAGAGATTGTCATAGTGCTCCTTTCGCATCTCGTCCGTCCAGTCGCCGGCGCAGCCGAGAGTGAACGGCGAACGGTGCCAGGCCCAGGACACGCCGGTCTCGAATTCGTCCTTGTATTGCGGATGGATCTGCGCGCCGTATTCGACGGCCTTCCTGACCCGCTCCTCGGGCGCCATCGAGGTGAACTCGTAGGAGTTCGGCCCGTTCCAGGTGTAGCACCCGAGCAGAATGCCCTTGCCGGCGGTGTTGAAGTCGGTGCTGGGGTAGGAGATCTGCGAGATCGGCAGGTCGGTGTAGCTGACGCCGCCGAAGATCAGATCATCCTCTTCCCAGAAGCGGCGCTTGAACTGCAGGCCGACCTTGACCGAGGAGGCGTAGGGCACGGCTTCGATCGCCGCCTGCATGGGGCCTCCGACATTGATGTCGATCTGGCTCAGGATCGTCAGCGGAATGGTGCAGATGCACCAGTCGGCACTGGCCTGCTGCATTGTCCCGGGATTCTGGGTGTCCTCGTAATAGGCGGTGACGCCGTTGTCGTCCTGCTCGATCTTGGTGACCTTGGCGTTGTAGGTGATCAGGTCGCCGACTTCCCTGACGAAGGCCTGACCGATCATGTCGATGCCGCCGAGCGGCTCGAACATGGTTGTCTGGAACTCGTAGAGCGCGAAGTTCGCCAGACTGTTCCAAAGGCCCGAACTCAGGATGTCGGAAAGATCGATCGGCTTGCTGGGGACGGGTGCGGCGCCGAGGCCGCCGCCTGGATCCTTTTCGAAACCGCGGAACTCGCTTGTATGAAGGCTCTCCTTGTAGGCGAAGTCCTTGTCGAGCGCGCCCCAGGAACGAAGCGCCTCCAGCAGCATCTCCTGGTCTTCCTTGGTGACGTCGCCTTCGAGTTGGCCCTTCTGCGTCACCTTGGCCAGCAGTTCCGAAACATGCCCCTGAAGATCCGTCTTGATATCGCGGACCCGCTGCGGCTTGCCGCCGAACGCCTTGCTCGAATGCAGGAAGGCGTTGTGATTGAGCTGCTGGAAGGGCTCCAGCCTCACCCCCAGGCGTTTGCAATAGGCAAGAAGCCCGTTGTGGTGATAGGGAATCCGCCACGGACCGGGATTGATGTAGAGCCCGTCGTCGAATTCGCATTCCTGGGTCGCGCCGCCCAGTTCGGTGACGGTGTCGCCGCCGCGTATGGTCCAGTTCCGGCCGCCGGCGCGATTGTTGTATTCGAGGATCTGGACATTGTAGCCGGCCTGACGCAGTTCCAGCGCCGCGGTCATGCCCGCCAGTCCCGCTCCGAGTATCAGGACCGATGCACCCTTCGGGTCGCCCTCGAGCTTGACGGGCCCCTTGTAGCCCGACTCCCGCGCCAGGCCCAGCGTGGTCATGGCATGATACATGGCCGCGCTGCCCGCCGTCATTCCGATCAACGATAGAAGATTGCGCCGGCTCAAGCCGGCAAGAGGGGTATCTTGCAGCATTTTCTATCCTTCCGAGCGACGTGGAACCAATTGCACGTAGCAGCCTATGACGACGGGTAGCCATGTCAAGCAAATGGCCCCGATGGCGTATGGATCGCCAAACCCTGGCACAACGGGACCGAAATACGGTTGTGGCGGTGTGCGCGTTCGATTGATGCGATCGGCCAGCGGGCCGTCCACCGGCGAGGCCCTGGACATTCTCGAAGGATCGTCACGGCTTCCAGGACGATTTCAGACGACTGCTTCCAGCTATGCTGCAAGCGCGAAGGTGCTATGCAGCATCTGGTATACAAAATATCAGAACGACGGCTTATGTGTCTGTCATCGATTTGAGGCCACGCAACGGCCGGATACCTTCGAGGAGAAGACGATGAACATGCACTACAAGCCCGATAGCGTCGTCGTTGTGGATCAGCAAGCCTGGTGGCATGGGATTGCCGACGCGGTGTCGACCTTTTTCCGACGCATGTCGAACAGGGAAAACATCGTTATGGGCGCGCCCTGGCCGGCTCCGTCCCGCCGCCGAAAGTAAGGCGCCTGCCCCATTCGACATGGCCGTCGATGACACCGTCTGAAAGCCCCATCGCTGATCAAGTGGTGGGGCTTTCTTCGTTTCTGAGGGGCTAAGACCGGTTGAGAAACGCCGCCGAAACAGGCCCCGCATCCCAAGGCATGAACTCCAAAAACCCTTCGAGCACCGGACATCAATCTGGGCTCAATTCTGGTTGCCGGGCGGCAAACTGCGCCACACCAATGACGCGCCGCACAACGCTTTGCCACTTGACTTTGCTTCGAGCATATTGTGACATCGCCATTGGCATACAAAATGCCATAGGAAGCTGAGCGACCCAAGGGTACAATACAGCCGAAGACATCCCCCTGGACTCGCTCAGACAAAGGGAGGAAATCGAATGGCAGATTTCAGATCACTGAGTGCAGGGGTCGCATTTTCGGTCGCGGCCGCGTGCGTGGCCACGACACCGGCACTGGCCGATTGGCAACCCAGGAAACCGGTCGAATTCATCATCATGGCGGGAACGGGCGGCGGCGCCGACCAGATCGCGCGTCTCATGCAGGGCCTGATCGAGAAGAAGGACCTGTCGGCAATGCCGTTCATCCCGATCAACAAGCCGGGTGGATCGGGTGCCGAGGCGTTGCGCTACATAAAGGACAAGGCGGGCGACGACCACACGCTGCTCGTCACATTGAACAGCTTCTACACCACGCCGCTCGTCCAGGAGGGACTGGGCGTGGACATCTCCGAATTCACGCCGATCGCACGCATGGCCATCGACACGTTCCTGTTGTGGGTGCCGGCCGATTCGGAAATATCGGATTTCGAGACCTGGGGATCCCAGGTCGCCAAGATGAACAAGGATTGGACGGTCGGAGGTACCGGCACCGGCCAGGAGGATTCCATCCTGTTCGCCATGCTCGAGGCAGAGTTCAACGCCGACGTCACCTACATTCCCTTCCCCGGCGGAGGGGACGTGGCCAAGAGCCTCGTCGGCAAGCATATCATGACCACCGTCAACAACCCGGCCGAGCAGATGGAGTTCTTCCGCGCCGGGCAGAGCAAGCCGCTCGTCCAGTTCACCGACGAGCGCATGGAGGCCTTCCCCGACGTGCCGACCGCAAAGGAGGCCGGGCACGACCTGGTCTACTACATGCAGCGCTCGGTCAACGGTCCGCCCGGAATGTCTCCCGAAGCGCAGGCCTGGTACACGGCCCTGTTCGAGGAACTGTTCAATTCCCAGGAATGGCAGGATTTCTGCAAGTCCGACGGTCTGACCTGCGACGAATTCGCCGGCGGCGCGGATCTGGGTGAATTCCACAAGCAGCAGCTCGAGCGCCACAAGGCTCTGATCGCCAAGGTCGGTGCCGGCGCCATCGCCGGAGAATGACCGGCTGAACGATCTGGCCCCGGGGGCGTGCGCAAGGCAGCTCCTGGGGCCGATTTCATGCGTGCAGCTCAACCACGCATCCCACCTACCGGCGCTCTGGGAGGAGTTATTGCCATGACCGTTCGCACGGCCGAGTTCACTGCATCGATCCTTCTCATTCTGGCTTCGCTCGGGCTCATGTGGAAGAGCGCGGACGGCCTGTCTGTGGGCTGGATTCCCGGCGCCGGACCGGGCTCGGGCTTCTGGCCCTTCTGGCTTGCAGTCATCATGCTTCTCTCGAGCATCGCCACGCTGGTGCGGTGGTTCCTGCGCGCCACGCCGCAGTCGCGCTCCGATGAGGCGTTTGTGGACCGCGACACGGTGCAGATCGTCGGCTTGACCGTGCTCGCCCTGTTCTTCCTGCTCCTGGCTTCGCACTATTTCGGCATGTACGTCTCGCTTATGGCCTTTCTTCTTTTCTATCTGAGATTTATCGGCGGCCATTCCTGGACTTTGTCGATCACCCTTATGGTTTTCATACCGACATTCGTCTTCTTCTTCTTCGAATATCTGATGACCATTCCTTTGCCAAAAGGCATCACCGAGCCGCTGTTCTATCCGCTGTACCAGTTTCTCTACTAGCGCACGACACTAGCGCACGACGAATTCCAGCCGCCGGCATTCGCGCAACGCGACGCCCGCTGACCGAAACTCGAGAAGGTAATGGCAATGGAGTCGATACTTATCCCGCTCATGGGCGGTCTGGCCGAGGCCCTTCAACCGCTCAATCTTTCCATGCTCGTCATCGGCTGCCTCATCGGCCTGTTCGTCGGAGCGATGCCTGGACTGGGCTCGGTGAACGGCGTTGCGATCCTGCTGCCGGTGACCTTCCTCGTGCCGCCGGACGCCGCCATCATCTTCCTCGCCGCCGTCTATTACGGCGCCATGTATGGCGGCGCGGTGTCGTCGATCACGCTCGGCATTCCCGGCGCATCGACGGCCGTCGCCACGGTCTTTGACGGGCGGCCGATGGCGCAGTCGGGCAAGGCCGACCAGGCACTCCTGACGGCGGCGATCGCCTCCTTCGTCGGCGGCACGATCTCGGTCGTCCTGTTCACCTTCTTCGCCCCGCCGCTCGCCGCCTTCGCCCTCAAATTCGGTCCGGCGGAAGAATTCGCCCTGATGATGCTGGCATTCGCCACCTTTGTCGGCCTGGGTGGAGACGATATCGCCAAGACCATCGGCTCCATCGCCATCGGCCTCATCCTGGCAACGATCGGCCTCGACATCATCTCGGGCAAGCCGCGCCTGATCTTCTTCGACATTTCGGGCTTCTTTCATGGCGTGAACTTCCTCGTCCTGGCAATCGGCATCTACGGCATCGGCGAGATGCTGTGGACGCTCGAGCAGACCAAGGGCGACGTGCAGGTGCATCGGGTGCGCGCCGGCCTCGGCTCGATCGCGGAACATCTCCGGCGCATCAAGGAGTACATCGTCCCGGCATCCTTGAGCGGACTGCTCGGCTATTTCGTCGGCATCCTGCCGGCCGCCGGCGCCACGCCCGGCTCGCTCATGGCCTACGGCATGACCAAGGCGCTGTCGAAAGATCCCGACAGCTTCGGCAAGGGCAACATCAAGGGCATCGCCGCGCCAGAGTCGGCCAACAACGCCGCCTCGACCGGCTCCATGCTGCCGATGATCACGCTTGGCATTCCCGGCTCGCCGACGACGGCGATCCTGCTCGGCGGCATGATCATCTGGGGTTTGCGGCCCGGACCGCTGCTGTTCACCGAGCATCCGGATTTCGTCTGGGGCCTGATCGGCTCGCTCTACATCGCCAATATCTTCGCGGTGATCCTCAACATCGCCATGATCCCGCTCTTCGTACGGGTGCTGACGCTCAAATTCACCATCCTGGCGCCGGTCATCTTCGTGTTGTGCATCGTCGGCGGCTATGCGCCCACCCAGACCATGCACGATCTGTGGCTGATGCTGCTGTTCGGCGTCGTCGGCTATCTGCTGCGCAAGCTCGACTATCCGGTCGCCCCGGCGGTGCTGGCCATCGTTCTCGGCCCACTGGCCGAACGTTCGCTGCGCCAGTCGCTGCTGTCGTCGCAGGGCGATCCGCTGATCTTCCTCGAACGGCCGCTGTCGGCGATCTTCATCCTGGTCGCGGTGGCGCTCTTCGTTTACCCGCTGGCACTGCGCTGGTGGCGCAACCGGCAACGCGACGACAGCGCGGTCCCCGCCGGAGAGTAGGAAGGGACTGCTCCTCAAAAATGGTTTGATCCCCGGCCGCCGCTCGAAAGAGCGGCGGCCGTTTCATTTGTCCGGCCGCAATTGCCGTCACTGGCCTCCGGCGCCGGTACCCTCCGCCAGGAATGCGCGCTGCGTTGCCGCGATTCGCTGCAACAGCGATCCCATCGGCCCAGCGATCGTCGCGGCAGCCGCCCGGCAAGGCGACCAGCTATGCTGCAGGCGCGAAGGTGCTATGCAGCATCTGGTATACAAAATATCACGGCGGCGCATTAAATGAGAACCATAGGAAGGGAGCCGAATATGGGCTCCAAGGTTTTCAGGAGAGACAGATGAATACGCAGCGCAATCACGACCATCTTTCCAGGCGCGACCAATGGTGGCTCGATCTCGGGCTGGCGCTCGGCAACGTCGTCAGGCGCATTCTCCATCGCGAGGGCGCCGCGCCCGGCACGCCCTATGCGGCACGCCACCACGCTTGAGAAATCACCGGCCTTGCCGGCGCCAATACCGTTTTCAAGGGGTCGCTGATCGTCAGCGGCCCCTTTTTTCGTGCGGCTTGCCGGTCGCACGCTTCCGTTTGAGCGGGACATGCTCCAGGCGACCGCGCCGCCATGCGCGATCCCGCCGCCTCGTCGCCATCGCTCCACCGGGCACCGCAATGCCGCGGCATGCGGCGCCTTTTTCAGTCCTCGTTTCAGTCGATCCAGGTTTGACTTTTGGCATTCGTTATGCCAGAGCTTAGATCGATGACGGCTTCGAAAAAGGGCCTGTTTCCGGTGGCGCGATGCTGCCGGTCGGCCCGACATCTTGCCCGAGTGGGATGCCGGCGGTCGGGATGTGCGTGCCGACACAATGGCGAGCAGACGTAAGAGGAGGAAACACGTCCATGACAATCGTCACGAAAGTCGACCAGGCCGGTTCGTCCGGGGGGACGGAGCAGGAACTGACGGATGGCTTTCATCTCGTCATCGACGCGCTCAAGCTTAACGGCATCAACACGATCTACGGCGTGCCCGGCATTCCGATCACCGATCTCGGCCGTCTGGCGCAGGCGCAAGGCATGCGCGTCATTTCCTTCCGGCATGAACAGCATGCCGGTTATGCGGCGGGTATTGCGGGTTATCTGACAAAGACCCCCGGCATCTGCCTGACCGTTTCGGCACCTGGCTTCCTGAACGGGCTCACGGCGCTGGCCAACGCCACCACCAACTGTTTCCCGATGATCCTGGTTTCCGGATCCTCCGAGCGCGAGGTCGTCGATCTGCAGCAGGGCGATTACGAGGAGATGGACCAACTGGCCATCGCCAAGCCGCTGTGCAAGGCGGCGTTCCGCGTGCTGCATGCCGAGGATATCGGCATCGGCGTTGCGCGCGCCATAAGAGCGGCCGTTTCCGGACGGCCGGGCGGCGTCTATCTCGACCTGCCGGCAAAGCTTTTCCCGCAGACCATGGAAGCCGAGGCGGGCAGGAAATCGCTGGTTCAGGTTATCGATCCCGCACCGGCCCAGATCCCCGCCCCGTCGGCCGTCGATCGTGCGCTCGACGTGCTCAAAAGCGCCAAGCGCCCTTTGATCATTTTCGGCAAGGGGGCGGCTTATGCACAGGCCGACGAGGCGATCCGCGACTTTGTCGAAAAAAGCGGCATCCCCTTCCTGCAGATGAGCATGGCCAAGGGCCTGCTGCCCGACGTGCATCCGCAATCGGCGGGGGCGGCCCGTTCGACCGTTCTCAAGGAGTCCGATGTCGTCATGCTCGTCGGCGCCCGGCTAAACTGGCTCTTGTCGCATGGCAAGGGCAAGAGCTGGGGCGAGAATCCGAAAAAGTTCATCCAGGTGGACATCGAGCCCAAGGAAATGGATTCCAATGTCGAGATTGCCGCACCGGTGGTCGGCGACATCGGCTCGTGCATTTCGGCCTTGCTCGACGGGTTGGGCGACAATTGGCCGACCCCGCCTGCCGAGTGGACCGACGCCATCAACGCCAAGAAAGAGCAGAACATCGGCAAGATGGCGCTGCGCCTGAAAAAGAACTCCATCCCGATGGATTTCCATGGCGCTCTCGGGGCCTTGCGCACCGTCATCAAGGAACGGCCGGATGCCATTCTGGTCAATGAAGGCGCCAACACGCTCGATCTCGCCCGCGGCGTGATCGACATGTACCAACCGCGCAAGCGCCTCGACGTCGGCACCTGGGGCGTCATGGGCGTCGGCATGGGCTCGGCGATCGCCGCCGCTGTGGAAACCGGAAAGCCGGTCCTGGCCGTCGAGGGGGATTCCGCCTTCGGCTTCTGCGGCATGGAAGTGGAAACCATCTGCCGCTACGACCTGCCGGTCTGCGTGGTCATCTTCAACAACAACGGCATCTATCGCGGCACGGATCAGGATCCGACAGGGCGCGACCCCGGCACGACGGTCTTCGTCAAGGACTCGCGCTACGACAAGATGATGGAGGCCTTTGGCGGTGTCGGCGTCAATGCGACGACGCCCGACGAGCTTTACCGCGCCGTCAGCGAAGCGATGGACTCAGGCAAACCAACCCTCGTCAACGCGGTCATCGATCCCACGGCCGGCACCGAAAGCGGCCGTATCGGCAATCTCAACCCGCAAAGCGTGGTCGGAAAGAAGAAATAGGAGCATGACAATGAAAGCGCTTGAAGGCGTCCGTATCCTCGATTTCACCCATGTCCAGTCCGGCCCGACCTGCACGCAGCTGCTGGCCTGGTTCGGCGCCGACGTGATCAAGGTCGAGCGTCCCGGCACGGGCGACATCACCCGTGGCCAGCTGCGCGACCTGGCCGAGGCCGACAGCCTCTATTTCACCATGCTCAACCACAACAAGCGGTCGATCACGCTCAATACCAAGACCGAGCAGGGCAAGAAGGTGCTCGAGGCGCTGATCAAGAGCTGCGACGTCTTGGTGGAGAATTTCGCGCCCGGCGCGCTCGACCGCATGGGCTTTACCTGGGAGCGCATCCAGGAGCTCAACCCGGCCATGATCGTCGCCTCGATCAAGGGCTTCGGCCCGGGGCCCTATCAGGACTGCAAGGTCTATGAGAATGTTGCCCAGTGCACCGGCGGTGCGGCGTCCACGACCGGCTTCCGCGACGGCCTGCCGCTGGTGACCGGCGCCCAGATCGGCGATTCTGGCACCGGGCTGCATCTGTGCCTCGGCATCGTCACCGCGCTCTACCAGCGCACCAAGACCGGGCGCGGCCAGAAGGTCACGGCGGCCATGCAGGACGGCGTGCTCAATCTGTGCCGGGTCAAGCTGCGCGACCAGCAGCGCCTCGCCCATGGCCCGCTCAAGGAATACAGCCAGTATGGCGAAGGCTTCGAGTTCGGCGACGCCGTGCCGCGCGCGGGCAACGATTCCGGCGGCGGCCAGCCCGGCCGCATCCTCAAATGCAAGGGCTGGGAGAACGATCCCAACGCCTATATCTACTTCATCACCCAGGCTCCCGTCTGGGAGGCGATCTGCGACGTCATCGGCGAGCCGGGCTGGAAAACCGATCCCGATTACGCCACGCCGAATGCCCGGCTGCCGCGCCTCAATGCGGTTTTCGAGCGCATCGAGCGGTGGACCGAGACGCACGACAAGTTCGAAGTGATGAAGGTCCTCAATGAGCGGGACATTCCCTGCGGCCCGATCCTGTCGATGAAGGAACTGGCGGAGGATGCCTCGCTGCGGGCGACCGGCACGATCGTCGAAGTCGAGCATCCCGTGCGCGGCTCCTATCTGTCGGTCGGCAACCCGATCAAGCTGTCCGACAGCCCGACCGAGGTGACGCGCTCGCCGCTGCTCGGCGAGCATACCGAGGAGATCCTGCGCGACGTCTTGAAGTTCGACGACACGGCCCTCGAGGAGCTGCGCGGCAGCGGAGCCATCGGGGAGCCGGCCAAGCTCGCGGCGGAATAGCCGTCTTCGGCGGGCATTGCGGCGGCACCCATGTGCCGCCGCTTTTTCGTTGCCGCCCGGTCCTGGTCGCGGAAGCAGGCTCGGCAGAGAGATTACTTAGAACATGTCTCGCTCAAACGGGATCGTTTGAGCGAAAGGTACATGCTCCAACATATTGATTTGGCGCGCATATCTTCGCTTCAAACGTTTCCGTTTGAAGCGAACGCGCGCTAGAGCAATTCCAGGAGAAGTGGAAGCCGGTTCTCCGTCCGGAATTGCGTCGAATCAAAGAGTTAGATTGGCGAACCGATTCCGCGAAGCGGTGAACCGATCTAGGGGTCAGTGCCCTTCACACCCCCCCTCTGTCGGCTTCGCCGACATCTCCCCCGCAAGGGGGGAGATTGCGCCGGCCGCTTTTTCCGAGCCTGTTTTTTCGATGTCGGCGATTGGCGAAAGCCGCGATGACAGCGATCTCCCCCTTGAGGGGGAGATCCCGGCAGGGCAGAGGGGGGTGCGAAGGGGCACAAAACTCTCAAACGTCTGCCCTGCAGCACTCCCCCTCCCCGATTGACAGTCGGCCTCAGTATTGGCATTATGTATGCCAATCTAGGTTTCGCACCATGAGCCACCATTCCGGGGAGGAGACGGCCATGAAGCTGCACGAATATCAGGCCAAGGAACTGCTCGCGCGTTACGGGGTGCTGACACCGCGCGGACGTATGGTGGAGGCACCGCGGGATGCGCGTCGGCTGGCCGAAGAACTCGGCGCCGAACGGTTTGCCGTCAAGGCGCAGATTCCGGCCGGCGGGCGCGGCCAATCCGGCGGTGTGGCGCTCGTGACGAGCCCGCAAGCGGCGGCCACTGCGACGCAGCAGCTTCTTGGACGCAGGCTTGTGACCAACCAGACCGGTTCGGCCGGCTATGCGGTCGACAAGGTGCTTGTCGAGGAGGCCCTTGAGCCGTCCGCAACGCTCTATCTGTCATTGCTGATCGACACGGCCACGGCGTCGATCGTCATCCTGGCCGGCCCCGAAGGCAGTGGCGACATCGAGGAACGCGTCAGGTCCGGCGAGGCGCATGTGGAGCGCCTTGAGACGGGCGCCGGAGGCGAGGTGCCGCGCAAGGACATCGAGGCGCTTGCCGAGCGGCTCGGGCTTTCCCGCGACCTTCAATCCGCGTTTACGACACTCGTCGGGCAACTGCGTACAGCTCTCATCGAGCTCGACGCCACGCTCATTGAGATCAACCCGCTGGCCGTGACGACAACCGGGGAACTGGTGGCGCTCGACGCAAAAATGATCCTCGACGACAACGCGCTCTTCCGGCATCCCGATCTGAATGCACTGCGCGACGACGAGGACGACGACAAGATCGAGATGGGCGCGCAGGATCACCAGCTCAACTATGTGCGCCTGGACGGCGACATCGGTATCGCCGTCAACGGCGCCGGCCTGGGGCTGGCGACACTCGATATGGTGCACGCCGCCAACGGCCGTCCCGCCAACTTCATGGATATCCGCACCACCGCCACCAGTCTCGATGTCGCCCACGGCTTCGCCATGCTGTTGGAGAACCCCTCCGTACGGTCCATTCTGGTCAACGTGCATGGCGGCGGCATGCAGCCTTGTGACATCATCGCCGACGGGCTCGGCATTGCCATGCGGCGCACCGGCCGCTCGTGCCCCACCATCGTTCGGCTTGCCGGCAACAATGCCGAATATGCCCGGTTCCGTTTCAAGAATTTCGGCTGCAAGGTCATCGACTGTCCCGACATGTGGACTGCCGTCAGCCGCGCGGTCGATGCCGCCCAATCCGCGGGAGCTAGACAATGAGCATATTGATCGACGCCGACACGCGCGTGATCTGCCAGGGCATGACCGGCCGAGCCGGCACGCACTATTCCGCCGCCATGATCGAATACGGAACCCGCGTCGTCGGCGGCGTGCGGCCGGGCAAGGGCGGCAGCCGTCATCTCGACCTGCCGGTCTTCGACACGGTTGCGCAAGCCATGGATGAGACCAATGCCAATGCCAGCATGGTGTTCGTCCCGCCCGACCATGCCGCCGCGGCGATGATCGAGGCGATCGAGGCGGAGACGCCGCTCATCGTCGCGCTGACCGAACGCGTGCCGCTGCACGACATGATCCGCGTGCGCGACGCACTGCAAGAGACGAAGACCGTGCTGATCGGCCCCAATTCCCAGGGCATCCTGGCGCCGGGCCTGTGCAAGATCGGCGTCATGGCCACCGGCAGCGCGCGCAAGGGCAATGTCGGGATCATTTCGCGCTCGGCTTCGCTGACCAGCGAGGTCGTCGCACAGTTAAGCGCTGCCGGGCTCGGCCAGTCGACCAGCGTGGGCATTGGCGGCGACCCGATCCACGGTCTCGCCATGCGCGACTGCTTCAAGCTCTTCCTCGCCGACCCCGACACGCATGGCGTCGTCCTTGTCGGTGAGATCGGCGGGCGCGAAGAAGAGGAACTGGCCGAGTTCATCGCGGCGGAGAACGCCGGCATGCCGGTCGTTGCACTGATTGTCGGGCGCCACGCCCCGACGCGGCGGCGCATGGGCCACAGCGGTGCCATCATCCAGGATGCGGTGAGCAGCGCCGAGGGCAAGATCCGCGCCCTTGCCGATGCCGGCGTATCCATTGCGGAAAGCCCGCATCTGGTTGGCGAGACGATGCGCCGGGCGATGCTGGTCGCCGCATAGAACATGTCCCGCTCAAACGGAATCGTTTGAGCGAAAGGCACATGTTCCAGTATATTGACCTGGCGCGCATATCTTTGCTTCAAACGTTTCCGTTTGAAGCGAACGCGCGCTTGAACATGTCCCGCTCAAACGGAATCGTTTGAGCGAAAGGCACATGTTCCAACATATTGATCTGGCGCGGCATCACCGATGATTATTGCAGGAACCGGTTGGTCAGCGTGCCGACGCCTTCGATCGTCACCGAGACGGTATTGACCTTCTCCTTCATCGAGCCGACGCCGAGCGATGTGCCGCAGCAAACGAGATCGCCCGGAAGCAGGGTCATGTCGCGCGAAAGCAGGCTGATCAGCCGCGCGGGCGCAAAGATCATGTCGTTCAGGGGATAGTTCTGCCGCTCCGCGCCATTGAGTTCGGTGCGCACGGAAAGCCCAGCCGGATCGAGCCCGGTCGCAATCACCGGCCCGAAGGGACCGAAACCGTCGAAGCTCTTGGCCCGCGCCCATTGCGCAAAGGTCTTGTCGCGGCCGATGATGTCGCTCGCCGTGACGTCGTTGACGCAGGTGAAGCCGAAGATGGCGTCGGCGGCCTCCTCCTCCGAGGCATCGCTGATTTCGCGTCCGATTACGATGCCCAGCTCGCCTTCATAGACCACCCTCTCGGTATAGGATGCCGGACGTCTTATGTCCGCGCCCGGAGCCGCGACGCTCGAAACCGCTTTCAGCAGATAGAGCGGCTCTTCCGGCTCGGCGACCTCCAGCTTGGCGGCGAGCTGATGAAAATTGTTCCACAGCGCGATGATCTTGGAAGGATTGCACGGCGGCAACAGCTTCGCTGCGTTCAATGGACAGCGCGTCCCGGTCGGTCGTGGACCGTCGAAAAGATCGCCCTCATGCACGACGATCTCGTCACCCTCGATGCGGCCGAAGCGTTCCTGCCCGTCCTCTTCAAAACGCGCCCATTGCGCCATCTTCTTTCCTCCCTGTTTGATTGAAAATCCCGCCCGCGCCCAAGCGAAGCACGAACGCGCCGGTGTGCGGTGGCGCCACGGCAGCATTTCGCCGTGTCGGGAAAGATATGCGCGCCAGCTCGTTTTGTTGGAGCATGTACCTTTCGCTCAAACGATTCCGTTTGAGTGGGACATGCTCTATGAAGTCAGGCGTTTTGACCCGTCACGGACTCAGGGAATACCGGATAGAGCCCTTTCACGCGGCCCATCTGCTGCGCCAGCGCCAGGACGCTGTCGATGAAAGGCGTGTCGATCTTCGCCAGCCGGCCCATTTCCTGCACGCTGGTCAGCAGCGCATCGAGCTCGATCGGCCGCCCCTTGTCGACATCCTGCAGCATCGAGGTGCGGTGCGCGCCGACCCCGGCCGCGCCGTTGATGCGCCGCTCGACATCGACACGGAAGCTGGCGCCGAAATGCTCGCCGATCGCCTGGGCTTCCAGCATCATGTTGCGCGCGAGACCGCGCGTGCCTTCGTCGGTGGCAACGATGTCGAGCGTCGCGCCGGTCAGCGCCGAAATGGGATTGAAGCAGAGATTACCCCACAGCTTGAGCCAGATATCGTTGCGGATATCGTCATAAAGGCGCGGGCGAAGCCCACCGGCTTCCAATGCTGTCGCCAGGTTCCGGACCCGCTCGCTCTCGCTGCGATCCGGCTCGCCCAGTCCGAACTGGTCGCCGTAAATATGCTTGATGACCCCGGGTTCGGCGATCTCGGCCGCGGGATAGACTGTGGCGCCGATGACCCTTTCGGGCCCGATCGCGTTCCATTGCCGGTCCTGCGGATCGACGCTGTTGAGCCGCATGCCCTCGTAATCCGGGCCAAGACCGTGGAAATACCACCATGGCACGCCGTTCTGCGCCGTCACCACCGATGTCTGCTCGCCGAGGAGCGGCGTCATGTGTTCGGCGACCTCCCAGGCCTGATGCGCCTTCAGCGCCACCACCACATAATCCTGCGGACCGAGATCGTTCGGGTCGCTGGTCGCCGGCAGGCGCTCGACAAACTCCTCATCCTTGAGGCGAAGCGCCAGGCCCTTGTCGCGAATGGCCTGAAGATGGGCGCCGCGGGCGATCAGCGACACGTCGGCGCCACCGCGCTTGAGCATCACCGCCATGTAGCCGCCGATCGCGCCCGCTCCATAGATGCAGATCTTCATCGTCGCTCCCTTTCGTTCGGGCGGGCAGGCCTGCCTCGCCCTGCAGGTCGTCAGGATGCCACACATGAGGCGGAGCGGCCGCTTATCGGCCCCGCGCCCCGGTGTTGGCGTTCCCGCGCGTAACGATCGAACGGCGAGGCCGGCACTTCAGCTCCGCATCCTCGCTCGATTCGGTAACGTTTGGTATACATAATACCAGATAGAGAGTCAATCGTCGCGCGTGCCGCAGGCGGTGCCGCAAGCCGTCGATGGCGTGTTATCGAGCCGTGCTCAAAGCGTCCGCGGGCGGCGCGGCACGCCCGTTTCGCATTCCAGCGGCGCACGGTCCCACTGGCCCAGGCGCGCGGCGGCATCATAGGTCGTCTGGAGAAACTGCATCAAGGTTGCGTCGGGATCGTCGGCCCTGCGCACTGCGTCATAGGGCAGGATGAACTCACCCAGCGCGGTGTCGAAATAGGCGGACGGTGGCGCAAGCGGTGCGTCGGCGAAACCGTCCGGTCCCGGATAGGCGTATGAATAGAATGCGGGAAAATCGACACCGCCGCCGCCTGGCCAGAATCCGGCAGAGGAGACTTCGTGTGAATAGGCCTCGCTTGTGACCGTATCGGGAAGGGCAGGAACGCCGCCAGGATGCAGCGGCGCCGCGCGGCCGGAAAAGCGGGTCACCGCAAGATCGAAACTGCCCCAGAACAGATGCACCGGACTGACCTTGCCCAAAAATCCGGTGCGAAACTGCTTGAACACGCGATCGACCTGCACACAGGCATGGAAGAAGCGTCTCACGGCGTCCGCGTCGTAGGGCCGCGGCTCGTGATCGTCGCGGAACGGCAACGCATCGGCGATCTCGTTCGGCCGGCCGTGAAATTCGGTCGTACCCCCGATCTCCGCAACCAGATCGAGAAAGCTCGAATGGAAATCGGCGACCGACATGTCGGCCAGGGGAAAGCTGGCGCTGCGGCCGTCGCTTGCCATGCCAATCACCTTGTGATCGAGCAGGTCGAGCACGATCTCTATGCCGCCCGGCCCGTCGGGAACGATCGAGGTCGTCAGTCCGCGGGCATTGACATAGAGGGTGGCGTGCCAGGAATGGTTGACCCAGGGGCCGCGGGCCAGCCGGTACTTGCCGACCACCTGCGCATAGAGATGGAGGGCGGCGCAGGTCTCGCGCCATGGTTCAAAGGGAATGTCCGGCCAGGATCTCGTCATCATGCCTTCCTCCTCAAAATGCGGCCGCCGGCGCATCGACCAGTCAGCCAACCTTCACCAGTTGCGTCCAATGACGGTCAAAGAAAACATCGACCTTCATCCCTTCACACGCCGCATGACAAACGGAAAAAGCGGCGCGCACAGCAACAGAAACACCACTGCATGTGCGAGCTGGGATGGCTCGGCGCCGAGCAGCGCCCACATGCAATAGATCATTGCTACTCCACCGGCGATGAAGCTTCCCCAGCGCACGGGTCCATGTTCGCCGCGCTCCATGCTCATGCGCCACAACGTCACCGAGGAGAACAAATAGGGCGGAATGGTCAGCAGCACTGCGATATTGGTCAACTGGTCGAACTGCGCGGCCAGTGTCGGCGATGCCGTCACCAGCAACACCGCGCTCATCAGCACGGCGACGATGATGAGGCCGACGCCGGGCATGCCGTGGCGGTTGATGCGCCCGAACAGGCTTGGAAACAGCCCGTCTTTGGCCGCGGCCTGCGCGGACTGTCCGACAAGCAGCATCCAGCCGCCGAGCGATCCGGTCGATTTGAGCACCGCGCAAAGCCCGATCAGCCAGACGCCCCAGTCGCCGATCATGATCCGACCGGCTTCCGCAAAGGGTGCCGAGGATGTCTGCAGCGCCCGCATCGGCAGCATGCCCATGATGACGGTCGAACAGGCAATATAGACCACGGCGGCGAGCGCCAGGCCGAGAAGCGTCGCCAGCGGGATGTTGCGGCGCGGATTGTCGATCACCCCGGCCGATACGGAGGCGCTTTCCACGCCCATGAAGGCCCACAGCGCGATCGAGGCACTGCGCGAAACCGCGTCGAATTCGCCCATGCCGCTGACGTTCCACCCGGCGCGAAAGAGCTCCGGATCGAACCACCACCAGCCGGCGACGGCGATGAAAACGATCGGCACCAGCGCCAGCGACAATGTCCAGGCTTCCAGCGCGCCGACCCAGCGCGCGCCGCGCACATTGGCCAGAGTCAGCCCCCAGATCACCACCAGCGTGAAGGCGAGACGCGCTCCAAGGCCCTCCAGTCCCGGAACCATCTGGCTCATATAGCCGGTGACGACGAGGGCGATGGCAACATTGCCGATCCAGTTGCCGAACCAGTAGGAATAGTTGCTGGCAAAGCCGACAAACGGCCCGAACGTGTCGCGGGCATAGGCATAGGGCCCGCCGGGCTGCGGGTCGAGTTGCCCCAGCCTGGCGAACACGATCCCCAGCGCGATGGCCCCGGTGGTCGCGACGACCCAGCCGAACACCGAGATGCTTCCCACCGTTGCCAGATTGGCCGGCAACAGGAACACGCCGGTGCCGATCATGTTGCCGGCGACCAGCATGGTCGCCATCGTCAATCCCATCTTGCGCGGTGTGGCAGCGCTCATGTCCATGCCCGATCTGCGGTGAAGTCGACGGTCAGCCAGAATTGCGGCGAGTGCGCCTCGAGCCGCTGCGCGATGATGTTGCGGATATTGTCCGCGTCCGCAATCGTTCCGATGCGATAATCCGGCGGCACCAGAATGTGGATCTCGATGAAGCGGGCGCGGCCCACCTTGGCGACGTGGCTGGTGTAGTCGGCAAAACCGAGTTCGCCGACGAGCGCATCCATGACCGAGTGCACTTTCCGGTCGAGTTCGCCCGGCGCGACCTGCAGCACGTCGCGCATCGCCTGCAATGCCGGACGAACCGGCATCGGCAGCATGGCCAGCGCGATCGCCAGCAGCACGATCGAATCGACATAAGGCACCCAATGCGCGGCCGTCCCGCTTTGACCCAGCGCCACCGCGATCAGGAACCCGACAAGCAGCGCCAGGCTCAGAAATCCGCTAACCAGCCAACTGCGCGCATCGAGAGCCAGAAGGGGGGAGCCAAGCGCGCGGGCATGGCGGCGGATATATGCCGCCATCAGCAGGCTGATGGCGCACAAAAGGCCGGCCCAGATGGCGCCGAAACCATAGGCAACGTCGTGCCCGCCGGCCAGCAGGCCGGCGATCGCATTGACCGCAGCATAGAGACAGGCCAGGGCGAGGATCGCACCGCCAAAGACCTCGACCATCGGCTCAAGATGCCAATAGCCATACTGAAAGCGACGGCTGCCTTCCTGCGCGACCAGCTTGGAAACGGCCAGCGAACCGGTCGTCAGCATGGCGTCGACCAGGCTGTACATGCCGTCGAACACGATCGCCCGCGACCATGTGAACAATCCGCTGACGATGCCGGCCAGGCCGACCACAACCGTCACCGCGATCGACAATCTCAAAAGCCGTTGCTCGTGCGTGGTGTCCATGGTGCGAGCCGAGGTCAGGCTTCACGGCCGGTTGATGGTGCGCCACGTCCGGACGGCCACTGCTGAATTCCCGACATGAAGCCTCCAAGCTGATGCTGACGCCCGACCTGCTCCCGCACAGTATTTCCGTCATTCCTGTGGCGATCTCAACCCTAAGTCAACAATCGCTGATTGGTCCGCGCGGCAATTGCGGCATTTGCTTGCTGGCCGAACGCAGTGGAATAGACGTTCGTTCAAGCAGGGGCGTGGACCGGGATAGTCTATTAGGGATAAATTATAAAGCAGTTCATAATTCGCACTTTCAATTTTCAACGTATTGGGCATGATCGCGTGTGGGGTTCATGCAGCACGATTTCTCGTTGATTCGAATCGGCGACAATATAAGCTGCGATGAATAGGGGTGGTGGTCAGTCATTCAACTCTGTCATAGGAGCGATGCATGTCATCCCAATCGAGCCTGAGATTGCCGATGCGGGCCCTGTTGGTCCGCGAGAGCTTTGGCCGCGACTCGGCCGTTGGACGGGCCCTGTACGACCTGATCGAAGACCTCGAACGGCGCGAAATCGAAGTGGTCCTGTCGACCCATCTCGATGACGCCCTTGCCATCGTCGGTTCCGATCCGACCGTCCAGTGCCTGCTTCTCGACTGGGACCTGCGCGACGACGACGACCAGCACGCCGCCCCCGCCGTGCTCGACGCCATGCGCGAGTTCAATGCCGTGGTGCCGATCTTCCTGCTCGCCGAGCGCAGCGTGGCCTCGTCCCTATCCGTCGACGTGATGACCAAGGCGGACGATTTCGTCTGGTTGCTGGAAGATACGGTCGACTTCATCAGCGGCCGCATACAGGTGGCGCTGGAGCGTTATCGCTCGACGGTCCTGCCGCCGATGTTCGCCAAGCTGGTCGAGTTCGCGCAGACCCATGAATATTCCTGGCACACACCCGGTCATACCGGCGGCACGGGCTTTCTCACCTCTCCTGCCGGACGGGCCTTCTTCGAGTTCTTCGGCGAAAGCATGCTTCGCTCGGACCTGTCGATCTCGGTCGGCGATCTCGGTTCGCTGCTCGATCACAGCGGCGCCATCGGCGCCGGCGAGCGCTACGCGGCCACGGTGTTCGGCTCGGATCGCACCTACTACGTGACCAACGGGTCCTCGACGTCCAACCGCGTGATCCTGATGGCGAGCGTGACGCGCGACCAGGTGGCGCTCTGCGATCGCAACTGTCACAAGTCGGTCGAGCATGCGATGACGCTGTCGGGCGCCATTCCCAGCTATCTCATGCCGACGCGCAACGCGCTCGGAATCATCGGGCCGATCCCGCCCGAACACCTGACGCCGGCGGCCCTGCGGCTCCTCGTCGACAACAATCCGCTGGCCAAGAATGGCTCGAAACCGGTTCATGCGGTGATCACCAACTCCACCTATGACGGGCTTTGCTACAACGTCGCGCGCGTCGAGGAACTGATGGGCGAAAGCGTCGACCGTCTTCATTTCGATGAGGCGTGGTACGCCTATGCGCGGTTCAATCCGATCTATCGCGAACGCTACGGCATGCATGGCGACGCGGACACGCGCGACCGCACCAAGCCGAGCGTCTTCACCACCCATTCGACCCACAAGCTGCTGGCGGCCCTGTCGCAGGCATCGATGATCCATGTTCGCGACGGGCGCAACCCGATCGACCATGCGCGTTTCAACGAAGCCTTCATGATGCATGCCTCGACGTCGCCCTTCTATCCGATCATCGCCTCGAACGACGTATCGGCGGCGATGATGGAGGGATCCGGCGACAAGCTGACGGCCGCATCGATCCGCGAGGCGATCGCCTTTCGCCAGATGATCTCGCGCCTCAATGCAGAGATTTCCGACGACAATGGCTGGTTCTTCGACGTCTGGCAGCCACCCGAGGTCAAGGACGCCCGCGGCCGCAAGGTGGCATTCCACGAATGCGACCCGGCCCAGCTGCAAGCCGATCCGTCCTGCTGGCACCTGGAACCCGGTGCCGATTGGCACGGCTTCGGCGAAATAGAGCCGGGCTATTGCATGCTCGACCCGATCAAGGTCTCGATCCTGACGCCGGGTATGGACGCCACGGGAGACATGAAGTCCGTCGGCATTCCCGCCAGCATCGTCACCGCCTATCTCGCAGCGCGCGACATCGTTGTCGAGAAGACCACGGATTTCACCATCCTGTTCCTGTTCTCGCTGGGGGTCACCAAGGGAAAATGGGGCACGTTGGTCAATGCGCTGCTCGATTTCCGCAAGGATTACGACGCCAACATCCCTCTCTCTCGGGCAATCCCCAGCCTCGTCGCCGATCATGGCGATCGCTACGGCGACATGGGCCTGCGCGAGCTGGCCGACCTGATGTTCGCCGCCATGGGCGAGCTCAAGACGACGAAGACGATGTCCGAAGCCTTCGGCATCCTGCCGACGCCCGATATGAGCCCCGTCGGCGCCTATGAGGAACTGGTGCGCGGCAATGTCGAGAGAATAACGCTTGACGATCTGGCCGGGCGCACCCTGGCCACCGGCATCGTGCCCTACCCGCCCGGCATTCCGTTGATGATGCCCGGCGAAAACGCAGGTCCCGCCGAGGGCGCGCTCATCGGCTATCTGAAAGCGCTCGAAGCCTATGATCAGCGCTTCCCAGGCTTTGGCCACGACACCCACGGCGTCGAAGTCGAAGACGGCGTCTATCACGTTCTGGCCGTCAATCGCTGACCGGGAGGCACATCATGGCTACTGACAAGACCGATACCGGCAGTGCAAGCAAGATGGGGCTCATTCCCGCGACACTGATGGTCGCGGGAAACATGATGGGCTCGGGCGTCTTCATGCTCCCGGCCAACCTGTCCGCAATCGGCAGCATCGCCCTGATCGGCTGGCTGTTCACGGTGGTGGGGGCGGTCGCTCTGGCACTCGTCTTCGCCAAGCTCTCGGCGATCGATCCCGCCGCGGGCGGACCCTATGCCTATACGCGCAAAGCCTTCGGCGACTACATGGGCTATCAGACCAACCTGGTCTACTGGCTCGCCAATGTGATCGGCAACGTTGCGCTTGCCGTTGCCGGGCTCGGCTATCTCTCGCACTTTTTCCCCTCGCTCAAGACGCCGATCGTCCTCGCCTTCGCCTCGATCGCGGTCATCTGGTTCTTCACTTATGCGAACATACTGGGCCCGCGGTTGGTCGGCCGATTGCAATCCTTCACGACCGTCTTCGCACTGGTTCCGATCTTCGGCACGGCGCTTCTGGGGTGGTTCTGGTTCAGCGCCGACACCTATTCGGCGGCCTGGAACGTCTCGGGCGAGAGCAACACGAGCGCGGTGATGGCGACGCTCACCTTCACGCTGTGGGCCTTCATCGGGGTGGAAAGCGCCTCCGTGTCGGCCGGCGTGGTCGAAAACCCGTCGCGCAACGTGCCGATCGCAACGGTCGCCGGCGTCGTCCTCGCCTCGATCGCCTATGTGCTGAGTTCGTCGGTCATCATGGGCATGATCCCCAACAAGGATCTGATCGTCTCCTCGGCACCCTTCGCCGACGCCGCGCGCATCGCGCTCGGCGACTTTGCCGGCAGCACGGTCGCCCTGTGCGCCGCCGTCGGCTGCCTCGGCTCGCTCGCCGGCTGGACGCTGTTGACGGGTCAAACGGCAAAGGCTGCCGCGGATGACGGCCTGTTCCCCGGCGTCTTTGCCCGGGTGAACAGACGTGGCGTGCCCACGCTCGGCCTGGTGATCGTCGCGGTGATCATGAGCGTCCAGGTGCTGGCCACCATGTCGCCGACGGCCAGCGAGCAATTCGGCAAGATCGCCTCGATCGCCGTGATCATGACGCTGCTGCCCTACATCTACTCGATGATCGCGATAAAGGTGCTGGGTTATCGCCAGATGCCCCACAACCAGTACACCTTCTTCGTGGTCGTCGGACTGGCCGGCGCCATCTACTGCATGGTTGCGCTGGTGGGTTCGGACGGCGAACAGACACGGTGGGCGCTCATCTTCGTCATCGCGACAGTGGTGTTCTATTCGGCGACGATCACCAGGAAACGCGACATCGAGGAGAAGCATCTCCATCCCGGTGGCAAGGCGCCGTTCTGGGTGCGGTATCTGGCACTCGGCGTGACCATCGCGGCGCTGGTGGTGATGTTCTGGCTGTCGGTCGGCCGCCATGTCGATCTCGATCTGCGCTCGCGCTCGATCGCACCGCCGCAGCCTTCGGCAAACCCGATCGAGCAGATCGTACCGCCGCAGCAGCCCTGAACGGCCGGCCGGCCTTTCAGGCCAGACAGTAAAAAGCGGCCCCGAATGCATCGGGGCCGCTTTTTTTCGGCGCTTGCGGATGCGGCGTTCCATCGATGCAGCTGCGCGACGGTACACCGGGCTGATCGTCAAGGCAGTTCCAGCGTCGCTTCCATGGACACGTGCCCGTCCGCACGCTCGATGCGGCCGTCGCGGCGCTCGCCGGGCTTGCCCATAGCCAACTGGATCGGCGTGGTGACGAAGACCGGTGCGGTTGCGCGAAAGCTGAAGCGGCAAGCGCGCATTTCCTCAAGCATGCCATCGCACAGATGGGTTGCCATGAGCGGCCCGTGAACGACGAGGTCGGGATAGCCTTCGACATCGCGGCAGAATTCCCGGTCCCAGTGAATGCGGTGGCCGTTATGCGTGACCGCGGAATAGAAGAAGAGCTGCATATCGCTGTGGACGAAATAGCCCCGCGGCACGGGATCGCCGGGAGCGCGCAGGGCCCGCTCCGGCAGCCCGCGATCGCGATAGACCACGGTCTGTATCTCCGACAGGCAGGTAACGCCGTCCTGCGTCACCTCGTGCCGGACCTTGACGAAACACAGATCGCCGGAACGCCCCGTCTTGAACTCCACGGAATCGATCGTGGAGACCCGTTGCGCCGGCATGCCGAGACGCAGCGGCCGATGCACGGTGATGTCTCCGGCAGCCCACATGCGCCGGTGGAAAGGTGCCGGCGGCAGGAACAGGCCCAGCCGCTCATGCCCGTCGGGCCCGATGTCCGCCTGCGCAATACCCGGATTGAAATAGGCCCAGTGCCAGGTCGCAGGCAGCGCATCGCCATTATCCGGAGCGACATCGCGCCCGAGCAATGCCGCAAGCCGGCGCGCCGGAACGGGCGACATGGCATCCTCGCAGGCGCGCGTGCGCCCTATGTACGACTTGCACTCCTCGATAACGCTCTGGTCCATCAGATCGTCCTGCCGCCATCCACTTCAAGGATCACGCCGGAAGCCCTTTGCCCGCCGGCATGTCGGCACAGTATGCGTCCGTCTTTCGGACTGTCCAATAGGCCGAGGCGCCGCGAGTCATAGGTCTGCGCTCTGGCTGTCGGGAATTTCCGCCTGCCAGATGCCCCGCTGGACAAGATCGTTGATCACCTCCAGGCAATGGGTCTCGATGGCACGGCTGGCAGCCGTGACGCGTAGCTGCGCGGAACGCACGATATAGACCGGCCGGCGAATGCGCGGTTCGACGATCTGGCTGCCGACCAGGTGCCCCATCTCGACGAGATCGTGCACGGCCGCCGGCGAGAGAATCGTGTAGCCGCTGCCGCGCGCCACCAGCGCCTTGATCTGCTGCAGCGAATCCATCTCGGTCACGACATGGGAGGCGACGTGCTCGGCCTTGGTGATGCGATCGATCAGTGTGCGCAGGCCATGGCGGCGCGAGGGCAGGACAAGGTCCAATGCCATGACCTTGTCCAGTTGCACCGGCTGGCCGGGCGGCGTGTCGAGCGGCCAATTGTCAGGCGCCGCATAGAACCACAGGTCCTCGCGCAGGATCAGCCGCGATGCGCATTCCCCGACCCCGTCCAGATCGTAAAGCAGGGCCAGATTGACCTCGCCATTCTTGACCAGTTCCTTGATATGGCCGCTCATCGCCTCGGTGGCACAGAACTGGACGCGCGGCATTTCCACCCGGATGGTCTCCGCAAGGGGTATGGAAAGCGCCATGGAAACCGACGCCGGCAGGCCGAACACCACCCGCCCGACCGGCTCGGCACCGGTGGTGCGGACTTCTTCCTCCGCCACGTCCATCAGCGTGGTGATGCGCACCGCATGCTCATACAGCACATGGCCGGCCTCGGTGACGACGACGCCGCGGGCCGTTCGCAAGAGCAGTTCGGTTCCGAAATGCTGCTCGAGCTTGCGGATCTGCTGCGACAGGGAAGGCTGCGCCATGCCGAGCACGCGCGCCGCCGCCGTCATGGAGCCGCTCTCGACAACCTGCCGGAAGTTTGCGAGCTGACGGGAATCCATCCCTCCTCCTGTTGCTTCAGCCCATAGGTATCGCCTATCGGGCGATAATGAACAATCTATTTGCATGCGTCATGAAGGGGCATCATCTTGGCGCCGCACACAGACAAAGGACGAATGCGCATGCAGGATCTCGCGGGCCTGACGGTGGTGTCGGTGGAACATGCCGTGGCCGCCCCATACGCGTCGGCAAAGCTGGCGGACGCCGGTGCGCGCGTCATCAAGGTCGAACGGCCGGAGGGCGATTTTGCCCGCGATTATGACCGATTGGCGGCAGGCGGCAGCGCCTATTTCGTGTGGCTGAACCGCGGCAAGGAATCAATTGCCCTCGACCTGAAAGCCCCCGAGGACAAGGCTGTTCTTGCGGCTATTCTCGGCGAGGCGGACATATTGATCCAGAATCTCGGCCCCGGCGTCATCGATCGCCTGGGCTTTGGCGCGGACGAGCTTCGCATACGCCATCCACGGCTGATCGTCTGTTCGATCTCGGGCTACGGCTCGGAGGGCCCCCGGGCAAAGCAAAAGGCCTATGATCTGCTGATCCAGGCCGAAAGCGGTCTTTGCGCCATCAACGGCACACCCGACGGGCCGGCGCGCGTCGGTGTTTCGGTTTGCGACATTGCGGCGGGAATGACGGCCTACCAGGCCATTTTGGAGGCGCTCATCGGCCGCGCGACGACCGGCGAGGGCCGGCACATCGAGGTTTCGCTGTTCCACGCGATGGCGGACTGGATGAACGTGCCCTACATCCAGCATCGCTACGGCGGGAAGACGCCGACCCGCCAGGGTCTGCATCATCCCACAATCGCACCTTACGGGGCCTTTCCATGCTCCGACGGCAAGGTGCTCTTGCTGTCCATTCAGAACGAGCGCGAATGGAAGGCCCTGTGTGCCGCATTGGGAGAACCGGACGCCGCGGCAAGAGACGGTTTTGCCAGCAACGGCGAACGGGTGGCCAACCGCGCCGAGGTAGATGCCTTTGTCGGCCGGCATCTCGTCAAGCGCGGGCGGGAGGAAAACATCGCCATTCTGGAAAAGGCGCGCATCGCCTTCGGCCGCCTTTCCGAGATGGAGGATCTCGTCAATCATCCGCAGAACCGGTTCATCGCCGTGCCGACGCCGAACGGCACGCTCGATCTGCTGGCGCCGGGTGCGGTGGTCAAGGGCGATGATGCCAGGACCTACGGGCCGGTGCCCGAAAAGGACGCGCACGGCGCGGCGATCCGAGCGGAATTTGCCGATGCCGCAAAGCACCGGGACTGAGCGATCGCGCCGTGCGCCTTAAACATGTCCCGCTCAGCTTCAAACATTTCCGTTTGAAGCGAATGCGCGCCAGACCGGCTCACCGCTTCGCGGAATCGGTTCGCCAATCTAACTCTTTGATTTGACGCAATTCCGGACGGAGAACCGGCTTCCACTTCTCCTGGAATTGCTCTAGCCGCGACGCAGAATGTCAGGCGGACGCTATCCGCCGATCCGCGCGGCCAGCATGTCGATATTTGAAGCGGCACCAAGCGCGGCGACATCGTGCCAGAGCGCTTCCTCCGCCTGCGGCCCGATGAGCGTGTGCGATTTTTCACGCAGGCGCTCTTCGAGCGTTGCCGCATCGGCGAGCGCCGCCAGATCGTGCCATGCAGGCAGGCGCACGCCCTGGATCGTCGTGACCTCCACGCGCGCCTGGGTGTCCGTCAGGCCGCTATCGGCTTCGACCATCACCCGGTCGCGCAAGGCGACGAGATCCGGCCTGACTGCTAGTTCCGCGCTGTAATTTTCCAGCGCCGCCGTATCGACCCCGGCCAGCATCATGGCCGCGGTCAGGCGATAGCTGAACTTCGCCCCCAGCCCCGTCGTCGGCGCCGGCTGATTGCACACGGCAAGCCATCGTGGATTGGTGACCACCGTCACCGCCTCGACATCGGCGGCCTTGAGACCTGCCTCGCGAAGGCTGCGCAACGCCTCGAGCATGGCGTGCAGGCCATGGCAACAGGCATGGAATTTGTAAGAAACGCCGGGAAAGGCCCAGTCCTGCCCCAGCCCCGCCCAAGCGGATTCGCGCGCCGCACCGGCGTGTGTCGGCCCGAAGCCCTGTCCTCCTGCGATAGCGTCAGGGTTGGAGGTCACGCCGTGGCGTGCCAGATCGGCCGACGCCACGCCGACCTCTGCGGCGAAACCGGCGTTCAGCGGTTTGCCCATCGTGCCGAACTGGCTCTTGAGCCCTGCGGCCCGCGTGGCGACGAGCCCCAGCGCATGCGCCATCTGCTCTGCATCGAGCCCCATGAGCCGCCCGGCGGCAGCCGTCGCACCGAACGCCCCGGACGTACCCGTCTGGTGGAACCCGGCCTCGTAATGAGATCGTCCGAGCCAATCCCCCATCCTGCAGGCCAGTTCCAGGCCCACCGCCAGCGCATCGCTCAGCGCGGCCCCGGAAACGTCCTCGCGCTCGGCCACGGCAATCGCTGCCGGGATCACCGCCACGCTGGGGTGCCCGATATGCAGGAAATGGGTGTCGTCATAGTCGAGCGCGTGGCTCGTCGCGCCGTTGACCAGCGCTGCCCCGCGCGCCGGCGCCCGTCCGCCACCGAAGAGCGCGGCCTGACCGGCGCCGCCTTCGGCAAGCACGACCGCGCGGCTGGCACGCGCCACCAGTTCTGCCCGCCCCGCCAGGCCGACCGTAGCCCAATCGAAGAGCGAGAACCGGATCGCCTGCGCCATTTTTTCGGAAACCGCGACGCGGTCGACGGCAAAATGCGCCAGAATTTCCGCCAGGCCCATCTCAATAGCTCCGCGGCATTCCAAGCACGTGCTCGGCCAGATAGGACAGGATGAGATTGGTCGAGATCGGCGCCACCTGGTAAAGCCGCGTCTCGCGGAACTTGCGTTCCACGTCATACTCCTCGGCAAAGCCGAATCCGCCATGCGTCTGGACGCAGGCTTCCGCCGCCTCCCAGCTTGCCTCCGCCGCCAGCATCTTGGCCATGTTGGCTTCAGCCCCCGGATTGCCGCCGGCCTCATAGAGCCTGATCGCCTCGTGCAGCATCAGCTCGGCCGCGCGCATGCGGGCATAGGCCTTGGCGATGGGGAACTGGATGCCCTGGTTCTGCCCGATCGGCCGGCCGAACACGACCCGCTCGCCGGCATAGGCGGCGGCCTTGCCGATGAACCATTTCGCGTCGCCGATGCATTCCGCCGCAATCAGGATGCGCTCGGCATTCATACCCGACAGGATGTAGCGAAAGCCCTTGCCCTCCTCGCCGATCAGGTTTTCCGCCGGAACCGGCACATTGTCGAAGAAGAGTTCGGTCGTCGCATGATTCATCATGGTGCGGATCGGCCGGATGGTCAGGCCGTTCTTCTTCGCCTCGCGCATATCCACCAGCAGAACCGACAGGCCTTGCGTCTTCTTCTCCACCTTATCGCGCGGCGTCGTGCGGCACAGCAGGATCATCAGGTCGGAGTGCTCGGAGCGTGAAATCCAGATCTTCTGGCCGTTGACGACGAACCGGTCGCCCTCGCGCCGCGCCACCGTGCGCAGCGATCCCGTATCCGTCCCGCTCGTCGGCTCGGTCACGCCGAAGGCCTGCAGGCGCAAGGACCCGTCGGCGACATGCGGCAGATATTTCTGCTTCTGCTCTTCGGAGCCGTGCCGCAGCAGCGTGCCCATGGTGTACATCTGCGCGTGACAGGCGCCCGCATTGCCGCCCTGGCGGTGGATCTCCTCGAGGATCACGGCGGCGGCCGAAAGCGGCAGGCCGGCGCCGCCAAACTCCTCCGGGATCAGGGCGGCGAGATACCCTGCCTTCGTCAGGGCCTCGACGAATGCGGTGGGATAGGCGCGCACTTCGTCCAGCTTGCGCCAGTAGTCGCCGGGAAAGTCCTGGCACAGCCGGCCAACGGCCTCGCGGATCTCGTCATGCGTTTCGATAGCGGTCATACGCTCCTCGTCAGTCTTGTGGGAGCACATTAATCCATCGCGCATTGCGGGGGGACAGACAATGTCCAATCGCCGCAATAGGCAGCCGCTATGCCAGAGGCATGACCCGCCGCGTCCTGATCGACACCGATCCGGGCATCGACGACGCCATCGCGGTTCTGTTCGCGTTCATCGGGGCTGACCACCGGTGCCTGTCGATTGGCGTTGGCTGAGACTTGAGACCAGATCGCTGAAGCGATCGCCCTGAACCGCGACATGGCTGCGCAGGCGCGATCGTGCCGTCTCGGCATCGCCGGCCAGGATCGCCTCGACAATGGCTGCATGTTCGCTGAGGGAGACCTTCATGCGGTTGCGCACACGCAGCTGCAGGCGCCGGTAAGGCCGGAGGCGCCGGTGCAGGGCCGCGCATTGCTCAGCGAGAAAGCCGCTGTGGCTGGCTGCGTAGATCGCGTAGTGGAACACCTCGTTGTCATAGTAATAGGAATCGGAATCCTCGCTCGCGGCCGAGCGCTCGCAGCGCGCATGGCTGTCGAGAATGGCCGCCTTGTCCTGTTCGGTATGGCGGCGCGCCGCCAATGCGCCGGCCATGCTCTCGAGCTCGGCCATCACCTCGAACATCTCAAAGATGCGGTCCGGCCCGGGGTCGACGACGATGGCGCCGCGCCGTGGCCTGACCTCGACCAGGCCGATGGCGCTGAGCTGCATCAGCGCTTCGCGGATTGGCGTGCGCGACACGCCGAAACGGGCGGCGAGTTGTGCCTCGTCGAGCCGTGCTCCAGGCTCGAAAGCTCCGGTCACGATGCCGTTTTCGATCTCGTCGCGCAGTTTGTGAAATGTGTTCGCGGCCATCTGATCCTCAAATGAATCGGCATGAAAAATACACACCAACCTGTTTTGTATACAAAAAAATTGACATTGCGCACAAGATCGGCAAGCTGCGAAGCTCATGCGGCGGGAGGCCGCATGATCAGGGAGGACAAAATGATCAAATTTGCGGGCATGTTGAAGCTGGCGACCTGTGTCGTCGTGGGCTGTCTCGCCACCGGAACCGTCAGCGCGCAAACAGTTCTGAAGGCATCGCATCAATTTCCCGGCGGAAAGGGCGACATACGAGACGAGATGGTGCAACTGATCGCACGCGAGGTTGCCGCCGCCGATGTCGGCCTCGAGATTCAGGTCTATCCCGGTGCCTCGCTTTACAAGCCGCGCGACCAGTGGAACGCCATCACCCGCGGGCTGCTCGACCTGACGTCCTTCCCGCTCGACTACGCGTCGGGCCGGCATCCGGAGTTTTCGGCCACGCTGATGCCCGGGCTGGTCGGCAATTTCGACCGCGCCATGCGGCTGAACGATTCCGACTTCATGAAGGACATCAAGAAGATCATCGAGGATTCCGGCGCCATGGTGATTTCGGATGCATGGCTGTCCGGTGCGTTCGCATCCAAGAAGAACTGCATCACCTCGCCGGACACTGTGAAGGGTCAGGTGACACGCGCGGCCGGCCCGGCATTCGAGGAAATGCTGGCAGCAGCCGGTGCGTCGATCACCTCGATGCCCTCGTCCGAAATCTACACCGGCATGCAGACGAACGTCCTCGACGCCGCCAACACCTCTTCGGCGAGTTTCGTTTCCTATCGGTTGTTCGAGCAGGTCAAGTGCCTGACGGCGCCGGGCGAGAACGCCCTGTGGTTCATGTACGAGCCCGTGCTCATGTCGAAAAGCGTGTTCGACGAACTGACGGCTGAGCAGCAGCAGGCCATCCTGGACGCCGGCGAGAAGGCCGAGGCTTATTTCAACGAAGAGATCAGGAACGGCGACAAGGAAATGATCGAGGCCTACAAGGAGGCCGGTGTCGAAGTGGTCGAAATGTCGAAGTCGGATTACGACGGCTGGCTCGAAGTGGCCAAGGCTTCCGCCTACAAGAACTTTGCCGACAAAGTGCCAGGCGGCGACAAGCTGATCGAGAAGGCCTTGGCCGTAGAATAACAAGGTGTGAATGTTGGCGGCTTGCGGCGCAACGCACACCGCCAACGGGCTTTCGTTTCAACAAGGTATTCGCGAATGGTGCAGGTCTATGTCCGTACCGTCGGCTATTTGTCGCGCGCATTTGCGGTGCTGGCCACCACGCTGATGATCGCGGCGATGGTGGTCGTCTGCCAGATGATACTGATGCGCTACGTCTTCCGGCTGCCGACGATCTGGCAGAACGATTTCGTCGTCTTCGCCGCAACCGGCGCGATGTTCCTCGGCGCGCCGTACGTCTTGCTCAAGGGCGGCCATGTCGGCGTCGACGTGGTTGACCTGATCGTCGGCGATAACACTCGCCGGTGGCTGCGCCTGATCGCGAGCCTGCTTGGCCTGTCCTTCTGCATCGTCATGCTGGCGGCGACCTGGATACAGTTCCACGATGCCTGGGCCGGCAATTGGCGTCATTCCGGGGTCCGGGCGCCGCCGCTATGGATTCCGCTTTCGGCCCTGCCGCTGAGCTTCGCCATGCTCTGCCTGCAATATGTGGCGGAGATTGCGGCGCGGCTGTCGGGTTTCGTGAAGGAGCAGATCGATCCCCGGCCGGCGGATACTTCAGATCCGGTGCGCAGCGAACCTGCAATGAGAAAGGACGCCCGATGAGCCCGACATTCGCCGGTGTCACCATCATCGCCGCCCTGTTCGTGCTTTTGGGCACCGGCATGCCGATCGCCTTCGCGCTCGGACTGACAGCCTTCATTGCCCTCTTCCTGCAAAGCGGCTTCGATGTCTTTTACATCCTCGGCGATACGATGTTTTCCGGCATCGCAAATCTCGCCTACGTGGCGATACCCATGTTCGTGCTCATGGGCGCGGCGGTCGCCTCCTCGCCGGCGGGCTCCGATCTCTACAGCTCGCTCGACCGCTGGCTGAACCGCGTGCCCGGCGGGCTGGTGCTGTCGAACATCGCTGCCTGCGGCATCTTTTCCGGCATGACCGGCTCCTCGCCCGCCACCTGCGCGGCCATCGGCAAGATGGGCATTCCCGAAATGCTGCGGCGCGGCTACCCGACCTCGGTTGCGGCCGGATCCATCGCCGCCGGCGGCACGCTCGGCATTCTCATCCCGCCTTCGGTGACGCTGATCGTCTACGGCATCGCCACGGAGACCTCGATCGGCAGGTTGTTCATGGCCGGCGTGTTTCCCGGCATCATGCTGACCGCCATGTTCATGACCTGGGCGATCATTGACTGCAAGCGCAAGGGATACGAATTCGATGCCCGCGCCATGCGCTTCACCCTGCGCGAAAGGCTGGCCGGCCTGCCGCGCGTCCTGCCCTTTCTGGTCATTATCGTCGGCACGCTCTATGTGCTTTACGGCGGCATTGCCACACCGTCGGAGGCAGCGGGGGTCGGAGCAACGCTGACGCTTCTCGTCGTCGTCATCGCCTACCGGTTGTTCCGTTTTCGTCCGATCGCCGGCATCTTCGGCTCCGCCATGCGCGAGAGCGTCATGATCATGATGATCATGGCTGCGGCGGAGCTTTTCGCCTTCGCGCTTTCCTCGCTCTTCATCACCCAGACCATTGCGGTGGCCATCGCCGACATGGAGGTCAATCGCTGGGTGCTGATGGGCATCGTCAATCTCTTCCTTCTGGTGGCAGGCATGTTCCTGCCGCCGGTGGCCGTCATCGTCATGACGGCACCGATGCTGTTCCCGATCATCACCCAGGCGGGCTTCGACCCCTACTGGTTCGCGATCGTTTTGACCATCAACATGGAAGTCGGGCTGATCACCCCGCCCATCGGGCTCAACCTGTTCGTCATCAACGCGATTGCACCCGACGTGCCCACGAGGGACATCTTGTGGGGTGCGCTGCCCTATGTGCTGGTCATGTTCCTGGCCATCATCATTCTGTGTGTGTTTCCCGAAATCGCCACCTGGCTCCCCAACCGAATGATGGGAGCAATGTGATGAACGGCACGACGTTCTTCAGCGATATGCTCCAGGCGATCACCGAGCGGGGGCGCCGCGTGCTGTCTCTCGGCCCGCGCGGCGGCGCGGGCGCGAACATGGAAGCCATCGAGAAGGCATGCGAATCGCTGCTTTCCAGCCGCGGCGAGGCGTCGGGGATGGCACTGGCAAAGGATATCCTGGATCGCTGGCAGCACTTCGACCAGACACAAGGACGCGACTTCATGATGCTGCTGCTTGACCGCTTCGGGCCGGACACCGAGCGGCTTGAACGGGCCATCGACGCTTACCGGGCCGAGCCGACGCCCAGGGCGTTGCTGGAGTTGCACACGGCGGCGGAGCCGCGCCGGCAGGAGCTGATCCGTCGCCTGAACCTGGCGCCGCAGGGCATCTCAATTCTGGTGCGCATGCGCGAGGCGCTATTGGACCTCAAAGCCGACGAGCCGGAGCTCGCCGCCGTCGACGCCGATTTCGCGCATCTTTTCACATCATGGTTCAATCGCGGCTTCCTGATGCTGATGCCGATAAGCTGGTCGACGCCGGCCGACATTTTGGAGAAGGTGATCCGCTACGAGGCGGTGCACCAGATCGACGGCTGGGACGAATTGCGGCGGCGGCTCAAACCGGAAGACCGACGCTGCTTTGCCTTCTTTCATCCGCAACTGGTCGACGAACCGCTGATCTTCGTGGAAGTCGCGCTGATGAAGGACGTGCCGGCAACCATCGCCGACGTCCTGCAGGAGGATCGGGCGCCCGTGCCGGCTCAGGACGCGACGACGGCCGTCTTCTACTCCATCTCCAACTGTCAGGCGGGTTTGCGCGGCGTCTCGTTCGGCAACTTCCTGATCAAGCAGGTGGTTGAGGATCTGCACCGCGAACTGCCAAGGCTCGCCACCTTTGTAACCCTTTCGCCGGTTCCAGGCTTCGCCGCCTGGCTGGAGGGCGAACGCCGGGCGAATGCGCCTGAAACGGTGGATGCTGCGGAACGCGAGAGGCTGGAGGCGCTGGACGACCCCGAATGGGCCGACAAGCCGGACGTTGCCACGCATCTCAAACCCGTCATGACCGCACTCGCCGCCCGCTATTTCCTGCGCGCACGCACGGCCGGCGGCAAGGTGGTCGATCCGGTGGCCCGCTTTCATCTCGGCAACGGCGCGCGGCTCGACAGGATCAATTTCCTCGCCGACCGCTCGCCCCGTGCGATGCGCCAGGCGCATGGACTTATGGTCAACTATCTCTACAAGCTCGAGGACATCGAGGCCAATCACGAGGCCTTTGCCGCACGCGGCGAGGTGGCGGCGGCGCAGAAAGTTCGCCGGTTGGCACCGGCAAGCCGTATGCCGCGACCGGCGCCGGTTTCCGGCGAGCCCGCAGACGAAAGCACAAGAACAAAAGACGACAAGGAGCTTTCTCGATGAGCAACCATATGTTCGACGCGATACGGGGCGCGGCCAGGCCGGACGCCACATTCATCGAAACGCTCGACGGGCGCGTGTGGACATATGATGAGATGCTTGCCCTTTCCGGCCGGCTGGCGGCCACGCTTGAAAAGCTGTCAGTGCGGCCAGGCGACCGTGTCGCCGTGCAGGTGGAAAAGAGTCCCGAAGCGCTGATGCTCTACCTGGCCTGCCTGCGCGCCGGCGCCGTCTACCTGCCGCTCAACACCGCCTACACGATCGCCGAACTCGACTATTTCATCGGCGACGCGGAACCCCGGCTGGTTGTCACGACACCCGATGCCGCCGAAGGCGTTCGCAGCATCGCGGCCAAGCATGGGGCACATGTCGAAACACTCGACGACAGCGGCGGCGGCAGCCTGCTCGGCCTGGCAAGGGACATGGCGCCTGATTTCGCGGATGTGGCGCGCGGGCCGGACGACCTTGCCGCCATTCTTTACACGTCCGGCACGACCGGGCGGTCGAAAGGGGCGATGCTGACGCATGACAACCTGCTCTCCAACGCCCTGACATTGTGTGACTACTGGCGCTTCAGCGAAACCGACCGGCTGATCCACGCCCTGCCGATCTTCCACACGCACGGGCTGTTCGTGGCCTCAAATGTGATCCTGCTGTCCGGCGCATCGATGTTTTTCCTGCCGAAGTTCGACGCCGGTGAGGTGTTGCGGCTGATGCCGCAGGCGACGGCGCTGATGGGGGTGCCGACCTTCTATGTGCGGCTCCTGCAGCACGAGGGCCTGAGCCGCGAGACAGCCGCGGGCATGCGCCTGTTCGTCTCCGGCTCGGCGCCGCTGCTTGCCGAAACGCACAAGCGGTTCCGCGCGACCACAGGCCAGGTGATTCTCGAGCGCTACGGCATGACGGAAACCAACATGAACACCTCCAACCCCTATGACGGCGAGCGTATCGCCGGCACCGTCGGCTTTCCGCTGCCCGGCGTTTCGCTGCGCGTCGTGGATCCCGAAACGGGCACGGCGCTCGGTGTTGACGAAACCGGCATGATCGAGGTGAAGGGCCCCAATGTCTTCAAGGGCTATTGGCGCATGCCGGAGAAGACGCAAGCCGAATTCCGTGCGGACGGCTTCTTCATCACCGGGGACCTGGGGAAGATCGATGAGAAAGGCTATGTCCACATTGTCGGGCGCGGCAAGGACCTGGTGATCTCCGGCGGCTACAACATCTATCCCAAGGAGGTCGAAACGGAGATCGACCTGCTTCCCGGCATCATCGAAAGCGCGGTCATCGGCGTGCCGCATCCCGATTTCGGCGAGGGCGTCACGGCGGTCGTCGTGCGCGAACCCGATACCGCGATCGACGAGGATGCCGTGCGCGAAGGACTGAAGGAGCGGCTTGCGCGCTACAAGCAGCCCAAACGCGTGATCTTCATCGATGCGTTGCCGCGCAACGCCATGGGCAAGGTGCAAAAGAACGTCCTGCGCGAAAGCTGCAAGTCGCTCTATACCGGTGGCTGAACCGGCCCCGCGGTTCCGAAAAGCGGCCGGGAGACTGGTCGGCTACGCGGAGCCGAGCATGAACGCCTGGGACTGCATGGCGGGCTACTGCCTGGTGCGCGAGGCCGGCGGAACCGTGCTTCCATTGCCGTCAAACGGGCTGAAGGAGCCTGCCCGGGTGCTTGCCGCGACACCCGGCAGCTTTGCCGAGCTGAAGCGCATTTCCGCGATCACAGATGATCCCGGTTGCTGAGACAGGGGCATAAGGTGGATCGACCGATGACAAGGACGATCCAGCGTGAAGACAGGCAGACGGTTTTAGGCCGAGTTCAAGCCCAAGGTTGCGCTTGAGACGATCCCGGCGTGCGCTCACCCTTCTGCGCGCCGACAGCCTCGAGAACCAGCCGGCGGACGGTCATCATTCATGATGGCGGTAGAGGTCATTGGAGCGGTCGAGATGCGAACGCATGGCTTCCGCTGCACGCTCTGGGTCGCCCGCTGCGATGCAGGCCACGATCCTGTCGTGCTCGCTGAGCGTGACGTTCTCCTGACCTGACCAGTGCAGCAGGTCCGCGTGATAATTGAACAGCCAGTTGAGCATGGCATCACTGATCGCCGAGAATATGGGGTTTCCTGAAAGTCCGGCAATCTTGCCGTGAAAGGCCATGTCCGCCTGGATGAAGGCAGGCGCATCGCCGAGTTTGGAGCGTTGCGCGTGCACCAGGCTCTTCAGTTCTTCTATGTCGGCAGGCTCGGCCTTCCTCGTGGCGATACGCACCATGCCGAGTTCGAACAGGCGGCGCGCCTCCTTCAAATGCTCCAGATTGTCGGGGGAAGACGAAAGAAGCATCCGCGCGACCATGTCCATCTGCCTGAACATGAGATCGGCGGACAACTCGCTCACCCTGGCCCGCTCGCCATGCGATATGGTGATCAGCCCGAGCGTATGCATGGACTGCATGGCCTCGCGTACCGCCGGTCGCCCGACACCGAAGCGCTCCATGAGGTCGCGCTCCGACGGCATCAGATCTCCGGGTCCGAGTTCACCTCTGACGATCATTTCCCGCAAGCGTTCCAGGACCTGGTCCGACAGCTTGCGCCGGACGATCTTTCCATCGTCGGACTCCAGAGCATTCCAGTTTTCCATGGCTCCACCGACCCTTCACTATGGCGTTCATCGTCAAACGACGCGAATCCGAACCTGACAACTATATCAACTCTCGATAACCGGGAACCGCGTGGGAGGCGTCAAATCCTTCGGGTTTGAAAGGCCTCCAGTTCGATGGGGCGATTGAATTCCACCTTCAGTTTCCGGTCCGTAAGATTGGTCGCCAGAACGGCCGGACCGTTCTTCGTCGCCACCGCAATCGCGGCCAGGCGCCTGTCGTCGCTGGCGCGGCATTCGATCAGCCGTGCATGTGCGAATCCGGCCAGGCTTGCGATCGCCTCGCCTACGGGCAACAACGATCCGTCGGCCTCGTTGAGCACGCCCCGCGGCCCGGTGAAAGCCGCCGGCACCCAGCGTTCGATCCCTGCAGGTGCAATCCGCGCCGCATAGCCGACCGTCCAGGCGGCGGCGAACCGGCCACGCTGGCGCGGATCGTCATTTGCCATGCAGACGCGCTCGCCGTGCGGATTGTCGAAGGTCCGGGAGCCATACGGGTTCTGCCGCATGCCGATGGTGCAGGGGCCGAGGCGATAGGTCCTGTCCCGCCCGATAATGGCGCGTGTCGAGCGCGTGATGTGCGGCAGGGTTTCCAGCGTCTCCATGACGCTCTCGTCATCGGCCGCATGGACGTTCGGGTTGGTGGCGTGCGTGACGAAGTCGAGCAGTTCGACAGGTGGGCGCTTCCGGTTGAGCTCGGTGAAATAGCTGAACATGCCGCCGCCAAGCGGCATATGGGGGAAAGCCCGGCGGGCAGCAGCATAGATGGCTTCGAGCGGCGGACAGTCGGGCCATTCGCTTCCCGGCGGCGTCGACTGGCGGTCGACCGAGGGACAGACGGCGATCGAAGCAGGCTCAAACCCGGTCGAACGCAATTGACCGGCCAGAATCTCGAATTCGGCGTCAAGTTCGCCCGCGCAAGCAACCACATATTCCAGTTCGTAGCGCGCGGGAAAGGCCCTTTGCAGCGCGGCAAACCCGGCCAGCGCCGATTCACCGTGCCCCGCTGCCGGGTCGAAATGGCACAGGATCGCCTGCGGAGCGATTTCACCAAGACGTTTGGCATATCGCAAGGCCGCGGGGATTTCGTCCGGCGCGACGACCAGTCCGATCCTGGGAAAACGTGTGTCAAGCACCCCACCCAGTTCGACGTGAACCGACGTGTCGGACTGGAGCGAGCGGGCACGTGCACCGGTCTCCTCCCTGTTCGCGACAATGTTCACTTCGACGGCCTGCCGGTTGGCCTCACCGGCCGGCATCGAATAGGGCCAGGGCAGTTCGAGAGGACGCACATAGGTCTTGTAGGAGGCATCGGACCAGTTGCGCTGGTCCTCCATCTCGAAGACGTCGCCTTCCATGCGGCAGGTCGCCGACAGATGCGGCGCGGGACTGTGGGTGAGTGCCCGGATCGATTTGAACGGCTGCCAGGGCTCGATCAGATCGGGAAAATGTGTCTTCTCCACTGAACCGTCGCAATGCTCGACCGCCACCGGCGCGCCGGCGACACCGTCGATCGGGTGCAGGACGCTGAAGCCGCAGCGATTGGTCTCGAAGTCCAGATCCGCTGTCGCTTCCACCGAAAAGGACAAGCGCCCGTCCGCCCAGCCCTCGATGCCTACATGATATGTCAGGCAGGCATCGCCGCTGTTGCAGGAACCGCGGTAGACGACCCGGAAGCTGTCGCCATCTTCCTCCACCTGAAGATCGGCGATCACCGGCGTCAACGTGCCCCAGTCGCGATCCCGCACGATGTAGGAGACGGCGCGCAGCACCTCGTGGCCGTCATAGCGGATATAGCGCAGATTGCCCGCTTCCAGCCGCGCCTCAAGCAGACCGGCGCGCAATATCCGAAAGGGTGCCGGCGGCGCGGCCGTTCCGAAGAGCCTGATCGCTTCGTCCTTCGCCGACATCAGGCCAAGTTCCGCATGGCAATCGTGCGGCTGCCGTCTGCGGCCGATGCATAGGCCGCATAAACCAGCGCCAGCGTCTTCAGATTGTCGGCACCCGAGGTTTCCGGTGCAAGGCCGCCGGCAAGGCAATCGACGAAGTGCCGTTCGATGTTCAGGACGCTCTCCTGAATGTTGTGCCAGGGCCGTTCGGCCCAGGGCAGCAAGGGCGGCGACACGTCACGCTCGGTCGTTCCAAGCGCATTGCACAGGGTCAGGCGATATCCCGCATCCAGGCGCAGCGTGCCGTCGCTGCCGTCGATCTCGAGCAGCGTTTCGGGAAAGTTCTCACGCGGCAGGCTGGTCGCGTAGCTGCAATCCACGATGCTGGTCACGCCGCCCTCGTGCACGAGCATCATGGTCGCCACATCCTCGGCACGGATATTCGGGCTCACCCGTCTGGTGCTTGCCGAAATTGTCGAAACGTCGCCAAACAGGAAGCGGGCGATATCCAGAATATGGATGCCCAGGTCCTGGATGATGAATTTCTCGTCGGTCGCCAGATAGGGCTGTCCCGAATAGACGTCATAGGCGGAACGGAAGCTGACACGGCCCCAGAACGGCGTGCCGATGGAGCCCTTGTCGATCTCGGCCTTCGCGGCACGGATCGCCGATTGCCAGCGAAAGTTCTCATGCACCATCAACGCGACGCCCGCATCCTGCGCCGCCCGCACCATGGCGCGCGCATCGTCCATGGTTTCCGCAAAAGGCTTCTGGCAGATGATGTTCACCCGTGACGCGGCGGCGATCTCCACCAGCGGGCGGTGCGTGCGAACAGTGGTGGCGATATCGACAAAGTCCAGCGTCTCGGCCTCGAGCATCGCCGCGGCTTCGACGTAGGTCCGGTCGATGCCAAACAGGCGTGCCGTCTCGGTCAACCGCCTTTCATCGCGGTCGCACAGCGCGACGATTTCGGCATCCTCGATATCCTTCCACGCATGCAGATGGTTCTGCGCAAAGAAACCGCAACCGATCAACGCGCCCTTCTTCATCCATGCCTCCTATCGGCCAAGTGCCGCCTGCTGCTGCAGAGCCACGCGCGCCTGCAAGCGCTGTTGCGCCTGATCGACAACGACAGCGGCAATGATGACAAGGCCCTTGATGACCGTCTGCCAGAAGGAGCTGACGCCCATCATCACGAGCCCGTCCGACAGGATCCCGATGACGAATGCGCCGACGATGGTGCCGCCGATGCGCCCGCGACCGCCCGACATGGAGGTGCCGCCGAGCACCGCCGCCGCGATGGCGTTGAGCTCGAAGGTCTCGCCGGTCGCCGGATGAGCCGCGACGAGCTGCGATGAAATGACAAGCCCGACAATCGCGGCGCAAAAGCCGGAGAACATGTAGACGAACAGCTTGACCCGCTTGACCTTGACCCCGGAAAGTGCGGCCGCGCGCTCATTGCCCCCCACGGCGTAGATGTGGCGTCCAAGCGGCGTACGGTTTGCGATATAGGCCGCCCCGAGACCGACCGCGATCAGAATCCAGATAGAGATCGGAATGCCCAGGAAGGACCCGGCACCAAGCAGATAGAACCCATTTGAGCCATATTCGGGATTGCCGGAAAGGTTGGGAAAGGTCGCGCCGTCGGAGGAAAGCAGCGCCAGCCCGCGCGCAATGTAGAGCGTGCCGAGCGTCGCGATGAATGGCGCGACGTTGAGCCTGGTGATCAGCACCCCGTTGATGGCGCCAAACAGGATGCCGACCAGAAGCGTGATGAGGATGATCTCGAACAGGTTGAAATAGAGCGAATAGCCGATGCCCAGATCAACGCCGTTGAGGATCAGCCAGCCGGCCACCATGCCGCACAGACCGACGATGGACCCGACGGACAGATCGATGCCGCCGGTGATGATGACGAAAGTCATGCCGATGGCGAGAAAGGCGTTGAGGGCCACGTGCTTCGACATGATGACGAAATTGGCCGTGCTCAGGAAGTTGGGGGCGGCGAAGGCGAAGAAGGCGAAAACCGCGATCAATGCAATGAACGTGCGCAGCTTGAGCAGCAGCAACAGCAGCGGCTGGCCGCCCTGACCGGGCGTGGGCACGGCAGCGGCATTGGACGTCATGTTCGGTTCTCCCCTTTGTCGATCTCGTCGTGGCTCGTCGGTGCATGGCCCACTGCCGATGCCGCAACGATCGCTTCCTCGCTGGCATCCGCCTGGTCGAATTCACCCGTAATGCGGCCATTCGACATCACGATGATGCGATCCGACAGCGACATCACCTCCTCCAGGTCCGACGTCACGAAGAGAATGCCGAGTCCCTCGGCGGCCAGGCGCCGCATGGTACGGAAAACCTCCGCCTTGGCGCCGACATCGATTCCCCGGCTCGGCTCGTCCATCAAAAGCACCTTCGGCTGCGTCATCAACGCCTTGCCGATCACCACCTTCTGCTGATTGCCGCCCGACAGCGAGCTGACGGGATTTTCCGGGCTTGCGATCTTGATGGCGAGATCGCGCACGAAGGACAGGACGCAATCGCGTTCGCGCCTGAGGCTGAGATGAAAGCCGCTGGTGAAGGTCTTGAGGCTGGACAGCGACATGTTCTCGCGGATGGCCATGATCTGCACCAGCCCTTCCGCCTTGCGGTCCTCGGGTATCAAGGCGAGGCCGCGGTCGATACGCCCGGCAACATCGGGCTCGTCCAACACTTCACCATCCACATGGAAGGTCCCCGTCGCATGGGGATGCTGCGCCATGATGCATTCGAAGAATTCCGAGCGCCCCGCGCCCATCAGCCCGTATATGCCGACGATCTCGCCCGCCCTGAGCGACAGCGACACGTGGTCGACAGCAAGACCACCACTCTTGGCCGGCAGGCAGATGTCCTCGGCACGAAACATTTCCCGGCCGAAATCATGCGCCTCGACCTTGGCGAAATCCTTGGACGCCTCGCCGATCATGTTGCGCACGATCCAGCTTACATCGACCCCGCCCATGCCGCGCGAGCCGGTAATCCTGCCGTCGCGCAAGACAGTGATGTAGTCTCCGATGCGGATCAGTTCTTCCAGCCGGTGCGAGATGTAGACAATACCGACACCGCGCGTCTTCAGATCGGCAATGACGCGAAAGAGTATTTCGACCTCGGCGGCGCTGAGAGCCGAGGTGGGCTCGTCCATGATGAGAATGCGCGCATCCTGTGCCAGCGCCTTGGCGATCTCGACGATCTGCTGCTCGCCGATCCTCAGTTCGCCGACCAGCGCGTCGGGCGAGATGTCGTGCTCCAGCCGCTGCATCAATTCCGCGGCCGCCTTGCGCTGCGTGTCGGCATCGATGTCGACACGCCCGCGCGTCTTCTCCCGGGCGATGAAGATGTTCTCCGCCACGGTCATGTTGGGGAACAGATTGAGCTCCTGGAAGACGATGCCGATGCCGTGCCGCGCGGCGGCGCGCGTGTCGGCGAAGGTCACCGATGTTCCATCGACGAGGATCTCGCCCGAGGTCAGTTGCTCGACGCCGGCAATGACCTTCATCAGGGTCGACTTGCCGGCGCCATTCTCGCCGACCAGCACGTTCACGGCGCCCAGGTGCACGTCGAAATCGACTGCGTCGAGCGCAAGGGTACCGGGATAGACCTTGGTCGCCCCGCGCACCGACAATCCTGTCTCGTGGCGCGGCGCGTTCATTGCGATCCCACGGTGATTTCGACGGGCGTGATCAGGATCGCGTCGCCTCTGGAACGCATCGTGAAGCCACCAATCGCCTCGAGCTTTTGTCCGACGAGATTCTCGCGCGGCAGATCCTTCAATGCCGTCTCAAAGGCCCTGGTGTTGAGCGCCCGCGAAAGCTGGGCGAATTCAATCTGATCGGTGAAGGACGTGAAGTCGATGAAGGGCAGCACGTCGCGCAGCGCCGTTCCGCGGATGACCGGTCCAAGCTGCAGAGCCGCATCGGCCTGGCCGTCGCCGTCGACGTCGACATCCGCAGTTGCGGCGCGTGTATCCGTCTTGGCCGAAACGATTACGCCCCGCACCACAACGGGAAAATTCCAGGGGCTCCCCTCGCTCGATGGACGATAGCCATGGGCCTTACCGGCCGCGTCCAGGTCGGCCTCGATGGCCGGACCGAGGGTCGCAAGATCGGTAGCATTGTCGCGCATGTGAGGCACGACCCGGGCATCCCAGATCTCGTCCACCAGCGCGGTCATGTCCCTGCCGGACTGGCTGGAGACCATGTCGCCACCCTCGCCCTCAGGCGTATTCTTGACCAGCTTGCAGCCGGCAATGGCCGTCAGCGCCACGGCAATGCAGACGGCCGGGATTGCATCGCGAAACGTCAATTTCGCCTCCTCGGCGGACTATCCGGACAGGCTTGGGTCCGACAGGACCCGCAATCAGGCGGGTCCCGCGGTTCACATGCCGATATCGGCCTTTAATTCATGGCGAAGGTTTCGAGATCGCCGGCGTTTTCCGCCGTGATCAGGATGCAGTCCATCAACTGCTTCTCGTCCTGGCCGGTGGAGCCGGTCTTGAGATACTGGTCGGCCTGCTCGACGGCCAGTTCCGCCTGGCGATAGGCCGGCTGCAGCACCGTCGCCTTGATGCCGCCCTCGAGGATGGAGTCGCGCACATCGTTGCTGCCGTCGAAGCCGACGACGATGACGTCGTCACGGCCGGCCGCTTCCAAAGCCGCCCATGCACCCATCGCCATGGTGTCGTTGCCCGAAATCACGCCCTTGATGTCGGGATTGGCCTGGAGAATCGTCTCCATCTTTTCGTAGGCCTCAGTCTGACTCCAATTGGCCGATTGCTGCACCACCATCTCCATGTCGGGATACTGGTCGATGATATCGTGATAGCCAGCCGAGCGGATGCCGGCATTGGTGTCGGCCTCGCGACCGAGAAGCTCGGCATATTTGCCCTCCTCGCCCATCAGCCGGACGAATTCCTCGGCGCCGAGCTGCGCGCCCTGATAGTTGTTGGAAACGATCTGCGAGACGGCAATGCCCGATTCCTTGATCTCGCGATCGATCAGGAAAGAGGGAATCCCCGCTTCCTTGGCACGTCTTACCGGAGCGACGGTGGCGTCGGCGCCGGCATTGTCGAGAATGATCGCCTTGGCCCCGCGGGCAATGGCTGTGTCGAACAATTCGCTCTGCTTGTTCGGATCGTCGTCATGCACCAGCACCAGCGTCTCGTAGCCAAGCGCCTCGGCGCGCTTCTTCGCCCCCTCGGCCTCGGCCTTGAAGAAGGGATTGTCGTGCGACGGTGTGATGATGGCGATCAGGTCGGCCGCTGAGGCGACCGCCGGAATGACCAGCGATCCGGCCAGCACCCACCGGCCAGCACGGTTCTGCGTTTGATTATCATGATTTCCTCCCTGTTGAATTTCTTGGCAACTGCACCGAAGGACCAGTTCCTCCCAGAGCCCCGGCCCTCCAATGCTCATGTGATGCGGCGAATGCTCTCCGTGATTTCCTCCGGCTCGAAAACGCCGATCCAGTCGTCGCGCATCAGGCGCGGCTTGCCATTGGCGATGGCCTTGTTGCAGGCATCGGAAAAGACGCCGTCGACCTCACCCATGACGACCGCGCCGAGAATATTGAGGTGACCGAGCAGGAAGTCGCGCGCTGCGACTGGGTCGACGCCGCGGCGCACGACCTCGTCCATGGCGTCTTTCATGACCACAAGAAGCGTGGCGCAGACCGTCTCGGAAAGGCCCGGCTCCAAGAGCGCCATCTGGTTAACGGTCACACGATGCGACCGCAAAATGGGCTGGAAAATGGTCCTTGCGATCTCCTCACCCAGCGCAAAATCCTCTTCGGGCCCCTGCATCAGGGCACTGACAATCGCCTGCTTCGCAGCGATGCCGCCGAAATAGTCGCGCTTGGCGGGCAACTCCGTTTCGTCGTTGAAGATCGGCGGATGGCACGGATGCGTGACGAAGTAGGTGACGTCGTCGCGCGCCGGTAGATGACCGGCAAACGGGGCGGCTGCATCGAGTGCCATGATCACCGTGCCCGGCGCAACCTTATCGATCAGCCCGGCCGACACCGCCTTGATCGCCGTGTCCGGCACCGCGAGAATCACGGCGCGCGCGTCATTGAGCGCCGCATCGAGTGCGACGCAATCGGCGCCAATCGCTTCCATCAGCCGTTTCTGGCCGGCCTCGCTCACCTCGACATGCGCCACATCGAAGCGCGAACCCTTGAGGTTGCGCGCCAGACGCACACCCATTTTTCCCCCGGCACCGATAAGCGCGACCTTCATCATTCCTCCTCGCATTGCGGGTCGCAGACTTGCAAGCAATCATCATCTTGTCAACTGGTATGATGAGTTGATATTGAAGTGGCGCTAACCGAACCAGGGAGGAGAGCATGGGGAGGCTGTTTGCGCGATACGAGGTGGAAAGTCCGGTCGGCCTGGAACAGGCAGCCGCAGTGATTGCCGGCGAGCAATCCTCAGGCACATTCCTGAAACTGCCCGGCGAGACCGACGCCCTGCGCGAGCGCTTCGGCGCCAGGGTCGAGGAGATCATCGAGCATTCCGCATCGCCGAACCCCTCTCTGCCTTGCCGGCTTTCGGGTGAGCGTTTTGCACGCGGCGAAATCGTTCTGTCATGGCCCGTCGACAACATGGGTCCCTCGCTGACCAACGCGCTCGCCACCGTCGCCGGCAATCTGTTCGAACTGGCGGAAGTATCGGCCCTGCGCCTGCTCGACATTGATTTCCCGGACGAATTCGCCCGCGCCTATCCGGGCCCCGCCTTCGGCGTTGCCGGCACGAAGCGCCTCGCCGGTGTCGGCGAGCGGCCGATGATCGGTACCATCATCAAGCCGAGTGTCGGGCTGTCGCCGCAGGAGACGGCCGGGCTGGTGCGCGAACTGGCCGAAGGCGGGATCGACTTCATCAAGGATGACGAGTTGCAGGCCAACGGCCCGCATTGCCCTTTGGCCGAACGCGTGGAGCAGGTCATGCGTGTCGTCAACGGCCATGCCGAGCGCACCGGCAGACAAGTCATGTACGCCTTCAACATCACCGGCGAAATCGATGAAATGAAGCGCAATGCCGATCTGGTGCGCGACGCCGGCGGCACCTGCGTGATGGTCAGCCTGTTCTCCCTCGGGCTTGCCGGCCTGTCGGCCATCCGCGCCCATGCGGCACTGCCGCTGCATTGCCACCGCAACGGCTGGGGCCTCTTTTCGCGCTCGCCCGACATCGGCATGGGCTTTCGCGCCTGGCAGAAGTTCTGGCGCCTTGCCGGTGCCGACCACCTGCATGTCAACGGCATCGCCAACAAGTTCACCGAAAGCGACGCCTCGGTGATTGATTCGGCCCGCTCGGTCGGGGAGCCCCTTTTCGCCGACGATGCCTATGCCGCCATGCCCGTATTCTCATCCGGCCAGACGGCCGTGCAGATGCCGCCGACATTCGAGGCGCTGGGGAGCGGCGATTTCATCTATTGCGCCGGCGGCGGCATCATGGGTCACCCCGGCGGCGTGGCCGGCGGCGTCGCGAGCCTGCGTCAGGCGGCGGAAGCAGCGATGAAGGGCATCGCTCTCGATGACCATGCCAGCGAGCATGCCGAGCTGCGGCAAGCCCTCGCCATGTTCCAGGACAAGCGTCAGGGGACGGACGGACGATCATGACCGACCAACTCCTGCTGTCCTATTACGGGGACGACTTCACCGGCTCCACCGACGTCATGGAAGCCTTGTCATCCGGTGGTGTTCCCACGGTGCTTTTCACAGGAATTCCGGACGAGGCCCAATGCGCCCGCTTCGCCGATTACCGCGCGATAGGCGTCGCCGGCGTCAGCCGCAGCCAGTCGCCCGAATGGATGGACGAGAACCTGCCTGCTGTTTTCGATTGGCTGAAGGCGCTCGACGCGCGCCATTGCCACTACAAGGTCTGTTCGACCTTCGACAGCGCACCGCAGCAAGGCTCCATCGGCCGCGCCCTTGAGGTCGGGCTGGATCGGTTCCATCAGCAGACGGCGGCGCTCGTGGTCGGCGCGCCGCAACTGCGCCGCTATACCTATTTCGGCCAGCTTTTTGCAGCCTACCGCGACAGGGTCTACCGCATCGATCGTCACCCCGTGATGAGCCGGCACCCCGCAACGCCGATGCAGGAGGCCGATCTGCTTGCACATCTGGCAATGCAGACCGGGCACGCCACATGCCTGCTCGACCCGGAAATGCTCGATGGGCCATCCCTCTCGGACGCGCTTGACGGCTTGGTGAAACGAGATGTTCGCTGCGCCATGATAGATGTGTACGACTGGTCCTCGCAGCATAAGGCCGGCCTGCTTCTCGACCGGACGGACGGTGCGCTCGGCCGCTTCGTCGTCGGCTCTTCAGGGGTCGAATATGCGTTGCTCCGGGTCTGGAAGGATGCCGGCCTCGCCCTTGGCCGGGAACGGCCACAGCCCCTGACCCCGTTGGAGCGCATCGCCGTGGTTTCGGGCAGTTGTTCGTCGACCACCGAACGCCAGATCGACACCGCCTGCGTCGACGGTTTCGAAGGCATTGAGGTCGACTACCAGGCCCTCATCTCCGGCCAGGGCGTGGATGCAGCCTGTGAACGGGCCTTCACAGAAGCCTCGGCGGTGCTGGAGGCAGGCAAGAGCCCGATTCTCTATACCGCACGCGGCGCGCAGACGATCGCCGGGACCGGACAGGCACCGGGCGACATGGCTGGCCGCACACTCGGCCGTCTGTTGCATGCGTTGATCGAGCGGCATGCTCTGAGCCGCGCTGTCATCGCCGGCGGCGACACATCCAGCCATGCGCTGAGCGAACTCGATATCTTCGCGCTCACCCTGCGCCATCCCATTCCCGAAAGCCCCGGCTCACCGGTGTGCAACGCGCACCAAACCACCGGCCGCGCGCTGGAACTGGCGCTGAAAGGCGGCCAGATCGGTCGCGACGACTATTTCATAAGGCTGCGCGACGGGAACGATCTCTATAGACAACGATAGGAAGAAACGGGATCACGCCTGAAATGAGCCGGGCGGACGCCGTCGGGCGCCCGCCCGTCTTTCATTCTATGTTGGCTGCCCTTACAGGCTGTTGGCCGTCACCCGCTGATAGAGATAGTCAGCGGCGCTGATCGGCTCGTATTTCTTGTTCGGACCCTGAATGATCGCGTCCCTGTTGGCCTGGCAGAAGAAGGGCAACGAATAGCGCGAACCGAGATATTCGTCCGCGCGCGGCATACGCACCCGGTGCAGCGTGGACTGCAGCTGGTCGTCGCTCCAGCGCATCAGCATATCGCCAATGTTGCATGTCACGACGCCCGGGAGCGGCTGCACGTCCGTCCACTCCAAATCGCCACCCGTCGCTTCCTTGCCCGGACACAATTGCAGACCGCCCTGCCCCGGCTTCTGGTGCAGCAATGTCAGGCAATCGAAATCGGTGTGCGCACCGGCACGCCAGCCGGTGAAATCATCGGGCTTCGCGTTCACCATCGGCAGGTAATGCAGCAGGCGAAGCGTGCTCTGATATTCCGGCGACATCGGATCATGCGCCTCGGTGAAGAAGTCCGGCTTGAAGCCGAGCCTCATGGCAAAGCACGACAAGACCTTCATGCCGAGCGCCCAATTGGCGCGCTCGAAGGCGAGCATCACGGCCTTGAAGCCGGGCAGTTCGTCTCCGGTCGGCCAGAGCATTGCCATGCGCGGCAGCGTTATCTGGTAGCTTTCCTTGTTGTCGGCCGTGCCGGTCGAAGGGCGCACCTGCGCCTTGTATTCCCAGCCGGAATTCGTGCCCTTTTCGAGCGGATACTGCGCCTTCACATCATGGGCGAGATCGAAGAAGCGCGCCGTATACTCGAATGCCTCGTCGATCTGCGCCTGCGGGATGCCATGATTGATCAGTTGGAAGAACCCGATCCGGGTCGAAGCGTCCCACAACTGGTCTGCGATGTCGGCCTTGCGCTTCTCGAAATCACTGAGGTCGATCTGCGGGACTTCGCGATCCTTGACGCCGCCCATGCCGCCGAATGTGGCTTCCTTGTTGAGTTCGGCGAGGCCGTAGTCCTTGCTTGCCGTTTGCATTGCTTACTCCATTTCTTGCGGCGCGTGGCCGCATTCGGGATAAGGAGCAATGTCCCGCGCCAGTGGCGTTGACCGCTTATACTCCAGGCAATCTGTCAGGGACGGGCGCTCCCTCAGGCCGTGGCCCGCAGCTTCTCCTTTGCTTCTGTTCTGGCGATCCGCTCGACCACGCGCACGGCATCTGCAGCCAGCTGCTCCATGTCCAGCCACGGAAGAACGTAGTTCTCGACCACCGGCCGCCCGGCAACGAAGCTGTGACGCACGCGCGCTTCCCCACCGGAGATGATGGGCCCGATGGCGCGGTCGTGCTGGCCCAGGTAACGCGGCCCAGTGAGATCGAATATGGCGATGTCGGCGAGCTTGCCGATCTCCAAGGTCCCGATGGCGTCGAGCCCAAGCGCCTTGGCACCGCCGGCCGTCGCCCAGCCCAGGACGGTTTCGGCGGTGGTGGCCGTCACACCATGCGCGGCACGGTGGATCGAAAAGGCCGCATACATTGCCGACACCATGTCGGCGGCTTCGTTGGCGGCAGCCCCGTCGACCGCAAGCGAGACCACGCCGCCCATCTCATGAAGCTGGCTGGCCGGCGCAATGCCGGAGCCGAGGCGCGAATTGGCCTGCGGACAATGCGCCATCGCCGTCCCTGTCTCGGCCAACAGCTTCAGCTCTTCGGGCGCGCATTCCACCAGATGTGCAAACCAGACATCGCGACCAAGCCAGTCGTGATCGGCCAGCCAGTCGACCGGACGCTTGCCGTAATTGCTCAGCGTATAGGTGACGTAGTCCACGTTCTCCGACAGATGCGAATGCAACCTGAGACCGGAGGCTTTCTGGGCGGCACGCAATTCTGCAAGCTCGCCGAGTTCCAGCGAGAAGGTCGGCGTGGTCGGAGCGAAGGCGACCTGCCGAAGCGTGTCCTCGGCGCTGTCGTGCCACCGCTTGGCTGTCGCGGTGACGGCATCGATCATTGCAGCCAGCGTTTCGGTCGGCAGAGGTGCGACTTCGTCACCGTCGAACTTCCTGCCCTTGGTCGCCCCTCCCCGCCCGAGTACGAAGCGGACACCGAAGTCGCGAGCGGTTTCGAACAGTACGTCGCCCGGATCGTAGGCGTAGCGCGGCGAATAGAAATAATGGTGGTCGGCCACCGTGGTGGCGCCCGACAGCGCAAGTTCCGCCAACCCGATCCGCGCCGAAACCCGCAGCGCCTCCTCGTCCAGCCGATCCCAGTACGTGTAGGGCACTTGCCGCAGCCAGGACGCGAGGGCCACGTTCATGCCTTCGGGCACTGCCTTCAACACGCTCTGGAAGAGATGATGGTGGGTGTTGACGAGGCCCGGCGTCACCACCGCATTGGAGGCATCGACGATGCGTTCACCCGGCAGCGGCTTCAATTCACCGATTTCGGCGATGCGCCCCTGCCTGATCCGGATCGATCCCCGCGCCCTTGCAGCAGGACCGTCCAGTCCGGTGAGGATGCCCACCGCGCCCGTGATGAGAAAATCGGTCATGAACGCTCCGAGGGAATGCTCCAGGGAAACCAGATGCGCTGCGCCGCCGCGACAAGCTGGAACAGGGCCAGGGAGATCGCGACGAGCACGACGAGTCCGGCCCACGCCTGCTGGACCTGGAACATGGAGGTGGAAAACTGGATGTAGTAGCCGATGCCCTTGTCGGCGGCGACGAACTCGGCAACCACGGCGCCGATGACGGCGAGCGTGATCGATATCTTCAGCGCCGAGAAGACGTAGGGGATCGCGAACGGCAGTCGGATCTGCGTCATCTCGCGGATCGCCGGGGCACGCAGGCTGCGCGACAGTTCGATGAGTTCGGGCGGCGTCGCCAGCAGCCCGGTGGTCGTCGAGACGACGAGCGGGAAAAAGGTGATCAGGAAGGTGATCACGACGCGCGGCAGGTCGCCGGAGCCCAGCGCCACGATGATGACCGGCGCCACCGCCACGACCGGGGTAGCCTGGATGACGACGAGGATGGGATAGAGCGCCCGCGACAGCATTTCCGAACGTGTCAACATTACCGCGGTCGGTATCGCGATGACGATGGACACGACATAGCCGATCAGCGCCACCCTCAGCGTCGACCAGATGTGGTCGAGCCAGCGCGGAAAGGGAATTGCCCCGAAGCCGCCCAGTATGCGCGTCGGAGAGGGAAGCACGAATGACGGGATGGCGAAAACCTGGCAAGAGACTTCCCACACGATCAGGATCGACACTAACGTCACCAGCGGGAGCAGACCCGGCGCACGCGCGAGCCTGACCATGACCTGGCGCCGGTCGCGCTGCTCAGGCGGCGCGCTTGAGGAGGAGGCTCCGGAGATGTGAGACATAGTCATGCATGACCTTGTTGTTCGTGGTCTCGAAACCGCGCGGGCGCGGCAGATCGATCGTCAGATTTTCGATGATGCGGCCGGGCCGCTCGCTCATGACCAGCACGCGGTCGGCCAAAAGCACCGCCTCGGAGATCGAATGCGTGATGAACATCACCGTCTTGGGCCGCGCTTCCCAGATGTGCAGGAGTTCGAAGCCCATCTCGTCGCGGGTGAGCGCATCGAGTGCGGAAAACGGTTCGTCCATCAGCAGGATGTCGGGGTCCATGAAAAGCGCCCGGGCTATGCCGACGCGCTGCTGCATGCCGCCCGACAATTCCGAGGGCAGTCGCTTCTCGAAACCGGCAAGCCCCATCCTGGCGAGGATTTGGCGCGCCTTTTCGCGGTCGCCGGCATTCACGCGCCCGGCCTTGTGGCGCAATGGGAAGACCACATTGTCCTCGGCGCTCGCCCAGGGAAGCAGGGTGGGCTTCTGGAAGACGATGCCGATATCGTCGCGCGGCTCGGCCACGGAAAGGCCGAAGACCTCGACTTTACCGGAGGTCGGAGTGAGCAGGCCGGCGGTAAGCCGCAGGAGAGTGGACTTGCCACAACCGGAGGGCCCCAGGACCGCCACGAATTCGTGGCGCTCGATTGTCAGGTCCACGCCACGCAATGCCTCCAGCGTTCCGGATTGCGTCCGAAACACCTGCCCGACATTGGAGAAGCGGATAGCGGATTGTGCAGCTTTGCCCATCAGCTCTCCGGCGTGAAGGAGCGGTCGACGATGGACTCAGGATCGAGCTTCGATGCATCGACGCCTTGCGCTGCGGAGACGCGCTCCCATGTTGCCTGGAGACGCTCCGCGGTGATGGCGCCCAACCCGTCGCGCTCGGTGTCCTCGTTGAAGACGAGCGCCAGCATGTCCTTGACCTGGCCCTCGACATTCTCAGCATCGAGCTCCGGCACCATCGCGACGACTGCCTGGGCCGCCTCGGAAGGGTTGTCACGGGCGAATTGGAGCGACTGCTTGTAGGCAGCCAGGAAGCGGCGGGCGACCTCTGGACGCCCCTCGAGAAACCTGTCGGAGGCAACGATGGAAGCGGAGTAGAGTTCGAGGCCGGCGTCGGACCAGGGCAGGATGACCAGTTCCTTGCCTGCTTTCTCGGCCTGGTTGGTGTAGCGGGTCACGTCGGTCATCCAGGCGATGATGACATCGGTCGCACCTGTCATCAGCATCGGCCCGAGCGCGCCGGGATCGACCTTGTTGAGGGTGATATCGCCATCAGACATGCCGATATCGCTGAGCACCAGCGGCAGGTAGATATTCGATTCGGTGAAGGGCGAAGTTGCGACCGCCTTGCCCTTCACATCCGCGATGGTCTCCATAGTGCCCTTGACCGCATAGAAGGCGTGAGGCCCATTGTTGAACAAGGACATGACCGCGGTCACAGGCGCGTTCTCTGAGACCGTCGCCGACATCACGGCGCCGATGCCTGCCGAACCGATGTCGGATACACCGGTTGAAAGCTTGGTGATCGCTTCTGAAGAGCCGCGCGCGCCTTCGATGGTGACATCGAGGCCGGCATCCGGGCAGAAGCCCTTCTGGATGCATACATAGATTGCGGCCTTGTCGCCGCCAGGCAGCCAATCGAGTTGGAAGACCACCTTGTCGGCGGCGTTGGCGACTGCAAGGCCTGCGAAGAGGACCGTGCCGCCGAGGAAGGACTTGGCGAACTGTTTCAGCATCTGAATGTTCCCTGTCTGAATGACCTGTTGCCGCCGCAACGGCGCATTCCGCGCCGTGCCGGCTGATATTCTTGCGATGTGTCGCGTTGCAGAGTTCGAAGTCGGCATCGGACGTCCCGTTGGTGTTCCTGGATCGTTTTTTGCCGAGCAATGTCCCGGGCCGGGCGCCCTGACCGCTTCTACTCTACGAGTCGGTCATGCACATCTCATGCCATTTTGGTGCGGCGCGATTTCACGCCAATGGCGCCCCCCGCTCCATGACGAATGCCCGGCGATCCGCCATAGTGTGATCAAAAACTAGGCATATAAAAATATGCCTCCAATTTATGCGAACTGAGACTTGTGTATCACGCACCATCGCGCTAACTCCGAAACATCAAAGCAGTAAGGGGAACAAGAATGTCGATTTCACACGACCGGGACCTCGAACTCATCCGGCACACGATCGACCTTGCCGCAGAGTCGCGAGCCCGCGGCGATCATCCCTTTGCCGCACTTCTCGCCGGGCCCGATGGTCAGATCCTGCTGGAGGCAATGAACACCTGTGGCACCAAAGGCGACCGCACAGGGCATGCCGAGCGCAACCTCATGACCGAGGCATCGCTGAAATACGATCCAGCATTCCTTGCGACCTGCACAATGTACACGAGCGCCGAACCCTGCGCGATGTGCGCGGGCTCCGTCTACTGGGCCGGCGTCGGTCGTGTGGTTCACGGTATGAGCGAGAAGGCGCTGAAAGAGCTCATAGGTCCCGATCCGGAGAATCTGACGATGGACCTGCCGTGCCGCGATGTGTTCTCTGCCGGGCAGCGGCTGGTCGAAGTGGTTGGACCGCTCCTGTCCGAGGAAAGCGCCGCAGTGCACGAGGGATTCTGGCTTCCTGGGTAAATGACCCGGCGCGCCAATTTACGCCTCTTGTGCCACCTTGAGCGAAAATGTGCGCGACCGGAACTACTCCAACAGACCCGCCTTCTCGTATGTCGGATTGAGCCGGCTCATCAGGTAGTCGTCGCCGCGGATCGGTGGATATTTCGCCGGATTATCCTCGGTCGCGCAACCTGGCAAACACTCCACGACGGCATCGGGATTGGGATCGAGGAAGAACGCGATCGAATAGCGCTCGCGCCCGGCCGGGCTCACCACGCGGTGCGGCGTGGAGACATAGGTGTCATTGGTCCAGCGCATCAGGCAATCGCCGATGTTGCAGACAAAAGTGTCGGGAATGAACGGCGCGGACAGCCAGCGGCCGTCACGGGTGCGTATTTCAAGCCCGCCGACCTCATCTGTCGCAAGGAGCGTGACGCAACCGTAATCGGTGTGTTCACCCGCCCCAAGCTGCCCTTCGTCCAACTGTGCCGGTCGTGCCGGATAGTGCAGCAACCGCAGTGTTGCCAGCGGCCGGTCGAGCTTGTCGTCGAAGAAATCCGTCACAATGCCGAGTTCGTTGGCAAAGGCGGTGTGAAGCGTCCGTCCGAGATGCCAGACCGCATCGAAATAGCCGAGCATCGTCTCCTTGAAGTCCGGCACATCGGGCCAGAGGTTCAGCGACCGGAACTTCTGTCCCGACAGAATTTCCGGATCGTCCGGCGCCAGATCCAGACCGATGTTGAACGCTTCTTTCAGATCCGGCGCCTTGGTCGGATCTAGGGCCTCGCCCTTCATCGGAATGTAGCCACGATTGCCGCTCGCGGCCGAATAGAGCGCGGTCTTCTTCACCGCCTCCGGGCTTTCGAAGAAGGTTTTCGCCATGGCAAAGACATTCTCGCGCATGCTGGCGGGGATGCCATGACCCGCAAGATAGAAGAATCCGATGCCGCGGCAGGCCTTGCCGATCTCCTCTGCGACCTGCCGGCGGCCATCCGCGCCGCCTTCGAAGAGCGGCTTCAAGTCTATGACGGGTATCGTGTCGATCATTGTCATCTCCAACCTTTCGTTCGATAGCGGTCAGCCGGCCCGGTCCGCCGTGCCCATGATCGCGTCGATTTCCACCGACCAATCGGTCAGCCATTGCCGACGGGTGCTGTCGTCGATCCAGGCGACTTCGAGGCTCGTCAGGATCGCCTTTTTGAGATCGGCAAATGAAAAGCCGAGTGCCTCATGCGCGATCATGAATTCCGCGCTCAGATCGGTCGAGAACATTGGCGGATCGTCGGAATTGATGGTGACCGCGAGCCCCGCCTCTTTCATTTTCCGGATCGGATGATCCGGTGCGGCCAGATCGCGCCATGTGGTGGTGTATTTCGTGGTTGAGGGGCAGCAAGTGAACCCGATGCCGTCGTCCCGGCACCGCGCGACGAGCGCCGGGTCGTTGACGACGTTGTAGCCGTGATCGACACGCTCGACCTTCAGAGTGTCGAGCGAACCTGCAATGAATGCGGCCGGGCCGGATTCGCCTGCATGCGCGGTCAGGCGCAGTCCGTTCCCAGCTGCCCGCGCGAACACCGCCGTAAAGGGCTCGGGCGGATATGGCGCCTCGTTGTAGTCCAGCCCGAGACCGATGACATCGTCGCCCCTGTTGGCAAGGATTTCATCGAGATACTCTTCGCCGGCCTCCGGCCCGAGCTCGCGGTTCATGCCCGGAATGATCCGCGAGACGATGCCGAATTCCGTCTCCGCGTCCAGCATTCCTCTGCGAATACCCTCGAACTGCCGGGCGAACGGCACGCCCTCGTGAGCATGAGGGCTGATGAAGAACTCCATATAGCGGCAACCGTTCGCAGCCGCCGACTGCAGCATTTCATAGGTGATGCGGCGGAAGTCGTCGATCGTCACGATACTGTCGGCGATCGCACCGTAGACGGCCAGAAACTCCATGAGGTCGGCGTAGTCGTAGAGATCTCCGACCCGCTCGCATTCCGGCAGGGCGACGCCATTCTTGCGTGCCAGTTCCATTGCCGTACCCGGCAGGATCGCCCCTTCCAGGTGTATGTGGATTTCCGCCTTGGGCAGCTTTCGTATCAGCTCGCTCGTCTTCATCCGTCCCCTGTCCTATGGCTGGATCTGGGAAATCGTCTCGCCGCCGACCCAGACGCCGGTGATGTTGGGACGACTTGCCGTGTAGACGATTTTCTGCAGCGCCTGGTCACCTTCATGCAGGTCGGGCCACAAGCGCAACATTCCAAGCGGCGCCGAGGGGTCGATCAGTACGGCGTCGAAATGATAGCCCGGCGCGAATACACCGATCGGCAGCCCGAGCGCGGCTCCGCCACCGGCGGTGGCAAGATGGAAGGCTTCGCGAAAATCGATCCGGGCACCCGCGTTCTTGGACCGCTCGACGGGCGCGGCAGCCGGGTCGACACCCGATTCCAGCATCCGTGACGCCATGACCGCGTCGCGCATCGCATCGAACATGGCTGGCGCCGGCCCGCCGGATATGTCCGTCCCGAGGCCAACCCGCACGCCCTTTGCCAGCGCGGCCCTGAGCGGGAAGACGGCGCCACCGAAATAGGCATTCGAAAGCGGACAGTGTGCGACGGCGGCCTCGCGCAGGCGGATACGCTCCATGTCGGATGCCGAAAGGAAGACGCCGTGCGCAAGCACGCTTCCGGCTCTCAGCAATCCGAACCGGTCGAGACTTTCAGTATCGCTCATGGCGTGGCGTTCGCGGACGAAGGCGTGCTCCCAATCGCTCTCCGAACAATGGGTCTGGACGTGGCAATCATGGGCCGCCGCGAGGCTGCCGAGTTCTGACAGAAGATCATCCGTGCAGGACGGGATGAAGCGCGGCGTGACAACCGGTAACACACGCTTTTCGCGATTGTCCGGATGGTTGCGAATGTGCTCGATCAATCCGCTCGTGCCGGCGACCGCTTCCGCGACACTCTTGTCGCGATAATAGTCCGGGCAGTTGGACGGCTCGTCCATCGCCACCTTGCCGATGAGTGCCCGTTGGCCCTTTTCGATACAGATATCGGCCAGCAGCCGGTTGGCCTCGTCGTGGATCGTGCCGTAGTAGACGGCGGTCGTGGTGCCGCAGCCGATCAGGTCGTCGACGAGCAGTGCGTAAGCGCGTCGCGCAAAGGCCGTATCGGCATAGCGCGCCTCGATCGGAAATGTGTATTTCTGCAGCCAGACTTCGAGCGGAACGTCGAGCGCATTGCCGAGTTGGGGATATTGCGGCGCGTGAATGTGCAGATCGACAAACCCGGGCAGGATGAATGTGCCGTTCGGCAGGTCGACCAGCGTGCCGTCCTCGCGGGCACCTTCCAGCGCGGCGGCATAGGGCCCATCACCCGGCCGCACGACATCCGCTATCACGCCGTCCCGACCGACGCGGATCAGTATGTCGTCCAGACGTTCCGCTTCGCCGAGCGCGGGCGCATGAAAACCCGAGGCCAAGACGGTCCTGTTTCTTACGCTTTCCACCTACGACCTCGTTTCACAGGCTGCGATCGCGCAGCGCGAACGCCGCTTCACGGAAGCGAACCCGAATTTCATCCTCGTCGATGCCAGGCAAGCTGCGCTCCTCCATCAGCACCTGACCGTCGACAATAACGGTCCTGACATCCTCGGCCTTTGCCGAATAGACCAGGGCTGCGGCCACATCATAGACCGGCGAGGCATGGATGGTGTCGATATCCACGATGATGATGTCTGCCTTCATTCCCGGAGCAAGCCGTCCGGTTTCGGAACGGTTCATCGCCTCGGCAGCACCGCTGGTCGCCAGTTCCAGCAATGCGCGCGTCTTCAGGAATTCGACATCTCCCGTCTTGTCCTTGTGGATCATGCCGGCAAACTTCATCTCCTGGAACATGTCCAGGCTGTTGTGGCTGGCGGGACCGTCGGTTCCCAGTCCCACGGTGATGCCCGCCTCGCACAGGCAGCGCAGCCGCAGCGTACCCGAATTGAGCTTGGCATTGCAGCATGGGCAGTGGGCGATGCGGGTTCCGGTTTCCGCGAGAATACGGATGTCGTCGTCATCGAGTTGCGTGCAATGAGCGGCGGTCACGTCGCTCTTGAGAAAGCCCAGGTCGTGCAACCACTTTACCGGCGTCGTGCCATAGTGATCCCTCACGTAGGCCTGTTCCTGCGGCGCTTCCGCCAGATGGGTGTGGATCACCAACCCGTAAGCATCGGCGACCTCGCGGACGCGTTTGAAGAGTTCTGCCCCGCACGAGTATGGCGCATGCGGAGACAATCCCAGATGTATGCGGTCATTGCCGCTGCGATGATGGGCGGCGACGCGGTCGCCGAACGTATCGAGCGCCTTCCAGGACCAGTCACTTATGGAAGCGTAGACGCCACGGTCGGCGAAACCGTAACCGAGGGTGGCGCGCAACGGCACCTTCCTGAGCGCCTCGAGCTGCGGCGTCACCGCATAGGCGTCGAAATGCTCGTTGAAGGTCGTGATGCCGGCCTTCAGCATTTCGACCAGGCCCGCAAGGCTCGCCCAGTAAAGCGTCTCGGGGTCGAAATTGCGCTTCATCTTCCACATGGTCTGAAGCCACTCGAACAACTGGACGTCTTCCAGCAAACCGCGCAGCAGCATGTTGGAGGCTATGTGGGTATGGGCGTTGACGAAGCCTGGCATGACGACGCGGCCTGCAGCATCGATCACGCGCACCGCCTGCGACGCATCGACCTCGCCAGCCTCACCGAGTGCCATGATCTTGTCGCCGGAGATCGTCACGACACCGTCTTCGACGGGTGAATTGCCGCCCATCGGCAGGATCGTCGCGTTGACGATGACAATATCTGCCGGGGCTGGCTCCGCCGGATGTGCTATCCCTGACATCAGACGCCGGCCAGCGTGGTCCCGTACTTCAAACCCTTTTCCTTCAGCCAGCGCCGATAGGCGATGGAGGAAGCATCGGCCCGCGTCGGGATTTCAGCGCGCGCCTCGAGCGGCAGCAGGCGGGGTCGCTGGTTCTCCAGGATGATGCGATCCTGCAGGAAGATGTCGAGCTGGAATGCGATCAAGTCCGAAAGCGGCGTGGCCTCGTCAATCAGCAGCATCAGCGGATGTGCGCGGCAAAGGTCTTCGTCCATGGGCTGGACGAACAGGCAGATCACGTCCCAGCGATCGTCGGCGTTCGGGCACGTCTTGTAGAGCAATGTGACGAAGGGCGTCGCAACACGGTAGATGTAGTCCGTCATGATCGCGCCCTCGGACGACAGTGCCGCCTTCGGCTGAATGAACTTGCAGTTCGTCGCCCACACCTCGTCGACGTCGCGGCGAATTTCGCAGTCGTAGTGCTCGACCTCGGTGTGCGCCTCGGACCCCAGGATATCCGTATGCACGAAGGGAAAATGCGCCATGTCGAGAAAATTCTCGACGATGCGCAGGCCGGACGCCTTCACCGTCACTGCGCCGCAGGCCACGTAGCGGCGATCGGGCTCGTCCGCCTCCGGGATCGGCACCACGTCGCGTTCGGGTTCGCCGAGCGTGGTCCAGACATAGCCGAAGCGCAGCTTGATCGGGAGCAGCCGCTCATCTTCATCGAGCACGACCGTCACGGTTTCGTCGTCGTCTTTCACCACCGACAGGTCGGACCCCAACAGACGCGTCGCGCTGCACCCGACGGGCAGGTCCGCGGCGCATCCGATGCAGTACCAGTGATCGAGTGCAGCCTTTTCAACGGTGCCGGTCATCATCGCGTCCTTCCCGTTTCCCGGTCATTGCCTTTTCCATTACGCATCATAGATCCGCTTCATCGTTGCTCGATGGTCGGCCAGCGTCGCTTCGATGTCGAACGTGGTGAAAGAGCCGTCTGAAATGACGTGCACGCCGTTGATGAAGGAATGATCGACCTTGAAGGGACCGCACAGAATCAGTGCGGCAAGCGGATCGCGCTCCGCACCTGAAAGGCCGAGTTGTTCCATGCGCACGGCGATGAAATCTGCGCTCATGCCCGGCGCCAGACAGCCGATATCGTCGCGGCCGAGCAATGCCGCGCCGCCGCGTGTCGCCATGGTCAGCGTCTCGCGCGCCGACAGTGCCGTCGGTGTGCCGCCGAAACCGCCGCGCCCTCCCGGCGTCGCGGAAAGATAGCGCGCCGGCGCAACGCGCTGAAGGAACTGACCGAGGCGCGCCTCGAGGAACATGTTCGAAGTGTCGTTGGAGGCTGATCCGTCGACGCCGAGCCCAACGTTCACGCCCGCATCCAGCATTTCGCGGACCCGCATGATCCCCAGGCCGCAGCGCATATGGGCCGACGGGCAGTAGGTCGCACCGGTTCCGCTTTCGGCAAACAGCCGGATCTCGTCATCATTCAGAAAGATCGCGTGGGCGAACCAGACATCGTCGCCAAGCCAGCCGACGGATTCGGCAAATCCGACCGAGCGCATGCCGTAGATCTCGTTGCAATAGACTTCCTCGTCCAGCACCTCGGCGATATGGGAATGGAGCCTTACCCCCTTCCGGCTGCGTGCCAACGCGGCGGCGTCGCGCATCAGTTCCGGCGTGACCGAAAAGGGTGAGCAGGGCGCAAGGATGATACGGTTCATCGCGTGGCGGTCCATGTCGTGATAGGTATGGATCAGCCGCTCCGCGTCCTTCAGGATGAACGCCTCGTCCTCAACGCAATTGTCGGGCGGCAGTCCGCCCTTGCTCTCACCGCGCGACATGGCACCACGCGCCGCATGGAACCGCAGGCCGATCTCGCGCGCTGCTTCGATCGTCGTGTCCAGGCGCGCATTGGTCGGCATGACATAGAGATGGTCGGAGCTGGTCGTGCAGCCCGACATGATGAGTTCGGCCATGGACACACGCGCCGAGACGCCGATGGCGTCGTCATCCAGTTTGGCCCAGATCGGATAGAGCGTCTTCAGCCAGACAAACAGCTCGTCGTCCTGAACCATGACCCGGGTGAGATTCTGGTACATGTGATGGTGTGTGTTCACCATCCCCGGCATGACCACGTGACCCGAGAGATCGAGCACCCGGTCGGCCTCTCGGTCCGCCAGTTCCGCCGTCGTGCCGACGGCCTCGATCACATTGTCGCGCACAAGAATGGAGCCATCACCGATCTCGCGTTGCTCGTCGTCGAAAGTCGCCAGATGGGCGATGTTCTTGATCAGAAGTGATGTCATGGTTCTAGCGCATGTCTCTGAAATAGGGTTGCGCAAGTGCAGCCGGCGCGGCCATGGCGCGGCGCATCTTCTGCCACGCCAGCACAGGCACGATGATGAATGCGACTGTGCCGAGATAGGGCAGCATGGAGAGGAAGGCCGGCGCCACCGGCCAGCCGCGCGCCTGGCCGATAAAGCCGAGCGCCGTGATGAGACCGAATAGCAGCCCTGACAGCGTCGCCATGATCGGGCGGTATCCGGCGAAGATCACCAGCGCCACCGCGATCCAGCCGCGCCCTGCGACGACCCCGTCCGACCAGGAGGGGACGAAGGCGAGCGTGAGATAGGCGCCCGCCCCGGCTCCCAGTGCCGAACCGATCGTCACGTATGAAAAGCGGAACAGGTTGACCGGAATGCCGGCCGCATCGGCGGCGGCCGGGTTCTCCCCGACTGCGCGCATGTTGAGCCCGTGCCGGGTGGAAAACATCAGGTAGCTGAAGAAGATCGGCAGGACGAGGTAGATCAGGTAGACGAGGATATTCTGCGAAAAGAAGGCCGGCCCGATGATCGGAATGCTGCTGAGCAGCGGAACTTGCACCGGCTCGAACGTGACCGGCGCCGGCATGCCCGAATAGTTGCGCCCGATCGTTGCCGCCAGGCCGGTGCCGGTGAGGGTCAGCGCCAGACCGCACAGGACCTGGTTGGCCCGCAAGAACACGGTTGCGAGGGCGAAGACCATGCCGAACAGCGCGCCCACGGCAAGTGCGGCGAGGAAGCCCAGCATGGGCGACGGCACGGCGGTAACGGTGGCAATGCCCGTCACCGCGCCCAGCGCCATCAATCCTTCGACCCCAAGATTGACCACCCCTACCCTCTCGGCGAGCACCTCGCCGAGTGCGGCCAGCGCGAGCACACCGCCAGCCAGAAATGCAGTCGTCAAAAGTCCCGTCAGCACATCCATCGAATATGTAACCTCAAGCCCTTTCGCGCGTTACGCGGTAGTAGGACAACTCGTCGCCGATTGCCGTCAGGAACAGGATGAATCCAGTGATCGCGAGGACGACCGAGGTCGTCAGGCCCTGTGTCTGCAAAATGATCCCCGAATTCAGGATGAAGGCCATCAAGGCGCCGGAAAAGATCACACCGATCGGCGATCCGCGTGCCAGCACCGCGACCATGATGCCGAGATAGCCGAAGCTGTTCGAAATTCCGCCCTGCAGGCGATGCACCGTGCCGGCGATCTCCAACATGCCCGCGAGTCCGGCAATGCCGCCCGACAGGAGCATCACCGTGATCAGGTGCTTGCGCACCGGAATGCCGACATATCTTGCCGCCGACGGATTGGAGCCGACGAGGCGGACTTCATATCCCCATCTGGAATAGGCGAGCGCCGCGGCGACCAGGATCGCCAGCCCTATCGCGATCGGAAAGCCCCAATGCACGATGCCCCAGAAGGACGGCACCTCGGCGGATAGCGGCGGCGTGGCCGAGTTCGCCATGCCGCTGCGGTCGCGCCACGGCCCTGTCGACACATAATAGACGAGCAGGGTGGCGACAAAGTTGAGCAGCAGCGTCGTGATCAGTTCGTTGACGTTGGCATAGGCCCGCGCCAGCGTCGGCACCAGGATCCAGACCATGCCGCCGACAAAGCCGGCGCCGAACATCAAGATGAGTACCATCCATTGCGGACCCGGTACGAACAGCCCCACCGCCGAGGCGGCGAAGGCGCCTGCATAGAACTGGCCTTCGGCGCCGATGTTCCAGATGCCGATCTGTTGGCCGACCGCCACGGCGAGCCCCGTAAGGATCAACGGTATGACCAGAACGCACAGGTCCTCAATGCCGAAGCTGGATCCGAATGAAGCCGAAATCACGCGTCCGCCAAGTTCGAACGGATTCATGCCGCTAATCGCGACGCCGACGCCGGCAACGAGCAGCGCAATCAGAATGGCTGCCGCACGGGCCGCAAAGGCGATGCCGGGGTGTGCCGAGGGAAGTCGCTGCAGGCGCAAGGAACCGAGTTGCATCAAGCGGCCGCCTTCTTCTTCTTTCGCCCGCCCATCAGCAGACCGATTTCCTCGATGTCGGGATTGTCGTTCTGGACGATGCCCATGATCCTGCCTTCGTAGAACACCGCGATGCGATCGGAGAGATTGAGCAATTCCTCCAGTTCCTCCGAGATCAGCACGACACCGGCGCCGGCGTCGCGCAATTCGACGATATAGCGCAGCATGGTGTTGATCGCGCCGACATCGAGCCCGCGGCTCGGATAGGCGGCGACGAGCACCTTGTCGGCAATGCGCATTTCGCGCCTTGCCACGAGCCGTTGCTGGTTCCCGCCCGACAGATTGCGCACGGGCATGCCGAAATCGGGGATCGCCACGTCGGCCGCCCTGGCTATGTCCACCGCCAGCAACTGCGCGGCACGGGGATTGTAGCCCCCACCGGAGGAGACCGGCGGCCGCGCATATTCGCGCATCACGGCGTTCACGGTAATGCTCATCGCCGGCGCGAGGCCGCTGTTCAGACGATCCTCGGGAATGTGGCCGATGCCGAGCGCCGCAAAGTCCGCTGCATTGGCACCGTTCAGCGTCTCTCCTCCAACGACGACCTGGCCAGACGATGCCCGACGCACACCGGTCAGGACCTGGCTGAGCTCGCGCTGGCCATTGCCGGCAACGCCTGCGATGCCGAGTATTTCGCCGGCGCGAAGCTCGAGGCTAACCTCGTCGAGGAGGCGCCCTCCCCCGCCGTCGACGACACTGACCTTGTCGAGGACGAGGACGGGCTCCCTGGAGACGGGCGCCGCTCCCGGGGCCCGCGTGCGCATGTCGGCCAGCACGATCTCGCGGCCTACCATCAGATTGGCCAGCATGTGCGGATCGCATTCCGCGGTCTGTTTGGTGGCGATCTTGCGGCCGCCGCGCAGGATCGAGATGCGATCGGAAATCTCCATCACCTCGTCAAGCTTGTGGCTGATGAAGATGACCGCGTTGCCGCCGGAGACGAATTCGCGCAGCGCAAGGAACAGTTCGCGTGCCTCGGCAGGCGTCAGCACCGCGGTCGGCTCATCGAGAATGAGAAGTCGGGCCTGGCGCGCCAGGACCCGCAGGATCTCGACACGTTGCTGCTCGCCAGTCGAAAGATCGCTGACGACGGCACCGGGCCGAACCTGCAGATTGAATTTTTCTGCCAGTTCGGCCGTGCGGCCCTCAAGCACTGCAGCCGACGCGCGCCTCGGCGTATCGCTCCAGCCAAGATGGATGTTCTCCGCCACCGTGAAGGCCTGAACCAGCTTGAAATGCTGGTGCACCATACCGATTCCGGCACCGATCGCCTGCAAGGGCGTCGCAAAGGTGCGCTGATAGCCGTCGATGATGATTTCGCCCGCATCCGCCTGGTAGATGCCGGTAAGGATGTTCATCAGGGTGGATTTGCCGGCCCCGTTCTCACCCAGCAAGGCGTGGATTTCGCCCGGCATGACCTCCAGATCGACATCCTCATTGGCGACGACGCCAGGGAAATACTTGGCTACCCCCTGCAACTGGATGATCGGCGCGGCCCCGGCTGGGGGAACGAACCTGTTTTCGGTTTCTTTCATCAGCACGTCAGTGACACCAGATCATCGCGGTGGGAGATTGCGGGAAGCCGGGCAGCAGGCTGCGCCGCCCGGCAATTGTCCGCGCCAGTTCAGCCTTCGAGACCGGTCACGCCGTCGACCGACCAGTCCCAGTTGTAGAGTTCCATCTCCGTCATTTTCTGGCCCTCCTCGACACGAACCTTTCCGTCCTTGTCCTTCAGTTCGCCGACGAAGGGCGACCAGCCATCGACGATCTTCTGACGCACCTCGTCTGCTGCCTTGCCGACTTCCTTGGGCACGTTCTGGCCCCATGTATCGCGGTCGACACCGCCACCCATCGGGAACAGATATTCGCCCGGCGTCCAGGTGCCTGCCAGACGCTTGCCGACCTGATCGACGTAGAAATCCTTGAAGTCGATGATGACCGAGGAAACATAGGAATTCGGGCCGTATCGGCGAATGTCGGTGTTCCACATCGCAGCCCAGACGCCGCGCTTTTCGGCAACCTGGAGGTAGCCGGCCTCGTCCATGATGCCGAACAGGAAGTCGCAGCCGTTGTCGATCAGGGCCGTTCCGGCCTGGGTAGCGGCCTGCGGGTCGAACCAGGAGTTGATGACAATGGTCTGCAACGTCGCTTCGGGATTGACCGTGCGCGCGCCCATCAGGAACGCGTTGGTCGATGCATAAACGGACGCGACCGGGAAGGATGCGACATAGCCGAGCTTGCCGGTCTTCGAAAGATAACCTGCGGCGACACCGATCACATAGGTGGGATACCAGTGAGCCAGGTAGTACCAGCCGAGATTGTCCATCCCCAGATGGCCATTGCACTCCATGAACGCCACCTCGGGAGCGCGCTTGACGACCTGGTGCAGGAAATCGCCGGTCGAGGACGTATCGAAGATCATGTTGGCGCCTTCGGAGACGAACTGCCGATAGGTGCGCGTCGCGTCGGCCGAATAGGGCACGTTCTCGACTTCGAGGATATTGGCGAGTTTCGGATAGGCCTCCTTGACGGCCAGCAGGCCCTGATGGTGCGCCCATGTCCAGCCCTCGTCGGTGATCGGGCCGACGTGACCGAAACCGATGACGGCCTCTTCCTCGGCGATCGCCGGAAGGGGCTCAGCCGCACGCGCCGGCTTGATCAATCCCTGCGGCAGAAGCAGAGATGTCCCCGCCGCAGCGCTCAAGTTGAGAAAACCGCGCCGCGAGAGATTTCGAATGTTGTACATATTCAGTTCCCCTTCTTCTCCGATGCACCCGTATGGCGGCCGAATGGATGACAGCCGGCGCCGGGCCGAATGATCGCCAGGACAAACGGAGCATGATCCGTGCCAGTTGACTGATCAGCCGCAACCGCTCGACCCTGACGCTCGGCGGGTATGCTGCAGGCACCCAGATCGGCTCCACCATTGCCGCACAAGTCATGGGTGAGATCGGCCCGAACCGAAACGATGCTCGTCGAATAGGGGGCGTTTCGCCCAATCCGCCGGTTTGCTTCCAACAATCAGAAGGGACCGTTCCAAAATTGGGTTGTTCTGAATAGTGCGAACTTGCCGACCATGATGATGCATTGATCACAACACTTGACTCGCCAAAAAAATCAGCACTATCAACGCAGGACGATAGATTTGCCCAATTATGGAGCCGTGCTCATTTTATGTGCATAGGCCTTCAAAACGGGCGGCAGCATTTTGGTGCCGGAAGGAGAAGGCGTGAATCGCGAGAGCGTCATATTCAAGTTCAGCGGCAGGCTCGACGCCGACAGTTTCATCGCCTTCGCCCGCCATCGCGCCACCAGGCTCGATCTGCCCCTGGCAGTTCTGACGTCAGACAACGGTCAGGTCGCCCTCGCCGTGGGTGGCCAGCCGGACCTTGTCGACGCCTTCGACATGGCATGCAGCCTTGGCCCGAATGATTGCATCGTGCTCGACGTCGAGCGGGAGCCGGCGCCCGAGGCGCTTCTTGAATCCAGAAACGAGGGGATGGGACAATGAGTTTTCGAGGCTGGTATCCGCTGGCGCTCAGCCGCGACATCGCGCCGGGAACCTCCACCGGCACACGCGTGCATGGAAGCGAATTCGTGATCTGGCGCGACGACAAGGGTGGGGCCCATGTCTGGGAAGACCGCTGCCCGCATCGTGGCATGAAGTTGAGCTTCGGCTTCGTGCGCGGCGATCATATCGCCTGCCTCTATCACGGCTGGCAATACGATACGGCGGGCCAGTGCCGCTACATTCCCGCACATCCAGATCTGACCGTGCCAAAGACCATCAAGGTGCCGCGGTTTTCCGTCGCCGAGGCGGGCGGCGTCATCTGGGGCTGTTTCAGCGAGGAGGACGACGATGCGCCGCCGGCGCCGAAACTGCCGGTCGCGGCCGCCGCACTGAGGAGTATTTTCGCCGATTGCCCGGCGCCGTTGCTGGTCGAGCGTGTCGGTTTGCTCGATGTCGAGGGCCTCACGCCGGACGTTTCGACGATCGACGATCGGATTCTGGAGGTCAGGCTCGGCGGCAACACCCTGATCGCCTGTGTCCAACCCGTCGCCGACAAGGAGTCGGCACTTCACATCGTCGCCATGGAGGAATTGGACGCCGCGCAGATGAAGCCGCTCGCGCTTTGGGCCGAGGAGCTTCGCCGCGACGCCGAATCTTTCGCCCGGAAAGCCGCTATCAGGGAGATCGCGGCATGAGCGCGCTGACACTCTACAACTACGATCTCGACGAAAATTGCTACAAGGTCCGCCTGCTCCTTTCCTGTCTCGGCGCCGAGGTCGGTCAGGTGGCGGTCGACGTCTTCCCGGGTCGCGAAAACCTGTCCGCGCCGATGCGCGCCATGAGCCCGTCAGGCACCCTGCCGATCCTCAAGCAGGACGACTTCGTTCTTCATGAAGCAGAAGCGATACTGTCCTTCCTCGCGCGTCGCGATCCGGATCGCCGCTTCCTTCCCGACGACCCGGCATCGTTCGGTCGTGTCATGATGTGGCTCACATTCTCGACACGCGAACTCGATGCCGCAGTCCATGCCCGCGCCACCGCCATGATGGACGCGCCCGGCGACATCGAAGCCCTGCGCACGGCGGCCCGCGACGCATTGCGCATCATGGACGATCACATGACGCGCCAGCATTTCGAAGGGCTTGACTATTTTGCCGGTCCGCAGCCGACAATCGCCGACATCGCGCTTTTCCCGTCGTTTGCGCTCAGCCGCGATTACAACATCGACCACGATCACTTCCCCGCCCTGCGGCGCTGGGCGCGCGCGATCAGAAAGCTCGACGGCTTCATCACCATGCCAGGTATTCCCGACTATCACTGAGAAAGACCCATCATGCGAAAGATCAACCGCTTTTCCGTCGCTGCGCTGTCCACCATGACCCGGCGGCTTGCCGACGTCGCATCGGGCCGCAGCGAGCCGGATCTGGTCATTACCGGCGCCCGGGCCCTGTCCACCTATTCGGAACGGATCCTGGACGGAAGGGAGATCTGGATTTCCGGCGGACGCATCGCCGCGATGAAGTCCGCCGGGACCTACAAAGGCGCATCGCCTCGTTATGACGCCGCCGGCGCCATCCTCGCACCCGGGCTCGTCGACCCGCACATTCACATCGAGTCGTCCATGGTCACGGCCTGCGCCTACGCCGAAGCGGCGTTGCTCAACGGCACCACGACGATCTTTTGTGACAGCCACGAGATCGGCAACGTCATGGATGTCGCGGGCGTCGAGGCAATGCTCGAAGATGCCCGCCAGGCGCCGCTTTCGATCTTCCTCACCGTGCCCAGCACCGTGCCGGCGACATCGCCCGAACTGGAAACGGCCGGCGGCGATCTGACGCCGGAAAAGATCGCCGCATTGTTCGACAAGTGGCCGGAAGCCGTGGCGCTTGGCGAAAAGATGGACTTCGTGCCTGTCGCGATGGGCGACGAGCGCAGCCACGCCATCATCGCGGCGGCACTGGAGCGCGGACGCCCCGTCTCCGGTCACGTCTACGGGAGGGAATTCGTCGCAGCCTATGCCGCCGCCGGCGTAACCGATACGCATGAGGCGATCGATCGCGAAATTGCCGACGATCTGCTTGAGGCGGGCATCTGGCTGTTCCTGCGCGGCGGCCCGCCGACTACGCCCTGGCACAGCCTGCCCGAAGCAATCAAGACGATCACCGAACTGGGCGCGTCGCACAAACGCATCGCGGTTTGCACCGACGATCGCGACGCCGACGACCTGCTGGTGTTCGGCCTCGACTGGGTGACCCGCGAGGCGATCCGCGCCGGCATGAAGCCCGAGCAGGCCTGGTCGATGGGTTCGCTGCACGGCGCGACACGCTTCGGCATGGGCGAAGAGATCGGCGGGCTCGGCGGCGGTCGTCGTGCCGACCTGGTGCTGCTCGACGACGACCTGAAACCGGTAAACACCTGGTACGGCGGTGAACTTGTCGTCGAGGACCGCAAGATAACACCGATTCTCGACGCGGCCCTGTCGGAGCCCTATCGCTACCCGGCCGCAGCCTATTCAACGGTGAAGCTGCCGCAAGAGGTCAAGCTCGTTCCCGACCTGCCGACGCAAAAGGTCCTCGCCCACGCGATCCGCACCGAACTTCCCGGCATCACCCTGCCACACGAGAAGATCGTGCTCGAACCGGCCAATGACTGGCAGGATCATTTCGACCGTCACGGTCTGTGTTTCGTGACCGTCGTCGAACGACACGGCAAATCGGCAGGCAATGTGGCACACGGCCTGCTGAGCAATTTCAACCTGAAGCGTGGCGCCGTTGCCTCTTCGGTCGGCCATGACAGCCACAACGTCATCATCGCCGGCACCAACGAGGCCGACATGCGCGTGGCGCTCGACGCCATCGCGCAAAACCAGGGGGGCGTCTGCATCGTCATGGACTGCAAGGTTACCGCGATGGTCGCCCTGCCGGTCGCCGGACTGCTGTCCGACAAACGGGTCCATGAGGTTGCAGAAGAGGTCAAGGCGCTGAAGGTGGAGTGGGAAAAGGCCGGCTGCACGATCCCCTATATGGGCTTCAACCTGATCCCGCTGTCGGTCATTCCCGAGATCAGGATAACCGACAAGGGCCTGGTCCTTGTGCCGGAGATGGAAACCGTACCGTTTCTAGAGACCGTCTGATGGATCCCTATCGGCTCGGGCTGATCGCAACCAGGGCGCATTATTTCCAGCTTGTCGCGCGTCTCGGCTCGATCCGGCAGGCTTCCAAAGCGTTGAATGTCGCTCCCTCGTCCATCAGTCGCGTGATCAAGCAACTGGAGGAAGAGCTGGACACGCCGTTGTTCGAACGGGTGCGCCAGCGGTTGCGGCTGACCAGCGCCGGCGAGTTGCTGCTTTACCATGTGCGCGAAAGCTATGTGGACCTCAACCGCGCCGTTACCGAGATCAACGATCTGAGCGGATTGCGTCGCGGCACCGTGACTGTGGCCGTCATCGAGAGCGTCGCGCGCGGTATTCTGCCCGATGCGCTCGAGGAATTCTGGCAACGCCACCCTGAGATAACAGTGGACACGAAGGTGACAAGTTCCCAAGAGGCGGTCAATGCGGTCAGCGAGGGAAGTTGCGACCTGGCGATCGCGTTCGACGTGCGCGTGCCGCGAAATGCCCGCCGCCTCGCCTCCATCGCCGTACCGCTCGGCGTCATCGTTCCGCCCGACAGCCACCTTGCCGAGCGCGAGGAACTGCGACCGTTCGAAATATCGGGAGAACGCATCATCCTATCCGACACCAGCCTGTCGCTTGCCATGTCGGTCGATGAGCTGTTCGCCGGATCGATGGTCGAGATTCTGCGGCGTGCCCGCACCAATTCAATTGGCCTGATGATCGATCTGGCCAAGCGCGGACAGGGCAGCATCCTGCAAACGAGGGTCGGCGTCGAGAGGGAAACGAGAAGCGGAGAGCTGCGCTTCATCCCGCTGCGCGATCCAAAACTTCAGCCCCGCCGCCTGATGCTGATGTCGCGCTCCAAAGGTGAAATCTCCGAGGCCGCATCGGCATTCGCCACGAGCCTTTCACAACGCTTCGAACAACTGAAGGCGTAACCCGCCGCCAGGACGCAGTTGATGCTTCCTGCGCAACATCTTCCTCAAAGATTTCCATCTATCCGAAACAAGTATGGCTTGCCAGTATCATTCATGGCTCGCACAGGCGGCAACAGAACGAAGATAAGCCACTGAACCAGAGAGATATTTTCGTCCGCCTCCGAAGCTGTGCGACGAGCTGTGACCGGAGAGACAACAATGAAGCAAAGCGCCGTTGACGCGGTGATCAGAGGCCTGAAGCGCGCCGGGGTCAGCATTGTCTGTTACCTGCCGGATTCCCTGTTCAAGGAGCTCTATCCGGCACTCGATGCCGATCCTGATATCCGCACGATAAGGGTAACGAACGAGGGCGAAGGAGCCGCAATCTGCGGCGGCGTGTTCCTGTCGGGCAAGCGCGCAGCATTGGTGATGGAAAACTCCGGCCTGCGCGCCTCCATCGAACCGCTGGCCCGCATGGGACTCGGCGCCGGCATACCGGTCGTAATGCTGATGAGCTATCGCGGCGAGCTCGGCGAGAACAACTGGTGGGCCATTCCACACGGCTACACCATGGAACCTCTGCTCAATGCGCTGCGCGTCCCCTACCGGGTCGTGCGCGAAGAAGAGATGATCGAGCAGTCGATCGTCGACGCCTATGAGTGGTCCTACAACGCCTACTATCACTCGGCCGTGGCGCTGGGAGGGAGCGTGGTACGATGAAACGCTTTGATTGCATGACCGCGCTTGCAAAGCATCTCGAGGATGAACTGGTCATCCTCTCACTCGGTGCCAGCGTCGACGAATGGTACAACGCCGCTCCCCACATGCGCGAGGCCAGCCTGTTCCAGCAGCAGCTCGGCTGCGTCACGCCGCAGGCCTTCGGCCTCGCTGCGGGCCTGCCCCATCGGCGCATCGTCTCGCTGGATACCGATGGCGGGATGATGTTCAATCTCGGCATCCTCGCCACGCTAGGCAATGAACGGCCGAATAACCTCTTCGTCATCGTGTGGGACAACGAGTGCTACCAGTCGATTGGCGGCCCGCCGACCCACACGGCTTCCGGACGTGTCGATATCGCGGCCATGGCCCGCGGTGCCGGTGTCGAGAAGGCCTTCACCGTCCGCACGCTCGAGGAATTCGAGGCCCATTGCGAATCGGGTTTGGCCGCCGACGAGCCCTATGTGGTGGTCGCCAAGGTTGCCGGCACGGTGCAGCCCGACATCCGGCGCAAACATTCCGATGGCCGCGAAGACAAATACATCTTCGTGCGCCACGTGGAAAAGACCGAAGACATCGTGATCATGGGTCCGAGCGAGCACAATTGACCGCCATGCCAACCGCCGCCAGCATCCCCGACAAGCCGCTCGAAAAGGCCTACGACTACATTGTCGTCGGCGCCGGGTCCGGCGGGTGTGCGGTCGTGCGCCGCCTGATTGAAGGAACAGATGCCACGGTCTTGCTGATCGAAGCCGGACAGGCGGGCATCGCCGTTGCCGAGATCGACGATCCGACGCAATGGGTGGGGCTCGGCCGCGGCGGCTTCGACTGGGGCTACGAATACGCTCCCTCACCAACGGTCAATGACCGCGTCATCGGTATTCCGCGCGGCCGGGTTCTTGGCGGATCGAGCGCGATCAACGCAATGCTTTGGTATCGCGGCAATCGGCTCGACTACGACGCCTGGGAAGAAGCCGGCGCCACCGGCTGGTGCTTTGAGGATGTACTGCCCTACTTCAGGCGCTGCGAGGATTGGGAAGGCGGCGAAAGCGCGTATCGCGGCGCCGACGGTCCGCTGAAGATCAGTACCAGCCCGAACCTGCATCCGGTCGCTGCCGCCTTGCTGGGCGGCGCCGCCGAAATCGGCATCCCCGTCATCGACGATCCCAACGGCGAAACGAACGAGGGGGCGGCTCCGTCCAATCTGAACGTCTTTGACGGAATGCGGTGGAGTTCTGCAACGGGCTACCTCTATCCAATTCTCGGCAATGAGTGTCTGACGGTCCTCACAGCATCGCTCTCGACCTCGCTGGTCATCGAGAACGGCCGCTGCGTCGGCGTGCGGCACGTTTTCGACGGCCGCGCGACCGAGACGCGGGCCAACTGCGAGGTGGTGCTTGCTGCTGGCGCGATCGACACGCCGCGCCTGCTGATGCTGTCAGGAATTGGTGACGCGAAAGAACTCCGCCGGCTCGGCATTTCCATCCTTCACGATCTGCCCGGGGTTGGCCAGAACCTGCAGGACCATCCGCTCGTCCAGGCATGCGTTTTTCGAGCGGACGGTCCGCTCGGCCCGGTGCGCGACAATGGCGGCGGCACGATGCTGAACTGGAAGTCGCGCGCCGACGCCGACCGGCCCGATCTGCACGCATTTTCCGTGCAGGGCAACAGCGCGGTGCAAAGCCTGCGCGAACGCTACGACACATCCGGAACGGTTTTTTCCATCGGCTTCGGACTGATGCATTCGAAGAGCGTCGGCCACCTGAAAATGCTCTCGGCGGCCCCGCTCGGACCACTCGAGATCCAGCCGAACTTCCTTACCGAACGATCCGACATGGAAGCCATGGTCGCAGGCTTCCACACGATCATGGACTTGGCGGGAACGACCGCCTTTCGCGGTCTGAATGCCGGCGCGGTTGCCCCTGATCGTGTGCTGAACGACGCCGAGGTGGAAGATTTCGTCCGCACCGGCTGCAGCACCTTCTTCCACCCCTGCGGCACCTGCAAGATGGGCGGCGATCCAATGGCCGTCACCGATCCGCGCCTGCGTGTGCACGGCATAGACGGACTTCGCATCGCCGATGCTTCGGTCATCCCGGTCATTCCGACCTGCAACACCCACGCACCGGTCACGATGATCGGCGAGCGCGCATCCGACTTTCTGATGGAGGATTCATGAGCGAGGTCGAACTCATTCTCGCCGGCGGTCATCTCCTGACCATGGACGCTGGCAATTCCGTTGTCGTGGACGGCGCGGTCGCCGTCGGTGGCGGCGGCCGGATCCTCTCTGTTGGAACACGCGGGGACCTGACGTGCCAGCACCCCGAAGCCAGGCTGAAGCATCTGCCGGACACCGTGTTGATGCCGGGTCTCGTCAATGCCCACTGCCACTCCGGCTTCCTGCGCGGCACCGCCGAGCATCTGCCGGTCTGGGACTGGCTGACGCTGCACATCAACCCGATGCACCGTATGCTGCAGAGCCATGAGGCGAAGGCGGCATCGATGCTTTGCTATGCAGAGTCAGTTCTCGGCGGCACGACAACCGTGGTCGATATGTGGCGGTACATGGAAGGCAGCGCCGAGGCGGCACAGGCCATCGGCAACCGTCTCGTCGCCGTGCCCTATGTCGGGGAGCATCCCGACTATGACTATTTCGACACTCTCAACATGAATGAGCGCCTGATCGAGGACTGGCATCGCAAAGCCGATGGCCGCATCAATGTCTGGGTAGGTTTGGAACATCTCTTCTATGCCGACGAAGCGGGCCAGAGGCGCGCCATCGAACTGGCGAAGAAGCATGATACCGGCTTCCATACCCATTGCAGCGAAGCCCGGATCGAGATCGCCGAATTCAACCGGCGGTACGGCAGGAAGCCGATGACTGTCCTCGACGATCTAGGCTTCTTCGAGACGCCACGCACCATGATCGCCCATGCAGTTTGGCTCGATGAATCGGAAGTCGAACTGATTGCCGGCCGGCCCGTTTCGGTTGCCCACAACCCTGTTTCCAACATGAAGCTCGCCAGCGGGATCGCGCCGATTTCCGACATGTTGGCGGCTGGCGTCCCCGTCGGCATCGGCACGGACGGGGAAAAGGAGAACAACAATTTCGACATGTTCGAGGAAATGAAGGTCACCTCCCTCCTCGGCAAGCTGAAAGATCGCGACGCCGCGGCCATGGATAGCTGGGACGTCCTGCGCATGGCGACCATTGGCGGCGCCAGGGCCATCGGCCTGGATCAGGAGATCGGGTCGATCGAACCGGGCAAGCGTGCGGACATCATTGCCGTTCGCACGAACACGCCGCGCATGACGCCGCTGTTCGACTCCGGCCCCTGGTTCAATCTTCAACACAATCTCGTTCATGCGGTGCGCGGGTCGGATGTCGCGTTGACCATGATCGACGGGAAGGTCGTGGTGGAGGACGGTGACCTAAAGACCGCCGATCTCCGCGAAATCATTGACGAGATCCACGCCGTGGCGCCGCCGCTTTTCGAGCGCCGGGCGGCGTAGCTGGGCGACAACGAATCCGTCCAGTGGACCGGACGGAACTGACGGAAGACCGGATGAAGACCGGAGGACCCTTATGACCAAGACAACCGACAAGGTCGCGCTCGATCAATGGTATGCCGTGGCGACGGTCAACGAGGTGAGCGTCCAGCCTGTCGTCACGCGGCTGCTAGGTCAGAACATCGAACTCGCGCGTCACGCCGATGGCGCGTTTATCGTGCGCGAGGTGCTGGACGACGGCGGGCGCGGCCCGGTCCTGCCCGTACGCGAAAAGCACGGCTGCCTCTGGACGACGCTCGGCGAGCCGCAACACGGCATTGTCGAAATCGAGGAAGCCAACGAACCGGACCGCCGCTTCGTCCCCTGCGGCTGGATCAAGATGCGGGCATCGGGCTTGCGCGTGGTCGAGAACTTTCTCGACATGGCGCACTTTCCCTTCGTGCATACCGATATCCTCGGGTCCGAGCCACACACCGAGGTGCCGCAATACAGGTCGGAGATCCGCCGTGACGTGGACGAGGTCTGGGCGACCAACTGCAGCTTCTTTCAACCCCAGATGACCACATCGCGCTCGGACGGCGAGTTCGCCCGGCTCACCTATCGCGTGCCCGCGCCCTTCGTCGTCATGCTCTACCGGGCATGCCCGTCCGCCCCCGACCGGCTGGACGCAATCGCGCTTCTCATTCAGCCAATCGAGGAGGATCTGTGCCGGGCGATCCCGGTCATGTATCTGCTCGACGACAAGGCCTCGCTTACCGAACTGCGCCGTTTCGAACAGGTGATCTTCCTGCAGGACAGGATCATTGTCGAAAACCAACGTCCGCTGCTCATGCCGCTGGAACCGCGCGCGGAAACGCCTACCCGTGCCGACTCCTCATCGGTCGCCTATCGCCGCTGGCTGAAGGAGAAAGGCCTGCGCTTCGGCACCACCATGGCGACACGATAGGTGGGCCGATGCGTATCCTGAAGCCCGATACGCCTTCTCAAGCTTTGGCGATGCTGTCGGAAGCCGGGCCCGACGGGCGCTGTTCGGCCGGCTCCACGGCGCTTCAGGCCGAATGGTTTGCCGGCAAGGCTCAGCCGTCGGTGCTGGTCGATATCGCCCGGATCGAACGACTGGCCGGCATCACCGTCACCGACGACGGACTGTGTATAGGCGCGACCGAAACGCTGTCGGCCGTCATTTCATCGCCCGCCATTGCTGCCCGCTGCCCACTCCTGGCGGAAGCCGCGCGGCGCGTCGGCGCTGCGCCGATCCGCAATCGCGCGACGATCGGCGGCAATGTGGGATGGCGCAAGGGCTGCCTCCTGCCCGTGTTGATGGCGCTCGACGCCAGGCTCGAAATCATGACGCCGAGGGGCAGCGAAGGAATATCCCTTTCCGACTGGCTCTCCCAACCTGCGGAACCGTCTGTGATCATTGCGATCCTGTTGCCACCCCAGGTCGCCCGTGGCCGCTACGTCTACCGCAAGATCGGGTTGCGTGCGGCCTTTACGCCCAGCGCCATTGCCGTCTCCGGCGCAATCCTTGCCGATGCGGGCATCGTCTCGGCCCTGCGCATTGCCGTCGGCGGCGGGCCGGTACCGGCGGCACGGCTGACCGGCATCGAGACGCTCCTGGCGGGACAGGAACTTGATAAGATCGACTGGCCGGCGGTTCGCGATGCTATCCAAGCAGGAATTGCGGCACCCGACGACGCGTTTCGCAGCGCGCACTATCGCAAGCGCGCCGGCGCCAACGCCCTGGTCGGCATGCTGTCGGGAAAGCCAACCGAGATCCCGAAAGACAGACGTACGATCCGGCCTGCCCCTGTCGAGCCGCAGGATGAGTTCCGTCTGTCGCGCAAGGAAGGCGGCGAACGCTGGCACGTCCGGCCGGACCTGCCGGCGAAGATCGCCGGCTCGCTTCCTTACCTCACCGACGCAAGGCGCGACGATATGCTGGTCGGCGCGGTGCTGCGTCTCGACGAACCGCACGCGCGCATCCTCTCCCTCGACACCAGTTCGGCCGAAGCGCTGCCCGGCGTCAAAGCCGTCGTCACTCACCGCGATATCGCGGGAACGAACGCCTTCGGCATCGTGGTTCAGGACCAGCCGGCGCTCTGCGGCGAGAAGGTGCGCTATCTGGGCGATCCCGTTGCCGGCGTGGCGGCAACCGACTGCGAAACTGCGCTGAAGGCGCTCTCGCTGATCGAGGTCGAATACGAGCCGTTGCCGATTGTCGGCGATCCGATCTCTGCCCTCGACAGCAACGCAGAGCCGGTGCACACCAATGGCAACCTCGCGGCTTCGATCGAGCTGAAACGCGGCGACATCGACGCCGGATTTTCCGCCGCGGCCCACATCGTCGAAGACGTCTATGTCACACCGCGCCAGATGCATGGCTTCATGGAGACCGAGGGCGGCTACGCCGAACCCACGCCGGATGGCGGCCTGGCCATGTTTGCGGGCGGCCAGCACGGCGCGCGCGACAGGCTGCAGCTTGCGCGCATACTCGGCCTTCCTGAAGAGAAGATCCGTGTCGTGACCTCGCCGACCGGAGGCGCCTTCGGCGGCAAGGACGAACTGACGGTCCAGCCGGTTCTCGCCCTTCTGGCGCTCAAGGCGAAGGCACCGGTGCGCATGCAGTGGACCCGAGCCGAATCCGTTCTGGCCGGCACCAAGCGCAATCCGATGCGCATTCGCATGCGCACGGCCTGCGATGCCGACGGCATGCTGCTCGCTCAGGAGGTCGACCTCGTCGCCGACAGCGGCGCTTATGCCTCGCTGAGCCCGGGCGTGGTCGAAACCGCGATGGAGCATGCCTGCGGTCCTTATGTATCGCCCAGCGTCACGACGCACGCACGCCTCGCCTACACCAACAACGGCACCTGCGGCGCATTTCGAGGCTTCGGCGCGAACCAGATGACCTTCGCTATCGAGTGCCAGATGGACCGCCTTGCCGCCGCCTGCGGTCTCGATCCCGTAGAGATCCGCTGGCGCAATCTGCGCATGCCCGGCATGCCCGGATTTCTCGGACAACGCGTCGCGCCGTCGGAACGCCTGGCAGAGATGCTTGATGCGGCCGCCTCCAGCCCGCTTTGGGACGCGACCGGCGAGGCGGAACAGAACGAGGTTGTCGGCACGGGCATGGCGCTCAACTATCAGGGCAACGGTCTTGGCACGATCCCGCCAGACGCGGCGGCCGCTCGCCTGATGCTCGCCGCCGACGGCCGGATCGAGGCCCACTTCGGTCTCGACGAGATGGGTCAGGGCCTCATCCCCTCGATACAGGCGGCGGTCGCCGACAGGCTCGGCTGTGCGCGCGACGATATCCGTCCGGTCATCGCAGACACGGCGCTGACACCCGATTCCGGATCGACCACGGCATCGCGTGGCGGCTACGTGGTCTGGAAGGCGGCCGAACTCACCGTCCCCGCATTTGCCGAAAAGCTGCTCGCGACGGCAGCACGCCTCGTCGAGCGCGCCGCGAAGGACCTGAAGATCGTCCCGAACGGCATTGCCGATGCGGCAACCAACAGCCGCATACCCTTGCTCGACTTCGCCACACTGGCCGCGGCACTCGGCCCCGGCGAGCACATTGTCGAAGAAGCGGCATTCAAATTTCCGAAGTCCGACTACACCAATGGCAATGCCCGCTTCATCTTTGCCTTCGGTTCGACCGTCGCGCGCGTGGCGGTCGACTGCGCAACGGGCGAGGTCCGGGTGCTCGCTCTTGAACTCCATACCGCTGCCGGCCCGATCATCGATCTTGCGGCCTATCTCGGCCAGATGGAGGGCGGCCTGGTGCAGGGCCTCGGCCTTACCCTGAGCGAAGATGTCCTGATCGAGAACGGACGTTTCCTGACCGGCAATTTCGACACCTACTTCATGCCGACCGTCCGCGATGCCCCCGACAAGATGACCACATTTGCGCTGGAGGATCTCGACCCGGCGGACCCCTACGGTCCGCGTGGAGCCGGCGAAATCAGCATCGGCGCCGTCACTCCCGCGATCGCCAACGCGGTGGCTGATGCGATCGGCCGCTGGCCAACGGTCACGCCGTTTCGACCCGAGGCCATCCTCGAAGCCTGCGAGGCGGCCCGATGACCCATGTGGCGGCAAACGAAACCATCACCGTGCGCTTGCACCTGAACGGCGAGGAGTTGGAGGCAACGGTTCCCGCCGACGCTTCCCTGACAAGGCTGTTGCGTGACCGGCTGGGGCGCACCGAAACCAAGATCGGCTGCGAGGTCGGGCGTTGCGGCGCCTGCATGGTGCTGATGGACGGCCAAGCCGTCAATTCCTGCCTCATCATGGCATGGCGGGCCGACGGGGCAGAGATCGTCACTGCCGCCGGGCTCGACGAGCTTCCGGTGACGAAGACCGTGCGGCAGTCCCTTGCGGAAGAATCGGCGTTCCAGTGCGGCTATTGCGCGCCAGGCTTCGTCGTCTCACTCGTCGCGCTCCTCACGCAAAATCCGGACGCCGGGCGTGACGACATCTTGACCGCGCTGGAAGGCAATATCTGCCGCTGCACCGGCTACCATTCCATCCTGCGCGGCGCGCTTCTCGCCGCAGATCGTATCGGCCAACAGGCTCAGAAAATCCCATGACCCATCATGTTCCTCCTCATCAACCGAAGACACCGGGCGCCAACGCCTTACTGGCCGGCAAAGCAAAACGGCTGCTGATCGCCAACGTGTGGCGCACCGCCGCCGAGGGCGGCGCCTTCGCCACACATGACCCGGCCTCCGGCGCCCTGCTCGCGTATCTGGCCGAAGGAACCGCCAGCGATGCCGACATCGCAGTCGCGGCAGCTCGCGACGCGCTTGTCGATCCTGCCTGGCGCGACATGAAGCCCTCGGCCCGCGGACGGCTTCTGTGGAAGATCGCCGACCTGATCGAGGCGCATGCCGATGAACTCGCCGAACTCGAAACGCTCGATCAGGGCAAGTCCTGGGCGACCTCGCGGATGGCCGAGATTCCCGCATCGGCCGAGCAGTTCCGCTATTATGCCGGCTTCGCCAACAAGATCCTTGGTCAGACAATCCCGACATCGATCGGCTACCATCCACCGGGAAAAAAGCTGTTCGCCTACACCACGCGCGAGCCGGTGGGCGTGGTCGCAGCGATCACGCCGTGGAATTCGCCTCTTCTGATGGCGGCAATGAAACTGGCGCCGGCGCTGTGCGCCGGCTGCACCGTGGTACTGAAGCCGGCGGAGGAGACCTCCCTGACCGCATTGCGTCTCGGTGAACTCCTCGTCGAAGCAGGCCTGCCGGCCGGTGTCGTCAATATCGTGACCGGGTTCGGCTCGACGGTCGGCGCGCATCTTGCCGCGCACCCTGATGTCGACAAGGTCGCTTTTACCGGTTCAACGGAAGTCGGGCGGATGATCGTCGGTGCAGCGCAGGGAAATCTGAAGAAGCTGACGCTTGAACTCGGCGGAAAATCGCCAGCGATCGTCATGCCGGACGCCGATCTGCAACTTGCCCTTCCCGGCGTCGCGCGCGGCATCTTCGCCAATTCCGGACAGGTCTGCGTTGCCGGCTCGCGCGCCTATGTCCATTCGAGCATCCACGACGCCTTCGTCGAGAAACTGGCGCTCGAGGCGGGCAAACTGCGCCTCGGCCACGGCCTCGACCCGGAAACAGATCTTGGCCCGCTTGTGAGCTCCGCACAGGCGGCGCGCGTGGCGTCCTATGTCGATGAGGGCAAATCCTCCGGCGCAGTGATTGCCGCCGGCGGCGAACGTCTCGGCATCGACAGCGCCTTCTTTGCCCCGACCGTCGTCACGGCGGTACACCCCGAGATGCGCATGATGCGCGAGGAGATCTTCGGCCCGGTCATCGCCGTCACGCCCTTCGACGAGCCGGAGGAAGCACTCGTTCTTGCCAACGACACCAAATTTGGGCTCGCAGCCAGCGTCTGGACGCAAGACCTTTCCGCTGCGCACCGGCTTGCCGCCGGCGTTCGCGCCGGAACGGTCTGGATCAACTGCCATTCCTATTTTTCTCCGGAACTGCCGAAGGGCGGGCACAGGGAATCCGGCTGGGGCTACGAGAACGGACCGCAAGGGCTTGAAAATTATCTAGAAACGAAGGCGGTCTGCGCGGTCATCTGAACGCGCTGCGCGTCGTGATGGGCCTCAGGCAAATTCCGAGGAACGGCGAAAGCTGTACCGGATCACGCCCTGTATCGCGCCGGTTACTTGAACGTTGTCGTCGTTTTCTCGCACAGCAAGCTGTGGCGGCGACCCGCATCATGGCCGATAGCCTCCAACGGCCTTCGCCGTCTGCCAGAATGTCCTGACGATCCGACCCTGGCTGCCCCGATGACGATAAAGGCGTATCTCCAGATCCAAGCACCACTGATCGTCGGTCGAGGCCCTGACAAGATGCCCGGCGTCCAGTTCGGCCCGAATAAGGCTTTCCGGCAGCCAACACAGGCCGGCGCCTCTCATCGCGACAGTCTTCAGGCCTGCGCTGATCGTGTTTTCATGCACCGAGCGGTGGCGGAAGGCCGGTCGATCGGCGAACAATCGGCCGAGCGCGACGCCGAAGAACGAGCTCGACCCATAGCTGAGATAGGGCAATTCGGGTCCTCCGACCGCGGCCCTGTCAAGCAATCCCTCTCCAGGCGCGGTTTGACCGCGGTTCATACGCACATGGCGCGCGGCGACCGGAACCAACCGGTCCCAACCGACCGAGAGAAACTCGAAACGCTCTCCGTCGAGATGGAACGGCACAAGCGAATGTGCGTAGGTCAGGAAGAAGTCGGCCTCCCCGTCGATCAGCGCGGCAAGGTTCGCCTCGATCCCGCCGCGGTCGGGAATGAGCGATGTGCGAATGTCGAGAACCTCGCTCTCCAATGTCTGCAGCCATTCGGGAAAGAAGGTGACCGTCAGCGTGTGAAGCGCAGCAAGCCTGGCCATGCCTACCTTGGACGACGGCTGCAGCGCCTCGCGCGCGCCATAGAAGGCGCGGATCGCATCCTGTGCAACGGGCAGAAAACTTTGCCCCGCTGCGGTAATTTCCGCCGGCAGGGTGGCGCGATTGATCAGCGTTGCGCCCAGCCATGCCTCAAGCTGCTTGATGCGACGGCTGAAGGCCGACTGGGTGACATTGCGCAATTCCGCAGCCCTGGAAAAGCTGGAAGTCTCGGCAAGCGTTACGAAATCTTCCAGCCATTTCAGTTCCATTTCCTGGTGCTCCGATGGTGAGGAAGGAAAAGAGTCTCGCAACGAATGAGTATAACACACTGATTCCTCACGCCTATGCAAGTTCGGAATACCGCCTTGCTCAATCCGAATTTGTCAAATCCATCCGGGCCAGCAAAGTTGATTCAATAAGTCCCAACCTCTATTCGGTTTCCCAAGAATGAGCAGGATCGTCTATTGCGCGGGCGCGTTCATGCCCGAAGTGCAAGCTCGCATTGGTCTGTTCGACCGCGGCTTCCTATTTGGCGATGCGGTCTATGAAGTGACCGCCGTCATCGACGGCCGGATGGTCGACAACGACCTGCATCTGGCACGGCTGGAGCGATCATTGGCAGAACTGTCGATCCCACTGCCCGCTCCGCTGGCCGAGATCGAAGGCATTCAGCGTGAATTGATCGCCAGAAACCGACTGACCGAAGGCACCGTCTATCTCCAGATCTCGCGAGGAGAAGCCGATCGCGATTTTCTTTTCGCCGAAGGTCTCAGGCCATCCTTCGTCGCCTTCACACAAGACAAGCCGGTGATCGACACCGCTGCGCAAGGCGACGGAATCGCCGTCGATCTCGCGCCAGATCCGCGCTGGAGCCGGCGCGACATCAAGACCGTCATGTTGCTGGGGCAGGTGCTGGCCAAGCGTTCGGCACGCGCCGGTGGCTTCGACGACGTCTGGTTCGTGGAAGACGGCAAGGTGACCGAAGGCGCATCGTCCACCGCCTATATCGTCACCGCCGATCGCCGCATCCTGACCCGGGAAAATTCTCACGTCACCCTGCCCGGTTGCACCCGCCGCGCGCTCATGCGGCTTTGCGAGGCGCACGGCCTGACTGTCGAGGAGAGAGCCTTCACGCCGGCCGAGGCGCAGAGTGCCGCCGAAGCCTTTCAAACATCCGCTTCCAGCCTCGTAACGCCGGTCGTCCGTATCGGCGAAGCGCTTTTGAGCAATGGCAAGCCGGGGCCGATGACCCGGCAACTGCAGGCGTACTACCTGGACACGGCACGCGCGTCCGGGGCGACACCTCACTGACATCAAGCAACCAAGAATCACAAAGAGGAGAACACTATGAAGAGCAGAATGAATTGTGCCGTCGCGGCGCTCGGCACGCTGATCGCCCTTGCCGCCCCGGCGGCAGCCACCGAGGGCTACGGTGATTGCAAGCTGTTCGGCAAGGCTGGAGTCGAGCATATCGATACAGCTGTTCCCGGCCAGTTCACTGTCATCATCAACCTGCCTGCCGTGGGCGAATTCAACGGCGACAGGCCGGAAACGATTAGCACCGGGCGCGAATTCTGCATGGCGGTCAATATCGCCAACAGGCTCGGCATCGACAAGGTGGTGCTGAAGAATGCCTCCTTCGATTCCATCGTTGCGGGTCAGAACAAGGATTTTGACATCGCTCTCGCCCTGATCTCGGTGACCGAGCCCCGCAAGAAGGTGGTAGACTTCTCGACGCCATACGCCCATGGCGCCTTCGGCCTTGCCGCTCGCGCCGACACCACGATTGACGAGACGAGCATCAAGACCACCAAGCTCGGCACCCAGGCCGGCACTATCATGGTTTCATGGGCGCAGGAGACGCTTCCCGATGCGAAGCTCTCCGTCTTTGACGATACGGGCGCCATGTTCACTGCGCTGGCGGCAGGCAATGTCGACGTGGTGATGACCGACATCTCCGTCATTCTCGGCCAGGTTTCCAATTCCAACGGGAGGCTCAAGGTTATCGGTCAGTATCCCAGCGGCCGCGATACGGCCGGGATCTATCCCAAGGGTTCGAAGCAAAAGCCGGTGATCGACAAGATCATCGCCGACATGGCGGCCGATGGCACGCTCGAGGCACTCGAGAACGAGTATCTCGCGCCGGCCCGCGGCGGTCTGAAGCCCGAGGACGTTCCGATCTGGAAATATTGAATCGATGGCTGAGCACCTCGTATCCGAGGCGCCGGATGAAGCCGGGCGTGCCGCTGTTTGGCGCGCCCGGAGCGTCACGCGAACCCATCGTGGGCGGGCAGGAGCAACGTTAGGCGTTGCGGCGCTGACTTTCGTCGTCGTCGCCGTATCGGCACAGCATATAGGACGCTATGCGGTCAGCCAGGGCATTTCCTCGATTGCCGCCGCGCTGCCGGGAATCATCGCCGCTATCGCTGCCGCCGTCGTGCTCGTGATGGCTGCGCATGCATCCATGAAATCGCTCGTCGCTGCGCGCAGTTCCGACGTCTATTCCGCGCGCGCATTGGGCGCCGAGGCGTCGCTCGGGGCCTGGCGGGCGCTGTCATGGTCCGGAGCTTTGCTGATCATCACGGCCGGTGCCTGGTTCATGGTGGTCAACAATGCAGCCGTCAGCCGTACCTTTTTCGACCTTGCGCTGATCCGCGACTCTGCCGGCAAGGTGCTGTGGGCCTTCGGAACCAACGTCATAATCTTCTCTGTTTCCGCGGTGCTGATCCTTGCCTGGTCGCTGGTAATCGCCATAGCCCGCACATTGCCGGGCGAGACTGGACGGCCGCTGCGCTTTCTGGCCATTGCCTATGGCGACCTGTTCCGCGGTCTGCCCGCGATCATCACCATCTATCTCATCGGCTTCGGCCTGCCGCTGACGGACCTGCCCTTTCTGTCCGACCTTTCCTCCACCTCCTACGCGATCATTGCGCTGACCCTGACTTACGGCGCCTATACGTCCGAGGTCTATCGCGCCGGTATCGAGGGCGTACATCACAGCCAGGTCGCCGCCGCCCGGTCGCTGGGGCTCAGTCACGCCAAGACCATGCGTTATGTCGTGGTACCTCTGGCCGTCAGGAACATCATTCCGCCGCTGATGAACAATTGCATCAGCCTTCAAAAGGATACCGCGCTGGTGGCCATCATCGGCGCCATCGACGCCTTCAATCAGTCGAAAATCATCGCCGCGAACAATTTCAACCTTTCTGCAGTGACCACCGTGGCCATCCTGTTCATCGCCATCACGATCCCTCAGGCACGGATCGTCGACAAATTGACCGAGCGTGACCGCAAGCGCATGCGGGCGGGGGGTTAGAGCCATGGCGCTTCTCGAAATCGAACGCATGACCAAGCATTACGGTCTTGTTGAAGTCATCTCCGACCTGTCGCTCGAGGTGGCCGAACATGAAGTCATCTGCCTGATCGGCCCTTCGGGGTGCGGCAAGTCAACGCTGTTGCGCTGTGTAAATCGTCTGGAGGAGATAACATCCGGGGAAATTCGCATTCATGGCGACCGCATTACCGGGCCGGGTGTCGACCTCGACCGGCTGCGCCGCGACATCGGCATCGTGTTTCAAGGCTATAACCTGTTTCCACATATGACCGTCCTGGAAAACACGATGCTGGCGCCGACCAAGGTGCTGGGCATGAGTCGCCGCGAGGCCGAGGAGAAGGCGATGTCCTTCCTCAATCGGATCGCACTCGCCCACAAGGCCAATGACTATCCGGACCGCCTTTCGGGTGGCCAGCAGCAACGCGTGGCCATCGTCCGGGCACTCATGATGAACCCGATGCTGCTCTTGCTCGACGAGATCACCTCGGCTCTCGATCCCGAACTGGTTTCGGAAGTGCTCGATATCGTGCGTGATCTGGCCGCAGGCGGCATGACCATGATTCTGGCGACCCACGAGATGGGCTTTGCCCGCGAGGTGGCGGATCGGATATGTTTCCTTCAGTCTGGAAGGGTCCATGAACAAGGGCCTCCCGCCGAAATCTTCGGAAGCCCGCAAAAGGAGCGGACGCAGGCCTTTTTGCGGAGCCTGAAGAAGGCTGGGCGCCTGTGAACAAGGATCTCGCATGACGTCAGCGCGCGAATTGGGTCTCTGGGGCGAGGGCACCAACGACCTTCCGCCGGGCCCCCTCAATGCAATCAGCGACGTGTCCGGCGTTGCGGTTGGACATCGCACACTGAGCGGTGAAGCGCTGGCCACAGGAGTGACCGCAGTGCTGCCGCATGGCGGCGATCTCTTCAGGGTAAAGGTCCGCGCGGCCGTCGAGGTCATCAATGGGTTCGGCAAATCAGCGGGGCTGATGCAGGTCGCCGAACTCGGTACGGTCGAGACGCCGATCCTGCTCACCAACACTTTCGGCGTTGCAGCCTGCACGGAGGCCCTGATACGCCGCGCCATTGCTTCGAATTCCGACATCGGGCGCAAGGGACCAACCGTCAATCCCGTGGTCTGCGAATGCAACGACGGTGCGGTCAACGACATCCAGGCACTGGCAGTGCAGCCTGCGGATGCGCTCGCGGCGATCGAGGCCGCCGCGGCTGGCCCGGTAGCGCAGGGAGCAGTCGGGGCGGGTACCGGCATGACTGCATTCGGTTTCAAGGGTGGGATTGGCAGCGCCTCGCGCAAGATGCGGGTTGCCGGGGCGGATTTCATCATGGGAACCCTGGTCCTGGCAAATTTCGGCCGGCCAGGCGACCTGATTCTGCCGGATGGCCGCCGCCCCGATTCACGCAGTGTCAGCGCGCCTGAAAAGGGCTCGGTCATCGTCCTTCTCGCAACGGATCTGCCGCTGGGCGACCGCCAGTTGAAGCGGGTGGTGCGCCGCGCCGGAGCGGGTCTCGCACGGCTCGGCGCGTTTTGGGGGCATGGCTCGGGAGACATCTGCCTGGCCTTCACCACTGCGGATCCCGTTGCACATGATGCGCGCGAGACATTCCAATCCGTCCGCCGGCTTGACGAGGCTCAGATCGATCTTCCCTTCCGCGCCGCCGCCGAGGCCACGCAGGAAGCGGTATTGAACGCACTTTGCGCGGCCCCGGCCGTCACGGGACGGGCCGGAAGGCTTTTCCCTTCGCTGGCCGACTGGGCAACGGAGTTCGCGAAATGAAAGTCTTTCTGTCAGCCGACATCGAAGGAACGGCGGGCATTGTTCACTGGGACGAAGTCGAACGCAGCCACGCCGACTTCGAAGAGTTCCGACGTCTCATGACCGGCGAGGTTCTTGCCGCTTGCGAAGGCGCACGCGCCACCGGGGCAAGCGAGGTGGTGATCAGGGATGCACATGACAGCGGACGAAACCTAATCCTCGACATGCTGCCCGATTATGCAAAGATCGTGCGCGCATGGTCCGGTCATCCGGACGGCATGATGTTCGGCCTCAACGCCGAATTCACGGCGGCCATCTACACGGGATATCATGCCAAGGCCGGATCCGAGGCCAACCCGCTGGCCCACACGACGAACCTCCGGATATCGAGGCTGATCCTCAATGGAGAGGTGGTCTCTGAGTTCACAATGAACGCGCTGTGCGCAACGCGCTATGGCGTGCCTTCAGTCTTCCTGTCAGGCGACGCAGAGATTTGCGCCGACGCTCGCGCTCTCGTCCCGGAGCTGCGGACTGTGGCGACGCTTGAGGGATTTGGCCGCGCATCTCTCTCGATCTCGCCGGCCAGGGCACGCGCCGCGATCCGCGAGGGTGTCGAAGACGCACTCTCCCGCGTCTCGAGCACGCAAATACCGAAGCTACAGGGGCCGTTCGAGATTGCGCTCGAATTCGTGACCCCCGGCGATGCGTGGAGAGCGTCGTGGTATCCTGGCGCGTATCTGAACGGCCGGAGAACAGTCGGTTTCAAGGCCGCGGACATTTTCGACATCCAGCGAGCATTGCGCTTCCTGACGGCGTAGCCCGTCTCGGACGAAGGTGCCTTACGACGCCCCGCCCCTGCCCTTGGAAGCGGCAAGGGCTCTTTCGGGCTGATTTGCCGGGCCCAGTGAAACGGCTCGGCATGGGGCTGGAAGATCGGCTCGGCACCAGTGTCGGGACGCTCTCCGGAGGTCAAAGGCAGGCACTCAGCCTGCTGATGGCGACCCTGCTGCCGATGAAGATCCTGCTATTGGACGAGCACACCGCCGCCCTCGACCCGGGCGCGGCGGCACGGATCCTGGAGCTTTCCTCGGAGATAACCGGAGAGCAGAAACTGACCACGCTGATGGTGACCCATTCCATGCGCAACTCGCTGGACCATGGCGAGCGCACGATCATGATGAATGCCGGGCGGGTCCTGCTCGATATTCGCGGCGAGGACCGCAAGAGATACGACGTTCCCGACCTGCTGGCGCTGTTCAAGAAGACGACCGGCGAGGCGGTCGAGGACGACCAGCTCGTGCTGGCGTGACGCACATTCCAGGTGGCACCGGCCTGCGTGGCGGCTCATACGCCCGCCCGCTCGCGCGCCAATTCCTCCAGCAGGAGACCGCGCGGGAACTCGGGCACCATCTGCCTGAGCCGGGTGATCCTGACCTCGGCGAACAGGCCGGCGCGCGAATAGGGTTCGCCCTGCAGGAAGGCCCCTACACCGGCCCGATCCTCGTGTGAAAGCACCATGAGACTGCCGATCACCCTCGTGCCTTCGTCGTTTTGCGGCGGTCCGCCGAAAACGATGCGCGCCCTCTGCTCGATCATGTATTCCAGATGTTCAGCACGGGTGCGCCGGCGCAGGTCGCCCGCCTCGCGACGGTCGATGCAATAGCGCGTGTTCGCTTCAAACGGCAACGTTTGAAGCAAAGATATGCGCGCCAGATCAGTATTTTGGAGCATGTACCTTTCGCTCAAACGATTCCGTTTGAGCGGGACATGCTTGGACGGCAAACGGCATGTTCGGTCTCCTGATTGCATTTTGACGTCGTCCACCACGGGCGTTTCGCATGATGTTGTCATTGTTGGAAAACAGCGCTTCATCTGTTGTCTCGACAAACCAAAACGGATAAAGTTGCATTATGCAAATAAAAAGCAATCAAAGTACCGACAGGGCAGATTCGCAGGGCAGTAAGGGCGGCGAGAACCTGCAACTGGAAAGCTGGCTGCCCTATCGCCTGTTCCGGATCTCCGCGCGTGTCGCCGATGTTCTCGGCGCCTTCTACGGTCCCAAGTTCGGCTTGTCGCGTGCCTCCTGGCGAACCATGGCCATCGTCGCCAACCGGCCCGGCATCAGCGTCAAGGAAATCTGCCAGGCCGGTGGCCTGGACCAGTTCTCCGTGTCGCGCGCCATTCGCCAACTGGTCGAACTGGGCCTTGCGCAACGCCAGCCTGGCCGGTCCGACAAGCGCTACGCGGCAATCGCACTGTCGGATGCCGGCTGGCAGGCTTTTGGCGAGATTTCCGATCTATCGCGCAACATCGACGCCGAACTGATGCGCTCGGTCACGCCGCAGGAGCGCGAAGCACTCGACGCCATCCTCGCCAAGCTGGACGACGCAAGCGCCGGCATATTGGCGCGCGGATGGCACGGCGTGAACGAGGCTGTCGGCTCCGGCGGGCGCCCGGTGTGACGGGCGGGCATTGCCGGCTCCATGTCCTCGCGAAGGAAGAAGGGCCGTAGTATGAATATGCTTCTGTTTGCCGCCACTGCCATCTTGTGGGGCAGCAGCGCGATTGTGACCAGTCATCAGGCGATGTCCGGCGCGCCGGAAGTCTCGGTGGGCTACCGCATGACGCTGGTGTCGCTGGTCATGCTCGGCTGGTGCCTCGCGCGGGGGCAGAAGATCGGCCTCAGCCACCAGCAGCATCCCTGGGTGGCGCTGCAGGGCATCCTGTTTTTCGGTCTCGCCTTCATTTCCTTCTACCATGCCACGGTCTTCATACCGAGCGGCGTCGCAGCGCTCGTTCTGTCCACCTCGTCTCTGTTCGCCGCCCTTGTCGGCCGGCTGTTTCTCGGCGCGCCGGTGACACTGCGCATGATTGCGGGCATTTGCGCCGGCATCGCCGGGCTGGCGGTGATCGCCCTGCCGCAACTTGGCTCGATGGGAACCAGCGGCGAGACGGTAAGCGGCCTTGCGCTCGCCACGGCGGCCGCCGCCTGCACGGGCTGCGGCACGGTGGTGGCAATGCACAATCAGCGCACGGGCCCGCCCATCGCCGCGCTGATCGGCTGGGCGGCTCTGTTCGGCGCGCTCTTTTCATTCGCCCTGGCCTTTCTCGGCGACCTGAGCTTCCGCGTCGAGGTCACGCCGGCCTATCTCGCCGGTCTCGCCTACCTGGCGATCGTCGCCTCCTGCATCACCTTCTTCATGTATTTCAGCCTGGTCCAGCGCATCGGCGCGGCGAGCGCCTCCTACACGCTCGCCCTCGTGCCGGTGGTCGCCCTGTTCCTGTCGGCGCTGTTTGAAAAGCTGATCATCGATACAGGCGTCCTCGTGGGTGCGGCGGCGGTGCTGGCCGGCAATGTCCTGGTGCTGAGCGCTCAGGTCCGGCCGCAAAAGGAACCTGTGTCTAAGGAGAGCACTTCATGAGCAAACAGGTCTTCGCTCCCCATCCCGCAGTACCGCTGTCGGCGGCAGTGCGCGCCGGCGACTTCATCTACCTTTCGGGCCAGGTGCCCTTCGGTGCGGACGGCTTGGTGGTGCACGGTGACATCGCCGCGCAGACGCGCCAGGTGCTCGACAATCTCGCCGGAGCCCTGGCCCAAGCCGGTGCGGCGAACGTCGCCGCCGAGACCAAGTCCCGGCTCGACCCCGAACTGGTCAAGCTGCTCGACGAGGAGACTGTCAAGCTCGGCCTGTGATCCGATGGCGCTCGACCGCCTCCTGACCTGGCTTCTCGCGCGCGCCGACACCGGCGCGCGCCTCCTCGTCATCCTCGGCGCGGCCATGATGGCGGCCGTGGTCTCGGCACAGGTGGTCATGCGCTATGTCTTCAACGGTTCCTTCGACTGGGCGGACGTAGTCAGCCGCATCGCCTTCGTCTGGACCATCTTCCTCGCCATCCCGCTCGGCATTCGCGACGGCACCCATGTCGGGATCGAATTGCTGGTGGCGCGCCTTCCCACCGGTCTTCGCCACCTCGTCGCCAGGATCACGAGCGGTCTCGCCGCGATCATGATGGCCGTGGTGTTCTGGGTCTCGGTCATCGTCGCGCTCGCCACATGGTCCGAGCGGCTCGGCGCCATCGACATGACCTCCAGCGTCTTCTTCTTCCCCGTGATCCTCGGCGCGCTGCATCTCGCCCATCTCGCACTCTTCCCGGCGGAGCCGCGCGCATGAGCCTCTTCGTCATCGCCGCCTTCCTGGTCCTCGCCTTTCTCGGCATGCCGCTCGCCTTTTCGCTCGGCGTCGCCGCGCTGGCGGGATTGTGGCTGGCCGATTTCGACCTGCTGGTGCTGCCGCCCCGGCTGATGAACGCGGTCAATTCCTTCCCGCTGATGTCCATTCCTCTCTTCATGATCGCGGGCGAGCTGATGCTGAAGGGCGGCATCATGGACCGGCTCGTCGATTTCGCGAATGCCTTCATCGGACGGGTGCGGGGCGGGCTGGCCCAGGTCGCCGTCGTGTCGGGGGCCGGGCTTGCCTCGGTCTCCGGCGCGGCGGTGGCCGACGCCTCGGCGCTGTCCTCAACGCTGGTGCCCTCGCTGAAGAAGCAATACGGCCTCGGCTTTTCGACCGGGATCGTGGCGGTGGCGGCCAATCTCGGGCCGATCATCCCGCCCTCCGGCGCGATGATCGTCTATGCCTTCATGGCCGGGTCGAGCGTTTCGGTCGGCGGCATGTTCATGTCCGGCGTGGTGCCGGGGTTGATCCTTTTTGCCGCCTTCATGCTTCTGTGCTGGCTCATCGCGTGGAACGGGACTATCCACTGGCGGGCGACCCGGTGACCCTGCCCGCCATCCTGCGCGAGTTGCGGCGCAGCTTCATCGTCTTCCTGATGCCCGTCATCGTCATCGGCGGCATCGTCGCCGGGGTCTTCACCCCCACCGAAGGCGCGGCGGTCGGCGTCTGCTACGCGCTCTTCCTCGGCTTCTTCGTCACGCGCAAGCTCAGGCTCGCGGACCTGCCCGACGTTCTCCTGAGTGCCGCAAAAACCTCCGCCCTCGTCGGCGCGATGATCGCCTTTGCCTCCACGGTGACGTTCCTGTTCACCATCGACCTGCTGCCGATGAAGCTTGCCATGCTGATGCAGGGGATCGACCCCATGCGCCTCCCGATGATCGTCGATGAACGCGATCATGGCTTGAACGGGCGGTCGAGCTCCGCCTGGGCAAAATACGCCGACGCCTTGCGCAGGATCTCGTTGGATTGCCGAAGCTCCCGGTTCTCCCGCTCCAGAGCCTTCAGCTTCGCGCAGCACCGCGGCGACAGCATCACGCTGGTCGGCGGGGATCGCAGAAAGGTCGATGGCGACAGTGGAAGGCATGGGCCCAGAATAGCCCGATGCCGCTTCGGATGCCCGCCATTTCCGGCACCTGATTCATTCTGCCGCAGCCGGAGAACGAGCCTCCAATGCCTTCACCTTGCGCCAGTCCAGGCCCGAGAACAGCGCCTCGAACTGGGCATGGTTCAGCGACATCGCACCATCCCTTATGGCGGGCCAGGTAAAGGTCGTATCTTCCAGGCGTTTGTAAGCCATGACCAGGCCGGTGCCGTCAAAATACAAGAGTTTCAAACGGTCGGCGCGCCTGGACCGGAACACAAAAACCGTGCCGGTGAACGGATCCTTGCGCAACACGGACTGGACCAGGGCGCTCAGCCCATCATGTCCTTTTCTGAAGTCGATCGGCCGCGTCGCCACCAGGATGCGCACCCGGTTCGAGGGGAAAATCATAACCCGCGCCCAAGGGCACGCACGATCCCGGCAATCCTGTCCGGGCTTGCAGAAGCATCCAGCCGGATCGTGGTTCCCCCATGAATGATCTCCACTGCAGACCGCGGCGTAGCATCCTCTTCAACGGATGCTGGGGTCGGTTCCAGAACGGCAGGTACAAACTCGGCTCCCGGAAGATCCGGCACCACAAGTTTGCCCTCCCGCGCCAAACGCCGCCACGACGAAAGGTGGTTGGGCTTCATACCGACACGCCGGGCGACCTCGTTCACGCTCACTCCAGGCACATAGGTCTCCGCGACAAGCTGGCCCTTCACTTCATCCGGCCAGCGCCGCTTTCCTGAGGTCCCGACCAAAATCTCATATCCGCAAATGGACTCCATATGGAGCGCTCTATGGACTCCCAAACCTTCCTCCATTCCCAAAGCGACAATGGGTATGGAATCCAGCACTACGACCGAAACGGACAGGTGGCGTCCAGCCGCCGCTTACAGCCAACATTGATATTGGTTGCGAGGTGATTTGAACCTGCACGCTAAATCATTGATTCTTGGTGGCGCGCGCAATGAGAGGAGTTGGCCTATCTTGGCCAACTGCTTGCCCGAATTGGATGATCTTGGTGGATTTGGTTGCGGGGGCGCGCAACCGTCGATATCAGCAGGGTCTTTTCCAAGCAGCGGCATGATGGGCTAAGATAGTCAAGTACGCTCATTGCTCATCGTGCCGGCTCTCCACCTTCATCCCCATCCCAATGCTATCATGCCAAGCGATTGATGTCGTCCGTGCGACCGGACGAATATGTCATAACTGCCACAGAATCGAGCGCGTGCAATGAGCATTCGGGAACGCAGGATCAGATTTCGTCACATTCGCACCTTCCTGGAGGTTGCGCGCCAGCGCAGCGTGAGCCGCGCGGCCGAGCGCCTGCATACCGCCCAGCCGGCCGTCTCACGCTCGCTGCGCGAACTCGAAACGGAGATCGGCCGCCCGCTGTTCGAGCGCACATCCGGCGGGCTGATCCTGACCAAGGCTGGTGCCCGGCTTTATCATTTCGCCGATATGGGTATCGCCCATCTCTCGACGGGCATCGCCGAGGCTTCGGGCGAGGGCCAGGCTGAAGTGGTGACGCTGGGCGCGCTGCCCAACATCACGCGGCGCGTGCTGCCCGAGATCATCCTTGAGTTCAAGCGAATCCATCCCGAAGTCGTCGTCAGGCTTCTCACGGGGACCAATATCGACCTGCTCGGCAAGCTGCGTACGGGAGAGGTCGACTTCGTCATCGGACGGCTGGCCGATCCGGACACGATGACGGGACTGAGCTTCGAGCATCTGCTTTACGAGATCCTCGCATTCGCTGCCCGGCCCGGCCATCCGCTGGCCGGCTTGGACAAGGTAACGGTCGTGGACATCAACCGTTACCCCGTAATCATTCCCCAGCCCGAAACGGTCATCCGCGCCGAGCTCGACAAGTTCATGATTGCGCAGGGCCTGCCGCGCTTCGACGACACCGTCGAGACGACGAGCTTCGAATTCGCCAAGCCGTTCCTGCTCCACTCCGATGCGATCGTGGCCCTGCCGCTCGGCGCCATGGAGCCGGAGCTGAGCGAGGGCATCCTGATCCAGCTGGCTGCGCCCACCGAAGCCTTGCGTGGCCCCGTGGGTCTTTCCTTCTTCCCCGGACGGCAATTGTCTCCGCCCGCCTCGTTCCTCTTGACGATCCTGCGCGAACGGATCCAGGCACGGGAGCCGAGTGCCATATCATAACAAATTCGATATGGCGTGATCGGCTATTTTATTGGTCGCTGCCCCTCGCCTCGGGTTAGGTCCTGCATTGTTGTCGAGCCAACAAGCAAGGGAGGAGACCATGCTTCACGACATGCGCGCCATAGCCGCCAGCGCACTCATTGCATTCGGATCGGCGCAAGCGGCGCAGGCCGAAACCTATTCCCTCGAGGGTGCCGGCATGGCATCGCTCACCGGCATCGTGCCCCAGGCGCTCGCCTCCTATGCGGCGCGCGAGGATGTCGATATTCAGGTGGTCCTCGGCCAGACCCTGACCAAATCAGCGCTCAAGGTGGCTGCAGGACAGCTCGACATGGCGGTGATCCCCCCTCCGGCGCTGGAAGCCATGAAACGCGGCAAAGGCCCCTACGCCCAGCAGGGCGACAAGGCGGCCGAACTGCACAAGAACGTGCGCGCGCTCTTCGGCTTTCCCGGCGGCACCTTCCACGTCATCGTATGGGCGGACAGCGGCATCGAAAACTGGCCCGACATCGCCGGCAAGCGCGTCTATGTCGGCCCGCCGGCCGGCGCGGCAAACGGACAGATGCGCGGCCTGATCGAGCAGGCCAGCGGTTTCAAGGACGGCGAGGACTATGAAGGGATCCGTGCACCCTGGGGCGCCGCCCAGCAGTCCTTCCAGGACGGGCAGTTCGACGTCCACATCCCGTCCGTTGCCGTCGGCCAGCAATCGCTCAACGAGCTCAGCCTGCAGCGTGAGATCCGCATTCTCGGCCTGCCGGCGGAACTGGTCGAGTCGGACGGGTTCAAGCAATATCTGAAGGATGCCGCCCTGACGACATCAGATGTGCCGGCAGGCACCTATAGCGGGCAGGCTAATGGCGACGAGAACCTGACCACCGTCGCCACGACCATGGTGCTGGGGGTCAATGCCGCGATGGACGAGGACATCGCCTACCGCGTCACCAAGGCCTACTGGGAGAATCTCGAAGAGATGAAGGCACAGAACTCGCTCATGCGCACGATTCGCCAGGGCAAATATTTCGTCAATATCAACGTGCCGCTGCATCCCGGCGCCATGCGCTATTACGAGGAAGCCGGGATCGTTGTTCCCGACGAATTGCGTCCCTAACTCCAGCCCCGGTCGCCTGCCGGAACCGGCTGGCGACCAGTAGCCAAATCGGATCCGACCAATGCTCTCGAACCGAGATACAACCATCCGGTGGCTGCAGTTGTCCGCCCTCGCAATGGGTTTTTTCGTTGCCGCCGTCGGCCTGCTCAACGTCCTGCCAAGCTACGGCGTCCTGCCGCGCTTCGGCCCCTTCCCCGTGGCGTGGTTCCGTCCGCTGTTCTTCGGCGCGTCCGTCCTGACGGTCATCCTCGTCCACCTGGCCGACCGGCTGGCTCAGGAACGGCTTGGCCGGGCGGAGACCCTTTTGTGGACGGCAATCGGCGCGCTCGGCGTGTGGGCGTGCTGGGACTATTACGTCATCTACACGATCCTCAACGAAGCGGTGATGTTCTTCACCGGCCGCGAAGCAACGATCGCCCTGGCTGCGGCGGCGGTCACGCTGGCGCTTTGCTGGGCGAGTTGGGGCCTGCCGATCGCGCTCCTGGGCGCCATTGCCCTGCTCTATCTGGTGACCGGCCAGTATTGGCCCGGTTTCCTGCAGACCGCGCCCAATGATTTCATCGAAACGGTCGCGCAGAACATCTGGTACGACGCCGACCAGGGCATTCTCGGCTCGATCATGGCGATCATCCTGTCCACGGTGCTGCCCTTCATCGTGCTCGGCGCGATGCTGGACGGCGTCGGCGCCGGGCAGTCGATGATCCGCATCTCCTTCCATCTGATGCGTCGCTTGCGCGGCGGGCCTGCCTATGCCGCCATTACCGCCTCGGCGATGTTCGGCACAGTGTCGGGCAGCGCAGTGGCCAATGTCGTCGGCACCGGCGTCGTCACGATCCCGATGATCCGCCGGCGCGGCTTCTCGCCGAACTTTGCCGGCGCCGTCGAGGCGGCCGCCTCGACCGGCGGGCAGATCCTGCCGCCGATCATGGGCGCCGCCGCTCTCGTTCTGGCCGACTATGTGGGCGTGAGCTATCTCACCGTCATCGTGGCCGTGCTGACGCCATCGCTCGCCTTCTACCTGTCGCTCTATCTCGCCGTCTATTTCCAGGCCCGCAAGCTGGGCGACGCGCTCGTCATGACCGACGACGATGCCGAGATCGAGGTCCAGGACTGGCTCAACCTCGTCCTGGTTTTTGCGCCGATCGGCATCGTGGTGTGGCTGCTCATTGCCGGCATGTCGCCGTCGGGCGCCTCGATCGCGGCCATCCTGGCTCTCTTTCCGTTGTCGCTGATCAATCCCGCCGTGCGGCGCAATCCCCTTCTGCTCATCGGTGCGCTGGCGCGCGGCGGACAGACTGTGGCGCGGCTGGCGATCGCCATCGGCGTCGTCGGCATCATCGTCAGCGTTCTGTCGGCCACGGGCATTCCGACCAAGTTCGCCGTGCTCTTGAACTCGGCCTTCGACGCCTCGCTGTTCCTGGCGCTCGTCATCGCCGCCTGCGGCTGCGTGCTGCTCGGCATGGGCATGCCCACCCTTCCCGCCTATATCGCCATCATCGTCGTGATGGGCCCGACGCTTGCGCAGTTCGGCGTAGAAGCGCTGACGGCGCATCTCTTCGTGCTGTTTTTCGGCACGGCCGCCGGCATAACCCCGCCGGTGGCGATCGCCTCCTATGCCGCGGCCGCCATCTCCAAGGGCAAGCCCATCGCCACGGCCATCGCCTCGACCAGGGTCGGCGTGATGATCTTCGTCATCCCCTTCGCCTTCGTCTACAACCCGATCCTGCTCGGCGTGCCGGCAGCCGGTGTCGAGTTCACGCTGCCCGCCTATGTCTGGGCGGTGCTGCGGCTTGCGCTGGCGATCTATCTCTTCCTGTCGGGCATGGGCGGCTTCGATCGGACCAGGCTCTCGTTTGGCGAACGCGGCCTGCGGCTGGCTGCCGCCGTGCTCGTGCTGACAGCCGAGCCCTGGCAGCAGGCGGCGGGCGGCGTGATTGGCCTTGCCCTGGTGGCGCAGCATATCTTGCGCCATCGCGATACGCATTCCATTCCACAGAACGCAGGTGCCCGATGACCAGGACCGTCCGCAACATCCTCTTCATCATGTTCGACCAGTTGCGATGGGACTACCTGTCCTGCGCCGGCCACAAGACGCTCAAGACCCCGCATATCGACGCGCTCGCCGCGAAGGGCGTGCGCTTCACCAGGGCCTATGTGCAGTCTCCGATCTGCGGCTCCTCGCGCATGAGCTTCTACACCGGCCGCTACGTCCATTCCCATGGCGCCCAGCGCAACAACTTCCCCCTCAAGGTCGGCGAGCAGACGCTGGGCGACCACCTGCGCGCCAACGGCATGGACGCCTTCCTGGTCGGCAAGACCCACATGGAAGCCGATGCCGAAGGGCTGCGCCGGCTCGGCATAGCGCCGGACAGCATCATCGGCGCCCGGCTTGCCGAATGCGGATTCGATGTCGTCGTGCGCGACGACGGGCTGTGGGCCGAAGGCGTGGACGGCTATTACGACGAGAGCCGCTCGCCCTATAACGAATATCTCAAGGCGCGCGGCTATCCCGGCGACAATCCGTGGAACGAATATGCCAATTCCGGCGTGACCGACGACGGCAAGATGGCGTCCGGCTGGCTGTCGCAGTTCGCCCGTTACGAAGCCAATGTGCGCGAGGAGGACAGCGAGACCCCGTGGCTGACCGGCCGCTGCATCGACTTCCTCGAAGACGACGGACGCGATGCACAGCCCTGGCTCTGCCACCTCTCCTATATCAAGCCGCACTGGCCCTACATCGTCCCCGCGCCTTATGCGCACATGTACGCAGAAGCGGATGTCCAGCCGGCCAACCGCGATCCGCGCGAGCGCATCGACCCGCACCCCGTCTATGCCGCCTACATGGACACGCTTGTCGCGCGCGGACAGTCGCGCGACGATGCGCGGGCAAACGTCATCCCCGCCTATATGGCGCTCATCAAGCAGTGCGACGACCAGATGGGCCGCCTCTTCGCCCACCTGGAGAAGACCGGGCGCATGGAGGACACGATGATCGTGCTGACATCCGACCATGGCGACTATCTGGGCGACCACTGGCTGGGCGAGAAGAACTTCTTCCACGAACAGGCGGTGAAGATCCCGATGATCGTCTACGACCCGCGGGAAGAGGCCGATGCCACGCGCGGAACGACCTGCGACGCCCTTGTCGAGGCGATCGACCTCGCGCCGACCTTCATGGAGGCGACCGGCGCCAAGGTGCCCGGCCATATCCTGGAGGGGCGCGCGCTGACGCCCTTCCTGCACGGCACGACACCCGAGAAATGGCGCGACCACGTCATTTGCGAATTCGACTATTCGACCACGCCGATGGCCGACAAGCTCGGCCTCGCCCACCGTGCTGCGCGCGCCTTCATGGTCTTCGACGGGCGCTGGAAGATGATCCATTTCGAGGGCGGCTTCCGGCCGATGCTGTTCGATCTCGAGACCGACCCGGACGAGTTCGTCGATCGCGGCGAGGACCCGGCTTGCGCCACCGAGATCGACCGGCTCTACGAGCGGCTCGGCGCCTGGGCGCGCCGCCTGTCGCAGCGCACGGCCATCTCGGATGAAACGCTCGACAAGTTGAAGGGCAAGAGCGGACGCCGCGGCGTGCTGCTCGGCCTCTATGACGGTACGGAGCTTCCTGAAGAGCTGACGGTGAAGCTCAAGCCGCATCCCGTAAGCGATTTCCGCCCACGCAAGGCCGCCGAATGAAAGGTTGGGCCGGCAACTCCGGCCGAGCAAGGAGGACATCTGGTGCAATGAGCCTGATCGACGCCATCCGACGGACTCTGTTCAGGCTGCGGCAGATGTTCGGCAATGGCTACCGACCGGAATTGCATTACATGCGCGGCCCCGGCCCCGCATCGCGAGACAAGCCGACCGGCGCCGACGGCAATTGTTGAGAACACTCGGCACCACTTGCCAAGCGAGGGGTTGCCGCCCTGCCCGACGAGATCTGGGAGATCATCGGCCCACAAGGGCGAGCGCGCAGGCAATATCCAACACGAGCGGCGCTACTATCACTGCTTTGCCAATCTCGACTCCAAAGCCTTTGCACATGTCATGCGCAGCTAGAGCGGGGCAGGTTCCGCCCATCGCCGGCCCTTGCGCCGAATCTCCGCACGCTCGAGCATATATGTTTCGGCAGCCGTCATGTGCGCATGCATAATTGCATGGGTGCGTTCTGCGTCGCCGGCCTTGATCGCCTTGAGCAGTTCTACCTGATAATGCAGCCCGGTCTCGCGCAATTTGGGATTGCGCTGGCGGTAGATGTCTCGGCAGACTGCCATGTCTCTCAGAAGGCTGATGAGGAACCGGCATACGAACCCAAGCAGCCGGTTCTGGCAGATTCGCGTCAATTCCACATGGAAGTCGAGCTCGGCCAGCCGCTGACGGTATTCCTCCTCCACAGTTGCCGGCTCGCTTTCGTAAAGTCGGATCTTGGCATGGAGCAGCCCGAATGTTTCATCCGAGACGTTACCGGCGAGCGAGGCCGCCATTAGCGGCTCCAGTTCCTTGCGGATGGTATAGATATCCGCGATCGACGGGGGCTGATGCAGGAAAAGGTTGTCGAGCATCATGATGGCCTGCTCCGGCTCGACGGAGGAGACGAAGGTTCCGCCCCTCGGACCTGTCTTGCTGACGATCAGGCCTTGCGATTCCAGTATCTTCAGCGCCTCCCGCATCGTCCCGCGCGACACTCGCCAAGTCTCGGTCTCGATCCATGCATGCGGCAGCCGGTCACCAGGCGAAAGCCCTTCCACGATGATACGCTCGCGGATCTGGTCCGCGATTACATCCGGTCGCTTGCGCCGCCGCGCGATGGCAGGTGCGTCCATGAAAACCTTTCCGATGGCGTCTTTCCAATCTGCGGAACCCGCCATTCCCAGAACGTCAACCAGTCGGCGTCTCCAAGCGTGGCGCGCTGGAGATCAGCTTCTTCGTGTATTCGTGTTGTGGCGACCTGAAAAGCCGCTCTGCCGATCCGACCTCGACCACCTCTCCGAAATACATGACCGCGACGCGATCGGAGATGGCCTCCACCACGGCCAGGTCGTGGCTGATGAACAGGTAGGAAAGGTCGAATTCGTTGCGCAGATCCTCGAGCAGCAGGAGCACCTGCGCCTGCACCGATACGTCGAGCGCCGACACTGGTTCGTCGAGCACCATGATCCGCGGTTCGGCGGCCAACGCGCGCGCTATGGCGATGCGCTGCGACTGACCGCCGGAAAACTCGTGCGGATAGCGCTCGAGTGCATCGGTTGGCATCCGCACGGCATCCATAAGCTCTTTCATCCGCGCGCGCCGGCGCGGCCCGCCATATCCCTTGAGCCTTTTGAGCGGTGCTTCGAGGATCGAGCCGATCGTCTTGCGCGGGTTGAGCGAGGATACCGGATCCTGGAAGACGTACTGGATCGTCTGGCCGAATGCCCTGGGCCCCTTGGCGCGGAGCGCGGATGCGTCCCTGCCCGCAATCTTCATCTCACCCGACGTTGGCACCTCAAGCCCAACGACCATCCGCGCCAGCGTCGACTTGCCCGAACCGCTCTCTCCGACGATGGCGAGCGTCTCCCCGTGATTGAGTGCGAGCGTCACATCCTTGACCGCTCGGATCTCGTGGCTTCGCCCGCCGAACAGCGAGCGCGTGCCGCCGAAGGTCTTGCAAAGATTACTGACGCTGATGGCATCGACCGTTGTCATGTCCTGCCTGTTCTCCCGGTTTCCGGCGGCAGCTCTCGCACGCCGTCAAGAAACGCCCTGCCTTGCCCCGGCCTCGGCACGCAGGCGATGAGCCGCCTGGTGTAAGGGTGCTGTGGATTGCCGAGCACTTCCGCGGTGTTGCCAGCCTCCACGATCTCGCCAAATCGCATGACTGCCACCCGGTCGCAGATCTCCGCCACGACACCGAAATCGTGGGTGATGAAGAGCAATGCCAGCCCACGCTCCTGACGCAGCACCTGGAGCAGGCGCAGGATCTCGGCCTGAACAGTCACGTCGAGCGCGGTCGTCGGTTCGTCGGCGATGATGATGTCCGGGTCGTCGGCGAGCGCCATGGCGATCCCGACGCGCTGGCGCTGACCGCCGGACAACTCGTGCGGGTAGGCATTGGCGCGCTTCTCGGCCTCCGGGATGCGCACGATCTTCAGCAGTTCGACCGCCTTGGACCAGGCGTCGGACCGGCCGACCGGCCGGTGGGCGCGTACCGCCTCGGCGACCTGCTCGCCGATCGTGTAGAGCGGGTGAAGCGTGGTCAGCGGATCCTGGAAGACGTATGACACCTTGCTGCCGCGAAAGGCGCTGATCTCGCTTTCTGACAGCGTGAACATGTCGCGTCCCTCGATCGTGACCGTACCACCGGTGATCACGCCGGGCGGTGAGGCAACGAGGCCAAGCAGTGACAATGCGGTGACGCTCTTTCCCGAACCACTTTCGCCGACCAGGCCGAGGCATTCACCCTTGCGCAATGAGAAGCTGACGCCCTTGACTGCAGGCTGCGGGCCGGCCGTGCTCTCGAAGCTGGTTTCAAGACCGGTCACCGACAGCGCGGCCGCACCTGTATCGCCTGGCGGCTCCGGCGTCGTGCGACGGTTGATCTTGGTGACCGGCATCGGGCGATTGAGCGCACCGGCGCGCAGTCGCGGATCGAGTGTGTCACGAACGCCGTCGCCCAGCAGGTTGATGCTCATGACAATCATGAACACCGTGATGCCGGGGATGATCGAGATCATCGGCGAGGTGAACAGCAGCGACCTGCCTTGCCCGAGCATTGAGCCGAGGTCGGCCTGCGGCGGTTGCGCGCCGAGGCCGAGGAAGCTCAGGCCCGCCGTCTCCAAGATCATCCATCCGACCGTGGTCGACGCGGTAATGACGATGATCGGCATGACATTGGGCAGGATCTCTGTCAGCAGGATCGAGACGTGGCCCTTGCCGGAAAGCCGGGCGGCATCGACGAACTCACGCCGCGACAGGCCGAGCGTGACACCGCGAACATTGCGCGCGAAGAACGGGATGTTGACGACGGCGATGGCGTAGAGCGCATTGAGCAGGCCGGGCCCGAGCACCGCGACGATGGCCAGTGCAAGCAGGATGTACGGGAACGCCATCAGCATGTCGATGCCCCGCATGATGAGGTTGTCGGCCCGCCCGCCCCAATAGCCCGCGACAAGCCCGATCAGGGACCCGAAGAGGGCCGCGAGCAGCGACGCCGAGATGCCGACAAGCAGCGACACACGCGTTCCCCACACGAGCCGTGAAAGCACATCGCGTCCGAGCTGGTCAGTGCCCAGAACATGTCCGTCCGTGAAGACCGGCAGCAGTCGGTCGGCCGGGCTGGTGGCATTCGGGTCCTGTAGGGGCAAAAGCGGTGCCAGAAGCGCCACGAACACGATCACGAAAATGACGTAGAAGCCGACCGCCGCCAGCCGGTTGTTCATCAAGAGTTGCCAGGCGCTGGGTCGGCGGGCGTGTTTGTCGGCAGGTCGGTCGGTGTCGACGGCCGTCGTCATGACTTCAGCCTCGGGTCGAGAATCGATTGGACGACATCGGCGATGAGGTTGACGAACACATAGGCTGCCGCGACGAACAGCACTCCGCCCTGAACGAGCAGCAGGTCGCGGGTGGAGATGGCCTTGACCAGCATGGCTCCGATGCCGGGCCATTGGAACACCGTCTCGATGTAAACCGCGCCGCCGAGGACGAACCCCGCCTGCAGGCCGATGACCGGCACCACGCTCACCATCGCCGCCTTGAGCGCGTGCATGTAGATCACCTTGCGCTCGCTGAGCCCCTTGGCGCGAGCCGTGCGGATATAGTCCTGCCGCAACACCTCCAGCATCGCGGTCCGTGTCAGCCGGGCGATCACGCCCGTGGCGATCACCGCCAGAGCGACGGCGGGCAGGAAGAGATGGCGCAGAAGGTCGGGCAAATCGCCTCCGCCGTATATGGCGTACATGCCGGAGGCGGGAAACAGCTTGAACCGGACAGCAAAGAGCAGAATCAGCAGCAGGCCGAGGAAGAACGACGGGATGGAAATGCCGATCAGCACGAAGAACGTGACGATGCGGTCGGTCCAGCCGAACTGGCGGACGGCCGAGACGATGCCCGCCAGCAGGCCGAACACCGTGCACAGCACCAACGAGGTCCCCGCCAGGATCAGTGTTGCAGAGAACCGCTCGAGCACTTCGTCCAGCACCGGCCTGTTGAGCGTGAAGGATCGGCCGAAATCGCCCTGCAGCAGGTTGCCGAGCCAGATCAGGTATTGTTGCGGCAGCGGCTTATCGAGGCCGAGATCGCGGTTGAGCTTTTCGACATTTTCGGGTGTCGCGTAGGAGCCGAGAATGGCGGTCGCCGGATCGCCGGGGATCATCGCCATGATCAGGAAGACGATGATCGACAGCCCGAACAAAACGGGGATGGCGGCAAGCAGGCGCTTGGCGATGTAGGTGGACACGGGCTCGACTCCCGGTTGGTGGTCAGGCCGCACCTGGCGGAGTGCGCCGGGTACGGGCCATGCGCGTCAGGGCTTGGCGACGTCCTGCAGCATCAGGAAGAAGGAGGGCTGCAGTGCGAAGTTCTGGACATTGGCCCCGGTCACCGCGTTCTGCTTCCAGTTGGCGACGAAGACCCAGGGAGCATCCTCCTGAACGATTTCCTGCATATCCTTGTAAAGCTCGGCGCGCCTGGCCTGGTCCGTTGCGGCGCGGGCCTCGTCGAGCAGTTCGTCGACCCGCTCGTTGGAGTAGTAGCCCGAATTGAAGCCGCCTTCGCTCGGGAAAGCGTGCGAGCGCAGGGTGAGGAAGGGCAGTGTATCGGGATCGTTGGTCATCCATGCCATCTCGGCCATGTCGGCCTTGCCTTCGAGGCCCGGATTGACTTCGCCGAGGAACGTGTTCCACTCATAGGTCTCGATCTCGACTTTCATGCCGACTGCCTCGAGGTCCGCCTGTATGGCGGTGCCCATGGTGATCGGATCGAGCATGCCGGAGCCTCCCTCCGTCACATAGAAGGTGAGCGTCTCGCCGTCATAGCCGGCTTCCGCGAGGAGCGCCTTCGCCTTGTCGGGATCGTAGGGATAGGGCTCCAGTTCTTCGTTGTAGGCCCAGGCGAAGGCGGGCGGCGTTGGCCCGGCCGCGACCTCGGCCGTGCCCTGCAGGACGTTGTCGACGATTGCTTCCTTGTTCACCGCATAGTTGGCCGCCTGGCGGATTTTCCGGTCGGCGAACGGGCCTTCCTTCATGTTGAGGATCAGGAACCACACATGTGGACCTGCCTGTTCGTAGACCGAGAAGGCACCATCGTCCCTGAATTGCTGCAAGCTGTCCGGCGGTACCTCGACCATCACGTCGAGCCCGCCCGACAGCATCTCGGCAATGCGGGTGTTGGCGTCGGTGATCGGGCGATAGATCACCGCCTGGAGCGGCGGCACGCCGTCCCAGTAGTCCTCATTGCGGCTCACAACGACACGCGAATTCGACTGCCACTCTTCGAACTTGTAGGCGCCGGTGCCGCTCGGATGGCGTCCGAAATCTTGGCCATGTTCCTCGATTGCGGCAGGCGAGACGATCAGGCCGGTGGGATAGGCGAGGTTGGACAGAAAGGGCGCATAGGGTTCCGCCAGCCTGAACTCGACGGTCAGGCTGTCGACGGCCGTCACCTCCTCGACCGAGGAGAAGAAGAAGGCCAGAGGGAACGGGCCGGTGTCGTGGAAGGGGTGGTTCTCGTCCAGCATGCGGTCGAAGTTGAATTTCACCGCCTCGGCGTTGAACCGCGAACCGTCATGAAAGGTCACACCCTCGCGCAGCTTGAATGTGTAGGTCTTGCCGTCTTCGGAAATCGTCCAGCTTTCCGCCAGCGAAGGCTCCACCTCCAGCGTACCGTCCTTGTAGCGGGTGAGACCGTCATAGAGGTTCACGAGAATGCGGAAATCGTTCACCGCCGTCACGGCATGCGGATCGAGCGATTTCGGCTCGGCGATCTGGCCGACCACCAACACGTTTGGCGGCGTCTGCTGTGCCGTGACCGGCGAGGCGATGCTCAGGGCAGTTGCCGCGAGAGCTGCGAAAAGGAGCTTTTTCATGACGGCCATCCTATTTTGATTGGGCTAATTAATTCGCATAATTTGCATCGGTGCAAGTATTTATCATAATAAATACGCCTGTCGTTCAACGAGGTGAGCCGGGGCAGGCGACAGACCTTTGGAAAGGTGGGTATCGATGGGCCAACCAAGACTTGCAATAGACCTCGACCGCCTCCGACAGGTGCTCGCAGGCGTGAACCGGTTCGGGTTCAATCCGCAATCCGGTGGATTCAACCGCATCGGCTATTCGGACGCCGACATGGCGGTGCGTGCATGGTTCGAGGACCAGATGCGGGCGGATGGGCTCATGGTGACCCGCGATGGTGTCGCCAATCTGTTCGGCCGTTTCGGACCGGCCAACGGCCCGTGCGTGATGATCGGATCGCATCTTGATACCGTACCGGAAGGTGGCGCTTTCGACGGGGCGCTCGGCGTCTGCGTCGGGCTCGAATGCGTGCGCGCGATCCGGGCTGCGGGCCTGACACCTGCCATTGCGATCGAGGTTGTCGCCACCGCCGAGGAGGAGGGCCGTTTCGGCGGCATGCTCGGTTCCCAGTCGATAGCAGGCGTGGTCACACCGGAATGGCTCGTCACTGCGCAGGACGCAGACGGAGTGACGCTGACCGCCGCCATGGCGGCGCAAGGGCTCGACGCGCTCAATGCGCTGAAGGCGCGACGAAAGCCCGAGGATTTCCACGCCTTCCTCGAACTTCACATCGAGCAGGGCCCGGCACTGGAAAGCCGTCGCCGATCGGCCGGCATTGTCCATTCTGTCGCCGGCGTGCGCAATCTGCGCGTGGATTTTATCGGAAAGGCCAATCACTCCGGCACCACGCCGATGAATCTGCGCGCCGATGCCTTCGCTGGCCTTGCGACGGTTGGCGCGGCTATTCCCGAGATCATCGCGCAACATGGCGGAGAAAACACCCGCGTCACCATCGGCAAGGTCGATCTGCGACCCAATTTCATTCACACCGTACCCGGACAGGCCGAGTTCGTAATCAATCTGCGCGACACCGATGGCGCGACCATGGATGCGGTGGAGGCGGCACTGCGCGACCAGATCGAGGTTGCGGCAAGGGCGTGCAACCTGAAATCCCATATTGTCGAGCAAAGCCGCATCGCCCCGGTGAAGCTGGACTCGACACTTGCAGCCATGCTGCACGAGGAGGCCAAGGCGCTGGGGCTCGGGGCGATCTCAATGCCATCGGGCGCCGGACATGATGCACAGACGATGCAGACGCTGTGTCCCGCCGCACTTGTCTTCGTTCCAAGCCGGGACGGCGTCAGCCATTCGCCGGAGGAGTGGTCGGATTGGGGTGACATCGAGCGAGGCGCAAACCTGATGCTGGCCGCTCTTCTGAGGCTCAGCGGCGCGCGGTGATGATTTCACAGCACACATCAATGTCCTGGCAGGCTTCTCCGATGAGGCGCTGCCGCTTCCAGACCAGCACACCGGCATAAAGCTCGTTATTGAGGATACCGGTGCCTCGACAGACATTGCCTCGGATCCAGGTGTCGCCCCATCCGCATGCGGCCAAGGCGGGGAGCGAAAACAAGGCGCGGCCAACATACATCGCAAAGACGACTCCTTCCGTTTTTCTTCCTGTGGTATGTTTCTGCCTTGCGCTTTCCTCGCAGAGGGAAGAAAGATGGAAAACATTACAGCGTTTGCGCGAAATTGCATTCTTGCAATTCTTATCGGTTGCATGTTCTTCTTGCCTTCCGTGGCTGAAGAGCCGGCCGACATAGCGACTGGAACGCGGCTTGCGGACTTGCTCAGATCTGCCCGAAGTGTGCTTTCGAATTATCAGTCGCTGATCAATGATCCCGCCATTGGCGAGAAGCATCTCGACGGTGAGCGTTTCACGGCAGAGGCGATCGTCCTCTATGCCGAGCGTACCGGCCAGGAATTGATGTCCGGTGATCTGACGCAGCGCGACCGCAAGCTGGTCCAGGCGCAGATCGAGGCCATGCGAGAGGTCATCGACGAACAGCAGGAAGACATAAATCGCCCCGGCATCGGGTTTAAGGGCTTTGTCCCAGCTGTCTTTGCGCGCCTGATGAACGAGAAATTCGCCGCCAAGGTCGGGAACGAGGCGCTGGTCCGCGTGACCGCGCCGGAGAACCTAGTGCGCAACCGAAAGTCACTTCCCGATGCGTGGGAGACGCGAGTTATCGAGGAGGTTTTCTCGGATACTCAGAGGCCGAAGGGAGACGCCTATACCGAAGAGACGGAGGTAAACGACCGCCCTGCGTTCCGGATGCTGCTTCCGGAATATTACACCGAGTCCTGCCTTTCCTGCCACGGCACGCCGAAGGGCGAAATCGACGTCACCGGATATCCGAAAGAGGGAGGCAAAGCCGGCGATATTGGCGGCGCGATCAGCATCGTCTTGTTCAAATGAGCACGTTCGACCGGCAGCAGCGACTCCTCGAAACCGTTTCGGCGCCGACCAGGGGGATCGTGGACCGTCTTGCCAATCTGCCGATCGCCGCACGCGTAGCCGCGCTGACCGCGGCGGGCCTGATCAGCCTGGTCCTGTCCTCCGTATTTCTTACCCAGGCGCTTTATCGCAGTGCCGAGCGTATGGACGAAACCAGGGAGCTGTTCGATCGCGCCGCATCGGCGACCGTGGCCCATGTCGCCTTCGGCGATCTGAGATACTGGCTCACCGATCTCTCCGTTAGCCTGCTGATGAATTCACAGCGCAATGCCGAGCAGGCCCGCGAACGCCTGGAGGTGCAACTGGAGCACCTTGCGAAGCATTCGCCCGAAGCGGTCGAGGAAATCAGAACCGAAATCGACGCCTATGTCGAGATGGCGCTGCAGGCGACCGACAGCTACACGCAGGACAATCGCATCGTCGGCAACGCCTTGCTGGCAAGGGCACGCACACACAGCGCCAATGTCGATGCGGACCTCAACAGGCTCGTCGAGCAGGTCAATACCGAAGCGGAGGCTGCCCGCAACGAGGTGGTCGCGGAGACGCAGAAGACGGCCACCGCCTCCGCCGTCCTGGTGGCCGGCGTGGTTCTGATCGGCTCGCTTCTCACGATTCTCGTTCTGCGCTCGATCGTCGGTCCGCTGCGGCGCGTGAACCGCGTGATCGGGGAACTGACCGAAGGACGCTACGATGTCGAAATTCCCCAGGAAGGCGGCGACGAATTCGGAGCGATGGCAAGAACGCTCTCGCTGTTCAAACAGAGCATGCTTGAAAGGAAAAGGCTCGAAGATGAGGCAGAGCGGCAGAGACGTACGATTGCCGCGGCGCTCGAGGCGATATCCGACGGCTTCGTCCTTTATGATCCGGACGACAGGGTTCTGATCGCCAACAGCAAGTTTTGCGAGATCTTCCCCAGCCACAAGCCAGACACGCTGCGCGGCAAGACCTTCCACGAGATCCTGAAGCAGGATGTGGCGAGGGGGCGGGTCGACCTCGACGGCAAGTCGCCGGAAGAATGGATCGAGGAACGCCTGCGCCTGCACAGGGACCCCGCGGGCCTTGTCGACGAGAAGCGGTTCGGCGACAGGTGGGTCCGCATCACCAAGCACAAGACCCCCGACGGCGGGACAGTCGCCGTCTATACCGATATCACCGAACTCAAGCAGAGGCAGGTCGAGCTCGAGCGGGCCAAGAGTGATGCCGAAGCGGCGAGCGAGGCCAAGAGCCGCTTTCTCGCCTCGATGAGCCACGAGCTGCGCACGCCGCTTAATGCGATCATCGGCTACAGCGAAATGCTGACCGAGGAGGCGCGCGAGCAAAAGCAAGAAGAGCTCGTCTCGGACCTCGAAAAGATAGCGTCCGCCGGACGACATCTCCTTTCGCTCATCAACGACATACTCGATCTCTCGAAGATCGAGGCGAACAAGATGGAGATCTTTCTCGAAACCTTCGATGTCGCCGAGCTGCTCGGCGACGTTTCGGCCACCGTCGCACCGCTGATGGCGAAGAACCGGAACGAGTTCGTACAGGACCTTCAGGACGATCTGGGGACGATGCATTCCGACCAGACCAAGCTGCGCCAGAACCTCTTCAATCTGCTCAGCAATGCGGCCAAGTTCACTGAAGACGGCCAGGTGAGCCTTGCGGTGCGGCGCGAAAGAAGGGCGGACGACGATTGGCTGGTGTTCAAGGTCGCCGACACCGGGATCGGTATGACCCAGGATCAGCAGGATCGGCTTTTCAATGCCTTCACACAGGCCGACGCTTCCACGACCCGGACCTACGGCGGCACGGGACTGGGCTTGAGCATCACTCGCAGCTTCTGCCGCATGATAGGCGGCGTCGTCACCGTCGAAAGCGCAGCCGGAAATGGCTCACTGTTCACGATGGAAGTCCCTGCGGTATGCAGGCAGGAGGTCGAAAAGCCGCCGACGGTCGAGCCACCGCCGATCACGCGGCCGGATCGTATGGTCCTCATCATCGACGATGAGCCGGCAGCCCGCAGCATCATCGCGAAAGCCCTGGCGGAGGCGGGACTTGCCTCCCTGGAGGCCGCAAGCGGAGCGGAAGGAATAGCTGCCGCCCGTACACATCGGCCGGCCGCGATCATTCTCGACATCATCATGCCGCATCAGGACGGCTGGTCAGTGCTGCGCGCGCTGAAAAGCGACCCCGAACTGTGCACTATTCCCGTGGTCCTGGCGACAATCCTGGCGGATCGCGAGCTCGGCCTGTCTCTCGGCGCGGTCGAATATCTGACCAAGCCGATCGACACCGACAAGCTGATCCGGACGATCGAGGCTTGCGGAGGCGGCAACCGCGACGTGCTGATTGTCGACGATGACAAGGCCTCCCGCGAGTTTCTCCGCCGCATCCTGGTGAAGAAGAAATGGACGGTCCATGAGGCGGCTGACGGCGCCCGCGGTCTGGAACTGATGAAGCAGCTTCTGCCGCGCCTGGTTCTGCTCGATCTCCTGATGCCGGAAATGGACGGCTTCCAGACGCTCAGCGAGATGCAGAAGATTCCGGAGCTGCAAGACATTCCGGTCGTCGTGGTAACTGCGAAGGACCTTTCGGCAAAGGAGTTGCGGTGGCTGCACGACCGAGCTGTTGCTGTCGTAACCAAAGGTGCAAACAGCAGGTCCCAACTGGGCGAAGCCCTCGAGCGTCAGCTGGCATCACATGAATCTGGCGGTGCGACCGGCGCCGACAGCAGAAGCGCATAGCCGGAGGAGACCGGGAATGACGAAAATCCTTCTGGTTGAAGACAATGAGATGAACCGCGACATGCTTTCGCGGCGATTGTCCCGCAGCGGCTTCGAAGTGCTGATCGCCGACAATGGAAAGGCCGGCGTCGAGCTTGCCGTTTCGGAGAAGCCGGACCTGATCCTCATGGACATGAGCCTGCCGGTGATGGACGGCTGGGAGGCGACCCGGCGGATCAAGGCCGATCTGGCCACGTCCAGCATTCCCGTCATCGCGCTCACCGCGCATGCAATGGCCGGCGATCGGGACATGGCGCTGGAGGCCGGCTGCGACGATTATGACAGCAAGCCGGTCGACCTGTCGCGGCTCGTCCGGAAAATCGAGCAGTTGCTCGCCACAGCTCGCTGAAAGATGAGTGCCGGGAACGAATTCCAACGCAACGCCATCGCCGCCCATGTGGCACAGCGGCTGGCCGGTCCTGCGCGGGCGATCCTCGGCTTCCAGGAACTGCTGCTCGAGCAGGCGCGCGATCTCGGTCTGGCCGATATGCAGACCGACCTCGAGAGGATCGGTGTTGCTGCAAGGCAACTGAACAGCCTTGTCGATCGCCAGGTCCACGGCAACGCCGAACGACCGGAGGGAGAGGAAGCCGAAACGGAGGCGAGACTGCGCCACGATCTGCGCACACCGCTGAATGCCATCATCGGCTATTCGGAGATGATCCTTGAAGAAGCAGGCGACCAGCACGCTCTGAAAGAGGATCTCGGCGTGATGCTCGCGGCGGCGGCCGAGCTTGTGAAGCATGTCGACGCGATCGCTGGTCTCTCGCGCGGGGAAGCGATCGAGACGCTTCAGCCGGCGGATCAAAACGAGATCGACGCGGCGCAACTCGAACGGCTCCTGTTCAAGGCCGAGCACCAGGCAGCATTCGAACAGGCCGGCAGGATTCTCGTCGTCGACGACGTCGCCAGCAATCGTGATCTTCTCTCCCGCCGGTTGCGGCGTGAAGGCCATCGGGTCGTGTCAGCGGATTCCGGCCTGTCTGCGCTCGCGCGGCTGGAGGACGACGAATTCGAACTCATCCTGCTGGATATATTGATGCCGGACATGAACGGCATCGAGATCCTCTCGCGGCTGAAGACGGACAAGCGCTGGCGGCACATTCCGGTGATCATGATATCGGGGCTGAGCGAAGTCGCTGCGGTGGCCCGCTGCATCGAGGCGGGAGCCGACGACTATCTGACGAAGCCGTTCAACCCGATACTGCTGCGCGCCCGCATCAACTCCACCCTCGAAAAGAAGCGCTGGCTCGACCGCGAGCACCGCTACCTCCAGCAGATCGAAGCGGAGAAACAGCGCGCCGATTCGCTTCTTTATGCGATCCTGCCCGGCCAGATCGTTGCCCGGTTGCAGCGTGGTGAGAAGATTATCGCCGACCGCTTCGAAGAGGTTTCCATCCTGTTTGCCGACATCGTCGGCTTCTCGCCCATCGCGGCGAGGCTGCCGCCATCCGATCTGATCAGGCGCCTGGACAGCATGTTCAGCAAGTTCGATCTGCTCACACAGGAGCATCGCGTGGAGAAGATCAAGACGATCGGAGACGCCTATATGGCCGCCTGCGGCGTCCCGGAGCACGCCGCGGACCACGCCGACAGGATCGTGGCACTCGGCAGATCGATGCTGGCCGCATTGCGGAACATGCCCCCCGACGCCCACCCATTCCGGATCCGCATCGGCATCCACTCGGGCCCGGTCGTCGCCGGGCTGATCGGCCGGCATCGTTTCGTCTACGACGTGTGGGGAGAGACCGTAAACATAGCGAGCCGTCTCGAATCACAGGGTGTCGCCGATCGCATGCAGATTTCCGAGGCGACCAGGCGCGCCTGCCGTACTCCATGGGCGCTCGAGCCACGCTGCGCGCTGGAGCTACGGGGCATCGGCATGATCGAGACCTACCTTGTTCAATAGGTCATGATCGATGGGGATCGGCGGCTATTCTCGGCGGTGCGGCGATCCGGCAGGACCGACCATGCGGCTGCCCCGCGCCGCCCGTGTGATCCAGAACCCACCTTTTCGCCGTGGGCGCCGGCGCACATATCTTTGCTTCAAACGTCACCGTTTGAGCGGGACATGTTCTATAGCCTATCGAGTTCGAGGGGTAACCTCACCGTCCTGGTGTGTGCCTTCCGCGTCGCTCTGGCCCGTGGAGACTGCGCGCTCTCTTGCGGCCACCTTGGCTGCCAGCTTCTCTGCTTTCTTCGCTGCCTTGATGCGGTCGCGTTCCTTGCGTTCGTGATTGTAGTTCGGCGCTCGCGCCATGCTGACTCCATCATCTGTTTGCTGGAGCATGAATACGAAGATGAGGCTGGAAATACAATGACGGACATACAATTTCCTGCCACGCAGGGTGTCACCTATGCTCGCGCGCCGAGCGGGAACTCCCTCCCTTGACTGTGAATCGACGCCCGAATCAATGAAATTGCCTTGAAAAACTCCACCTCAGGCGACGCTGGCGCTAAATGCTCCTGAGCGGAAGCCTTTTACGAGGCCTTGTTTTGAACATCGGCAGCACCTATATAGGCAGCATCGATCTTGTTGCCGGACTTTGTAATTTCGCGGAAAGCCGCGCTCATAACGATCTTCCCTATCAAAATCGACTCAAACGCATTGTCACGCATTCGGCGTGGCGAGCACTGCACATCGTGACCGATTGAAAGGAACTCGTCATGAGCATCGGAACCGTGAAATTCTTCAATGCCACCAAAGGCTTCGGCTTCATTCAGCCCGATGACGGCGCCGCGGACGTATTCGTCCATATCTCGGCCGTCGAGCGCGCCGGTATGCGCACCATCGTCGAAGGCCAGAAGCTGAGCTTCGACGTTGTCAAGGACAGCCGCTCGGGCAAGAGCGCCGCAGAAAATCTGCAGGCTGCGTAAGCATTCGTCTTAGAGCGCCGTGCGTCCATTCGGACGCACAAAGGACGTTCTATCTTTTTGTTTTCCGCATTTATGCGGACGTCAGGTGAGTCCACCTGACTGCAAAATGCTATAGAGCCGTGACCGCGGATGTACCGGCACGGATCGTCGGGACGAGAGGAAAGGTCGGGCTTCTGCCCGGCCTTTTGCTTTCAGCCCGATCGGAAGGAGATCAATGACATGACCAAGGACAATCTGTTTCGGCCCATGCCAACGAAGTCGCAGAGCAAAGCGGAACTGACCGACAGTACGGCGCGCGCGATCATCCAGGCGGAAGCCGATGACCGCGAAGGCAAGACTCGGAGGTTGAGGCAGGCGCGTCTGCAAATGGAGGCGCGGCAGCCTGCACCCGCGGCAGTCAAGCACCGTATTGCAAAGAAAGCGAAGAGGTTCGCTTCCCGCTCTGCAGCCTGAGCACCGGATGTGTGCCTGATTGCCAACACGCGTCCTGCCAGGGCGCACGCACAACGTTGGAGACCTTGTGAAAAACAATGTTGCCGCCGGCGCCCCCATTGAAAGGGCCGCCATTGAAAGGAAAGGGCGCTGCTGGACCACCGTTCTTGCACAGTACAAAGAACCCAGTCCGACCCGCAGCACCATCGAAATAGCCGTTACAGCACTACCTTTTGTCGCGTTGTGGGCATTGACCGCGATAGCCGTTGTGCACGGCCACTGGTGGGGGCTCCTGCTGACGATCCCTGCGGCCGGCTTCTTGGTTCGCCTTTTCATCCTGCAGCACGACTGTGGTCATGGCACTTTGTTCGCGCGGCGCGGCATCAACGATTGGATAGGCCGCGTCATCGGCGTCTTCACTCTCACGCCCTACGATTACTGGCGCCGCACCCATGCCGTACATCATGCAACGGCAGGCAATCTCGACAAGCGGGGGATCGGCGATGTCACAACGCTTACGGTCAGCGAGTATCGTGCATTGTCCAGGTGGGGTCGCGCGCGCTATCGGCTCTATCGCCATCCCCTGGTCATGTTCGGTCTCGGCCCGGCCTGGCTGTTCATCTGCCAGTTTCGACTGCCGTTCGGCCTCATGCGTGCCGGAATACAGCCTTGGATGTCGACGATCGCCACCAGCCTTGGAGTCGCCCTTCCGATGGCGATCCTGATATGGCTTATGGGGGTCGCACCCTTTCTCATGGTGCAAGTGCCAATCACCTTGATGGCGGCCACCGCGGGCGTCTGGCTTTTCTACGTGCAGCATCAGTTTGAAGAAACGCACTGGTCCGAAGGCGACGATTGGAACTTTCAGCACGCCGCACTGCACGGCAGTTCGCACTACGACCTTCCCTTTCCTCTGCGCTGGATCACCGGAAACATCGGCATCCATCATGTCCATCACCTGTCATCCAAGGTGCCGTTTTATCGCCTGCCGGAGGTGCTGCGGGATCATCCCGATCTGCGCGACTTGGGCCGCATAACCTTTCTCCAGAGCCTAAGATGCGTCAAACTCGTGCTGTGGGACGAAAGCACCAGGCGCCTTATCTCGTTTCGAGAAGCGCGGGCTTCAAGCTAGTCGAAAACAGCACCAGTGGTTGTGTGCATCAAGTTCAGCAAATTGGGGCGGCCACGAGGCTGCGTAATAAACGGCTCGAGTCGACCCAAATCGGTCAAAGACGGCTCGCATTGCAAGGTCTGTCTTCTCCAGATAGGCGGAAATTCGTGTTTTCTGGCGGGCCAGTATTCGTACCAGTTCATACATTGAATTTTAGCTCCAAGAGCCCCAGTCGATGCTCCCGGGAGCGCCGTCTCCGCACCAGGCTTAGAACCGCTTGGACAGACGCAGGAGCCCGCCATGGCTGGAATAGTCGTCGCCAAAGGCGCCGTCATATTCGAGCTTAACCTCCAGATCGTTGTCCTCGTTGGTGAAGGAGATGCCGGCGCGCAGCTTGGCGACCACATCGGCAATGGGGAGCGTCGTGCTGAAGGTGCCGGCGCCGTCGGGAGCAGCGGTCAGCGTGGCGTCCGTCTCCCATGCATCCTCGCTCGAGAAGCTGACGCCGGCCGAGGCGAAGCCGCCCATATTCCAGCCGTCTGTCAATGGCCTGCTGCCGCCGATCTCGACCGCCGGGGTGGCGATAAGGGCCGTCTGCTCCTGCGAGAAAACGTCGAGATTGTAGATCCCCGCGCCGCTTTCCGTATAGCCGGAAGCATGGGTGTAGACGACATCGAGATCTACTGAAGGGCGCAGATAGGCGCGCTCGGTGCCCATCGTGTAGGCGGCGCGCAGGCGCGCACTCAGCGTGGTGACATCGGTGTTGCCCTCAGCCGTGCCGGAAAAGTCCGGCAGGAACAGGCTGCGCGTAGTGTCGAAGGAGCCATAGCTGCCAGCCAGCGCCGCCGACAGAGTGAAATCACCGAAGCGCCGACCGAGCGCAACGGCGAGATAGCCGGTGCCGCCGTCGGCGCTGGTGAGACCGTCGGTGCCGTCGAACTGGCTGTCCTCGTAGCCGATGGCGCCGCCGGCAAACCAGTTGTCGCCGAATTCCACCTGTCCGCCGGTACCAAGGCCCCAGACGGTGCCGTCATAGCCCGGCAGGCCATCCTGCTCGATGGCGGCGCCGCCGGCATCGGCCCAAAAACAGCTTTCCTCGTTACGGCGTGTCGCCTCGCCAGAGAAGGTGGGGCAGCGCAGCGCACCATCGAGCCGGCCTGCGGCCAGCGTCGCCTGCGCGGCGGCTGCAGCCTGCGAGCCGCCGGGCGACAACGAGGAGAGCGCCGCCGCATAGGAGGCTCCGCCATCCTCCTCCCACGACAGCATGTTGATGCCGCCCAGGAGCCTGGCATAGCGGCCGGAGTCCCTGTCGAAGATCGCATCGAGATGGCGCCCGGCCTCGCGCTGGTTATCCGACAACATGTCGAAGGCATTGGCAAAGCGCGAGTCGATGGCCTTGACGCGGATCTCCTTGTCGACGGTGCGGGCGGAAAAATCCACCGCCGGGCTGTCGATCGCGTCGATGCCGCCGGTGAGGTTTCCTTCCACATTGAGCACGCCGAGCTCGACGTTTCTGACGAGCGTCTCCGTGTCGAGATGAACGCCGCCGGCAAGATCGGCGTCGCCCTCCACGATCAGCCTGCCGCTACGGCGCGCATCGAAGTCGACGCCCACCTGGACGAAGCCTGCGTCGGTCTGCGTGAGATCGCGGGTAATGCGGGTCTTGTCGCGGGACCCGCTGTCGCCGACCACGAGCCGGCCGTTGTTGACGATGTCCGCCACGTACAGCGAAGCGCCGATCAGGCTGCTGTGGGAGTTGTTATAAACGGTTCCCGCCGAGAGGTAGATGTTGTCGTAGACCGTACCGCCCTCATCGATGGTCACGTCCAGCTTGGAGTAGTCGGCGACCGTATATCCGAAGTAGTAGATTGACCACGCATCAGAGTCGCCGGCCGCAACCGAACCCGTTTCGGAAACGGTGAGGGTGTTGTTCTTGCCGTCGATCATGTAGATGGCCGCCGCGCCGTCGCCCGTTCCGCCGGTGACCCTACCGTTCACCGTGCCGGTGATGGTGCCCAAGAAGTCGGAGTTTCCGCCGCTGAGGCTCGTGCTCTGGGCAAAGATGCCGATCGAGCCCGCGCCGTTCGTCGTGAGCGTGCCGGCTTGGGAGAACGTCACGTCGCCGGACGTGCTGATGCCGTCGTAGCCGGATGCGGTGGAGCCGTAGATCGTCTCGCCGCCTCCCCAGGTGTTGTAGATGCCGCCGCCGCCGCCGATGGACTGCGCGACGATGCCGTGGGCCCGATCGCCATGGGTGGTGATGTTGTTGTCGATGTTCACAGAAACAGCGTGGCCCGAGCCGGAGCTGTCGGCGCCGGTGTAGTAGTTCGCGGCGTCCACGGAGCCGCCGGTGTTCCCGGCGATGCCGCCGCCGCCGCCGATGGACTGCGCGATCACGGCGTGCGCCCCGTTGCCTTCGGTGGTGACGCTGAGGCCGCTGAGATGCAGCGCAACGTCTCCCCCATCTCCACTCGCCCCATCCTGTCCGCCAAACTTCAGGGGCGTATTCGTGGTCACGGTGCCCGCGCCGCCGATGCCGCCGCCACCGCCGATGGACTGTGCGACGATGCCGTGCGCATCGATACCGGTGGTATGGATGATGCCTGACATCGACAGGGTGACCGCCTCGCCGTCGCCGGCTGCGCCGCCCGACCCACCTACCGTGAGGCTCGCCACACTGTCGGACGATCCGCCCCCGCCGAGGCCGCCGCCACCGCCGATGGACTGCGCCAGGACGCCGTAGGACCTGTCGCCCTTCGTCTGGATGCCGGACCAGGGCGCGACGACGTCGAGCTTGACTGTCCCGCCACTGCCACTCGATCCACCGGAGCCACCGACGCTGAGGTCGATCGAATGGCTGTCGTCATCGGTCGCCGCCTCGGAGTTCCCCGCCCCACCAATGCCGCCGCCGCCGCCGATGGACTGGGCGACGACGGCGTGGGCGTCATGCCCCTGCGTCAATACGCTGAGCGCGCTTCCGGAGGTGATCGTAACAGCCTTGCCATCGCCGGATGAACCGGCGGAGCCGCCGATGCCGCCGCCGACGGTGATTCCGCCCGAAGCGCTGTCCGAGCCGTCGCCGCCCTGGCCGCCGCCCCCGCCGATGGACTGCAGGAGCACGCCGTAAGCTGCAAATCCAGACGTGCTGACGAGATAGTAATCGTCACTCCCGTAGGTATCGACGAACGTGGCATTGACTGCGCCGCCGTCTCCGCCCGCTCCGCCATGTCCGCCGATCGCGAGGTCGATGGATGCCGTCGCGTCGCTTCCTGCCGCGGTGGAGGTGCCCCCCGCGCCACCGCCGCCGCCAATCGACTGCGCGACGACGCTGTCCGCCCAGTCTCCGGTCGTCGTCACATGGCCGTTGTCGATGGTGACATCGACGTCGCCGCCATGGCCGCCGGTGCCTCCGCGCCCGCCCAGCGAGGCGGTGAGGGTATAATTCGTGTCTTCGTCGCCGCCTGCGAAGCCGTCGCTGTCGGAGCCTGCATCGTTGCCGACCGAGCCTGCGAGACCTCCGGAGCCTCCGATGGACTGGGCGAGAATGCCGTCCGCATCGCCGCCGGTCGTGCTGATCGAACCGTTCGCGGTGACGCTGACCGTGCCGCCGGTCATGCCGTCGCCGGTCTCCGACCCGATGTTGACGTTCACGCTGCCGGAGATCGGACCCTCATCTTCTCCCTCGGCCGCCTCCTCGCCCTCGCCGCCGCCAACGGATGCGCTGCCGGACAGGCCGATCGTACCGCCTTGCCCCGTGCCGCCGCCGCCGCCGATGGACTGCGCCAGAACGCCGCGAGAGCCCGAGCCGGTGGTGGTGATGCTCGTGCCGTCCTCGAAATGCACCGTGGCCGAGCCGGGCGCGCCGCCACTGCCCCCTTTGCCGCCGAGACCGATGTTGGCGCTCAGGTTGAAGCCTCCGCCGATCTGGTCGTTGCTCGCGCTGCCGACGCCACCATTGCCGCCGCCGCCGCCAATGGACTGCACCACCACCGCGTTGGAATGATCGCCCGCGGTGTGAACCCAGACGGTATCGTTGAGCGCCACGCTGGCGGCTCCGGTATTGCCGCCGGCGCCGCCCGCATTGCCCACCGCGGTGGAGATATCCGACGAGACCGTGTCGAGGTCGCCGATCGTGCCGGAGAGCGAAGAGGCGCTGCCGCCGTTGCCGCCGCCATGGGCGATCGACTGGGCAAGCACGCCGATCGAGCCGTCGCCGCCCGTCTGAACGTGCGTTGAGCCCGTCAGCGTGGCGGCCACCGTCCCGCCCGCGCCCGCTACGCCGCCCTTGCCGCCGACCGAGGTCGTGATGCTCGCGGCAAAGGGCGGAAGGTCGACTTCCGCGCCCGGAAAGGCAACGGTCATTGCATCGGCGACCGATGTGCCGCCGTTGCCGCCGCCGCCGCCGATCGACTGCGCCACCACGCCGTGGGAGTCGGTCACCCCGTCGATGACGTTACCGTTCTCGTCGATCCCGGTGGAAATGGTCGTGGAGGCGACATTCACGCTGACCGTACCGCCGGACCCGCCGGAGCCTCCCGAGGCGCCGACCGAGGTGTTGATGCCGAGGCCCACCGAGGCGCTGTAGCCGGCAGCCGAGCCGCCGTTTCCGCCGCCGCCGCCGATCGACTGCGCCACGACGGCGGACGAATGCGTCCCGGTGGTCGTAAGTCGGCCGCCGCTGAGCACCGTCGTAGCCTCGACGCCCGCGCCGCCGCTGCCGCCAGTGCCCCCCACCTGCACCGGCAGAATGTCTTCCACGTCGGCCGACTTGGCGCTGCCGCCGTTGCCGCCGCCGCCGCCGATCGACTGCGTGAGGAGGCCCGGGGCGTTGCTGCCCTGCGTCGTGAGCGTGAGATTGTCGAAGGTCATCAGCGCCGGGCGGCCGTCCGAGCCCGCGCCTCCCGAGCCGCCGATCTGCAGCGTCGCGACATCGAGTGCGCCAGCCCCGTTTGCAGTGCCGCCGTTGCCACCACCGCCACCGATGGACTGGGCCATGGCGCCGACGGAGAAGTCGCCCGACGTGATGATGGTGGACCCGGGCTGCGACGGGGCGGGTACTTGCGAGCCGTCGTCGCTCGGGCTGCCGTCCACCTGGTTGCCGGAGTCGGTATAGTCACAGCCATCGTAAGTATTGCTGACGCAGGCATGTCCGCCGTAGCCTCCGCCGGAGCCTGATCCGCCGATGCCGAGGCCAGCGCCGACCGACACGTCGACGACGTTGCCGCCCGAGCCACCGCCACCGCCGATCGACTGTGCGACGAGGCCGTGCGAGAATTCACCCGCAGTCGAGACGATGCCGCCGACGTGGAAGATCCGCGCGACACCGGCACTGCCACCCGCACCGCCGGAGCCGCCGACAGCGGCGACGCCGGCGGCGCCCGCTCCCACGCCGCCGCCGCCGCCGATCGACTGGACGAGGATGCCGACAGCGGCGTCGCCCGTCGTCGTCACGTCGTTGTTGTTCGTGACGTAGGCGGTTGCCGAGTTGTTGGCGCCTGCCCCAGCGTTGCCGCCAACGCTGATCGCGCCGCCAGCGGCCCCAGCCGCGCCGCCGCCGCCCGACAGCGTCTGCGCCACGATGCCGTTCGCGCCGTACCCGGTTGTCGTCACCGCACCGGTGTTGTTCACAATCGCGTCCTCGCCGCCGCCGCCTTCGCCGCCCTGGCCACCGAGCGCGAGAATGATCCCCTCGCCCACACCGCCCACACCGCCGGACCCACCGATCGACTGCACGAGCAGGCCATAAGCATACTGCCCATGCGTCGTCACATCCGCGCCGGACGTGATCTCGACCAGGCCGGCATCGCCGCCGTTGCCGCCGTTGCCGCCGTCACCTGCCAGGACGTCGGTGAAATCGCCACCGACACCGCCGCCACCGCCGATGGAGTGCAGCGTCACGCCGGCGGCGTGGTCGCCCTGGGTGGTGATCGTCGTGCCCGATGAGGCGTAGACGCCGACCTTGCTGCCATCGCCACCTGCTCCGGCCGTGCTGGCATTGCTGCCGCCGATCCCGCCAACGGACTGGCCGAGAATGGCATAGCCCTCCTCGCCGCCCGTCGTGATGGTGGCTCCCTCCATGAGGTTGATCTGGATGCGGCCGCCGTAGCCGCCGGCTCCGCCGCTGGTGCCGTCGCTTCCGTCACCGCCGTTGCCGCCGAGGCTGCGGGCGGCGACGCCCATGATGCCGGCTCCCGACGCCGAGATCGCGGCAGCGTTCTGAACGGTTAACGTGGTGTAGCCCTCACTCCCATCGGCGTTGATGCTTGCGCCGCCGCCAGCGCCGCCGTCATGGTCTTTGTCGGGGCCCGCTCCACCATCGCCGCCCTGCGAGATGGCGTACATGGCGGCGGACGGGCCGGTCGGCGTCCCACCGCTCGACTCAATGGTGATGTCGCCGTTGGTCGTCAGGGTAATCGGACGCGCGGACTCGCCTTTGCCGCCCGGGTCGGAGTTGTCGCCCGAGACGATGCCGTTGCCGCCTTGGCTGCGAGCATAGATGCCGTGCACGCCTTGCGGTGCGCTGTCCCAGCCATTCCAGTAAAGCGAGATCGCGGCGTTGTTGGTGACCGAGATGGTCCCCCCGGCACCGCCTTCGCCATTCTCCGAGCCGCCGTTGCTGCCGTCGCCAAATGCGTAAATGGCGTGACCTCCGCCGTCGCCCGTGAATGCGTTGCCCTCGGCGCCGATGTGGATCTCGCCGTTGTTGACCACGGTGACCGTCTTCGCGTCGCCGCTGTTGCCGCCCTTCTGATCGCCTGCACCGGAATTCATGTCGCCGCCGGCGCCGGCACTCGCGCCGGCGTAGATCCCGGTCACCGTGGGTCTGGAACTCCCGGCAGACGCATCGATGGTGATCGTTCCGTTGTTCGTGAGATTGATCGTGCCGCTGTCGCCGCCACGTCCGCCGTCATCTCCATTATGACCGGGTCGCGCGCCGGCGCCGCCATTTGCCTGCACGAAGATGCCATTGACATGGCCCCAGTTGCCGCCGCCGCCCTGCAACATGATGTCGCCGTTGTTGGTGAGCGTCAGCGCGCCGCCACTGTGAGCGGTTGCATCGCCCGTGTCGCCGTCGTCATTGCCTGCGGAGCCGTCCAGCTCCAGATGCAGGATAACGGACTGATTGGCAGTGGACGCGGTGATATCGGCGTCGTTGGTGAGGGTGTACGGTTGGTCGTCCACGTTTGTCCCGGTGTCCACGACGCTCACTCCGGTCGTGCCCTCTCCGGATGGCACGGTACACGAGTTCCAGTCCATTTCAGGACTCCCGCAGCTGTAATAGCTCTGCGCCGCCGCCGGGAGGACCGGCCACAGGCCGGCGATGAAGGTTACGGACCCTAGAAGGCGCGCCCTATGAGCGGCGCGTTTGTCGTTAGGCCGGGTTGGCATGGTGATTTCCTCGCGGTGAGCAAACAAATAAGCGAACTGCCGGTCGATGGCCGCGACACCCCCTTATTTGCATGGGAAAATTGACGAGAGAGTTTTGGGCGTGTTGTAAAACTCGATGAAGCGAAAGTGCTTTATGGCGCGAAGTCCTCCACGCTGAGACAGTCCGCTCAAGCAATGTTGCTTGCCAGAATTCTCGGGTGCGTGCGGGGTCCCTCATCAGATCGCCCCCAGAAGTCGCATGCCGGCCATACCGGTCTCATACTCCCATCGTCCATTGCGCTATGCTGCGCGCTGGCCCGGTCCAGCACTCGATCAACCAAGCCTGTGCAGAAGATAGAACCATCGGCTCTACAATTGGCACTACTGAAATCTATTCAATTCTGACTGAATCTTGCAAAATTGCGCTCGGTTGCTCATGTTTCCGGACGATTAACTGATCAAATAGGGGCAATACATCAACAATTGAATTCCATTGAATTCTATTCAATTCTTGCAGCGCGCGATCGTACTTGCGCCAGCGCTCAACCCCTGCCAAGTATAAGTTGCATATTCACGGACGTGCGGCGGGAGACCCGTGCAAATGCTCAAGGATGCTTGACCTCAAGACAATTCTGATTGTCAGTCTCGCAACCGCCAGCCTGCAGGCGGTAGCCTGGTTGTTCGTCTGGCTGGCATGGCGACATCTCTACGAACTCACGTTTCTCGCGGCAGGTTTTAAAGCCATCGCGATAGGGCTTCTCCTGCTGCTCCTGCGGGGAGAGCCGCCTGCCGTCTGGTCCATCGTTCTGTCCAACACAGTCATCAAGCTGGGTGTGGTCCTGCTCGCTGAAGGTCTGGCGCGCTTTTTGGGTCAGCCACGCTACACTTGGATCGGTGCCTCGCTGCTCATCTGCTATAGCGTGATCTGGAGCGTCGCCGTTGCCGTCGACCCAAGCAACATCGCCATCCGCGTTCACACATCCACGCTCTTCACGCTAATCATCATGTCGATGATGTCTTTGGCGCTGCTGCGTGACAGGACGCAGCCCTGGCTGTTGCGCTGGATGACGGCAGGCGTGTTTGCCTACTATATGGCGGCCAGCATCCTTCACAGCGCCATAGAATACTGGCTTCCCGCCGATCCCCAGGACATCACGGTCCTGAACGATCGCAACGCCTGGTATCTGCTGCAGGGCATCTTGTTCCTGATCGCTTTGTTTGCCTGCCTCCTGTTCATGGTCAACGCGAAGCTGTCCGCTGACCTGCGCGAGAAGAACGATGCCTTATCCCGGGAAATATTGGAGCGGCGCAGGCTGGAAAGCCGATTGAATACCAGCCTTGAGACCGAACGGGCCCTTCGTGAGGAGCAGACCGACTTCATGCGTGTTGTCAGTCACGAGTTCCGCACGCCACTGGCGGTCATCCGCAATGCAGTCGACATGATCGGCCTTGTCGGCGACAGATCGCGTGAAGCAACGAAGGAACGGCTCTCTGGCATCGGCGAGGCACTCGACCGACTGTTTTCCCTGATCGATCGCTTCATGGCGAACGACCGCGACAACGGCTTTCTACCGGAACCGATAGAGGTTGCATCCCTTGTTGCCAGCGTGAAATTGCATTTTGAGATGCGCAGGCAAAGTGAACGCTTGCACTTCCGGACGGACGACGAAGCGCCTGCGATTTTCGTCGACGCGGATATGTTGGCCACCGTCATCATCAATCTCATCGACAATGCACTCAAATACTCGCCGCAGGATTGGCCAGTCCACATTGAGGTGCTGGTTGAAGACGGCGTCGTTCAATTCCAAGTACGTGATCGCGGTATCGGCATACCGAAAGCCGAACTGCACAAGATCGGGCGACGCTTCTTTCGGGCTTCCAATACAAAGGCCGGGACTGGCACCGGGCTCGGTCTCTATTCTTCTCGCAAATTGCTTGCCTATCATGGCGGTTCGTTGGAGTTGCTTCCCAATGAAGGTGGGGGAACGTTGGCTGTCGTGCGCCTGCCTTTGACAAGCGCAGCCGCCGATTTGACAGGGACAGAGGAGATAGAAACTTGACGCATATACTGATCGTCGAGGACGAGTCGCGCCTGCGCAAGGATCTGGTCGATTTTCTTATCCTATGCGGCTTCACGGCCGAAGGTGTTGCGACCGCGCAGGGTTTGCATCAGGCGCTGGCTCATGACGAACTGCCTGACATAATCATCCTCGATGTTGGGCTCCCCGACGGCAACGGATTTGAACTAGCTGCCGAAATCCGCGCGGTTCATCGCTGCGGTATCATCATGCTCACAGCTCTTAGCGAAAGCGACGATCGTATTCGGGGCTTTGAAAGCGGCGCAGACATCTATCTCGTGAAGCACAGCACGCTGCGCGAGATCGAAGCCGCCATCCGCAGCCTGTTGCGGCGAACGGGAGATCAGGCCGATGCGGCGGATGATGCCGAGGAAACCTGGATATTGAACAGCAAAAACTGGACTCTCACAGCGCCGAACCAGCATTCTATCAAATTGACGGCAACCGAGTTTTCTCTCTTGAATACACTTTGCGAGCATGGGGGCGACGTTTGCGAACGCGAGAATCTTGCCGAGACGATTGCCCGTCCCAGGACTCATTTCGACAACCGTTATCTCGATGCCGTCATTAGCCGTCTACGTCGCAAGATTGACGAACACACCCATCTTCAGGCCCCGATCAAGGTCATTTATGGTGTCGGCTATGCATTTACGGCACCGGCCGTCGTTCAATGATGGCGCAGGAAAATCGGCCATCTGAGTTCCGGTAACAAATGACAATGCATTGTCTGCGACAGCAATCCCGCCTTGCGGCTGGTGAGCTTATTCGCGAGGTCTAATCTTCACGAATCCAGAGATTGGGCCGGCCTTCTCGACTGAGGAAATACAAAATGCTGTACGCGACAATTGTGGAATCGAGTATGAATGCAGTGAGGTAGCCTGCAATCCATGGTTGCCCGATATTGCTTAGATAAAGATAGACCATGAACGCCTTCTCGATGGTACTGAACAGCATGGTCTCGAACCGCAGCCATGGGCGAAAACCCGCGACCACCATCAGCACGCCTATTCCAAAGACCATGATGCCCCAATGCCGCAAAGCGGGCACACTGGAAGGCGTATAGTCCACAAGCCCACCGAATAATGGCGTGATCAGATCGATGTCCATCGCGAAGGGCAATGTCCCGCACGTCGCCAAGCCGAAGACGACGAGAAACCATTTGATGGTGCGGGCAATGAAGGCGTTTATGACGCTCATGTTTCACCTCGGCATCGCTAGGTAATGAAAGACAGCGCTGCCGAGCATCGTGTTTTTCGAAAGAGGCGAGCGGTTATGAGCCGCTCGCCGTATCGTCGACCGAACTGCCACAAGGCTACTTGCCCATAGCCGATTGGGCCGCTGCAATCTTCGCTTTCACGGAGTCGAGGTTGAAACTCGCGCCCTTCTGCATCGGCGGGAATTCGATAGCGGACTTCGCAAGTTTCGCGACCTGATCCTGAACAAATACGAAGCGCCAGAATTCGTACTTGAACCAGTCGAAATACTGCAGCGAGCCCTCCTTGGTTCCACTGTCAGGCCAGCCAGCGCGTTCGAACGGATCGAGGCGCAAATTCGTGAGATAGGGCGCGGAAACCTCGGTCTTGCCCCCCAGCCAGCCTTCCGGCTGATCGATAAAGCGATATTTGTAATCCCCGATCCGCACGGCGCCCAGTTGCGTTTCGGCGAAATACCACACTTCGTCCCGGTTTGATGGCCCCTTACCGGTCAGCAGGTCCAGCTGATTGTAACCATCGAGGTGAACCTTATATGTCTCATCCCCGATCTGCTTTCCCGACCTTAACTCTTGAGCGATGTTCGGATTGCCGGCAGCCGCAACCAAAGTCGGAAACCAGTCGAGGCCGGACATAATTCCGTTTTCAACCTCGCCAGCCGGTATCTTGCCTGGCCAATAGGCGATTGTAGGCACTCGGAAGCCGCCTTCCATCACCGTACCCTTGCTCTGGGCAAAGGGTGTCATTCCGCCATCGGGCCACGTGAAGAGCTCTGTTCCATTGTCCGTGGTGATGACGAGGATCGTGTTGTCATCCTCCCCGATATCTTCCAACTTCTGTATGACCGAGCCGACTATATCGTCGAACTGAGCCATCCCGGCTTCCTGGATCGACCAGCCATTGTCCGAGTTGCGCATGGACTCATATTTTGGCGACAGATGCGTCACGATGTGCATGCGCGTCGGATTGAGCCAGACGAAGAACGGCTTGTCCTCACTTTCAGCCTTGTCGATGAACGCAAATGTATGCCGGAGAATCTCGTCGTCGACGGTCTCCATGCGTTGCGGACATAATTCACCCGCGTCCTCGATGCGTTGCTTTCCGACCTCGCCCCAGCGAGGGTCCACCGTCTCATCTTCCTCGTTGGTGGCCCTGCTGTGGACCATGTTGCGCGGCCCAACTTGCGACCTCAATTCCTGCGGATAGTTGGGGTGGCAGGGATCTTCCATTGCGTCGAGATGATAGAGATAGCCGAAGAACTCGTCGAAGCCGTGCACGGTCGGCAGAAACTCATTCTTGTCTCCGAGATGATTCTTGCCGAATTGCCCGGTTGCATAACCCATGTCTTTAAGGGCCGTCGCGATTGTCACTGCCTGTGCCGGCAGACCGATTGGTGCGCCAGCCTGCCCAACCGTTGTCATGCCGGTGCGGATGGGCAATTCACCGGTAATGAATGCCGCGCGGCCGGCGGTGCAACTGGCCTCGGCATAGTAATCGGTGAACAGCATGCCCTCATCGGCGAGCTGATCGATATTCGGCGTCTCGCCCGCCATCGTTCCCCGGTGATAGGCGCCGATGTTCCACATCCCGATATCGTCGCCCATGACAACGACGATGTTGGGCTGCTCTTGCTCTTGGGCCATTGCCGGGGCGCTCACCGCTATAAAGACGGCCGACGACAGGCTGATGCAAAATTGCCTGGCTAACTTCATAATGCGTTCCTCGTCCTTTGGCTGCCAACGCGGTGGTGGCAATCTCCACCTTGCGCAGCGGCTGCGACAGTGGGGGGAATAGATGATTTCGAGCCCAGGTCCGGCACAGCCGAAGCGGGCTTGAAAAGCATTCGCTGCCCAGTTGCAAACTTCAAACCACCACCGGCGGAAGATGCTCCATTGCGGCAGCCCAATGCCAAGCCAGCCATAATGGTAAAGCCTCTATCGTCACGATTTCCACTGAACAAAACGATTCAATTCTAACTGAATCTTGCCCTCCTGCCCTTCGATTGCAGTTTCGGCATCTGATAGAGAGATCAGTCCTGAAACTGCAAGGTCCAGCCGCACGAGCCTGAAAGGCTTGGTGGCCCAAAGTGCGGTTGAGCACCTTCGCGTGCGGTCGGAATTGCGGACGACCACGGAGCCTTGCAAGTGTCGCAACTGCAAGCGCGCCGTAAGAATTCAATAGAATTGAATGTTTGATGTTTCGACCACCGTCGACCTATTGAAAAGCATGATGTGATGCCGGCCGGCTATCGGCACAGTTGGCGGACGAGACATCGGGTGTCTGATGCGGCCTTCATATCGGGGCGGTATGGAATCTTTAGATGGCTCGATGAGCTCGGTCAGCACTTTCAACACAGTGATGCACTTGGTGCCCCCTACATGCCGCCGAACGTCCTTCCACCGTCTTCCGACAGATCGATATTCAGTTGCTTGGAGAGGGCTAATGATGAGCAGAAAGAAACTCACCAGTTTCGGCGCCGCGGCGCTTGCGCTGTGCCCGATGAATGCGTTGGCCGACGGCGCGCGTGATTGGATCAATGTTCCAGTCGATATGAACTTTCTTTATGTCTATTACACCTATTCGAATGCGGAAGCCTCGATCGATTCCAACCTGCCGATCGACGGCGCATCGGTTCATGCGAGTGTGCCGATCCTGCGCTATGCTCGGTCGTTCGATATCGGCGGTCGGGTGGGTGCCATTCAGCTGATTGCGCCTTATGGCTTCATCGATGCGCAAATCGACGGCACTTCCGTCGAAAGTTCCACTGACGGAGTAGGTGATATCCAGGCCATCCTAGTTGCCAGCATCTACGGTGCGCCGGCACTGAGCCAGGAAGAGTTTGCACACTGGAAGCCGGAGCAATATCTCACCGCCTCCCTGGCAATTACCGCACCTACTGGCAGGTATGACCCGGACAAGATCCTAAACGTGGGCAAGAACCGCTGGGCATTCAAACCCCAGCTCTCCTGGGGGCAGCCATATAATTGGGGCGCCCTGCTTGCCGTCAACGCCAACGTGCAGCTATTCACTTACAACGACGAATACCACGGCAGCAGTGTGCTCGAACAGGATCCTCTCTTTTCGATTGAAGCGCATTACAGCCAGAACCTTACCAGAGCGCTCTGGCTATCGGCTGATGCCTTTTATTCCTACGGAGGAGAAACCCGCATTGATGATACCGAGCAGGATAATGTTCAAAACACACTGAGACTTGGCGTAAGCGGCAGTTTCAACTTCACTCCCGTAGACGCCATTGCCGTCAGCTTCAACAGCACCGTGGCGAAGCGCGATTCGACGCCAAGCGCGCAAACCTTTTCAATCAACTACAATCATGCGTGGTAGGCGCGACCGCAGAGAGGCCTCACATGCGCGGCCGTAATCAGCGCAACTGTAATCGCGGCTGACGGCGGAACCACTTGAGATTTTTGCCGATGACTGTGCCTGGTCCATCTGTCGGGCTAGGCATTGGCCAGCTCACTGGTTGCGGCCGGTGGCGATGTCGTCGACGGCGAAGCCCTGACATTGGTCGGCGGCTCGTCCATCGTCCGCGTGGGCGACGGTTCACACGATGGCATGGAGATGACTACGACTATCAAGGCGGAGCTCGCCGGCTTATCCACTAGAGTGGCATTAGACAGGCTGAAGCCTGTCCACGTGCATTTCGTCGCCAACCGTCAGCCACTGCCCCTAGACAGACGACATCTATTCCCAAACTGAAAGGGTGTGCGCCAAAGGCGATCTGCCTGGTTTGCGTCGCGACGTGAAGCCTGCGACGGCTGCGCTTGGAAGGCGTTAGTAAAGGCTGAAGAAGGACGGAAGATAGCCGGCGGCATGAAAGTGCTCAATGAGTTCCAGCACCGGGAAGACAGCGAGAAAATAGAGTCCATCGAAGAGCGTCCGCTTCAGCGCCAGGGGCGAAAACGTGGTTTCTGGATCGTCCAGGTAAAGACGCGGGTTGGGCCAAAACAGCGGCGTGCGGGCGGCGTAGACTGCATAGGCGGTCTCGAACCGTCCGCGCAGGAAGGCTTCTTCACGTGCGGCAGTTGCCAGGAAGATCTGCCAAGTGACGAATGAAAGCAGCAGGCCCATCAGCACAGAGCCGTACATCAGTCCGACGCCGGCCGCGCCAATTGTGGAGAAGAAGTAAAGTGGATTGCGCGTCATCGAATAGGGACCGCGCGTCGTCAGTTCCCGATTCTTTTTCGAGCCGATGTAGAGCGCGCTCCACAGCCGTCCCAGAATGCAGGCAAAGACCAAGCCGACACCGGCAAACTCAACCGCTTCATGGGATCCATTCGCCTCGTTCCATCGCGAGGTGGAGAATATTGCAGTCGCAGCGACGAGAACCCCGCCCGCCCATAACAAGCGGATGCGCTTGCGCTGGTCGAAGGCCTGCGGTGCGGCTGAGGTCGACATGAAATTCCCCTTTTGGAAGTGAGCGGTCTTTGGGGCAGGAATGCAGCATTGGTGTGATTGCATATAACGTCGAAATTGAGGAGCGGCCATTGTTGCTTGATGTGAACGCCCGGTTTAGCCACACATAGCTGCCTTCGCGAGCCGGCTCGTTGGGCGACGTTCTTCCACCCGATTGCGACAGTGCCACTTCGTAGAGGCGATGACCGGCAGCCGGTTCTCCACATTGGCCCCGAAGCACCGGAAGGGGACGAGGGCAACTGGCTTGCTACAGCTCCTGGCAGGGGGTTCTTTGCGATCCTGAGGCTCTATCTGCCCCAGCAGGCTGCGCTCGATGGCAGCTGGAAACCCGGCGATATCGAGAAGGTACAATGACGGATTTTCGATCAGCTCACTGACCCTCTATGCAGGTGCAATATCGCGTGGGGCCGACAAGGAAAGCAACCAGATGGGGAAATGCCCCACGAATGCCGGATATGCGATCGGCATTCGTGGGCGCTAAATTTAGCCAGGCTTACCCGACCCGTTAAGATTGGGAGGTCACCAACGAAGACTACAGCTCTTATGGTTGCACTCGGCGGACTGCTGCTGTCGGGGGGAACCGCGATGGCCCAGGATGCCGCTGCTGCGCAGGCGAACAATCCGCTGGCGAACACCACCGCGGTCAATTTCCAGACGCAGTATACGGGCGAGCTTTCGGGGCTGAACACGGACGCGAACCAGTTCTATTTCCGGGTGGCCCAGCCCTTCAGCTTCCTCGGCGGCAGATGGCTTGCGCGAGCGACGCTGCCGGTCAACACATTTCCGACGGCCCCCGATCTAAGGCCTGTTGAGATTCAGGATTCCACCCGCGGCTTGAACATGATTCAAGCTTCGGATGGAACGATTCGTACTGACGGACGCCCATTGGAACACGGTCTTCAAGCGATACCGCGACTGGGTCAAAGCCGATGTTTTCATTCGGCTTTTCCAGGCCTGCTCGGACGAGCCCGACATGGAATACGCCATGGTCGACGCCACCATCGTCAAGGTCCACCGCCACGGCCAAGGCGCAAAAGGGGGACTCAGAGCCAGGCCATAGGCCGCTCCAAGGGCGGCATGACAACCAAAATCCTCGCGCTGACCGACGCCTTGGGCAACCTCGTACGCTTCGTGCTCCTCCCCGGCCACCGCTTCGACACCGTCGGCGTGCCGCCGCTGATCGACGGGCTCTGTTTTGATGCGCTGATCGCCGACAAGGCCTTCGACAGCAACGCTATCGTCGCTGAACTCAACGAGCGCGGTGCAAAGGTGGTCATTTCCCAGCACCAGCGCCGGTCTCAACCTCTGCCCCTCGATGCCGAAATGTACAAATGGCGTCATCTCGTCGAAAACTTCTTCTGCAAGCTCAAAGAGTTCAAACGCATCGCCATGCGCGCCGACAAAACCGACACCTCGTTCATTGCCATCATCCATCTCGCAGCCGCCGTCATAAATTCAC
>NZ_WOAC01000049.1 GCF_009749525.1 Mesorhizobium xinjiangense | reverse complement strand
CGCCGACAAAACCGACACCTCGTTCATTGCCATCATCCATCTCGCAGCCGCCGTCATAAATTCACGATGAATCTCAACAGGCCTTAGAACATGTCCCGCTCAAACGGAATCGTTTGAGCGAAAGGTACATCTTCCAACATATTGATCTGGCGCGCAGCGCGATGTTCCGGGGTCATCTCGGCGCTGCGCTGCTGCGTATTACTCCTCGTCTTCGCTGGGCGTGCTCGACTTGAGCGAAGAAAGCTTGGCGAAGACGGCAGCGGCGTCGAGTTCGGGCTCTTCCTTGTGCGCGCTCCCGCCGTCCTCGACCGGCATGGATTCGGTGACCGAAGCAGGCAACAACGTCTCGTCACCGGCCTGCTGAGGCGGCAGATGGCGCGCAGCGCGCTGAACCTCGAGGTCGAGATCGATCTGCGAGCACAGCCCGAGCGTGACGGGATCCATCGGCTGCAGATTGGTCGAATTCCAATGCGTGCGGTTGCGGATCTGCTCGATCGTCGATTTGGTGGTGCCGACCAGACGCGAAATCTGCGCGTCCTTCAGTTCGGGATGGTTGCGGACCAGCCACAAAATGGCGTTCGGCCGATCCTGGCGCTTCGATAGCGGTGTGTAGCGCGGGCCGCGCCGCTTCGATTCGGGAATGCGCACCTTCGGCTCGGAGAGCTTGGGCCGGTGGTTCGGATCGGCCTCGGCCTTGGCGATCTCGTCGCGGGTCAATTGGCCGGTCATGATCGGGTCCATGCCCTTGATTCCCTGCGCCGCCTCGCCATCCGCGATCGCCTTCACCTCGAGCGGGTGCAAATGGCAGAAAAACGCGATCTGATCAAAGGTCATGGCGGTGTTGTCGACGAGCCATACGGCTGTCGCCTTGGGCATCAGAAGCTGGTTGGCCATTGTATAAAATCCTCTCGTTCGCCCGCGTCCCTGGCGCGGGCGGTGGTTTAAGCCACCGGTTCTTTTGGGAATTGAGGCCCATATACAGTTTCTTCGGCCGGATCGCAACGCAAAAGCCGGTGATGCATCAATGGCGGGCAATTTCCGAATGGCGGTTCTTCCACCATGCACCGGCCACGACCCGCCGCCGCATGACGCGATCGCCCCCTTTGATTCCTGACGCATTCAAATTGTATTGTCTGGTGCGATGTAGCGCGCGGTTGCTTCAAACGGCAACGTTTGAAGCAAAGATATGCGCGCCAGATCAAACCGAAGGTGTGGAGATGACCATTCTGGACGAGGAACCGAACAAACGCCCCACTGTCCACCAAGTCGGCCAGGACCTTGGATTGCTTTCGGTGGAGGAATTGCGTGAACGCGTCGCCATGCTGCGTCAGGAGATTGCGCGTCTCGAGGTGGAACTCGAGGCCAAAGGATCGACCAAGGCGGCAGCCGAAGCTCTGTTTCGGCGCTGACCCGCAAATGAAAACGTAAGCGACACGACGCGTCGCCAGTGCGCCGTGGAAACGCCGCAAATGGGGTATTTTCACGCGCCATTGCTCAACCGCTTCCGATGCCGGGTTCCCTCTATATGCTTGCCGGGTTCAGTTCCATCTTCGCACTCCTTCGCGGCACTGCCTTTCTCTTGACCGGGTCAGGGCTGCTGGGCCTTCTGCTGCCGCTGCGCGGACAGGTGGAAGGATTTTCAACCACTTCGCTGGGCCTTCTCGGCACGGCCTGGGCCGGCGGGTTCGTCGCCGGCTGCATCTTCGCTCCGCATCTGGTGCGACGGGTCGGACATGTGCGCTCTTTCGGCGCGTTCGCTGCCTCGGGCGCCATCATCTCGCTTCTGACCGGACTTATCGTCGAGGAGCATGTCTGGATCGTTTTGCGCGCATTCACCGGATTTGCCATGGCCGGGGCCTTCATGGTCATCGAAAGCTGGCTCAACGAGCGCGCCACGAACGACAATCGCGGGACGGTTTTCGCATTCTATATGATGGTCACCTACGCCGCGATCATGGCCGGCCAGATGATCGTCGCGGCAGGCGACGTGACGACGCAATCGCTGTTCATGGTGACCGGCATCTTCTATTGCCTGTCGCTGCTGCCGACGGCGATTTCCGTACAGGCCGCGCCGCGGCCGATCGAAGGCGTTTCGCTGGATCTGAAAGGCCTTTACGACAATTCACCGGTCGCCTTCACGGGGTCCATCCTGGTCGGCGTGGCGAACGGCGCGTGGGGCACGCTGGGTGCCGTCTACGGCGCGAGGATCGGCATATCGACGCTCGATATCGCGGTGATGATGAGCCTGACCGTGATTGCGGGCGCTGCCATGCAGATGCCGATCGGACGCATCTCGGACCGAATGGACCGTCGTTACGTGCTCGCGGCCGCCTCCTTCGGCTGTGCCATCATCGGACTGTTGATCTATCTCGCGATGGCGCGCAGCGGCTATATCGTCATCGCACTGACCGCGGCCTATGGAGCGCTCGCCTATACGCTCTACTCGATCACCGTGGCCCATGCCAACGACCACGCCGGCCAGGGCGATTTCGTCAAGGTTACCGGCGGGCTGCTGGTGCTCTACGGCTTCGGGACCATGATCGGACCCCTGGCGGGTGCCGTGCTGATGGAGCGGATGCGCCCCGAAAGCCTGTTCCTGGCGACGGCGCTGGCGCATTTCGCGCTCGCTGCCTATGTACTCATGCGCACCACTCGGCGCGCCGCAGTTCCCGTTGACGAACGCGAGTCCTTCATGACCCATCCCTCCGAGCGCGCGGTCACGCCGGAGCTCTTGAGGCTCGACCCGCGCAGCGAGCCGGAGCCGGAAATGGACGAGGTTGCGAACCCGGAATCCATCGCCGACGCCGAGCCCGATCCCGAGGCGACGGATATCGAGCCGGAACCCGCTCGGGGCGAATCGGGTTGAGTTTTCGCAAGGACATTCGACCGTGGAAACATGACGGCTCGTGACGTCTCATCGGCGATTGCCGGCCGCACGCGGCGCCATCTTCCGGGATTGGATCGGCGGGCGGATTTCGTGAAGGGCGAGCCGATCAAAAGGCAAAAAAAAGGCGGCCAGGGGGCCGCCGAACAGATCCCATGCATATCTGCAAGGTCAGTGCGTCGTTCGGTTTGTCTTGAGCCGTTCGATCTCGTCCTTCAGTGCCAGCTTGCGCCGCTTGAGACTACTGATCTCAAGGTCATCCGATGAAGGGTGGGCAAGGGCCTCGTCGATCTTGCGTTCGATCTCGCCATGCTTGCGCTGCAACTCTTCGAGATGGGATGATAGAGACATGATTGGGAGTTCCTTTCATGGTTTCCTCGACGCAAATGGCATGCTCGCAGCTTCTGCCGGATGCGCAACATGTCATCGCGATGACAGTCTGCCATCACTTCCGGTCGCTGTCGAACGCTCGCTAGTAGCATTTTCCGACAGGCCGAAATGTGATATAGGCCGCAGGCGGATGGATAACCGTCGCGCTCGCCATATTTGGCGCCATCAAGCGGCGTCGGGGAACCGTTGATGCACGAACAGGAACAGGCCGAGATTCGTCTCGAATTTGCGCGCTTGAAGCAGGAGCATGCGGATTTCGATGCAGCCATCGAAGCCATGATCACGACCGGCTGCGATCCGCTGCAAATACAGCGCATGAAGAAGAAGAAACTGGTCATCAAGGATCGACTGAAGCATCTCGAGGACCGCATCATTCCCGATATCATCGCCTGACATCGCCACGCGGCCGAACTTGCGGCCATTGCGGGTTTCGGCTATGGCGCCATTTCCGGCAGACAAGAGGATGAGCCTTGGTGAGCGAGCGCGCCGATGTCGCCATCATCATGGGCAGCCAGTCCGACTGGCCGACCATGAAGAATGCGGCCGATACACTGGATGCCCTGGGCGTCACATATGAATCCCTGATCGTCTCGGCCCATCGCACGCCCGAGCGGCTTTATGAATTTGCGCGTGGCGCGCGCGATGCGGGCTACCGCGTCATCATCGCGGGTGCCGGCGGTGCGGCCCATCTGCCCGGCATGACGGCGGCGCTGACGCCATTGCCCGTCTTCGGCGTTCCCATTGAATCAAAAGCGCTTTCCGGTCAGGACTCGCTCCTGTCGATCGTCCAGATGCCGGCCGGCGTACCCGTGGGCACGCTCGCCATCGGCCGGTCCGGTGCCGTCAACGCGGCGCTATTGGCGGTCTCCGTCCTGGCGCTGGGCGATGCGGAACTGGCCGGGCGGCTGGACGCCTGGCGCTCCGCCCAGCGTGACAAGGTCGCTCTGGCGCCGCAGGACGATACGGCATGACGGCGCCGCTCCTGCCGGGCGCGACGATCGGGATCATCGGCGGCGGCCAGCTCGGCCGCATGCTGGCCATGGCCGCGGCCCGGCTCGGCTACCGCACCATCGTGCTCGAACCGCAGGCCGATTGTCCTGCCGCCCAGCTTGCCAACAGCCAGATCGTTGCGGCCTATGACGACGAGGCGGCGCTGGCCGAACTGGCCGCGCGGGCCGATGTCATCACATACGAATTCGAGAACGTTCCGGTGGCCGCCGCCAGGCGCATCGAGGTCCAGACTGCGGTCTTCCCGCCACCGCTGGCGCTGGAAAAGGCGCAGGACCGGCTGACCGAAAAGCGGCTCCTCAACGCGCTCGGAATATCCACAGCCGATTTCAGGGCTGTGGATAACGATGCCGCGCTCGCCGAGGCCTTGGCCGGGTTCGGTGGCAGCGGCGTGCTGAAAACGCGCCGCTTGGGCTATGACGGCAAGGGCCAGCGCGTCTTTCGCAACGCGACGGCAGACGATTGCCGCGGAGTTTTCGACGCGATGGGCGGCGTGCCGCTGATCCTCGAAGCCCTGGTGGACTTCGATTGCGAGTTTTCCATCATCGCCGCGCGCGATGGTGATGGCACGAAGCGGGCCTATGATGCCGCCCGCAACGTTCATCAGGGCGGCATTTTGCGCTCCTCGACGGTTCCCGCCGGGCTTGCACCCGCAATGGCCGAGCAGGCGCGCCGTGCAACCTTCGCGCTGCTCGACGGGCTCGACTATGTGGGGGTCATCGGGCTGGAATTCTTCGCGCTCGCCGATGGCCGGGCGCTTGTCAATGAATATGCCCCGCGTGTCCATAATTCCGGCCATTGGACGGAAGCCGCATGCACCGTCTCGCAGTTCGAGCAGCATATCCGGGCCGTCGCCGGCCTGCCGCTCGGCGATCCCCGCCGTCATGGCGATTGCGTGATGGAAAACCTGATCGGCGATGAAGTAGGGAATGCGCCGGACCTTCTGCGCGAATCCGATCTGATGCTTCATCTCTATGGCAAGGCCGAGGCGCGGCCGGGCCGCAAGATGGGCCATTTCACGCGCCTGTCGAAGGGCTGAAATGCGCCGCGGATTTGGCGCCAATCCCGGCCCGCACGGTTGACAGGACGCGGGCGTTGCGTCTATGAGGCTGCAACATTTTCTTCGGGCGCGTCTTCGGGCGCGCCTTTCAGTTCGGCCCGCGGGCCATATTCGACGAGCAAAGACCATGAAGATCACGAATTCGCTCAAGGCGCTCAAGACCCGTCACCGGGAAAACCGCATGGTCCGCCGGAAGGGCCGCGTCTACATCATCAACAAGTCGAACCCGCGCTTCAAGGCCCGCCAGGGCTGAGGCCGCCGGGCCGCTCACGCGATTTTCACTTTCAGGCTCCGCGATCCGGGTTTAGCATGACCGGGATGCGGAGCTTTTTGCGTTACATAGCCATATTTGCGTTGTTGTGCGGTCCGGCACTGGCCCAAGGGCCTGACCTGCCCAATCCGCCCGGCCTCCCCGAAGACCCCGAATTGCCTGCGCCGGCACCCGACATGCCGGTTCCCGAAGGTGAGCGCTCACAGAGCCGACTGGACGAGTTGTTCGGCGAGTTGAAGCGCGAGCGCAACGAGAAGGCGGCCGAGCGCATCGCCAACAGGATCTGGGGCGAATGGCTGAAATCCGGCAGCGCGACGATCGATCTGTTGATGCAATGGTCGAACGAGGCGACGCGGGAGAAGAAATTCAACGTTGCGCTGGATTTCCTCGATCAGGTCTTGGTCCTGCAGCCCGATTACGCCGAGGCGTGGAACCGGCGCGCCACAGTCCATTTCATGATGAACAATTATGCCAAGTCGATGGCCGACATCAGTCGCACCCTGCAACTCGAGCCGCGCCATTTCGGCGCGTTGAGCGGCATGGGCGCAATCATGAGGGCGACCGGGAATGACAAACTGGCACTGGAGGCGTTCGAGCGCGCGCTCGGAGTTTATCCGATGATGCGCAACGCCCAGGAAGAAGTGGAACGCTTGGCCGACGAACTTGCAGGCGAAGGCATCTAGCAGGTTGCTGAAAAACTCCAACAATGGCACGGGAATTGTGATTCACTCGGCTGGGAGCGATGGAGTGATTTGCGATGCGCGG
>NZ_WOAC01000048.1 GCF_009749525.1 Mesorhizobium xinjiangense | reverse complement strand
CCAGGCCGGTGCCGTCAAAATACAAGAGTTTCAAACGGTCGGCGCGCCTGGACCGGAACACAAAAACCGTGCCGGTGAACGGATCCTTCCTCGACCGCAGGCTCCATGCTGATACCCGGGACAATGCGGTTGCGGCGGCCGTAATAGGCCGCCACGCGCACGTTGTCGCGGACACTGAGGCTATCGAAGCCCGTGTTCAGCTGGAAAACCCGCGCCATGCCCGCATGGCACATCTGCACGGGCGAACAGCGTGTCACATCCCGTCCTTCGAGCAGGATCTGGCAGCTTGTGGCCGTGTTATGTCCCGAGATGATCTCGAACAAGGTGGTCTTTCCGGCGCCGTTCGGGCCGCCGATGCCGAGGATTTCCCCGGCAGGCAGATCGAAGCTCAAATCGTCGATGGCAACCAGCGAACCAAATCGCTTTGTGACATTTCGACAGGACAGCAAGGGAGGTGAGACAGTGGCAGACATCGCCGACCTCACCCCTTCATCCAGGGCGGCAGCTTGAAGGCCGCTTTCCCGTATGGCCATGGCGCGATCAGGTCGGGCTCCCGCGTATGATCCTGTATCTGCAGGAATTGATGCGGCATCATCAACGATGAGTGGATGGTTTCATTCCGCGGAATGCTGCACAAGCATAGGGCACAGGATGAAAACGGAAGAGCCCACCGTTTCGGCGGCACGATCTAGGATCATGCGAGGTAACCGGCAGAAGGACACGAAGCCGGAGCTCGTCGTGCGTCGATGCTTGCATGCCATGGGTTACCGCTTTCGCCTCCACCGGCGCGACTTGCCGGGCAATCCGGACATTGTCTTGCCGAGGCACCACACGGTTATCCAAGTGCATGGATGCTTTTGGCACCAGCACGCGGGCTGCAAGTTGGCGAATGTACCGCGAACGCGCCGCGACTATTGGATTCCAAAGCTGGCGCGCAATGTTGAGCGCGACGCCGCCTCGGCCAAGGCGCTTGAGGCGCTGGGCTGGCGCGTCATTACGGTATGGGAGTGCGATGTCAACAATCCCACCGCGCTCCGCAATCGGTTCCGCAAGCTGCTTCCTTCGGATGTCTAGCCCAACTTCCATGCCACCTTACCCCTCCTCTTGCGGCGCGCCAAAGGCGGCCGCAAACGCACGCTCGGCCTGCGTGACCTCAGTCTCTTCCAGGGCCGCGAATTCTTTGTTCCGCCCGCGCTGGGATAGCTTGCCGTTTCCCTGCGCCAAGAACTTCTGGAGCAGCTCGACCTTCGCCATCGGCATATCGACAATCTCCTGGACGTCCTTCGAGAACTTGTCGAAGGCCTCAAGGAAATGGACTTCGGAAGGCAGGTCCTGCTCGATGGTTTGTTCGACGCAGCCGTTGAGAAACTCGGCGTGGGCTGTGGCATCGAAATAGCGATAATAAGCTGAAGTATCGTTAAGGACCTCGACGTTGCCGTCCGGCGTTGGCCGCCAGTCGATGAGCGGTAACAAGGCCTGAGAATAGGATTCCAGTACAGTACGGTAGCGTTCGAGCTGTCGCAGGATTGCCGCGCTGACGGGGAAGACCAATCCGGGCGGATTAAAGTGGGCGGCGGCCAATGCATGGTGGACCAGCCAGCGGTGGAGCCGCCCGTTCCCATCTACGTAGGGATGGATGTAGACGAAGCCGAAGGCGAGGCTCGCTGCGGCCACGATCGGATCCAGTCCACCTTCCGCCGACAAGCGGGCGAACTGGGTCAGCCCCTCTACCAGCGAGTGAAGATCCTCGTGCCGGGCGCTCACATGGTCGGGTATCGGTATATTGCTTTCCCGATCGTGCACGCCAACAAAGCCGCCCTCTTGGCGTAGCCCCAAGCGCACGAAACGAGCATCACCAATGACGATCCGCTGGAGACGATCAAGCTCCGCCACCGTCAACTCCCGGCTCCCGGCCTGCGCGATCGCCTGCCCCCAGCGAGCCGTCCTGTTTCCCGACGGCCGCTCGCCTTCGATCTCGAAGGATGACTTTGAATCGTTGAGCAGCATGAATGCAGCGGCCCGTGCAACAAGGTCCGGCCGAATCCTGCCGATCGCTTCGCGTGCGCGCAGTGCAAGCGCCTTGCCTTCAAATGCGACCATCGCCGGCGTTCGTCGCACGAGGGGGCAGAAGGCTGGCGTCCCCGGAAGGTTATTCGCCACCTTGTGCCGGGGCGAGGGTTCACCCTTCGAAAGCGCGAATTGCAACTGCGGGTCCACGACCGGAGCTAAGCGAACTTTTCCAGTGTCCGGCAGGTCAAGCCGCCGGTCCGTCAACCATTCAAAGAGGAACCATGTACGGCGTGCAAATGTGCCCGTCGGCGTTTCGCGCACGAATGCCTCAAGCTCGCGACCATCGACTATCGAAAAGATCTGCCATAGGACAGAAAGGTCGATTCCCTCGTACCTGAGGGCATAGGTGAGCTGGCTGGCAAGGCTCGCATCCGGTTGATGCCGGGGCGTCTGCATGAGCCAGGCTTCGTTCGATACTGGGTGGTGGCGCCCGGCAATCGCAGAGAGGCGGGGCGGAAGCGGCAGGATGAGGCCATAGCGCTCCATCAATGCAGCATATCCGACGGGCACGCCAGCCTCTGGCAAGGGTCGGCCGCGAAAATGCGTCACCGTTTGCGAGGGCCATTCACCCATTACATCCTCTGCGAAATAGTTTCACCAGGTTGAGCCCGTGCTGTGCATTTCCTTCACCGTCCGTGAAAATCTATCACAGCATATGCATTTTGTGAATCCCATTCACAGAAGGCGCTATTTATCTTCCGTACAAACGGCCCATGACAAAATCCCTACCTGACACGCAACAGTGATGGGTCCTATTTGGAAGCCGATCACTGCGAACTCGGAATATTGCACGCTATTTCACAGTCAAGCCTCGACAGGGTCGCTCGCTGCAACACCCGATATTCAGCATCAGCATTACGCCGCGAATTCGGACAAAACCTCTCGCCGCACCCTTTGGGAAGCTGACGCATTCGCCGTCGAGCGTCACACCACATCGTGCGCGCAATCACGCTGTTGATAGAGATCGCCGGTTCACCGTCCGGACCTCGCTGGTACCCATAACGAGATGAAGTTCGGCTGACCGCGCCCCGCGCTCATCCTCTTCGATCGAGGCAAGCCAGAACCACGGCAATCGGCACTCGCACTGATGGCCTATGTCGGTTTCGTTGTCCTCGGGAATGCAGAGGATTTGATGGCAGGTCGCACAGGATACGTGAAAGACCCCGCAACGATCGCACTTGCCGACGCTATGGACGAACGCGTGCCGGGTCTGGGCTTCGGTACCGTCGAGCGCCAGAAGGCCAAGCGAGACCTCCGGATAGCCGTCCCAAAAAACGCGTCCGTTCTTGCACTTGGGACGTGAGCAGCGTGGCCAAGTTCTCGGATCGAAATCCTCAAGACGGTCAAGCGGCAGCAAACGGATGCTCACCGCCGTCTGTGCGCGCTTCTCCGCGGCTGCCGTATGTCCATAAGGACATACGAGATACCCATGGGTGGCACCTACGTCTTCCATCATACCCCGGAAGGTCTCTACGTCCTTTACGTCGATCTTGCGCTTCCGCCGCTTCGCGTCGACGATGATCCGCCGAGTGTTGTCGGTATCGTGTCGCGCTTCGATCAAAACGTCGATCTGTCGCTTGACACCCGTGATGGCACCTAGGATCGAAGCATTCGGAGTCACGCAAAACTCCGTCGACAGTTGGTCTGCATCAACCGGGCAACCAGGCGCTCGTAAAGTCTCCAGTCCTCCCACACATCCTTCATCGCGATCGCTCCCCCAAGCGCTTGCCACCGAGTATCGGCGATCATGCTGTGCTACTCTATGCTGCCAAGCTTCTAGAGAACAATCGGAGCCTGTGGCGTATTTCCGGTAGGTGTGGGATCGACGGTAGCGGTCCGTAGCCTCGATACCCTAACGTTGTATCTTCTACGCTGGAGCACGCCAGAGCGACATCATCCTCATCGACCGAGGTGACCTAAACGCTACTTCCGTAGCCGGACCGCAGATTACTGTTTCACGCCCCGATGTTCGCCGTTTCGCGGCGCTGCCAACGACCCTGAAAGCCGCCATCCGCTACTGACGACGCTCAAGAATCCGGTGGTTTCGAATAGCTCTCCACTTATCAGTCATCGCTCCACATAGCGAAGCGCGTCCACGATGATCCTGAACGCCGGCAGGTTTTGCCGCCGACTGGGATAGTAGATGTAGTATCCGGCGAAGAAGGGCGACCAGTCGTCCAGAACCTGCACCAGGTCTCCGGCCGCAATGTGCTGCACGACCGTATCCTCCGGAATGTAGGCGATGCCGTAGCCGTTCAGCGCCGCATCGATCATCGCGTGCGAGGAATTGAAGGCGAGCTGGCCATCGACCCGGACGCGTAGATCCTGCCCATCTTTTTCAAACTCCCAGGCGTAGAGCCCGCCGGCCCTGAGGTGCCGGTGGTTGATGCAGTTGTGCCCGATCAACTCTTCCGGGTGGACCGGCGCGGGATGCGTCTTCAGGTATCCGGGTGACCCGACCGCCACCAATCTCCAATCGGGGCTGATCCTCACCGCGATCATGTCCTTCTCGACACTTTCGCCAAGGCGAACGCCCGCATCGAATCCTTCCTCGACGATGTTGCGAAAGCCGTTGTCGATGTTCAGCTCAAGCTTGATGTCCGGATAGTCTACAAGCACGGGCCGCAGCTTCGGCCAAACGTAGCTCTGGAGCGCGTGATCGGACAACGTGATCCTGATCGTCCCTGCAGGCTTGTCGCGAAACTCGGTCAGCGACGCGATTTCCGCCTCGATCTCTTCCACGCGCGGCGCCAGTGCCTGGCGCAGGCGCTCTCCTGCCTCGGTCGGCGCGACGTTGCGCGTGGTGCGCGTCAGGAGCCGGATGCCCATCTGCGTCTCCAGTCGCTTGATGGTGTGGCTGAGCGTGGACTGGGCGATGCCGAGCTTGGCCGCAGCGCGCGTGAAGCTGCGCTCCTCGGCAACGGCCAGGAACCACAGCAAGTCATTAAACTGTCCCCTTGCCATCTGCGGCCCCCCTGACAGGCGATACATTCATGCGCTCTGTCGATTAATGCAATCGTATTTGCACGTCTAATCCATTTGTCTGGCGGCTGCTATCTCTGCCCCATCGAAAGCCGGCTCTGCAGCTGGAAGCGAGGTGCAGAATGTCCACGACACTCACAGTACAACCAGCCGATACGCGCTCCGCCTGGGGCGCGGTCATGTCGATGGCTCTCTGCGTCGCCGTTCTCATCGCCTCGGAATTTATGCCGGTCAGCCTGCTGACCCCGATCGCGGGCGAGTTCGGCGTCAGCGAGGGACGGGCCGGCCAGGCGATCTCGATCTCCGGTCTTTTCGCCGTCATCACCAGCCTCACGATTGCCGGGCTGACGCGGCGTGTCGACCGCAAGCTGGTGCAGTCCGCCTTCGCGGCGCTGCTCATCGTCTCGGCGCTGATTGTCGCCTTCGCCCCGACCTATCCGGTGCTGATGATCGGTCGCGCGTTGCTGGGCGTCGCCATCGGCGGATTCTGGTCGATGTCGACCGCCATCGTGATGCGGCTGCTGCCGGCAGAGCAGGTGCAGCAAGGGCTCGCCGCGTTGAACGCCGGCAACGCGATCGCCGCCACAATATCCGCGCCGCTTGGCGCCTGGCTCGGCGACATCATCGGCTGGCGCGGCGCCTTCGCGCTGATCGTTCCGGTCGCTGTGCTCGCGCTCGTCTGGCAGCGGATCCACATGCCGTCCCTTCCTCCCCGCGGCATCCGGCGCGCCAATCCTCTCGGTCTGCTTTTCCGCCGTCAGGTAGCGCTCGGCATGGCAGCGATCTTCCTGCTGTTCATGGGGCAGTTTGCGCTTTTCACCTATCTGCGGCCGTACCTTGAAGGGGTGGCAGGCTTTTCCGTTCCCATGCTCACGGGCGGTTTTCTCGCCCTCGGGCTTGCGGGTCTGGCGGGAACCTGGGCGATTAGCCGCCTTCTGCGAACGCACCTCTATGGCCTGTTGATCGCCATTCCGGCGATCATGGCAGGACTTGCGGTGCTGATGATCTTGTCCGCGCAGGTGCAGGTCGGTGTCGGTGCGCTGATCGTCCTGTGGGGGTTCTTCGGAACGGCGGCCCCTGTCGGCTGGGGTACCTGGCTTGCCCGGACGCTCGGCCCCGAAGCGGAGGCTGGTGGCGGGCTTCAGGTCGCAACCATCCAGTTGGCCATCATGGCCGGCGCGGCTACCGGCGGTCTCGTTTTCGATCTTCTTGGCTGGCAAGTCACCTTTGCCCTCTCGGCCACTTTGCTCGGTGGCTCGGCACTTTGCGCCTGTCTCGCATTGTCGCACCGGAGGAGCCAACGATGACCCCCGCCATTCCCGCCGTTCACTTCTCGACACCGCGCTGGCAGTTCCCGCCCTCGTTCGCGCCGTGGCCTTCGCGATCAACGAAATCCTGTTCCGTCCGACGCTTTAGCCAGTCTGACGCTAAAGGGGGCGCTGCCCCACACAAAAAATTGCCACCAAGCAAAAGGACCGTTCCAATGAAGTTCAACTTGAGGATTGCGACCTTGGCTTTGGCGATGGCGCTAAGCGCGCCGGTCATCGCGCAAGAAAAACAAATCTCCCATCGTGGGCGCTTGGGAGATGACGTCGCTTGAGAGCGCCGCCGCAGACGGGACCTACAGCACCGTACAGAGGTGGTGCCGGTTTCTGAGACAGGGGCTTAAGGTGGATCGATCGATGAAAAGGACGATCCAGCATGAAGACACGCAGACGGTT
>NZ_WOAC01000047.1 GCF_009749525.1 Mesorhizobium xinjiangense | reverse complement strand
TTTCAAATTGGAATTCCGGCCGGAATGAAATTGGAAAGGGTGGCCGGCGATTGTTCGGAATCACTGGCCGGTTTCGTCGGAATGCGCAGACAGGTGGTCGCGGCCGCCCTGTGCCTGCCTCAGATCCTGAATCCTTGCGCCATAACACAGGGACTGACTGACAGCCATTTGGGTCCCTAAATCGCAAACGCTCCGCCAGCGGGCCTTGTTTGGAGTGCACCGAATGTCCTGAACTTCGCCGTCGGAGAGATCTGCGGGACCGGCCATATCGCGGGGGTGGATGGGACCGGCCCCGATTTGCCCTCCTGCAACGAGGGCAATACAGAGCTTATGCTCTCCGACACTCTCCGGATAATGGCGCTATCGCGTACCTGCCAAAGAAGATCCCCGATGCGTTGGCGAGGTTGCGAGCGTTTGTGGCGCAAGAATTGGCGTTCGTTGGGGTGCAGAAAATATGTTCCTGCATTAGCGGCATCTCTTGTCGCGCCATCCACGGTGCGAACCTATCTCGGCACGATCCACCATACGCTTGGCGTTTCCTCGAAGATGGAGCTGCTGCGAGTACTGGAATGAGCCGAGGAATTGCTCCGATCGACGTCAATGTCTATGCCGAGCATGAAAGCTTTGATGAAGCTGCCGAATTTCATCCGAAAGAGAACGGACCGGCCCTTCAACTGCGACGCCATCGACAACCTGATTGATTGGCAGCGCCCGGACACGAGCGGGGCTGACGCCGAGCTCTCCCAGCCAGGCACCCAATTGCTGCGACGAACTGGCGTAAACTATGCGACCGAGACCGACCCAGCCATGAGCAGCGGCGCACATCGCACAGTGCTCTTCCGACGTGTACACGGGGCCGCGGTGCGCTCATCAGGCGACATATTGTTGGCGGCCCAGCGCGCGATTGCAAACTCCGGATGCTGGGTGTGATCGCCGCCCGCCACATGGTTATGATCCTCGAACAGCACCTTCCCGTTGCCGGAGACCAGGACTGACCCGAACGGTTCGTCGCCTGCCTCGATGGCAGTCCTCGCCAGCTCAACGCAGCGGCGAAGATGTTTCATGTCGTTGTCATTTATCATCAGAATTTCTCCCAACGATGATACATTGCCTGGCAGTCATTCAATTTCAACAGGCGTCTGATGATCATCGACTCTTCCAACCCATCAAAGCGATCACAGCCCCGCTCAAGAATGGCAGCCGGAAAAGAGGCAAGACTCCGCCGGTCAGTCAGCCCATCATTGGCCCGTCGAGGTGTTCCGGCCTGCCGCCCGAGAGACGCCGCGCTTTGTGGGCCGCGCGGCTCTCAGCCCTGGCGCTACCTCGTCGGGGTACAGGAGACAGGCAAGCCGGCCGACGCCACCGGCTGTAGATAAGGGCTCCGGTCAAACATCAACCCAGGTCTCATCTCGTTCAGCAGCGAGGTTCTCATGCATTCCATCAGTCTACGATCAGCGAAAAGCGCGGAGATCGACCGGCTTGCCCGGCTTTGGTATGACAGCTGGCAGGATGCTCATGCCAGCATCCTCCCGGCAGACTTGGCTCGACATCGCACACTCGAAAGTTTCCGACAACGACTGCACGACGATCTGCCGAATGTTCGCGTGGCAGGTGCTTTCGGCCAGCCGGTCGGCTTTTGCATGATCAAGCAGGACGAGCTTTATCAACTGTTTGTCTCCAGGGAAGCGAGGGGAGCCGGGGTGGCAGCCGCGCTTCTGGTCGATGCCGAAAAACGGTTGGCCGCCAACGGCGTGACAAAGGCGTGGCTCGCCTGCGCGATCGGCAACGAACGGGCCGCACGGTTCTACGAGAAGAGCGGCTGGCACCGTGTCGGCCCCATGATCAACGAACTGGAAACACCCGATGGCACCTTTCAGCTTGAAGTGTGGCGCTATGAGAAGCCGATGCGAAGCGTTGGATCTTAACGCGTGATGCGCCGCCCATCTCTGGGCAGGCTGCACACGTGCGGATAGGGCATTGGGCTCAACCTCTCAGATTCTTACTTCGGCGACGTTCGTCGAACGTCGATCGAATGGCTCAATCGGCTCGAAACTTCGCCTTCACGAAGGGCACGGTTGGGGGAAGACGATCGTCTGCTACGATCGCCATGCGGACTTTGTCGACAATCATGTGGTAGTTCATTCGTCTAATAGGTCGAGCTGAGTAATGGAGGCAGGGAGAGTAGTTCAGCTTGAGCAGATGCAGGCGGCAACAGAAGCCATGCGCAGCAGCCTTCAGGACGCGCTCCTTACCGTATATCTGCATGGATCGGCTGTCTCGAGTGGTCTGCGACCACAGAGTGATATTGACCTGCCTGCTGTCATCGACCGCCCCATGTCAGAGGAGCAACGCAGACACCTTCTGTCAGCGTTGCTGCAAGTCTCTGCTCGCCATCCGGCCCCGCCCGGCGGCCCGCGCTGCATCGAGGTGGTGGTGTTTCTGGAAGCTGAGCTCGCCGCCCCGAAGTTCCCGGCACGGGCCGAATTTATCTATGGCGAATGGTTGCGGGACGCCTTTGAAGCCGGACAGCTTCCCATGCCGGTGTCCGATCCGGAAAACACGCTGGTGCTCGCTCAGGCTCGACAGGAGGCTGTTCTCCTGTTTGGTCCCGACACGAAAGAGCTTCTGCCTGAAAATCCCGTTGGAACATGTCCATCGCGCAATGCGCGATGCGCTCCCCACACTTCTCGACGGCCTGCGTGGGGATGAGCGGAACGTTTTGCTGACCCTCGCCCGGATGTGGCGGACAGTGGTCACGGGCGAGTTCATCGCCAAGGATGCTGCGGCCACATGGGCAGCGTCTCGAATGCCGGAACTGGAAGCTGATACGCTGATCCACGCACGTAACGCATATTTGGGCAAGATCGACGACGGCTGGGAAAGCCGGCAGGCTGCTGCAAGGGGTGCGGCAGCACATTTGCACCAACGGGTGGTGTCAGAGTTTCTATAACCGCCTTGGGTGGGGAGTCGATCTCCGATGTGGCGCGGCGACTGTCATGCGCCAAGAAGCAGGCATAGTGCCATCTGCAGTTCAATCGACAAAATTCATCGCCAGCATTGCTGGCATCCATCCGTTGATCTAGAGTTGTATCTTCTGGACGGGGACAACAGTATCGACCTTGGCTGCCCATGGAGGGTGCATGGATCTGCTGGACCCTTTTCTTGATCCTGAATCCTCCCACGTTTCGACAGGAGACCTCCCGCCGACCGACCGCGTCGCGCGGCTGGTGACGGAAGCTCATGAACGCTTCGGATCCGTCACGCTGGGACAAACGTCCCAGGTATATCCGGCCCTTGCCGGCGTGCCGGGCGACCTGTTCGGCATATGCGTCGTGGGAGCGGATGGGCGCGAATTTTCCGTCGGAGACGCCGAACACGAATTCACCATCATGAGCGTATCCAAGCCGTTCATGTTCGCCTTGATCTGCGACCTGATCGGCGCGACGAGTGCGCGCGAGCGGCTCGGCGTCAACGCGACGGGCTACGCATTCAACTCTCTTGCCGGTGTCGAACGCAACCCGGACGGACGCTCCAACCCGATGGTCAATGCAGGGGCCATCGCCACGACGAGCCTGGTGCCCGGAGAAAGCGAAGAAGCGAAATGGCGCTTCATCCTTGATGGGTTGTCTCGTTTTGCCGGTCGGCAGCTGTCGGTCAACGAAGAGGTCTACGCCTCGGCGTCGGAGACGAACTTTCGCAATCGGAGCATTGCCTGGATGCTTCAAAGCATGGGGCGCATCTATTGTGATCCCCTACAGGCGACCGAACTCTATACCCGACAGTGCTCATTGAATGTGAGTGCAAGGGATCTCGCCGTTATGGGCGCGACACTGGCCGATGGCGGTTTCAATCCACTGACGCGCGAGCAGGTGGTCAAGCCCGACGTGTGCCACTACACCCTGGCCGTAATGCTCACGGCCGGTCTGTATGAAACGTCCGGCGATTGGCTCTACGAGATCGGACTCCCCGGCAAAAGCGGTATCGGGGGAGGAATTGTCACCGTCTCGCCCGGCAAGGGAGGGCTGGGCACCTTTGCGCCTCCGCTCGATGCAGCCGGAAACAGTGTGAAGGGACAATTGGCGACGCAATTCCTGTCGCAACGCCTGGGGCTCGACCTGCTCCTGTCGTCACCGGGCAGTTAACTTCATTATCGCCAGGCTCCGGGAGGGGATACAGCGCATGGCCGCACCAACATACGCTCAGCAAGATCGTTCTGAAGAGCGGGAATCATGGATTCCCATGGTCGCAATCGCGTTCGGCCAGGCAATCATGTCGTTCAATGTGGCGTCATTGCCGGTGGCGCTGAGCGGAATGGTTGAAAGCTTTGGCGTTGGCCCGACGGTCGTGGCGACCGGCATTGTTGCCTACTCTATGATCGTCGCGGGCTTCGTCATGCTGGGAGCCAAGCTCGTTCAGCGCTTCGGTGCGCTGCAGGTGTTTCGCCTGGCTGTCGTCGTCTTCGGCCTGGCGCAGGTTCTCATGACCTCGAGCCCGAACGCAACGGCGATGATCACTGCGCAGGCGCTGTGCGGTGCTGCCGCGGCCGTTATCGTTCCCGCCCTCGTCGCGCTGATCGCCGAGAATTACCATGGCACCCAGCAGGCGACGGCCCTGGGCGCTCTGGGATCGGCCAGAGCGGGTGCCGGCGTGCTGGCTTTCCTGATCGGCGGCGTGCTCGGCACTTTTATCGGCTGGCGGCCGGTCTTTGGCATTCTGGTTGTCGTTTCGGCTCTCGTCCTGCTTTTGAGCTTCCGGCTCAAGCCCGACCGCGGCCGCCCGGATGTGCAGATCGACTTCGTCGGGGTGCTGCTTGCGGCTGTGGCGATCATCCTCATCAGCTTCGGCTTCAACAACCTGAATGGATGGGGACTTGCCTTGGCGCGGCCGACCGCCCCGTTCAGCCTGATCGGCCTGTCACCGGCCCCGATAATGATCGTGGTGGGTATCGTGCTCGGGCAGGCATTCTTGATGTGGACGCGCCGCCGCGAGGCTGCCGGCCTGACACCCTTGCTGCCGCTCACAGTGCTGGAATCGCCGCAGGAACGCGCAGCCGTCTATGCCATGTTTTCTGTCGTGGCGCTCGAGGCTGCGCTCAATTTCTCCGTGCCGCTCTATATCCAGATCGTGCAGGGACGTTCGCCCCTGGCAACCGCTGTTGCAATGCTGCCGTTCAATCTGACGGTGTTCTTCGCGGCCATGCTGATTGTCCGTCTTTATGGCAGGCTCAGCCCCCGACAGATCGGTCGTCTCGGCTTTGCGCTCTGTACCGTAGCGCTCGTCTGGCTTGCCTTCGTCGTGCGCAACGACTGGAGCACGATCCCCGTGCTCTTCGGGCTGGTCCTTTTCGGCATAGGCCAGGGATCGCTGGTCACGTTGGTGTTCAATGTGCTGGTCACGGCGTCGCCGAAGGAACTCGCCGGAGATGTCGGGTCGCTCCGCGGAACGACGAACAACCTGGCCGCGGCTGTCGGCACGGCCGTTGCCGGTGCGCTTCTTGTCGGTCTGCTGAGTGCCGGCGTCATGCGCCAGCTTGCGCAAAATCCGAACTTGCCAATCGAGATTCAATCCCAGGTCAATCTCGACAGCATCACATTCGTCAGCAACGAGCGGCTCGAATCGGTCCTGGCAGCCACGACGGCCACACCGGAACAGAAAGCCGAGGCGCTCCGCATCAATACGGAGTCGAGGCTGTTGGCGCTCAAGATCGGCTTCCTCATCATGGCCGGCCTCGCCTTCCTGACGATATTGCCGGCCGGCAGGCTGCCCGATTATCGACCGGGCGAGATACCGGAGGGCTGAATTCCTCTTGCCCGACCAGCCGCGCCGAGGTCGGGCGCTGTCTCACAGCGTGTTCTTGTGAAAATGGCCGTCCTTCATGATGACGGCCAGATTCGTTCCAGGGTCCTCGATCAGACGGATATCTTCGAGGGGGTTGCCGTTCAGAACCAGCAGGTCCGCCAAGGCACCTTCCTGTATAACCCCCAGCTTGCCCGCGTACGGATTGCGAAGATTGGACATCGCAAGAAGTTCCGCATTGACCGATGTCGCCATGCGCAGGGTCTCTGTGTTCGTGTACCAGTTGGCGAGGTGGGTCAACATGATGTTCTGGCGCGGGGTCAATTCGGGAGAGAACAGGACATCCGAGCCCCATGCCGCCTTGATCCCGTATTTGCGCACGAACTCATAGACCCTCGGCGTGCCGGCAAACAGCGCCTGGAGGCGTTCCACGCCCGGTCCGGATTGGGATGCGGCATCCTCCATTGTCAGGAAGGGCTGCATGCTGAGCCAGACATCCTTGTCGGCGATCATCTGCGCCGTTTCCTCGTCCATCAGATGCGCATGCTCGATGCAGGTCACGCCCGCCGCGATCGACCGCTGAACCGTGTTCGGAGCATAGGCATGGACGGCGACATAGGTATTCCAATCCTTGGCCACATTGACCGCCGCACGCAGCGACTCTTCGCTGAAGGTGGTCATGTCGAGAGGGCTGCGTGGAGACGATACGCCGCCACCGCCGACGAGCTTGATCTGGGAAGCTCCCTGCAGAAGCTGCTCACGCACGCGCTGCTTCAGGTCTCCGACATCGTCGACAATGGCTGCGCCTCCCATCAGTTCGCTGACGCTGAGCTGACCGGCGTTGCGCGGAATTTCCGACGGCATGCGAAGATCGCCATGTCCTCCCGTGGTCGTGATCATGGCACCAGAAGGGAAGATGCGCGGACCGGCAATCATGCTGCTGTCGATCGCCTGCTTGAACGAGAAGACGGGACCGCCCAGATCGCGCACGGTGGTGAAGCCGCGCATCAATGTGCGCTCGGCCTCGGCCGTGGATGCGGCAAAGATGATGCCGGGATCGCCGGCCAGGAGCAGGTTCAAGGGCACCGCGGCATAGATCGCGTGCCAATGCGCATCGATCAGGCCCGGCATGAGAACACGATTGCCACAGTCCATGACACTCGCATCGGAGGGCGGAGCGCTGTTGGTCGTATCGATCGCGGCGATCCTGTTTCCCTCGACCAGGATCTGGACATCGGCCTGCAGCGAGTGGGACAGGCCATCGAAAAGGCGAACCTGCCTGAAGAGAACCTTGGAAGGCCCCGATGATTGGGCGAGGGCCGTCCCGGGCATCGCCCCTGCAATGGCCGCCGCTCCTGCCGCGGCAAGGAAGCTTCTTCGCGAATAGGAGTCCAAACGGCGCGAGGCTTGCTGCAGCAGCGGACTCGAACAGGGACAGCCAGGACCATGGACGAGGTGTTGGTACTTCTTACCCAGCCTGATCATGGTTGCCCCTCGGGATTCCGTCGAACAATCTTGATCGCAATGATTGCTATCCCGATGACAAGGAGAGCGATCCCCGTGGCCAGGTATCCCGTTGACGCGGCCCTGTAGCCCGACGCTGCAATCAGGAATCCCAGGATGACAAATATCAACCCGCTGAGCTTGCTGATCAACAGATTGGGTCTGTGCTTCTCGGCAGGCATGACAAGCCTCCTCGCGACGTGAAGCGCCCCCATCCGCTCGCGCAACAGTAGTATGCTTCGATTTGCAGGTCGAGCGCCATCCCGTACTCACGGCGGTCTTCGTTCATCGCCTCCCAGTACTTGCTCTTTCGTGTCATTCCCGCTGCAGAGCGGTAATGTCCATCTTGGGTCGATTCTTAGCGTTGCCAGAATTCGATCAATTCCTGCAGAACAGACGTTTCTCCGGATCATCAGAGCACGTGCATCGATACGCGCAAGCCGCGTAGGGACCCGTCGAACAATTTCCAGCTAACAGGTTGCTGAAAAACTCCAACAATGGCACGGGAATTGTGATTCACTCGGCTGGGAGCGATGGAGTGATTTGCGATGCGCGGAC
>NZ_WOAC01000046.1 GCF_009749525.1 Mesorhizobium xinjiangense | reverse complement strand
ATATGCGCCGCAACATAATCGGGTTGAGCAGGAAGGCGAGCCTCGTAACACCCGAAAAAACAGCCGTTTATGGACAGAAACTAGCTAGAGTCTTAGCTTCATTGCAATCGGTTTGGTGTATGGACTAATAGTCGGGCGACAAATCTGTCGCGCCGGCGATCCTGCCGGTGACTTTCTGCATGCCGGGTTGCAATGACAATTCCCACCGACAAGCCAGCCGAGGAAGATCGCATCGGAGCCATCTGTTCCGCCCTGCACAAGGCGATTATCGAACAGGCCCTGAAACCCGGCACCAAGCTGCCCGAGGATACGCTTGGCGAGCGTTTCGGTGTCAGCCGCACGATCGCGCGTCACGCGCTCGGCCAGCTTGCAGCGGAGGGGCTGGTCGAGTTGCGCCGCAATCGGGGCGCGGTGGTGGCGACACCCAGTTGGGAAGAAGCCCGCGACCTGTTCGACATGCGCATCAGTCTGGAGCGCATCGTCGTCTCGCGGCTTGCCGGAAATCTGTCGCGCCAGCGGGTGGCCCAACTCAAGGCTCACCTCGAGAAGGAAAAGAAGGCGCAAGGAGGAAGCGAGGCCATCTCGATCCGTCTTGCCACGGAATTCCACGTTCTTTTGGCCGAGATGACGGGCAGCCCCGTTCTCATACGCTATGTCCGCGAAGTCTGCCTGAGATGCGGTCTGACGCTGGCGCTCTATGCAAGGCCGCATTCCTCCGATTGCGCCGTCAGCGAGCATATGGAGCTTCTCGATGCGCTGGTTTCGGGTGACGCCGAGAGAGCTGTCCGCGTCATGGAAGACCATCTGGAATCGGTTGCGGAACGGGCATTGATCGTGCCCAAGCAGATGCAGGTGGAAAGCCTGATGGATGTGCTCGAGCCCTATTCCACCCGCATCGGCAATGGCGCGCGGGCCGCGCGCGGCAAATCGGCCAGATCACGATGATTCCGCCGCGCAGAACGCGCCGTTCTCGGCGACCAGCGTGCCGGCCTTGTAGACCTGCTGGCGCGCCGGGCGTGCGGTGACCACCTCGGGAATATTTTCCGCGTCCACGACAAAGAAATCGGCCGGCGCGCCGGGCTCCAGCCCGTAGGCGGGTAACCGCAGGGCACGGGCAGCATTGGCCGTCGTCATGGCGAATGCGAGTTCCAGGTCCTCGTCGGTGTTGAAGCCGGAGCGGTAGCCGACCAGCATGGCACGCTCGAGCATGTCGCCGTCCCCGTAAGGCCACCATGCATCGCGGATATTGTCGTTGCCGGCGAAGACGAGCACACCGGCATCGGCCAGCAATCGCACGGGCGGAAAGGCATGGTCGCCGGGCGCATTGGTCATGATCGCGACGCCGGCCCCGGCCAGCGTCTCCCCGGCCCGGCGGGCCATGTCCGGAGCGACCTGACCGAGCCCGTAGGCATGGCTGACGGCGACGCTACCCTGCATGCCGAGCGCGACCGTGCGGCGCGCGATCTTGTCCAGTTCGAACAAGCCGAGATGATCCGGATCGTGGAGGTGGATATCGACATCGACCCCATGCCGCTCGGCAAGACCGAACACGACGTCCAGATGTCCGTTCACGTCCCTGTCGAAACCGGCTGGATCGAGGCCGCCGATCAGGTCCGCGCCCTGCCTGAGCGCTGCGTCCAGGAGGTCGGCCGTTCCCGGGGCCGTTACGATGCCGCTTTGCGGAAAGGCGACAATCTGGATGGAGAGCACGTGCTTGTAGCGTTCGCGTATCTCGCAGATTGCTTCCAGACTGGCCAGCCCGATCTCCGGATCGATGTCGACGTGGCAGCGTACCTGGCTCGTGCCGCGCGAGACGACGCGCTGGATCAGAGCGGCGGCGCGGCTGCGCACATCCGCGACTTGCGCCAGTTCCTCCTTCTCGAATTGCACGCGTTCCCTGACGCTGAATTCGGCCGTGCAGGCGCGATGCGGCCGCCAGGGCCCGCCAAGAAAGGACTTGTCGAGATGGATATGACCGTCGACGAGGCCCGGCAGGACGAGCCCTCCGCCGAGATCGATGCGCCGCGCTCCGTCGGCTGCGGAACCCTGGTCGGGAGAGATGAAATAGCCGGATGAGACGGCAAGCGTGCGACTGCGCCCGTCCGCGAGCCGGGCGTTCTCGAAGATGACGTCAGGTCGTGTCATGTTGCTGCCCTCGATATCCTTGTGCTGCATGGGCGGTGCACATTTTTTGTGCCTTTCGCATACAAAAATTGCATGCGATCGATCCGCTGTCCATCGGCTTTTGTCGGCCGGCCGGTATTCCAGAACAATGTTCGGCGCGACGGTCCATCTTGATGTCGTGAACTCTATCCGAAATGCAGGCGGATTGGAACCCTGCCTCATTTTAAAATCATGGAAAATCAATGAATTATATGATCACTTCGACTCCAGGAAAGGCAAGCTGATCCAATGTCCGCCAGCGGTTCCCCACTGTCCGCCCCTCCTGCTTTCACGCCCGGACGTCGCGAACCGGGCCATGGATGGCATGCATCTTGCATTGTAAGTCCTGCCTGGCGGGGAGCTATATAGAAGTAGACACTTTGATGGATTGCATGCAATTATCGCATGCAAACAACAGAGCGCAACAGAGCGCCGGGGCTCCGGACCATTATCTCGGTCGGAAGCCAAACAAGAGGAGAACAAGCGATGACATTCAAGTGCTTCATTCCGCGGCGAGCGGTTATTGCCGGGGCCATCGGCCTGGCCGCTTCGATCGCATGGGGAGGATCGGGGTTCGCGCAGGAATCGATCAGGCTCGGCCTGGTCGCGGCGCTGTCCGGACAGTCGGCCAAATCGGGCGAAGCGATCACCCGCGGTCTTTCGATTGCGGTCGAGGAGATAAACGAGGCCGGTGGGGTGCTCGGGCGCCCGCTGGAACTTATCGTGCGCGACGATGAAAGCAATCCCGGCAAGGGGCTTCTGGCGGCGCGCGAACTCGTGCAGCGCGAAGGTGTGTCGGCCATCTTCGGCGGGCTGGATACACCGGTGTCGCTGGCGGTGGTTCCGTTTGCCAACCAGACGCAGGTCCCGTTCGTAGGCGTCTGGGCTGCCGGAACGGCGATCACCAGAAACGGGGCGGAAGACAATTATGTGTTCCGGGTCTCGGCGGTTGACGCCCTGGTCGGCGAGGCGCTGGTCGACTACATGATCGATAAATACGGCACCAAGAAGCCGGGCATGATCCTGATCAACAACCCCTGGGGCGAATCCAACGAAGAGGCTCTCACCCACGCGCTCGAGGCCAAGGGACTGTCGTCGGTGGGGATCGAGAAGTTCGAGACCAGCGATGTCAGCGTGGTGCCGCAGCTAACGCGGCTCAAGGAGGCGGGCGCCGAGGTTCTCTTCCTGGTCGCCAATGTGGCGCCCTCGGCGCAGGTGGTTCAGTCCCTCGACAGCATGGGCTGGGATGTGCCGATCGTATCGCATTGGGGTCCGGCCGGCGGCCGCTTTACCGAGCTCGCCGGTCCCAACGGCGCGCGGGTCCACTTCATTCAGACCTTCCTGTTCCGAGGGGAGGAGGATTCGCCAAAGGCACAGGCTCTCTTCGCGAAACTCAAGGAGAAGTATCCCGAGATCAAGTCGGTTGCCGATGTGACGCCGGCGACCGGCATCGCCAACGCCTATGACGCGATGCACCTGACGGCCCTGGCGATAGCCAATGCAGGGTCGACCGACGGCCCGGCGGTGCGCGACGGATTCTACGCCATCGGTAAGTATGACGGGCTCATCAAGACCTATGAGAAGCCCTTCTCGCCGGGGAACCACGACGCCATCGCGTCGAAGGATTACGTCTTCTCCCATTTCGTGGACGGCGAGATCATCCCGCTCGATCGCTGAAGAATTCCGGGACGAGCGGTGGCTCGTTCCGGATTCTCGTCCGGCCCTGCTCCTTTCCCGCGCAATCGGAGGATCGCGGAATGCTTCTGACTTCTGCTGTCGTTACCGGCCTCGGCCTCGGCGCCATGTACGGCCTCATCGCACTGGGTTTCCACGTCACCTATTCGGTCTCGAATACCGTCAACTTCGCTCAAGGCAGCGCGGTCATGGTGGGGGCCGTGCTCGGCTTCACCTTCATGGTCACGCTCGGCTGGCCGTTCTGGATGGCCGTTCCGGTCGCCCTCGCCGGCTGCGCCATATTCGGCCTGGTCGTCGAACGCGTGCTGGTGCGACCCTTCGTGGAACGTGGTTCGGATGCCTGGCTGATGGCGACGGTTGCCGGCGGAATCGTCGTCGACAACATCGTGTTGTTCACCTTCGGCAAGGAGCCGCGCGGGCTGCCGTCGCCGCTGGCGCAGGACTCTTTCGATTTCATGGGCACGGGCGTCTATCCCTTGCAGCTCATCATTCCGATCGTCGGTCTGTCCATCGCCGTCGTGCTTCAGATCGTTGCCCGCCGCACCGCCGCCGGCAAGGCAATGCTTGCCGTCGTCCAGAACAAGGAGGCGGCGCGGCTGATGGGGATCAATGCCAAGGTCGTGATCGCGAGCGCATTCGCCATTTCGACGGTGCTCGCGGGCGTGGCCGGGCTTCTGATTGCGCCGCTGTTTTCGGTCCATTCGGACATGGGCACACTGTTCGGGCTCAAGGCATTCGCCGTTGCAATCCTCGGCGGTATCGGATCGGCCTCCGGGGTCATGCTCGCGGGATTTGCCTATGGTCTCGTCGAGGCGCTGGTGACCGCCTATTTCGGGTCGACCTACACCCAGATCGTCGTCTTCTCGGTCATCATCCTGGCACTCGCGGCAATGCCGAACGGGCTGCTCGGCCGTGCCGCCGTCAACAAGGTCTGAGGAGCCCGGGATGAAACAGTCGCACACGCCCTCAAACCTCGTCATGCCGGCTGCGATAGCCGCGCTTGCCGCAGCCGGCATCGCCTTTGCCTGGACGGCGGACGGATATTTGACATTCGTCGTGGCGCTCGTCGCGCTGACGACCATTGTCGGCGTCGGGCTCAATATTCTAGTCGGTCTGACCGGCCAGATTTCGCTCGGCCATGTCGGATTTTATGCAATCGGCGCCTACACCGTGGGCATCATGACGCAGAACGGCGTCGACTTCTGGATCGCCTTCGCTGCCGCGGGCGTGGTCGCGGCCGCGGTCGGGGCGCTGCTCGCCTTGCCGGCGATGCGTGTCAGCGGCCCCTATCTGGCGATGGTGACCATTGCGTTCGGATTCATCGTCGAGCACGGCGCGGTCGAGATGCGCGGCCTGACCGGCGGGCATAACGGGCTTTTGGGCATCGTCGGTCCGAGCCTCGGCAACCTGGTGTTCGGCGAGCGGGAAATGGCCGTTCTGGCCATCGTGCTTGCGGGTGCCGCGCTTATTCTCTTCGACCGTCTCGCCAAGAGCAGTTGGGGAAAGGCGATGATCGCAGTGCGCGACGACGATATCGCCGCGCGCTCGGTTGGCTTGCATCCGGTGGTTGTCAAGACCGCTGCCTTCGCGACCTCGGCGGCACTGACGGGCCTGGCCGGCGCGCTCTATGCGCCGCTCATGATGTTCATCGCGCCCAGCTCGTTCATGTTCTCCCAGTCGATCATCTTCCTTTTCGCAGTCATCGTGGGGGGCGTGGGCTGGACGCTCGGCCCGGTGGCCGGCGCGCTGGTTACCGTGCTGCTGCCGGAATTGCTGTCCGGTCTTGCCGAATACCGCCTGCTGTTCTTCGGCGGCCTGCTGCTGGTTGTGCTCTGGCTCGCGCCGTCCGGCATTGTGGGCGAGCTGGCGCGCCTATTCCCGCGGCCCCGCGCCGAAGGACAAGGCGGCCGGAGCGACCGCGCGGCCGATGTCGCCGCGTTTCTCGCGCCCGATGGAGACGGGCCGCAGCTTGCCGTCGGCGGGATCGGCATCCGTTTCGGCGGCCTGCAAGCGGCCGAGGGTGTGAGCCTCGGCGGCGTGCCGGGCAAGGTCACCAGCATTATCGGGCCGAACGGAGCCGGCAAAACCACGGTCCTCAACATGATCGGCGGCTTCTACAAGCCGACGGCTGGATCGATCCGGTTGGGTGAAGCGGAGCTGGCCGGGCAGTCTGCCACGACCGTCTCGCGGGCAGGCATCGCGCGCACCTATCAGACGACCAAGCTGTTTCCGACACTCAGTGTTGTCGACAATATCCTGATCGCGATGCGGCGGGGCCGCTTGGGCAATCCGGTCGGCGCGCTGGCCGGCGCGCATGATCGGGACATGGCTCTCGGCCTGCTCGATCTGGTGGGCTATCGGGGAGAGGCCGACACGGCGGCCGGCGATCTGCCGCATGTCGACCGGCGCCTGGTCGAGATCGCGCGTGCGCTCGCGCTCCGGCCCCGCGTGCTACTGCTCGACGAACCCGCGGCGGGCCTCGTGCAGATCGAGAAGGCGGCCCTGGCCCGGATCATGCGGACGATCGCCGACCGCGGCATCGCCGTCATCCTGGTCGAGCATGACATGGGCCTCGTCATGGGAATATCGGACGAGATCCTTGTGCTCGACGCCGGACGGCCGATTGCGACGGGAGCGCCGGCGCAGGTGCGCAACGATCCGGCGGTAATCGCCGCCTATCTCGGGTCCGGTGAGCTGCAGGCGAGGCCGCGCCGGGTTCCCCTGGCAGGCGGCGAGGCGGAGCCGGTCCTTGCCGTGCGCGAGCTCAACGCCGGCTACGCGGCGGTGTCCGTCCTGGCAGGTGTCGACCTTGAGGTCCGTGCGGGAGAGGTCGTTGCATTTCTCGGCGCCAACGGCGCCGGCAAGTCGACCACGATGCGCGCGCTGTCGGGCCTGCTTCGGCCGGTCTTCGGTTCCGTTTGCCTCGAGGGACAGGCGATCGAGCAGTGCCAGGCACATGAGATTGCTCGCCGCGGCATTGCCCTGGTCCCGGAAGGCCGGCAGGTCTTTCCCGAACTCACCGTCGTCGAAAACATCCGCATCGGTGCCTATTGCAGAGGGCGTGGCGACTACAGGGCGGAGATAGAAGCGCTGATCGAACGCTTTCCCCGCCTCAAGGACCGGCTTCACTGGCGCGCGGGGCTCCTGTCCGGCGGCGAACAGCAGATGCTGGCGGTAGCGCGCGGCCTGATGGCAAAGCCGAAGATCCTGCTGCTCGACGAGCCGTCGCTGGGACTTGCGCCGACAATGATCGAGGAACTGTTTGCCGTCCTCGCCGATCTGCGCGACGAAGGCATGACGGTGCTGCTCGTCGATCAGATGGCGTCGCTGACGCTGACCATCGCCGATAGGGGATATGTGCTGGAGCAGGGCCGGATCGTCGGCGCAGGAACCGCCGAGGCGCTGAAAGGCGATTCCGCCCTCGAGGCCGCCTACCTCGGCAGCAACCATGCGCGCGAAGTGCAACCCGCCAAGGCGGTGTCCGCATGACACGGCCGCCCGATTTCGTCCTGCAAGGCGGCCGCATTCACGGCTTCGACGACGTGCCGCGAGACATCGCCGTCCGTGGCGGCCGAATTGCCGCGATTGCCCCACATATCGCGGCGGACGGGCCGAAGATACACATCGGCAACCTGTTGGTGACGGCCGGATTCGTCGAAAGCCATATTCATCTCGACAAGTCCTGTCTTCAGGATCGCTGCAATTGCTCCGATACGCTGGCCGAGGCGATCAAGGAGGTCTCGCTCCTCAAGAGCGTCTTTACCGTGGAGGATGTCTACGAGCGCGGACGGCGCACGCTCGAAAAGGCGATTGTCCAGGGTACGACACGGATGCGCACCCATGTGGAGGTGGACCCGCGCGCCGGACTGCGCAGCTTCGAGGCCGTGCGTCAGCTGAAGCGCGACTATGCCTGGGCGATCGAAATCGAGATCTGCGTATTTCCGCAGGAGGGGCTGCTCAACGATCCGGGAACCGACGAATTGCTCGTCGCCGCTCTCGAGCAGGGGGCCGACCTCATCGGCGGCTGCCCCTACACCGACAGCGATCCGCATGGGCAGATTGCCCGGATCTTTGAATTGGCCTCGCACTACGACGTCGATCTGGACTTTCACCTCGATTTCGACCTCGATGCCTCGCGAATGGATCTTGTCGAAGTCTGTCGGCAGGCGGCGTTGCATCGCCGGGGCGGCCGCGTTGCCGTCGGCCATGTCTCGAAGCTGTCGGCGGCGCCACCTGATCAGTTCGAGGACATCACCCGCATGTTGAGCGAGGCAGGCGTCGCGGTGACGGTCCTGCCGGCAACCGATCTCTTCCTGATGGGGCAGGGACACGACCATCTGGTCCCGCGTGGCGTTGCGCCCGTTCACCGCCTGGCAGCGCAGGGGGTGACGTGCAGCATATCCACCAACAATGTGCTGAACCCGTTCACGCCGTTCGGGGACTGCTCGATGGTGCGGATGGCCAATCTCTATGCAAACATAGCCCAACTCGGCCGGCCCGCCGATCTCGCCGCATGTTTCGAGATGATAACTACGCTCCCGGCACGGCTGATGAACAAGGCCGACTATGGTATCCGGGTGGGAAACCCGGCCGATCTGGTGGTGATCAATGCGTCATCGGAAGCGGCGGCTGTCGGCGAACTGGCCCAGCCTCTGTTCGGGATCAAGGCAGGGCGCAGCACATTCACCCGCCCGGAGGCACAGCTGCATATACCCGACAAACGTGGCCACCAAACGACGTTGTTGCAGGGATAGGCCGTTGGCGGGGAGTGAGGACTTGCACGTCTGACAGGATCGCCTGAATGCCGCATGAGTTCAATGACGCGCGCCGCCATGTTCTAGGTCCGCAAGGCGACGGCAATCCCCGCAAGTGCATCCCAGGGCGACGAATGGCCCTGCCCGCACAGCGCGTCCAGACCCGCCCCGAGGCCGGAAATATCGGCGGCCAGGATGGCATCGATCACATGATGAAGCCGTTCCGCCAGCCTGCCTTCGGCGGCACTCGTCAGATGGGCAAGACTGATCGGATGGGTCGCCGCGGGTCCGCGTTCGACTATGATCCGCCACAGGATAGCGGAGTCATGCTGGCGCCCCACAATGCGCAGCGCGGCCAAAAGCCCGGCCAGAAAATCGTCGCCGGAAGGGGTCAGGCCCGGCCCCAACCCCAGAAGAGCGCCGACCGCGCTGTCGAGCAGCGGCGATGCTGTCGGTCTGGACTGATCCAGCCAATCACGGATGACGCTGATATGCGAACCGGCGGCCCGGGCGGCAAGACCGATTGCCAGCGGCGATTGCCGCGCATAGCAGCCGAGCCCCTCGGCTGGCGGTGCCGCTGGCAAGAGGTTTTCGAGCGCCTCCAGCCCCCCGGCCAAAGTGGCCGAGCTCCAGACCGGCGGCCTGGCTGGATGCCAAACGGGCGCGGCAAGTCCGATTGTTCCTTTTCCACCGAGCATCACCGTTTCACCGGATATGCTTACACGGTGCCCCTCGAATGTCAGATGCCGCCAATCGCGCGGACATCCCCGCCCGCATGGAACGTTGAGCGGCCCGCGGCCGATTTCCTCGGCGCCGATGCAAACCCAGCGTTTCTCAATGTTGAGATAGATCGAGCGTTCGAAGACCGCCGCAACATGGCCAGTTACACCGGAACGTAAGATCCGGCGCGCGTCAATGCCGACGCTCTGTGCCGAGGCGATCATGGGGCAGTGTCGCATCATTGCGGAAAACAAGGAGTTAGACCGATTCAGCGTTTCCGTGAAAAAGCTGCACCGTTCTAAGGCCTGTTGAGATTCAGGATTCCACCCGCGGCTTGAACATGATTCAAGCTTCGGATGGAACGATTCGTACTGACGGACGCCCA
>NZ_WOAC01000045.1 GCF_009749525.1 Mesorhizobium xinjiangense | reverse complement strand
ACCTGAAACCGCCGGGCTTTTCCCGCGGAAATGTCGCGATTCCTCCAATGATTTCAGCGATTTATCGTTATGGACAGAAACTAGCTAGCGCATATCTCAAGCAATGGGGCCGCCGCAGGCTGCTGCGGCGCCCCATCATGTATTGCCTATCCTGACCTTATTGGCCGATTTCGAAGGTGACGTTGACCTGGACCTGGTAGGTGTTTTCTCCACCCTCGACAGGAGCCGATTCCATGCGGTCGGCCGCCATCTTGACTGCCGCGTATGGCACCGGGCGCGGCATGGACGAGTGTTCGCTCATATTGACGATGCGGCCGAGTTCCACGCCGGCGGCTTCCGCCAGCGTCCTTGCCTTGGCGATGGCGTCGGCGACGGCACGCTTGCGCGCTTCGGTGAGGGCGGCGGAGGGATCGTCGTTGCCGAATGAAATGCCGCCGCCCTGATTGACGCCGAGTGTGACCGACTTGTCGAGAATCTCACCGACCTTTTCGAGTTCACGCACGCGCACCGTCAGCGTGTTGGAGACCTCGTAGGCGACGATCTCCGCGGTCTGTCCGCCCTGGTCGTTCTTGCGGTGCTCGTAGCGCGGCTGGATCGAAATGCCGCTCGTCTGCAGGTCGCGATCAGCGATGCCCGAAGCCTTCATGGCGGCGATGACATCGCTCATCGCCTTGTTGTTGGCCGTCATGGCTTCGCGCGCGCTCGGCGCCTGGCGCATGACGGCGAGCGTCAGCGTCGCCATGTCGGGGGCAAGCGCCATTTCGCCTTCACCGCTGACGCTGAGGCTCGGCTCGGCGCCGCCATTCTGGGCCAGCGCGGGGAGGGGGGCGGCGGCAATCGCCGCGGTCATCAAATATGGCGCAATGGCTCGAAACATCGATAAATCTCCAGGTTGCAAAAACGTCCCTCAGGGTTTGGCGTTATGGAAGGATTGTGGGCGCATTGCGGCGGCGGGACAACTCCGGCTTCGCCTCCGATTGAACCTCGCCGGTCACAAGAATGCTGCGGGGCGACGCTGCCGGCCTTGTGCAGGGCGCCAAAAGCAACTAATTCACGTCGCCGTGGGGCCTGTAGCTCAATGGTTAGAGCCGGCGGCTCATAACCGCTTGGTTGGGGGTTCGAGTCCCTCCGGGCCCACCATTCAGTCTGCCTATTAGTCGTACCTTCCGCGTTCATCCACGGTTCAGCTTCGTTGGCTCAGTATGGCAGCCAGCAAAGGGGAGAGCCGTGATGTTGAAAAAGCTCTTGTCCTCCGTGATGGTGTCAACCTTGGCTGCGGCATTCGCCATGCCACTGAATGCTGCGCCGATTTCCTTGCCGAAACCCGAACAGGTGGAGACCAGTGACGTCGTAAAGGTCCATAAGCGCAAATGGCGTCGCAAGCACTATCGGTCGCATCGCCACTCGAATAGGCGGTACGTGCGGCGGGACTGTCGCTACTATGGCGGATGCTATCGCCGCCACTACGTGCCCCGGTACTACGCTCCGCGCTACCACTATCCGCGCTACTACCGTCGTTCGGGCGTCACCATATACTTCAGCTTCTAGAGCATGTCCCGCTCAAACGGAATCGTTTGAGCGAAAGGTACATGCTCCAACATATTGAGCTGGCGCGCATATCTTTGCTTCAAACGTTTCCGTTTGAAGCGAACGCGCGCTAGGACGGATCTCGGCACCAAGCCTGCGGCAAATGCCACCGGTTATGCCGTGCCGCCAGAATCCGATTTGGCGGCGGCCCGGGGGTAACCTGAGGAAGAAAGGCCAATTTCCTGACGCATTTGACGAATAGCGGTTCGGTTCACCGTAAGGAGGAAAATATGATCCGAGTTCTAGCCATATCTCTTGTGGCACTGATGCTCGCTGGCTGCGGCTCGTCTCGCGAAATGCGGACAGCTACCGGAGCAATGATCGGTGCAGGCGGTGGCGCAATTGCAGGCAACGCTATAGGTGGGACAACAGGTGCGTGGGTTGGCGGACTAGGAGGAGCAGCCACTGGAGCAATCATCGGCTCTCGACGGTAAACGTCCACATGCTGAATTAGGCGTGAGATAATCCGACAGCTGAACGCAGAACGCCCGTCACACAAGACGCAGGCGTCTGTGTATCAGATTTAGAAACCTCTTCCTTTCGGGAAGGTTTCACCGCGTCTGTGGCAGCGATTTCGGCGGCTGTTTGATTAGCTCGAGTGTATCGATGTTGCCCTGTCACATCCGCCGTCGCCAGGGCCTGCCGCGGCCGGCGCAATAGCGAAGAGGGCGATCAGTACAGCGATGAGAACGCGCATATCGGAACTCCTTTTCAGAAGGGAGAAGTCTAGCGTGCAATCTGGAACCCGAAGAGGGTACGGCCCTTCACATTTTGAAACAGGTGCCCCGTGGACCAGCGTATGATGCCTTCGCAGATCATGTTCCGGCAATCGTTCGGTCCGTAGCGGAGAGCTTCGCGCAACCACCACCCAATGGCGAAATTCGACCTGAGACACCACCGTCAACAGGCTGGAGCGGCTGACGGGAATCGATCCCGGCTCACTCAGTCCCGCCACCACCATCCTCCACGATGGGCAGCCTTGAGAGTGCGCCACGCATATGCCGCAGCCAAGCTGACCACTTCGTTACCGGCTGCCTGGGCGCGGTCCATCCGATCGGCCATCCCATCAGCCAGTCCGAGAAGTTCGGGTTGAAGGTCAGGTCGCCGGCCGACACTTATCTGAACAATGCGATCGCACGGCCGCCTTTGGTTGAATGCCGCCTCGGCAAGGACATCGAGCCGTGCGTAGCGGGCGAATGCTCTCGCCTGCTACGCACGGTCCTCTAGAAGCATTGGGTCCGGGCGCGCCGGACTTTATCTACGGCCGGATATTCTGGTTAACGCGGAACAGGTTCGCCGGATCATATCGGCGCTTCGTTGCGGCCAGCCGATTGTAGTTTGCGCCGTAGGTGGCGCGGATGCGGCCCTCGCCCTCGTCATCCATCATGAAGTTGATATAGCCCCCGCCATGTCGATTGTGCTCATGTACCGCTGCCCAATAGTCGCTGGCCCAGCGTTTCAGTTCAGGGGCCTTCGCCGGATCCGGATCGATGCCGGCAATGACCATGGACCAACGCGCATGCCGGGCATTCCAGGCAGTCGAGTGCGAAGCCACATCATGCACGGCCCCGTCGATGGGATACAGATGCATCAGAGATAGCTCGCTCGGGCTCTTCGAGGCGTGTTCCACATGAGCGGCGATCGCCTGCTCCGACAATTCATCGACGAAATCGCCCTTCCAGTACCATTGCAGACCCTTAGGCAGTAGCGGGTCAAACATCGATTGAAGATCGGCGAACGGCATCTGAGTCATGCCATCCATCAGCGGTTCTGGTAATGCATCACGTGCAGGCTGCATCGCTTTGATGCCGCTTTCCTGGCTGCCCTCGTAGCAACTGATCAGGGCGCAGATGCGCCGTCCCCAGATATCGCGCGGAAACGGGTCGCAGGAAGGGACTGTTTTGATGCCGAGGAACATTCCCAGTTCGCGCGGCGCGCGAGGCAGGAAGTCGCGGTACAAGGCCATGATACGGGCTGTGTGGCCGAAATCGTAGAAGATTGGCCCGGCATAGACATTTGTCACCGGGTGTGCCCGGAAGGTGAAGCTGATGACCACGCCGAAATTGCCGCCGCCGCCGCGCAGCGCCCAGAAGAGGTCAGGATGCTCGTGGTCGCTCGCCGTCACGGTGCTGCCATCTGCCAGGACGACTTCGGCCGAGAGCAGGTTGTCGATCGTCAAGCCATGCTTGCGCGTGAGGTAACCCGTACCGCCACCGAGCGTCAGGCCGGCTATGCCGGTGGATGAAACGATTCCCGCCGGCACAGCCAGGCCGTAGGCACTTGCGGCGCGATCGACATCACCCTGCGTGCATCCGGCTTCGACGCGGACGGTGCGCGTTGCGGGATATACGTCGACCTGCTTCATCGGCGACATGTCGATGACCATGCCACCGTCGCAGCTTCCCAGGCCAGGCCCATTGTGACCGCCTCCGCGGATGGCCAGCAGCAGGTCGTTTTCGCGGGCCAAGTTGACCGCTGCGACGACGTCATCGACATTGGCGCAGGGCACGATCCAGCCCGGACGCTTGTCGATCATCCCGTTGTACAGCGCGCGGGCTTCGTCATAGGCTGAATGCTGTGGATCGATAATGCGTGTTTGCAGCCGCTCGGGAATGCGGGACAGGATATCGGATTTCTGCAACATTTCGGTTTCTCCAAGATGCTCCGATTATTTCTGGCTGGAGCTATTGCCAGACGGATTGCATCAGCTGCGAACGTTGCCTTTCACGGGGCTCGTCCAGTGCAGCCGGCTTGCGAGTTCTGTTGGTGTCAGTGGTGACGCCGTCCCCTTAGTAGACGATCGTTGCCCATTTCTCTGAGCGGCCCCCAGCATCGACCCGATTTGCAGAATTCAGGTGCATGCAAATCAGTGGGTTGATCACGTGCGGGTCGGTAAGTGGCGCCATGTGACCGGCGTCGGGAATCATCAGCAGACGGGCTGCGGGGATGGCTCGTGCGACCAGTTCCGTCACACGTAGACTGGCAAGCGGGCTATGCAGCGCCATCATAAGAAGGGCCGGACAGCTCAATTCACGACAGCGTCGAGCGAGCTGCGTATTGACCAGCGATCGGCCGAGATCTCGGGCAGCCCGGCCCGCATCTCGTGCAAGCTCGGCCCTCAGTTGCGCACTGGTCCTGTTCCACGCGCCGGCGCCATACCAATAATCGACATAGCCTTGCATCGCAGCCACATGGTTCCGGTTCGCAATCGCCGCCACCATGCTGTCTGCAAGGCGGGACAGTTCCTGGTACAGTTCCATGTCGCTTCGGTCTTCATCGCACAGCAATTGAAACGCCATAGGCTCGATCAATGTCAGGCTGCAAACGAGATCGGGTCGTGCAATTGCGATCTCCAAGGCAATTGCTGCGCCCAACGAATGACCGACGATATGCGCTGACCCGCCGTTAGCAGCAATTGCACTGACCAATTGCTCCGCCGTGTCGGCTATGTCTGCCGCTTCGCGCGAACTTGCGTCGCCGTAGCCCGGAAGGTCCGGGGCGAACACGCTGTAGCGTCCGCCCAGATAGTCCGCGAGACCTTCCCACTGCACGCCGGAGCTTGCCGCTGCGTGCAGCGCCAGGACCGGCGGGCATGTGGATTCGGCCAAACTCCTATTCTGCCTCATGATTTCGTCTCCGTGAGCCGGACGAACCGTAGACGACAGACACTATCTCGCTGCGGTCGATCCCGAGGTCCTTGAGCAGGTAGTCTTCCATGACCGAGAGCGCCTGCACGCCAGCGCGGCGTTCCTGGTGATTGTGATATGCGCGGCAGATCGCCTTGAATTTGACGACCAGCCCGGCTGTGAAGCCGATCCGAATCGAATCATTCGTCAATGCAGACATGTGAATGCTCCATACCGTGGCGTCATTATTTGACGACCCGATCGTTCTAGCTCACCCACATTTCTGTTGTATTTCTGACTTGCGCGCCAAGTGTATCTATTGTTTCCACTGGATTTCGTGCATATGGTTCGTAAGTATCGAATGTGAAAGAAATCACATAAAATATAAATATAAGAAATATCTGATAATTACGATTGATTGATTTTGTAATCTTCGGAAAATTGCATATTTGTAGTTGTATTATATCATTTCCAGTCTCTTTGAACGAGATATCTCAAGGCGAATCCGGTGCTCGGTATCGTTGACTGTCGAGAGAGGCAAAAAGATCCGGATTTCAATGTCGGGCACACCCGGCTGGGTGCCGCTGCAAGGTGCCTGCCATATCCTGAAACAATTGAAACAAAACGGTGCCTGGCCGAAATTCTGTTGAAACGCGGGGTTCCTAAGCCGGTGAAAGTAAATCACGCGTGAGGTGGCACCGATGAATACCGAGCATGCGGAAGAGAAGAATCGTAAGCCTGATGACGCGCTGGCAGGCCAATTGCTGGCAGACGCGATCGAGGCCTTGCCTGACGGCTTCGCGCTCTATGATCACGAGCACCGCCTCGTCATTTGCAACAGCAGCTATTGCGACATGAACATTGCGGTCCGGGACATCATCAGGCCGGGCGTCGAATGGGCGCGGATCATGCGTGAATCCGTGGCCCGCGGTGTATATCCGGACGCGATCGGCCGGGAGGAAGCTTGGCTCAACGAACGTATTCCCAGCCACACCAGATTCAGGGGCCGCTACGAAGTCGACCTTGGCAATGGCACCTGGCATGCGATTTCCGTCCACCCGACAGATTCGGGAGGATTCGTGGTGACGCGCTCCGACATCAGCGCGAGCAAGAAGGCCGAGGCCGCCGAACGCGAGGCTACAGCCCTGATGCGCCAGGTCCTCGATGCCTGCCCGATGCCGTTGCGCATGTCGACGGTCGAGGGGAAGACACTCTACCGCAATCCCGCCAGCAACAAGCTCTACGGTGATCGCTCCCGACTAACCGACTATTACGTGGGTCCACAGGACCGAGAGACTCTGATCGGCATTCTGCTGGACAGGGGCAGCATCGACGATTTTCGTACGCGCCAGTACGACGCCGACGGCGACATCTTCTGGGGCTCCATCTCGGCGCGCCTGATCAATTTCCAGGGCAGGCAGGTCATTGTTTCGAACACGACCAACATCAACGACATGATCATTGCACAGGAACAGAGCCGTCGGGCGCACGAGCGGCTGATCGATGCGATCGAGTCTCTCGCCGAGGGTTTCGCGCTCTATGATGCAGAAGATTGTCTCGTCATGGCCAACAGCCAGTATCGCAAGATGCATGCCGTAAGCGCTGATGTGCTCGAACCCGGGGTGAATTGGTTCGACTTCCTACGTGTCACGGCGCAGCGCAACCAGTTTCCCGTGCCACATGACAGGATCGATGAATGGTTGACGGAGAGGGCGACGGATCGGCGCGAATTCCGCCAGCAGGAGTTCCAGCACACCGACGGTGGCTGGTTCTTCGTTTCCAACTGCCCGACCCGCGAAGGGGGATTTGTCGTCACCCGCGTTGACATCACCGAACGCAAGAAGGCCGAGCTTGCGGCGAAGGAAGCCGAAGAGTTGCTGCGCAAGGTGATGGAGGCATGTCCCGTCAACATCCAGATGACGAAGGCGCATGACGGAACGTTGCTGTATCGCAGCCCTGCGACATTGGAATTGCTGGGTGAGGCCGAAACCGCCGTCGACTATTATGTCAACCCGCAGGACCGGAAGCACTATGTCGAGAGATTGCTCGCCGACGGCTTCGTGGACGATTTCGAAACGCAACTGCGCCGCCGCAACGGCGAGCCATGTTGGTGCTCGATTTCATCGCGGCTCATCAACTTCAAGGGCGAAAAGGTCATTGTCTCTCACACCTATGACCTGACTGACCGCATCGAAATGCAACAGGAGCTCGAACGGCAGAGGGAAAATCTGCACCAGAACGAGAAGATGTCTGCCCTCGGCAGCCTGCTCGCCAGCGTGGCTCATGAACTGAATAATCCGCTTTCGGTTGTCCTTGGCCTGTCCTTGTTGATGAAAGAAACTGCGACAGACGCCAAGGCCGTGGAACGCGCCGTGAAGATCGGCAAGGCGGCAGAGCGTTGCTCGCGCATCGTCAAGACCTTCCTGGCCATGGCGCGCCAACAACCGACCCAGACGGTCAACGTGGCTGTAGAAGATGTGATTGGCTCGGCCATGGAAGTTGCCGGATACTCGATTAGGTCGTCTGACATCGAACTATCCCTCAGCCTTCAGCCCGACCTTCCGCCCGTTTGGGCCGACCCCGACCAGATTAGCCAGGTCTTGATAAACCTGCTCGTCAATGCCGAGCAGGCCCTGCACAACTGGAAAGGCCGGCGCAAGATCACGATCTCGACAAAGCTACGTCCGAAGTCGGGCTTTGTCGTTGTCAAGGTCACCGACACCGGACCCGGAATCTCCAAGGATATCCTCCCGCGCATCTTCGAACCCTTCTTCACCACGAAGGATATCGGAATGGGAACGGGCATCGGCCTTTCCTTTTGCCATCGCGTAGTCCAGTCGCACGGCGGCAGCATAAAGATCGAGTCCGTCGAAGGCGGCGGATCGACCTTCGTCGTGTCTCTTCCGGTCTCCAGGCATCCCGATGAACGATGGGACGTCCCGGTGATCGAGAGGACCAAGCCGCCAGGGCTCACTTGCCTGGTCGTTGACGATGAAAAGGAGGTTGGCGACCTGGTTGCCGACGTTCTTGCGCTTGACGGTTTCGACGTCGTCGTCGCGCGGTCCGGCGAGGAGGCACTGAAATTGCTGGAGAAGAACAGCTTCTCGCTGATCCTGAGCGATCTTAAGATGCCGAACATCGACGGCCGTCGCCTGTTCGAGCATATCTGTCGCCAATATCCTGCCGACGTCGAGCGGCTGGCATTCCTGACGGGCGATACGATCAGCCCCGATGCCGGGGCCTTCCTCGTCGCTTCGAAGCGACCTTATCTGGAAAAGCCGGTGAGGCCCGACGAACTACGAGCCTTCGTCGCACGGATGATCAGCTGAACTACCGGAGCGAGACGGCATTTGATTTGATCTGCTGTTCCATTCGGCCTATCTTGCTGCGTCTAACTCCTTTTCGGCAAATGTATTGATGCAGGGCGCGCATATTGTTGTTTGCGACGACGAAGCGGACATTCGTGATCTTGTCGCCGAATACCTGCAGCATCACGGCTACGCGGTTACGCTGGCCGATGCCGGGCCGGCGCTGAGGGAGATCGTCGACCAGCACCATGTCGATGTCGTCTTGCTGGACCTTCGCCTGCCCGGCGAGGACGGTCTGTCACTTGCAAGATACCTGCGGGAACGTTCCGACGTCGCCATTATCATGCTGACCGGATCGGCCGATGTGGTCGACCGTGTCGTCGGATTGGAAGTCGGCGCCGATGACTACGTTGCCAAGCCCTTCGATCTCAGGGAATTGCTTGCCCGCATCAAGGCAGTGCTGCGCCGGACCTCGGTCAGGGAAGCGGCGCCTGAGAAGTCCGACGAGGCGCCACGCCGGATCGTCAAGTTTGGCAGCCGCGTTCTCGACCTTGAAGCGCACAAACTGTTCGATGACGAGGGTGTTGAGATCGCCATCACACCCATGGAGTTCCGGTTGCTGAAAGTCTTCGCGGAACACCGGGGGCGCATCCTCAATCGCGACCAATTGCTTGAACTCGCGCATGATCGGGGATGGGAGCCGTTCGATCGCAGTGTCGACATTCGCATCTCCCGTCTCAGAAGGAAGATCGAGGCGGACCCGTCGAAACCGGAGATTATCAGAACCATCCGCGGAGTTGGCTATCTGCTTGCATGACCGCATTGAGTGACGCATGCAGCCTCCCGTTTCTGCGCGGGCGAATAGTCGATGAAGACCATACCTGCTGCTGGCTCAAGCAGGATATCGGCTGAATTCTAAGCCGTTCAGCTTGGCCCGATGAGTTCGGCAACGGTTCCGTCGGGAAATCGGAAATGGACCCATTTCTTTCCGCCATTTGATTGGATGTCGGTGAGGAACTCGATCCGCATATCATTGAGCTTGAGCCAGGCCGCGTCGAAATCGTCGACGGCGAAGCCGACGACTGGACCTGTAGTGAAGAAGCTGTGGAACTCTTCGGATTCGCTGAACCCTTCGACACGGGTGCCATCGGGAAGATCATAGCCGACTTGTTGATCAGAGGCATCGGTCGTGCGCAGCCCCAAGCCCTCCTCGAGAATTCGCCTTAGCCCTTTCAGATCGCGGGATCTAATCCCGACGAATCCAATCTTCTGCACCGCCATGTGTTGACTCCGAAATGACTTGCTCATGCGTCGGCATCAGCTCGGTGAAAGCTGTTATGGACGACGTCAGCCCATAGCTGGTTCCGTCAGGACCTGCGCGGCGGAGTGGACGAAACCTTGCGATCTCGGTCGCCGCCGGATGATCACCGATCACTCTTTGCCAACCATGTGCTCGCGACGCCAGCTCGCGGGCGGTACGCCATACTCACGTCTGAACGCCCTGTTAAATGCTGCTTCGGACTCGTAGCCCACGTCGAAGGCGATCCTTGCAATCGGGTCGGTCGAATCCCTCAATCGCGCAGTGGCCTGCTCGAATCTCTGTCGGGCCAAGTAGCGCATCGGCGGCTCGCCGATGACGCGCGTGAAACGCTCAGCGAATGCCGAGCGGGAGATCGCTATCTCTCCCGCAAGGTCTTCCGTGGTCCAACGCCGAGCGATTTGTCCATGAAGGAGCCCAAGCGCTCGGCCGACAATCGGATCACGCATTCCCGCCGACCAGGCGCTAACGGCCGGCGGCTGAGACGCCAGGTAGCGGCGCACCGCTTCCATGAACAGAAGTTCGGCGAGTTTGGCGAGCATCGTGGGCGAGTTGGCGCGGCTCTTCGATAACTCGCCTGCTGCAAAGCGAAAATTGTTCTCTATCCAGTCCCCGGAAGCGGCGTCTGCAACGTCAAGCTTCAGAATGCTCGGCAGCAGCGCGATAAAGGCGTTGTAGGGCAGATCATTGCCGAGGAAGCCACACAGGATCTGCGTCAGATCTCCGCCTCCGCCGTGTACGATCTTCGCCAGCCCTCCGTCTGGCCCCGCTTGGATCAAATGCTCGGCATCGACCGGTCGCAGATTCAGAGCGCTCGCGATGATGTGGCTATCATTGCGCGGCAGGATAACGAGTTGTCCGCTATCGACCGATAGCGGCGGCTGATTGCCGACCTTCACCAGGCAGTGTCCGGCGATGATGTAGTGGTAGGCGATGATGTGTTGCGGTACCGGCGTGAATGGAACACAATCTTCCGGGCCGACTTGCGCCGCAATGCACCACGGGGCGGTGAACTCCGCGTCGAGGAAGATGCCTCCCGTAAGGCGCATCGCACGCAGCATGTCCAACAAGTCGTCCAGCAGACAACACTCCTCTCACAGGCGGCGGATCTGTCAAGTGTTTCGGCGCATCGGCCATTACCGGTCCCGCTGTACTTGTCTAGCTTAGCATCAATTCAACGGAATCGGCAGCCGATAGTCGCGACTGTCGTATGGACACGTGATGATGGCATCCAGATTTGAGAGGAAATATTAATCGTGATTACGGACCAACAGGGAAATGTACTTTCGGGCGCAACAATCGAGAGCGCGGAAATCTATGGCGAGGCCGTCGAGGCCTTCAACATCTATCGTGGCGATCCTGTCGGTGCGCTGGACCGCGCCATCGAGGTGGACCCTGAATTCGCGATGGTGCATATCCTGAAAGCGCATCTGTTCGGCCTGGCGACCGAGCCGGCCGCGACGAAGGAAGCAAAGGCGATCGTCACAAAGGTGAAGACGTTGCGGCTTTCGGAGCGTGAGGCCTCGCACGTCGCTGCGCTCGACATGCTCCTGGCAGGGCAGTGGACAGGGGCCGCCGAGGCACTCGACCGGCACAATGCGATCTATCCGCACGACATCGTCGCGCTGCAGTCGGGACACCTGATGGATTTCTACCGGGCCAGCGCTCGCAACCTGCGCGACAGGATCGCGCGCGTCCTGCCGAAATGGTCGGCCGACCTACCGGGCTATTCGATTCTGCTCGGCATGCATTCCTTCGGCCTCGAGGAGACTGGTGACTATGCACGGGCTGAAGACGCCGGCCGTCGTGCGGTCGACCTGCAGCCGCTCGATTGCTGGGCCCACCATTCGGTCGCCCACGTGATGGAGATGCAGGGCCGCTCAGAGGACGGCATCGGCTGGATGATTGCCCGTGAGCCGCATTGGTCCGGCGACGACAATTTCTTCAAGGTCCACAATTGGTGGCACCGCTCGCTCTATCATCTTGACCTCGGGCAGGTCGACGAAATCTTCGCGCTCTATGACGGGCCAATCCGGCAGGACCGCAGCACCGTCGTGCTCGACATGGTCGATGCCTCGGCGCTCTTGTGGCGGCTGCATCTCTGCGGCCACGAGGTCGGTGATCGATGGAACGAACTGGCGACAATCTGGGACAGCCACGCCGACGGCTGCACTTATCCGTTCAATGACTGGCATGCGGTCATGGCCTATCTCGGTGCGGACCGATACGCCGATGTGGAGCGGATCATCGGTGCCTACCGGAACGGCTGTGGAGGATCGGAAACCGCTCAATGGGGACACCAGACAGCAGTGCCTCTGGTGGAAGGATTTGCTGCTTTCTGGCGCGGCGACTACGAAACCGCTGCGTATCGCCTCCATGGTGCCCGCTTCATCGCCAACGCGTTCGGCGGTAGTCACGCGCAGCGCGACATTATCGACTGGACGCTCGCCGAGGCTGCCATTCGTGGCGGACTGACTTCGCTTGGCGAGGCGCTTGCCAACGAGCGCTTGGCGCTGAAGCCCCACAGTCCCGTGAATCGGAGCTTTCTAATGCGCACCGGGGCAAATGTATCGCCGGGCAGGAAATCGGCCTGATTCGGCTCGGCGTCCTGCCGCCGAATCAGACCGCGGCGGACCCTGACGACAACGCGCTAAGGCCTGTTGAGATTCATCGTGAATTTATGACGGCGGCTGCGAGATGGATGATGGCAATGAACGAGGTGTCGGTTTTGTCGGCGC
>NZ_WOAC01000044.1 GCF_009749525.1 Mesorhizobium xinjiangense | reverse complement strand
CATAACCCAGCAAGGAATCAGACTCGCACCCGCTTGACCAGTGACTACTCAGACACGCTCCTAGTGGTTCGTTTCCAACATTTGCATCCCATTTGTATCGGCCCTGAGGGCAAATGTTGGAAACAAAAGAACCACTAGCAACTTTATGATTCTAGTGGAACTTTTGAATTTGACATTCGATCTCGGGGTCGACATCGAGTGGGTATCGAATGTCAAATTCGTTCCACTAACACAGGAGGCCAAGGCAAGGTCCAGCCGGCGCAACGGATGCTGCCAGTATTGGACTTTCGACTTTTCTCCCCGTCATGTCTCCCACATGTCGACGGGCGTCTTCACCTGCCCTGGAAGAAGTCGCCATAGGCCTGCAGTTCCTTCGTCCGCGCCGCGATGACCCCGGCGCGGCAGGCGGCATAGTCGAGCACCTGGCCCTCCCGCCCCCAGTCGCCATTGGCGTAGAAGCTGCACGCGCTCTCCTTGTAGGCGATCCACAGGCGCTGCTCGGCGAGAATATCCTTCTTGGTCTGGCCGTCGGTCGCGGCAAAAGTCGTCTTCCAGGTCGCGTTCAGCTTCTTGTCCTCGCGTTTCAGCCAGTCGCCGCCGCATTGCGCCCAGGCGGCGTTGGTTCCGTCCGACTTGTCGATGCACCCATCATAGATGGCATCGCCGGCAGCCGGTCCGGCAACCAGCATCAGCGCCAGCAAGCCGGCGCCCCTCGAAACATTGCGCGTTTTGACCGTCATCCGCATAAGCTTTCCAATCCTCTCGCCAGGGTGCCGCCCCTTCTTGACCTCGATGCGTGCAGAGTTCTTGATCGCACCATGTCACAGCGTTCCGATTCTCCCACCAACGCCGCCGAGTTTACCGTGTCCGAAATTTCGGTGGCGCTCAAGCGCACCGTCGAGGACACCTATGGCAATGTCCGCGTGCGCGGCGAGATTTCCGGCTATCGCGGGCCGCATTCGTCCGGCCATGCCTATTTCGCCCTGAAGGACGACCGCGCGCGGCTCGAAGCGGTAATCTGGCGCGGCACCTTCTCGCGGCTCAAGGTGCGCCCCGAAGAAGGCATGGAGGTGATCGCGTCGGGAAAGCTCACCACCTATCCCGGCTCGTCCAAATACCAGATCGTCATCGACACGATCGAGCCGGCCGGCGCCGGCGCGCTGATGGCCCTTCTGGAGGAACGCAAGCGGCGGCTGGCCGCAGAAGGCCTGTTCGAACAGGCGCGCAAGCGCCGCCTTCCCTATATGCCGCGCGTCATCGGCGTCGTCACCTCGCCGACCGGGGCGGTGATCCGCGACATCATCCACCGCATATCCGACCGCTTTCCGCTGCATGTCGTGGTCTGGCCGGTGCGCGTGCAGGGCGAGACGGCGGGCGAGGAGGTCGCCGCCGCCGTCGCCGGCTTCAACGCATTTGCCGCCGACGGCCCGGTGCCAAGGCCGGACGTTCTCGTCGTGGCGCGCGGCGGCGGCAGCCTCGAAGACCTCTGGGGCTTCAACGACGAGGCCGTGGTGCGCGCCGTGGCCGCCTCGTCGATTCCCGTCATATCCGCCGTCGGCCACGAGACCGACTGGACGCTGATCGACCTTGCAGCCGATGTGCGCGCGCCGACGCCGACGGGCGCGGCCGAGATCGCCGTGCCGGTCAAGGCCGAGCTTGAAGCCGGCCTGGCCAATCTCGCCGCCCGGCTCGGCGGCGCCGTCAGCCGCTCCGGCGACCGCAAGCGCCAGGCCCTGCGCGCCGCGGCCCGCGCCCTACCTTCGGCCGACCAGCTTCTGGCGCTGCCCAGGCGGCGCTTCGACGAGGCGGCGAGCCGGCTCGGACGCGGCCTTATCGCCAATCTGGAAGGCAAGCGGCTGCGCCTCGGCGGCTTGCGGCTGACGCCGGCCAGCATCGCCCGGCGCATCGACATGGCCCGCCGCGACGTCTCCAGATTGTCCGAGCGCCTGCCCAACGCCCATGCCGCGCTCAGGCGCGAGCGCCGCCACCGCCTTGACCGCGTCACGGCGGGCCTGTCGATCGAGCCGCTGCAGCGCCGGCTCACCAACGCCGGCGACCGGCTTGCCAATGCCTCCCGTCGCGGCGACCGGGCGACGACGATCCGGCTCGAACGCCTTGGCGACCGCCTCGCCCAGTCCGTCCGCCTGCTCGATACGCTCTCCTACCATTCGGTGCTCGAACGCGGCTTCGCGCTCGTCCACGACGCCTCGGGCGCGCCGGTCAAGCGGGCCGCGGCCCTTTCGGCCGGCGACGCGGTATCGCTGGAATTCGCCGACGGACGCGCCGGCGCGGTCATTGCCGGCGACGGCGGCGGCAAGGAGAAACCGCGCAGCCGGCCGCAAAAGCAGCCCGAGCCGGGCAAGCAGGGCTCGCTGTTTTAGAGCAATTCCGGACGCAGAACCGGTTCCCACTCTGCGGGAATTGCTGCGGCTCAAAAATTGCTGATCGACGGCAGCCAGGTCGAGATTGCCGGTATGAAGGTCAGGATCAGCAGGATTGCCAGATGCGCGATCAGGAATGGCGGCATTTCGCGCACGATATCCACTGGCTTGATCTTGACCACTGACGATACCACGAACAGCAGCGCCCCGACCGGCGGCGTGACGAGCCCCAGCGTCAGATTGACGATCACGACGATGGCGAAGTGGACCGGGTCGATTCCGAGGGTATGGGCGATCGGGCTCAGGATCGGCACCAGAATGAGGACTCCCGGCAGAGGATCCATGAACAACCCGAACACGATCAGGAGCAGGTTGACCGCGAGCAGGAAGACGATCGGACTGAGGTTGAGGCCGACAATGGCTTCGGCGATCGATTGCGGGATGCCTTCGATGATGACGACCCATGCAAAAGCCCGTGCCGCCGCAAGGATCAAGAGCACGGCGACGCTGAAGATCGCCGCACGCAAGACGATCGCCGGCAGGTCTGCAATGCGCAGCGAACGATAGATGAAGAAGCCGCACAACAGCGCGTAGAACACCGCGATGACCGAGGCCTCCGTCGGCGTAAAGATGCCGCCGCGGATGCCGCCGATGATGATGACGATGAGCATCAGCGCCGGGATCGCCTGCACCGTCGTGCGCAGCATTTCGGATGCCGGCGGGCGTGCATCGGTGCCCTTGTAGCCGCGCTTGCGGCTGACGTACCAGTTGGTCGCCAGCATGGCGATGCCGATCAGGATGCCGGGAACCACGCCCGCCATGAACAGGGCGCCCACCGATACGTTGTCGTCCTGCATGGCGTAGAGGATCATGATGATGGAGGGCGGAATGATCGGCCCGACCACCGCCGTCGATGCGGTGAGCGCGGCGGCATAGGCCCGGTCGTAGCCGCCCTTTTCCATCATGCGGATCATCATCGCGCCGGGACCGGCCGCATCGGCCAGCGCCGAACCGGAAATGCCGGCAAACATGGCCGATGACAGCACGTTTGCATGCCCGAGACCGCCCCGCAGATGACCGACGAACTGCGAGGCGAAGCGCAACAGGACCTGGGTCATCGCGCCGCCCGTCATCAATTCGGCCGCCAGGATGAAGAACGGCACCGCCATCAGCGGGAAACTGTCGAGCCCCGCGAACATCTCCTTGACGATGACGACCTGCGGGTAGCTGCTGCCGAAGGCGACCGCGATCCACGCCGCGATGGCCAGCGCGAAGGCCACCGGCATGCCGAGGACGAGCAGGACGAAGAAGGACGTGAAGAGAATTACCGCCATGACGCCGCGCCGCCGTTTTCTTCCGTGGTGTCCGCCATCGCTTGGCTGGTGTCGGGATCGAGAGTCTCGAAACGGCTATCGAGAACATAGCCGCGCGCAAGAAGGAGAAGATGAACGATCAGGAGAACAAAACCGATCGGCATGGCCGCATAGACATAGCTGAAGGGAATACGGGTCGCCGGTGTGAGCTGGAAGCGTGTGCGCGACATGTAGTCGTAGCCCATCCACACCATGATCGCGAAGAAGGCGAGCAGCAGAAAAACGATGACGCCGCGCAAAAGGCGTTGCATCGGCGTGGGCGCCATCTCCTGGACATTGGCGATCGCGACATGGTTGCCGTATCTGAGCGCCAATCCCGCGCCGAGAAACGTCACCCAGATCATCAGATAGCGGGCGACCTCCTCCGACCAGGTGATGGAAAAATTCGTCAGATAGCGCAGCGACACGTTGGCGAAGACAACGACCGCCATTGCGCCGAGCATCAGGATCAGCACCCATTTGTTCGCTTCGATGAACAGGCGTTCGAACGTCCTCACCCGGCCCTCCCTGACGATTTCGGAGCAAAACCCAGCACAAGCGGATACGCGATCCAAGCCGCGGCCGGCGCGCCGGATTGCTCCGGCCGCCGGCCCGCCTGTGTCAGCAATCGCGTACGCAGATCATTCCGTAGCGATGATCTGGTCGATCAGATCCTTGCCATAGGTCTCGTAATACTGCTCATACGCGCCCGCCAGGCTCTTCTGGAATGCTGCTTTCTGCTCGGCGGAGAGCGTACCGATCTCCATGCCATCGCCCTTGAGCTGTTCCACGCCCGATGTTTCGACATTGTCGACGAAGTCACGCATGGCGGCGACGGCTTCGCTCGCCCCCTTGCGGAAAACCTCCTGATCTTCCGGCGACATGCCTTCCCAGAGCTGCTTGGAGACGATCAGCATGGCCGGCGAGTAAACATGGCCCGACAGGGTCAGATAGTCCTGCACCTCGGAAAGCTTCGCCGAGGTGATCACCGAGAGCGGGTTTTCCTGCCCGTCGATCGTTCCCTGCTGCAGCGCGCTGATCACTTCCGGCCAGGCCATCGGCGTCGGCGCGGCACCCAGCGCTTCGAAGGCCAGGATATGCGTCGGGTTTTCCATCGTGCGCAACTTCAGACCTGCGACGTCCTTGGGCGTCTCGATGGCATTGCGGTTATTGGTGATGTGGCGGAAGCCCTGCTCGCCCCAGGCGAGCGCCACCATGCCGGCATCGTCGAACCTTTTCAAAATGTCCTGGCCGATCGGCCCATCCAGAACGGTGCGCGCGTGCGAGAGGTCGCGAAACAGGAAGGGAATATCGAACACACCGGCTTCCGGCACGAAGTTGCTCAGCGTGCCCGACGAAACGATGGTCGCCTCGACCGTGCCGAGTTGCACGCCTTCGATCACCTCGCGCTCGCCGCCGAGCCCGGAAGACGGAAAATGGCGGAAAGTGTAGCGGCCGTCCGTTTCGGCCTCGACCACTTCCTGCCACTTCGTCGCCGCGACGCCATAGTGGGAATCGGGCGCTGCCGCGAGCGCATAGCCGATCTTGACTTCCTGCTGGGCCAGCGCCGGGCCGCTCCAGCTCAAGGCTCCGGCCAGGGCAATCATCGCTCCGGTGACGGCACGTCTGGTCAATTGCATTGGATCATTACCCTCCCTGAATTTCGGTCGGCGCAAGCAGTGCCGTCCAGTCATGTGGATGTCAAGACAGCGCCATCACCGTCGCCGATTCTGCCACAGGGTTGCGACGCGGTGCGGCAACCGGTTGCGTGGGAGCCTGACGCGCGCCGAAAACTCTGCCCGGGCCATGCGCACCAGATCGCCGCGCAGTGACTTCGTCTGGCGTGAATGGGCATGCGAAATCTGCACACCTGTCCCGCCCGTTTGGCATATCGTTGCTGAAGCGGCCCCGACGGCGCGAATTTCGACGCCAGCAGCGCCGGAATCACCGATTTTCTGCGCTTTTCATGGGCATTTTTGCACTGCACAATGAAGTGCACATTTTTTAACCACATGCATGCAGGAAATGCATTGGCGCTATGCAAAAGCATCTATTCTCGGCATCCGGCAAATCACTATTTAGGCGTCGTCAGCGAGATTAATTCTTCGGAGCGAGCCATGAACCTGATCAGCAATTTCCGCAACTGGCGTCGTTACCGCCAGGCCGTGACCGAACTCGGTCGTCTGTCCAACCGCGAGCTGGACGACATCGGCATCACCCGCGGCGACATTCCCTACGTCGTCCGCAAGCAGCGCTAGAACATGTCCCGCTCAAACGGAATCGTTTGAGCGAAAGGTACATGTTCCATCATATCGATAGCGCGCAAGAATACGAACACCGGCAAGATTTCTCCTCCTCCCGATCTTGCCGGCCGATGGCCGGGGTTCCCCTCCTCCAGCAACCGGCCATTCCTGCAAAGCCCGCCGGCTCCTCCCTCCGGCGGGCTTTTTGCATGCCCGGCGCGACATGCGAAGCGATGACAGTAGAGCAACGGCGTGAACCAGAATTCACATTTCTATTGATCTTCGCCGCCATGTGAACCATAGTTCACATGTGGTCGAAGTCCGCCAAACCGCTGTCTTTTCCAAATGGCTCAACAGGCTTCGTGACCGCGATGCGCGGCTGCGCATCGCCACACGCATCCGACGCCTTGAACTCGGCAACGCCGGCGACGTGAAGGCAGTCGGCGAAGGCGTGAGCGAGATGCGCATTCCCTACGGCCCGGGCTACCGGGTGTATTTCGTCCAGGACGGCAATGCCGTTGTTGTGCTGAGTGCGGCGGCGACAAGTCGGCACAGGTTCGCGACATTGCCAAGGCCAGGCAGATGGCCAAGGAACTCTGACATGGCGCTCAATACGACCAAGTTCGACATTCAGGATCATCTGAAGACCCCGGAGGACCGGGCCGCCTACCTTGAAGCTGCGTTCGGGGAAGGCGAAGCGGCCTTCATCACGCATGCCCTCAATGACGTGGCCCGCGCCATCGGCATGACGGACGTTGCCAGGTCCGCGGGCATCACGCGCGAAGGGCTGTACAAGGCTCTCGGCGAGAAGGGCGACCCGAAGCTCTCAACGCTTCTCGGCGTTGCGCGCGCGCTGGGTGTCAGGCTTTCCGTTTCGCCGACCGTCCCGAACGACAATATGGCGGAATCGGGGCCGAGCGCCTGACGTGATGCTATCGCCGGCCGTGCCGCTTCGAATGTCGGCACGGATCGAGGGTCTGCGCGGGTGGGAAAGAATGACCGCCATTCCGTCGGGAGAGGACAATGCGCGACCGGTTTCGGGTGCATTGCATGACGGGCAATATCGCCCTCGTGCCAGGGGCAATTCAATCAACAAAAGCAATATGATGAACGGGACGATGAATGGTACGGTTGGGTGGGCTCGAACCACCGACCCCCAGATCCACAATCTGGTGCTCTAACCAACTGAGCTACAACCGCCCGGGGCTTGCCGAGAAGCGAGAGTGGAATAAGGGCAAAGCGGCCCGAATGCAAGGTCCCGGAACCAATTTTTCACCAGTGGAGCGGCCAGTCGCCGCCGCCCAATGCGCCTGCCGAAATGCCGCTTCGCGCGGCCTCCCTGCATCGCGAACACACATCGCAAAAGGCCGGCCACATGCGGGCCGGCCGGCCATGTCGATGCGACCGCGACGGAAACTGCGTCAGGCCGCCTTCAGATCCTTCATCGACTTTTCGAACGCAGTCCTGACAGGCTTGGCGACGTCCTCGGCGGCCTTGGTGGATACGGTCTGGATGTCCTTGGCCTGCTCGACCGCCATTTCCACGCCCTTGCGCGCAAAGGCCGTCTGCAGTTCCAGCACTTGCGAAATCGACTTGGCCCCGAGAAGCGCCTCCAGGTGCGAAAAGCCCGCCTCGGCATTGGCCCGCATGGCGGCGATGAGTTTCAGCGAAATATCGTTGCCGGCACTCTTGGCCACCTCGAAGGTCGTCTCCATCGTCTTCTGCGCCTCCTCGGCGCCGGACTTCATCTTCTCATAGCCTTCCCTGGTCTGCTCGATGCCCTTTTCGGCAAAGGAGCGCAGCTGATCGGTCGTCTTGGATGGATCGAACGCCGGGAACTCGACGGTTTCGCTGGTCTTATCGGGAGCCTTGGACATGATCATCTTCCTCTTCAGGGCACAGTGGCGCGGCTGGAATGACAATGCAGTCGGAGTAATGCTCACAGTATAGGCAAATCCATTGTGCGACGCAACATGGATATTGCATCGCAGCAGGCGACGGTGGCGCGCAATTAACCAATCTGCCAGTATGAAGGCCGATATGCGGTCGCGTTCATGGACGGCGGCAGCAGCGTCTTCTAATAACTTAACGATCCATTAAGCTGCGCGGCGGCGAAAAACGGTTCATGCGGATCAGCGGGAATGGCGTCCAGCGAATACTCCTTCATCGACATCGCCGTACTGGACGAGGTGCGCCAACGCTTTGCCGCCGGCGATGCGCTGATCATCCTGTCGGCCGATCTCGCCGAGGTGATCTGGGCCAACGGTCCCGGCGCCGCCCTCATCGGCTTCGCCGATATCGAAGCCGTCATGGGCGCGCCGCCGCCCTTCAGCCCGACCGCCTGCCGGCAGATCGCGGCAACTGCCGGCTTTCCCGAGATCGGCAGCGACCGGCCGCTGATCGTCCGCTTTTCGCGCGGCCTTTCCAGCAGACCCATCCCGTTCTTCGCCAGCACGCTGAGCCTGCCCGACGGCGAACGCGCGATCCTGCTGGCCAATCCGCGCAGCGAGGGCGGCGGGCCGAGCAATGCGCATGACGCCGCAACCCACGCCATCAGCGGCATTTCCAATGCCGGCTATTTCGCCGCGCTGATCGGCGCCGACGGCATGCTTGCGGTGACGCCCGGTTTCGAGGAGCTCGGCATTTCCGAGGACGCGGTCGGTGCGATGGTCGCCGAAGCGAAAGGGGCACCGGGCCGCCTGGTCAAGCGCCACCTTCCTGCTTCCGCAAGACGCATTCCCGCCGGCATTGCAAGGATTTGCGACGATCCGTTGAGCTGCCTCCTGATCGCAGTCGATGCCGTGGACCCTCTTCCGGCCGATTCGGATGACGCGGCCGGAGATCAGCCCTTTCTGGTGCCGCTCGCCACACCGCCCGAAGACCATACGGTTGCCGCGAGCGAGGCGACGGCAGGAGCCGGCGACATGCCGGCGTCACCGGAGCGCGATGTTCAAGACACATTGGACGCCTCGCCGGAACGGGCAGCCTCCGATCTGCCGGACGGTGAAGTGAACGATGCGGCCGAGCCGCCTGCAGACGCCACGCACGAGCCCGCGCGCGCCTTGCCGCCCGGGCCGCTTCGCTTCGTCTGGCGCACCGACGCCGAAGGCTGCTTCAGCCAGATTTCCAATGAATTCGCGGCGGCCGTCAACGGGCTGGCGCTGGATCTGACCGGCCGCCCGTTTCGCGAAGTCGTCCGCCTGCTCGGTCTGGATGCGGGCGACGACATCGCCGACCTTTTGGAAAGGCGCGACACCTGGTCGGGCCGCACCGTCCTGTGGCCGGTGGCCGGCACGGGCAAGCGGGTTCCGGTCGACCTTGCGGCACTGCCCACCTATTCGCGCGAGCGCGCCTTCGAAGGCTTCCGCGGTTTCGGCATCGCCCGTTTCGGCGATCTTGTCGACGATCACGACGCTGGCCAGACGCCGGCCGTCGACGACGCCGACGAGGAAGAAGCGGAGGCGCCCATCGATCCGCATCCACCGGCCGGTGAAGCCGATAGCGAAGCGGAAAAGGTCGTTCACCTGGCCGAACACCGGCCGGCCGAACGCCATGACGGCCTGTCGGAGGCCGAGCGCAACGCATTTCGCGAAATCGGCCAACAGCTGAAAACGGCCACGGACCGGCGCGACGCCACACAGGACAATGAGCCTGTGAGCGACCAATCCGAACCGTCGGACGAAATTCAACCAGGACCGCCTTCCACTGACCATCCGGCCGAGGACGAAGCGGCTGCGTCGACCGCGCCGCACGAGGCAGTTCCAGGCGAACAGGACGACGACAGCGCCGAACAGGTACCGTCGACCGATGACGCCGAGGCGCCCCCGCCGATCATGGCCGAGCCGGAGCCCGCCGATCGCTGGCCGGACCCGGTGCTGCTGCCTTCGGCCTTTGCCGGCGAAATGGCGCGACAGGCCGCGGTCGATCGCGCATTCGTGTCCGGCCTGCCTTTGCCGCTGCTGGTTCATCGCGGCGACGTCCTGCACTTCGCCAACGAGGCGTTCTGGCGGCTGACGGGCTATGAATCGCTTGACGATCTGCGCGCCGCCGGCGGCCTGGACGCATTGTTCGTCGCTCCCTATTCGACCGAAGACGCGCCGGGCGCGCCGCAGGAAGGCCTGATGCTGCGCAGCCGCGCGGGCGCGGAATTTCCGGTCAGCGCGCATTTGCAATCGATCCCCTGGGAGGACGGCAAGGCCCTGCTCCTGGCGCTTGTGCAGCAGGATGCCGGCCCGCAAGGTGAAGCCTCTGCCCCGCCTGCGGCGGCACAGCCGGCCGAAGAGACGCTGCGCGCCGAGGTCGAGGAGATGCGCACCATCCTCGACACGGCCACCGATGGCGTCGTCCTGATTGCCGAGGACGGCACCATCCGCTCCATCAACGGTTCGGCCGCCGCGCTCTTCGGCCTCGACAATGCCGAGATCGTCGGCAAGCCCTTTACCGCGCTGTTCGCGGTGGAAAGCCAGCGCGGCGCGCGCGACTATCTGCACGGGCTTGCCGAGAACGGCGTGGCGAGCGTGCTCAATGACGGGCGCGAGGTGATCGGCCGCGAGGCGCAGGGCCGTTTCATCCCGCTCTTCATGACCATCGGCCGGCTGCCGGCCGGGCGCGGCTTTTGCGCCGTCATGCGCGACATCACGCAGTGGAAACGCGCCGAGGAGGAACTGACTCAGGCGCGCACCCTGGCCGAACGCGCTTCGTCGCAAAAGTCCGACTTCCTTGCCCGCATCAGCCACGAGATCCGCACCCCGCTCAACGCCATCATCGGCTTTTCGGAGCTGATGATCGACGAGAAGTTCGGCCCGATCGGCAATGGCCGCTACCGCGACTATCTGCGCGACATCAACCGGTCCGGCAATCACGTCCTCGATCTGGTCAACGACCTGCTCGACATCTCCAAGATCGAGGCCGGCGGGCAGGAGATGACCTACGAGGCGGTGTCGCTCAACGAGGCGCTGGCCGAAACGGTGGCGATGATGCAGCCGCAGGCCAATCGCGAACGTGTCATCATCCGTTCCAGCTTCGCCTCGCGGCTTCCGGATGTGGTCGCCGACTTGCGCAGCGTGCGCCAGATCGCACTCAACCTGCTGTCGAACGCCATCCGCTTCACCCAACCCGGCGGCCAGGTGATCGTGTCGACGGCCTATGAGGCGAGCGGCGAAATCGTCATGCGCGTGCGCGATACCGGCATCGGCATGTCGGCCGTCGAGATCGAGCAGGCGCTCAAGCCCTTCAAGCAGGTCAACACGCTCAAGCGCAGCCGCATGGACGGAACCGGGCTCGGCCTGCCTCTGACCAAGGCGATGGTCGAAGCCAACCGGGCACGCTTCGCGATTCACTCGACGCCGGGTGATGGCACACTGGTCGAGATCACCTTTCCCTCCACGCGTGTCCTCGCCGAGTGAACGCCGATCAGGGGTAGTTGCCGGCCGTGAGCAGCCGGTCGTCATTTCCTGACCGTTGCAGTTTAGAATCATTCCAAATCTTGATCGAAATTGTTTAGAATTATTCTAAAGTATTGATTTGATTTGACTTTCCGTTGGCGCTCAATCCAAAATCCGCTATGGGGAGATGCTCCGGCCGTGAGCACACGAACAATCAACTGGGCCCGAGCCCGCAAGCCAAGGAGACGATCATGACACGCCTGACCGCACTCAATCTGCGGGTCGGCCTCGCCGCCCTTACCATTTCGTCATGCGTGGGCTTTGCCGCGCCCGCCCTCGCCGAGGGCACCGTGAACGTCTATTCCTACCGGCAGCCGGATCTCATCAAGCCGGTGCTCGACGCCTTCACCGAAAAGACGGGCATCGAGACCGAGGTGCTCTTCCTCGACAAGGGACTTGAGGAGCGAATCGCGGCGGAAGGCGAGAACTCTCCGGCCGACGTCATTCTGACCGTCGACATTTCACGCCTGACCAGGGCGAAGGAAAAGGGCGTGACGCAGCCGCTCGACGACGCCGATATCAACGCCGCCCTGCCCGCCGAATACCGCGATCCCGAAGGCCACTGGTTCGGCGTCACGCGGCGCGGCCGCGTCGTCTACGCCTCCAAGGACCGGGTATCGGAAGACGAGATGTCCTATGCCGACCTGGCCGATCCGAAATGGGAAGGCAAGATCTGCATCCGTAGCGGCCAGCACGACTACAATCTGGCCCTCTTCTCCGCCCTCATTGCCCATTGGGGCGAGGAAAAGACCGAGGAATGGATGAAGGGCTTCAAGACCAATCTGGCGCGCAAGCCGAGCGGCAACGACCGTGCCGGCGCCAAGGCCATCTATTCGGGTGAGTGCGACCTGGCCCTCGGCAACACCTATTATGTCGGGCTGATGATGACTAACGAGAAGGAGCCCGAGCAGAAGGATTGGGCCGGCTCCGTCAAGGTCATCTTCCCGTCGATCGACGATGCCGGCACCCATGTCAACATTTCCGGCATGGCGCTCGCCAAGCACGCGCCCAACAAGGACAATGCGGTCAAGCTGATGGAGTTCCTGGCCAGCGACGAGGCTCAGCACGTCTATGCCGCCGAGGTCTTCGAATATCCGGTGAAGGACGGCGTCGAGGCTTCCGACATCGTCAAGTCCTTCGGTGAGTTGAACGCCGACACGCTGCCGCTGGCCGAGATCGCCAGCCACCGCAAGGCCGCTTCCGAGATGGTCGACCGTGTCGGTCTCGACGATGGCCCGGCCAGCTGAATCCGGGCAAACCAGGCATGGCGCAGCGGGCCGGATCTGCGATCCGGCCCGCCTGCATTGTGATGCCTCAGGTGGCGACATGACCCGGCAGGACGCTTCGCGATGCTGAAGACGCACGACGCCGCTGAGCACGGATTGCCGGTGCCGGCGCGCGCGACGGCGCCGCGAACCAAACGCGAGCGCCATGGCGGCGCGCTCGCGGCCGCGGCGGCAATTGCGTTGGTCGTCGTTCTTCCGATCGCGGCACTGATCCTCATCGCGCTGTCGGGCAGCGGCGCCGACTGGCCGCATCTGGCCGAAAACGTCCTGCCGCGGTCGAGCGTGACGACACTGACGCTGCTCGTCATGGTGGCCGCCCTGACCGCCTCCATCGGCGTCGTCGGTGCCTGGCTGGTCGTGGCCTATGACTTCCCGCTGCGCCGCCTGCTTGCCTGGGCGCTGGTCCTGCCGCTCGCCGTTCCGCCCTATCTCGCGGCCTATGCCTTCGTCGAATTCTTCGACTTCACCGGACCGCCGCAGACCGCGCTGCGCGCCCTGTTCGGCTTCGAGACCGGCCGCGACTACTGGTTCCCCGACATCCGCTCGACCGGCGGCGCAGCCATCGTCCTGTCCTCGGTGCTTTATCCCTATGTCTACCTGACGGCGCGCGTCGTCTTTCTCATGCAGGGCCGCAACATCGCCGACGTGGCGCGCACGCTGGGTGCCCGCCCGCTCAAGGTCTTCCTGCGCATATTGCTGCCCGTCGCGCGCCCGGCCATCGTCGCCGGCGTCTCGCTGGTGCTGATGGAAACGATCAACGACATCGGTGCCGTCGAATATCTCGGCGTGCGCACATTGACCTTCTCGGTCTATTCGACCTGGCTCAATCGCGGCAGCCTGGAAGGTGCCGCCCAGATCGCCACCACCATGCTGGCGCTGGTGCTGGGGTTGATCTTCCTCGAGCAATGGGCGCGGCGCAAACAGCGCTTCCACGGCGCCCGGTCGACCCATATGAAGGCGCGACCGCCGCGTGTCGCACTCGCCGGCTGGCGCGCCTGGCTGGCGACCATTGCCGTTCTGACGCCTGTCCTGTCGGGCTTCGGCGTCCCCTTCTACATCTTCGGCGGATATGTCAGCCGGCGTCTCGACCAGCTGCTCGAACCGGCCATTCTCGACGCCTTCCTGACAAGTCTGGCCACGGCGGGCTGCACGGCCGTCCTCACCGTGCTTGCCGCCCTCGTCCTGCTCAACGCGACCAGGCTCTCGCGGGCGACTGCCGTCGCGGCGGTCGTGCGGCTTGCCTCGACGGGCTACGCGCTTCCGGGAACCATATTGGGGCTGGGGCTGCTCTTCGTCCTGACCGGCTTCGACAACTTTGTCGACGGCGCGGCGCAGCGCTGGTTCGGCACCGGCACCGGCCTGTTGTTGAGCGGCAGCGCGGCGGCCGTCGTGATCGCCTGCTCGGTCCGCTTCATCGCCCTGGCCGAAGGCGCCATCCGTTCCGGGCTCGAGAAGCTGCCGCCGCATCTCGACCAGGCGGCGCGCAGCCTCGGCCGCACACCGGCCGGCAGCGCCCGCGAGGTGCTGCTTCCGCTTCTGCGCCCGGCCATCCTGACCGCAGCGGTGCTGGTCTTCGTCGACACCGTCAAGGAACTGTCGGCAACCATCCTGTTGCGGCCCTTCGGCTTCAACACGCTGGCGACCTATGTCTATGAAAACGCCTCGCGCGGCGTGATCGAGGACGGCGCCGTCGCCGCGCTCTTGATCATCCTGACCGCGCTTGTGCCGGTGGTCTTGTTGTCGCGCGCCCTGATGCGCGACGCCGAGGCGACCCAGATCTGAGGCGTGCCGCGCGACGCAAAAAAAAGCGCCCGAGAACCGGGCGCTTGAATGAATTTGCTGTCAAAACGAGGACTTGAGCGAATGACCCGGCCGCGAAGTGCGCGAGATGAACTCTCAAGTTACGCACGACTATCGGCCGCGCGCCTTAACAAAACCTTACCCGGTTCATGACAAGTTTACCGATGTGTACCACTTCTCACTGTTAGGTAAATTTCGCATTCACCGGTTGTTAATCATGTCGGGCGGGACGTCGCAGACAGGCCTTGCGGATTCCGATTCAAACCGGCCGGGTATTCCGATTTGAAGCCGGCCACCATTCCGACATGAAGCCGGCCGGGATTCCGATCAATAT
>NZ_WOAC01000043.1 GCF_009749525.1 Mesorhizobium xinjiangense | reverse complement strand
TGGGCGTCCGTCAGTACGAATCGTTCCATCCGAAGCTTGAATCATGTTCAAGCCGCGGGTGGAATCCTGAATCTCAACAGGCCTTAGGTCACGGTCGCCTTCTGGACGCAGTCGGTCGGTCACGATCTTCTGCATGGGGTGCTGGACATAGTGATCGTAGAACCTGTCCCAGAACCGCGCCTGCAAGGCGAGTTCCAGATCCACGGGCAGGAGACGGATGGCAGCCGGATATTGCAGGTCCAGATATTCGATGACGATGGTCGATTCCGCCACGATCCGGCCGCGGGCGGTGTCGCACAGCGCCGGCATCTTGCCCATTGGCCAGACGGCCTTGAACCGCGCCGCCGACGCCTCATCCATAAGGTCGACTATGACCGGCTCGAAAGGCGTTTCCTTCTCATAAAGCGCGATCAGCGCCTTGTGACAGAAGGAAGCCAAAGGGTGATAGTAGTATTCCAGGTTCATCGCGTCAGTCTCCCGTTCGTTCTCGCGCCGATGTCGCTAACCGTATGTCTGAAATACGCCGTCCTTGTAGCCGGCGCCGAAATAGACGTTGACCGCCTTCAGCCGGCTGCCCTCGAAGCTCAGCATTTCCATGTTGCGGAACATCCGGCCGTCGCGGGTCAGGCAGCGGTAGAGAACGATCACATCGTCGCCGTCCTCGACGACTTTCTCCAGCACATGCTCCCGGATGATTTCCCTGTTCGGCCAGCACCGGTCGAAATATGCCGCCCTGTCAATGGCGTCGTCATAGAGCATGTCCCGCTCAAACGGAATCGTTTGAGCGAAAGGCACATGCTCCAACATATTGATCTGGCGCGCATATCTTTGCTTCAAACGTTTCCGTTTGAAGCGAACGCGCGCTAGGGGCTGGTGAACGTGAAATCCTCGGCAAGGAGTTCTTCGACGATCCTGCGATCCTTGGTCCGATAGGCTTCGAAGAGACTGCGGACAGCCTTTCTTCTGTCGAGGTGCGACATGGGACATCTCCTCCTTTCGCGCTTGAGGCGGCACAGCCGCCCATTCAGCCGGCGCCTGCCGCCAGCTCATCCGCCAGCGCCTCGAGCAGTTCGCCGCAGCCCTCCTCGCGCTGCTGGGTTCGGCTCGCCGGCCTCAATCTGCTTGCATTATGCAACCGATTGCAAGGTATGTTGAATGATGCGATTATGCAACCGGTTTTTCAGAGGATTGTACATGAACGCCGAACTTCGCTCAGGATGTCCGATCAATCTGTCGCTGGAGGTCTTCGGCGACAAATGGAGCCTGTTGATCCTGCGCGACATGATCTTTGGCGGGAAGCGGCATTTCCGCGAGTTGCTCCGCTCCGAGGAGAGGATCTCCTCCAACATCCTCGCCGACCGGCTGAAGCGGCTGCTCGAGGCGGGCATGCTGACCAGGGCGGACGATCCGACACATCGGCAAAAGGCGATCTACAGCCTGACGGAGATGGCCATTTGCACCGTGCCGATCATGGCGCATCTGGGAGCATGGGGACGCAAATGGCTGCCCGTCAGCGAAGAACTGTCGATCCGGGCCCAATTGCTTGAGGAAGGCGGACCGGCCATGTGGGCAAAATTCATGGAGGAACTGCGTGCCGAGCATCTGGGCTCGGGCCCGCCCACTGCCTCACCGTCCGTCCGGGCGACACTTCGGGCCGCCTTCGAAGACGTGATGCAGCGCAAATACGGAAAGACGACAGCGTGATCCATGGGTCGCTGCGGTGCCGGCTACCGCACATCGCCCGAAGCCCGTGACATGCCTGCCGGCCATCCTGACTTCGATGGGTGTGCCGCATATGCAACCAAGCATTGGCCGATCGGGGGAAGCCTGCAATGGAACAGTATTACGCGGTCGCCATGGCAATCGGCTGTTGCCCGGCGGTCACTCCATTCTTCACGCTCGACGCCTACCGGTCTCCATATGTGATGGAGCAGGCCATTGTGTCGCTCATTTCACAGGCTGCAACAGCGGCCTGAACAAGGAGTACCGCCAATGAGCGATCACAAGTTCGATCAAAGCGTATCCGTTTTCGTCGGTCTCGGCTTTCCGCGCGAGATCAATACCGTGTTTGACGCATACGATCTGCTGCTCGAATGGAATGGCATTCCCGACGTCGATTACCACGCGGCCCTGCACGCGTGCGGCAGGGCCCTGAACGCAGGCGGTGCCGTTCGCGATGCCCATGAGGCATTCATCCGTTTTGCCAGGAACAGGGGCATTCTTTCGGAAGATGCTCTCGACCGGGCCGCCGAGAATGTTCTTCAGGATTGGCTGGTGGCATGATCCGGCCGAACCGCCGCTCCCTTGGCAACGATCCGGATCCCGTCAAATCCGTAAAATCGACTGGAGCGGGCGATGGACCCACCTGGAGCCGCTAGGGTAGGCATTCACGTTCTGTGTGGGGGAGATGGGGTTGTTGCGCGTATCGTCGTTCAGCGACAGTCCTCCCCGCATTGCACGCCAAAGGTTCTCACCCTAACCTGTCCAGGAGGTCCGCAAGGGAGGACAGCCTGATGATTGTGAGCGGCTTCGAAGCCGAAGAAGGCGTCGTGCGCGCAGAAGTGGCGGTGACGCAAGGGATGACGCTTGAATTGACTGCGGATCCTGAGAATTTGCGCTCTTCAGCCAGGATGGAACACGCATACGCTGACTGAACGATGCGATGAGCGTTGATGCTGTGCCGCCGTGCGCATGTTGTCGTAAATCTCGCGCCGGGAACCCCGCCCAGAACCCGGAAGGCGTGGTTGTGGGCATCGAATAGCATCTCGTGCATCTGCAGCGGATAGGCTCGCACATTGAAAGCGCGGCTGTAGCTGAGCTTGAAGTGCGCAACCTGCAGCTTGGTCCGCTCGCCGCTGATGGCCGCCCAGTCTCCGACCAGTCGAACTGGAAAGCTCCTCCGGGCTCGAACGCGAACGGCACGAAGGTGCCGCGCCCGCTCGGTCGCATCTGTCGCTATAGCGTGTCCCGCTCAAACGGAATCGTTTGAGCGAAAGGTACATGCTCCAACATATTGATCTGGCGCGCATATCTTTGCTTCAAACGTAAACGTTTGAAGCGAACGCGCGCTAGCGATCCGCTTTCCGGACCCGCGCAAAGGCGGCAACGCGCCCATACGAGACCTCATAGCCAAGGCTCATCAGGTCCCCATGCAACTGCTTGATCGTGCGCCTCTGCTTGCGCGGCCTGTTCGCTTCCGTTCGCCGCCAGGCCGACAGCCGTTCCGCATAGGCGTCAAGCTTGCTCGACCGATCTGGAACCTAGCTAGTTTCTGTCCATAACGATAAATCGCTGAAATCATTGGAGGAATCGCGACATTTCCGCGGGAAAAGCCCGGCGGTTTCAGGTACACTTCAGATCAAGCTACTGATTCTAAAGGGAAACCTGCCACCGCCGGAGCCTGACAATGCGCCAAGAACGCACCGTCCAGATGAGCATATTCGATCTTTTCGCCGCGCACGAGATCGGTCGTGAGCTGAAGGCGATGTCGCAGTGGCTGGATGACAATCGCGACCTGCTCGGCTTGGTCGCGCGGGACCTGCGCCGCAGCAACGTCAAGGCCACCGGACGACAAGGACTGCCTGCCGAAGCAGTGCTGCGCTGCGCGCTGCTCAAGCAATACCGGCAACTGAGCTATCAGGAGTTGGCCTTTCATCTGGAGGACTCCGCCTCGTTTCGGGCCTTTGCCCGGCTGCCATGGTCGTGGAGCCCGAAGAAGTCGGTGCTGCAGAAGACGATCAGCGCAATCCGGCCGCAGACCTGGGAGGAGATCAACCGGGCGCTGCTGTCAGGCGCCCGGCAGGAGAAGCTGGAAGACGGCGCCGTCGTGCGGCTGGACAGCACCGTGACTGCGGCACTTATGCATGAACCGAGCGACAGCAGTCTTCTATGGGATGCCGTACGGGTCATGGTACGCCTGCTAAGGCAGGCCGATGCCTTGGCCGGCGGCACCGGCCCGGGGTGGCGCAATCATTGCCGCGCGGCCAAGAAGCGCGCCCGTAAGATCCAGTTCACACGCGGTCGGCCCAATCGTGTCCAGCTCTACCGTGATCTGATCGCGATCACTCGCACGACCTTGGCCTATCTGGAGCAGGCGAGCGAGCACTTTGCCGGTACTCCCGATCCGTTCGTCGACCTGTGGCAGGGCCAACTCCGTCACTATCGGCCGCTGATCGAACGCATCATCACCCAGAGCGAGCGGCGCGTGCTGGCCGGCGAGACGGTGCCAGCCAACGAGAAGCTGGTCAGCCTATTCGAGCCGCATGCCGATATCATCGTCAAGGGCAGCCGCGATACCGAATACGGCCATAAGCTCAACCTAACCACCGGCAGGAGCGGCATGATCCTCGATCTGGTGATCGAGACCGGCAATCCGCCCGATAGCGACCGCTTATTGCCGATGCTTGAACGCCACATCGTCCTGTGGGGCCAAGCGCCGCGGCAGGCAGCAGCCGATGGCGGCTTCGCCACGCGCGACAACCTGGCCACGGCAAAGGCCTGGGGTGTTTGCGACATGGCCTTCCACAAGAAGGCCGGCCTCAGGATCGAGGATATGGTCAGAAGCAAGTGGGTCTATCGCAAGCTGCGCAACTTCCGCGCTGGCATCGAAGCCGGGATATCTTGCCTGAAGCGAGCCTACGGCCTGGCGCGCTGCACCTGGCGCGGGCTCAATCACTTCAAAACCTATGTCTGGTCCTCGGTGGTCGCTTACAATCTCGCCCTCTTTGCCCGCCTCAGATCGACCTGACGGTGATCGGGCGACGCTCAGTGACACGCCGGCAAGCGGTCGGCCAATAGCCCATGCCCGCATGACCACAAACCAGCCCTTTCGGCGCCGATCCGCAGCCTTCCTGCAAATATGCGCCGCAACATAATCGGGTTGAGCAGGAAGGCGAGCCTCGTAACACCCGAAAAAACAGCCGTTTATGGACAGAAACTAGCTAGCGCGCGTTCGCTTCAAACGGACCGTTTGAAGCAAAGATATGCGCGCCAGATCAATATGTTGGGGCATGTACCTTTCGCTCAAACGACTCCGTTTGAGCGGGACATGCACCAAATTCAGCCGATCACCGGACAATGCGGCGCGCGGGCAAACAGCACGCTGACGCGATGCCCGCGGGCATGGCCGCGCACCTTGATGGTGCGATGGCCGGCACGCGACACATAGGCGCGCCGCACGCCCATATGCGCCGCCTTGCGCAGCGCACGGCCGCTCGAGCAGTAGGAGCGATCATGGCCGCGCCGGTTCCAGCGGTCGCCACGATGGCCCCGGTGCCAACGGTGTTGACCTCGGTGTCCGCGGTCCCAATGGCGACGGCCGCCGTCATAATAGCCGACATGGCTGCCGCTCGAACCGAACTGGAAATACACGCCGTCGGCCATGGCCGGCGCGGCGGAGGCGCCGATCGCGCCAAGTCCGATCAGGGCGGAAAGGGCGGCGGTCTTGACGAGCTTGAACATTGTCTTCTCCTTGTCGAACATCCTCGTGCAGCGTTTTCGCCGAAGCGATGGCGCAAGAATGCCCGCGCACGCCTGAACCGGCGGCGAACCGCACGTTCAGGCTGCATTCATCTTCGCAAGACAGGAAAACGGCACCGGCGGGCTCAGCCCGAATGGCGCTTCACCCGGGATTCGAGGCGCACCCCGACAGCTGTCATTGCCCGGAGACCTGGGCGATCCAGTGGGAGAGATTGTAGTAGGTGGTCACCCGCGAGATCTTGCCGTCGTCGATCTCGAAGAAGATGCCGGCCGGCAGCGTATAGTTCTGGCCGCTGGCCTCGGGCCGCCCCTCGGCGGTTGCCAGATAGGTGCCGCGCACGGTGAATTCGGCCGCCGCGCGCACGCCGCCCTCGTCCACCATGACGGCAATGTCGGACAGTTCCTCGCGGTAGTAGCGGCCCATCATGCCGATGAACCAGCGGAACTTGTCGATGCCGATCTCGCGTTCGCCCTGGTTTATGTCGTGGACGACCTCCTCGGACAGGCAGCCCAACATCGCCTCATTGTCGCCGGCGTTGAAGGCCGCCAGATAGGTTTCGATCAGTCGTTTCGCATCGGCCTGGCTCATCGGCACCACTCCCGTCTGGCGTCGTCCTGGAGCATCGGAAATGCACCTCGTCGGCCGGCTTGGCAAGTCCTCTATCGCGCATCGGCCCGCCCGGCCTACGGCTCGCCTTCCAGAATATGGTCGAAATAGTCCTCGACGGTGTCGAGATCGCTTTCGAGCGCCGAGACGCGGCCGCGCACCGACTGGCCCGCCTCGTGCACGCTGTCGGCGCGGCCCGAAACGAGCGGGTGCCAGTCATAAAGGTCATGGCCTTCAGCCAGCAGCCGGTATGCGCAAGTCGACGGCAGCCAGGTGATCGTGCGCACATTCTCGGGCGTCAGGCGCACGCAGTCCGAGACGAGCTTGAGCCGGTTGTCGTAATCGCGGCAGTGGCACAGGCCGGCATCGAACAGCCGGCAGGCCACGCTCGTCCAGTGGATATCGCCCGTGTCTTCGTCTTCGAGCTTCGACAGGCAGCACTTGCCGCAGCCGTCGCAGAGCGATTCCCACTCGGCCGGCGTCATGTCCTCAAGCGTCTTGGTTTTCCAGAACGGCGCATCCATGGCGGGGATGTCGCGCCGAACCGCGCCCCAGTCAAGCCACACTTTCTGTCCAAAGGATCGGCGCCACCCGCACCGGACGGGCTCAACCTCCTCGAGGCGGAACCATCCGGACATTGTCGGGTTCCTTGTCTCGAAGGGACCGCCCAGCAGGGAGTGCAATTCCTTGACCAGACGTCATGCCCCGATCCTCATCAGCACTGTGCTGAGCCTCGCCCTCACCGCGATGCCAGGCGCGGCCGAAACCCGTTTAGGGTCCGCAGCCTCCGGAGCACAGGAAATCCAGCTCGCCCAGAACGACAAGCAGCGGCCGCATCGTCGACAGGCCGAAGAACAGAAGCAGCGCCAGCAACGCGCCGAACAGCAGAAACAGCGCCAGCAGCAGGCCGAGCAGCAGAAACAGCGCCAGCAGCGCGCTGAACAGCAGAAACAGCGCCAGCAGCAGGCCGAACAGCAGAGGCAGCGCCAGCAGCGCGCCGAACAGCAAAAGCAGCGCCAGCAGCAGGCCGAACAGCAGAAGCAGCGCCAGCAGCGCGCCGAACAGCAAAAGCAGCGCCAGCAGCGGGCCGCACAGCAAAAGCAGGGCCAGCAGCAGGCCGAACAGCAGAAACAGCGCCAGCAACGTGCCGAACAGCAGAAACAGCGCCAGCAGCGCACCGAACAGCAAAAGCAGCGCCAGCAGCGCGCCGCAGAGCAAAAGCAGCGCCAGCAGCAGGCCGAACAGCAGAAACAGCGCCAGCAGCGCACCGAACAGCAGAAACAGCGCCAGCAGCGCGCCGAACAGCAAAAGCAGCGTCAGCAGCGCGCCGAACAGCAAAAGCAGCGCCAGCAGCAGGCCGAACAGCAGAAACAGCGCCAGCAGCGCGCCGAACAGCAAAAGCAGCGTCAGCAGCGTGCCGAACAGCAAATGCAGCGCCAGCAGCGCGCCGAACAGCAAAAGCAGCGCCAGCAGCAGGCCGAACAGCAGAAGCAGCGCCAGCAGCAGCAGGCCGAACAGCAGAAGCAGCGCCGGCAACAGGTCGATGAGCAAAAACAGCGGCCCGACAAGGCAAAACCGACGCAGGCCGAGCGCGGGCCGGCGCGCGATGCAAAAAGACCGTCACGCCAGGCCGCTGGCGGGCCCGTCCGCCCGAAATCGCGTCAAAGACACGAATCCGCAGACCGGGACCAGGTCCGCAACCGGGACGATCGTCAACGGGCGGACAAACGCCGCCAGAATGCGGCACCGGTACTCGACAGCGCAAAGGAACGTGCCGGCAAGGGCGACAATGCAAGGCAGCGTGGCCAACGCGCCCGAGATGCCGAGCGCGCAAGGAAGGCCGAGGCCAACCGGCGCCAGAATACTGCTCGGCCGCCCCGCTCCGATGCCGCGGCACAGGCGGCGCACGCCAGGCCGCAGCGCATCGAGCCGGTCAGGGCCGAACAGGGCCGGCGCATCGAGCGACGCAATTGGCGTCCGGACCGCTGGGAACGCCCGCCCGAAGCCCGTGTCGTGCAATCGTTCGACGACCGCGTCATCATCAACTACCACGACAGGACCTTCATCGAGCACGACGACAGCCCGCGCCTGGCATGGCATGCCCGCGAGACCTACTATGAAGAATTGCCGCGCGGCCGCTATCGCGAGACGGTCGTCCGGTCGGATGGAACGCGGATCGTGACGATCCGCAACCGCTACGGCGACGTGATCCACCGTTCGCGAATCCTGCCCGACGGCCGCGAGATCGTTCTCGTCTATGTCGAGGACGATTACTACGACGAGGTCTACGACTGGCGCGATCCGGGTATGGGCCTGCCGCCGCTCGAACTTCTGATTCCCCTCAGCCAGTACATTCTCAACGCCGGTCAGGTGAACGACCCGAACGTCTATTACGACTTTCTCGGGCAGCCGCCGGTCGAGGAACTCGATCGCATCTATTCCATCGACGAGGTCAGGCGCTCGGCGCGCATCCGCGATACGGTGCCGCGCATCGACCTCGACACAATCACCTTCGAATTCGGCTCCGCCTCGATCAGCGAAAGCGAGATTCCGCGCCTGGAAGTCGTTGCCGAGGCCATGGGAAGACTTCTTGAGGAGAATCCGGGCGAGACCTTCATGATCGAAGGCCACACCGATGCCGTCGGATCCGACATGGCCAATCTTGCCCTTTCGGACCGCCGCGCGGAAAGCGTTGCGATGGCGTTGACCAATGTCTTCGCCATCCCGCCCGAAAATCTGGTGACCCAGGGCTACGGCGAAGAGTATCTGAAGATAGATACGGCCGGACGGGAGCGCGAGAACCGCCGCGTCGCCATAAGGCGCATCACGCCACTGGTCGCACCCGTGGCAAGCGCCGAGTGATCGCTCCAGCCGTGCCCTTCCCCCGGCTGCCGATTGCTGCTGGGGGCGCCATTGGCGAATTGCGGTGACGCCGCCGCGCCGCGATGCTAATCGTCCCGGCCTAAGGGAGGATTGCGGATGAGGCGCGTGAACGGGGCCACGCCGCTGATGGCGCTCGATGCCGTGGCCGTCGATACCGAGACCACCGGCCTCGACACGGCCGTCGCCCGCATCGTCCAGATCGGCGCCGTGCCGGTCTCGAAGGGCACGATTGACGAAAATGACCGCTTCGAGAGCCTGGTCGATCCGCGCATCGCGATTCCCGCCGCATCGACGGCGATCCATCACATCACCAATGCCATGGTGCGCAATGCGCCGTCCTTTGCCGAGGTTTGGGCCGATTTCACCGCCTATGCGGGCGAGCGCCTCCTGATCGGCTATTCGATCGGCTTCGATCTCGCCGTCATGCAGCGCGAGGCCGAACGGGCCGGCCTGCAATGGTCGAAGCCGCGCACCTTGTGCGTGCGGCTGCTGACCGCCATCGCCAATCCCCACCTGCCCGACCCGTCGCTGGAGACGATCGCCGCCTGGCTCGGCATTGCCATCGAGGGCCGCCACGACGCGCTGGGCGATGCGCGCGCGGCCGCCGATATCTTCCTCGCCTTGATACCGCGACTGAAGGAACGCGGCATCCGCACGCTCGCCGAAGCCGAGCGCGGCTGCCTGCAATTGACCGGGCAACTCGAAAACCACCATCGCGCCGGCTGGTCCGAACCGGTGAGCCGGCCCGGCTCCGGTGTCCTCGGCCAGGTCGACCCGTTCGCCTATCGCCACCGGATCGGCGAACTGATGAGCACGCCGCCGGTGGTGGTTGCCGATAGCCGGACCATGCATGCCGTCATGAAGGTGATGAGCGAACGGCGCATCAGTGCCGTCTTTACCAGCAGCAGCGGCCAAACCGGCGGACGGATCGGCGATTACGGCATCGTGACGGAACGCGACATGATGCGGCGCATCGCGGCGGCGGGAGCCGAAACGCTTTCCCGTCCGGTGGGCGATTTCGCCTCGCACCCGCTGGCCAGCATCCGCGCCGCCGCCTTCGTCTACCGCGCGGTCGGGCGCATGGACCGGCTGAAAATCCGTCATCTCGCCGTGCGCGACGAAGACGACCGGCTGATCGGCATGATCTCGGCACGCGATCTCTTGCGGCTGCGGGCCGGTGCCGCGATCAGCCTCGACGACGAGATCGAGGCCGCGGCCTCGCCTGAGGAGATGGCCGCCGCCTGGGCCACGCTCCCCTCGGTCGCCGATTCGCTCATTGCCGAGAAGATCGAGGCGCGCAGGATCGCCGGCATCGTCAGTGAAGAGCTGCGCTCGCTCACGCGTCGTGCGGCGCAACTCGCCGAGGCGGAGATGGAAGGCGAAGGCCGCGGCGCACCGCCCTGCCCCTACGCCGTCCTCGTGCTCGGTTCGGGCGGGCGCGGCGAAAGCCTGCTGGCCGCCGACCAGGACAATGCCATCGTCTTCGCCGAGGGCGAGCCGGGAGGCGCGGAGGACGTATGGTTCGGCGCTCTCGGCGAAAAGATCGCGTCGATGCTCGACCTAGCCGGCGTGCCCTTGTGCAAGGGCGGCGTCATGGCCAGGAACGCCGAATGGCGCGGGTCGAGCGCGCTTTGGCATGAGCGTATCGACGAATGGGTGCGTCGCTCGCGACCCGAGGATCTGCTCAATGTCGACATCTTCTTCGACCTGATGCCGATTCATGGCGCCGGCGCGCTCGGCCAGGACCTGTTCGCCCATGCCTATGCGGTCGGCGCAGACACGGTCCATTTCGCCAAGATGCTCGGCGAGCGTGTCTCGGCGCGCTCAAGCCCCTTCACCATGCTCGGCGGGCTGCAGAGCGAGGACGGCCGCATCGATCTGAAGATGCACGGCCTGTTTCCCATCGTGGCGGCGGCGCGGGCGCTGGCGATCCGGCACGGCGTCGCCGCCCACTCGACCGCGAAACGCCTCGACGGCCTTATTACGCTCGACATCGGCGCAGACACGGACCTCGAAGACATGCGCACCGGACACGGCTTCCTGCTCGGCCTCATGCTGCGCCAGCAGAGCGAGGATCTGCAGTCCGGCATCGCCGTTTCAAACCGCGTCGCGCTCAGACGCCTTTCGCGCGACGAGCACGCCAGGCTCAAATCCGTACTGCGCCAGGTGCAGAACGTGCCCATGCTTATGCGCGATCTGATGTTCGGCTGAAAACGGGATGGCACGAATGCGCATTCGCGCTATCGACAGGATCGGCGCTTTCTGCTTGGCTCGAAACTGCAACGGAGGGACACCGCAATGGGTATCGAGAGCCTGATTGTTTTCATCATCGTCGGCGCCATTGCCGGCTGGCTGGCCGGCCAGATCGTCAAGGGCTACGGCTTCGGCCTACTGGGCAATATCGTGGTCGGCATTGTCGGCGCCTTCGTCGCCGGGCTGATCCTTCCCGCCATCGGCCTGTCGCTCGGCGGCGGCATTTTGTCGGCAATCATCCACGCCACGATCGGCGCCGTCATCCTGCTGGTGCTCATCAGGCTGGTGAAACAGGCATAGGCGGTTCGCGCCAGCACCGCATCGGGCCAACCATCTTCATTGCGGAACGCCGGTCGATCGGCTGTGCGGCCGTCGCCAGGAAATCGCCTTGTGTACGGCTGCGGCGAAAGGTTTACATTCGCCACTGACGCGCTAGTCTTTTTCCTGATCGACGGGCTGGCTTGTTCCGGCCTACCGCCCGGCGCGGGCTTCAATGAGACCCCGCGACCACAAATCTCCTCAAGTAACGAACGGAATAAATCATGGCCGAAGTCAAAAGCGGCGACACCGTGCGCATTCATTATACCGGCAAGCTTGCCGACGGCACGGAGTTCGACTCCTCCGCCGGCCGCGAACCGCTGGAATTTCAGGTCGGCGCCGGACAGATCATTCCAGGTCTTGATCGCCAGATCGACGGCATGTCCGTCGGCGACAAGCAGACCCTGACGATACCCGCCGACGAGGCCTACGGCCAGCGCGACGACGCCCGCGTGCAGACGCTGCCGCGCTCGACGGTCCCGCCCGATATCGAACTGGCCGTCGGTGCCAGGCTGCAGGCCACCACGAGCGAAGGCGGCACCGTGACGCTGCTCGTCACGGATCTCAATGACGACGAGGTGACGGTCGACGCCAACCACCCGCTTGCGGGCGAGAATCTGGTATTCGACGTCGAGATCGTCGAGATCGTCGGCGGCTAGGGCATATATGTCCGGCTCAAACGGAATTGTTTGAGCGAAAGGTACATGCTCCAACATATTGATCTGGCGCGCATATCTCTGCTTCAAACGTTTCCGTTTGAAGCGAATGCGCGCTAAATCGCCACGAGCCCTTCGCGCATGGCGGTGGCGATCGCATCGGTCCGGTTGGCCGCGCTCAGCTTGGTCACGATCGAGGCGACGTGAAACTTCGCCGTATGCACCGAGATATCGAGCCGCCGGGCAATCACCTTGTTGGCTGCGCCCTCGGCGAGCAGCGCCAGCACCTCCATCTCGCGCGCACTCAGATGCGGCCGTTCTTCAGCATCGGGCTCCTGCCTTGGCGCGCGGCTGACCGCATAGCCATTGGCCGCCAGCAGCAAGGTGGCAGCGACGATCTCGGCCGGCGCATTGGCCGGCAGCGCGGCGAGCGGGGCATGGAGCGGACCCGGCGCCGTCTCGGCGTCGTCGTCCCGCCCCAGGGCCACGAAGGGCCCATCGCCTGATGAGGCAGGATCGTCCGTCAACAGCGCGTCGGCCTTGGCCTCGATTTCGTCGTCACCCGGGAATCGGACCCCCAATCCGTAATTGAGTTCCAATAGGCCGGCGATCTGTTCGGCCCGCTCCAAGTCTTCAATGCGTATCTGTACAGTCATGTAGCGTTCACCCATCCACTCCGCTCCTGCCGTTCAAGCAAGCGGCTTCGCTCCGATCGTCACGGGGACCTGCTGATCCTCGCCGCCACGAACAATGCCCAGCGTGACGTTCTGGCCGGCACTGTCGGGTCCGAGCCGGCGCATCAGGTCGCGCGGCCCGGTCACCGTCTCGCCGTTCCAGGCAATGATGATGTCGCCGGCAAAAAGCCCCGCCGCTGCGGCAGGCCCCTGCGGATCGGCGTGCATAACCATCACGCCATCGCCGCCGGGGCGGCGCGCCGGATGCAGCACGGCACCCAGAAAGCCGCGCGAAACATGGCCCTTTTCGGCCAGGATCGGCGCGATCCGGTCGATCGTCGCCGCCGGGATGACCAGCGGCCGGCCGCGCGGACCGAACACCAGCATGCCGATCAGCCTCCCGCCGGCGTCGATGACGGGGCCGCCCTCCAGGCGACTGTCGGCGATCATGGCGAGCGAGATGCGCCGGTCGATATGGCCGCCGCGCATCGAGCGCCAGGCTTCGCCGCATTCGGCGACCGTGCCGAGCGCTGCGATCGGTTCGCCTTCGGCGCTGCGTCCGGCGGCAACGGCAAGATTGCATGGCCAGGGGTCCCCGGCGCGGCCGAATGTCGATGGCGTGTCGGAAATCACGGGGCGGATAAGCACAATTCCGGTCGAGGGGTCGCGGCCCAGTATCTCAGCTTTTGCCTTTTCGCCACCGGCGGCCGAGACCTGCAATTCCTCGTCAGGGTCGACCGTCTCCTCCGCACCGACATAAAGACCGTCCTTCCAGTGGAAAGCGCTCGCGCCGGCGCCGCGATGGGTATGAAGTGCTGCGGTCATCGGCGCCGCCGCAGCGGCAAGCTCCGCCATCGCCTTGGAAAACGCCTTGGGGTCAAATGCCGTCATGTCGCTCTCCCTGTTCTCCCCTGGCGCATATGGTTTCGGCCGGGCGGCGTGCCTACTGACCTGAAGGCTAGGATATAGGCGCGGTCGGCCGCATTTTCATGGAAGGGCCGTCAATTCTCCTGACACGCCATTTCGTCCGGCATCAGGCTCGACGGCATGTCTCAATCGTCGCTTTCGGCCGTCAGTCCGAAACGCTCCACCACGCCAGGCTCGATGAGCCCGGCATGCATGGCCAGAAGGATCATTTCGGCGTCGAAGCCCTCGCCCGCGGTCAGGGCGGCTTCTATCCTCGCCTCGACCGCCAGTCCCGGACCGGCTCCGTTCGCCGCCTCGAAGACGTCCCGGCCAAGCGCGCAATAGGCGACCATCGCCGCGGTGAAGGGATAGGCGTGCGGCGGCGGCTCCTCTTCGCCGTGCTCCTTCATGCGGTTGACGATGGTCAGCTTGACGCCTTCCGGCACCAGCGCGGGATGAAGATCGAGCGCGTGAAGCGCGGCGTCGAGTTGGCGCAGATCGCCCGAGCGGCCGAATCTGCCCATGAATCCGAAGGATGATCTGCGCCGCGCCATCTTAGCCTCTGCCCCACGCGATCAGGCTACACCACGCCCGCCAGACCGCAAAGGCGCCAATCAGCGCGGCAGCGCCTCGTCGGCATATTGCGCGGCAAATTCGGCGCTCGGCGCGATCGGCTTGATGATGTCGATCAGCACGCCGTTCGGATCGGCGGTAATGAAATGACGCTGGCCGAAATCCTCGTCGCGCAATTCCAGATGGATCGGCAGGCCGGCACCGCGAAACCGCTCATATATGGCGTCGACATCCTCGACCTCGAAATTGAGCAGAAGACCGGCTGCCTTGCCGCGTGCGACGGCGGGAATCGTCGCGTGATCGCCGGCAAGAATGCCGAGATTGACGCCCTCGTCCTCGCTCGACTGGAGATGCGCATACCAGTCGCTCTCGAACAGCGGCCGAAAGCCGAAATGCTCGACATAGAACGCCACGCTTGCCGTCACGTCGTCGGTCATCAGCACGGGATAATAGCTGGTCGCCTTCATGGTCTTCCCTTTCTTCGCAAAAATACATACTGTCTGTATGTTCCGCACATAAACATACAGGCTGCATGCATGCAAGAGAATTCGACACGCCGCTCCAATACCGAGCGCACCCGCGCCACGCGCGCCGGCTTGCTCTCCGCCGCCCGCCAACTGTTCGTCGCCAAGGGTTATGCCGAGACCGGAACGCCGGAAATCGTGGCCGCGGCAAAGGTCACGCGCGGCGCGCTCTATCATCACTTTGCCGACAAGCAGGCCCTCTTCCGGGCCGTCGTCGAGCAGGAATCTGCGGCGGTGGCAGGTGAAATCGAGCAGGCGGCACCGGCCTCCATGCCGCCGCTCGAGGCGCTGATCGCCGGCGGCGCGGCTTTCATACGCGCCATGCGCGTCGACGGGCGCACGCGCCTGCTGCTGCTCGATGGTCCCGCCGTCCTCGGACGCGCGGAGCTCGATCGCATCGACCTCGAAATGGGCGGGCTCGGCAGCCTGCGCGACGGGCTCGCCGCCGCGATGCGGGCGGGCGCCCTGCCCGCCGTTCCGCTCGGCGCGCTCGCCGCGCTGCTGTCGGCCGCCTT
>NZ_WOAC01000042.1 GCF_009749525.1 Mesorhizobium xinjiangense | reverse complement strand
CAAAAAGGCCGCAACCCGCGGCCCGCAAAAACCTTTGACGCGGGGTGGAGCAGCCCGGTAGCTCGTCAGGCTCATAACCTGAAGGTCGTAGGTTCAAATCCTACCCCCGCAACCAAAAATATGCCGCCAATCCAATGGGTTGGCATCTTTTTGATTCTTAGTCCCATTGGTGCGGACTTCCGTCCGGAATCATATCGGAATCATCAGAGCGGAAACTGTAGCGTGGTTTCGCGCAGGATTTTGGGGCTAGGAGGTCAGAGCGCTGCCCTCCGAAGGTAGAGGTCTCAGGTTCGAATCCTGATGGGTGCGCCAACTTCCTCTTAAAAATCAAAAATTTAGGTCGAGATTGGCCACGAGAGATATCTCATCCTCGCTTGGTATCCCCCCGATCCATCATCTTGCCTACATGGTCCATCAGAAAGTCGGCCACCGTTTGCACAGCTTGGTTCGGTCGGCGCTCAGCAGTCACGAGAGCGAGTTCGGACGCGGCCAAATCTGGCATACATTCTTCACTCAATATCCTGTGTTCACCTAACACGGCGTCGAGAGGCAAGACACTGATTCCAAGACCGCCGGCAACGGCGGCTTGAACACCCATTAGCCCCTGGCTGGTATAGGCTATGCGCCAACGCACGCCGACGATGTCGAGAGCCCGCATTGCGCGCTCGCGATAGATGCAGCCCGGCGGGAAAAGAGCAAGAGGTATTGGCTCCTGAGAGACTGGGCTGTTGGGGCCCCCAACCCATGCCAGTTCCTCAGCCCAACTTGCCACGCATTGCCCATCGCCAGGTTCACGCTTGATCAAAGCCAGATCAGTGTCGCCTTTGTCGAGCAGGCGCCAGAGACCGGTGCTCCAGCCGCTCTGAGTGTCCAAGCGAATATCTGGAAAGGTGCGGGAGAATGACGACAGTAGCCCGATCAGCCGTCGGCCGGCGAAATCTTCGGGCACGCCGAGCCGAACAGTCTTCGGCGCGGACGGATCCTGCAATGCTTCCACGGCTTCCGCAGAGATAGCCAGCAACCGGCGGGCATAGCCGAGAAGGATATCGCCTTCCTCGGTCGTGCGAACGCCGCCGCCGGTGCGTTCGCGAACCAGCAAGGGATGGCCGATACCGGCCTCAAGCTTCTTGATCTGAAGGCTGACCGTCGATTGCGTGAGATGAACGCGTTCGGCCGCGCGCGTGAAGCCGCCGGCATCGACGACGGCGACGAAGGTTCTCAGTAGGTCGAAATCCATATGCATTGAGGTTTCCAATATAATGCATTGTCACATTCAATTTCCACATGACCCTGCCGTGCGTCAATATCCGACAGAGATCCAAGGAGTATCGACGATGGCATTGGCAGGAACACGTCCGGACTGGCTGACTTTCGATTGCTACGGAACGTTGATCCAATGGGATGAGGGGTTGTTGGCGGCCGTCAACGAGATTCCTCTCGCGGAGCGGCGCCACGATCGATCCCCATACCTTCATCGCCGTCTACGACCGTCACGAGCATGAGCTGGAACAGGCGCGGCCGCATCTCTCGTTCAGGGAGGTCAGCGCCAAGGCGCTGGAACGCGCCATGGAAGACATATCGCTACCGGCCGATCCCCGGGATGCCGAAATCCTTACCTCCTTGATCGGCAGGATGCCGCCCTTCCCGGAAGTGGTCCAAACTCTGGGCAGGCTCAAGGAGGCGGGCTTCCGCCTGGCAGTGATTTCGAACACCGACGACGACATCATCGCGGGAAACGTAGCCCAGCTTGGCGGCCATGTGGACCGCGTGATCACGGCGCAGCAGGCCGGCGCTTACAAGCCTTCCGGGGACATCTTCCGGCATGCCTGGGAAGCGCTCGGCATTGCCAGGGCCCAACTCGTCCATATCTGCGCCAGCCCGCATCTGGATCTGGTGGCTGCCCGAGACTTGGACTTCCGCGCGATCTGGATCGATCGTGGAACCGGCCGGGAGCCGCTTCGGGACTATACCCCGGACGCGACCGCGCCCACACTCGACAAGGTGCCGGAGCTTCTTTCCGCCGCAGGCTGGATGTAACGGATTCAGGGAAGGAGCCACCGATGGCGCATGAGCTTGCATTGAACGCGGACAACACACCGGCAGTGCTGAAGAATGTCCAGCTCGACACCGACAATATCTGGCAGGCGCGAGCCGATCTCGCGGCCTGTTTCCGAATGGCCGCGCGACTGGGGATGGAGGAAGGGGTCTGCAACCATTTCTCGGCGCTCGTGCCGGGCCACCCCGACCTCTTCATCGTCAACAGGCTAGGCTGGGCGTTCCAGGAAATCACGGCATCCAGCCTGTTGATTTGCGATTTCGATGGCCATGTCCTGGCCGGCGACGGGCAACCGGAGGCGACGGCGTTCTATATCCACGCACGACTGCACAAGATGGCGCCGCGCATTGCCGCCGCTTTCCATACGCATATGCCGAATGCGACCGCGCTCAGCATGACCGAAGGTGAACCGCTTGTCTGGGCGGGCCAGACGGCGCTCAAATTCTACGGCAGAACCGCCGTGGACGAACATTACAACGGCCTGGCGCTTGACGATGAGGAAGGCGACAGGATTGCAGGCGTGCTCGAAGACAATGACATCCTGTTCATGAAGAACCATGGCGTGATGGTCTGCGGTCCGACCATCGCGGAGGCGTGGGACGCTCTCTATTATCTGGAGCGGGCCGCGGATGTTCAGATCAGGGCCATGAGCAGCGGAAGGCCGCTGATCCCGGTTCCGGCGGTCGTTGCCGAAGAAACCGCCCGGCAAATGCGGGAGGGCGATCCGGAGAGTGCGCGCCTCCATCTTGAAAGCGTCAAGCGCGTTCTGGATCGCGCCGAGCCGGACTATAAATCCTGATCAGAGAGAGGCGCGTCGAAGACGAAAGCCTCCCTCAACAACGAGTTTAACAGCCAGTCCTTGGATCGCGCTCTCTATCGCAAGCCGGGGATGGCGAAGCCGCCGTCGGTCAGAATGCCCTGCCCGGTGACAAAGCCTGATTGATCCGAGGCGAGCCAGACAGCGGCCTCGGCTATGTCTTCGGGGCGACCGAGCCGTTTAAGAGCGGATTGGTTTGCCAGCGCCTGCCGGAACTCGTCGGGTACGCCCGAGTCGTTGAACATGGGTGTTTCGATGACGCCGGGGGCGATCGTATTAACGCGGATGCCATTACCGCCGACCTCGACCGCGAGAGCACGGGTCATTGCGTCAACCCCGGCCTTGCTCGCGGCATAAGTGCTTGTGCCGGCGCTCGCGGCGCGTGCCACGAATGATGAAGTATTTACGATGGCGCCCTTGGCGCCTGAGGCGTGCATCGCACGTATCTCCGCCCGGGCCATCAGCCATACGCCCCGCAGATTGGTGCCGACCCGACCGAGAACCGCGCCATGTCTGTATCGGACGTGCAGAACATCACACGCTGGTCAGGAAAGCGCGCAAATTGGACGACTGAAATACTGGAGGAGCACCGCCACCTGTACGAGCGATGTCGCGACAACACCCCAACACCTATCCTCGCTGCAATCGTTATCTTCTGGTTCTGAAAATTTGCGAGTACCGACGGCAGCCTAGCCGGCTCCCCCCGCTAGCTCTTCCAGTTCAACGCCGCAGTCTGGCGCAGGCGCTCTGCGGCGAAGTCTATGAACGCGCGGACTTTCGGCGCGGCACGGCGCCCTTCGATGTGGACCAGGTGGATCGGCAGTGGTTCGGGCTCCCAATCTTCAAGCACCGTCCGCAGCGTTCCCGCCCCCAGATCGGGGCCGATCTGGTAGGAAAGCGCCTGACAGATCCCCCAACCACCCCGGGTGATCTCGATGGCGGCGGCGATGCTGCTGATGCTGAGCCGCGGTTCCACTCTGACCATATTTTCGCCACCCGGTCCGAAACGCCATTGCTGGCCAGCATTGAGTGGCGCAACCGATACGACACGGTGCGAGGTTAACTCGGCCGGATCCTGCGGGCAGCCGTGCTCGGCGAAATAGCCTGGCGCACCGCAGACGACGCGGCGGACCTGCCCGACCCGGATGGCGGCAAGGTCGGACGACGGCAATGGACCTATGCGCACGGCGATATCAAAGCCTTCCTCCACAATGTTCACGACCCGATCGATCATCAGCACGTCAGCCCTCACGCCAGGATGGAGATCGAGAAACTCCGTCAGGATGGGAGACACGTAGATCCGTCCGAATTCCTGCGGACAGGTGATGCGAAGCTGCCCGACGGGCGTTTGGGCCGCACCGGCGGCCGCTTCGTCAGCGGCCTGGAGATTGGCCAGAATTTCTCGCACGTCCTGCAGATAGGCCCGCCCCACATCTGTCAGCCTGACCCGCCGCGTCGTGCGCGTGAACAACCGGGCGCCGAGCGCGGCTTCGAGCGCGCTGACACCGCGCGTCGCGGACGGCGCGCTCAGACCCACCGTGCGGGCACCGGCGGCAAAGCTCTCGGCCTCTGCCACCGCAACGAACACCCTCAGGCTTTGCAAGCGATCCATGCATCCTCAATTATTGCAGAAATCAAAATAGAGACTTTCGAAATGAGCCTATTCTTTCATACTTAGCCCGTCTTTATGTTGCTGTCCATCGACACGCGCTGCCCCGGCAGCTCCATCTCTTGGTTTGAAAGGAGTCTTCCATGTCCGATACGAATGCCCGCGACGGCGTGTCCGTGACCCTCTATCGCAATCCGAAATCCGGCCATTGCCACCGGGTCGAGCTGATGCTCGCACTGCTGGATGTTCCCTATGAGACCATTGATCTCGACATGGCAAACGGAGCGCACAAGGCACCCGAATATCTCAGGATCAGCCCGCTCGGACAGGTTCCGGCGATCGAGGACAACGGCGTGACCCAGTCGGACTCGAACGCGATTCTCACCTATCTTGTCGAACGTTACGGCGACACTGCTGTCTGGAGGGGCGCCGACCCGCTGGAAAAGGCGGAAGTGCAGCGCTGGCTTTCCATCGCGGCCGGAGAGATCGCATCAGGCCCCTGCACCGCACGGCTCGTCACGCTTTTCGGCGCTGATCTCGACCACGAGGCGGCGAAGGCCAAGGCACATGCCCTTTTTGCCGTCATGGAGGCGCATCTGAACGGTCGCGACTGGCTGGCTGCGGCGCACCCGACACTCGCCGATATCGCCGGCTACAGCTACATCGCCCACGCGCCCGAGGGCGGGGTGAGCCTGTCTCCCTATCCCTCGATCCGCGCCTGGCTTGCCCGTATCGAATCGTTGTCGGGCTTCGTGGGCATGGCGCGCTCTCCCGAACTGGCCTGAACTCGGGAACTGCAAAGCGGAAGCGATCTAACCATGACACTCGAAAAATTTCCCTTCCATGCCGGCGAACTGGAGGCGCAGCGCCGCGCCGAAGTGGGCGACGTCGCATCCTGGGCCGGCAGCTTCATCCGCGATCACATGCCCGATCAGCATCGCGACTTCTTTGCGGCGCTGCCGTTTCTCGTCGTCGCGGGCGGCGACGGCGAAAGGTGGCCGTGGGTCACGATTATCGAAGGACCGGCCGGGTTCGTCAGTTCGCCCGACCCGCACAGGCTTTCGGTCATGGCAGAGCTGCAACCGCAGGATCCCTTGGCGGGAGCATTCCTCCCCGGTTCGGCAATCGGGATCCTGGGGATTGAGCTGGCGACACGCCGGCGCAACCGGTTGAACGGTCTGATCCGCGCGGTCGGTGACGGCTTTGCCATCGACGTCCGCCAGAGTTTCGGCAACTGCCCGCAATACATTCACGAGCGCGCCTGGCGCCGCATCGAACGGGGGCGGGTAGCAAAGGCCCGCATCTCGCATCGGCTTGATCTGGATCAGCAAGCGCGGATCGCGGCGGCAGATACCTTCTTTATCGGCTCCGGCCACAGCGCGGGCGGGGATCGGTCGTCCGACGGCTATGACGCCTCTCACCGCGGCGGACCGCGCGGTTTCGTTCGCGTGGCAGATGATGGGAAGCGGCTACGCATTCCCGATTATGCGGGCAATAAGTACTTCAATACGATCGGCAATCTGGTCGGGGATCCGCGCGTCGGCCTGCTCTTCGTTGACTTTGAAACGGGAGGCCTTCTGCATATCGCCGGCCGGGCCAGGGTCGATTGGGCACCGAAGGACAGTCATGATCCGAACGCGCTGCGCATGATCGAGGTAGCGGTCGAGAAGGTCATCGATCGCCCGGCCGCACTGGCGCTCCGGTGGAGCGAAGACCGCGCTGAACTCCAGCCGTTGAAGGTCATCGACAAGGTGGCGGAAAGCGACCGGATTACCTCGTTCCACCTGGCCTCGCCGGATGGCGCGGCGCTCCCGCCCTTCGAGGCCGGCCAACATCTGCCTATCGAGTTGAGGGTTCCTGGCCAGCCGGACCTGATCAGACGAACCTATTCTTTCTCCGGTTCGTCACGGGCCGGGACATACCGGCTCAGCGTCAAGCGCGAGGATCGCGGTATCGCCTCGACCTTCCTTCACTCCGAGGTCGAGATCGGAGACATGATCGAGGCACGCCCTCCCGCAGGCGACTTCACCCTTCCCGGGGGCCAAGGCGCAATAGTGCTTGTCAGCGCCGGCGTCGGGGCGACGCCGATGCTCTCGCTGCTGCACACCGCCGCGGCCGATCAGCCCGGCCGGTGCATCTGGTTCATTCACGGAACGCGCGACGGGCGGAGCCACACCTTCGGAGCCGAGGTCGATGCACTCATAGGGAAACACGCAAACATCAAGCGCAAAGTCTTCTACAGCACACCCTGCAAGACCGATATACCGGGCATCGATTTCGACGCGACGGGACGCGTAGCGGCAGAAGATTTGCTCGCGCTCGGGGCAGGTGCGGACGCCCACTATATGCTCTGCGGCCCGGCGCGCTTCCTTGCCGACATTCGTGCCGGCCTTGAAACCGGAGGCGTGTCGCCAAGCCATATTCACTTTGAAACCTTTGGGCCCTCCGCGTGAAGCCGCCCTGCAAACTCAGCCAAAACGAACCTTCGCTGCGATCCGCGCCACACAAGCGGTGGGTCGGGCGGTTGAGAATTCGCACTCCCAGTCGCACCGCCACTTGCCGAAATTCTTGGATGCAGATCTTCCTTTAAGGGCTCTTCCACACACTGCATCGCTTCTCGTTGCACGGCGAGGGTTGTCAAAACCCGGCCTTGGCTAACGCGATGATCTGTTCCCTGAATTCCGCAGGGTACGGGGTCCTGGTTCTCGGCATGATAAGCACTCTCCTTCACAATCGAAAAAGTGTCCACCAAACCGGGGGAGCACCATTCATCGTCCTCTTTGACCAGAGCCAGAGGGACGCTATCGCGTATCCGAATTGCGTCCGAACCATGCCAAATCCACAGTAGTTGATCGTTTCAAAATCTCAGCGGGCAGTGCTTTCCCCGTTCAGGCGTTCAAGCCCCATCCACCGAGATGGCAATCCCAATGATCTGTCTTGGTAGTGTCCCTAATAGGATTGTCACGCAGTTAGAAGCGATAGCCAAGCCCGATCCTTGCAAAAGGCTGGACGTCATCCTTTACGATTGGGCTGTCCTTTGCGTCGCCGATCAACAGGCCAGCACCGGCTGCACCAGTCACCATCCAGTGTTCGGTCATCATGTATGTTATCGAGCCTTGGAAGTTCACCCGTTTCATGCCTGCCCCAGCCTCATAGACGGGCAGGCCGGAATTGAACGACTGGGTCGGTGTGACAGAGAAATAGGTTTCCATGTGGTTGTCGTCCGCCCACGTCCCAGACGCGTCGGCCGAGAATATAAACCGCTCGTAGCGGTGGGAAACCTTCGCACCGAAGTTGGCCGTCAGTCCCTCACTGCCGCCGATTGTCTTGTCGATCTCGGCGTAGAGTTCGAAAGGTCCTGCCTGATAGCTGACCAAACCGCCAACGACGCCGCCGGCATCAATGTCGCCAAGGCCGCGCAGGTAGTCCGAATCGTCTTCCTGTCGGCCGAGTTCGTACCCGCCTCTCACAGCGAGTCGGAATCCGGATTGTTCATACACATCGAATGTGATGCCTCGTATGTCGAGATGTACACGATCGCCAAACTGGGCAGAGAATAGAGGAAAGGGCCTTACCTCGAATTTGTCAGAGCCCTCGTACTCGGGGAGATAGAATGCTCCAGCGCCTATGACGACCTTCCAGTCGTTCAGCTTGTCGGTGATGCCGCCGAATCGCGTCGGATCGACTTCCTGTGTTGCAGGAACGATATATTCCCCCGGCGGATCGGCGGCATAAGCTTGCGCTGCCACGAGGGAACATACTGTTGTCAAGGTATATGGACTAAATCTCATAGATCTCGTTTCCGATCTCAACCGCTCAACGCCTGTCGCAGAGGGTTTCAGTTTCTTCAATTTCGGTTCTTGCGGCTCGGTTTGCCCGCGAATTACTCGCAGCTTGCTTAGGTTCTCACCGGTTGAAATGCTGGCGGTTAACCTTCTGTTGCTGACAGGTCCAGAAGCCGGACCTTGGTTCGCCTACATTGCGTGAACGTTACGGAACCGGGAGCAAGATCGATGAAATGGGCCGGAGACGGCGAATTGACGATGTCAAGACACTGCAGGAGCCGAACAATTGATGCTGAGCCGACGGCGATTGCGTGGCTGTCTCAGATGGCGATGCTGAATCTGGTTCCGCCGGGTCCGCTCTCGATTGCAACCTGGCCACCGTGGTTCGCGACGATCTGCTTCACCAGACTGAGACCCAGGCCTGCGCCGGTGTTTCGCGGAGTAACCCGATAGAAGGGCTGGAACACCAATTCCTGTAGGTCGGCTGGTATGCCTGGGCCTTCGTCGGCGACGACAATCTCTCCGGTCGCGGAGACGGAAATGGCGATCAACCCCGAGTTTCCGCCATGATCGATGGCATTGCGGACGAGGTTGCCTAGAGCGCTCTTCAAGGCCGCTTCGTTACCGAGCCGCTCCACGTTGTCGGCGTCGCTTTCAAAGGAAATCTCGTATCCGGCCGCAATGGCGAGAGGCGCGAAGTCGCCAACGACTTGCTTGGCCAGAGCAACGAGATCGACGGTCGTGTTCTCCCCCTTGGTTTGTTCGTTGCGCTCGAAGTCGAGAAGCTGTTCGGCCGTCTCGCCCAGCCGGGCAATGTTCTTGAGTAACCGTTGCTTCGTCGGAGAATCGGCCATCCCCTCTATGCGGGTCTGCATGATGGCGATGGGTGTTCGAAGCTCGTGGGCGGCGTCTATCAGAAACCGTTGCCGCGCCTCGATTTCATGCTCCAGCCGGTCGAGCGCATCGTTGAAGCCCGAGACCAGCGGAGCGACTTCCTGCGGGACCTTTTCCACTGGCAGCCGCGATCCCAGTCGGCGCGGATCAATCTCAGTCGACCTGCGGACGACGTCGTTCAAGCCTGCAAGAGTGCGGCGAACTATGCGGGGCACGACGAGGAAGACGAGTGGCGGAGCCAGAGCAAGGAGGGGGAGGTAAACTGGGTAGATGCTTTTGAGTACCGCGATGATCGGCCATCCGTCGCCGGAGATGCTTCCAAACATGACGCGCACCTCGCCGCCGCCTGTAGCAATGCTGTCGATGGATGCGATCTCGTCAGTATAGGATGCGCCGCGGATGTCTCCGACGCGGAACAGATGAACCTGACCCACGAGGCCGGCAAAGGGCACCGGGACGGAGCCGTAGGTGATTGTCTCGCCGTCAGGAGTGGCGACGACGTACCAAAGTTTCTCGTTCTGCTTTTTAATCAGGTCCAGTTCGGGTGTATCCCGCACTGCGAGCCGGCCGGCTTCGGTGCGGAACACCGCGTCCGCGATCGCCGACGACAGGCGCGCCGACATCGTCAGGTTGGGCGACAATACCATCGCGCCGTAGACGCAAAGGCCGACGATCACCGCCGCGACAAAGGCCGTGAAGACGAGGCTCAACTGCAAGCTGAGCTTCCACCTGATGGAGACGGGCGCTAGTTCCATTACTCCTCCTTGAGGAGATAGCCGATCCCTCGGATGGTGTGGATGGCCACGCCGGAGGCCGCGTCCGCCAGCCTCTTGCGAAGGCGCGAGATATGCGCATCTAGCGCATTGGACTGGATTTCTTCCTCGTAGTTGTAGACCGCCGCCTCCAGCGTCGAGCGCGTTACTGTTCTTCCCCGTCTTTTCGCGAGTGCCAACAGGACCAGAAGTTCCCGCCTGGGGATATCGATTGGCGTTCCTTCTATGGCAACACTCGGGTGAAGCGTGTCGATTTTCACCGATCCGACGACAACCTCTTTCTCGGCGATACTCGGTGGCCTGCGTAATACGGCGCGCACACGCGCCATCAGCTCCTCGATGAGGAAAGGCTTGCCGAGATAGTCGTCGGCTCCCCGATCCAGCCCTTCGATCCGCTCGTTCGGATTGTTCCGGGCGGTCAGCACGATGACCGGGGTCTCTGCGCCCGCCGCCCGCAACGCGGGGATGAACGATAGCCCCTCGCCATCGGGGAGGCGCCTGTCCAGAAGGATGGCGTCGTAGGCGTGCTGGCGCGTCAGTTCAAGGGCATCACCCAACAGCATCGTGTGGTCGATCAGGACGCCTTGTTTGCTCAGAGCGACCTCTAAGGCTTCCGCCATTTCCTCTTCATCTTCCACCAGCAGAAGCCTCATTGCATTGTTTCCTTTTGTCCACCGCGCAACGCTCACTGATGAACATTGCAACAACATTGCGGTAGCAGATCGGCGTCTCGTAATGCTGGCGCTGACAGCGACCGTCCCAGGGACGACCGCTGCCAAGAGTCTATTGGCTGTCGACGGATTGAAGGAAGTCCGCCAGCAAGTCCGTCACCTGGTCGGGTGCTTCCTCGGCGATGTAGTGCCCGCTTTCCGGAAGATGTTCGAGTTGCGGATTGGCGAACTTGCTTTCCATGAATTCCACCAGCAATCCGTTTCCAAGGCCGCCGATTCCAAGTGAAGGAACCGTCAGTCGATCCGGATATGTCAACTGATCGTCGAGGTCCTGAGCGTAGGCCTGGTACCAGCCATTGCCGCCCCGGATGCCGTCTTTGGTATTGTAGGCTGCGGCGTAGACGGCCCGGTCGCGTTCCGTCAGCGCATCTTTCTTGTAGAGCAGCGAGTCCCAGAACCAGTTCTGGTAAATATGGGCGCGGCCTTCGATCAACTCTTCGGGCATGTCATGCACCTGGTTGAAGGCGAACCACCACAGGAAGAAGTCCTCCTGGAAGTTTCCCGTGAGGGCGCGCGCCGGTACGAGCCGCATGTCGCGCGTGCTTTGGGGTTGCGCCGAGACGTCCAGGAAAGTCACCGATGTCGTTGCATCCGGATAGTTGGCCGCAAAGGCGTAGGCGACCTGCGATCCGATATCGTGGCCAACGATATGCGCTTTGTCGTACCCAAGTGTTTTTAGAAGCTCATGGATATCCTTTGCCATGTTCTTCTTGTCGTACCCGGCCTCCGGCTTGTCCGTCGCGCCCATGCCGCGAATATCGACAGCAATCACGTGGTGATTTTTGGCGATTTCAGGCATGATCTTGTGGAATGCCCACCATGTCTGCGGCCAGCCCGGCATCATGAGGACGGGGGTGCCTTCGCCGCCTTCTACGTAGTGCATTCGAATGCCGTTGATCTCGGCAAAGCCCCTTTCGAATCCCTTCAACTCGTCGACCAGGGTCTCGTTCGAGACGTCGATGCCTTCGTAGGGGTTCCCCTTGTCAGTCACCTGCGCGGCCACGGTCATCGGCAACATAAGGGCCAGGACCGCCCCCACAGCTAACAGTCTAGATACTCTCATTTTTTAAACTCCATTGATGTGGTTCGATGTTCGCTCGCCCGACAAGACGGGACCGAGAGGTTCACCGCTCGGAAAAGGTGTTCCTCCGAAACGTCGTCGTCCCTGTCGGTTTTGCGGTAGCTGAAGGTGATCAGCTCGCGGCTGGCGCCTCTGCGGCACGGGCAAGCATTTCGACCCAATCCTGATGGTATTTGTACAGGGCACCTGGATTCTTGCGCCCGATCTCCTCGAGAAAGAACGCGCCTTGCAGGGTTTCTTCGGTGAGCAAATGGCAGCCATCTTCCGTGGGCGTGATGATCCAGCCGTGAAATGCCGTTGAACCGGTTTCGTCGCCATCGACCGTCGTCGACCACGACAGGCTACGGAAGGGAACGCATTCCCTGACGACACAGCTCATCGGAAAACCGACGGTGACCCGGCTGTACCGGGTGCCCAGCTTCAATTCGGTGTCCTCGCCCAAAATCCTGACTTGATCTTCGGGAGGGAAGTAGCTCGACCAGTTCTCCGCATCGACGAGGAGCCTCCACACAACCTCCGCCGGCGCTTTCACGTCGATCTCGTTCAGCGCATAGAGCGCTGTAACCCCCGGATCATTTTCCGGGGGAAATTTCACACGCTTGAGCATGTTTCTTCTCCTGGCTTCATTGATTGCCCGGGTTGTCGATGACCGGGCGCCCCAGTCTTACCGGCGAGTGCAATGGGTGAATTCGCTCCCGGAAAGCGCTGAGAAAGTTTGAGTTCTTTTATGTATCGATCGACACAGAAAGACCTAGGAACCTTGCCATAGCGAGTCAAGCGATTTATCTAGTGATCGATGCAGAAATCAGGAATCCTCTGAAATGAAGGAGAAAGCACCTGCCAGCAACCGCGGGCGGCCCCGCGCGTTTGATCGGGAAGCCGCGCTGGCCCGGGCGACCCGTCTTTTTTGGGAAAAGGGATATGAGGCGACGTCGATATCCGAACTCACCGAGGTGATGGGGATCGGTTCGCCCAGCCTTTATGCAGCCTTCGGCTCCAAGGAAGCCCTCTATGCCGAAGCCCTGCGCTATTATGTCGATACCTACGAATGTCTCGTCTGGGACAAATTCCACGCGGCCGACACGGCCCGCGCTGCAGTCGAAGGGTATTTGATGGATTCAGCCGCCGCCCTGACCGGTTCGATCGCCGACATCCCGCTTGGCTGCATGGTGACACTCTCCTCGGTCGGGAGCGAAGGACATTCAGAGCTTGGTCAACGTTTGCGTGCGCAACGGGCCGTAACCCTTCACCACCTGAAAATGCGGCTGACCAGAGCCGTGGACGAAGGGGAGATCCCGCCGGCGACCGATGTCCACGCGCTCGCCCGTTTCGTGCAGACCGTGCAGAACGGGATGTCGATCCTGGCGCGGGATGAGGCCAGCCGCTCCGAACTGGAATCGGTAGCGCAGGTTGTCATGCTGGGTTGGGATACTCGCACTGCCGGTTAGCCGCCGCCGCGTCCTCATCTCCCTTGGCTCGAACAGAAGTTCGAGGCGCGCGTTCACAGCGACGACCGGCTATATAAAAGGCGCTTGATTTGGAAACGATCATTTTCTATAAGCCGGTATGTCCAATGTTTCACCCTACTCAGCCAACATGCGTGGTCCCGGCCGTCCCCGCGAATACGATCTCGAAGAGGCTCTCGACAGGGCCATTCGGGTCTTCAGCGAACGTGGCTTTCACGCGACGTCAATCGGTGATCTCACCGAAGCGATGGAGTTGACCCAGGGGAGTATCTACAAGGCCTTCAAGGACAAGCGGGCCGTCTTCCTGGCCGCATTCGACAGGTATGTTGCTCTGCGAGCGGAAAGGCTCGCGGAGGCAACACGGACTGCGAAGACGGGCCTGGACCGCATTCGCAAGCTGCTGACTTTTTACGTCGAATCCGCACATGGACCGGAAGGAATGCAAGGCTGCCTGATCGTTGGGAGTGCAGCGGAGCTTGCGGTCTTCGATGATGAAGTCGCACGAAAGGTTGCCACCGCCGTTGATCGAAATGAGGTTTTGATCGCCGAGTTCATCAGGCAAGGCCAACAGGATGGTTCCATTCCCTCCTGGGTCGACCGAACGGCCACGGCCAGGTTCATCCTCTGCCTTCTCCAGGGCATGCGGGTCGTCGGCAAGACCGGACGAACGCGCAAGGACATGGCGGCGGTGATGGAGGTTGCGATGCGCATAGTCAGCTAATTTTTTTGCCTAAATAGAAAACAATCATTTCCTTATTGCAGAGACCACAATGACCGATACGACCTTAGGACGCTTGTCTGAGCGACGGACCGTTTCAACCGGGATGACCTTCCTTCTGGCCGCGGCCTGCGGCCTGATCGCGGCCAACATCTATTATGCACAACCGCTTGCCGGCCCGATCAGCGAGGCGCTCGGATTTTCGCCAGAGGCAACCGGCCTCATCGTCACGCTCACCCAGATAGGCTACGGCGCGGGGCTGCTGCTCCTCGTGCCGCTTGGCGATCTGGTCGAGAACCGCCGACTGACCCTCGCCATGATCGGGGTTGCGACGCTCGGCCTGCTGGGTGCGGCATTGTCACCCTGCGCGCTGCCGTTCCTGCTCGCTTCGCTCTTCATCGGCGTGGGATCGGTCGCAGTGCAGGTGCTCGTTCCTTACGCCGCTCATCTTGCCCCTGAAGCCACGCGAGGGCGTGTCGTCGGGAACGTGATGAGCGGGCTGATGCTCGGCATCATGCTGGCCCGTCCCGTATCCAGTTTCATCGCCGAGTTGTCCTCGTGGCAAACCGTCTTCTTCGTATCAGCGGCTGCGATGATCGCCCTCGCTCTGGTGCTACGCCACGCTTTGCCACCGCGCGTGCCGACAACGAAGTCAGGCTACGGCGAACTGCTGGCTTCGATGGCCAAGCTTGCAATGACAACGCCTATTCTGCAGAGGCGCGCGCTCTATCACGCTTGCCTGTTCGGCGCGTTCAGCCTGTTCTGGACGACAACGCCGTTGTTGCTTGCCGGACCGGAATTCCGTCTATCGCAAGGTGGCATCGCTCTCTTTGCACTGGCAGGTGTTGCAGGCGCCGTCGCCGCGCCTATTGCTGGCCGGCTTGCGGATCGTGGATGGACCCGCCCGGCAACGGCCCTCGCCATGCTGGCCGTAGCGGGCGCATTTCTGATCACGCATCTCGCGCCTACCGGCTCGAAACTCGCGCTCGGAATTCTTACCGCCGCGGCAATTGTTCTGGACTTTGGCGTGGCCGCAAACCTGACGCTCGGCCAGCGTGCGATCTTCGCTCTTGGGGCCGAGTTCCGCAGCCGCCTGAATGGCCTCTACATGGCAACCTTCTTCGCAGGCGGCGCGATCGGATCCGCCTTGGGCGGATGGGCCTATGCGCAAGGCGGCTGGACGCTCACCTCCTGGATCGGGTTTGCGCTCCCCATGGCTGCGCTGGTCTACTTTGCAACGGAATGAGGTATGCAAAGATATGTGGCCTTCATTGTTGGCCCTGCAGCAAAAACAGATCACCGGGATTGCCATCACGGTGGATGGCGGCTTGAACGCCTGAACCGGAGATCGCTGTCCGGTGGACGTGCAAGAGGTACGAAACGATCAATTACTGTGGGCTTGGCATGGTTTGGGCGCAATCTGGAAACATTGCAGCTCCCGTCTGGCCATTGTGGGCGATGACCGTGCCTGACATTTCACTTGATCTGCGGTTTCTAAAGTATGCGCTTCTCGTGGCCGAGCATGGCAGCTTCCGGCGCGCGGCCGACAGACACAATCTTTCCCAGTCGACCCTCAGCCGGCGTGTCCAGTTACTTGAGCGCAGACTCGGCGTCGAGCTTTTTGAGCGCACTCGAACGGGTACGAAGCCAACCGCGGTCGGGGAACGGTTTATGCGCCAAGCTGCGGTTGGTGCCGAGCATCTGCGCGATGCAATCAATGAGATGAGGCAAGTGCAGCGCGGCGAGTGGGGAGAACTAAAAATCGGGCTCGTAGCATCTCTGGCTCAAGGAATGCTCGGCGATATCCTTGAGGCTTATCGGTGCCGTTTCCCGAAAGTCGACGTGAAGTTGGAAGAGGCCAGCTCGCAAGCCAACGCGGCGAGCGTGTTGAACGGCCGTATCGATGTGGCGTTCATTCCGGGCGAGCCTCGTCTCTCCGGATGCGAGGTGAGACCGATGTGGAAGGAGGAGCTTTTCGTCGCCGTTCCCACGCATCATCGCCTGTCGAAACGGGAGACCCTCAGCTGGGAAGAGCTTCGCGATGAGATATTTCTCGTGACCCACGATGTGCATGGGCCAGAGGCGGAGGGAATCATTGCCCGGAAGGTCTCCGGGCTAGGCTTTCAGCCGAGAATCTCTGTGCAGCGTTTGGGGCGTGAGAACCTCATCAATATGGTGGGCCGTGGATACGGCGTGACGCTAGCAGCAAGTTCGACGTTGGGGGCAGCCTATTCAGGCGTCACTTTTCTTCCGATCGGCGGTGGCGATGAGCGCATCAGTTGGAGCGCGGTATGGACGATAGGCAATCAAAGCCCGGTGCTCAAGCAACTGCTCAATGTTGGCGCCACTGTCGTGAACCGTCGCTAGGACTGTTCGCTCTTCATCAGAGAGCGGCGAGCCTTCGCGAATCCGCGATCCGTCACGATAAATTTCTCCAGCATAGGCACGATCAGACGCACCGGATCGCCTGGTGACTGACCCGCCTCACGGGCGAGAATTTCGGCGTAAGCGACAAGGTCTCGATGCAGGCTGGCAGGGAGTTCCAAGGTCACTTTCACCGGTTTGTCGTCATGCAACGGGCCGAGTTTCAGCTTTATCACCGTCATCCTCCGTGGGGTTCCAAAACCAGATCGCGGGTCACGACGACGCGCACCGGAAACCCGGGCCGGATGGTCAGCGTCGGCCTGATCTGCAACTGGCGCTGGACGATCTGTTGGCCCGCGTCGTTGATCGTGTCCTGTGCCCCGTTGCGGATCGCCTGGATCAGGCGCTCGTCATCATCCATGGTCAGTTCGGCACCGACCGAAAGTAGCGTAGATAGTCCTGCGGCTTTCGCGAGATCCCACCAATGGTAGTCGACACCATCCTCGAGACCGGCATAGCCCTGCGTGTCGGCACCCGGCTGGCGTTCGAGGACGATGGAACGGCCATTGGGGAAGATCAGGCGGTTCCAGACGAGCAGCACACGGCGCTGGCCGAAGCCGATATCATTGCTGTACTCGCCGATAATCCTGGTTCCCTGCGGGATCAGGAGCGAGCTTCCGGTTGGGCTGTCGTAGATGTGCTGGGTGACCTGCGCGGTGATCTGGCCAGGCAGATCGGACCGGATGCCGGTGATGAGCGCGGCCGGGATGATGGACCCTGCCTGAAGCACATAGGGCGAAGCCGGCGCCATCACGCGATCGGGCGCGACGGTGCGCCGGTCCACGGGACCGTTGAGGAAGGAGAGATCGCTATTCTGAGCCGACGGCAGCTGCGCGCCGCGATTGAGACCGCTGAGGTCAGGCGCTGGCGCAGCGTTTGCTGTGGCCGGGCCTGTCTGGAAGAAGACCTCGCTAGTGCGCGCCGATTCTTCCTCGGCCAGGCGTCGCTGCTCCTCCGGATCGACGGCTGGTGCGTTGATCGTTGGTGGCGGAACGGGCTGTCCGCGCTCCTGGGCGTCGAGGATCGGACGGCCAAGATCGCCGGGCAGCGCGGGACCGAGCACCGGACCGGTATAATCGCTCGGCAATTCGTTGAGTCCGTCAGCCGTGTTCCTGTTTTCGGTGGAGTAGAGCTCTTCGCGGCCCGTCCCGCTTTCGGGCGTTTGGAGGGCGTAGATCAGCGCGCCCCCGATGCCTAGGGCGGCGATAAGCCCAAGCCCGGCCAGGACCCGGCGCGAGAGGCGCGTCACGCGCGGTGGGGCGCCCCGCAGCCGCATCGGTTCGACCGTGTCGGCGGAAGGCGCTTCGAGCGTGACGTCTTCTTCCTTGTTGTCGTCGATGTCGCTCATGATCCTTGCCCTCCGCTTGAGCTCCGGGCGTTCGCCGCTTGAGAAGCTCCACTGGAGCTTCTCATCCCCTCACGGGAACCGCTCCTCACCCCGTCGGTGCGCACGATCCTGACGGTCTGCTGGCGGTCACCGCTGCCGAGACGCAGCTCGGCGGCCGCAAAGATGCGATCGACGATCAGGATGTTGCGATAGATGCGGCTGTTGACGATCTCGGGCTCGCCGTCAGAGCCGAGTACAAAGAGCGGCGGCATCTCACCCTGCACGATCCCGGCGGGGAAGACGATGTAGACGCGCCGCCCGTCGTCGAAGACCGAGACCGGCCGCCAGGGTGGGTTGTCGCCCTGCAGTCCGTAGCGGTAGTGACGAGCCGAGGCCGCCGGAATGGTCGGTGTGGTCGGCGCCGTGCGTTGCGCGGCAGGCGGCTGCGGATAGGCCCAGGCGACCGCAGGCATGTAGGGTTCTTCGCGGGACTGGAGCTCGATCATGTAGGTCCTGCGATCGGTGGTGATGACCAGATTGGTCGTGATGTCGGGCCGCGTCGGCTTGACGAGGATATGGACACGGGTGTTCGGTCCCGATCCGCTTTCCGTGTCGCCGATGATCCAGCGGGCGGTGTCGCCGGCGGCGATCGGTCCTGCCCCGGTAAGCGCCTCGCCCGGCTCGAGCGCGATATTGGTGATCTGGCCGGGCGCGGCATAGACCTGATAGAGCGCGCCTTCGCTCCATGGATAAATCTGGATCGAATTATAATAGCCTTCCCGCCGAGGTTCGACGCGGGCGGCCGCGTTGGCGTTCTCGACCCGGCCGGTCGGTGTAGAAGCGGCGCCGCCGCCTTGTGCAACCGTCCAGGCCGGCGGCGTATGCAGGGGCCGTGGACGCTCGTCCGTGGTTGACGCCTGCACCGTCGGCAGTGGTGGAACGCTATCGTCGTAGCTGATCTGTGGGGGACGATTGGTGGCGCATCCCGCTAGCGCCGAGGCGGAAATCAGTACGAACGGCAGTGCGGATTTACGGAAATCCGGAAGCGCGGCATTGCGGGCGATGATGGTCATTGTTCCATCTCCCGCGACCAGTTGATGGCGTTGACATAGATGCCGAGTGGGTTTGCGCGCAGTCGTTCGGCGTCGCGCGGCGGCTGGATGACGATGGTCAGGATCGCCGTCCATCGCTCCGTCGTGGAGAGTTGGCCGTTTTCGTAGTGGCGCTCGGTCCAGGCCACGCGGAAGGAATTGGGCGAGGCACGGATGACGCTGGAGACCTCGACGGAGATCTGCTGGCTCCCCACCCGCGTGAAGGGATCGTTGGCCCGTGCATAGTCATTGAGGGCGAGTGCACCACGATCGGTGGTGAACTCGTAGGCACGCAGCCAGTTCTGGCGCACGATGATCGCGTCGGCGGGAATCGCGCGTACCTGTTCGATGAAGCGTGCGAGGTGGAAGGCGATTTGCGGATCGCTGGGCTGGTAGTCAGCCGTGGCGGGGCCGACCGCCTGGGCCTGGCCGAGATTGTCGACCTGCACCACCCAGGGCACGATCGAGCCGGTCGCAGATTGCCAGACCAGTGCCCCCGCGAAACCGCCAGAGAGGATCAGCGATCCGAACGCCATGAACCTCCAGTTGCGCGCCTGCACACGGGCCGAGCCGATACGCTCGTCCCAGACCTGGGCGGCGCGCTGGTAAGGCGTCTCTGGTTCGGGAGACTTGCCGTAATGGGTCGAGGATCGTTTGAAGAAGCTCATGAGCGGTTCCCTTCGGAGAGATTGACGGAACTGGCGCCGCCATGGCTGTCGCCGGACCGCACGGCGTGGGCGGCGGTCTGGATGCCATGGGACAGGCGTTGTGAGCGCTTCATGCGCTTCGCCCAGTCCGGAGGACCGTCGGTGGTGGATGAGGAGGATGGTGCAGCCGTGGGCGTCGCACCGCCGCCCGCATCGCCGATCGTCCCGCCGGTCGTCTCGAAAGCGGATCGAGCGCCCGACTGGAAGCTCTGCTTCATGCTGTCGGATGCCTTGGCGCCAATGCGCCGCAACGGAGAGACGGCGGTGCGCGCGCCAGTGCTCGCCACGGCTCCGAGGCCGGACGCGACACCGGCGGCACCGGATTGACCGGCCGACCCGAGGCTGTAGGCGGCCGAGGCTCCGCCGGCGACGGCGGCGCCCCCACGGGCGGCTGCCGCCGTGCCTGACATCGCCACGCCAGCGCCACGTGCGGCGAGACCGGCGGCG
>NZ_WOAC01000041.1 GCF_009749525.1 Mesorhizobium xinjiangense | reverse complement strand
ACGGACTCTGTTCAGGCTGCGGCAGATGTTCGGCAATGGCTACCGACCGGAATTGCATTACATGCGCGGCCCCGGCCCCGCATCGCGACACAAGCCGACCGGAGCCGACGGCGATCGTTGAGAACCCGGCGCTCGAAACAGGCACGTGCAATCGAGTGTTCAGCCCTTCCCGCCCGCAAGATCGGGATGCGCTTGCGGCGCGATATGCCGCTTGGATCGTGAACCTTCATGCAGGCGCAATATCCAACGCGGTCTTCAAAGCCGTCGATCGTCGTCGATGCGCGCACATCCACGGCCTCCGCGACGTTCATTTTGTGATCACTTTTTTGAAATGTTATCACTTTCTATTGTGAATCAAGCTGCTATTTTGGCGTCATAACGGCCGGCAGGAACACGGCATGGCGGAGCGTGAGACCTTGAAATTGCCGGAGTTGCCCCGGCAGCCTCGTATGACCTCGCAGGAATATGCCTATGCGAGGCTACGCCATTCGCTCATGATCGGCGCCATCGCGCCCGGACGTGCCATAACGATTAGAGGACTGGTCGAGGCCCTCGAGGTCAGCCCCACGCCGGTTCGCGAAGCGCTGCGCCGGCTGAGCTCGGAACACGCCGTCACGGTGCTCGAAAACCGGCGCATCATGGTTCCCGAAATGAACGGCCGTCGCTTCGAAGAGTTGGTCGCCCTGCGCTGCACGCTGGAATGCCACGCCGCCGAACGGGCGCTTCCGTATATATCGGAACCGCTGATCGACGATCTGAGCCGCATCGACGCGCGCATAGACGAAGCCCTGAATGTCCCGGATCATGAGACGTCGGTGCTGCTCAACCAACGTTTCCATACCGGCATCTATTCGGCCCATCCCGAACAGATCGTCATGCCGATGGTTGAAAGCCTGTGGCTGCAGCTCGGCCCCTTTCAGAGGATCGCGGCAAACTATGTCGGCGACTACTATCGCGTCGACCGCCACCAGGAAATCCTGAAGGCCCTGCGCAACCGCGACCCGATTGCGCTGACAATGGCCGTCGAGGCCGATATCCGCGACGGCGTCGGCCGGCTCGGTCGAGAGGCAATGCGGCGGATCCTTGGAAGCGAACCGTCCCATGACGCAGCTTAGAAACACCTGGAAAGCGGCTTGTTTGGAGCCAATCGGCGCTTCCCCGCTTCGCGTCCGTAGAGTCCGAAGGGCATCGACACCAATTCATCCTCGTCCTCCCTGCAACGAGAGCAAGAGGCACCGCAATCGTCAATTTCCAGCGCCCTGAGGCCTTGACACTTTGTGATACTAATTGGGATAAAAGTGTCACAAAGAGGGGTCAGCGATGGCGCAGCGGACCGTCCAGGATCGGCATGATGGAGCCCATACACACCGTTATCGGTCGTGGGCTCCTGTCGCCGCCCAGGCCCCATTGCCGCATAGGGCGAGCCGCTCGCTCCCATTGGATCGGTTCACACTTTCACGGATTCGATGCGCCGATCGGGCCTTTCGCTTTGTCGCGATTGCGCACAGAGAACCGTTTTCCACTTCTCCAGGAATTGCTTCAGCCCAACGCATGGCTGGTTGCCCGCGCAAGTTCCGCTTCCCAGAAACCCGCACATCAGGACATGACGGATCGCACCGGACCGGCAGTTGCATGAAACGAGGCGGCCGATCGCGAAGCGCAGGTGCGGACTGCCCAACCAGAACGTGGAGAACCCCTGCATGCCCGTGCCCCCCGAACTGATCGTCACCAATGCGCGCATCATAACCATGGATGATGCCAATCCCCGCGCAGAAGCGATCGCGATCACCGATGGCGAAATCTCGGAACTGGGCACGGCGAGCGAAATCGAGACCCTGAAGGGGCCAGGGACGAAAGTGATCGATGCGGGCGGCAATTCGGTGCTGCCGGGCTTCATCGAAAGCCACTTGCACATTTTTGGCGGCGCGACGGAACTCTCCCACCTGCAACTTGGCGGACTGAAGGGGTTCGATACACTGAGATCGAGCCTCGAGGCTCATGCGGCGGCCCGACCGGACGACGTCCTGCTGATGGGCCAGGGCGCCGACTACACGATACTGTCGGACGACGAACCGCTCACACGCCTGCATCTCGACCGCATCGTGGCCGACCGGCCGGTCGCCGTGGTGGCCCCGGATCATCACACGATGTGGGCCAACACCAAGGCGCTCGAGATGGCCGGTATCCTGCATGGCAAGACAGTCAATCCGGGCAACGAGGTCGTCATGGGGCCCGACGGGTTGGCGACGGGCGAGTTGCGGGAAACGGAAGCCATGACGCCCGTCGTCCGGATCGCAGGCGAAAACCGGGCACGGCTGGGGATCGAAACGGGTGGCGAGCCCGATCCGGTACCTACGCCCGAGGAATGGGAGGCCGACAAGGCAACCATGCGCCACGGGCTCGCTCATGCGGCCGAGCATGGGATCACCTCCTTCCACAATATGGACGGCAATCTCTATCAGCTTGAACTCCTGTCGGCGCTGGAGAAGGACGGCGCTCTGACGGTGCGCGCGCAGGTGCCGTTCCATTTCAAGAAGCCGATGACCCTCGACGCGCTGGAGAAGGCGAGCGAGATGGCGCGCCGTTATCGCGGCGACTGGGTCAAATCGGGCATGGTCAAGATTTTCATGGACGGCGTGCTCGAATCCGGCACGGCCTACATGGTCGAGCCCTATGCCGACATGCCCGGCTGGCACGGTGAACCCTATTTCGACGATGCCGAATTCGCCGCGCTTGCGACCGAGATCGACCGGCGCGGTCTGCAGATCGCGGTCCATGCGATCGGCGACGGGTCCGTGCGCACCGTGCTTAACGGATACGAGGCGGCGCGCCGGTCGAACGGCGCGCGCGACAGCCGTCACCGCGTCGAGCATGTCGAGGTGATCACCGAACCCGACATTCCGCGCTTTCGCGAGCTGGGGGTCATCGCCTCCATGCAACCGCCCCATCCGCCAGGCGGCATGTGCTTTCCGCTGGAGCCGACCGTGTCGCGCATTGGGCGCAAGCGATGGCATCTGTCCTATCTCTGGCGCACGATCAAGGCCACCGGCGCGCATGTCGTCTTCGCTTCGGACTGGCCGGTCTCGCCAATCGATCCGATCGCCGGCATCCACGCCGCGGTCACGCGCAAGCCGTGGGCGGACAACCTCCCCGACCAGTCCTTCACGCTGCACGAAGCGATCGCGGCCTACACGGTGGAAGGCGCCTATGCGGAGTTCGCGGAACACCGCAAGGGCCGGCTGCGGCCCGGCTACCTGGCCGACCTCGTAATTCTCAACGGCGACATCGAGGCAACGGAACCGGAAGCGCTCATTGAACTCAGACCGCAATTTACGATCTGCGGCGGCCATGTGACATTCGAGCGGTAAGGGCTGCGGGACGCGCGCACGCGGCCTGAGGAACCAGCACGTGTATTGGGGTAATCTTTTGCACCGCCGAAGACCGCAGACATGACAACAAGACCGCGACAAGACACGCGGCAACTAAAAAGGGGTATCGACCGTGCCGGAGCGACCGGAAAAAAGCACCATTGAAATCCGCCATGTCAGCAAAGTATTCGGGTCAGGCGAAAACGCCGTCATAGCGCTCGACGATGTCAGCCTCGATATCAGGGAGAACGAGTTCTTCACATTGCTTGGCCCCTCGGGCTGCGGCAAGACCACATTGCTGCGGCTGATTGCGGGGTTCAGCTATCCGACCGAGGGAGAGATCAAGCTCTACGGCCAGGACATTGCGCCCCTGCCGCCATACAAGCGGCCGGTGAACACCGTATTCCAGAGCTATGCACTGTTCCCGCATATGAGCGTGGGTGAAAACATCGCCTTCGGACTGGAGATGCTCGGCCGGCCGAAATCGGCAATCCGCACGCGCGTCGAGGAGATGCTGGCGCTCGTCAGGATGGAGCATCTGAGGGACCGCAAAACGGCTCAGATTTCCGGTGGCCAGCAGCAGCGCGTGGCGCTTGCGCGGGCTCTCGCGCCACAGCCGAAAGTGCTCCTCCTCGATGAACCCCTGTCCGCGCTCGACTACAAGCTGCGCAAGGATATGCAGATCGAGCTGAAGCGGCTTCAGCACGAGACCGGCATCACCTTCATCTTCGTCACGCACGACCAGGAGGAGGCCCTGACCATGTCGGACCGCCTCGCGGTGATGTCCTCCGGCCGCATTCTCCAGATCGGCAATCCCCGCCAGATTTATGACAGGCCGGCAGAGCGCTTCGTGGCCGACTTCATCGGAGAGACGAACTTCCTCACTGCCGAGGTCACTGGGCTCGCCAACGGCAAGGCGGAGGTGGCATTGCCCGGTGGCGCAAAGATCCACGCATTGCTTACTGAAGACCGCGAGCTCAACGGTGCGGTGAGCGTCGTCGTGCGTCCCGAACATGCCGAGATCGTTTCCAATGCCAACGGGGCCGATCTGAAGGGCAGGCTCGCAAATATCGTCTATTTCGGGACCGATACCCTTTATCACGTCGTGCTGGAGACAGGCGAGACCTTCATCGTGCGGCGTCAGAACAGCCGCAAATCCGTTGACGAGTTCTCCGAAGGCACCGCTGTCGGCATCATACTGGCCGATGGGTCGGCGCAGATATTGAGGGATTGAGCGCGATGGGCACAGCAAGCGAAATCGCGCGCCGGATCGAAGCCAAAGACATCAGGGATCGCTGGCTCCTTTCGGCACCGGCGCTGATCATCATAGCGCTTTGCGCAATCGGGCCACTGACAATCGTCTTTGTCTATTCGTTCCTGACCCCCGGCGATTATGGCGACGTCGTCTGGAAATTCTCGCCCGACGCCTGGATCTCGGTGCTCTTCCAACGCGATATCTTCGATGGCACCTGGTCCTTCGCCGACGCCCATTTGTCGATCTTCTGGCGTTCGGTCTGGCTGTCGCTGATGACCACTCTGCTTACTCTGGTTCTGGGCTTTCCAACCGCCTATTTCATCGCAACCCGGCCGGAGAGAACGCGTGAAATCTGGCTCTTCCTGATTACGATTCCCTTCTGGACGAATCTGCTCATCCGCACATTCGCCATCCAGGAGGTGATCCGCAACGAGGGCATCGTCAACGCGCTGCTGACCGGGACGGGCATCACCGATCGGCCGATCCAGATGTTGTATACCGATTTCGCCATCCTGCTCGGCCTTGCATATGTCTATTTCCCGCTCATGGTGCTGCCACTCTATGCCAGCATGGAGAAGATCGATTTCCGCCTCGTCGAGGCGGGGTACGATCTCTACGCCAATCGCTGGAAGGTGCTCCGGCGGATCATCATTCCCCTCGCCAAGCCGGGCATCGTTGCCGGCTCCATCCTGGTCTTCATCCCCTCGCTCGGCGCCTATGTGACGCCGCGGGTTCTCGGCGGCGGCGTGAAACTGATGCTGGGCAATTTCATCGAGCTGCAGTTCGGCCAGGGCCGCAACTGGCCGCTGGGGGCCTCGCTGTCGATGACACTTCTCGCGATCGTTCTGGCAGCCCTGTTCATGTACATCCATTTCACTGCCCGCAGGGGAGGAAACACCCATGGCTAGGTCACGGCACGCCTTCGACGTCAGGCACCAGTCGGGTTTTCCCACCATCGCGCTCACCTGCTTCTTCCTGCTCTATTTGCCGATCGCCACGCTGGTCGTTTACGCGTTCAATTCGGGAACCTCCATCGCCACTTGGGAGGGACTATCGCTGCGCTGGTTCCAGGCGGCGTGGAACAATGACAAGGTGATCGATGCGTCGCTGCGCTCGATCCAGATCGCCACCTGTGCGGCCGTTATCGCCACGGCTGTTGCGACGATGGCCGCGATCGCAACGACACGCACGCGTCCCTATCGAGGCCTCAATGCCAAATACGCGTTCATCAACATGCCGCTGATGGTGCCGGAAATCGTAGTCGCCGTCGCACTTCTGATCTTCTTCTCGCGCATCAAGGTTGCCACCGGCTATTCGGGCCTGGGTTATCTCATCGCGGCCCATACGGCCTTCTGCATCCCGTTCGCCTATCTGCCGATCAGGGCACGTCTGGAAACCATGGATCTGTCGCTGGAGACCGCGGCCGCCGACCTCTATGCCTCGCCCTGGCAAGCCTTCCGCCGGGTCACCCTGCCGCTCCTGTGGCCGGGTATTCTGGCCGGTCTGATGCTCGCCTTCGTCATCTCGCTGGACGACGTGGTCATCACCGAATTCGTCAAATCGGGGGGGCAGGACACGCTGCCGACCTACATGCTCGGCCAGTTGCGGCGCGTCGTGACCCCGGAAATGAATGCGATCTCGACAGTGTTCCTGCTGCTGTCCATCGCGATCGTGACTATCTTCTTCTTTGTCAGCAGGAAGAGATCCTAGTGGAGCATATTTGACATTCCATGCTCACTCGATGCCGACCCCGAGATTGAATGCCAGATTCAAAAGTTCCACTAGAATCATAGACTTGGTGGTGGTTCCCACGTTTCCAACATATGCCCTCCGAACTGATACAAAGGGGATGCAAATTCCGGAAACGAACCACTAAAGGCGATTCCAGGAGAAGTGGGAACCGGAGCTCCAGGGGAATTCAAAACATGGGAGAATGGAAATGACTTGGAAACCTGGCGCAATGGCGATCGGCCTCGCCTTGCTGTGCACGACCGGTCAGGCGCACGCCGCCGGCGAACTCAACATCTATAATTGGGGCAACTACACCAGTCCCGAACTCATCGAGAAGTTCGAGAAGGCCTACGACGTCGAAGTCACCATCACGGACTACGATTCCAACGACACCGCGCTCGCCAAGGTGCGCCAGGGGGGGCACGGCTTCGATATGGTGGTTCCGTCGGCCAGCGTGATGAACATCTGGATCGATGAGGGGCTCCTGTTCGAAGCCCGTCCGGACCAGATGGAGAATTTCAAGAACATCGATCCGCGCTGGGTCGACGTGCCCTTCGACCCGGGCCGGCACTATTCCGTACCATGGCAGTGGGGGACGACCGGAATCACGGTGAACAAATCCGTCTATTCCGGCGATCCCAACACCTCCGCCATCTTTCTCGACCCGCCCGACGAGCTTGCCGGCAAGATCAATGTCGTGCCGGAGATGTCGGACGTCATGCATCTGGCCGTCAGCTATGCCGGCGGCGAGCCCTGCACTGGCGATCTCGAAATCCTCAAGAAGGTGCGCGACACGCTTCAGGCGGCGAAATCCAAATGGATCTCGATGGATTACGGCAACATAGAGGATTACGAGAAGGGAGATATCGCCGCCGGCGTCAACTGGAACGGGTCGTCCTTCCGCTCCCGCCTGTTGAACTCAGATATCATCTATGGCTACCCGAAAGAGGGATATCCGGTGTGGATGGACAATCTGTCGATCCTGGCCGATGCCAAGAACGTCGAGAACGCCAAGCTGTTCATGAACTTCGTTATGGAGCCGGAAAACGCGGCGATGATCTCCGCCTTCGCCCGCTACGCCAACGGCATCAAGGGCTCGGAAGAATTCATGCCCGAAGACATGAAGGACGCGCCCGAGGTCAACATTCCCGAGGAGTTCAAGGCCGCCGGCAAGTTCAATCTCGCCTGCCCGCCCAAGGTCCAGCAGCTCTATACCAGGATCTGGACCGAGCTCTTGAAGTAAGCTGGCGCAGCAACACCCCGGGCGGTCGCGACTGCCCGGGGCGTGGAGCCCTATCCATATCAATCATTGAGCGCCATGGATGGGCGGCTTTCGACGTCTACAACGTGCGCACGCAACTGGCGCCGTCTCTCGAGCCCGGCGACGTCGTCATTCTCGACAATCTCAACGTCCGTAGAAGCCCCCGTGCCGTGGAAGCCGTCAATCGGCGCGGCTCCTGGTTCCTGCCAAAATACTCGCCGGACCCGCGATCATGCGGCTTTCAGCCCGTCTTCGCGGACGCACGCGGCAACGCCTGACCTGCCTCATCAAAGAGATGCAGTTCGGCAGGATTCATGTTCAGGTTGATCGGCTCGCCGACGGCGACATTCAGGGAGGGCGCAGCCTTGACGACCAAGCTCTGCCCGCCGGCGGTCATGGCTTCGATGAGTGTTTCGTCTCCGAGTTGCTCGACCAGTCGCACGGAAGCTGCCGTACCGACATCCGACGTTGCCGAGACGATGAATCCTTCCGGACGCAGGCCAAGCGTGACGGCTGCGCCTTGCCGGGTGCAGCATGTATCGGCCAACGGAACGTCCACGGTGTCGAAATCGATCGTCGAAACCGTGACCCCGCCCTTGCGGATGTGCGCAATGCGGCCTTCGACGAAGTTCATTCGAGGCGAGCCGATGAAGCCCGCTACGAACAGGTTGGCCGGGTGATGATAAAGCTCCATCGGCGTCCCCACCTGGCGGACGGCACCACCTTCAAGCACGACGATGCGGTCGGCCAGGGTCATGGCTTCCACCTGGTCGTGGGTGACGTAGATCATCGTCGCCTGCAAGTCGGTATGCAGCCGCGCGATCTCGCGGCGCATGGAAACCCGCAGTGCTGCGTCCAGGTTGGAGAGCGGTTCGTCGAACAGGAATACTTTCGGATGCCGCACGATGGCACGACCGATCGCGACCCGCTGCCTCTGGCCGCCGGAGAGTTGGTGCGGGCGTCGGTCGAGAAGGTGCTCCATCTCGAGAATTCGCGCTGCATCGCGTATCCTCGCGTCGATCTCGGCCTTTGGCCGCCGCGACAGTTTCAGTGAGAAGGCCATGTTCTGATAGGCCGTCTTGTGCGGATAGAGCGCATAGGACTGAAACACCATGGCGATGCCGCGCTCTTTCGGCGGCTTGTCGTTGCAGATTTCGCCGTCGATCCGGATCGTTCCGGATGTTGCCTCTTCCAATCCGGCGATCATGCGAAGCAAAGTCGACTTTCCGCAACCGGACGGTCCGACAAAGACGATGAACTCCCCATTCGTCACTTCAAGGTCGACGGCCTTGATGACCTCGATCGGGCCAAAGGACTTCGTTATTTTTTCGAGCTGTAGCGTGGCCATGCGGGCTTCCCTGCTGACGTCCGCAAGCGGGCGCGCGAGCCAGCGCGCCCGATCGGAGATCACTCTCCGTTCATGCGCTGCTTGAAGAAGTCGAGGTGCTTTCCCTGCGCCTGGATGATGCGCTCGCGGTAGACGCCATAGATCTGATCGGTGTCGTGCAGCGTGACGCCCGCAATGGTGGGCGAGGCGAAGGTCGGAAGTTCGATGCCCTTGTCGGCAAGCGCCTGGGCCGTGCGCGCGACGAGTTCGTGCATCATCGTCATGGCAAGCACGGTGGACGATCCCGCGACCGGCCGTGACCAGCCTTCGACGGGGACGATCGCATCCTCGATCGGCGCGCATGTATCGATCACGATGTCGGCGGCATCGGCCAGGCGCATGCCGGAGGAGTGCGTCGCCGGTTTGTCGAGATTGGACTTCGCGGTAATCGCAACGACCGTCATGCCGCGCTTCTTGGCATACAGGGCCGTATCGATGCCCGAAGCATTCCGGCCGCTGTGGCCGAAAATGACGATGCTGTCGCCGGGATTGAGCGGCTGATGATCGAGGAATTTCTCCGCATAACGCTCGGTGCGCTCGAGCCACAGGAGTTCTCGCACGCCGCCCGCGCCCAGCACGTTGTGCCACATCACGCGCGGATCGGTCAGCGGATTGAAACCGACATAGCTGCCGTAGCGGGGAAAGGTCTCCTGCGCAGGCAGGACCGAATGGCCCGATCCGAAGAGATGGATGAGGCCTTCCTTCTCGAGCGTGGCCGAGAGCGCCGAGGCAGCCTTGTCGAAAGCGTCTTCGTTTTCACGGGCTGCGCGTTCTGCGATCTGGAGGAGGCGGCTGATATAGAGGGATGACATGGTAGGGGATTTGCCTTTCACTGAGGGTTACAGGTGGAGCCGTGACCGTATTTCATAGCGGTCGCCGCGCATGGTGGAGACTGTGAATTCGAAGGGTCCCTGTGCATCCGAGGTGATGCGCTGCACGATGAAGGCGGGGCTGCCCGCCGCAACTTCGAGCAGTCCGGCATCGTCGGCCGAAACCGTTCCGACACGATAGATCTCGCGTGCCTCCATGGGGGAAATGCCGAACCGATTGCGCAAGTCCTCGTAGAGCGAGGGCACCACCTGCCCGATCCCCAGGAAGCCAGGCACGCGAGCGGACGGCAGGAAGGCAGTCTGGATGCCGATCGGCAGGTTGTTGCCCGCTCGCAGCCGCCGCACCTTCACGACGGCGTCTCCTTCCGCAATTTCCAGCGCGGCAGCGACATCGTCCGAGGCCGGCAGTTCGACCATCTCCAGGACGCGCGATCCGACCACCAGCCCGCGGTCGGCCATCTCCTGCGTGAAACTGGTCAGGCCGCGCACACCGGCGGTGACGGTCGAAGTGCGCACGAACGTGCCACGGCCGTGCTCGCGCCGCAGCAAGCCGGCTTCCTCGATATTGCGCAAGGCATGGCGCACGGTGATCCGGCTTACGCCGAGCAATTCGCTGAGCTTGCCTTCGTTGGGAAGCTGCGTACCGTCCGGCCATGTTCCGTCGGCAATGAGCGCGCGTAGCGCCTGTTCGGCCTGATGCCACAGCGGTTCGGGACGTGATCGGTCGGCGCGCCTGATGTTGATGGTCATGATCCGTCCTCCAACCAAATCGGATGTCCTCGCGCAGCCAGCCCCGCGCCAACGAGGGCGGAGCGAGAACCGAATTTGCCCGCAGCAAGGCGAACCGAGCGCAGGTGCGGCGGCAACTGGCGCAGGAGCGCCGGCCGGATCATCGGGCCGAGCACGTCGAGGCTGTCGGCCACGCCACCCGCCAAGATGACGCAGGGCGAGCCGGTCAGCGCCACGCCACCCGCGAGCGCCGCACCCAATGCACACATCGGTGGTTCCAGCACGGCGCGCGCCCGTTCATCACCGGCTCGTGCCCGAGACACCAGCGTCATCGCATCAGGCAAGCTCAAACTGGCTGCGAGGCGATCCATTGCGTGCCCGGAAGCCGATCTTTCGAGCCAGCCATGCGCATCGTCGCCGGAATCGTGCGGATCGGCGCAGGCCCAGCCGAAGGAGATGGCCGCCCCGCCCTCCCCCTTGAGAATGCGGCCGTCGGCCAGAACGGCCGAGCCGATGCCGGTTCCAATTGCAAGCAGGATGGCGTTGCGGCAGTCGCGCGCCGCACCGTCCGCAGCTTCGGCCAGCAGGGAAAAATGCGCATCGTTGCCGAGCGTCACGCGCACGCCAGGGAAGAGCTGGGTGAGATCCACGCCGTCGAGGAATGGCAGGTTGGGAACCCACAGGCACATGCTTCCGCTCGCCAGGCCAGGGATTGCAATGCCGACTTCGCTCGTGCCGTGCTCGGACAGGAGCGCCGCGATACGGTTGCGGAAAGCGTCGAGGCTTCGTGGCGCCTGCCAGTGCCCGAGTGGCTTCGGCTCCGTTGCTGCGCCACCAACCAGCCCGGCGCGCAGATTGGTGCCGCCGAGATCGAGAGCCAGCGCACTCATCCTTTCACCCCCGCACCGACGATCGAATCCACGAAGAAGCGTTGCAGGAAAACGAACAGCACGAGCGGCGGCAACACGGCCAGTGTCGCCCCCGCCATCACCAGACCGGTGTTCATTGCGCCGCGATTGTAGCTCAACAGGCGGCCGAGGCTCAGGACGATCGGATAGCCGTCGGTGTTGCCCTGCAAAACCGTGAGCGGCCAGAGATAGGTGTTCCAGTGGTACACGAATGCGAAAAGCGCCAGGGCCGCAAGGGCGGGCGCGACGGCCGGCGCCACGACAGAAAGGACGATGCGCAATTCCGACGCGCCATCCACGCGCGCCGCGTCAATCAGATCGTCTGGCACCCCGGCGATGAACTGGCGCATGAGGAAGATGCCGAAGGCATTTGCGAGATGCGGGACGATCACTCCGACAAGGCTGGCATTGAAGCCCATGGAGGTTACAAGCCTGTACAACGGGATCAACGTCACGATGGGGGGCAGAAACATCGTGGCGATCACCAGGGCGAACAGCCAGTCGCGGCCGCCAAATCGGTATTTCGCAAAGGCGTAGCCCGCCATCAGCGACGTGATCAGGATGCCGGCCGTCGTGGTCGTCGCGATGATGAACGAGTTCAGGAACGATCTTCGCGCATCAATCACCTCCGCCACTTCCGAAAAGGCATCGAGGTTGGGTGTGCTCGGGAACCAGACAGGCGGCGTCTGCATGCTTTCGGCCGGCGTCTTGAGGCTCGAAAGCACCATCCAGAAAAGCGGAAAGGCTGCGATCACTGCGACTGCTATGATAACGACCAGCAGGAACGCGCCGGCTTCGCCGGGGCGCGGACCGCGGAGGATCGATCTTCCGATCATGTCAACGCTCCTCCTTCTGCCGCGCCGTCGCAAAGAGCAGTGCGATGATCACGATCAGCGAAAGCATCAGCATGACTGCCATGGCCGAGCCCAGCCCGCCTTGCGCGCGCTCGATGCCGACGCGGCGGATGTGGAATGTCAGCACGTTCGTAGCGTTGGCGGGACCGCCCTGCGTGATCAGCGCCACCGGTTCGAACACCTGCACGGCATTGATGACGGCAATGACGGCGCTGAAGAGCAACGTGCGCCGCAACAGGGGCAGCGTGACGCCGAAGAATTCCTGGATGCGATTGGCGCCGTCGATCCGTGCCGCTTCGTAGAGGGACGGGGAAATCTGCGTCAGGCCCGCAATGACAAGGACGGTGAAATAGCCGATCTGCTGCCAGACATTGAGAATGACGATCGAGAACAGCGCGGTGTCGGGTGATGAAAGCCAAGGCTGAGGCCCGATGCCGATCCAGGACAGGACCTGGTTGATCGGCCCTTCCGTGGGCGAATAGAGCTTCGACCACACCAGCGCCACCGCGATCATGGGCACCATGTAGGTGGAGAACAGGATGGCGCGCAGCACATGGCCGCCGGCGACGCGTCTTTGATGCACCATCAGGCCGAAAAGCACCGAAAGCGGCAAGATGATCAGGACGGAGAGCGCCGTATAGTTCGCCGTGTTGAGGAAGGCGCGTTGGAAATCACGCCCGACCGAGATAGGCCCGAAGAGATCCTCATAGTTGCGCAGCCCGACATAACGGGCGGCGCCGAAGCCCGTCTGCGTGGACCACTCGTGGAAGGAGAGCCAGATCGTCAGCGCCATGGGAACGAAGATGAATACTGCGATCACGGAGACAGCAGGCGTCAGCATCAACCATGGTGAGCCGGATCGGGAACGGGTCATCGGATCGATCGAAGCAAACGCCGGCCCGCCCCTTGCAAGGGACATGCCGGCCGGGATTGAAGACTAGCGCGAGGCGCGTTCGAGGATGGACGCCGCGTCGGCCTGCGCGTTTGCCTGCGCCTCCTCCGCCGTGATCTGCCCGTATTGGAGCTGTTCGATGACCTGCTGCAGCGCCTCGGAGAATTCCTGGCCGCCAAGCACGATCGGGAAGCCTTGCGCATTGGCCAGCGTCGAGACATATCCTTCGAGGAAGGGACGTCCGAGTGCGTCGGCATAGGCTTCAACGTCAGAACTGCGCGAAGGCAGGATGCCCATGGACTGCAGGATGCCGGCCATGGCCGAAGCACCATTCTCGCCCGATTCAGGTCCGTTCAACCAAGCCAGGAAATCCCACGCGGCTTCCTGCTGCGCCGCGCCGCCACCGGCATTCACGACGGTAAGCCAGGAATAGGAAATCGAGCGCGCGGTCTCGCCGCTTGGCCCGACCGGGATCGGCGCCGTGCCGACATTCCCGAAGTCGGCGCCCATGCCGCCCTTCAATGCGCTCTCCCACCAGTTCGCCATGATGATCATGCCGGTCTTGCCGGAGACGAAATTGTCGAGGAAAGGGCCAGTGGTGTTCGCGTCGGACGTACCCATCGCGGGCACCGAATAGCCTTTCTCGACCATCGTCTGGTAAAGCTTGAAGGTTTCCAGAGCCGCCTCGCTGTCGATCTGCGGCTTGCCATCGGCGATCAGCTGACCGCCATTCGAGACCAGCAGCGAGGCGAAAGGATGGTCCACGCCCGCCGCCCAGGAGTTGATCATGCCGAAGCCCTGCCGGCCGGACGCCTCATCGGTCAGTTTGGCTGCCGCATCCTCCAGCTCCTGCCAGGTCCTGGGCGGTTCGGCAATGCCGGCCTCTTCGAACAGTCTTTTGTTGTAATTCAGCGCATAGACGTTGATTTCATTGGGAATGCCGTAGACCTGCCCATTCACGCTCGCCGCCGCCGCGATGCCCGCCGGCCATTCGGACGTGACCTCCTCTGCAACAGGTTCCGGCGCCGGCGCCACGAGGCCGTCCTTCGCCAGCGCGGGCAGCCAAAGATCATAGATGCTGGCGATGGTGGGGCCATCGCTGCCGCCCGAACGTATCGTCGTGAGCAGATCGCCGAAGGGAACGGCGCGAACCGAAATCGAGACGTCGGGGTGATCCGCCGTATAGGCGTTGGCTGCCTCCTCGAGCAGCGCCACTGTATCGGGCGCCCAGTGGGTCAGGTAGGTCAGACGCACCTCCTCGGCCTGCGCCGTCAGGGGTGACAAGGCGGCCGCCGCGGCCGCGGCAATCCAGAACCTCGAAACTGCGTTCATCTGCGTTCTCCCTCCCTCAATGTCGACGATTGGTGGTTCTATGTTGCAAATAGGTTATAACAACATAATCTATTCCATGTAAATTGCCTGCTTCGCAAAGATGCGTTTCGCGGTGAGACCGCCGAGGCCTCGCCTGGGCAGTGCATATCGCTGGCTCACTCTCGGAGTGGCGGGAACAGGAATTTCGCGACCGGTTCGGGCCGTTGGCAATGGAGGCCGCTGCCGCGCTCCGGGAATGAGAGGCGCGGGTTTCTTGGGCTCCAGGACACACTTTGCTGGGACTTCATCAGCTCCGGGGCCCGAAGAGCCGATCCCGGCATGACATATAGAATGGACTTGGCCGTGCCGCCGGAAAGAGACGGGGAATCTGCCCTGCCACTCGAGACGCGATTGTCAGGCTGCGTGCAGATTTGCTTTGGTGAGGCTTCTTGTGATTCGAAACAAAGAGGTGAGCGATGTATCCGGACATGATCCTGCTGGGAACCGTTCTCACCATGGACCCTGGCCATCCGCGAGAAGGCGGCGTCGCCACGGTGGGCGAGAAGATCACCGCCATCGGCACGCGCGGCGAGATCTCGGCCCTCGCCGGTCCCGCCACGAAAGTGATCGACGCCGGGAAAGCTACTGTCCTGCCGGGCTTTGTCGAAAGCCATCTTCATCTCGTCCTGGGCGGTGCCGAACTCGCCCAGCTTCACATTGGCGGCGTGAGCGGACTTGCTGCAATGCGGGATGCTTTCGCCACCTATTCGGCCGCCAATCCGGATACGCCGATCCTGATGGCGCAGGGTGCCGGCTACGACATATTCGACCATCCCACAACACGCGCCGACCTGGACGCCGTGCTTGCCGACAGGCCCATTGCCATCATGGCGGCCGACCACCACACTGTCTGGGCAAACACCGCCGCACTCGAGGCGGCCGGCCTCCTCCACGGGGCGGCCATGCCGCACGGCCATGAGGTGGTCTTGGGCGAGGACGACCAGGCCACCGGCGAACTGCGCGAATTCGAGGCCTTCGCCCCTGTCATCGCGCTTGGCGGCGAGGCCCGGCTGCACCTAGGCATCGCCACCGGCGGCGAACCGGATCCGTGGCCCGGCGATGCCGAGCAGGCGATCGACCGGGCGAAGGTCGCCAAGGGTCTCGCCCATTGCGCAGCACATGGCATCACCAGCATCGTCAACATGGACGGCAACCTCTATACGCTGACGCTGCTCGCCAGGATACGCCAAGAAGGCGGGCTGACGGCGCGTGTGAAGGTTCCGTTCCATTTCAAGCCGGATATGGAGTCGTCCGAACTCGAGCGCGCCGAAGCCATGCGTAGAGAGTTCGACGACGAATGGCTGTCTTCCGGCTTCGTCAAGTTCTTTATGGACGGTGTCGTCGACAGCCGCACCGCCTATATGCTGAACGACTATCCGGGACATCCCGGACATCGCGCCGAGCCATTGTTCTCGCCCCGGCGTTTTGCCGAGGTTGCGACGGAGGTCGATCGGCGCGGCATGCAGATTGCCGTCCACGCGATCGGCGACGGCGCGGTGCGCACGACGATCGACGGCATGGAAGCGGCACAAAAAGCCAATGGCAGGCGCATCAGCCGCCACCGCATCGAGCATATCGAACTGATCGACGGGACGGACGTGCCGCGGCTTGGTGCGCTCGGTATCACCGCCTCGCTCCAGCCGGCCCACGCGCCGGGCGCGATGGACTTCCCGATCGAGCCGACAATGAACATCTATGCTCCTGACCGGCAGAAAGACGCGTATCTGTGCCGCGATCTCCGCGACGCCGGCGCCCATCTGGCCTTCGCCTCCGACTGGCCGGTCGCCGATGTTTCGGTGCTGCGCGGCATCAAGGCGGCATTGACGCGGCCGACTTATGCTGGCGCGACCGATCAGCGGATCGACCTCGACGCGGTGCTGCGGGCCTACACCGCCGGCGGCGCCTGGGCGGCACATATGGATCATGTCACCGGCACGCTGAAACCCGGCTTGGCGGCCGACATCGTCGTGCTTTCCGACAATATCGAGACCACCGATCCGCAGGATATCGACACGCTCCATGTCGCCCTCACCGTTGCCGGCGGGCGCATCACGCACGAGCGGTAGAGCTGCGCTTGCCGCTCGCCCCTTCAACGGCTTGTCCGAACTGAGCGGCCTGGCGCAGATGCTGCCGTAAAAGCGCTTCAGACCATTCCATGTCGCCCGCCTCCACTGCATCGAGAATAGCAAGATGTTCGCGGCAGGATTGCTCGATCCGCTTGGCCGGAAGTTCGTCGTAACCTGCCGCTTCCTGCATCCGCCGCAGATTGTTCTGCTGGCGCACGGCGTCGGTCAGGAAGCGATTGCCGGAACAGCCAGCCAGATTCTCGTGGAAGCCGGCATTGATGCGGAACCATTCATCGCCGCCGACATGCCGACCATTGTCTTTGAGCACCCGCTCATGGGCACGGCGTATCGGCGTCAACTGTGCCGGATTGGCCTTGAAGTTGGGTGATCGCAGCGCGGCGCATTCGACCACCATGCGGAACTCGTAGCTTTCCCTGAACGCCTCTTCGCCAACGAGCGTGTCGACGAAGCGCCAGCCATGTCCCGGGAGCCGTTGAACAAGACCCTCAGCGGCGAACCGCAGCAGCAACTTCCGCACAACCCCACGCGACACATCATACCGCGGCATGAGTTCGGCCTCGGAGACCTCCTGCGGAAGTTCACCGCGTGCGCGCTCGCGCATCATGCGACGGTAGAGTTCCTCAATCGGCGACCGCGGCAGGAGCGCATGGGGAACGATATCGGAGAGGTCGCGTGCCACCTGAAGGCCTCTGGTTGGCATTGGCTTCAAAACACCTTGCCTCATCAGCAATTCAAGCGCGGCACTGACTGGAGACCGCGAGACCCCGAAGGCGCGCGCCAGTTCCGGGGCCGAGATTCTGGTGCCCTCGCCGGCCCCCGAATCGCGCATGCGCTCCAGTATCCGGCGTGCCAGATCGATCTGCAGCGGGCTGGCCGTCTCACCCCGCGCCTGCGTTTCCTGCCGTCTTGCGTCCATGGAACCCTGCCGAAAACGGCATTATACATCCACGGAGAGTCAGCTACCAGCAGCTAAAATGGCGAAATTATTGCTTTTCATTTGCGCAAAATGCACTAAGCTATCGGTATGGCAACCTAGGAAATCCATAAGATGACGTCCCAGCCATTTCCGTTGATAGAGATCAGCGGCACTCCACGCCTGAGAGGGCGCTCCTATGGCGAGCAGGCTCGCGAACGCATCCACGGGTCCGTTGATCTCTATGCGTCCAATCTGGGGCGACTCGGATTCGATAGAACGGACATCGTGAGGTTCGCGCGGCATTTCGAGCCGCGACTGCGCCAGTGGGCACCTGACCTTGTCGATGAAATGGAAGGCATAGCCGAGGGTGCTGGGCTCGAACTCAGCTCAGTCGTGCTTGTCAATGCGCGCACCGAGATCCTTCAACTTGCGCGGCGCGAAAAGGAGATTGCAGAGGACGACCCGGACGGGTGCACCGGCGCGGTGGTGCTGCCCGAGGCGACGCAAGATGGCCGCCTGCTTCATGGTCAGAACTGGGATTGGAAGGCCGAATGCGCCGAAACCTCGGTCGTCCTGCGCCTCAGGCGCGACGATGGACCGGACCTTCTCACCTTTACCGAAGCCGGCGGGCTTGCCCGCAGCGGCTTCAATGCCGTCGGCATCGCCATCACGGCGAACTACCTCGAATGCGACCGCGACTATCGGGAGCTTGGAATTCCGCTCCCGTTCATCCGGCGGCGCGCGCTCGAAGCGGAGCATTTCGCACATGCCCTCAAGGTGGTGGCGACCACGCCGAAATCCGGCTCCAATAACATGATGCTGAGCACGGTCGAAGGCTATGCCATAGATCTCGAATGCGCACCGGACGAGAGCTTCGCAATTCATCCTCGCGATGGCCTTCTGGTTCATGCCAATCATTGGCAAAGCGCAACTGCTCTGTCGAAGCTGAGGGAGACGGGGCTCGCCGCCGTACCCGACAGCCTCTACCGCGATGTCCGGGTACGCAAGCTGCTGATGGCGCACATCGGAAAATCCACCATCGAAGACCTCAAGTCAGCGCTCTTCGACGATTTCGCGTTACCGTACTGTGTCTGCCGGCCGCCGCTGCGGGGCAACGGCGGCAATCTTTCGGCAACGGTGGCAATGATCGTTATGGATCCCGCGGGCGGCTTCATGGAGATCGCACCGCTTCCGGCGACCAACCGCAACTTCACACGCTATGAATTGGAGATGGAGACCGACAGGGCCAGTCGCGCGGCCTGACGCTCGACATCGGCACGCTCACAATTGTGAAAGGCAGGCATGGGCAAGTTTCTGATTACCCGGATGCTCAGCGCCATCCCCACGATGATCATCGTATCGCTGACGATCTTCGTGCTGATGCGGATGATACCGGGCGACCCGGCATCGCTGATGCTCGGAGATTTAGCGCAACCCGGTCAGATTGAAGCCATGCGGCAACGCATGGGCCTCGATCAGCCGGTGGTCATCCAGTATCTCGTCTGGCTCGGAAACGTGCTGACCGGCGATTTCGGGAACTCGATCTCGACCGGCCAGAAGGTGTTGTCGCTCATTTGGGACCGGTTTCTCGTTTCCGGGTCCATCGTGTTTGCCGCCATCGTGTTTGCAACGATCATCGCCGTGCCGGCCGGCATGATGGCCGCGTGGCGCCAGGACAAGCTGACCGATGTCTCGGTCGTGGCGATCGCCACCATGCTGCTGTCGATACCGAGCTTCTGGCTCGGCCTCATGCTCCTTATGATCTTCGGACTCTGGCTTGGCTGGCTGCCGATCGTCGGCTATGTGCCCTTCAGCCGCGATTTCGTCTCGGCTCTCGTCTACATTATTCTGCCCGTGGTGACGCTCGTCCTGGTCGAATCCGGGTCCCTCGTGCGAATGGCACGCGCCAGCACAATCGAGGTGACGCGCCTCGAATACATAACCCATGCCCGTGCCAAGGGACTGTCCGAGCCGGCCGTGATGTGGCGCCATGCCTTCAAGAACGCGTTTGCTCCCACTTGGACGCTGATCGGCCTTATCCTCGGCAGCCTGCTCGCCAACATAGCCGTCATCGAGACCGTGTTTACCATTCCCGGCCTCGGTCGGCTGCTGGTCGATAGCATCTATGCCCGCGACTATCCCGTGGTACAGGGCTGCATGCTCTACATCGCCTTCATGTATGTCGTGGTCAATTTGATCGTCGATCTGGTCTATCCCCTGCTCGATCCGAGGGTAACGGCATGATAGCGCGTGCGCTCGGCTTACCCACTGTGCGTTTCAACGCCGTTTTCGGCTGCACCATCGTGGGCCTGTTGATCCTGCTTGCGCTCCTTGCGCCTTGGATCGCGCCGCATGACCCGCTGCGGCTCGATCTTTCGGCGCGCATGAGCGGTATCGGCTCGGATTATCTGCTCGGCAGCGACGAGTTCGGCCGCGATACGATGAGCCGTCTCATCTACGGTGCGCGCACCAGTGCGTTCATCTCCTTTTCGACTGTGGCATTTGCTCTCGTAACCGGCACCTTCTTCGGCGTCCTCGCTGGTTTTCTGCGCGGATGGCTCGATTGCGCATTCCGACGAAACCGGCCAGTGATTCCGAACAATCGCCGGCCACCCTTTCCAATTTCATTCCGGCCGGAATTCCAA
>NZ_WOAC01000040.1 GCF_009749525.1 Mesorhizobium xinjiangense | reverse complement strand
AACGACGGAGCGACTGGCGGCGTAAAACGAACCCGATCCACCTTAGCCAAGCCGCCAAACTGTCTCATCAGACGGGTCCACCTCTGTTGGGGTTGATGCAATTTGCCAGCCCCAACCGGCACCCCACCCTTCTCGTAAACTGCACACTACGGGGACAACGATCTGTTCAAAATTGCTCACAACGCAAAATCAGAACTGCGAAACCATGATGGACTGTTCATCCTTCAGGCACCTTGTGGTACGTAGTTCATGTCATGGCCATCAAGCCTCCAAATTCGTTCAATCCCAAGTCTTTTCTCACCTATCTTGGCGAGGGGCGGAGCATCGAATTTGGCAAGGGCCAGATCGTTTTATCGCAGGGAGACCCTGCGGACGCAGTCTTCTACATCCAGAAAGGCAAGGTGAAGGTCACCGTCGTTTCGGCGCAGGGGAAAGAAGCCGTCATCGCAATTCTTGGATCGAATGAATTCTTCGGCGAAGGATGCCTTGCCGGGCAGTCTCAACGCATAGCGACGGTCACCGCGATGATGGAATCCGTCATTGTCCGGCTGGAGAAGGCGGCGATTGTTCGCGTGATCCGCCAGCAACCGGCTTTTTCCGAATTGTTCATCGCCCATCTTCTGAGCCGGACCATCCGCGTCGAGGCAGACCTTGTCGATCAATTGTTCAACTCAAGCGAAAAGCGTCTTGCCCGGCTGCTCTTGCTGTTGGCGAACTTTGGCAAAGAGGACAAACCAGACCCGATAATCGCACAGATCAGCCAGGAGACGCTTGCCGAGATGATCGGAACGACCCGGTCCCGCGTGAGTTTCTTCATGAACAAATTCCGAAAACTGGGCTTCATCAGCTACAACGGAGGGATAGAAGTCCACAGTTCGCTGTTGAACGTCGTTTTGCACGATCAGCCCAAAGATGAGATGTGAACCCAGACTGGCGGAGCGCTGGCTTGTCATTGGCGGGCGTCGCCTGGTTTCTTTGCGTGGCTCTGACGAGTACTACCTGGTAGTGCGGCTCCATCGTGCTTGCAGTCTCTCTATGCCAGCCAAAGGCAAACGCCGCTGCGTCGGTGCGCCATGTTCTTGTCGCGCAGCGCCGTTTGGCATCCGAGCGCCAGCCGATCCACCGCATAGCAATATTAAGCCCGCCCACCATATCTGGTAAGCGGGCGAGGGAGGAAACATAATGAACCAGCGCAATTGGATTGTTCTGGCCGCCGTTATTGTAGTCTTGATCATCATCTATGCCGTCTGGCCGAGTGACGAGCCGGGAGCCAATGCACCAGAGGCAACGCAAGAATCGACAGAATAGCTGACGGGAATAGCTCGAGGCGCCTTTCACCGGTGAGAGGTGATTAATCAGCAAGGAACTTGCGATGAAATCAAGCACTATGTGGCTCATCGCGTTGATTGCGTACGGAAGCTTTCCGGCGATTGTGCATGGGAGCGACCTTGACGAACGCGAAGTGAATATTCAGGAAGTCATAACCGCGCTTGAGACCAACGATATCAACGCGAACGAACTCCGTGCGATTGATTCCTATGTTCGTCTTGATGTCGTGGACCTGAACGCCTTCAAGTCAAATGACGGGTATCGGGCGATCGAAGATGCGCTGGCCAAGACAGATGACGGTTGGGCGATGATGCAAACTGCGATCATAAGCAACGACTTGATCAAACAGGAACTCAGTCGCCGCTCGGTCGAAATTGGACGCGTCGTCACCGCGACAATGAATGACGAAGGGGTACTCACGATTTATATCCGCTAACGCCGCGTGCGTGGCCTCCCTGTGCCGGCCATAGCAAAGAGCAAACGCGGGCACATTGGGCCGGCAATCCTAGCTAATCGGCAGCAACCGGTTCGGCAGGTTCCTCCTGTGTCGCCGGTTCCTCGCCCGCTGTCAGCATCTCGGCATTGGGCCATAGAAGGAAGCCTCCGGCAATTACGATGATCACCGCCGCCTCCACGGCGGCGATGATCCTGTCTTGAATGCTCATGAGTTGGCCCTCTGTCACCGCTCGGCCAGTCGCTCGTCGCTTCAGGAGGGCCATGTGCAGAACGAGGTTTTAGGTCAGATACACGTAAAGAATCGTGGCGGTTACACCGCCGACCATGAGGATCACGAGCCAGAGCGACGGTTCCGTCCTTATTCGATCAAGGTATCTCATCGGATGCTGCCTTTTCGGTTAGGGCACACGCACCTCAGATCGAAAATGACGACGCGGTCGTGGAGTCGACGGAATTGCATGAGAAATTCTTTCTGGGGCCGGCGCGTAGGGCGACCACGTCATCAATATAACGCATTTTTCAATGAAATGATACAAGTTTTATAATATAACGTTTGAAGATCGAAAATACCAATTTGTTAATGTTCGACCAATCATTGCACGTCAATTCCCGTGATAACGCATTTATCTCAAATTGTTTCTTTATCTATTTTATATGCCGAAAGAATTATTCTCCTTAGCCGAAATATAATTTCAACTTCGCCTTGTTTAAAACAAGATTGAATCGTATACGAGACATGTAGATTTGGCCGAATTGGCTTCGCGGTGTCAGAGACTTCGACCCGCCATTCACCACCGAATTTTCGACAGCGAATGCATGACGTCAATCCGGCGCGCATGCCGCCCGTTCGAACCTTGGAGCGTACCCGACGTTGCCCACGGCTTTGGGATCGTTCCGTTTCGGATGGGGACAATGCGGGAGGCGCATCGGCGTGCTCTTGCGGAGACATCCGACCATGACAATACGCACCACGCAGACCGTCGCGCGGTTCACCGCGCCGTTCCTGCTGCCCGGCTTCAACGCCCCGCAGCCTCCCGGCGACTACCGCGTCGACCAGGACGAGGAATTGATCGACGCCTTCACCCGCCTCGCCTGGCGACGTGTCGGCGCCTTTATCCACCTGCCGGCCATCGGCACGAATGCTCCGACGCATCAGATGGTGCCGGTCGACCCGACCGATCTAGAAGCAGCACTTGAAAAGGATCACAAGCAGTCATGACATCCACAAGCTCCAGCCGAGGCACCAACCGCCCGACCGGGCGGGCCTCCCCAACGCATCTCTTCACGGTCGGGCAGACCGTCCGGCTGAAGGACGGGGTTGGCAGACCGGCCCTGCCCACGGACATCTATCACATCACCGGCGTGCTCCCGCCGAGTGGAGATTCACCCCAATACCGCATCCGCAACGACGACGAACGTCATGAACGGGTGACAACGCAAAACAGTCTTGAACCGGTCGGCTCGTCGCCATCCGGTGACAGCGAAACTCTCATCGAAAGGACATTCGGCCATGGCCAAGGGACAGAAACGAAGCAATCGCGAGATCAGAAAGCCGAAGCAGGAAAAGGCACCGCCAAAACCTGAACAGACCTTCAGCAACCAGATCAAGCTCGCCGCGGACGCCAATGCCCAACGCGGCAAACGCAAGCCCTGAGGAAATTCGTGCCACTGCCGCTGATCTCGACAACGCGATCGAGCCGGCAGCTTCTGCGGCCCCTTAAAATGCCGCGGCGGCCGGGCGCGGTGATAATCACCGGCAAGAATGACGCAACGCTCTATTCCGGCATTCTTGAAGCTGAAATGATGGACGAAGGAAGACCGCAATGATGAACGTCTGCAACGATACCGAGATGCTGCGGAAGGTCCGCGCGATTGGCGTCTGGGAGAATGAGGGCGGTGCTTCCGGGCCCGATTGCCTGGACGAGCAATTTGGCCGCCGCATCGAAGCGGACCGGTCCTGGACGGTCTACCATGTCTTTACCGGCGTTCCAGCGCATGGAGACGGTCGGACCACAACCGGCCTCAGCCGGCTGGAAGCAACTGATCGCATGTTTTCCCTCAACCGTCGTGGCAATGACGGACGGCACAAAGACCGGGACACTACACGCGCCCGGTCCACGCAATCGACAATGGAGGACTGCCTGTCGTGACATTGGGATTTCCGAACCGGAGCCGCAGCTTTGACGATGCCCGAAATGCCGTCCGCTTCATCGGCCATGACGGCATGTTCGAGGTGCCGTTCTTCGTCGAGGCAGACGCACTGACGCGGCCGGGCAGCGTGGAATTGTCAGAAGCGGATTTCCTCGCGGCTTTCGATGCAGCACGCGGGTCGATCCACGATGTCGCACGTGAAGCCTATTCGTGTGGACGCCGCACTTCATACATTTTGACAGCAGCCGAATTCCGCTAAAACCGCAGTGACCTGTTATATGATTGTCGGGATGACCGGATCGTATTGTAATTCGCGATACAAATCGCTACGAGGCGGATGTCGCAATGATCGACCGCGCCGCAAGCCTGCGCGGCCGCTCGCGCACCGACTTCGTGCGCGACGCCGCCGTGCGTGCGGCCGAGGAGGTCGTTATGGAGCAGGGTCTGATCCGGATGAGCCCGGAGGGCTTCGCCGAGTTCAAGGATGTGCTGGCGCGTCCGGCCGTTCCTGTTCCGGAGATGGTGGAAGTGTTGAAGCGTGCGGCGCCGTGGGAGCCCGGGTACGTGGCGAAGCGGTAAGTCCTTGCAACTGTCAGGCCCCGAACCGCTTGCCGCTGCTCACGATGTTTCCGAGTCCACTTGTGGCAAGCCGACGCTTGACCAGTGGCTGAAGACACGTGCCCTTTCTAGTCAGCAGAAAGGCTTCACCGCCGTTCTCGTCGTGCATGAGGCCGGGCGCGTGGTCGGCTACTAAGGCCTCGCGCCTACGACCGTTGTGCCTTCGGTTCTGCCGCGCTCGATCAGGACGGGGCAGCCGCCCAATCCAGTCTTGTGCATGTTGCTCGGCCAGCTCGCGACCGACACTGGTTGGGCAGGTTTGGGCATCGGCACCGGTCTTGTGAAACACGCCCTCCAGCGCTGCGTTGAGGCTGCTTCGCTGATCGGTGGGCGAGCCTTGCTGGTCAACGCCGTCGACGGGGAGGCGGCCGAATTATGGAGACGGCGGGGCTTCGAGCCGTCCAGGGATGATCCCCTGGACCTGCTCCGATCGATCAGCGACATCGCGGCCTCGCTCGGCGAGACCAGTTTCTGAAACTGCGCGCAGACTGTTAAAGGGTAGCACAGCCCTACGCGGCAGTACGAAATACTTCGCCAAAACCCGCTATGTCCATCTGGAGCACGATAGGGTGAAGGTGCGGGGCGGGTCGCAAGTAAAGATGGTTGCAGGCCCCCGCAACCAACGATAACAGCACCCGTTCATCCCAAGGATGAGCGGGTTTTTTTGTGCCCGAAGCCAAGCTGAGTATGCCCGCCAGATCACCCTCCAGCCAGACTTCACGCTCGCGCGCTGTCAGGCTGGCCAGCCGACATTCCACCGACTGGCGCTGGATTGCATCGGACCGCACCTGCAGATCGCGAACCAGGGCGGCGGAAATGGCGGCAAGCAGGGCCGGAGCCTCGACAGGCTTGGTCAGAAAGTCGATCGCTCCCGCCTTGATCGCCTTGACGCTGGCCGGAATATCCCCGTGTCCGGTCAGAAAGATGATCGGGCGGTCCGAGGTCGCGCCCGCCAGATTGTCCTGCAGGCCGAAACCGTCCATGCCCGGCATCTGCAAATCAAGCACCGCACAGCCCGGCTGCCGTTCGCAGGCTTGCTTCTCCTCAAGTCGAGTTGCCCCAAAGTCCGATATTGCCCCAAGGTCCAACTATGAAACCGTTTCAAACTTTAGAATACTGCCAAGTTAAGGGGTAGACGGGGTCATGAGGAGGGATCTTGATGAAAGATTCGGCTACCCTGACCATGGAAGGGAGCAGATTCGCGCATTGGTACAGACCGGCACTCCGCTCCAGCTGTCAGGCAATTGTGCTGGCGGGAAGCAGTTTTCTGGTGTCGGGTTGCATGGCCAGCATGATTGGCGATATCGATCCGAATAGCGAGATCGCCAATAGTGTCCAGCAGGAATATCGCCGGTTCGTGAATTATGCCGAACCCGAGCTCGGCACGCACGAGACAACGGCAGACGGCAAGGTGGTGCGTTCGTCGATGCAGGCGCGCGCCTCTTCCGGGCCTCGTACACCGCCGATGGTCGAATCGCTTCCGGCTGGCGGCGCGCCCGCCTCCGCCTATTGGGAACAACGCATAAGCCAGCGTCAGAACAAGAACGCGCGCGCCGTGACGCTGAGTGTGGACGACGTGATCAACCGCATGATCTCGCAGTCCAACCAGCTTGCGGCCATCTCCGACGTCCCGCTCATCCGCGACACGGTGGCCAATGAGGCCACGGGCCGCTTCGATCCCTTCATCTTCGCCGACAGCGAGTACGAATCGACCGAGCAGCCGCGCTCGAGCCTTTTGGAGACAGGCACTTCGTCGACCGCGCCGGAAAACCTTGCCGATGATCGGTTTACTTCGGAATTCGGCATCGGGCAGCCATTGATCACCGGTGGGGAAGTCCGCCTGTCGCAGCGTCTCGGCACCGAAAACAGCAATTCCGATTTTTTCGTCCCGGACGATCAGGCCAATGCCGATATCGCGCTCGAAATCCGTCAGCCGCTGCTCGACGGAGCGGGGGTTCTGGTCAACACCGCCCCCATCCATGTCGCCAAACTGGAACGTGACCGCAGCATCGCCGAACTGCAGCGGCAGATCGAGGACCAGTTCACCGAGGTGATGCGCACCTACTGGACGCTCTATGCCGAGCGGGCGCACCTGTTGCAGCGCCAGCGGCTGGTCGGCGACCTGAGAGGTGTTGCCGAGCAGATTTCGGCGCGTGCCGAATTCGACACGCTGGCCGGCGAGCGGGAGCAGGCCGCGGCCGCGATCCGGCGCGCCGAGGCGTCGACCATCCGTGCCCGTTCCGGCGTCGACAACGCCCAGGCCCGGCTCAGCGCCCTGCTGAGCGATCCGTCGCTCTATGGCGACAGGGTGGAGATCATCCCGGGACAGCGCCCGGTGCGCAAGTTCACCGACGTGCCGCTGGAGGATGTGGCGCTGCTGGCCTTGCAGAACCGGCCCGAGGTGAAATCTGTGGCGCTGCAATTGCGCGCGGCGGAGTTGCAGGCCGAGGTGGCCAAGAACAAGCTGCTGCCGGACCTGGATGTGCGGGCGGGTATCTCGAATGGCGGACTGTCCGGCGACTACGATGTCGGCAATGCCTGGTCGAACCAGTTCGACCAGACCGATGTCGACGGTTTTGTCGGCGTGCGGTTCAAGATGCCGCTGGGCAATCGCAGCGACCGCTCGATCAATGACCGACGCCGCATCGAGGTGCGCCAACTCACCTCGCAATTGAGGAATGTCAGCGACACGGTGTTGTTGGAAGCGCAGGTGGCAGTGCGCGAGGCACGCACAGCCTATGAGGAGATGCGTGCCCGCCAGGCGCAGCTTGCCGCGAACAACACCGAAATTGCCGCGTTGCGGGCGCGTGCCGATGAGGGGCTCGAAAGTGGCAGCGCGTTTCTTGCCACGCTGATTTCGGGCATGGAAGACCGCACCGAATCGGAGCAGCGGCTCCTGGAAGCCGTGGTTTCATACAATCTTGCGCTCTACCAGGTGGAGCGGGTCGCCGGCACCATGCTCTCTTCGCGCGGGGTCGAGGCGCTGCGCATCGATACCGGCAATCTCGACCATATCGCGATCGTGCGGCGCGCATTGGGCAAGGACAGACTGCCCGTCGGCGCCGACAGCAACGAGAATCTGCTGGTCAACCCGCGGGCCATCGAAAGAGGCGTTGGCGGCCGCAATGGAGGACAACGTGACGCGCCGTAGGTGCGCGTGCTGTGCCGCCTGGATATATCTGTTTCTGAGCGGGACGGCTTCCGCGCAACCTTCCGACTGCACTCTGGCGCAGGCTGCCGGCTTCACCGAGCCTGCGGCGACGGTGGAAATCGCTGCGCGCGAACCGGGCATCGTGGCCAAGGTGCTGGTGGAGGTAGGCGACCGGGTGAAGGCGGGCGAGATCCTTGCCGAGCTCGACAAGACGCTTGCGTTGGCGGAGCTCGATAGCGCCCGTGCCCGTGCGGCCGCGACAGGCAGGCTCGAGGCCGCCGAAGCGAAGTTCGACCACGCCAGCCGGCGCAGCGAGGAGATCGCAAAGCTGGAAGCGGCACGGGCCGCACGGCCCCTGGAATTGATCGCGGCCAAGGCCGAGATGGCGGTCGCGCGGGCCGAACTTCGGGCGGCCAAGGATGATCTGCACATTGCCGAACTCGATGCGGCGAGCGTGGAGGCCCGCCTGTCTCTGCTCGACGTGCGCGCACCCTTCGACGGTGTGGTGAACGAGGTTCACCGGGATGTCTCCGAGCTTGTGGGAGCTTCTGGCGAGGCGCGGATCGTCACGCTCTACGAGCTGGACCGGCTTCATGCCGATTTCTTCGTGCCTGCAGGCTGCATCGGCGACGTCGGCAAGGGCACGATCTTGCCGGTGAAGCTCGAACGGCAGGATAAGTCCCTGCCCGCGCGCGTGCGCAATCTGGGCGTCGAGATCGACGCGCCGACAGGCATGCGCCGGATCAGCATCGAGATCGACAATCCCGACTACATCTATCTGGGCGGCGAGCGGCTGGTGCTCGCACTGCCTGTCGGCGGGCTGGAACGATGACCCGGCCGCTGAACCTGAAGGAGCGCGCAGCTCGTGTTCCACCGTCCCAGGGGACCGACCCTGCCGGCAAGGCGGCTGACACGGCGCCGCTCTATCACAGGCTGCGCCGGCAATTGCAGGGCGCCCGTGCGCATTCGGGGCGGAACGCGCAGGGCGCCGCGCCGGCTCTTGCCGCAATCGCTGAAATGATCGACGCGGAGGCCGCAGCGGTTCTCGTGGAACGCGACGGCTCTCTGGCCGTCCGCGACCTGACCCTCGATGCGCGGCATCGCGACAGCCGCACCAAGCTGGCGGCCGAGCTGCGTTTTGCCGCAAGCGAGGCTCTACGCGGCCCGGGCTCGCATCAGGAAATGTCGACCGCGCTGCCAGGAGCGGTGGTTCTTGCCAGCGCCTTTGCCGATGGTGGGGGCGCGGTTGCGGCACTGCGCAGAGGCGGAACACCTTTGCCGGCCGCACGCGCCACGCTCGAGCTTGCGGCCGCGGCCCTGCAGCCGACCGCGCGCGAGGGCGGCATGGGATTGGCAACTGGGTTGTCGGCCCTGATCGATGCCTTCAAGGGGGCGGCACCGGCGGATCCTGTGGAACTGGCGGAACTGATGGTTTCGGCCTTTGGGGCCAGCCACGCCTTTATCGGCGGAGACGACGGGGCGATACGGGCCGTTTTTCCGGTCGGCGCGGTGCGTGAGGATTCCCCCGTCGAATCTGCTGCCCGTGACCTGTTCACACGCGCCGGCAGTGCGGCCGGCCCGATTGTCGAACGCAAGGAACAGGCTTCCACCTCGTTGGCCTCGGCACTGAAGGCCGATTGCGTCGTCGCGCTGCAGGTGGGCGGGCGCCGCAAAGCTGCCCCCCTTACATGCCTGCTGGCCGATCCCGCCGCCGACTTCAGGCAACTCGACACGAAGGGATGGCTGGTCGTCCAGACCCTGCTCGACGCAACCCTCGATGCGCCACAGCGCAAAAGAGCCCGATCCCGGCGTCGCTGGACGGGCCGCATCGGCGCGCTCGTCGCCGCGGCGCTGGCGCTTGCCGTCATGTTCATCCCCATACCCGACCGCATCCGTGCGGAAGTCGAGCTGGAACCGGAGGGACGCCGCTTCGTCACGGCAACCTTCAACGCGGTGCTGCTGCATTCAGACGCCGCGCCGGGCGACTTCGTCGCTCGAGGGGAACCCATTGCCGAACTGGAGGGGGAGGAATTGATACTTTCCCACTCCGCCGCCGCCGCCCGGGCCGGCGAGGCATTCCGCCGCCGCGACGCAGCCGTGCGGGCAAAGGATGTGACCGAGGCCGAACTGGCGCGGCTGGAGGGCGAGGCGGTTGCCGCCGAACGCGATCTCCTTGCATGGCAGATCGCGCAGCTTCAGTTGCGCGCGCCGGTCGACGGGGTCGTTCTTGAAAGCCCGTTCGAACATTCCGACGGTGCGCCCTTGCGTGAGGGCGACGTGATCGCCGAGATCGCACCGGTGGACCGTCTGCGCGTGCGCATCGACGTGCCGGTTGAGGATCTGCAACGGCTGGACGAGGCGGTTGACGGCGAATTGCACTTCGATGGCGTGTCGGGCGACCCGGTGCCCGTGACAGATCTCAGGCGCGCGGCCCGCGCCGAGACGATCGACGGGCAGACGGTTATCCCGCTTCGCACCACCATCGACAATCCCGATCTGAAATTGCGGCCTGGCCAGAAGGGTGTCGCCCTGCTGCCGACAGGAAAGGCGCCCATCGGCGAGATCCTGTTCCGCGGCGCCTGGAATGCATTCAGGCGATGGACTCTGTGACATGGCCGAAGAACATCCCAGACTGCGCTGCGAACTGCGTTTCCTCTACCGGGAGCGCGCCGGAGCGCAGACCGTGCTCATCGAGGACCCGATGGGCGGTTCCTTCATGGAGACCGATAATGACACCGCCGCCTTTGCCCGCCTGCTGAACGGGCGTCGCACCGCGGGCGAAGCTCTCCGTCAGTTGCATGCCGACCGGCCCGGCGCGCGCCTGTCCGAAGCCGAAGTCGAGCCCGTTCTTGACGAATTGCGGCGTCACGGACTGCTTCACGGCGATGAAGCCGGACCGCCCGGCAAGGCGGGAAGGCGGCGCATCGGTCCCGTCTCGCAGCGCCTTCGCCTGGGTTCGGGCAGCGGCTTCTTTGAGAGCTGCGCGCGCTATCTCGGCTGGCTCTACGGCCCCTTTGGCTGGATGTTGTGGGCGGGACTCATTACCGCCGGCGCGGCGACGATGATCGCCAATGGAAGCCGATTCTATCAGGAGCTCGGCACGCTTTTCAGCGTCGATCTCATCGTCCTGTTCTGGCTCGCCTGGCTGATCAGCAAGGCCTGGCACGAGATCAATCACGGGGTGGTCGCGCGGCTCTACGGGGTGGAGGTGCGCGAATATGGCGTTCTCTTCATCCTGTTCTTCCCGCTCGGCGCCTATGTCGATGTCACCGACGCCTGGCGCCTTGAAAGCCGCTGGCAGCGCTTTCACATCACCGCGGCCGGCATCATCGGCGAACTCGGCCTGGGCGCCATTGCCGTCATGCTATGGACGCGTGCCCCGGAAGGCGACTGGCGTGCCTTCCTGCAATCCCTTGTCGTTGCCACGACGGTGAGTTCGCTGCTGTTCAACGCCAATCCGCTGATGCGCTACGACGGCTACTATGCGTTAACGGACCTCACCGGCATTGCCAATCTCTATCAACGCGGCGCTGCCGCCGTCCGCAACATGACGCTGCGCTTTCTGACCGGAACAGCGTCCGGGGAGAAGGAACCGGCCGGCATCGTCCTCTATGGCTGGCTGGCGCTATTGTGGCGCATGGTGGTGGCCGTGACGCTCTGCGTCGTTGCGGCCCATCTTGCCTTCGGCTTCGGTGTCGTTCTGGCGCTGATGGTTGTCTGGGCAATGGTCCTGGCGCCGCTCGGCAAGCTGGCGCAGAGCGTCTGGAAGGCCGGTGCAGCGCCCCGATGCAAGGCGGCGCTGCGGCTCGGTTTCGTGGCGGCCGCGATTGCGGCGCTCTGGTTCCTGCCGGTGCCCACATGGATTTCTGCACCCGGTGTCGTGGACTATCGCGACAGCATCGAACTGCGCGCGGCAAGCTCGGGCGCGGTGGTCGAGGTCGCGGCCAGCGAGGGCACGGCGATAACGCCGGGGGACCCGGTGGTGCAACTTGTCAACGCATCTCTCGAGGCCGAGCGCGTGAAACTCGCCGCCCGCCAGGCGAAGACGCGGATCGAACTCGAACAGGCGCGCGCCGCCGACGATCCCTCAACCTATCAGAGCAAGCAGGATTACCTGGAGACGGTGCGCCAGGAACTGGTCGAGGCCCAAATGCGGCTCGACAGGCTTGCGGTTACCGCGCCGCGCGCCGGCGTCATATTCGGCGGAAAGCTGCGCGATCTCGAAGGCGGCTGGATAGCGCGCGGCGATCTCATCGCCGAGATCGGCAACATGGAGATACTGGAGGCCAGGGTCTGGCTGCTGCCGGACGATGCCACCGATCTCGTTGCCGCCCCCGCACGGCTGACCTTCCGCCAGACGGCTTTCGGCTCGCACGCCGTTCCCGTCCGGTTGGAACGTGTGGAGCCTGCCGCGGCCGGCGAACTGCCGCCGGCCGCCATCACCGCAGAGGGCGGCGGACCACTGGCCATCGACGTCAGCGGCGAAGAGCGCCGACTTGCGGTGGCGCGGTTCGCCTCCACCTTCGTGCCGAAGGGCGGCACGGAAGGCTGGTATCCGGGTGCGCCCGGCAGACTTGTTTCAAGCATCATCTGGCGGCCCGCCGGCACCATCGTCATCGGCTGGTTCGACCACATCGACTGGAGGAATCCTGCGAAATGGGCGCTATAGATCGACTGCTTCACCGCAACCCGGCCGCGAAGACAATCGGCGATGTTGCCACGACGGGAACGGCCGGCGCGGCGTCCGGCATGATGGGCCTGGTCTACCGGCCGCGCATCATGCGTCTGGAGGACCGGCTGCTGCTGAACGCCGTGCCGGAGGCTGCAGTCGAGGACCTCCCGGAAGATCAGATGATCAACGAGGATTTCCAGTTCACGGTGAGCTTCGACAACAACGCAGACACAACGGACGGGGATCCCAACGACACCGGTTATGGCCCCTTCGTCGATGTCACCGTCGGGTCGGGCATCGAGGTCAACAACGTCACCTATCTCGGAAGCTCGGTGCAAAGCCAGGAAGTGGGAACCTGGGACGGCTCGCAATGGGTCGACGGCTCGGGGAACCCGATCACGCAACATCCGCTTGACACGGTCGGCGGGCAACTGGAATTGCCGGAGGGGTCCATCGAGGGTGAGACCTGGATCAACGTGCTGGCCCCCTTCGGCAGCTACACGCCGGACCAGCCGGCGATCGACCTTGTCTTCTCCGCAACGATGGAGGAGAGCCCGGACGCCGACCCGGAAACCGGCGCGGTGCCTGGGACTGACATCATCGTCACGGCGAGCGGCGGCTTCCGCTTCGGCGAGGATGCTCTGGACAATCCCGACACTGACCCGCCCCTTCAACAGGACACTGCACAGACGGATACCGTTACCCCAATCGTCATGCGGCTGGAGAAGGACGTCCAGCTTCCCGAGAACGAGACCGCGCAGGGGCCGAATTTCACCTTTACCTATACGATCTCCGTCGACATCGCGGACGGCGTGACACTGGAGAATCTGGTAATTCAAGACCTGCTTCCGACCAATCTGTATTTCCTGAATGCTGAAGATCCGGACGCTGACGCAATCGTCGCGCCGGGAGTTGATGGTCAACCGCAGGGTGTGCCTGGCACTGATCCGTTGGTAGTGACGGAGGCGACCTTCACCTATGATATGGTGACAGGCGTAGCCGGCGGGGGTGACCTTGTGATCACGCTGACAGCCTATGCGCCGAAATTCTCCGCCAACGGGACCGAGTTCCCGCAGATCGACGAAAACAATCCGGAATCCTACACCGCCAGCAACCAAGCGACGGTCGAGTCCGGCGTTTATGTGGCGCCCAACGGTGTCGACGTGCCAATCGACGACAATATCGCTGATTTAGAAGATAACTTCGTCACGATCACCATCCGCCCCTATACGGTGCTCAAGACCGCCACGATCGAGGGCGGCGGGGACGCCGCACCGGGCAAATATGTCCAGTACGAGATCGACATCGACGTCTCGGATTATCTTGCGCTCAATGAAGGCGTGCTGACCGACATTCTCGCGGATGGGCTCGAGTTGGATACGACCGACGACGCCACGCTCGACCACACGCCGGTGCTGCGTGTCGAAATGAACGGCGAGGTCTATCTCTTCCAGCTGAGCACGACACCGCCGCCGGGCGATGCCATAGAGCTCGAGGCAGCCATACAGGGCGATGGCACCCAGCATGTCACCTTCTACCTGAGCAATGCGGTGAGCAATGCCGGCGCCACGGATGCCACGCTTTTCGGCGATCTCTTCAATGGCGACGCGCAGGAGGGGCCGACAAGCATGACCCTCACCTATTTCGCGCTGATCAATGAGACTTATCGCGTCAAGGGAGGCGGCACAGCTCCCGTCGTCGTCAACGACAGGCTCACGAACACCGTGAGCCTCACACTCAACAGCGCGACTCCGAACGGAGGAGCAGCTCAGGCCGACGGCTCCGGCGACGAGGTCGTCATCGACCCGCCGCAATCCTCCAAAACGCTTTATGCGGTGAACGGCGATCAGGATGCCCCGCCCGAGATCGCGCCGGGAGACCTCGTCACCTACCGGATCCGCATCGAGGTCGGCTCGGCGGATGTGGACGATCTGGTCATCACCGACTACCTGCCTTCCCCGATTTATGATGTAGATGCCGGAGCCTTCGTCTTTGTCGATGGCGGCTCCGGCATTCCGGGAGCCTATCAGGTGTTCCTGGGACCGGACGACACGCTCTCCGGCACCGATGTCGTGGGCAATCCCGGGGTCACGGTCGACCCGGCCTCGAATTCCATCATCTTCACCTATGGCAGTTTCGACGAGGAGGCATCGCAGGGCGGCGTCATCGACCTGATCTACACGATCCAGGTGCTGGACGAGCCCTTTGCCGACGGCCTGCTTTTGACCAACCAGGCCGTGATCGAGACCGCCAACAGCGACGCGGTGATTGCCGACGACGTCATCATCAACGACGTCACCTTCCACCAGCCTGTCCTGTCGGTCACCAAGGGCGCGGTGGCGACCGATGCTAACGGAGCGGTGGACGATTCGCTCGCCTTCACGCCGGGCCAGACGAACCCGAACAATGTGGATTTCGCGGTCGGGACACCCGGGTTCACCGGCTCGGTCACGGCCGACGATCTCGCGGCGGCGCCGATCGACAGCGACATGTCCGGCTTCGACGGCGGCGACACGGTGAAATTCGCGGTGACCGTGCAGAACACCGGCGGCGAGGACGCCTTCGACGTCGTGATCAACGACATGCTTCCGGACGGTTTCGAGATTCCGGACGGTGCGGTGCTGACCGTGCAGTACGGCGACGGAACGGTGGTGAGCTTCACCGGCGACATCAACGATTTCTTTGGCGCCGGCATCACCATCAACGACAACGGCGGCGTGGGAGGCATCGCCGCCGCCGGCGACGCCGATGGCCACGACATCATCATCATCAGCTATGAGCTGGTGGCCGCGGACGACGTCAATCCCGGCGTCACGGTGGAGAATACCGCCGAGATCGTCTCCTTTGCCGCCCTTGAGGGAGGCACCGACTTCACCGAGGGCGTTACGGGCGACTTCACCGACGAGGCGGCGGTGACCGCGCAGGGCGTGGCGGTTCAAAAGACGCTTTTCGACACCGACCAGGATTTCACCAATGGCGACGACCTGACCATCGGCGAGATCGGCACCTTCCAGATCGAGGTGACGGTGCCCGACGGCACGACCGACGCAACGATCACCGATGCGCTGCCGGATGGGTTCCAGCTTGTCAGCGGAACGCTCGTGCTGCGGCTCGGAAGCTTCGAGGGAACCGTCTCGCAGAACGGCGTGGTTCTGGCAGATGGCGCTGTGCTCGACTTCACGGCCGGTCCGGGCAATGACTTTACCATTCTGTTCGACGAGATTATCGCCAATGCGGCACCTGGAACCGACCTTTCTGGCCAGAGCTTCATCATCGAATATCAGGCGCAAGCGCTCGATGACGAAGCGCTCGACTCAGGGACACGCGCGACCAATACCGCGACGCTCGACACAACGACGACGGACCCGGTGAGCGATACGGCGGGCGTGGACATCGTCGAGCCCAATCTCACGATCACCAAGACCTTCACGCCCGACGAGGCGCAAGCGAACGAGACCGTCGGCATGACGCTGGAGATTGCCAACGGGACTGGTACATTCGACACGACCTCTTTCGGTCTGGAACTCACTGACGACGATCTGCCGCTGGACATCTTCAGCAACGTGGTCAGTGTTTCCGTGACCGGCACCGGCAACGTGGATACGGACCTCGTTACGGTCACCATCGACGACACGAGCGACCCGGACAACTGGGTCATCACCGTCACGGCCGATCCGACCTTCGCCATCGCGAAGGGCGAGAAACTGACACTCGAGTTCGGCCTGACGGTCGATCCCGATGTCGGCCTTGGAACCATGGTCGACAACACCGCGACCATCGAGTCCTATTCTTCCCTCTCCGGCGAACAACTGATCGAGCGGATTTTCGGCCCGGAGACGGGCTCGGACACGCTGACGATCTCCGGTCCGACGATCCAGAAATACCTGCTCAACACCTCGCTCGGCGGCCAGCCGATCGACTTCCCGCTGCCTGCGGAGCTGCCGGTCGACACGACCGGGCTGGACGCCGATCCGAATGTGGCAGTCGGCGAGGTGCTGACCTACGGGCTCCAGATCGCGTTTCCACGCGGTGACGCGGGGAATGTGATCGTCTTTGACGACACCGATTTCCTGAACGCGCTCGGCGCGCAGGGAATCGTGAGCATCGTCTCTGTCGATCAGCTCCTGATCGGGGACTCGCTGACCCTCGACGCTCCCCTCACCGTGGCGGATGTGCAGATACTCGACCCAGACGGGGACGGGATCTTCAACCGTCTCGAATTTACGATCGGCGAGGTAAACAACGACGCCGGGGATATCGATCCCGATACGCCCGTGGACGTCGTCGCCGAGTCGATCTTCATCGTCTTTCGCGCGCAGGTGATGAACGTGCCCGAGACGGATGGCGGCGACGAGCATCTCAACGGCGCCCGCGTGACCTATCAAACCGATAGCAACGGCGACGGCGTGATCGACGATAACGACGACACGTTGCAGTTCGACGATCAGGTTCAGATCACCGTCGACGAGCCAGCCATCGACGTGGCAAAATCCGTCACCGGAGACGGCCCGGACCTCGATGCGGGGGACGAGCTTACCTACACCCTGACGCTCTCCCACGACGACGCCCTGTCGACGGGCGACGGCTATGCGCTGACCCTGACGGACGTGCTTCCCGATGACCTGGAGTTCGTGGACGGCTCCGTCATTGTCGAGGGCTTTACGGCGGAAGGTTTCGACGGCGAACCGGAAGTGTCCTTCGATGCCGGCACCAACACACTGACCGTCAGCGGCTTCGACCTGCCGCAGGGCCAGACCGTAACGATCACCTACCGTGCGGTGGTCAGCGAAGCTGTGATAGAGGGCGAGACGCTTACCAACAACGTGACCCTTACGTACCAGTCGCTGCCGGACGTCGACCCGGTCGATGGTCTCGACCCGTCGATACCCGATGGAATTGATAGCGAAAGCCAGACCCGCGACGGTTCGGACATGATCCCGCGCGACCAGGACGACCCAATGCTGGTCAACAACTATTTCTTCGAGACCGCGCAAACGGTCGAAATCGCCGATCCTGGCCCGATTACAAAGACGGTCGACAAGCCGACCGCAACAATCGGCGAGATCGTCACATATACGCTCGAAATCCCGCTGATCGAGGGCACTACTGCCGGCGCGAGCGTTACCGATACCCTGCCGCCAGGAGTCACCTTCCTGAGCGGGACCGTCTTCAATGGCGACGGAGATCCGATCGACCCAGCCCTGTTCACCTTCACGCAGGTCGGCCAGACGCTCACGATCGTGGCCAACGACGATTTTGTCACCGCCGGCGACAACGAAATGTCGAACGATTTCATCCGCATCACCTTCCAGGCGCGCGTGGACAATGTCTTCGACAACGAGAACAATGATGCGAAGGTAAACCTCGCCGAGTGGACGCATGACAATGGCGGCAGCTCGGACGATGCGACCTTCACCGTCGTCGAGCCGAACCTGGTTCTCACCAAGGAGAACGACGCGCCGGCCACCGTCGACGGGGGCGACGAGATCACATTCACCATTACCGCGAGCCACAGCGGCAGTTCCACGGCGGATGCGTTCGAGTTCACATTCACGGACCAGATTCCGGAGGATTTCGAAGCGACCCTCGTCAGTGCGACGGTCGACGGTGTCGACGTGTCAGGCGAAATCGAAATTGTCGGCAACACGATCCAGACGGTTGACGGCGCGGATATCGACATTCCGCTCGGCGCCACTTTTACACTGGTCTATGCCGTGGTGGTGCAGGACAGCGTGGGGCCGAACGAGACCATCTCGAACACCGTCGCCGGTCGGTGGAGTTCGCTCGATGGCGATGTGAGCCCCGGCACTCCCACCGGTGAGCGCATCGGGACACTCGTCCGTGACGTCAACGACTATGTGACTTCGGCCGACGCCCAGGTCGTCACCGACAACAGTATTCAGCTCGTGAAGACGGCGGACGTCGAGGAAGCGACGATCGGCGAGACAGTCACCTATACGCTCGACATCACGGTGTTTGAGGGGACGCTGCAGAACGTCGTGGTTCAGGACCTGACGCAACCGGGGCTGGAGATCGATCCGGACTCGCTGGATATCGTCACTCCCTCCGAATTTGCCGGCATTGCCGGCCTGGAGATCGTCGAGGGTTCCGTGACCCTGGTGCCCTCGGATCTCGTGCCGGGCGCATTCCTGCTGTCGTTCCAGATCCAGAACAGTGCAGACGGCACGCTCGTCAATCCGGGCGACAACGACGCAGGCACGGATACGTTCAGCATCACCTATACCGCCGTGGTGGTGAACGAACTCATCAACCAGGACGGGGGGCAGATCGACAATGCTGCGGGCGTCCAGGCGGACGGTACGCCTTTGGCGACGGGCGCGGAGTCGATCGCGCTCGTCGAGCCGGAACTGACAATCGACAAGACCGTGGTTTCGCCCGCCGGGCCGGTCGATGCAGGGGATGTGATCACCTATCAGGTGGTGCTGACGAATATCGGCACCTCCACGGCCTTCGACGTCACCTTCACGGATGGCGCTCCGCTCAACACGCTGTTCACCGGTACGGTGACGGCAGTGGATGGCGGCGGCGGCGTCGGCACGTTCACCATCTCGCCGGACGGCACGACGCTGACCGGTTCGGATTTCGACATCGCCGTGGGCGGGACGGTCACCCTCACATTCACCGTGACGGTCCAGGACACGGTTGCGCCCGGCAACAGCATCGACAATGGGGCAACCGTACGTTGGACCTCGACCGCTGGTGACGATGAAAATGAGCGTACGGGCGCCGACGGCCATACCGACGACAGCTTCGACGACGACGGCCCGGACGACACCGACGACACGCTGAACAACTACGAAGCCACAGACACAGTCACGGTCGAGACGGACTTCACCGTCGATGTCGAGAAGGAACTCGTCGCTTCCAGCGTGACCGACACGGCGGGAAGCGCGCTGACCATCGGCGAGACGGCGACCTTCAACGTCAACGTGACGCTGACGGAAGGATCAACGCCGAATGTCGTGGTGGTCGATCAACTTCCGGACAATTTCGAATATGTGGACGGGACGTTCACGGTCGATGCGCCGGCAGGCACGCTCTTCGACGGCGCGGCGACGCTTCCCCCGACCGCCTTCGTCTATGACGAGGTCGCCAACACGATAACCATCACACTGGGCACAGTGACCATTCCCGGCACCGACGACACGACGGACGGCGCTCCCGACACCGCCGTGATCACCTTCGGCTATCAGGGCGTGATGCTGAACGAGCTGCCCAACCAGGACAGCGTCGTTCTGGAAAACGCGGTCACGGTCACCACCGGGGCTCCGGAACTGGAAACGCCGACGGATTCGGTGGAGATGACGCTGGTCGAGCCGGATATTACGGCTGATAAGACGGTGCTGCCTTTTGACGAAATGACCGATGCCGGTGACACGATCACCTATGAGGTGCTTCTGACCAACACCGGCAATTCGACGGCATTCGATATTGAATTGACCGATATTGCCCCGACAAACACGACCTTTGTTCCGGGCTCGGTCACGATTGTCGACGAGGACGGAAATCCGATCTCGGCCACGATCACGCTCTCGCCGGATAATTCCACGCTCACCATCTCAGGCTTTGACCTTGCCGTAGGGGCGAGCATCACGATGAACTATGATCTCCTTCTGGGTGATGCGGTCGAACCGGGCGACATGCTCACAAACGACATGGAAGCCACATGGACGTCCACGCCGGGGGCCAATGCGAATGAGCGCACCGGTGATGACGGACCTGGCGGGGCGCTCGATGACTATGCCGTTGCTGACTCCGAAACCATCGAGATCGGGCCACTGCCATTGACCGTGGATAAGAGAGTGGCCGATTCCAGCGTCGACGCGACCGATGGAAGTGATGTGGCGGTCGGCGAGATTGTGACATTCGCTGTCCGCGTCAACATTCCCGAAGGCACAGTGCGCGGTTTCGATCTCGTGGATGTCCTTCCCGACGGGCAGCGCTTTCTCCCAGGGACGGTGCAGGTCGTGCCGGGCAATCCGGACTTCGCGTTCAGTGTCGGGAACGCGGTATACGATCCCGATACCAATACGCTGACGGTCACGGGTATCACTGTGATCAATCCCGGAGACAACGATCTGACCAACAATTTCGTCGATATTTTCTATCAGGTCGTTATCGTAGATGAGGCGGGCATCGTGGAGGACGGCGAGGTTCTTCCCAACACCGTGACGGTCACCAGTTCTACGGGAGCGCAGGACTCGGCAACAGCCGAAGTCAACGTCGTCGAACCTGATCTCGTCATCGAGAAAACCGTCGACGAAGAGTTCGTCGCTATGGGCGACACTGCCTCTTACACCATCACCGTGCAGCATTCACCTGACTCTATTGATGATGAAGTTGCCGTCGATGCCTTTGACGTCGTGATCGAAGACCCCTTTGACGATCCCTTCATGGTGCTCGACCTGGATTCGGTGACGGCCGAGATTGTCGGTGCTCCACTCGGGACGCCGGCTCCGGTCGTCCAGATCGTCGGCTCCGGCTTCCGCATCACCGCGGATGTGCTGCCGGTTGGGGCGAGCATCGTCATCAACTTTAACGCGGAAGCGGTGGTGGAGAACGCAGCGAATGGCTCCGCTTCGCTCAACACCTCTTCCCTGACCTACGATACGATCCCCGGCACAGACGATCCCGACGAGCAGCGCACCTACACCGACGAGGACGACGCCACGGTGACCATCGCCGGTCCCGACCTGCGCGTGATCAAGGACGCTTCGCAGAACATCGTCGAGGTCGGCGGCATGTACAGCTACACAATCCAGGTGCTCAACAAGGGGGCGCCGGGCGTCGATGCGGGTAACATCGAGCAAGCGAACAATGTCGTCCTGACCGATACGCTGCCGGAAGACATCACGCTGCTGGCCGTCACGGTCAATGGAGTGGACACACCCTTCACGGTGAATCCCGACACGAACCAGTTCTCCATTGCATTGGGAACGCTCGAGCCTGAGGAGACGGTAACGATCGTCTTGACCGTACAGGTGGCCGATGTGCTTTCGCCGGTGACGGAGGAGGGTGGCCGCAACATTCTGCTTGTCAACGAGGCGACTGCAACGATGGACGAGCCGGAGCCGACGCCCGAGGACAACACCGACGACGCGATCGTCATCCCCGAGGCCGATGGCCGTCCGCCCGTGCCCGACCTCGAGATCGAAAAGACCAACGATGTCGAGGAAACCGGCGGTTCGGAGACGGTTCCCTTCACCATCACCGCGCGCAATGTCGGCGACCGCGTGGCGGCCGGGGTCCAGATCGTCGACCATGTCGACACGAATGTGTTCGAATTCGTCTCCGCCGACCGCGGCGGTGTCTACGATGCCGCCTCCGGCACGGTGACCTGGCATCTGGACACACTGTCGCCGGACGATGGCGACCAGGTGTTCACGATGGTGCTTCGGGTGAAGCCGGGCCTGCCAGCCTCAGTGGACGAGACCACCAATCTCATCGATATCAACGACAACGGTTTCGGCGGAAGGGATCCGACGCCGGAAAACAATCACGACGAGCACACCGACCGGCTGATCTATCCCGATCTGGTGGTCACCAAGGCGAGTGCCGTGGAGGAGGTTTCGCCGGGCGATGTCATCGACTACGCCATCACCGTGCGCAATATCGGCGATTTCCGCGCCGATGGCGTGGTGGTGCGCGACTTTGTCGATCCGCGCATCTTCCGCTTCGTCAGCGCCACCAATGGCGGCGTTTTCGATCCGGCGACCAACATCGTCACCTGGAATCTCGGCACCGTGGCGCCGGGTCAAGCAACGATCACGCTGGGCCTGACGCTGGAAGTCCTGTTCCCCTCGCAGGCCGACATCGACCAGGCCGTCAATGTCATCGAGGTCGACGGCGACGGAACGACCGGCCTCGACAGCGATCCGACCAACAACATCGACACCGAGGTCGACATCCTGAATGCCCTGCCCGACCCCGCCGAGATCGCGCGCGTGCTGGGCGAGGACGAAGACGAGGAAGAAGAAGAGATCGAAGTGCCGATCTACGTGGCGCCGTTCTTTACCGGCACGGCCGCCATCGGTGCAACGGTGACTGTGACCCTGTACAGTGCGGACGGGCTGCCGCTCGACACGGGCTCGACCGTCGTCGGTCCGAGCGGCAACTGGATGCTGTCCATGGACGATGTCAAGGGGCCGGCGCCGGTCTCCGCGATAGTCATGACCTCTCCGCCGAAGCTGACGCCCCTGGGCGCACTGGACCACACCAATGTGCAGTACAATCCCGGCGCCACGACGCCGATCCCCTTCCAGCGCCATTTCGATATTTTCGGCGCCAACGATCTGGAGGCAGGCATCGTGTTGAAAGACCAGATGGCGGCTTCGCAGGACCCGCTGGGCATCTCTTCGCGGCGCTATATTAACTACAATGCACCCACTGGGTCGGCTATTGGCGAATACTAGACCAGACTCGAGGCTGGTGTTCCACGTGCCAGCATCCATACGGAGGCCTTCGAATTTCGCTGAGAAACTATCAGCGTTCGACCGGGCTTCGCAATGGCGGGTCCAGTCGACTGCCAGGGTTACTCCAAGGACAGCTTAGGGTGTCATTTCGCCCCCTACTGGAGCCGACCCGAAGTAGTTCTGCACCGTAGTGAAGGGCGGAAAGTCCTTCGGCAGAATGCGCCACTGGCAGCCCGTCGAGGCCATGTAGAGGATCGCATTCACTACATCGCGCAGGTTCGCGACACGCGGCCGCCCGACCGGTTTTGGCCCAGGTGGTGGTGCCGAACAAAACGGCGACCGTATGTGAGTTTGAACCGGCGACAGAAACGCGCCGCGTCATGCAATCTGGCTCAGACCATGGACCCGAAACAAACGTCCAAAGGAATCGGTTATGCATCAGTGATCGGTCTTGACGCACGCCTCCTCATGTGAGCTGGGTGACAGCCGGAACTGCTCCGGGATTGAGAGGCGGAAGGTCGGGGCCGGCAGACTTGGAGCGCGCCGTCATTGCCGTCCTGACCGCCTGGGTTACGGCATTCCAATCGGCGGAGGCCGGAGCGTTTTGGCCTCGGCCATAGATTGATCCGCCGACCCTCGTCAGCGCTTGCTGGACGGGAACGATACGGGACCGGTATGTTGCAGGGGGACGCGCGGCCCATTCATCGAGGGCGCGCAGGGTTGCGTGATAGTCGCGCCGTTTAACAGCTTTCAACAATTCGCGCTCGGCCCATGCCTTGCTGGCACGCCACCGCTCCTGCCTGTGGCGCCGCGCGGTCACGAGGCGCCGACCATAACGCCGGATCGCCAGGGCGAGCAGCGCCAGGATGACAAGCCCGGCAAGCCCGGCCGCCACAAGAACAAGCATCGAGCGGTCGACGCCGTCTCGGGCTGCGGGCGGGCCGTCCACGGAAACGTCGAAGCCGTCCACCGAGGCCGTCTCGACCGCGCCGGATTTCAGATTGAACCAGCGCAGGGCGATGCCCGGAACCTGGCCGCTGCCGCCGTGCGCCTCAGAACTGGAAGTTCACGCCGGCGAATATACCCCATTCGGGCTGGCCGGGTCCCTCGTGCACGACACTGTACTGCGGCTCGACAGACATGTTGACCACTGTACTCTCCAGTTTGATCACCTTGCCAACACCCAGGCCAATGGGGATGGCGTAGTTGTCGGTCTCGAAATCATAGGTCCAGACACCGGACGATCTGAGATACCAGCCGTCGCCGAGCTGATAGAACAGAAACGGTTGAAACGCCCCGGCATTCACATCGGCGCGATCGTCGTCGCCGGCAAAGCTCGCCTGCCAGGTGAGCAGATAGCCCCATTGGAACTTGGGGTCGGACGCGTTGAACAGCACATTGGCAAAGCCGGCCGACCATTTGCCGCTGCCCAGTTCGTCTTCGATTGCCGTCGGGGCGGTAATCTGCGGGCCGATGCCGAAGCTGATCGCCGGATTGCCCACGTCAATCAAATAGGCGGCAAAGATATTGAAATCGCCAAGCCCGGTTTCATGGTCTAAGGCCTGTTGAGATTCATCGTGAATTTATGACGGCGGCTGCGAGATGGATGATGGCAATGAACGAGGTGTCGGTTTTGTCGGCG